>JAMPEF010000009.1 GCA_023665275.1 Alistipes senegalensis | reverse complement strand
GACCTTATGAAACTCACTGTAATAGATGCAACAAACGTACAGCAATCCGCACGGAAAAAAATTATTGACGTTGCACGTGAAAATAACGTACATAGCGTGGCTATAGTGCTTAACGTCCCTGAAAAGACGCTACTTGAAAGAAACAAAGTCCGTGAAAACAGACAGCTTCCGGAAAGAGTTATTCATAATCATGCCGAACAGCTCCGCCGGTGTGTAAAGAAATTAAAGCGTGAGGGTTTCCGTTTTGTTTACGTCCTGAACACACAGGACGATATTGACAATGCCGAAATAATCCGCACTAAACTTTGGAACGACAAAAAAGACGAACACGGGGCTTTTGATATTATCGGAGATATTCACGGCTGTTACGGGGAATTAAAAGAACTTCTCAATAAATTAGGCTATGTTGATAATGCCGACGGTGTACCCGTTCACCCCGACGGCAGAAAAGTTATTTTCTTAGGGGATTTCTGCGACAGAGGTTATAATAACGTCGGTGTGCTTAAACTTGCTATGTCTATGATTAAAAACGGAAATGCATTTTCAGTAGTCGGAAATCATGAAGTAAAATTACTTAAATATCTTAACGGCAAAAATGTAAATCTAACTTACGGACTTGACAAGAGTGTTGAGGAAATAGAAAAGGAAACTCCGGAATTTAAAGACGAACTGAAAAATTTCCTTGACGGTCTTATAAGTCATTACGTATTAGATAACGGAAAACTTGTCGTTTCCCATGCTGGAATAAAAGAAAAATATATCGGACGTGGTTCGGGACGTGTTCGAGATTTCTGTATATATGGAGATACTACCGGCGAAGTTGATGAGTTCGGACTTCCGGTGCGTCTTGACTGGTCTGCTGATTACAGAGGACGTGCAACAATAGTATATGGACATACTCCGTGTGCCGACGTCACAGCCGTAAACAATACATACTGCATTGATACGGGGTGTGTTTTCGGCGGAAAACTTACCGCTATGCGTTATCCAGAAAAAAAGTTTGTAAGCGTTGAGGCATACGAAAAATATTACGAACCTGTAAAGCCTCTTGCTCCTGAAAAAATCGAAGATATGGGCGATATGCTTACTGTAGGAGATTTTCAGGGGAAAATGCATCTTACAACAGAACTTATCCCATCAATAAACGTTGAGGAAAACAACGCAGCAGCCGCACTTGAAATAATGTCCCGATATTCCGCCGACCCGCATTGGCTGATATATCTTCCGCCTACCATGTCGCCGTGTGAGACAAGCCGGATTGATGATTATCTTGAACACCCATTGGAAGCATTTGAATATTACCGGAAAAACGGTATAAAAAACGTCGTATGTGAAAAGAAACATATGGGGTCAAGGGCTGTGATAGTTCTTTGTCATACTCCGGAAACTGCCGGCAAGCGTTTCGGAATCAATGACGGAACGTGCGGAATTATATACACCCGTACCGGACGGCGTTTCTTTGACAATGCGGAAACTGAAAAGGAATTATTAAACCGTCTTGATAAAGTGCTTACGGATAATAATTTCTGGAATGATTTCAACACGGACTGGGTTTGCCTTGATACTGAACTTATGCCATGGTCTGAAAAGGCACAAGGACTTATTAAAACTCAGTATGCACCCGTCGGAAACGCCGGCAGAAACTCCCTTGATACCGCCGTGACGCTCCTTGAAAAAGCCTGCTCCCGTGAGAATATAACCGCTGAAGTTTCTGCCCTTACTTCCGGACAGAATACCGATTTAAACAATATTCTTGAAAAATTCCGTTTCAGAAGAGATGCCATTGAAAAATATATTTCTGCCTACCGTGAATACTGCTGGACTGTCAATAATATTGACGACTTCAGAATAGCACCGTTTCATATACTTGCGATTGAAAATAAGGTTTTCGACCACGAAAAGCATACGTGGCACATGGAAAACATAAAAAAATATATCTGTACGGATATGATTTTTATGGCAACGCCATGCATATGCGTTGATACTGGTGACGAAAAAAGCATTGACAACGCTGTTAAATGGTGGTCTGATTTGACGACTTCCGGCGGTGAGGGAATGGTTGTCAAGCCTGAATACTATACAGCTATTGCCGGAAACAAACTTCTGCAACCTGCCGTAAAATGTCGTGGACGTGAGTATTTAAGAATAATTTACGGTGCGGAATATCTCTATCCGGATAATTTAAAGCGACTGAAAAAACGTTCACTTTCAAGAAAACGCACCCTTGCTCTGAAAGAATTTTCATTAGGTATGGAAGCGCTTAAACGTTTTGTAAACCGTGAACCATTATACAAAGTGCATGAATGTTCATTTGGTGTACTGGCATTTGAGAGCGAACCCGTCGACCCACGTCTGTAAAGGAGTGATATTATGAATTTCCGTGACCTGAATGCAAAAACCACAAAGAAAACGTATACTGGTGGCGGAACTCTCCGTGATATGAATTTCCGTTCAGCGAAAGAAATTCCCGAAGAACCCGAACCAGTTCCGGAAAAAACAGTAACCGCACCACCACAGCCGACAATTCCGGTGAGCCACTATCAGAGTGTACCATTGCAGTCAGCATATATGAATAATCCTGTACAGAGTGTGCCATTGCAGAATATACAGCATACACGTCCACCACAAAGCGTGTACGTTCAGCCGAAACCTGAAAGTCAGTTCCTGTATTATACACAGAATAATAATACTCCTACTCCGGTAAAACCTGCTGTACCTGTACCACCAGTTCCGTCCCGTCCGCCCGAACCCGTAAAGCCTGACCCGTCTAAATTCATTGAAGAACGTACCGAAACACCACCACCGAAAATGGTACGTGTAACTGTACCAGTCCGGAAAAAAGTTGACAATAAAAATAATGATTTCGGAGCATTCGGGACTACTTTCGACGGTGACCCCGACCAGTCCACCATGATAATGGAAATCCCGGTAATGAATAATATTGATGACTATAAAATATAACTCTCTTGACTGTGATTTTCTGTGCGGACGTTTTCCGGAATTGAAAGAAAAAATAACCTCTGAAAATGACTGGTTAGGTGAAAATCTTCCACACTGTCTTTTCGGAAACGTCTTCAATCCGCTTGTCACCGGACTTCTTAAACAGGACGACTATAAAAATAATTATCTGCTTGAAAAAATTTTCCGTATGTATGAAGATTTGGCAGAATACGGCGATACAGAAACTAAAAATCTTTTGCAGGTCACTTTACTGGAATATCTATGGGACGAATATATTACATATTCACGGGCTTTGGAGCTTATGGGCGAAAAAACAAAACTTATAAATCAAAGTATAGACTATCTTAATATTCCGGAGTTAAATAACAAATAAGACAATTTTCGACATTTTTCGACAAATTATATTCTTGATTATTTATGCTCTTCATAATATAATTTGTATATCGGGAAACCGAAATAAAATAATTTCCTACACGAAAAACGTTCTCTCTTTCGGGAGAACGTTTTTTCATGTTATGCCACTACAAACTGACTGTTATATAATTCTGAATAGAAACCGCCGTCTGCAATAAGTTTATCGTGGTTGCCCTGTTCTATTATATCGCCGTCTTTCATGACAAGAATAACATCGGCATTTTTTATGGTAGAAAGTCTATGGGCTATGACAAATGAAGTACGTCCGATTGTCAGCTTATCCATAGCCTGTTGTATAACAAGTTCCGTTCTTGTATCAATAGAGGAAGTAGCCTCATCAAGTATCAGCATGGGAGCATCTTTAATCATAGCCCTTGCAATAGTAAGCTGTTGTTTCTGACCGTCCGATAGATTGAGTGCTTCATTTAGTTTTGTATCATAGCCTTGCGGTAATGTGGATATGAAATGTTTCAGTCCTACCGCCTCGCAAGCCTCGTCAAGTTCCCTGTCGGTTACGCCCTCTTTATTATAGACAAGATTTTCACGGATAGTGCCATCAAAAAGCCATGTTTCCTGCAATATCATATCAAATAAATTATGAACCTGTTCACGTTTAAGGGTTTTGGTTGAAATTCCGTCAATAAGAATGTCACCGCTGTCGATTTCATAGAAACGCATAAGCAGATTTACCATAGTAGTCTTGCCTGCTCCGGTAGGTCCTACTATAGCGACTTTCTGCCCTGCCTTCAGGCTTGCGGAAAAATCATGTATGATAGTTTTTTCCGGTGAATAGCCGAATTTTACATTTTTAAACTCCACGTTTCCGGAGACGTTATTTATAGTACCAGTCTTTGCGGATTCGTCGAACTGCTCTTCTGCTTCAAGCATTTCAAAAACTCTCTTTGAGGCTGCCGACGCCTGTTGTATAGATGTGAGTGACTGTGCGAAAGTACCTAACGGCTGTGAAAAAAGTCTTGAATAGATTACGAATGCCATAATAGTACCAAGTGTCACGGCAGAATTATCGTTGATTATAAATATAACGCCTACTATGAATACAAGTGCATAGTCAAGATTTCCGACAAACTGCATTATCGGGTGCATCATACCGGAAAGCCATTGTGATTTCCAGTTAGAATCATAAAGTCTTTCGTTTACCTCGTCGAATTTTGTTTTTTCCTCGTCCTTTGCCCCGAATGCGTGTACTATATTATGGTTGGTATAGACTTCTTCTATCTGACCATTCATAACGCCTAAATCTGTCTGTTTGCGGTTAAAGAATTTCTGTGAATTTTTCATGATAACGCCCATCATGACAAATCCGAACAGTGATGAACCTATAGTTACAAGTGCAAGAATCCAGTTAGTAGCGAACATTTTATATATTACGCCCACAAATAACGCTAATGAACTTATTAAATTTGCGGAACTTGATGAGAGCGTTTGACTTATGGTGTCGACATCGTTAGTTACACGTGAAAGTATATCGCCTTTTGTGGTAGTATCGAAATATTTCAGCGGAAGACGGTTTATTTTTTCGTCAATATCCGTCCGGAGTCTCTTTGAAGTCTTCTGTGTTATGGTAGCCGTTATAAACTGCTGACTGTAGTTCAGGACAGCACCACCGGCATATATGGCAACAAGCGTAAAGCATATTTTCTTTACATTGTCAATGTTGACACCGTTCATGATACCGGAGGTTATTTCGTTCATAAGGTCGCTGATTTTTTCAGGACCTACAATAGTAGTCAACGCACCGCCTATAGCGAATATCACGGCGATAATCACCGCCGGAAGATATTGTTTACAATAGACAAGTATTTTCTTTATTGCACCTAAATCCGCCTTTTCGTCCGGATTTGTCTGCATCATTGGTCTCATAGGGGGCATATCAGACACACTCCTTTCCTGCTAATTCCTCTTCGGATAACTGTGACAATGCTATTTCCTTGTATATTGAACAGTTTTCCATAAGTTCTTCATGTTTGCCCATACCTGCAATTTCGCCGTCATGAAGTACAAGAATTTTATCAGCATTTCTTATAGTTCCTATCCTCTGTGCGACTATTATAACAGTCGTACCGGAAAGTTCCTCACGTATAGATTTTCTTACAAGCATATCTGTTTTATAGTCAAGTGCAGAAAAAGTATCATCAAAAATCATTATTTCGGAATTTTTGAAAACTGCACGTGCTATAGAAAGTCTCTGCTTTTGACCGCCTGAATAGTTAGTACCACCCTGTGCGACTTTAGAGTGAATACCGTCCGCAAGACCACCTACAAAATCAGATTTGGAAACTTCAAGAGCTTTTGCTATTCTTTCGTCGCTGTCGGAGACTTCATTTTTACAGCCGTAAGTAATATTGGATTTTATGTCACCGGAAAAAAGTGTAGCCTTCTGTGGTGCGACTGATACCATTTTTTCAAGCTGTTCTTCCGGATATTCCTTTATATTTACGCCGTCAATAAGGACTTCACCGGAAGTGGTGTCGTAATAACGTGGAATTAAATTCACAAGAGTTGATTTACCCGTACCGGTAGCACCTATTATAGCGAAAGTCTCACCCTCGTTTATCTCGAAATTCAGATTTTTAAGACAAGGTTTTCCGGAATCGGAATATGAAAAAGATACATTTTTAAACTCAATTTTTCCGTGACCTGTAGTTTTTACTTCTTGTGATTTATAGTCTATGGTTGGTTCAGTTTCAAGGACTTCATTTATACGTTTTGCAGAAACCATAGTCCTCGGCATAATAATGAATATCATAACAAGCATCATAAACGCACCCATAATCTGTAACGCATACTGTGTAAATGCCGTCATATTGCCGATAACTTCCGCTCTGCCGGTAATTTCAGCGTTGTTTATCAGATATGCACCAATCCAGTAGATAGCAAGCGTAAGCCCGTTCATAGCCATCATCATGACCGGCATCATAAGACCCATAATACGACTGGTAAACAGGTGATTTTTAGTAATATCGTCGTTTACCTTGTCAAATTTCTTTTCCTGATACTTTTCGGCATTGAACGCACGTACAACACGCACACCACTGATATTCTCACGGGTTACGTCGTTGAGGTTATCGGTGAGTTTCTGAATCTGCTTAAATTTAGGGTAAGCAAGACCCACCAGAAGTGAAATTGTAACAATAATCACGGCAACGCATACGAAAACAGCCGTTGTCCATTCCACGCTTGAATCGGATATTTTGACAATAGCCCATATAGCCGTTACGGGTGCTTTTATCATCATCTGCATACCCATGGCAATTAACATCTGCAACTGCACTACGTCATTTGTGGTTCTTGTAATAAGACTTGGTGTGGAAAATTTATTTATCTCGGCATTTGAGAATTTAAGTATATGTCCGAAAAGTTTTTCACGGAGGGTTTTTGCGAAATTCGCCGCTACCTGTGATGCGAAAAATCCACAGAACATAGCCGCCGCCATACTTCCGACGGCACATAAAAGCATCATACCACCATTCTTTAAAACCTCGTTCATTTCAATTGAACCTGCTGAAACTGATTCTGTAAGTTTCTGTGTATAGTCTGGCATAGTCAAATCAAGCCATACCTGAGTTATTACCAGTCCCACACATATCAGCATGAAACAGACATCACGCTTTTTAAGATTTTTAAAAATCTTAAGCATAAAAATTACCACCTTTCTTTGAATTTATGAATTATTTAATTCTTTTTTTATTTCTTCCGAAACTGTTTTTTTGATTTCATTTGAAATCAGAATAAATTCCTCCATACGTTCCGCACCTATGCTGTCAATAATACGGCTGAAAATTTCAATCATTCTTTCCTGACGTGCAAGACATTCAGCCCTGCCCTTTTCCGAAAGTGAAATTATCAGTCTCCTTGCGTCCTCCACGCTGTTTTCACACGTGATAAAATTCTTTTCACGCAATTTTTTAAGCAAAACAGAAACTCTTGCCGTGCTGACACGCATAAACCGGCTTATCTCTCCGGCTGATACGGGACGTTCCGCATCATAGAGATATTTAAGCACACACCCTACACCTGCGTTGTCGTCACTGAATTTCCTTAAAATATCGTCGGGTGGCTTAGTGTGCAGCCTTTGCATGACATTTAAAACATACTCACGGTCTGCCATAAAAATTCCTCCTTTTATTTAACCAGGTTAGATAATATTAATACCGGCATGTGTAAGACATAAGTTAATACTATGACAGATTTGTGAAAAAATAACATAAACTACTGCAAAAATGAACTAAATGTGCCGTTTATAATGAAATAAAAAAATCTTACGGGATGTGGTAATATAATTGCTTGACAAAAATTTGAAAATATGATATATTAAGATTGCTAAAATTTCAAGAAAATATGGAGGGATTATGGAAAGTAAAAAAAATAATCTTGAATACATAATCTGGAGTAAAGTTAAAAACTTGGATAAGCGAATTTGGGTTGTGTTGTTTAGTTCTGTTATCTGGAGAATTTTTGCACATGGAATGGCATTGTTTAACAAGTATTCAGTATATGATGACAGCTATAGTTTGTTTGGTATAGGTACTACATATACATCCGGCAGATGGGGACTTGCAATACTTGGGAAATTGTATAGGATACTTTTCGGAGGTGGATACTACAGTATACCTCTTTTTAATGGATTTATTTCTATTTTATGTATAGCAGTTTCTGCTTACCTTATTGTTCATCTTTTGGATATTAAGAAAATGGGATTATGTATATCCATTACTGGAATACTTGTTTCTTTTCCTACAATTACAGGTATATTTGGATATATGTTCACAGCTCCTTATTATATGATTTCACTTTTATTTGCGATTGCTGGAGTATGGATTGCAAATAAGAAAACAAGTGTTCTTTTCTGGGGGGTAAGTGTACTGCTATTTGCGTTTTCAATCGGGATTTATCAAGCATTTATACCAGTTATGATGAGCTTAGCTTTATTATGTTTCATTTACAAACTGACAGCAGAAACTTCTGATAAGTCAAAAAAATTGATTATATCAGGTATATATCTTGCAGGAGCAGTTATTTCTGGTGTTTTGCTATATTTTCTTATAAACAAATGCCTTCTTGCTTACAAAGGTTTAAGTCTGAGTGATTATAAACATATTGATACTATGGGAAAATAACCCATTTATGTATACTTATCAAGAATTCTCATTGCTTATTACCACTTTTTTTCTACAGAAAATATTGGTGTCTATATTTCTATGTTTCCATTTCGGTTAAGACATCTTTATATTCTGATTCTATTATTTACGGCTATACTTTCACTATATGTGATAATTAAGGCATTCAGAAAAAACATTTTTCGAGGTATTCTGCTGACATTATCGATACTTATACTTCCACTTACTTCTAATTTTATTTTTATTATGTGTGACTCTGTGTACTCATTAATGTTGCATGGTCAGTCAATGATATTTGTATATTTAGTGTTCCTGATAAATATTTCTGAATTTCCAAAGATAAATCTTAATAGAGCTGTCTATGGTTTTGGAACAACAGTACTGTTATTTATTTCCTTATCTTATTGTAGATATGCTAATATCAATTATTTGAAAGCTGAATTTCAGCAACAGCGTATAATTAGTTATTTTACAGTTATGATTACACAAATCAAAAGCTTAGAGGGCTATCAAGATGAAATGCCAGTTTGTTATATTAATCCAAAATCTAAAAAAGATTTGATGCTCAAAGAGTTAAGCGGATTCGAGTCTTTATATGTTTTGCCATATCAAGGTGCTAAAAAGGGGGTGAATAATTATGAATGGGGTCGATTTATGCACAACTGGTGTGCATTCAGTCCTGAAGTTGTAGATGAAGAAGATTTTATTGATTTGCCAGAGGTTATTGATATGCCATATTATCCAGATGATGGCTCTATTAAAATTATCAATGATACTGTTGTTGTAAAATTCGGACCTGTTGAAGAATAAAAGATTTTACATATTTCTTGTTCGCTTTTTTAATATAACTGTTACCCACTACTGCAAAAGACTTGACATTCAGTGAAAAATATGTTAAAATATCACATAAACATAAACAGGAGGATTTTTATGAAAAAAATTTTAAGCATATTTTCAGTGATTGCAATGATTACAGCTTTCGGGTGTGGCGAAAAAAAAGAAGCACAGACTATTTTCAGCGCAAATGACCTTACCGGAAAGACTATCGGAACACAGATTGGCACTACTGGATATGCACTTGCAGGTGATATTTCCGGAGCAATGGTTGAAAAGTATAAAGACGCTTTCGAAGCTGTCAAGGCGCTTGAAAGCAAAAAGGTTGACGCCGTTATTATCGACGAACTCACGGCAGAAGAAATTATCAGCGATTATGAAAATCTCACTATACTGTCCGACCCTTTCAATGAAGAGGAATACGCTATAGCCTATAAAAAGGGCGATACTGAATTAGGTCAGAAACTCGACGACGCTATAACCAAACTGAAACGTGATGGGACTATTTCTAAAATTTCTAAGCACTGGATTGGAAGCAATCCCGACCACCAGCCCTATGAACCGAAAGACGTTACAAGAACCGGCACACTTGTTATGGCTACAAATGCAGATTTTCCGCCCTATGAAGAGGAAATTAACGGTGAAATCGTTGGCTTTGATGTTGATATGGCTATGGCTATATGCGATGAACTCGGAATGGAACTCAAAATAAAAAATATGGATTTCAGTTCTATAATAACTTCTATCAGTTTTGACGAGGCGGATATAGGTGTTGCAGGAATGTCAGTTACACCCGAAAGAGAAGAAATAGTTGATTTTACACAGAGTTATGCACTTTCAAGTCAGGTAATAATTGTAAGGAATTAAAAAAAGTCCGGATGTTCTCCGGACTTTTTAATTTATAATTATTAATTTATTTATAATGTTCGTTTAAGTATTCGGAAACTTTTTTCTGAATATTTCCGGCTGTCTGTTTTGCTGAGCCGTCATTTTCAAAATATTCATAAACTTCTTCGCTAATTATTTCATTTATATTATAGTCTTCAACATATACCCTTGTAGACATAATCTTATTTTTATAGTATTCGCATTCCTCCGGCGTAAAGTTCTCTATTTCCTTGTCAGCATACTTGCGTTTTTCAATGACAGTCTTTCCGGTTTGCCAGTCGACATAGACATTATCACGGGTATATTCTTCAAGTGCTTCGTCAAAATCCTTTTCAATGACCGGAAAATAACGTAATGCATAATAAGTACGTCCGTCTGTTTTGAGCTCTGAAAAAGTCGTCTTTAAAAAGTCCCATGCACCGTCAGCATTTGCCGAAAATGCACTTATACCGTATAAATCCTGCACCTTAAGTAATACACCGCTTTTTGTACCATCGCCGACGTAGCCAGCCCATACCATTTTGTCTTTAAAATCGCCTTTTACCGTCTGGTATAAATCGCCGGCACTATAAAAAGTATTATAAGGCGATATAAGAACATTTTTCTTTGCCAGTTCTTCCTCAAAAACAAGTATATTTTCTTGGTCAATAACAAGTACATCATCACGGGAGTGTAACTCGTCAAATTCCTCATATGTATGCCCTATTTTGTTTTTCTGGAAAAATTCAAGATATTTTACAAAATCCGGTGAATCAAAACTGCACTCTGCATTTTCGTAATCGATATACATAGATTTGTCAAATAATAAATTAAAATTGCTTTCCCTGAGATAAAAATCAGCTTCCGGAAAAAGAATATCATTTTTCCCGAGATTTTCATAAGTTTTAATCATGTCATCAACTGTCCAGTTTTCCGGAATACCGCTATCTGAACTTGTCGGGTTTGCGTCAATTATAAAAGACGTTCCAAGCTGATAAAGTTTCCCGTCACGTTCAAGACCGGTCAGAATGTTTGGTAAAAAGTCCTCACGTGACAAATCGTGGTCATTGTCAAGGAAAGTGTACATATCGGCGAAAAGTCCGGAGTTTCTGCCGTAACTGTCAAGAGGTGCATTGCCGTCAAGGGGTATAATATCGGGAGCGTTTCCGCTGATTACGTCCGCCTGAAGTGTGTCATCGTCCCATTCGTATTCCCTGAACTTCACCTTGTATACGTCCTGCGATTCGTTGTACTGATTCGCATAATCGTCCATAAGGGAGTAGCGATGGCTTCCGTAAACCCCCACCCATATTATTTTCTGGGTGGTCAGTTCGGTGATGTCGTCTTCCGTGATAAAATATACCATTCCGTTGACATTTACCGCATAGCCGTTATCAGTTTCTATTATGTCCGTTACTTCCGACGGCTTGAAATCCATATTAACAAAGTCGGTTATCTTTTTGGTGGTACTGTCTGAAATGCCATAAATACCGTCCTCAAATACACCGATATAAGAGTACTTTTCGCCCGTACATGATGCATATGCTCCGGAATTTATCTCAACCTGTTTCATATCTGTAAGCGTTCCTGATTCAATATCAATGCCGGCTGTAAATTTTGATTTGCCGTCGTCGAAAATACAGTTTACAGTATTATCATCTCCACGTGCGACGCCCAGTATATCGCCATTTACGTCAATATCAGATAAATAACCGCTGTCGTCCGCAAGTGCAAGGCGTTTGTTATTCGCATTGATAATATAATTTTCACGACCATATGGGAGAATATCTGCATTCATGTCCGGATTATCAAGAATTTCACCGCAATCAATGACTTTTTCCTGTACACCGTCCTTGCCATACGTGTAAAGCATTGTCTTGCCGTCAAGATACGTCAGGACGGCTTTTTTTCCGAACGGCAGTAAAGCAGACGATATGACAGTTTCATTTTTCTGAGGAATAAAGCTGAAACTTTCGTATTCATTGAAAGTCCCGTCAGTAGTATATCCCGAATAACCACCGGTTTTAAGCTGTCCGAAAATATACACATCACCCACGTTTGTATCAAGACTTATTATCCGGTCAAAATCATCTGTAAGCCGGATTTCTGCCGGACGATAGCCCATTACTTCAACCGGTGGAACGTTTTCCGGAACGGGTTTCTGTTTTTTGTTTTCGCAAGCCGTCAAGGCACATAGCATCGCAAGCAGTATGCACATTTTTTTTATTTTCATGAAAACACAACCTTTCATTGCTTTTTATAAGTAAGTGATTTCAGAATGACAAAAAGACGATAATAAAATTGTTTTTTGTATAATTTCACAAAATATATTATTAATTTCAAGATTTTTTATAATATCTGACTATTGATAAAAAAGACCACACCTCAAGGGTGTGGCTTTTTCTATATTTGAGAGGAAGGTTTATTACTTGTCATATGTCACCCACTGATAACGTGCTGTAAGAGGTGTTTTGCCATCAAATGGCTTAAGCCAGTCATCAACAGTTATACCAGGCCATACATTCATCATGATTTTTCCGGGAGTAGACGGAATATTTTCTGTAGCTGTATAAACTTCCTTGCCGTCAACGTACCATGTTATGTGGTCGGATTGCCAGTCAAAACCGTATGTATGGAAACCCTCGGAGGCATCAAAGCCAAGGTCATACATATATTCGTGGTTGCCGACACCGTTTGTGTAATAATTCAGCTGTACCTTAGTAGTATCCTTGCCGAGAATTTCAATGTCTATCTCGTCCCACGGGTTATTGTCGGAAGGTCCTGTATAAGTAAAGAATGATGAGACAACGCCATCATTTTTTATAGCCTGCATTGAAGTTTCATAGTAGCCATAGTGGTAAAAATCAGCGGTTCTGTACTCCGCACCAGAATAATTATATTTTCCGGATTTATCTTTATCAATTGTGAGATTAAGTACACCGCCATCAAATGAAGTATTTTTCTTATACCAACCACAGTCAAAACAACTTCCGTTAGTCCAGCCGTCCGAAGCAAAGAATAATGGTGTTTCACCCTTTCTGAAATCTGCTACAGCGGTTGCCTTTTCGTTCATGGGTGTACCGTAATCCTTTATAGCAGAAGGAGTGTCAGGAACAGTTGTTGTGGTTGTAGTAGTTGTTGTCTTTGTGGTTGTTGTAGTGGACTGTGTAGTAACTACCGGTGGTTCGTTCATATATGACTCCGGTAAATCAGACTGTTTCAGCAGACCTATATCAACTTTCTGAATAGCAAGGGCATCAGCAGTTGTTATACCGTCGCCGTTATTGGAGACATCACCGTTGCGTGCGCCTTTCTCCGTAAGCTGAAAATCATTAGGATTTGAAAGAGCCTGCATTATAAGTACGGCATCAGCAATGCTGACTTTACCGTCACAATTGGCGTCACCCCAAAGAATATCATCATTTCCGGAAGACTTTTCGTTTTCAGTAAGTGAAATAAGATACGTAAGCGGTGAGTTCCAGTAGATAGTTATTTCATTCGTGGAATAGCTTTCGGAATTATCAACATAACATTTAGCCTCTGGTAAGCCGTTGCAGTATGCTTTAGCCGCACTGTCCTCAAGTCCGGAGTTTACACCACCGACAAGCATTCCTTTCATTGCTGTATCTTTTGCCATTGATGGTCTGTGATGTGGATTTTTCGGCGATACTGTACCGTAACCGGTAACAAAACATTCACCGACAGGATTTACACCAAGAAGATAATCAAGCTGACTGTTTGCACCGTCAAGATATTTGGTGTCTCCGGTAAGCTGATATGCAAGACCTAAAACAATACCAGAATTTGCTATAGTCATATTACTGCCCCAGTTGAATTTTGACTGTGATACACCATAGGCTGTTTTTCCGGCGGTGCTGATAAATTTATTTGCCTGACTTATGATATTGTTCTGTGCGGTCTTATATATTTCAGATTCCTTATCAATGCCGTTCATGGTAAGAATTGATATATTACCGTAATCGCCTACAGTTGACCAGTCAAGACCGGTATAATCTGAAACGCCGTCCATATAACTTGCATCGCCAGTAGCACGGTACATCTGTGCGGCTGCCCAGTAACGTTCATCAACATCGTATTTGTCGCCATAGTCACCGGTGACAATATCTTCAGGATTTTCAAAGATAAATTCAGGGTGTTCTTTCAAGAATGCCCATGCTTTTTTAGCACAGTCAAGGCATTTTCCGGCAAATTCACTGTCAACGTCCTTGTAATATTCGTATGCAAGAGCCATAGATGCACAGAAATCCGCTGTAGCAGTCGTTGAAATATCTGTCACTATAAGAGGTTCTGTTTCCTTTTCAGGCATTACGTACCCCGGGAACGACTCACATGATACTTTATGATGTACTCCGCCGTTTTCGTTCTGCATTTTCATCATCCATTCAAGTTCAAAGCGTGCTTCGTCCAGAATATCCGGAACGCCGTTATTACTTTCAGGAATACCAATATTATCGCTGTAAAGTGACGGATTTTCACCATATGCATAGAGTAAATCTGCCACTGCCTTAGCAGCCGGAACGACATAACGTCCATAGTCTCCGGCATCATGCCAGCCACCCGAAACGTCTATTTTCTTGTCCGTACCGTATACTGTAGCCATTGTATCATGACAGGCTTTATGACCAAAAGTATCATCTTCAACCTCAACACCACAACGCTGTAAATACAACATTCTTACGCTGTCGTCAAGGAGATTATTATAAACATTATCTGAAATGCTGAATGTATATGAATTGTCAAGATTTCCGCATTTTATGAAATAATTTCCTGTTTCTTTCACGGAGGAAAAATCACCCGTCCAGTCGGTTTCATCAGCGGAAGTATTATTCATAGGTTCGCTGAGAGTTCCGGTATAGACTACTTCTTCAGTATCGGCATTTATAACCTCAAATTCCGTCTTTCCCTCAACGTTACGGAAAACAGCAGTTTTCTTGCTATCGGGCTTATAACCTACCTGATTGGTCATAATATCGGGTTCATAGGGACGTGTTGCACTGTAATCAACATTGCTGTCATCGATTAATTCAAGTGAAACATTGTCAAGATATATTGTATGTTCAGGAAGTTCAGTTTCACCCTCAGCGGGTACGCCACAGTTGAAAACCATCTTAGCCATGATGTCGGTTTCTTCTTCCATGGTAAATTCATAGTCTACTGTCTGTGGTTCGGACGTAAGTGAAAGACCTTTCCACGTGTAAGCTTGATATGTTCCGCCGTTCTGCTGAATCATACCCTCAACGTATCTGTCGACGCTTGACGATATGTCATATTTCAGACGGTAAACGCCATTCTGATAAAGCGGTATGATGTCATAACATACCTGTACGGCATAATTCACCTTGCCGGTACTGCTTACTTTAAGGGCAAGTTTTCCGTCTTCTGTGCCAAGAGTACAACTGCCGCCGCTTTCCTTGTATGTACTCCAGCCGGTAACACCGCTGTCAAAAGTTGAATTGCTTATAATATTTGATGCGGCATATACCGGCACAGAAGCCAATGGCATAGCCGACACCATAACACTGCACATTGCAAGTACAGCCGTACAGCGTTTAAAGAGATTTTTTTTCATGGTATTAACCCTCCGTAAATTGTTGAATTTATTATAATACATATTTTCAGAAAAATATATAATTTTAATGACAAAAATAGTAAAATCTTGATATTAAAGTATTTTATACTGTGTTTTGTATTTTTTGGGAGTAATGCCGGTATACTTCCGGAAAACCTTTATAAAATAGCTCTGTGAGCTGTAAGCAAGCATATTGCTTATTTCAAGGTCACTGTATTCAGTGTATAAAAGCAGTGCCGATGCCTCTTCAATTTTCAGTCTGTTGACATATTCGCTGAAAGTCTCCCCCGTCTCTTTCCGGAAAAGCCTTGACAGATAAGCCGGACTTAATTTTAAATTCTCCGCCACATCATTAAGAAGAATACGACTGTTTATATGGCATATTATATAATTCACCGCCCTTACTACCTGTTTTGAAAAAATACCATTCAGCTTTATGCGACGCATTTTTTTTGTATATCCCTCTATCATTTCAATATGCACCGCACGGACTTCCTCTTCTGTAATGCTTTTATCGGTCTTCATTATGTAAAAATCACTCATACTGTATGATTCTTCCGGTGACATACCACCTTTTATACAATAGCGTGCTATCATTGCCGCAAGTACTACCATATGATATTTAAGATTACGCAACGGGTCGTCACTGAGAACACCACAACCCTCACTACAAAGAGGTTTCATGAAAACACGGACAAGCTCAATATTTCCGGAACATATGCTTTCGTAAAATGCAAGTTCCCTGTCAAATGACGTATGGCGGAAACCCTCTTCACGCAGAATAAAAAGATTTTCAGAAAGAATTTTTTCTGTTTCCTCGTTCATAATGCCACCTCCGTTTCTGAATAATTATAGCATATAATTTACATTTGTGCAACAATTAATTTATATTTATACTTGTAAAATCATTCAAAGTGTGATATAATTTTGTATAATATTATTAACGGTGGTGTATGATATGAAAAAATTCGCAATATACAAATCAGAAACAGGATTTTACTATTACCGGTATTTTGATAAAATGGAACAGCTTTACGGCACAAGGCTTGAAAATATAGTTACGCCCGATAAACTGCCTATTGTTGCCGACGACAAGGGGGGATTTTTCCGCTTTAATCCGGAAGATTATAATTTTTCCGAATTAATCGAAACAGACAAGGAATATCCGCTTACACTTGAAAAAATGTTCTTCAAAAACTATGAAAATTTCAAGCTGGGCTGGATTTCCCCCGACGGTGATACTTATTCATGCGACTATACCGGACATCTCAAATGTGCTAAAATGATTGCACGGAAATTTTTCCCTGACGCTAAATATCCGGAACGCACTTTAGGAAAAGCCGGCTGGCTGAAAATTATTGATTCGTGGAACGGTACGGAACGGGAACACGGGCAGTTTGTCTATTCCATGAATGGTAAAATTACGAACAGGCAAATAAATACGCTTTTTGATTTAGGCTTATATGATAATCCTGAAGTAAAGGAACTTCTTGCCGGTTATGACTGATTTTTTATTCCATGTAGAATATCTCCCGCATTTTTTGTGTATTTTCTCCTAAAAATTCACGTATTTAAAATAACTATTGACAAAATTCAAAAAATAGTGTAAAATATATTTAACATATACCAGTATGAATTTTTTCCGTCCGTGAAAAACCACAGGAGGATTTCCACAATGAATGAAACAAGATTTATTAAAAGCGCTGTCTTCGGCGGTTATGATAAGGCAGATACCGATGAACATATAAAGGCTCTTCATGCCCGTATCGCCGCACTTGAAACCGAACTTAAAACGGCTCTTTTTTCCCTTGAGAAATTTACAGCAGATACCCCGAATGACATAATAAAAAATACTGTAATCAATGAAATTCGTGAAGAATTAGCCGCATCTGGTGCGGAAAACAAAAACCTTGCCCGTCAGGTTCAATGCCTTTCCGCCGAAAAGCAGGAACTTGAAAAGCAGATTGTCGACCTTAAATATTCTGTCGCTGAACTTGAACATAATCTCTCCGAAGCTGACATGAAACTCCTTTCTATGTCACAAAAAGATGACGCCGCTGTTTTTGGTGCTGTCTTTGCGTCCGCTAAAAAATCAGCCTCCGAAATTATCGAGACTGCACAGAAAAAAGCTGAAAATCTGAAAGCTGATTCTGAAAAATTAGCTGAAAATATCGTGGCAGAAGCAAACAATCAGGCAGCCGACATTGTCTATGAAGCGGAAGTTTATGCCGCTGAAATGACTGCTGAAGTCTCCGAAGAAAATTTACAGGCTATCCCTGAAAACGTAAAAGCACTTGTCCTCAGCAACGTTGAAGCGCTCTCCGGCTGTATGAATAATTTCCGGAAATCTTTCACTGAACTTCTTTCCGCTGGAAACAAAATTCTTGAAAAATCCGGAAATATTCTCAATGAAACCCGAAATACTATTATTCAGGGTGGTGTGCCGGTTTTCCGCAACATAGAAATTGATATTGATTTACCCGAAAAACCAGCGTATGAACCTACTGACTATTCCTATACTGCCACTGAAAATATTCCGGAAAAAGTTCAGGAAATTCAGAAAACTGAAATACCCGCAAAGCCTGACCCTGTCGCTGAATATTATAACAATCAGGATTATACCGTCCAGAACAGCAATAATTTTGACAGCTATGACTATGATTACGATTACGACGAAAATTCACCGGACTTTGAAGACATTGACAGACCCGACGTCACAGATGACGATGACTTATCGGGACTTGTGCGTAATATTCCACGTGGAAGCGGTGGTGTCAATTTCCGTGCGCTTGACCGTCAGGCAGAGGAATTTATGGGAATTAAAAAAGCTGAAAATAATTCTTCCGAAAAGCCCGAAAAATCCGGCGGAGTTAATCTTACTGACCTCGCTGCACAGGCACAGGCTCTCGAAAACGACGATGCACCCTCACCCCCTAAGAAAAAATCTTCCGGCGGTATTGATTTAGCCACTCTCGCCGCACAGGCGGCGGCTCTTGACGACTGACTGAAAAAGGAGCTTTATAAATAAATGAATGAAATTATTATCGTTAAACCTGAAAAATGCGTCGGCTGCAACGCCTGCGTAAGAAACTGTCCCGCACCTGAGGCAAACATTACCAAAATGCTTGAAGACGGTCGCTTTGTAACTACCGTAAATCCCGACAGATGCATTACGTGCGGTGAATGCGTAAGAACCTGTAATCACGGCGCACGTGACTACATAGACGATACAGAGGCTTGTATTTCCCGTCTCAACAGGGAAAAAATGATTATCCTTGTTGCACCTGCTATAAAATCCGTTCTCCCGACACAATGGAAAGGTATTCTTGACTGGTTCAGAAACAAGGGTTGTATAATTTATGATGTCTCACTAGGTGCTGACATCTGTACGTGGGCACATTTACGGTCTATCGAAAACAGAACCGTCGGCAACGTAATAACTCAACCGTGTGCCGCTATCGTTAAATATATTGAAATTTATCAACCACGTCTTCTCCGTAATCTTTCCCCTATTCACAGCCCTATTGCGTGTGCCGCAACGTACATTAAAAAATATATGCGCCAAACTCACTCTATAGCGGTTCTTTCCCCGTGTATAGCCAAAAAAACGGAGTTCATGGAAACCGGACTTGTAAATTACAACATAACTTTCAAAAAACTTGTAGAATACTTTGAAAGAAATAATATAACAATTGCAACTGATTCAGCACACAATTTCGAATACCAATTTGATGACCAGCAAGGACAGGTAGGCGCTGTATATCCACGTCCGGGTGGTCTCCGTGATAATCTCTGGCTACATAATCCCGATATAAACATAACCACGTCTGAGGGTGTACACAAGGTCTATCCGGAACTTGATATGTATGCAAATATGCCTGAATACAAACACCCTGAAGTTTTCGACGTCCTTTCATGTGAGTTCGGCTGCAACGTTGGTCCAGCTTCCGGAACTACACAAACCGTATTCGACGTCATGGCAACTATGCGTGAAGTCGAAAAGGAGGCTAAAAAACGCCGTAAAACTACCGGACCTTTTCGTTTCGGTGAAGATAAACTTTTCAAGCGCTTTGATGAAATGCTTGATATTGCCGATTTCCGCCGGAACTATACTCCTATGAATCCGTCTCCGATTCCTACCGGAAAACAACTTGAAGCCGTCTATGAAATGATGGGCAAACATACTGAGGCTGACCGTAATTACAACTGTCATGCGTGTGGTTACCGTTCATGTCGTGAAATGGCTATAGCTATATGTCGTGGACTTAATACGCCGGAAAACTGCATAGTACACGCTAAATCAGTACTTATTGCACGTCACAGCGAACTAGCCGAACAACACGAAAAATTAGCTGAAATCACTAATGAATGTCTTGAACTTTCCGAACACCTCAAGCGTGATATAAATCAGATTACTGAAAATGTAAACGCTATCGGTATTTCGACTTCTAAAACAAGTCAGAAAGCAAGTCAGGTAAATAACTTGCTTAACAATATAATTATGTTCTGTAATGCTAACGAAAGTATGGACGCTGAAGGCGTACAACAGATGGCGGCTATTTTGCAGACTACTATTAAGGCATTCAGCGTACTTGACGATAATGTTAATACAACTAACGAAAGTACGGCGATTATCAATAAATCAATTGACGAAATAACCCACCTTATCGATGAAATAAATATCACTCTCCATAAAACCGAAAAAAAATAAAAAATGCGGACTTAATGTCCGCTTTTTCTTTACAACAGGAAATTTTTGTGATATAATGTAAGTACAGATTTTTAAGGAGGTTAAACCTATGGACAAAATAAAAATCGGCATTGCCGGTTATGGCAATCTCGGAAAAGGCGTTGAACTCGCCGTGAAACAAAATGATGATATGGAACTTTTCGGAGTTTTCACACGTCGTAAACCCGAAACGGTCAAGACTGTTTCCGGCTGTGACGTCTACAGCATGGATGATGTTAAAAATTATCAGGATAAAATCGATGTCATGATAATCTGTGGCGGAAGTGCAACCGATTTGCCTGAACAGACTCCGGCTCTTGCCGAATTCTTTAACGTAATTGACAGCTTCGACACTCACGCAAGAATACCTGAACACTTTGCAAACGTCGATAAAGCGGCAAAAGAAAGCGGACATCTTGCAATTATCTCGCTGGGCTGGGACCCGGGACTTTTTTCACTCAACAGGCTTTATGCCGAATCAATTCTACCGTACGGAAAAACCTATACTTTCTGGGGAAAAGGCGTAAGTCAGGGACATTCCGACGCTATCCGTCGTGTTGAGAGCGTAAAAAAAGGCATTCAGTATACCGTACCGGTTGATGATGCTATAAACGCCGTCCGCTCCGGAAGTATGCCGGAACTTTCTACCCGTCAGAAACATACACGTGAGTGCTGGGTTGTTCCGGAAGAAAATGCCGACCTTGCAAAAATTGAGGCTGATATTAAGGGGATGAAAAATTATTTTGACGAATACGACACAACCGTTAATTTTATTTCCGAAGAAGAATTTGACGCCGTTCATAATAAAATGCCACATGGTGGATTTGTCATAAGGAGCGGAATTACCGGCGAAAATACACATCAGATGATTGAATATTCCTTGAAACTTGATTCCAATCCGGAATTTACCGCAAGTGTTTTAATCTGCTATGCACGGGCTTTATACCGTCTTAAAAAAGAGGGAGCAACCGGCTGTAAAACTGCTTTCGACATTGCACCCGCATATCTTTCTAAGTTAAGCCCCGAAGAATTAAGAGCAAAAATGCTTTAATAAACAAAAAAGTCCGGATTTCTCCGGACTTTCTGTTTAATTAAAGAGAAGCATGGAACGTTCTTGAAATAACATCGTCCTGCTGTTCCTTTGTGAGCTTTACGAAATTTACGGCATAGCCGGAAACTCTTACTGTAAGCTGAGGATACTTTTCAGGGTGTGCCTGAGCGTCAAGAAGTGTTTCTCTTGTGAATACGTTTACATTGAGGTGATGACCACCTTTTTCAACGTAACCGTCAAGAAGTTCAATAAGGTTGTTAACCTGTGTAGCATTGTTTTCCATCGTTAAAAATCCTCCTTAAAGATTTTATATAGACGTGGAACGCCTGAAGACGTCCACGCCGATATTATTATTATTAGTCTTCGTCGGGGTCTATATCCAGTTCAGTAGGTTGCATACAAGCACCCTTTCCCGTGCCACAATCCGTACTGTTGACAGTATCAACTTTCAGACCTTCGCCGTCTTCACTGGATTCAATATTTACATGACCACTGCCCTCCGCCATCAACTTGTCGATAAAATCCGCAAGTTCTTCCGGAGTGCTGTTTTTGCCGAGCATATTCGGAGTAATCATTAATTATTCACCCTGACTAAGTTTATCAATGTCGATATCGCCGACAAATACTTCCATATCCTTGCCGAGCGCACCCGGAATGATAGAAAATGTGTTTGAAATGCCGTCCTGTGCATGCTTGAACGGGAGCTTAGCAACAGAAGAAAGTGATGCTGCTGCACCGTGTGTATCTCTGCCGTGCATCGGGTTTGCACCAGGAGCAAGCGGAATACCAGCTTTACGACCGTCCGGTGTGTTACCTGTCTTCTTGCCGTAAACAACGTTAGATGTGATAGTAAGAATGGACATTGTCGGTACGCCGTCACGGTAAGTATGATGTTTTCTAATCATATCCATGAATGTACGAACAACTTTAACAGCAATATCGTCAACTCTGTCGTCGTTGTTGCCGTATTTCGGGAAATCGCCCTCAACTTCATAATCGGTTACAACGCCGTCTTCATCACGGATGCACTTAACTTTAGCGTACTTGATAGCAGAAAGTGAATCGGCAACAACTGAAAGTCCAGCAATACCTGTAGCGAAATAACGCTTTACATCTCTGTCGTGGAGAGCCATCTGAACTCTTTCATAGCTGTACTTGTCGTGCATATAGTGGATAATGTTAAGAGTATTAACATAAAGTCCGGCAAGCCATTCCATCATATCAAGGTACTTAGCCCATACGTCGTCGAAGTCGAGATAATCGCCCTCAACTGGTCTGTATTTAGGACCTACCTGAACTTTTATTCTTTCATCGATACCACCATTTATAGCGTAAAGGAGGCACTTAGCGAGGTTAGCACGTGCACCGAAGAACTGCATTTCCTTGCCGACAACCATTGAAGATACACAACAAGCAATTGCATAATCGTCACCGTGGATAACTCTCATCATATCGTCGTTTTCGTACTGGATAGAAGAAGTCATGATAGAAATCTTAGCACAGTATTCCTTGAATTTTCTTGGAAGCTTCTGTGACCAGAGAACTGTCATATTCGGTTCAGGAGCAGTGCCGAGGTTCTCAAGAGTATGGAGATAACGGAAGCTGTTCTTAGTTACAAGGTGGTGACCGTCAATATCCACACCGCCGATAGATTCAGTAACCCATGTCGGGTCTCCTGAGAAGAGTGAATTATATTCAGGAGTTCTTGCGAACTTGACAATACGGAGCTTCATAATGAAGTGGTCAATGATTTCCTGTGCCTGTTCTTCAGTGATAACACCGTTATCAAGGTCACGCTGAATGTAGATATCAAGGAATGTTGAAGTACGTCCGAGTGACATAGCAGCGCCGTTCTGCTCCTTGACAGCTGCAAGGTAGCCGAAATAGAGCCACTGTACAGCTTCCTGTGCGTTCTTGGCAGGCTGTGAAATATCAAAACCGTAAATTTCACCGAGTTTCTTAAGTTCGCCTAAAGCACGTACCTGCTCAGCAAGTTCTTCACGGAGACGGATATTTTTTGAAGTCATTCTTACAAGTGAAGTTTCAATCTGATGTTTTTTATCTTCAACAAGTCTGTCGATACCATAGAGTGCAACTCTTCTGTAGTCGCCGATGATACGACCTCTTCCGTAAGCGTCCGGAAGACCTGTGATAATAGCTGACTTACGAGCCATACGCATTTCAGGAGTGTAAGCGTCAAAAACGCCCTGATTGTGTGTCTTGCGGTATTCTGTGAAAATTTTTACAACTTCGTTGTCAACCTTATAGCCGTTCTGTTCACAGGCATTCATAGCCATTCTGATACCGCCGAAAGGCTGAAGTGAACGCTTGAAAGGCTTATCTGTCTGCACGCCGACGATTTTTTCAAGGTCTTTGTCAAGATAGCCTGCATCATGTGAAGTGATAGTGGAAACAATCTTTGTATCCATATCAAGAACTCCGCCTGCCTCACGTTCTTTCTGTGTAAGTTCCATAACCTTATCCCAGAGCTTTGTTGTAGCCTCTGTAGGACCAGCGAGGAAGCTTTCGTCGCCATCGTAAGGTGTGTAGTTCTTCTTTATGAAGTCGCTGACGTTTATATCACAACTCCATTTGCCGGCTTTAAAGCCTTCCCATTCTTTAGCAAATTCCATAGTAATTGATAACTCCTTTATTTGAATTTACGTCTCTTTACAGAAACGAAATTTAAGAAAAATTTGTCTAAAATTATATTAACACAACCGGTCTGAAATGTCAATGATTTTGTTAACCACGGTTAACAGAAATATTTAAAAAATATAATCAGGAAATTTTTTTTAAACTTCGCAGGACAGGCAAAAACCGGTTGTGATGTATTTTTTCCGGAATAATTTTCCACAATTCATTGTGCATTTTTCACAAAAAAAGTATCTGAAATTCTATATCACAGAAAATCTGCACAAGGATTTATTTCACTGAAAAGACGCATTATTTCCGGTTTTTCAGCAAGTCCGCCGGAAAAAGCCGTGGCACTTCCGCAAGCCGTACCGAGTGCGAGAGCGTAATTATATTCTCCGGATTTTTCAAGCCCTGCAAGGAATCCGGCAAGCATTGAATCCCCTGCTCCAACGGAATTTTTTACCGTTCCGGACGGCGCTTCAATTCTGTATTCCAAGCCGTCAGCCGTAAGCATAACCGAACCTTTTTCAGCAAGAGATACTATTACATTGCCTGCTCCCAGCGACTGCAATTCCCGTGCGCCGTCAAGAGCCTCTTGCGGAGTGTTTACGGGTCTGCCGAGAATCTCGCCCAGTTCATGATTATTCGGTTTAATAAGAAAAGGTCTGTATGGGAGAATTTCAAGAAGAGGTTTTCCGGAAGTATCAACAACTATCCGGATATTTCGCCGTGAAAGTCTTTTCATTATACGTGCATATGTATCAGACGGAACAGATGGCGGAATACTTCCGGCGAGTACGAGAATATCATTATTATTGATACTTCCGTCAAGGTCAGAAATAAATTTATCAAGAATTTTCGGCGGAATTTCTGTCCCCATACCATTTATTTCAGTTTCAGCACAGCCACATTTCAGCTTGAAATTTATGCGTGTAAGCTGATTTTCAAGCCATACCATAGAATATGACAAACCGATTTTATCAAGCAGATTACAGAGAAGTCTTCCGGTTTCACCGCCACAGAAACTCAGGGCAGAAGTTTCAATACCAAGTCTGTCAAGAATTATTGATATATTTATACCTTTGCCGCCGGCTGTAAGGTGCTGAAAATCCGCACGGTTCACGGAATTTTCTGCATAGCCGGTAACTCCCATGGCACAATCAACCGCCGGATTAAGAGTAACGGTAACTATCATTAAAAACGCTCCTTATTGAATTGATGTTTTAATTATAGCATACTGCTGTAAAATATTCAAGTAAATTTTTCACAAAAAACATGACATCTTCACGATTATGTGTTATAATAAAGGAGGCTTTCAGATGGAAAAAAAATATATACAACGTTACAGCATTATTGCACTGATTGTACTTATTGTATGCATTGCAGTAAAAAATTTCAATGTTATATGTGGTCTTTTCCGGACTGCTTTTGCAGCGTTAGTGCCTTTACTTATGGGCTGTGCGATTGCATACATATTCAATATAATAATGAACTTCTATGAACGGCATTATTTTCCGGAAAAAAATAATAATCTGACCATAAAATCAAGAAGACCCGTCTGTTTAGGACTTGCATTAGCAAGTGCCGTACTGATAATAGTGCTTGTTGTAAGTATAGTATATCCGGAACTTGAAAAGGCATTCCGGATTATATGTAATGCAATACCGGAACTCTTCACGGAACTACAGCAGTACACTAAAACCAAACTGAAAGAGATTCCCGAAATACAGGATTTTATCAGCAGTATTGAACCCGATATAATGGGTCTTTCCGATACTGTAGGAAACGGAGCTTATAATATATTTGATTCCCTTGTTTCGTTTATAGGTTCTACAGTATCTTTTGTCACAAATATTATAATATCTGTTATATTTGCATTGTACGTACTTATGCGCAAGGATAAACTTTCCCATGACCTGAAACGCATTGAAAAAGCCTGTCTGCCTGAAAAGGCGTGCAGATACTTAAATCACGTACTTGAAATAGCAGATGATACTTTCCGGAGTTTTTTTGTAGGACAGTTCACGGAGGGAATTATTATCGGCGTACTCTGCTTTATCGGAATGACTATTCTTCGCCTGCCATACGCCGCCATGGCTGGAACTGTAGTAGGTGTAACGGCTCTTGTACCCATAGTGGGAGCAATTACAGGTATGTTTATAAGTGCGTTTATAATCTTCACAGTAAACCCCATGAAAACTTTTGTTTTTATCATATTTCTGATGATATTACAACAGCTTGAAGACAATATTATTTATCCGAAAGTAGTAGGTACTTCAACGGGACTTCCGGCAATATGGGTGCTTGCCTCAATAACCGTCGGCGGTGCGCTTTTCGGAGTAACTGGTATGCTCTTAGGCGTTCCGCTGTCTGCAACGGCTTATAAACTTGTTTTTGAACTCCTTGAACGCCGTGAAAATTCTATAGCTGAAACAAATAACAATTAAGAGGTTTGATTTATGGATTTTATAAACAATGAAATTTATACACTTGGAAACGTCATAATTGACGGAAGTTTCCATACACAAAGGGCTGACGAAACTTTCTTCCGGTATTTCGGCAATGATGTTGTATACTCTATCAAGCGGACTATAGAAGAAAATGACTTCCCGCACATTGAAAAATGTCTTGAAACAGCATCTTCCGGAGTTCCGGCAAAAACCGTCATACGCATGAAAGGCATAAACAATGTACTCCGCTGGACGCTTGCTTCCGTAAGAATGATTGCAGATTCTCCGGAAAATCTTTTTAGCATATGTTTCAGTGATGTTTTTTCCCTTGAAACGCTTGCATATTCCCGTGAATACAGAATCACGGAATACAGACATATTCTAAGCCTGACAAATGACCTTGCATTTGAATATAATTTCTTTACCGGAAAAATAAAAATATATATGTTTGACTGTTGCCGTGAAATAATAATAACCGACAGCGACATTGATAAATGGCAGACTGATTCCGTACAGTCGGGATATATTCTGTCACGATATACCGAGACTTTCAACAATCTTTGCAGTGATATAAAAAACGGCGCCTACCGTTTTGACTATGAATTTGAATCATCTATACTTACCGCCGGAAAAAGTCGTGAAATGTGTCTTTTCCGTGGTGTCACACGCTATGATGACCCCGACACACGAAAAGTCACCGGTATAATATCTGTCGTGAGTTCACGACAGAAATCCAAAGATATAAACCTTGCACTTGAGGCAAACAGGGACTCTCTTTCCGGCGTCCTGAATAAACAGGCGGTTACTTCCTATGCTATGGAACTTCTTGCCGGAAAGCCATCATGTCGGGTAAACATGGTTCTGCTTGATATTGACAACTTCAATGAAACTGTAAACACATACGGGCATCTTTTCGGCGACGAGGTTATTTTTACCGTTGCGGGAATAATCAAAACGGAAATAGGCGCACGTGGCATTGTGGGACGTATAAGCAGTGCCGGATTTCTTATCGTCCTTGAAGATACCCGTGATGAGACCGATTTAAGAGGAATTTTAAGAGCTATACGCACAAAGACTGAATGGGCATTTTCCGGACGTTCTGAAAATCTTACCATAACGTGTTCAATGGGTATATCCACTTATCCGGTGGACAGTCAGGAATATGACGAGCTTTTCATGCAGGCGGATAAGGCTTTATATATCGCACAGAAGAAAGGTCAGAACAGATACGTAATATACGACATCGAAAAACACGGCGCTGTTGAAAAGGATATGGAAAATAAAATAGCATTCCTCAGCGACAAAAAAGAAAGTTCGCACAGACTGGCTTTTATCGGACAGCTTTCAGAAAATATTGTATTCGGACAGATTCCGGATATTTCCGTACTGCTGGAACAGACAAGAATACAGTTTCATCTTGATGATATATGCGTTTTTGCCGGAAATGATATGCATCTTATTTTAAGCTGTGGCAACTCTTCCGCCAAAAATGCAGACTACATCTTCATAAATAATTATACTGAACGTTTTTCCGGTGACAGTATTCTTGCTATAGATAACGTCAACGAACTTGAGGGACGTGATGACAACGCTTTTACTCGTCTGACAGAACAGAATATCGGCGGCACTATACAATACCTTATGACTGAAAATAATATCATTAAAGGGCTTATATCATTCTGTCACGTCGGACGCTTTAAAAAGTGGTCTGTCAACGACATAAATTATTTAACTATTATCGGACGTACTCTTACAGCTATCCTGAAAAAACAGGCGTATATTTAATTTATAAAAAATGCTTGCAATTTTACCGGAAAAGTGATAGAATAATTTCCGGTATAAATTTTACAGGAGGTTTTTTTTATGGACAGAATAGCATTTTTCAAAGATTTGGCAATAATAATAATTGCCGCCAAACTATTCGGACTGCTTGCACAGAAACTAAAAGCACCACAGGTAGTCGGGGAAATAATAGCTGGTCTTATCATAGGACCAAGCTGTTTAGGAATTATGGGTGGTTCAGATTATGCCGGTGCGGACTATCTTTCTTTACTCTCAGAAATCGGTGTGGTTATGCTGATGTTTTCCGCCGGACTTGAAACAAATATGAAAGATTTACTAAAAACAGGCTGGAAAGCTCTAATCATAGCACTTGTGGGTGTATTTATACCACTTACCGGCGGTACGGTTTTTTATGGGAGCTTTTACGGGTTCGGAGTTGTCGGCAGTGAAGAATTTTTCAGGGCGGTATTTATCGGTACTATAATGACGGCTACTTCTGTGGGAATAACAGTCCAGACCCTTAAAGAATTAGGACATATCAAGGAAAGTACCGGAACTCTAATTCTCAGCAGTGCTATTATTGATGATGTTATAGGAATTATAGTCCTTACATTTGTTATAGGCTTTAAAAATCCCGACTCAAAGCCCACGGACGTTCTTATAAGTACCGGACTTTTCATACTTTTTGCTTTTGGTGTCGGATTTGCTATGTATTATATTTTCAAGCTGATAGACAAAAAATATGAACATCACCAGAGAATACCTATATTAAGCCTTGCACTATGTATGTTCATGGCTTTTGCAGCAGAAGAATTTTTCGGTATAGCCGACATAACAGGTGCTTACGTTGCCGGACTTATTCTATGCAGTCTGAAAGATTCCGACTACATAGCAAGAAAAGTTGATATAAATTCATATATGCTTTTTGGACCTGTTTTCTTTGCAAGCATAGGTCTTAAGACCGAACTTGACGGCTTTACAAAAGAATTAATTTTGTTTTCTGTAGGATTTGTACTTGTGGCACTGCTTACTAAAGTAATCGGTTGCGGACTTGTTGCAAAACTCATGAAATATAATCTCCGTGACAGTCTGAAAGTAGGTGTCGGCATGATGACCCGTGGTGAAGTTGCTTTGATAGTCGCACAGAAAGGGCTTTCCGTCGGTATGCTTGATTCAAAGTATTTTGCTTGCGTAATTCTGCTTATAATAGTATCATCGGTGCTTACGCCTATTATACTTAAATTTCTTTATAAATCAGATGATACGGTTTCTGCAAATCCGGAAAAATTGTAATCATTTATTAATTGACTTTTTTCACGGTATATGATATAATGTCATTCAGGACAGTTCGCTTGCACCAATCCTGTCTGTAAAAAAAACTATGGGCATTGTATTTTATATTTTAATTTAATTATATGATACAGCCGGTTTTTTTACGGCTGTATTTTTTTTAAGGGGAGTATATATGTATTATCTGAAAACATCGTCGTCGTTTGATTCGGCACATTTTCTGTCCGGATATGATGGCAAATGTAAAAATATCCACGGTCACAGGTGGGTTATTGAAGTGAAAATACAAGGTCATGAACTGAAAAGCTCTGGTACTGAAAAGGGTATGCTTACCGATTTCGGCAATCTTAAGAAAACTGTCCGTGACCTTGCGGAAAGTTTTGACCATGCATTTATATATGAAAAAAATTCTCTTAAACCGACAACGGTTCAAGCACTGAAAAACGAGGATTTCCGGCTTATTGAAGTGCCGTTTCGTCCTACTGCTGAAAATTTTGCACGTTATTTTTATGATATTCTTTCCTCTGGTGGTCTTGAGTTGGCGGACGTTACAGTTTATGAAACGCCTGATAATTGTGCAATTTACAGGAGGGGTGCGTAAATGTTTCCGGTAGCTGAAAAATTTGTCAGTATAAACGGTGAGGGAAAACGTGCCGGTGAACTCGTTGTATTTATACGTTTCAGGGGTTGTAACCTGAAATGTTCCTATTGTGATACAATGTGGGCAAATTCCGGCGACTGTCCGGCAGAAATGATGTCGGCGGAAGATATTGTTTCATATGTCAATGAAGAGGGTGTGAAAAATATCACACTTACGGGCGGTGAACCGCTTTTACAAAAAAATATCAATGTACTTGTTGAAAAACTTATGAAAAATAATCATAATGTTGAAATCGAAACTAACGGAAGTATTTCCATAAAAAATTTAAGTGAAAGTACATACAGACCGGATTTTACAATTGATTATAAATTGCCGTCCAGTGATATGGAAAGTTTTATGTTTACCGAAAATTATAACTATCTTACACAAAATGATGTAATAAAATTCGTTGTCGGAAATCTTGTTGACCTTAAAAAAACCGCTGAAATTATAGAAAAATTCTCACTCACTGAAAAGTGCCTTGTTTATATAAGTCCGGTTTTCAGTAAAATCAATCCGGACGGTATAGTTGAATTTATGAAACTTAAACATCTTAATAAAGTCCGTCTGCAATTGCAGTTGCATAAATTTATATGGAATCCGGACGAGAGAGGAGTATAATTTATGGACAAGGAAAAAATAAAATATCATATACGGGGTCTTCTGGAGGCTATCGGCGAAGACCCTGACCGTGAGGGTCTGAAAGAAACTCCGCAACGTGTAGCCGGAATGTTTGAAGAAGTCTTTGAGGGTATAGGCTATTCCAACCATGAAATAGCTGAAATGTTCGGGAAAACTTTTGAGGAGTCCGCCGACGGTACACAAACAGCAGTTGTCATGAAAGATATAACGATTTTCAGTTATTGTGAACATCATATGGCTTTAATGTACGATATGACCGTAAACGTCGCATATGTCCCTAAAGGTCGTGTACTCGGACTTAGTAAAATTGCCCGTATATGTGATATGGCATCTAAAAGACTACAGTTACAGGAACGTTTAGGGCGTGACATTGCGGAAATTATTTCAGAGGCTACCGGTTCGGAAGATGTGGGAGTAAAAATAATCGGCTCACATAGTTGCATGACTGCAAGAGGTATCAGAAATGCTTCCTCAAAAACCGAAACAAGAACTTATTGCGGTGCGTTCAGGGAAAAAAGAGATTTACAAGAGTTACTTGACTGATGTATATTGACATTCTGAAACAAATCGTAAATAACTATGAACGCTATAAAAACATTGCGGTAAATCTTGAATGGGTTGAAAACTATTCAAAGTATTACGACTGGTTTAAAAAATATCCTCTTGGAATGATTGTCAGTATATATGACTTTCCGGAAAACTATGTAAGGGATAATTTTGAACAGGCATATGTACAGACTGTTCTGACGTATATGGCTTATATGGAGGAATTTAAGGAGGATTTCTGGAAAATTCCGTCTTCTGAACGTCTGCAATATTTGACACAGGCTGAAAATTTTTATTCAGATTATATTACTTACAAAGAATACCGTATGAAACCAGTTACGGAAGATTATCTTATTAAAGAAATAAAATGTCATGCCAAAATGTTTAATATTCCGGAGAGCGAAGTAAATTCAGTTATTCCATACCTGACTGGAGCAGAGAATATTGAAATCGGTGGTAGCTATTGCGGAGACCATACATTTATTTCAATAAAAGACAATTCGATTATGCTTCTTGAATGCGGAATATGGGACTAAAAGGAGTGTATTCCTTATGTATATTGACATTCTGAAACAAATTGTAAATAATTATGAACGCTATAAAAATATTGCGGTAAATCTTGAATGGACTGAATTTAATTCAAAATATTATGACTGGTTTAAAAAGTATCCTGTCGGAATATTTGTCACTGTATGCGATTTTCCGGAGAACTATGTAAAAAATAATTTTGAACAGGCATATGTACAGACAGTTTTGACGTATATGGCTTATTCAGAAGAATTTAAAGAAGATTTCCGGAATACTCCGTCTAATGAACTCCTTAAATACATGACACAGGCTAAGGACTTCTATGCAATTTATATGACTTATGAGGAACTCCGTATGAAATCTGTCACAGAAGATTATTTAATTCAGCAAATAAAATGGCATACCGGAGATGATGATATTCCGGAAAGTGATATAAATTCAGTTATACCATACCTGACCGGAGCAGAAAATATTGAAATAGGTGGTAGCTATTTGAGTGACAATACATTTATTTCTATAAAAGATAATTCGATTATGCTTATTGACTGCGCAATATTTTGTTAAAAAGGAGGATTTTTTATGAAAGCACTTGTACTTTTCAGCGGAGGTGTTGACAGTACAACTTGTCTTGCTATGGCGGTTGATACGTACGGAGCAGAAAACGTCATAGCACTGTCGATTTATTACGGACAGAAACACAACAAGGAAATTGAATGTTCCCGAAAAATAGCCGATTATTACGGCGTAAAGCTGAAAACTCTTGACCTTGCGTTGATTTTTGCTGATTCGGACTGTTCGCTTTTGACAGGTTCAGGGACTGAAATCCCTAAAGAGACTTACGCTGAACAGCTTGAAAAAACCGACGGTAAGCCGGTATCTACATATGTTCCGTTCCGGAATGGATTGTTTCTGTCGTCGGCGTCGAGTATCGCATTATCGAATGACTGTTCAGTCATTTATTACGGCGCACATAGCGACGACGCCGCCGGAAATGCCTATCCGGACTGCTCCGACGATTTCAACAACGCTATGAATCGTGCTATAAATCTTGGCAGTGGCGGACAGCTTGAAATTATTGCACCGTTCGTCAATCTCACTAAAGCCGATGTAGTGAAAAAAGGTATTGAACTGGGTGTCCCTTATGAAATGACATGGAGTTGTTACGAGGGCGGTGATAAGCCTTGTGGTGTGTGCGGTACGTGCCGTGACAGGATAAAGGCTTTTGAAATGAACGGAGTTTCAGACCCGCTTATGAAATAAAGGGGGATTTGGTATAAAATTAATTGATGTTATTGAAATTATCGGAGGTGGAACTCCTAAAACTTCATGTGCTGAATATTGGAATGGTGATATTCCTTGGCTTTCTGTAAAAGATTTTAACAATGATAATCGCTATGTTTATTCAACTGAAAAAACTATAACACAATCCGGCTTGGAACATAGTTCAACTAAACTGCTTCAGAAAGATGATATAATTATTTCTGCACGTGGTACTGTCGGTGAAATGGCTATGATACCATTTCCGATGGCATTTAATCAGTCTTGCTATGGAATCAGAGGAAAAGAATACGTTGATAAATCATTTCTGTATTATCTTTTAAAAAACAGTATATATAAACTTAAAGCATTGACACATGGTTCTGTATTTGATACGATTACAAAAAATACATTTGCAGAAATAGATATAAATTTACCTGATTTAGAAACACAGAAAAAAACAGGTTATTTGTTAGGATTGCTTGACAATAAAATAGAACTCAACAACCGCATAAATAAAAATCTTGAGGAGCAGGCACAGGCGATTTTTAAAAGCTGGTTTGTTGATTTTGAGCCGTTCGGTGGGACTATGCCTGAGAACTGGAAAAAAAGTAATTTACTTGATATTGCTGATTATCTTAATGGTCTTGCAATGCAGAAATTTCGACCTTTAAAAAATGAAGAAAGTCTACCTGTTCTTAAAATAAAAGAATTAAGACAGGGTGTTTATGATTCTGATAGTGAATTGTGTTCTGCAAATATAAAATCAGAATATATAGTATATAATGGTGATGTTATTTTTTCGTGGTCGGGAAGTTTACTTGTGGATTTCTGGTGTGGTGGTACTTGTGGACTTAACCAACATTTATTTAAAGTAACTTCAAAAAAGTATGACAAATGGTTTTATTATCTTTGGACAAAATATCATCTGAACCGATTTATAACTATTGCTACCGATATGGCTACAACAATAGGACATATTAAAAGAGAAGAATTATCAAAATCTGACGTTTTAATTCCGAATAATAATGATTATCGAATATTGAGTAATTTATTAAAGCCAATTTATGACATAATAATTAATAATCGAATAGAAAATCGACATCTTTCCGCCATGCGTGATGCTTTACTTCCAAAGCTCATAAACGGCGAAATAGATATATAAAAAATTTATTTATGGAGGTATTCACTATGGATATGAATTTCCAAGACGAAATGAAGAAAATGTTTGAAGAATTCATGAACGGCATAAAAAGCGGTTCTGCTGATTTTTTCGACGACAAGAAAGAAACTGTTACGGAAATTAAAAAGGACATTACCCGTGACGGTGAGGGATTACAGAATCTTGGCAGTAAAAACACCAAATACGCCACCGACTACACACCGGAAGTACTTGAAACTTTCGATAACAAACACCCTGACCGTGATTATTTTGTAAAGTTCAACTGTCCGGAGTTCACGAGTCTTTGTCCGATTACCGGACAGCCGGATTTTGCGACAATTTATATATCATACATTCCGGATAAAAAAATGGTTGAAAGCAAATCGCTTAAACTTTATCTTTTCAGTTTCCGCAATCACGGAGATTTTCATGAAGATTGTGTAAACATAATCATGAATGACTTAATTAAACTTATGAATCCTAAATATATTGAGGTGTGGGGAAAATTCCTCCCACGTGGCGGAATTTCCATTGACCCTTACTGCAATTACGGCAGACCTGATACCAAATGGGAAAAACTTGCATGGGAGAGGCTTTCACACCATGACTTATATCCGGAAAAAATAGATAACAGATAATTTGAAACATAATCTGAATTTCAAGATAAAAGGGGAATAAAAAAATGAAAAATTTTAAGAAAAAGTTATCAACCGTTATGCTCACCGCTATGATGCTTACCGGTTGTGGACAGGTGGTTCAGAATATGCAGGACACTCCTGTTATAAATCCGAATCAACCCGAAACTCAGGCGGAAAATATCCCTGATAATTCAGAAAGTCAGACGTTAACTTCAAAGGGATATATCGCCGGAAATGTCGTCACTGAAACAACTATAGAAAGTTCAGCTGTAAAATCCGGAACTGTCGCCGCTACCGAATACATAGCACGTATAGTCACGGAAACAAGTACCACTACTACTGTTACGGTGTATGTCCCCAGAAACAACGGTATACAATATGGCACTACACACGTTGTACCGGTAAATCCTGACCTTGACACTTCCGGACTTACAAAAAGAACTACTGCACCGGAATCGACAACTACTACAGCCACCACAACCGATATTAAAAATACAACAACAACAACAAAAGCTACTACTGCAAATAATGTAACTACTTCCCCCGAAATCACAAAAATGAAAACAACTTCTGCAACTACATCAAGTATTCCGGCAACGAATACTACAACAACTACCACCACCACAACCACAACGTCTGCCACAACGACAACTACTACTACAACATCAAAACCCGATAATCCACAGGAACTTCTTGAACAGATGTCACTTGAAGAAAAAGTATATCAGATGTTCATGGTAAAACCTGAACAGATTACGGGCATATATCCGACTACAGCTTCAGGAGAGACTACTAAAAATGCCATTGCAGAATATCCGGTTGGTGGAATAATATATTTTGCTGATAATCTTGTTTCAGTACCACAAACACAATCTATGCTTGAAAACGTCCAGCAGTACGCAAAGGATTCAAGCGGTGTAGGTATATTCACGGCTATCGACGAAGAGGGCGGAACTGTTGCACGTGCCGCACAGAAATTAGGTACAACATCATTCTGGAATATGCAGTACTATGGTGACAGAAACGACACCGACGAAGGTTACAGCATCGGCTATACAATCGGTTCTGACCTTAAACATCTTGGATTCAATGTTGATTTTGCACCGGTTGCAGACGTCAATATAAACGAAAATAACGAACTCGGAAACCGTATTTTCAGCAGTGACCCATCAATTGTTGCGAACATGGCTACAGCTGTCGCAAACGGCTTGCAGGACGCAGGTGTTTCCGCTACATTAAAGCACTTTCCTGGTCTCGGAGCAGAAGATGGTAACACACATAATGATTCTTTCGTTGTAATAGACAGAACCGTTGATGAACTCCGTGAAAGTGAGTTTGTACCATTCCGTGCAGGAATCGAAAACGGTGTTGATTTCATCATGGTAAGTCACCAGATTGTAACAGGTTTCGGCGACGATTTACCAGCTGATTTATCATATACTGCTGTCACTGAATATCTCCGTGAAGAACTCGGATTCGACGGAATAGCAATCACGGACGCACAGCAGATGAACACAATTTCAACGGTTTACTCGTCCGGTGATGCCGCTGTAATGTCGATACAAGCCGGAATTGATATTATTCTTATGCCAGAAAATTTACAGGAGGCTGTAGACTCTGTATGCGATGCAGTAGAAAACGGCTCTATTTCGGAAGAAAGAATTGATGAAAGCGTTTCACGTATTTTAAATAAAAAATACGAACTCGGATTATTTTAACATACGAAATACAAAAAAACTCCCTGTCGCATGACGGGGAGTTTTTGACTAAATATCAAGACATTTAAGGAACATTTCATTTATTTCAGACCAGTTGTTTTTACGGTCATCTGACATTGAACCGGCATATTTTTTTATATTTACTATATTTTTTTCTATGTAACTGTCCAGCTCCGGAATATGTTTTCCCGTTGCAGTTTCGGGAATTTCAGTCTTTATGCGGATAAGTTCGGCAATGATGGGTTTTATATTTTCGTCCGCTACGGCGTTGACAAGTTCGCTGAAAAGCACCGGCGGTGGAGTTTTATTTTCAAGAATCCACAGACAAGCCATAACCGGACGTATCACATAGAAGTATTTTTTATATTTTATATGTTCCGGTTTAAGATACCTACTGTTTGAAAGTGCTGTACTTATATAATGATAGATTCCGGATTTGCACGAAAAAAAACTGTCAATTTCCGGAGTAAGTTGTTTTATTATGTCATGCGTACTGTAGACTATCGGAGAATGAATCCATTCAAAGACAGTAGGATTAGAATTATGCAACAGCCGGAGTGTTTTTGCAATATCCCAACCGTTTATGTCGTAAATGTCATTGAGTTCACATTCAATGACATCACGGGTCTTTTCAAGACGAAGATAATAATTTTTTGGACGTACATAAATAAATCTTACGTCATAATCACTGTCCGGTGAGGCAAAACCCCACGCACGACTTCCCGACTCTATCGCATGGAGAACTTTAATATTTTCGGTTTTTCCGGTTGTAATCAGTTTTTCAAGAATGTTTTCCTGTATTGACATATAATCACCTCAGATTATATTTTATCATTTCTGATTGGTCATGTCAACGGAAATTTCAATTATTGTCTTGACATGGTAAAAAAAATGTTGTATAATATTACCGGCGGAAAAAATGTCAGCAGTTTTTGCCGTCATCTCCTGATAAGTCACAAAGGAGTAATTATTATGAAATTTTCTAAAATGCACGGTATAGGCAATGACTATATCTATGTGAACTGTTTCAATGAAACAGTCGAAGAACCGGAAAAAGTTTCGGTTATCGTAAGCGACAGACACAAGGGCATAGGTTCTGATGGTCTTGTACTTATTATGCCCTCCGATAAAGCGGATTTCCGTATGAGGATTTTTAATGCCGACGGTTCGGAAGCCATGATGTGCGGTAATGCTACACGCTGTATCGGAAAATATGTCTATGACATGGGCATGACCACAAAAACCGATATTACGCTTGAAACCAATTCTGGTATAAAATATCTGAAACTTTTTATCAAGGACAATAAAGTAAATCTGGTTCAGGTTGATATGGGAAAAGCTATTCTGAAGCCGATTGAAATTCCGGTGAAATCAAATCTTGAAAGATTTATAAATCAGCCTGTTTCGGTAGCCGGAAAAACATATAACATGACTTGCGTTTCTATGGGAAATCCGCACGCTGTCATTTTCACGGACGATGTGGACAGTCTGAATCTTGAAAAAATCGGTACTGATTTTGAAAACCACGAAATCTTCCCGAACCGTGTTAATACTGAGTTCTGTGAGGTAATAGACAGTCACACACTCAAGATGCGTGTATGGGAACGTGGTAGCGGTGAGACTTTCGCTTGCGGTACTGGTACGTGTGCTACTGTAGTGGCTGCTGTCCTCAACGGCATATGTCCGTATGACGAGGAAGTACTTGTACACTTACGAGGCGGTGACCTCCATATAACATACAAATCTGATGGCACTGTTATGATGACCGGTGAAGCTGAATACATATGTGACGGAAATATTTCTGAAGAATTTATCAACTCAAAAAAGGAGAATGTCATATGCCGAAACTAAATGAAAATTTTCTTAAACTGGAAAAAAATTATTTATTTATAAATATAGCTAAAAAAATAAATTCCTTTAAACAGGCAAATCCCGACGCCGATATTATCCGCATGGGTATCGGTGATGTTACACTTCCGATAGCTCCCGTTGTCGTTGATGCCATGAAAAAGGCTTGTGACGAAATGGGTGTAAAAGAAACTTTCAAAGGTTACGAGGACAGCGGTGCAGGTTATGACTTTCTGAAAAATGCCGTATCAGGTTATTATAAGTCTTTCGGTGCTGATGTCACACCGGACGAAATCCGCATAAACGATGGCGCAAAAAGCGATTGCGGAAATATCGTTGATATTTTCGGAGACGATAATATTATACTTGTCACTGACCCTGCATATCCGGTATACGTCGATTCAAACTTAATGAACGGCAGAAAAGTTATCTATGCCGATTCAAACGAGGAAAACGGTTTCGCAGCTATGCCGGATTACGACGTACACGCCGATATTATCTATCTGTGTTCGCCGAATAATCCTACAGGTTCGGTATATACCCGTGAACAGCTTGCCGTATGGATTGACTATGCAAAGAAAAATAACGCCGTAATCATCTATGATTCAGCGTATGAGGCATTTATTACTGACCCCGACATACCAAGAAGTATTTTCTGTGTTGAGGGTGCAAAGGAAGTAGCTATTGAAATGTGTTCGCTTTCTAAGACAGCCGGTTTCACGGGTATGAGATGCGGTTATACTGTAATTCCGGACGCACTCACCGTCACCGCAAGCGATGGTACGGAAGTTTCTGTATCTCAGATATGGGGCAGACGTCAGGGAAGTAAATTCAACGGCGTTTCATATCCGGTACAGCGTGGTGCGGAAGCTGTCTTCACAGAAGAGGGAATGAAACAGATTCACGAAAACATTTCCTACTATCAGGAAAATGCACGTATAATATCCGATACAATGTCAGAACTGGGTGTCAAGTTCACCGGCGGTATAAACTCACCATATATATGGTTTAAATGTCCGTGTGGTATGGGTAGCTGGGAATTTTTCGATACTATGCTTGAAAAGATAGCAGTTGTCGGCACTCCAGGGGCTGGATTCGGAAAGAACGGTGAAGGTTGGTTCAGACTTACAGCTTTCGGCGACAGACAGCGTACCATTGAGGCTATGGAACGTTTCAGAAAACTTCTCAGTGAATTAAAGAAATAAAAAGGAGTTTTTAAATATGTCAGGAAAAATCGGACTTGTATTAAGTGGGGGCGGTGCTAAAGGGGCTTATGAAATAGGCGTATACAAAGCACTTTCAGATATGGGTGCGCTTCCCTATATAGATGCTATAGCCGGAACTTCTGTCGGTGCGCTTAATGCTGCTCTGCTGGAAAGTCAGGGCGCTGAATACGCTGAAGAAATATGGAGCAATCTAAAAATAACAGACCTGCTCAATCCGGATACAAACCGTATTTCAAAAGCGATATTGCCTTATAACAATCTTCCGACCCTGACATTCTCAAACCCTCTTGACCGTGCAGTTTCAAACGGAGTAAATTTATTCCGCACTTTTACACGTGGCAACGGACTTATGGAATTTATCCGTGAGGGACTGCCTTTCAATCAGGAAAAAATAGCCGACCTTATTGACGATCATGTTATTTTCAACAGAATACGCCGTAAATTATACGTCATTTGCACAGACGCAATAACAAATCCCAAAATTTTTGCACTGAATGACTATTTTCCGCAAACACAGAAAAAAATTATTCTTGCATCATCGACATTGCCGGTAGTCTATACGGGTACGGACGGCGTGGAAATCAATGGTATAAATTATTTTGACGGCGGTGTTGCCGGAGATGTGAGCAATACTCCTGTGGGCTGTCTTTATGATAACGGCTATCGTAATATTATCGTCGTACATCTTAAACGGGAGTATAATATATCGAATCAGGATTACATGAAAGACGCAAATATTATAAATATATTCCCGTCACGCAGTCTTGGAAATTTCCTGACCGGAACGCTAAATCTCAATCCGGTAAAAGTACAGGCTGATATGGAACTGGGCTACAGAGATACTGCCAAATATCGTGACAAAATAGCCTATATGATTTACACTCTTTAATATAAAAAATCCGGACGGTTTAACCTGTCCGGAAATTTTTTTATTTTGCGCCCTTGCGTTTAAGAACTGCAATAATCATTTTAATAAGTATTTTAATGTCAACCCCAAAACTTCTGTTTTTTATGTAGTCAATATCGGTAGCCACCCATTCGTCAAAAGGCATATCGCTTCTGCCCTCTGTCTGACACGTACAGGCAAGACCGGTTTTTACAAGTAGTCTGTCCATCTGTTCCGGTGAATAGAGATATACTTCCCTTGGAAGTGGCGGACGTGGACCTATTAATGACATATCGCCCATAAGAACGTTAAGGAACTGTGGGATTTCATCAATTGAAGTTTTTCTTATAAACTTACCTATCTTAGTAATTCTCGGGTCGTCATCGCTCTTGAATGCAAGACCATCACATTTATTTGCTTTCTGTACTTCTGCAAATTTTTCTTCTGCATCTATGCACATTGAACGGAGCTTATACATTTTAAAGGGTTTACCGTTTTTGGTAAGTCTCACCTGAACGAAAAACGGATTACCACCGTCATCAAGATATATAGCAAGTGCAAAACATGAAACAGGAATTGTAAGAAGAACTACAGCACACGCTGAAACCGTCACATCAAAAGCCCTTTTTGCTATTTCATAGAGCTTACTTCCTGCCGGTTTCACCTTGGAATGTTCAAGTGTTTCACAAACACGTTTTCTGAGGTCTTCAAGGTCTTTTTTGTTGAAATCAAGCATAGGATAATCCTTGACGCCCTCTTTGTTTTTTTTGCTTTCAAGTATTTTTCTTGCCTCGCCGTTGAAATCATTTTCAATCATAGCATTGCCGGTGTTTAAAACATTAGCCTGCATTTTACTCCCCCTCTGTAAAACAAGTATCCTTAAGATAAAAAAACCTGATAAAACGTTATAATAATACCAAACCTGCCTACTTTTTCAGCGGTAATGACATTATACCACAGTGCCGGAATAATGTCAATATATATTTTCTGATTCCTTTTTTTACCGACAAAAAGGCATTTTCCGGCAAATATCATAGATAACGTCTTTTAACTATTTTATCACATAAATTCACAAAAATCAAGCCTTTTTTAAAATTCGGCTTATTTTCGTCATTTATGACAATCCGGAATACTGCTATGACGAAAAATATATAACGCAATGACTATTTTATATGTATAAATTATTACTATATGTAAAATTTTTAATTTCTGCTGCAATGCTTTTCACGGAGCGCATAACGCCATTTTGAGAGCATTGTATAGTATACCAGTGCATTTTTTCCGCACAGTAATCAGCTGAACGCTGTGACCGTGTGAGATACTCCATGTCACGTTCATGAATATCCTTTTTAGATTCGTCACTGTTATACCGTTCAGACATAAGTTTCTGACTTACTCCGGTATCTGTCCGGAGATATATAACCATATCCGGTTCAGGAATGCCGATATATCTGTATTCAAATTCCGTAAGCCATTCAATGAAACTGTCCCACTGCTCCGGCGGAAGTTTTGCACATTGATGTACGGCATTTGAAGTAGTGTATCTGTCGGCAATAACAATACCGCCGTTTTCATAGAAATCATGCCATTTAGTACGGAAACTTGCGAACCTGTCTACCGCATAGAACGTTGATGCGGCATAAGGATTGACAGAATCGGCATTTTTTCCGAAATCTCCCGCAAGATACATCTTGACAAGAGACGACGACGGACTTTCATAATCCGGAAATGAAACAAGTTTAACAGCCTTGCCGGCACTCTGAATATATTCATAAAGACGCACCGCCTGTGTATGCTTACCACTGCCATCAAGACCCTCTATAACGATTAATTTTCCCATTTTTTCACTCCTTTTTAAATGACAGTCTTTCAAATATTTCATTATCAAGATTATTGCCAAAAATAAACATATTTTCATCAATTGCCTTGTGTTTCATTATATCATATGTGTTTACGTTATGCAGTTCAGCGACAGCCTTTGCGGTATCCTGAATTTCCGCCGGTGCAAAATAGCTGAATGCAAGTCGCATTGACGGCAATATTTCCATGAAATCGCCGTATTCCATATCAGTTATAAGGGTATCGGTCATTTTCAGGAAAGAATCATCAGATAAAACAATATCTCTTGCCGTGTTGAAAAGACCTTTTAAAAAATCTGCACCCTGTTTTTTTATTTCGACAGTTCCGGTAAGATATCCGGACATAGCTTTTTCAGCGTCAACACGTCGTCCGGAGTCAATGGCATACAGCAAACCCGATACCGCACCATATACGGACGGTTCTTTATTTTCCGCCCATGCCATGACATCAAGTGTTTCTGCAAAAACTGAAAGTTCTTCCGGTAAAATATTACCTGCTATGCCATACATTGTTTTAAGTACGGAAATAACTTCACCTGCACGGTCAGATGATACACCAGCCATTGCCGGTAATGAAATTATCAGCTTTTCAAAGCACTGTCGGATATATTCAAGTGACGAACTGTCAGAAAAATTATACAGTTGTTGCAGACTGTTCAGCGTTTCAAAACTCCGGAGACCGTTTCCGACTGAAAAGAAATCGCCGTCATTCGTAAGTATTTCATCAATAAGTTCAGTTTCGGACTGTTTCAGAGGTATTCCCATCAGAAAACAGTCAACAGCAATTCCGGCGGCTGTTTCACAGCGCATACTGTCACGGAGACGGCGTACCGCAACAGTAGTACAGGCTTCTTCAATCGTAAAGCCGTCTGTTGTATGGTCAATCAGTGACGCATCAGTTTCGGGAGTACGTGCATAACGCCACTCCTCACGGACACGGCTTTTTCCGGTATTATTGTGTAAGTCACGACCTTTACGCATTACTGCAAAGCCCGTATCAAGAAAATCCATTCTGTGCAGAAAACGACTTAACTCCATGCCCTTTTGTGTCGTGAATAATGATACTTCAACGTCGTTTTTAGTGACGTCATTTATTTTGAGACGGTATTTTTTAGCCTGCTCCTCAAAGTCCGTTATCAGTGGCGGTACGTGTGTTTTATCCCCTATGTAGCCTACTTCCTTACCGGTGGCAAGTCTCCGGAGAATGTCAAGCGGTAATGAAGAAGATATAGTTTTTTCACCCTTTATGAAAGTACTTGTTACAGCGTCGGAAAGTTCATACATACCGGACTGTCGGGAATTTCTTAACGCTGAAAGACCATCCATAAGAGTTTTTGCTGAAGTCACATCGGCTATTGATACGGGAATATCTTTTTTATTAGTCTGTTTTGCGGTCTGTATGAGCAAATCAAAAGTAAGGTCATTATAGATATTTTCCGGTGAATTATTTTCAAGAAGTTTCGTTATTACTGAATCATAGAAAGCAGGATAATTCATGCCGGAAGCATAGCCATGAAGTGCGTCCGCTGATTCATAGGAGTAAGCCATAGGATAACAACCGTGCTGATTTGCCGGAATTTTACGCAATTTCGGAGATTTTATCTTTCCGGAGTTAATCATGTCATAAATTCCCTTGCTATGAAAACCACCGGTCACGACAAGAACTTTATTATATTTTTCCATAGCCTCCATTATCCGCTTAGCCATATGACTTTCACGGGCTGTTGTACCGTCGGACTGCATTTCTTCCGGAGTGGTCTCCGCACGGGTTATAATGCAGTATGTATGCATTTGCTTGACGAAATTTTCCGGTGTGAGATAAATTCCGGCTATTTCAAAATATTTTTCCCAGAACTCCTCAAAATTCCGGACGTTTGTATTTTCACAAAGTCTTTCATAGAATTTGCTTTGGATAAGCCGTGTATCGTCGGCGTAACTGTGTTTGTCAGTATTTTTCCGTAAGCCTTTCTGTTCGGTGGTATTTATCAGAATGTCACAATACGGCAAGTCGATAAATTCCGCCGGAATACCCATGCGGACAGCCTGTTTCATGGCATTATACTCCGGTGACGAATACAAAAACGGATAGTAACATTTATAGTCCGTGCCGTCGTCGCTAACAAGTTTTTTAGTATCCTTATAGTAATAATATATCGCTACCGGAGGTTTAGTTTTTTCGTCGGTAAGTACCGGAATAAGACTATTTGCATTTTCAGGACCTTCAATAAGGATTATTTCCGGCTGATATTCTTTAATAGTCCGTATGAGCTGATATGAACACACCGGACTATGATGTCTCACCGGAAAGAAAAGTACTTTTCCGGTGAGGTCATACGGGATTACTTCAGCAGTTTTGCTGTTTCTGAATATTTTTTCCATAGTCTGTTACCTTTACCTTTTTCCTTGACTACCGTACGGAAATAAGACTTTAATTTTTCAAGGTCGTCTTTGTTTTCCTTGCATACAGCACCTAAAAGACTTTCCGTCATCACGCCTAAATCAATTTTTCCGTCACCATAGTACCACGCATGACTTATCGTCTGATAGTAAACGGAAACGGCTTCCGCTGTACTCATCACGGCAGACGGCTTGTCAATACGTGTACCCTTTTCAGTAATGCCTTCACGGAGTTCGTGATAAGTCACCGCAAGGAGTTCAGCCACATCAGTATCAACGGGCATATCAATATTTCCGACTTTTGCTAAATTCTGTGCCTCACGGACAATAATTTCCTTTTCAAGTCTCACATCTCTAACCGGCTCTACAGTCTCAAAATTAAAACGTCTTTTCAAAGCTCCTGACATTTCATTTACGCCCTTGTCACGAGTATTTGCCGTGCCTATGATATTAAATCCGGCTTTTGCAAGAATAATACCATCATCGGCGAGTTCCGGAATAATCATTATCTGGTCACTCATCACAGAAATAAGGCTATCCTGAATTTCCGCCGGTGTACGTGTTATTTCCTCAAAACGTGCAAAAATACCCTTTTCCATACCCACGAGCAGTGGCGACGGTACAAGAGCCTCACGGCAAGCACCCTTTGAAAGCAGTAAAGCATAATTCCAGCTATATTTAATCATGTCTTCAGTAGTTCCGGCTGTACCCTGTACGGTATTTGTACTTGTTCCGCAACACGACGCTGAAAGAAGTTCCGAGAGCATAGTTTTAGCCGTACCTGGTTCTCCGACAAGCATAAGCCCACGATTTCCGGCAAGAGTGATTATACATCTTTCAACAAGTGCGTCATTGCCGAAAAATTTCTTTGCAATTTCAACGTTTCCGTCCTCTGTTTTTACCTTACCGCCGAGAATAAAAGTCCGCACGGCTTTCGGAGAGAGTTTCCAGTTTTCCGGACGTTTTCCGGTATCGTACTTTGCAAGTAATGCGAGTTCGTCCGCATAACGAACCTCAACAGGTGGTTTGATTGAATTTTTTTCCATAATTAAACTCCTTTATTTTCAGAGTTGCCGAGTGATGACAACTGCATAATTACCTCACTGAAATAGCGTGGATTTACATTTTTTATTTTAAGACTTTTTGTTTGATAACCGGCGTTATAGTTCTTGAAAACAAGTTTTCCCAGCGTTACATCTTCCGCCTCCATGTAGTCAATGCCCATACCGCTGAATTCTATTTCTGCATAATAGCCATCATATGTTACTGTTCCGTCGGAATTTTTCACGCATTTTATAACGTCGGCACGGTCAAATTCCCAGAACCAACCGCCGTCTTGTGGCGTACCAGTTTCCCAGCCGGATTTTAACATTTTTCCACGGAGTGTATAATTTCCTATGCTTACACCGTCAAAACGTGTTATTTCGTCGTTATTAAGTTCCTCATCAGTGGGACGGAAACAAGGTCTTGAAATCTGTGGGAACGGCTGTGTAATTTCATAGTCGGAAAGCTGTTCAGCCCATGATTTTTTCTGTTCGTCGGTGAGTTCTATCGGGTGAATAAGTCCGATTTCAGCATTTTCAGGTATTTCAAATTCATCTTCATCTATATTTGTAAAGCTACCGTCGTCCATGTATCTGAAACTTTCAACGAGTTTGTCGCCGGCGTATACACCCCATATAAGACCGATTGCAAAACAATGCATAACCGGGTTTTTTACAAAAAGATTTGTCCAGTTTTCAGAAGTCCATTTTCTGTCGCACATCAGAACGTATTCAAGACGTTGTTTCTGATTTGCAACAACCGTCTTGATTTGTTTTTTCATAATCTTGAAATCTTCATATGCCTTTTCAGCTTTTTCCTTGTCGTCGTTTGCACCGACTTTAGGAAGATTTTTCACTTTTTTGTCGCCGTTGTAGATTTCGATTTCAAGTGTGGGTGTAAGATATACATTGAATTTTCTGTCTCCATAATCGAAAACTCGACACATTTTGTCATCAAAATCCATATCCGGAACTATTTTGTCTGCTAATTCCTCTTTGGTTATGCCGAGTATTCCGGCGACGTCGTCAAGGGCTTTATTTGCGGAGTTTTTCACCTGTTTATGCTTGAATTTACGTGCTATGCCGTCAACGTTCATAAGTGATTCCTGACTGCCGTTAACAGCCATAGCCATTACGGCTTCTGAGGCAATAGCTCCCCTTGAATGTTCAGCCCATTCTTTTATGTATTTCATTAAAGTTTCAATCATACCATGTCCGCCATGCACACCACAGAACCACATAACCCACTTTGTTTTAGCGGTTGCACCCTTATCAGCCCATCGACGAAATACTTCTATTGTGAAGTCATTGAGTTCATCGGGATTTATTTTTCCGGCAAGCTCCACGGCGGTATTATTTATGGCTATTGATGTCATATCGGAATAAAGAATAATCAGGGCTTTAAGGTAATTTTCCGGTACTTCCGTGCCGTCCGTGAAATGTACTGTCTTGTATGGAGACTCAAACAGAAATGCTACTTTTTTACCCTTTGAACCCTTTACAAGCATTGTGACAATATCAACCTTTGCAGAATTTTCAGTAGTTTCACTTCCGACAGTTTCCGCACCGATAAGTCCGGCAAGACGTGATTTCAGCTTTTCGGATTTTTCTTTTTCAAAGGCTTTTGTGAGTTCCTCACGGAAAGAACCGTCGTTATGTTTTTCGATTACAGATACAGCTATTTCACGCATACCGATTTTTTTAGACTGCAACAATTCAATAATATCATCATGCCATTTTATAGAAATTCCGGCAATTAAAGCTTCTTTTACCTTTTTGCTTGTATCACTTGTCATTGCTAAAATCTGTGATTTATACTTGTCACGGTTTGCGGTTGCAAGTGCCATAACGTATATCCAACGGGCAGAAACGGGCATATCTTTTACATCGATATTTTCAAAATCCTCAATTTTTTTGGATAAAGCCTGTGAAAAATCAAGCCATATATTTTCCGCCTGATATGAACTGTCGATAGTTTCGGCGACTTTCCGGAGAACATCTGTACTATTTTTCATGGTTGTCATAAAAATATCTATAAATTCATCTGGTCGGTTTTTTATTTCAAAATCTGCTTTACTGCCGATAAAATAGAACGTATTCCATGACTGCATAAACGACATGACAGTAATAACACGTTTCATGAAATCGTCAAGACCGTAAGCCTCAATATAACCGTTACAGCCTTTAAACTGCATATATGCGCCATTGCCTTCAATTGCGGGCTTTATAGCATAGAAATCACCACCATTAAGAAGATATTTTCTTATGTCATTCTGTGAATTTTTATCGGCAAAACTTTCACTCAAACGCTTTGAAACGGAACGCTGTGACTTTTCCTTAAGGGCGTTTTCTTCTATCGGATAATCCGGCTTTACTTTGATTAAGATTTTTTGCATTTTCTTAGCAGTCCTGATATTCTCCACTGAATTAATAGCCTTGACGTACAAATCAGTATAATTTAATACAAGGTCTTCAAAGTGCTTATTTATGCATTCTTCCAAAATATTTTTCTGTTTTCGGTTTAAATATTCTTCCGCCATACACTTTATATACGTTGTTGTAACATATTCCGGAGTATTGATGACAAGTTTTAAAATTCTGCTTACGTCCGGCAACTCCTCAAAGGCGTTTCTTACAAGACCGAAAGTCATTCCGATAGACTGTCCGAATTTCTTTTTAAGTTCGTCGTCAAAATATGCACCCTCACCGACTGCCATTAATATATTGACATCAGGACTTTTTGCATTCGTGAGAATTTCATTTATGTATTCAATAGCTTTTAAGGCTATCAGATTATACTTTTCCTGCTCCGGTATCTGATTGAGAGCCTTTGCACATAACAGAGCTTTAACTTCTGTCTGGTCTCCGGCAAACTCTACAGCATCAATGCAGATTTCAGGGGATTTTATTATATGTTCGTACCTGTGAGTAAAGCTCTGTGACATATAAATTGCATAATAACAAGCCTCCGCCTTATCGCCATAACGTGACGAAAGAGCCTTTACGATTTCCTTTTCATGCCTTTCAACGCCATAATAATTATAGATAACCCTCAGAAACTCATACGACTTATAGCCGAAAAGTGCCTCTGATAACAGTATAAAGCGTTCTTTGAGTTCCTCACTACGTGCGGAAAGTATTTCAGATTTTACAGCTCTTTCAACTGCATTAAGTAAATTCCAGCCAGAAACACAATTTTGACGGGGTATTCTGTCAAGGAACGTGTTGTCTCTTTCCTTTGAAATATCGAGGTATTCAAGTGCAATGTCAATAACTGCACTTTCGATTTTATAGCCCTCAAGAGCCTTTGCGAGTTTCTGAAAACTCTGTTTACCATGTGTAAAAAGCATAATTAATTAATTCCTTTCATGTTTGATAATGATGTGATTATTTCAAGGCTTTTTCTGCCCTGTTTCATGTACTGATATATGATATTTATTTTCATAAGTATTTCCGTGCAGTCGGCGTCTGTACTGTGGCGGTAAGATGAAGCACACTCCATGAAATCCCCGATAATACGGCTGAAACCTTTCAGACCGTAATTAAAAGCAAGATTTTCAAGTTTATGGTCATTTTTTATATCCGCCTGAAGACCGCTCCGTACAATGATGGCTATTTTGTCGTTTACGTCATTGAAAAAATCAAGAATTTTTCCGGCATAACCTGCTGTAACGTCGGTATTTTTGTATTTTTCAGGGAGTTCATAGGGTTCATTGTGCTTTTTCTTTATGAAGTCATAAATTTCAATCGGAAAAAGTGTGAGTTCCCCGTCATATATGTATGCCGTCGCAAGAAAAACATAATTTTTGTATGGATTTTTAAGCATTTTCTGCCCGATACTTTCAATAAGTTCTATAAAATTCTTGTTTTCGGCGGTATACTTTGCACGGACAGATATTCTGTTTCCGCATACGTCCTCAAGAGTAATTACATACTGCTGTAAATATTTATCGAAAATACTTTCAATGCACCTTTCCGGCTGTACGAAACATAGTTTATCAAATTCATTTTCGGGATTTTTTTCAGAAATTTCAATAGCAAGCTGTCTGAAATCCGTATAAATAATATCTCTCACCTCGTCACAGTCAATGACAGCTTCATATGAAGTAAGAAGTGTAGTCTCCTGTGAAGTGGAAAGTTTACCGCCACTTACTTTTGCATTGATAAGCACCATTTCAGAATGCATCATATTTTTTAACGGGACGTCCATTCCCCACACGGTGCTGTTGCTATGAAAATGTTTCATGTTGTTATCATAGAAAACTGGTCGTACATCGGAAATTGAAAAGAACTTCTGTTCAGCGTAAGGGTCAATATTAAGAAAATAATATACCGAACCAGTATAATCTCCCGAAACATTCCGCATACCTACCGGAAGTATAGTCAGTTTTTTTCCGTAATTTACATAAGCCTGCCGGAAACTTCCTAACTGTTCAGGCTTTATGTTGTTTGATAAAAGACCGGTCAGAATCTCCGTACAGTGACACACTTCATTTATAAAACCCTCCATTCTGAAAGACGCACGACGTGCCACACAGTCAGACAGACGGCTTCCGGTCTCACGGAGTGAACGTTCAGCATCAGCCATTTTCAGCGCATGACACCGCACCGCTGATGCCTCCAGCATATCCGGAAGACTTTCCGGAATGCGCACAAGACCATATTTTATAACATTACCTAAAGTTTCAATACACTGTTTTATACAGTTATGTATTTTTTCGGTATCACGTCCGGACAAAAACTCTTCCGGTGGTTTTTCCGGTTCTGATTCAACTGTTTTTTCTTCCGGAACTGTTTCCGGTGGTTCTGTATGTTTGATATTTTCAATATATTCAATATCAATATTATTTTTCAATATAAGTATAGCACCGATTATATGCCGACATATTCCACGTGAAACACACGTACATTTACTTTCTGCAATATTAGCATTTATCGTGCAGACTTCCCCACCCGTGCGGACTTCCGCCGAATTTTCGCCGGAATTAAATTCTGGAGTTTCGCCGGATATATCTTTTAACGCACGCTTGTAAGTCCCTTTGTTTGATAAACCAATAAGAAAATTTTCGTCCGCAAGGGCAAGGGCTTTTTTTAAATCTTCCAAGAAAACACCTCTTTTTAATTATAAATCAGGAATTGCATTTATCTGAAAATGTTCCACATGGAACATTTTGTTATAAAATCATTAATTAAGAAAATATTTTACCTATATAATCGCCTAGCATATCGGGTGTCATAGCTCCGACAAACGCACCCATATTGGCGAGTTTCTGACCTAAATTTTTATCATATGCCGGATTTGCATTCTCATCAAGCGCCGTAAGAAAATTAAGTTTAGCACCGCTCCCGATAATATTTCTGCTTATGTTCAGTAGACGGTTTTCCCAGCCTCCCTCGTATAAATCCGTCACGACTATAACGCTTGTCTGTGATGGCGTACTTATCAGGCTCTCACAGTAACCGAGCGCATTGCCTATATCCGTACCGCCGCCGAGTTGTACACTCATAAGTACCTGTGCGGCATCGTCGGACTCCTCTGATAAATCAACAATGTTTGTATCAAAAATCACCAGTTTCACTTCTGCAAATGGCAGATTAGATATTATCTGTGCCATAACCGCACTATATATTACTGAACCCATCATAGAACCGCTTTCATCTATGGCAATAATGACACGTCTGTTATTATATCGGCGTACACGGTTACTGAAATATATATTTTTCAGCATAATTTGCTGAGTTTCGCTGTCGTAATTTTTCAGATTGCGGCGGATAGTCTTATTTATATCTAAATTCCGGACAGAATGCACCGGACTTGATGAATTTCTATCTATACGTCCGTAAACTGAACGTCTTATATCGTTCTCAAGTTTCTGACGTATATCATCGGCAACCTGTCGGGCTATGCGCTTTGCTGTTTCAAGTACTTCACCTTTCATTAAGTGTTTCAGTTGCAGAACGCTTTTCAGCAAATTCATATCAGGCTTCATGCTTTCGAGTACTTCCTTATCTGTAAGAAGTTCAGTCATTTCAAATTCTTCCAGAGCGTGTTTTTCAAGGACTTCTGCCGTCTGATTCGGAAAAAGATTTCTTACTTTTGTAATCCATTCCGCCGCTGTAAGAACAGTTTCGGCAAGACTTCCGGTGCGGTCACTTGTCCGGACGTCGTCACCTTGTGAACGGCTGTAAAGATAGTCAAGAAGTTGTTCCATATCCTGAAAACTTTGTATATCACGTCTATCACCGCCGAAACTGAGTTGTTTATCAGAAAGTCCACCTAAAACAAGCCTCCAGCGATTAACGGCTGTCTGTTCGTAAGTATCCATTTTAATACTCCTTTCATATATAAGCTGAATATTTGTTCTATTAATTATATCATACTCCGGAAAAATTTTCAATAGAAAAAATAAAATCTCCGGAAAAATTTTTTTCCGGAGAGATTTTCATTTAATTTCTGTGAGCAGGTACAAGACCACATAGTTTAGGTACACAGACTTCTAAAATGGCACAATACTTGTCTATCAAGGTAATGACATAACTTTCACGATATTTCGGAAGCTTAACAGTCATAGGGAACATATGTTTTTCTATAATATCACGTTCAAGAGGTGTTATTTCTGTAATGTTTTCAGCGTTTCTTACAGCAATAAGAGAGTGCATAAGGCTATGTGACATCTGACCTTTTTCCCGCTGTGAATTATATTCCTTGCGGTCATAATAGAATAAATCATGTAATAAACCTGCTCTTGCGGCTGAACGTGCATTCAATCCGAGTTTCCGGCATAATATATAGCTGTAGTAAGAAACATTAAGGCAGTGCTGAAAACGTGTTGTTGAGATATGATGTGTTATATCCTTTAGGGGTTCAAGTTCGGTTGAATTTATAATGTCACGTATGCAGTCATAATAGGCACACAGTGAAAGGTCTTTTTTTGAACATATAGCTTTCAGCATACAGAACCTCCGGTTTAATAAAAAATAATCCATGTTTTTATTATAATACATTATCAACAAAAAGTCAATAGAAAATCTATCAAAAATCTAATATTCCGGCAATTATTTCCGGACTGAAAATAACTTCCGCACCTGATACTCCATTATCTCCAATGCAGAACGAAACAAAATAATTTTTTACAAAATAATTATATCTTACATAATTTTTAAAAAAATTATCAATTGATTTTTCCGCCCCGAAAATCTCACGGA
>JAMPEF010000099.1 GCA_023665275.1 Alistipes senegalensis | reverse complement strand
CTGTAATTCTATTATCTCCAAAGTCATTAAGAATATAAATATCATCAGGATTTATCGTTTTGATTTCCGTTACCGCATAGGAGTAACAGATTTTATCCTTACTATAAAGATACATTTTCATTCCTGTTTCAATGTTTTTTAAGTCATCAAATACACAAGCGTAAATTGTACTGCTATGTCCGATAATACAATAATTACCTTTTCCTAAATCTCCGGTATATGGAAAATGTCCTGCCGAATATTTCAATGTTTCTGTGTCAGTACCTTCAAGTACCGGAGTTCTGATGTTCAAATCCGGTATTTCAAAAACAATGCTCGTTTCCAATAATTTTTTCTTATATATTTCTCTATTGATTTTATTATATCCGAAATATCCTAAAAGTGCCAGCCCCACTGCTATTGCAGCAAGACCAGCACAAAGCATAAGCTTATTATACTTGTTTTTCAAATTATCCTTCATTTCTGCGAGACTTTACAATGAGTATTGTACCGCCAGCAATAAGCATTACTGCTAAACCTTCAACAGTTCTTGCCCACGGCATACCAGCCTGCGGAAGTTGTTCATCTGTTGATGTAGTTGTTGTTTCAGAGGTATTAGTTATATCTGTTTCTATTGATGTGGTAGTTGTTTCAGAGGTATCAGTTACATCTGTTTCTGTTGATGTGGTAGTTGTCTCAGAGGTATCAGTTACATCTGTTTCTGTTGATGTGGTAGTTGTTTCAGAAGTATCAGTTACATCTGTTTCCGTTGATGTGGTAGTTGTCTCGGAGGTGTCAGTTACATCTGTTTCCGTTGATGTGGTAGTTGTTTCGGAGGTGTCAGTTACATCTGTTTCCGTTGATGTGGTAGTTGTCTCGGAGGTGTCAGTTACATCTGTTTCTGTTGATGTAATAGTAGTTGTTGTTTCTATACTTGTAGAAGTTATAGCTGTTGTTGTCATAGGTTCTTCTTCAAGTGCTATAAATGTGAAACCATTTTCAAGAGCATAAGTTTCAGCTGTTGAACCTTTATAACCATGAATCGTTATATCTTCAAAAGCTTCTTCTAAAGCAGAATATCCGATACATTCGTTAGCCAGCTCAACATCTTTTGAAAGTATAGTAATATCTTTTAGCTGTGTACAGCCAGCAAAAGCATATTCTCCTATCGTTTTCACTTTTGATGGAATAACCACTTCTTTGAGTTCCTTACATCCCCAAAATCCACTGTTGCCTATTTCAACTAATGTTTCAGGAAACTTTATAGTTTGAATTTTTGTAAGAATAAAACTATTGTCTTCTATTCGTTTTAAAGAATTTCCCAATTCAATACTTTCTGTATTATTGAAAATAAAAGCCAATCCCTGCATTGCAACAGATTCAACATCATCTGAAAAAATAATGTTTTTGATTGGGTTATTCATAATCCACCTCAACATTATTGTATTTTCATCTTCAAAAAAATTAGGTATAGTTTCAGCAGAAAAAACAAATGATAAACCATTGACATACAGTGTATCATCCTGAACATTCATATTAAAACTTATACTGTCATCAGAGCTTACACATTCAATACTGTGTTCGTGGATTGTCCATATAAGGTCATAACCCCAAGTGTCTCTTGTTACTGTTGTGGTAAAGGTTGTTTCTGAATCCTCACTACTTGATTCTATGTTAATTTCAGAAACTATTGTATCATCGGATGCGGCATATGAGTTAGTTGATACAGACTGTAACATAGCTAAAGACAATATTGATGTTATTAATTTTTTCATCATAAAAATTCTCCTTAATGTTTGATTAATTTATTTTCATATTGAATTCATCTTGTAAAAATTTAATAAATGCTGTTGTACATGCTGAATAATCACTATTATTATAACTGTAATTGTGTTTACTTATACCTATTGTATATGCATATGCAAAGCCTCTCAACATTTCCTTTACTGTCAGAATAGACATATCTGTTGTTGAAATAAAATCACAATATCTGTTATAGTCAGAGATATTGTAATATGAATTAATTATTTTTTCAATAGAATTATTACTGTTCATAAGCATACTTTCTAAATTTGCTGAATCAATATCTGCATAAAAATCTTCTAAACTGAAATTCTTTGACTTATTTTTAAACGTTCCTGATTGTCTTTTCAATAAATCTGTACAAATATATTCAAGATTCTTGTATAATTCATCATTCTTATCAATTAATCCATAAGCTTCGTCAAGCAAACTTGTTAAATCACCACCCCAACCAAAAAAATCTTTTGTGTATCTATCATATAACCAATCTCTATTATAAAAATACAATGATAAAGTTGCATAACAATGGTATAAATCTAAAGGTTGACCCTCTGCATTAAAATTTATATATTTATCATCCTTTTCATCCTTGCTTCCAAAGTAATCATCTAATGTGGATGTGTTGTTAACAAAATTTACAAACTCATCATCACTACCTGCCAAATCATTCCAATATTCATCTTTATAACTAGATTTGAACTGCCTAACATAGTAACAAACTAACCATATGTCCTTTTTGCCGCCATAATTATCAGAAGGATCATAATTATATCCAGTGCCTAAATATTCCCTTGCCTTAATTTGCAGTTCACCCATTTTTTTAGCAAAATAGCCATTAAGCTGATAATCCATGGGGTCAGGGTCAGCATTATCTAAATCAAGGTCGCCGTCAGTATCAGAATTCATCGGGTCTGAGACACAATAGAAATAATTGTAACCTACAAGGCTCACATCACCCTCAACTATAAGTTTTCTCATTAATACAAAATCAAAAACATCAATTTTTCCATCACCGTCAAAATCTGCATTTTCAAGTTTAATTGGATATGATTCTGATAATCCAAGAAGAAAATCCCTCAAAATCAAAGCATCAGCTATTGTAATAACGCCGTCTCTGTTTATATCTCCCTTACCTGCATGAACGATTACGGATTCATTATTAAGATATTTATTAAGAAAATCAATATCTTTTTTGTCAATTTTTCCGTCACAGTTGCAGTCTGCACTTGTGAGTTCACTATCTGAAAGTTCATATAAACCGTCAAGATGATTCTGTAAAAGTGTTGCATCAGTAGTTTCAATAATTCCGTTTCCGTCAACGTCACCTATAGTACAAAGTACTATTTCTTCTCCGTCTGCAAGACCGTCATTGTCACTATCATTATTTCCGATAAGTGAAAAATAAGTTGTACCATTTGATAATCGGAACAGATTTTCTGGATTTTCTTTATTTGACGATTCATAGAAATCAGGCATATCGTCACCATCAAGGTCTGTCGTATCATCAGATGCCTTAAAATAATAACCTTTCTGCGATTCAAGCCATTCTCTTCTGTTAACAATACAATAAATGCTGAAATGTGGAACTTCTGTGGTTATTATATTATCATTATATGAACTTTCAAGAAGTCGGAACTGCTGAAAATCCTTGTCATACCAAACAATTCCAAGTTCACTGAGTGTATCAATCCCTAAAGAATCAGTGTCAATCTCAAAACTTATATCAGCACTTTCAAAATCTGAAGTTGATTCAAAGCTGAATGGTTTTCCGATAATTCCCACAAGATTGGAAGCATAAATATCAGTATCAGCAGGAACAATTTCTGTATTACTGTTTATATAGCCTGTTCCCTCAAATGATACACCAACAGACTTAACAGGAGCATCTATATCACTTTCAGTATAGCTGAGACTCTGATTGAATTTTTCTTCATTATCAGGAATACCATTTTCGTCACTGTCGGGAACAAGCGGATTAAGACCAAGAGCAATTTCATCTCCGTCAGAGAGTGTATCACTATCAGTATCGGGATTTGTCGGGTCAGTGCTATAGATATTAACCTCGTCCCCATCAGACAAATTGTCATAATCTGAATCAATATTTAATGGATTTGTTTCAAGGAGATATTCATTGTAGTTGCTTAGACCATCATCGTCACTGTCATATTCACCGTCCGAAAATATACTGTCCAAAGAATAGGCATCTGTCGGGTCAGAGCCAAGTGTCATAAGTTCATATCCGTCAGGCAGATTGTCACCATCTGAATCCTGATTATCGGGGTCAGTACCAATAAATATTTCAAATTTATCAGGAAGTCCGTCTCCGTCCGTATCGGGCATATTCTCCCAGTTGCCAAAATTACTCAGATACAGAAAATTTATTAATTCCTCATTTGCAGTAACTTCTGTCAAGGAATAGTCTATAATCTCAGATGTACCATTTCTGACTCCCGAAAAGCCTAAATTCACACTTGAATTCGGAGCAATTACATTTGTATATGAACCTTTCAGCATATAGCTGTATGGTTCAAGTGCGGTCATTGTGCCTGCCCAGCTGCCTTTTATTTCCGTAATTGTGAAATTGGTGTCAAATGTAAGTTCCCAGTCTTCAAGCGGTTTTTCTGAATTATTCTGAATGATTATATTTCCGTTAAAATATTCATTATTTTCGCCCCACGATTCATTTACCTGCAATGACACTGTATAATCTGATTCGACAGTTTTTCGTGTCTGACAAAGTATGAAGTCAGTCGGAACAGCTTCACAATCATTTACCGCATAAGTAAATGATACAGATGCATTCGGAGCAATATCAGTATTATAACCACCATTTTTAAAATAAGTTATGCCATCAGATGTTGTTTTCTGTTCTGCATGATTTACATACTGTATCTCACCATTTGGGTCAAAATACATCATCCAGTTTTCAATGGCTTCATCTCCCGTATTCGTCAGTGTAACATCCACTACTTTTGTGTTGCCCCATGAATTCGTAACATTATAATAAACAGAGTAGTCGTCATAAACAAAATTTGCAGTATCAGATTCAACTGCAAAAGTCGGTAAAACTGACAACATTGATGCAGACATAGTCATAGCAAGCGAAACTGAAATAATTCTGTTAAATTTTTTGATTGATTTCATGTTTTTTCTCCTTTTCGTATGGCATTGTAAATCCGACTCATAAGAACGAGAATTATAATACATATTATCGCTTTAAATGTACAAAGTCGGAAGAACAAATGCCGTAATTTTCAGATTGTCTTTTATGTGCTGTACTTAGTTATCGTTTCATGTTCAGTTCCAGCATAGACGGTAGCCACTGTTTTGAGGCGGTATGTACCGCTTGATAATGATGACTTTGTGTTTGTCAATGAACCTTTAAAACTATAGATAGTATCATTCCAGCTGCATACATCGTCCCAATTGCCAGAAGAATTTTTCTTCTGTAATGTTTGAGTTATGACGATTTTAGTCGTTTTGTCGTAGTAACCGATAACAGAACTTTTACAGGTTGCTGTTGTGCCTGATATTGATAAATTAGAACTGCAATTACTTGCATATGAATATGCTGGAGAATCGGGAAGAATTACAGCGGCTGATGCAGCATTTCCGACAATGAAAGAGGTAGAAAGAACAATTGCACAAAGCAAAGATGCAAACTTTTTAACCAATTAAATCACCCCCTGACTGTATTATATTAAACGAGAAAACTTTAAATTTTCCTGTTCAATAAATAATAACAAATCAAAAGGTTGAATCCTGACAAAAAAATAAGTATTTTTTGATATTCTACTTTTTACACAATTTTCC
>JAMPEF010000098.1 GCA_023665275.1 Alistipes senegalensis | reverse complement strand
TGTTATGCCCTATCATCTCTGTAGCGTTTTATTTTTAAGTAGATTCACTATAAAAGTAAATGGAAAAAGGGGGAATTAATAAATGCAGTGCTGTACCTTGTAGACAGCGGATGCAAATGGAAACAATTGCTGCATGATTTTCCACCATATACAACAATTCTTAATTTTTACAGAAAAGCAGTCAGGGAAGGATTATGGGATAAAATTCTGAAAATACTTGTTCAGAAAACAAGAGAAACAAATGGAAAATTATACCTAAACGCTGGAAAGTCGAACGCACTTTTTCATAGTTATGCCATTCAAGACGTTTATCAAAAGACTATGAATTCAAAACTGTTTATGCTGAAACTATGGTTATTATTTCACATCTGCACACTCTGTTAAAACGTTTTTAGCTTATTGGTACAAGTTCTTAGTTCCGTTCCATATTATGTATCGCCTATTGCATAGACAGAATAGATAGTGTTTACCCAATATCTGTTTTGACAAGCTCTTAAAGGCTTATCAAAACAGAACATTCAACTCCGCTTCACTTATTGTGCAAAGTCTACGACCTTGACGGATTAAAAATTTTTTCAAAATCCTCTTTAAAAAATATATCTAAATTATAAACTGCTTCGCTTGTCGAGGAAATTCCCGAACCTCTTATTACTAAACTGAAAAAGAAAAAAGCTGTTACTAATGCCACATTCTAGCCTGTTCAGTATCTTTTCAAGCAGAAAGCAATTTGAAATAATAAAAGAAGATTTAAAAAGTATACGGAAAACAACATGTCTGTCAACATATTATTTATATGATACATTCTGCGCAGTACTCTATTTACTGGAAGAGGGTTGTACATGGCGTGCAATACCATATGATTTCCCGAAATGGACAACGATATAGTATCATTATGACATATGGACAGAGAAAGATGAAAACGGAATCAGTCTCCTTGATAAAATTCTGCATAAACTAATTGAAGTGGAACGTAAGGAAAACGGACATGAAGAAAAAACAACAATGATAATTGTTGATTCTAGAAGTGGCCAAAAATACTGGTACAGATATATATTTAACGGATATAATACCAAAAGTATAATTTTTAATATTTATCACAAAAATTGTAAATAAAATGTAAAATATATCCAAAAGGATTGACTTTTTTAATTTGTGGATATATACTAAAAATACATTAAAGTTCGTGGAAAAATTAAGGTCAATATTTACAATTAAACTGGAGGCTTTTATATGAGATTTAAAAAGGTGTTATCAGTTCTTACAAGTACGTTGTTATTATCAACATCAGTTACATCAGCATTAGCAGTAACATCATACGCCACTGAAAATAATGATGTCAATTATGGTGAAGCCCTTGCATTATCATTGTATTTTTATGATGCTAATGAATGTGGTTGTGATGTTGACAGTGGTTCTCTTAACTGGCGTGGTAACTGTCATACATATGACGCAAGTGCATCTCTTGATAACGCTGTAGGTCTGGGAAATTCTGAAAAGGAACTTATCAGACAGGCAACAGGTTCATCAAAAGTAGATGTTTCCGGTGGTTACCATGATGCCGGCGATCATGTGAAATTCAATCTTACTATGGGATTCAATGCAACTTCACTTGGCTGGGCATATTTCGATTATCCGGAAGTTTTCAAGGAAACAAATACGGAAGCACATCTGCTTGACGTTTTAAGAAATACCTGTGATTACTTCATGAAAACCACATATCTTACAGATAACGGTGATGTTTTTGCATTCTGCTATAACGTAAGTGACAGCAGTGACCATGATTACTGGTCATCTCCTGAAACTCAGAACTACAACAGAAAAACTTACTGGGCTACAAAATCCAATAATAACTCATCCGTTGCATTTGAAATGGCATCTGCACTTGCATCAACTTCGGCAGCATTTCAGGGTATAGACAATGAATATTCCGCAGAGTGTCTGAAATATGCAGACGCATTGTACAGGTTTGGTAAAGCTTATAACGGCAATGAAACTGCCGGTATGGGTGATATGTATGGCACAAGCAATTCCGCCGACGAAAAGGCATGGGCTGAAGCATGGCTTTATGTTGCTGACAGTGATACATATACACTTCCCACGCTTAAACCGGATGGCAGAGGTCGTTATGGTTCAGAAACTGACTGCTGGGTTTACTGCTGGGATAAAGTATGGGGCGGATATTCTTCATTGATGTACAGACTTACAGGAGATTCAGCATATGCAAATGAACTGAAATTCGAAATGGATAACCTTGTAAGTGATAAGAATCAGGAATATTATCCGATTTCAGGCTGGGGAACTTCCCGTTATAACTGTGCATGGCAGAAGTACGCTATCACTTATGCAGAAGGTCAGGGAAATAATGAGTATATGAATTACGCTAAAAAGCAGATGGATTATATTCTTGGAAACAATCCTACAGGATATAGCTTCCTTATCGGTTACGGCGACAAGAATCCGACAAGAATACATCATCGTGCGGCTAACCCTGGTGTAGGTGATCCTGCCGCAAATACAGAATGTTCACATACTCTTTATGGTGCATTAATCGGTGGTCCTACAACGGCAAACGGCGATTATGAAGACAATGCCAACAGATACCAATATACAGAGCCTGCACTTGACTATAATGCTTGTTTCACACTTGCAATAACAGGCTTGTATTCACACTTCGGCGGTGATGCTTCTGTAGCTGACAGCATAATAAACAATGCAACAGAATTTAAATCCGGATTTGATTTCGATGATATAGAAAATACTGCTACACCTTCAAAACCTGTTGTTACGACGGTTTCAACCGCTAAACCCGTTGAAATCACAACTACAACTACTACAACCACTAATGTTTCTGTTGACATGGAAGACGATAAGTCTACAGTAAATCTCAACAGCACACTTAATTGCAAGGATAATAATCAGATTCACCTCACAATAGGCGACTATATCCCTGAAAATGCACAGCTCCAGAAGATTATCGTAAATCTTAATTCTTCAGGTAACATGGGTACAGTAGTAAGTGCAGCCGGCTTCTCCACTAATGACGGTTGGTATCAGATTGACAATAACGTTTATATGGGTACAAGTGGCAGTCTTGAATTTGATACTTCTGACGTAAGCACTTCTATTATAAACAGCAGTGAAATGATGTTTGGTTTATGGTGGTGCGATTCCATAACACTTAACGTTGAATCAATCAGTTTTGAGTATAAAGTTCCGTCAGATATGACGACAACGACGACTACAACAACTACCACAACCACAAAGCCCACAACAACTACTACAACTACTAAGCCTACAACAACTACCACAACCACAAAGCCCACAACAACTACTACAACTACTAAGCCTACAACGACTACCACAACCACAAAGCCCACAACTACTACTACAACTACTAAGCCTACAACGACTACCACAACCACAAAGCCCACAACTACTACTACAACTACTAAGCCTACAACGACTACCACAATCACAAAACCTACAACCACGACAACTACTACAACTCCGGCAGGTGACAATGCTAAGGAAATTGTTCTTACAGATGTAGCTTATAACTCATCATATTCATTAAAAGATTATGATTATAAGTCAATTAAAGAAATCATTCTTAAACTTGATGGTAATGTCGGCTATGGATTCGGTGGTAATATCGTATTCGGTAACTGGATATCACAGTTTAGCTATAATGCCTCTGACCTTACAGATGAATATACAATCAAGTTTGATGTAACAAATCCTCAGGATATGCTTACTATTTACAACTACTGGGGCAATATGTCTCTCGAAAGTGTAACGCTTATCATGAAGTAATCGATTGAAATAATTCTGATAGCTAAATAAGTAGTAAATATTCCCATTTTTCCGTATTTGAAATGACCCCAAAAAGTTAGACAAACTAAAAAAAATTATGCAAAGCGACTAAGAGTATGAACTTAACCAAATTGTGCAGACAGCACAAAAAAGCCCCTATGGCAAAATAAATTAAACAACGAACTGACTTCGTAATTCAAGCGGAGTCAGTTTTGTTTTAAGCTGAATACACTGATGATTGTAAAAGTAAATATAATCATCAATAAGTTTATGTGCCTCATTGAAAGTATTTATTTTAGTTTTATGAATGCACTCTGTTTTGATGATAGAAAAGAATTTTTCAGCCAAAGCATTGTCATAAGGATTGCCACGTTGTGACATTGATGGTGTAATATGATATTTTTCAGTCATGTTAAAGTATGCTTGTGGAGCATACTGAACTCCCTGGTCACTGTGAATCTGCAGTTCCAAAGTGACTATTTCTTTCCTTTTGGCAGCTCTGATTGTGTTGAGTACAAGGTTTATGTTATGCACAGTAGATGTTCTATATACAACAATACTGAGGTCATAAAGGTTACGAATAACAGACAGATAAAGAAAGCCTTGTGCAGTTTTGATATATGATATACCGGTCACCCACTTCTGATTTGGTCTGTCAGCTTTAAAGTCTCTGTTCAGCAGATTATCATATATATGAAGAGTATGACTGTAGTTGTAATATTTTTTACGTCTGACAACTAATTGTCTTGTTTCCTCGATAGTTCGTAATCCGCTTGTCAGCATAAGAACGAGTATAGCATAATCACGTTTGCCCTTTTCAGTTGAAAGGTCAATAGAATTGAGCAACTTTCGGACTTGATTTGATGTTACATAATCTTTTTTATGTTCAACATCAATTTTTGTGCCTTTGATATGTTCTGCAATATTCGGATATAATCCCTCCTGCTGAGTTCATTAGAAAAACAAGCGGACAGCTACAATATATGCCTTGACAGTTGTGGGTTTAAGAGTGATTTTGAGTTCGTCACGATATGCTATAATATCTGTCCTTGTTGGCTGAGTTATGCTGTTTTCTTTGACATATCGTGCAAAACGTCGGATTGATTTAGTATAAGTTTCAATGGTCTTTGGCGTTGCATTAACATATTAAATCCAGTGTACGAACAGTTCCGGACTGAAAGCCTGAACAGTTATTTAATTTCCTATTATTTTCAACTCCTTTATAGTTTTATTTTATCATAATGATTAAATTCAGTCAAATGTTAATGTTTACATATGTAAATATTAACAAGGAGCAGTTGTTTTTCTGACCCTTTGTCTTTTATGTAGTAAGTTTCGAAATTTCTTTTTCAAGCTGAGAAATTTTTTCTTTGAGATTATCAATAATATCCTGCTTTTCCTGTAATTTCTGCTGTGCTTCATCTTAGTTTAATATTTTCAACAGTCAAACTGTCAATAATAGTCTGCATATCCTTTAAGGCTTCCGCAGCATGACTTTGACCGATAAGCCGGAAGAAATCTTTTCTACTGGCGACAAGGTTAATATTGATGTAATGTTCAGCGGAAACTATTCTGAAAGGCACAGTAAATTTTCATTTGGTAAAATTATTGAAATAAACAATGATTTTATTACAATAATATACAATTCAGACAAAATTATAAAAAAACATGGATATAATTTAAACCGCTCCGTTTTTTTAAACGAAGCCGTTTTTTTATGTCATTTCTGCTATAATAACCTGACGCTGCAATCCGTCATCGGTACACGTGACAAGTGTCAGCCGGTTGTCATCGAAATTATTTAAGAACTTGTCCACATAGAGAAAAAGTGATATAATAGAGTAATGAAATATACAAGT
>JAMPEF010000097.1 GCA_023665275.1 Alistipes senegalensis | reverse complement strand
ATATTATTTTTTAAATCAAGTGGACGATTTTTCTAAATCAGATTGATTTTTTCCTATTACAACATATGAAGCCTCTGTAATTTCACCATCTAAATTTTCAAGTTCTCCTCCTATTAATGCACATCCTCTTTTTAATTTTTTTATTTCTTTTTTAAGAAATTCCTTTTTTTCTTCATCTATAAGTGAAGTTGCTTTTCCTAAAGCCACAGAAGTATCAAGCTGAAAAATAATTTTTAACGATGACTGTGTTAAAATTTCAAGTCTTGACTGTATGCCACTTCCAGATAATGACTGTGTTGTACTTATAATATTTATTCCAATTTTTCGCCCTTCACAAATTGCTGATGTAATAATTGAATCGTTATCAAAAGATAAATTTCTTATTTCCTCCAAAATCAGGTATATGGAAGTGTCCTCTGTAGACGAACAGTAATTGAACAGATATTCAATGCTTTTTTCTATTTTTCGTTTATTTTCTGGTTTAATAATCGCTATCTTATTCTTACAATTTATAGCTTCTTCCATTGAATTCCTATGCTCCACATTATTACAAATAAAGTTTTCGTCAAATACTTTCAAAAGCTCTTTATGTGTATAACTATCAGCAACACCACAATCCATTATGATTACTTTTTCATTTTCATTATATAAACGTCTTGCCAGCGTTAATAAAAAATAGGTTTTACCTGAACCAGATTTTCCAGCTATAAACATATGCTGATTCTTTATATCTTCATGTCCCCTGCTCCAGTAAACAGGTTTTCCGTCCTCTGTTCTGCCTAATAATGTTCTTTTTATCCTTTTATCGTCATTACAAAGACAAATATTTGTACCTGTATCCTTTGGCAACTTATATTTTGATATATCAGTCAATATACTGTTCTTTACTGCATAATAGTTTTTTGATTCCATGTCACAGATTTTAGCTTTATAATATTTCTTATCACCATTATTTATAATTAATATATTATTGTTATCAAGAATGTCTTTGATTGCTGTTTCATCAAATCTACTATGAAAACAAAGTTTCAATTTTTCAAGTATGGCTTCATTAAATATATCTGGTCTTACAAGAACAGCATCTATTTTTTTATGGTAAAACAATATTTTCTTGTTTATTTCATCCGGAACACTCTGAAGCTTATCACCAGGAATAATAATAATGTCCTGACTTATTAGAAGATTATTCCATTCTTCAATAAAACATTCTATAACATCGTCTTCAGTATAAATTCTCTCAGACTCACAAAGTTTTGCAACAATGTAATTATACATTAAAATACTTAAATTATATTTCACATTATAAAATTGAAGTACTTTATCAAAAATTTTCAAAGAAGTAAGTATAGCCATAGCAGTTTCTTCCGTGTGAGCATATTTAAATTCAATATGAAAGGATTCGGGTTTAAATAAACTCACATTATTAAAAAGATTATTACATAAAAATGAAACAACTATTTCATCCAATATATGTAAATCCTGTAAATCATGTATTTCTGGTATACGGACATTCAAACATGATGCTTTGTCAATGTTTTTAAGATATTCGTTACTCAGAACAACTCCGACAGCTTCAAACTCAGAACAATAGTTACCGTCGCCAACTTTTTCATTATCTGTTATTACATCTGTAAGTTTTTTTATATATGTAAAATTTTTTCCTTTCTGATAATTAGTGTCGGATACATTCTCCAATATCACTACATTATCTTTTGAATCAAATAAAAAATCACTGAATTCTTCAATATTTTTAAAAGTATCTAAAGCAAATATTTTAGCATCCTGAAGCTGATTCAACAGAATTTTTTTCAAAATATCTTTTTGATATAAATCTATGTCATCATTAATTATAACAAGCTTTCTGAATTGATATCCAATCATTTTTATTGGAGTCCTAAGTAATCCACATAAATGAAGAGCCATAAAAAATATAATTTCTTTTGTATTGTTTTGTCGCTTAACCCAATTCACAAAGTCATCTAATACTTTTCTACATTTTTTTGCGTTAACTTCTCTTACTTCTCTTAATTCAGAAGAATAATACATCTTCTTACTCAGGATATAAAACCCATTTTTTATCGGTTTGGTGATGTTTCTTTTTACACCATACTTCATAATATACTGAAAAACCAAATCATTTACCTTAGATGTTTTATTCAAAAATCTAAATTCGCCGCTTTGACTTTCAATTGCTTTTATTATCTTTCCATTCTCGATGTCATCGCTGTAAATTTTTATCCTCTTTTTATTATCACAAGAAACTAAATCGAAGTAATATATATCATATTGAACATATAAATCATCAATATGGTGAATTTCAATGTTTTTAATTATGAAATCAGCAACTATCTTTACATCGCCAAGATTTTTATTTATCTTATCGGAATAGTTAATGTTATTTCTATTTGACATTAAATCAGCATTTTTAGCTTTTATATTTAATAATAGCATTGTATAACCTGAAAATATAAGTTGCATATTCTTTTCAACAGTTAAAATATTATGGAGTTCTGTATTATTTGTAAAATTCGGAATAATATTTTGAGAACAGACAACAGCATTATTTTGTATTATATTCTTTGGCATCGAAGTTGGAAGATTACAATTATTATCATTTTGTTTTTTTAAGACTGGGTTTTGAAAGTTTTCAGAAGCTAATGTTTCACTATCAAAATCACCCTCTTGAAAACTTGAATCGTATTCACTGTCTTCATAACTATCATAGTACTCATCATCAGTAGTTTCTGCTGACTCTTTTTTATCCATATAACGAAATGGACTTATTGTGGCTATTGGTTTATCACGGTTCATGTGGTTCATTCGCTCTTTTTCATCTTTACTAACAAAAACGCTTCCTATTGGTTTATCCATATTTTTATTCATTGCGATTCCCCCATATCTATTTTTATATCCTATATTATATCATATTTTCGCATTTTTTCATAGTACTTTACAAAAATTATTTTATTTTTTTGAATGTTTTGGGGTCAGATTGGGGTCAAATTAGTTCCTCAAAAAAATCAAACCCACGAAAATGCCTATTTTACGTGGGTTTTCAAGTCTTGATTTTTTGATTTTTCCCTGTTTCTTCGGGTTATGAGTGTTGAATTCAGTGATTTATAGTTTACTGTAATGATTTACAGTTGTTGAAACATCGCTGTTTTTATTATGTTACTGGTTTACGGATTGCACCTCTGAATTATGCTTTTTAATACCAATAACGGAATTACAACGGAAACGTAACGGAAATGAAAACAGCTGTATTAAGGTCTTTCCGAAAATGAAGAAAAATTTTTTATTTATCAGCTTTTTTGATTCTGCACTTCTTCTCCATAAATGCTATACCATATTTTATAATATCAATATAGCCCTCGTTTTTCAGATTGACTTCATACTGCCTGTCCTCAATCTGTTTCAAAGCTTCAGCACACTGTCCGTCAAGCGTTTCGCCGTTCTTTTCCCTTACAGATTTTATTTCAATGATAACTGCTTTTTTATTAGTAAGTACATTTTTTATTACAATATCGCTTCTTCCTGTACCGTTTTCACGGTTTGACAGCACTTCATAATCATCGGAATACTCAAGAAGCCCCACGAGAAAACCGTGGTAAAAATTCTCATAACCGTCGTGATAACTGATACTTTTCAGAAGCCACCTGTTTACTTCAAGTTCAAAGGTTTCAGCATCACCGTCAAGAACCGCATTAAGCAATATGCTTTTATCTGCAATCCTTATTGATTCATCAAACCACTGCCTAAACGTATTCTCATAAATTGTAACGATTTCAAGGTTCGGAATCACAGCAGAAAAATATGTCTGTATTCCCTTTTTGTAAATTTTAATAGGCTTCAAATACCCTGTATGAAACAGGAAACTCCAGATATAATCAGACTTCACATTCATATTGACATAAGTAATATCCTGATAAAGAGGTTTATCTATTGAATTACCTTTAATCAAAGTTTCTATATCATTACGGATTCTTCTGTCGCTTTTTACAATGAGTTCGTGGATAATACTATTTGAACTTGTATTCACCCAGTACGCATCAGGAATACAGCTGTTATCTGCAACAGAATCCTTAATATAATTCAATACACTCCAGGGATTATAGATTTCAGTTTTACCGAACCTGTATCCGTCATACCAGGTCTTAATCTCATCAAAACGTTTAGAAAGATTATAATATTCCGCAAGTTCTCTAACTTCCTGCTCCGTGAAACCGAAATACTGTGAGAAAGATGCATCAGATACAGAATACACTTTAAGATTATTAAGCCCTGTAAAAATACTCTCTTTAGAAATACGCAAACAGCCTGTTAAAACAGCCAATTCAAGCGAATCATTTGTTTTGAGTACGCTTTCAAAAACGGAACGTATCAGGTTTATCATCTCATTATAAAAGCCATTAAAATAAGCATTTTCCAAAGGCACATCATATTCGTCTATCAGAACAATAACATTTGTTTTATGTGCTTTTTTCAGACACTTTGAGAGCAGACGAAGTGCTGTAGCATAAGAAGTTTTATAAGCTGTACGATTGCATATTGCTTCGTACTGATTTCTTTCATCAAATGTAATTTCAGAGCATTCAAGTGTATAACGTTTTTTTTCAAATTCTTCAATAATCAACGTCTGATATTCAAAGAAAGATTCTTCAAAAGATGCCTGTTTCATACTTTTCAAAGAAATGCTTATTACAGGATATTGTCCCATATATGACTTATATTTCTCACCTGCTCCTGCAATTTTCAATCCATCAAACAGATATGAATTGTCCTCGTCTGTTCTTTCAAAATACCTTTTGAGCATACTCATATTGAGCGTTTTTCCGAATCTTCTCGGACGGGTAAACAATGCCACCTTTGAACCGCTATCCAAAATATCTTTAATAATTGGCGTTTTGTCAACAAAATAGTATCCTTTATCAATTATCTCTTTAAAATCCTCTATTCCTATCGGTATTGGTTTTAAATCTGCCATATCAGTCACCTCTCTGCAATTATCTTTATATTTATTGTAACATATATTACAAAAAATTGCAACAAAAAGACAATAAAAAATATCATCAAAAAGAAAATCCTGCAATACATACTGCACTACAGGATTTTTAATTTAAAGTATTACATATCAAGCCATACTCTCATATCGCTTTCTGTACCACCTGTTGAAAGATAATCATAAAATGTCAGTATCATAGAAGCATCTATTGCATTAATCATATCATCAGAATTAACATCTCCTGCTGATTTCTGATTATCGCTGAATGTTCCGCCACCACCTGTAGAAAGATTTGCATATTCCACAAGAACTGCAGTAGCATCAATAACATCTATCATTCCGTCGTCATTTACCGGATCGCAGCTCAGGCGTCCGTTATCTTCACTGTATAATTCCTTTACCAGATCATAGATATATACAAAATTGACTGCGCTATCTATCTTTCTCAATAAATTATCTTCCGGTACAAAATTCTCCACACAGAAAAATTCCATCTGGGTTCTGTTTTCTTCTTCTCTTTTCAGCATTTTCTTCGCTACTTTCTCTTTCTTCTATTATATCTCTTTTCATTAAAAAAGTCCAGCTTTTGCCGGACTTTTTTGACAGACTGAGGTCAGCCTATGAAATACAGGCTGACCTTTTAACATTCAAATTTTACTAGAGCGTGTTAACATAAAAAATAGAATCAAAAATCATAGCCATAGTAATTACAACAGTATAGGTAACATCAAGTTTGTCATAACGAGTGAAAACTTTTCTGAAACGTTTGATTCTAAGAGCCTGTTCAGTATCTTTTAAGAATAATACGAATAAAAGCTAA
>JAMPEF010000096.1 GCA_023665275.1 Alistipes senegalensis | reverse complement strand
CTTTTCTGCAAAATTTACATTTTGTTCATATCTTTTCCTTAGCTTAATGGTGTTGAGTAATTATGATATCTTCAAGCCTGTGTCGGATATTTCCGTACAGTCTTCTTGGCTCTCTGATGTTTTTTATATCTATATTTCCCATTTTAATCTATTTTATCCAAAAAGTAAATGCTGTTGTCATGGTATATCTGTAATTCCTCCATCAGCAATTTCGCCAGATATTTTTCCTGCTACACGGTTTAATCTTATTAAATAATATTAAAATCTCCCAGGAAAATCTGCAGAAATTTTAATTTATCCCTTATTGGAATATTATTACTCTCCTATTGTGCAGAAAGAGAGTTTTTAAGTGAGAAGTTTTCTCATCTCAATCATATCAAATATATCAATTATTCCATCTTCAAATAAATCAGCATTCTGCCAGTTGGTAAGTTCCCCTGAACCGAGAAGCCACTTCTGAAGCATTACAGCGTCTGCGATGGTAAATTCATTATCGTCATTGGCATCGCCTTTAACATTGTCAGTTACAGTGAGTTTCAGTTGTATGGCATCGCCATCGGCATTATAAACGGTTATAATGGCATTGCCCTTACTTACAGCTGTAATTATACCGCTTTTGTTCACGACGGCAGTATCAGTATTGCTTGATTTATATGTAAGATTATTCTGATTTGCCTTGATAGTATACTTTTCTCCAACAGAAAGTGTAAGTTCTGATATATCTATGGAGAGTTCAGGCTTGGTAACAGTAGTTGTTGTGGTAGTAGAAGTTTTCGTTGTTGTATTGGTTGTATATGTTACTTTTTCAGCAGACCATATCTGATTGTCTTTTCTGGTTTTGGTTGCAAGCTTTACATTTGTACCGTCAACAGTAAGTACACATGATTCATTATATCCGCTGTGTATAATATATCCGCCTGAAACAGCCTCGAACTTCCACGTCTGAGTTCCGGTCGAATCCTTTGTGTACAAAGTTATGTTAGTACCATTGACCGGAGTATCTGAATATGGATTGACAACGTAAGATGTGTTGAGTTTTGAAGCAAGATAGTTTGAAGTTCCGCCTGAAAGATTGAATTTGAAAGCATCTGCTGATGTTTTTGTGGCAACAGAAATATTCTGTCCGTTTGATGCTGTTCCACCGTCAACTGTCATATATGTGCCTGTTGACTTGTTTTTCAGTGAGATTGTTTCCGATGGCATTGTTTCGTATTTTGTAGTGTCATCATTTTCATTTGATTTTTTGGGAGCAGTATAAAGAATAACTCTATTAGTGATAGTATACTTTGATAAATTTGTATAATTCTTACCTCCAGTATCAATGATTGTGCAATTATTATTTTGACAACTACGAACTCCAACCCAGTGATTTGTTGAAGTACCACCATTTGTATTACAAGAAACAATCATATAATAACCCTGGTCATAATAGTTTTGAATTTGTTTGAGTTTGTCTGAATTAGTTCCACTTAATGTTTCCCTGCCTACATACTTGAAATCCGAATAAACTTTAGAAACAACTCCCCATGAAATTTCACCCTCGCTGTTAAAAGCACCAGCATTTTTAAGCGCAGTAATACCAATCTTAGGGTTAAATACGCTTTCATTTGTACTACATACACCAGAATGTGCAAGCAGAACACAAGTACTTGTAGCAGCACAGCCAATGTTAGCAACTGTCAAATCAGCTTCTGAACCCAATAAAATTGCCCCCCATCGACTGTCTGTTTGTCGCCATGTTACATATGCTGGTATTGCAGCATTTACAACAAATTCAGTATGATTCATAGTTAATACCGCAAACAGCATAATAAAAGCTATAAAAACTGAAGACACTTTTTTTGTTACTTTTTGTTTTTCGGTCATAAAAAATCAACTCCTTGTAATTTTTATTTCAGTGCAGATTATATTTAATTCTAACATAAAAATTACAAGGAGTAAATATTTTACAGCAAATTTAATAAGGCAACAACATTTACTTTTTAGGAAAGAAAAGGATATCAAGTAGAACAGTAGAGGCAAGAGAGTCTTTAAACATCAATTTTTTTCTTGCTGATACATCCGTACTGCGCTTGCGTGACAAGAGAGAGAGCAGTTTTACGCATCACATTCATATTAAGAGGAGAGTTGTCTTTTCTCGCTCCTGAAGCGTCCTCTCTGAAAATAACATCAATACACCAATGTAATTGATTTTTAATAGACCAATACTTTCGTGCAGAACAAGAAAACTCATTCAGACCAATTAATGAAGTAATAAAATATCTGGTAAATACACGGGTTTCATCACCTTCTGTAACAGTTGATCTGACCATATCCAAAGCATTTAATCCGCTCCATTCCTACTTTTGTTCAGACCACGAAATATCTGTAAGCAAATAATATTCACGTTTTTTAATTTGTTCGTGCCCTTTTTCATCTGTACAAATTATAAGCAGTTACAACGAAAATTCATTAAAATAATCTTCCGCATCTTTATATAGCATTGGCTGATTTTGTTTTAATCCGATAATATAGTCTGTTTTCTTTTGAATTATTTTTTCTGTGATTCTCTTAGGCGAAAGTGCAAAACATTGGGCGGAGAACGTGTAGACAATTCTGCAAGACCAACTGAAAGAAGTATATACCCATGTTTAAAAACAGAACGTTATAGATTACATTACACGATACGCAACAAGGCACAAATATAACCCTGTTCTTAACGCTATTAAGGCGGTAAAATGGGTTGGATTTCATTCATAATTTATTTACTCCTTTTCTTAGATTTGAGCAAATAGCAATTACAACACACGGCAAAAGCAAAAAAAATTTTGCCATGCCTAAAAAAGACTTGACAAAATTGAAATCCTATGATATAATAAAATAGTCATAAGACATAACAAGCCTTTAATGTGTTGAATTGTTTTGTAGCAATTACTATTCTATCACATAAAAGGCTTTTTGTTAATACGTATTTTAACAAAATTTTCCAGATAAATATTTTTGCGTTTCGTATGTGGCTTTTTCATATTTGGTATATTAAATTACAGTATGCGTAAAATTATATTAAACAAACAATAAATATCTAACGAAAAGCAGTGTGTTGAAATAGCACACTGCTTTTTTTGTTAGCATAGATTATTATTTATTGATGATTTAATATAGTTTTACGTATATATCAAAAGAATCACTCATCACTTGTTCCATCTATTGTATAAATAAACTTTACACTGCCATTCATGCTATCTGAAATACCTGAATAAGACTTATATTCTTTAGAGATATTGCCAACTGCTTTCAAACGTTCTATTAAATCATTGACTTCATTATGATATGAATCGTTAATTTTATCAATAGCTTCTGTTTTAAATTCATTCATTCCGTCATCTAATTCCTTTGCTCCGTCTTTAAGTTTCATCACTCCGTCTACAAGTTCATTACTACCGCTTTTCAGTTCTCCAATACCATTATATAATGTCTGTCCACCATTTGCAAGTTTTTTTGCACCATCAGATAACTGCAATGTAGAATCAAAAAGCGTTTGTGCGCCATCAAAAAGTTTTATACTGCCGTCAGTAAGCTGTATCAGACCATTGTCAAGAGAACTTGCACCATCGAAAAGTTGGTGAATACCATTACAAAGTGTTACACTGCCGTCAGTGAGTTGTGTCAGACCATCTGCAAGTACCGGTGAACCGTTTTTCAACTGCACCATACCAGTATTTAAATTATATGCACCTGTAGAAAGAGTAGAAATACCGGCTGTCAAAGAATCCAGACCACCAACTAACTGTTTACTTCCGGAATTTAAAGAAGTCATACCTTCATTTAGTGCATTTGCACCATTAGAAATTTGTCTGGCACCGTCAGCAAGATTTTGTGCAGAATAATATAACTGCTCTGTTCCTGAAGAAAGAACCTTACTTCCTTCGTCAGCCTGTACCAATCCTTCTGAAAGAGAATGTAAACCCTGATTCAAATTATCTGCACCATCTTGTAATGCAATCATACCATCTTTTAGAGAACCGCCGTTTTTCATAGATGCCGAAATTTGTTTCTGTCCTGTAATTGTCTGTTCCAGTGTATCAATTGCAACAGCAAGTTGTTCAGAGGGAGATGTTTCATAAGCTATCTGTAATGCACTCAGAATCTGTTCATTGGCTGTAATCGTTGAATCCAGTGAAGAACTTGCAGTATCTAAACCGATGGAAACCTGTTCAAGACCGTTTTCAAGTATAACTGCACCATCGTTTAAACTATCTGCCCCTGATTTAATAGAGCTAATCCCTGCTGAAAGATTATTTGTAGACATATAAATTTGTTCAGCTCCTGTACTAAGCATATCCGCACCATTTGCCAATTCTGAAGAACCGTTTTTTAACTCTGTACTGCCTTTTGTCAAAGTATCTATACCTTGCGTCAAATCTTCTGCACCTTGGGTTAATGTATCTGTACCGTCTGTTACCTGCACAAAACCATTGACAAGACTTTCTGAACCATCTGCCACTTGTATAATGCCATTAATTAACGGTTCTGCTCCCTCTTTTGCAGAGGTCAGACCATTTTTCAGAGATTCTGAACCTTCAGTAACCTGTGAAAATCCATTAACTAATGCACCGGAGCCAGACCTTGCATTTGCAATACCATCAGACAACGTTTTTGTAGAATATGCAAGCGTTTCCGCACCATCTGCCAATTTATCTGAACCGTTGTTTAATTCTTTTGCACCGTCACGAAGTTCTCCTGCTCCATTAAAGAGTTGATTTATACCGTCAGTCAAGTCACCTGTGCCATCATCTAATTTTTTTATACCATCAAAGAGCTTTGCTGTACCATCGCACAAATCGTTTGCTGCCTGATTTAAGTCATTCAGTTTCTGTTCAATCTCATCAAGAGAATCTGTTTTACTTAAATCCAATTTGTTAAAAATTTCATTAGAAACAACTGTTACTGAACTATCAATAGAAAAATTGACAACATCTGCTTCAATAGTAACACTTTCTGGAATGTCAATATTCAAATTTTCTTTTTCATGCACCCCAAGATTGTGGGATAATCCGGGGAAGGCTATACCGGCAACAATCAATTTTTCACCATCAGAAATTACTTTGCCATTGGTTACTTCCACATTGCTGAAAATATCTGTACTCAGAATTGTAGTACTTGCTGTCATAAATGGTATATACATTTTTATATTGTTGCCATTAACATTTTTTGTAATTATCTGATTATTATAGTATTTCCATTCAATTACAAGATGACCGCTCTTTCCTTTTATATCGTCCGGACTGTATTCCACTCCGTCCAGCAAGTAACGAATATTAACAGTAACTGGTAATTCATCTGTTGCATGACCTTTGTAATATATATCATTGCCATTGGCGTTCCAAGTCAGAACAGAATCATCAGTACTGAATATTTCATCACCTTTAACATTTTCAATATCAGATAAATTGGAAATATCTGAAATATTGGATTCTGCCATAGGATTTTTTAACCAGTCACTTACAATAATATCACGAATACTTGCATTACTGTTACAGAGAATATAAACTGTTTCATCTTTGAATAAGTTACCGTTTGTGGCAGTTCTTGAAACAGGTTCTGTTATAATTGTTTCTGTTTCAAGAGCAGATTTATCGATAAATGCAGAATTGGTTTTCTGTTGATAAGCATAAAAGCCGGTTGTTCCTGCAGAAAGTGTGCCAGCCAAGACACATGCTATAATTTTGTTATAATTTTTCATAATAATGTACTCCTTTCAGATAGTGAATATGTCATTACCCTAAATAAAAATATATATAGTAAACCTACTTTACAAAAGAACGCAAATGTGATATAATAAAAATATG
>JAMPEF010000095.1 GCA_023665275.1 Alistipes senegalensis | reverse complement strand
CTACCTATTATATCGTATCTTTATTGATTTGTCTATAATGGAATTGCTGTAATATTCCCAAAGCCACCAGAAGCATTGACAAGGATTTTACTTCTGAATACATCGTTCAGCTATGGGCGGAGGCAGTATACCTATACAGAAACGGTCAGTGCATCTATATTCAGGATAGTCAGGTTCTTGCATTAGCTGAACAGGAACAGCGTAAGCATTTCGACGAAAGCCCTTTACAGTCAGATATTTTCAACTTCCTTGAAATTCCGATTACTCAAAATTGGTATAATGAAAGTCTGGAATCGAGACGTATGCACATAAAACAATGTCAAGAGGGAGATACATCAGCAGGAACTTACAGACGTAATAAAATTTCTGTTAAGGAAATTGCTTGTGAGTTATACGGCTATGAACTAAATCAATCTATTGACCGCCGGTTTTCGCTTGATATTTCCCGAACTCTTACCGCTTTAGGCTGGAATAATACCGGTAACAGGGAATATTTAGATATTTATGGCAGGCAGAGAATGTTTTATTTATATTAATATGGGACAGAGTGGGACAAAGTTTTTTGACTTTGTCCCGTACTTTGTCCCATAACTTTTTACCTATAAATAGACTTTTTTTCACTATTTAGGACAAAAGGACAGAAAAAATACTCAAAACTTTTATGTCAGAGGAAGACGGTTAACCGCTTACCTGTGAGACCTATATATATAGAAAACTTTGTCCCGTTTGTCCTATATCATTAATTTTTAGCTTAATATCGCCGAAAATTTATGGGACAGAACTTTGTCCCATTTGACGACGTTTTTTAATAAAATGTCTATTAAACCAACTTTTTCGACGTTACCGGTGTATATGTCGTGTGGAAAAAACATTGGTTAAACCACTATTACCCATATTACGAAACAGCGGTAAAAAAATCCCACCTGAACGCATCAGGTAGGATTTTTGCCTGCTCATCAATTAATTATTTTGTCAGTTTCTGATACATTTTCATAAGTTCCGCTACACATTCCGATTCAGTTATTTTTTTGTCGAAACCGTAAGCGTTCATCACAGCGAAGTCATTAGCCTGATGTGCCTTTCGTAACTCCGGAGGCATAGTCAACTCGTAGTATAAGTCAGCAAGGGAGCAATCGGGGTAGAGGTTGCGTGCGTCAAGGATAGCCTGTGCGGTATGTTCTATGCGTTTCACCTGCTCCGGTGTGGGATTGCACCACGGGAAATTATTGTAAACAATATCACTTGAATATCTGTAACTTGGTCCAAAATATCCACACACTGTTTTCATCCATGCCATATGAACATTTGAAGTTAAAACCCCGAAATGATAAAGTTCAGCATTAAATACACAAAAGAGATTATTTCCTGGTATCATGCCATTATGTATAAAATCCATAGGTATATATTTTCTCATCACTGACGATACCTGCGGAACAGCAATATACGGAGCATCTTTAAACTGCTTGCAAGGTCGGAATAAATGCGGAATATCTCTCAGTTTATAAGCATCACCTGTTTTTGTAGCATTACATCTCCATTCTTTACATTTCTGAACTCTATCTTTTATTACTTTTATATTATTTATTTCTTTTGGTGAAATTTCAGCTAACCATAAACAATATCTTGGCGTTCCGTGTATAAATTCCTCTCCCATAGAATATTGCCTAATCCATTTGGAAACTTCAGGTTCTTTTTTTATTATTTCATTTTTTTCTTTTTCTTTCATAATAAGATAACCATTATCAGTTGCCTGAAATCCCTTACACATAGGAAATACATCGCATAAGGGCTTACTTCTTTTGCTTATAATTACATCAGGAGCATTAATCAGATAAGCGTTAATATTTGCAACTTCTGTTTTATTACCATTATTAAATATAAAAGACTTTGTTTTTACATACGAAAAACCAATAATAACAACAAAAACAGTTGCTCCTTTACTGTTGGTTTCGTTTTTCCATTTAAAAGACCTGTGAGCAAAATTAATATGAAGTCCGTTATCAAATAAATCTTTCCATAGTGGTTCAACCTGCTGTCCCTGGGTTATAGAATCAGTTGAAACAAAAGCGGTTTTTATCTGTGTATTTTTTATAAACAAAGATGTTTTTTTTATCCAACAAGCTACATAATCCAACATTCCACCGTTTTTTCCAAAAAGTTGCTCTCTGTCTTTTTTCTGTTCTGCCGACTGCATACCTTTTGAACTGGATTCTTTCGCTGATACTCTGCCTGTATTTGCAACAAACGGCGGATTTCCCATGATATACGACAGCTTTTCTTTAGGAACGACTTCCGACCAGTCAATGCGGAGGGAATTTCCCTCTATAATGTTTGCATACGATTTCAGCGGTAAGAAGTCGAGGTCATGTTCAATAATTTCTTCCGTCTCTCTCATCATCTGACTTTCAGCAATCCAGAGGGCAGTTTTTGCGACGGTCACGGCAAAATCATTGATTTCAATGCCGTAAAACTGGTGTATGCCGACTTTGATTAAGCCGTCTAAATTGAACATCTTCTGACCGTCATAAATCGCCCTCAGAGCCTCATTTTCAAGCCGTCTGAGCGATATGTAAGTTTCAGTCAGGAAATTTCCCGAACCACAAGCAGGGTCAAGGAATGTGAGTTCAGATAATTTTTTTCTGTAGTCGTTTAACTTATGATTACGGTTTTTTTCGACTTTCAGCGACTGAATTTCTTTTAACTCCGCTTTTAAATCATCTAAAAACAGTGGGTCAATGACTTTGTGAATGTTCTCAATGGACGTGTAGTGCATACCCCCTGAGCGACGTGTATCAGGGTTTAGAGTGCTTTCAAACACCGCACCGAAAATAGTAGGGGAGATTTCAGAACAGTTAAAACTTTTACTTGCACCGTTCAGGAGCAGGCTGACTATTTCTTCCGTAAAGCGTGGGATTTCTATATTTTCGTCCGCAAACAGTCCGCCGTTGACGTACGGAAATGCAAGCAAATCTTCATCAAGATATGGGTCACGGTTTTCCGGCTTAGTATCGAGGACTTGAAACATTTCAATCAAGGCTTTTCGCACGTCTTTCATGGAAAATTGTTTCAGATAGTTTCCGAACATTTTATGCTTACCAAAAATTCCGGAGTCTTCCGCATATAAACAGAAAACAAGTCTGACACACAACATATTAAGGCTTTTAAGCGTTTCCGGTGAATCGGGATTTTTGTACTGTTTGAGTATCAGGTCATACAGCTTGCCAACAAGTTCACCAGCTTGCAGGGAGATTTCCATTTCTCTTTTGATGCTGTCATTGCCGGTATCGACAAGGAATTGCAGTCGGTAATATTCTTTCGGCAAATCTTTTAAAAAAATCTGTTCCGGCTCACAATTAGGTTTTTCCATATCGTATATCAGAAATTCGCTGAAATTGCACGTAATCAGCCACCGAGGGTGTTTTGACAGCGGTAAATTTGCGATGTATCTTTTAGCCTGTTGGAACGGCGATAAAAGGCTATCATCTGACTGTCTGATGCCTTTCCGCAAGTCTTTGCCTAACTTTTTCTGTTCTATTATAACTTTCGTGGAATCAATATAGCAGTCAATGAAATTAGTGGTTTCGTCTTTAACACGCTTTTCAAATTCAAGCATTTTTTCCGGTTCTGCAACTCCGAACACTTCACGCAGGAGCATAATCCAAAAACTTTGAGTATCGCTTTTTTCATCGCCCTTTTCTTTCCAGTATTCCGCAAAATTTTTCGCTGCTGTTTTCTGTTCCTTTTCAGTCATATTCACACCACCTTGAAAAATAATTATTTATTTCATTGTATCATTAATTGACAAAAAATGCAACAGTATAAGATGTTAAATTTTAATATAAATATCCTCTGAAAAAGAAAAATTATGGGCGATACCTGGTTTACGAGTAGAGGTATCACCTTTTTATGTATATTCTTTTTTTATAGCAAAGTTAGCTGAAAATAAAACAAGTGCCAAAATTTCAGTTCTTTATGATGTGATTTTAGATTTCGTTCATGACAGAAATGAACTGCAAATATTTAATGCGTCTTCAAGGTTCATGTTTCAGGGGAGTGAAAGAAAATTCCGGAAATGATTTCAGAATTACTATTATCCATAATAATAAAATTTACTCTGTAAAAATTGTTTGTGTTGTACTGAAATCGGGAGAAGTTGAAACATGGATTACAAATCTTTCGGAAAATGAATTGAATACAGATAAGTTCAGGAACTTTATTTTCTGCACCGAGGTATTGAAACTGAATTATGTCAGAAACTTATTCTTTTATGTATACGACAACCTGCTCCTGTAATTCCTGATAGTTTTTTTCAGCGTTCTTTTTTTCTCATCAAAGTAAAGTTTTTTTCCTGAATTTTCTGTCTGATTTCTTTTGCATACAGGGTCGCAATGCTTAAGTTGTTAGCATTATTTCCATAAGACCCTTATAAAAAATTTTCGAAAAAACATAATTAGTAATATTGAAAAAACTGCCGAGTTTCTTACACTCGACAGTCAGTAAATAACATATTTTAAATATAAAATCCAAAAGCTTCATGGAAAACTTCTACCATTTTATCATAATTAGGAGGAAAAGCTTCATAACAATGTGTTTTTTGAACAGCACCATCTTTGAACGTAGTGTAAATGCCAATGCTTAATCCATCCTCAACATTGGGCGTTTCATACGATTCATTCCATTGAAAAAAATCATATGAATTAGCACGTTTTATAAAATATTCAGCATCTGTATCAGTAAAATTTGTGTAAAAAGTTTCATTTTTATCATACTCATCTACTTCATGTAAAATAGACTTATTTAAAAAATCTATTTTATAGCTGTATGCATAATGGGGATAACCATATTCCACATCTATTTCAATGCTTTCAATATCACCAATTTTAACAGCATCACTAATTTTTCCAGTATCACTTTTAACATTTATTAAATGTACAATGGTAAATAACGTAAAAATTAAAAGCAGTAAAAGAGATACTATAAAAAATATTCTTTTTTTATTCTTTTTCATATATACCTCGTTATTCATCCTGAAGTTATGTTATTTTTTCCATAAACTTGTTCTAAATCTGATATATCTATATTTATGCCATAATTATCCTTTAAATATGTTTGGTATGCATATACATCGCCTATTGAAGTAGTTGTTCTTGATTCGGGGTCATAAATAACAAATTCTTTACACGGCAGTTAGTATATTAAAAATAACACATTTTAAAGCATATAATATCCAAAAGCTTCATGAAAAACTTCTGCCATTTTATCATAATTAGGAGGAAAAGCCTCATAACAATGTGTTTCTTGAACAGAGCCGTCTTTGAATGTAGTATAAATGCCAACTCTTATTCCATCCTCAACATTTGGCGTTTCATACAATTCATTCCATTGAAAAAAACCATATAAATTAGCTTGCTTTATAAAGAATTCTGAATCTTCATTAGTAAATTCTGTATAAAAAGTTTCACTGTTATCGTCATCATCACGTTTATGCAAAATCGAATTGTTAGAAAAACTAATCTTATACCTGTATGTAACTGGAGGATAGCCACCACCTACAACTATTTCTATATTTTCAATATCATTTAAACTAATATTTTCAATATCATTAGAATTTTTATTATATATAAAATATTTTATAACAAATAATGATGCAATTATAATAATTAAAATCAGAGATATTGTAAATACTGATATTTTTTTCTTTTTCATATGCATCTCCTTTTATTATTAATTGTTAAGTTATATTATTTTTCCCATATACTTTTTCTAATTCGGTTATAGTTACATTTATTCCGTAATTATCTTTCAAAAATTTCTGGTATGAAGTTGCATTACCTATTGAAGTAGTCGTTCTTAATTTTGAATCAAAAATAACAAATTCTTTATATATTTATCTAAATATA
>JAMPEF010000094.1 GCA_023665275.1 Alistipes senegalensis | reverse complement strand
ATGTGTTTATTATACCATATTTTGCTTCTGTTGTCAAATAGGACAACTATATTACCGCTTGGCGTAAATGAAGCCCCCGAAAAAAGCGCACCGTCGTCAACGCTTTTAAGCGAAAGACAGGAAGAATCATATTCCAGAGTAACGCTTACCGCGATAATTCCCGGATTATTGCTGATTGTCAAATCCAAATCAATGCTTTCGCCGGGTTCAACAGATATGGTTTCCAATGCTATATTTGCCGATTCTTCAGCAACCACCGTTATTTCAAGCGGTGTGCACTGCATTGCTATAATTGACATAAATTTTTTCACAACCTCACTGTAAGCCGAAAACCAATGTCGGCTATTTTATAAAATTACTTTTTTTACATTCAATATAAATTTTAAATGATGTAAAAAGCACTGTGACAATTAGAATGCTTATTATGACAGCATAAAAGCTTGATGTTTCATTCTGTGACTGACTTTCACTTGATTCTGTTGACTTTACGGTTGTTCTTTCAGGAGCAGAGGATGCTATTTTTCCGGATATTTCAATACTGCCGCCTGACGTTTTAAAAGCAATATCATTCAGTGAAACGTCAAATATGCCGCCTTTTTCTGTGCTGACTGAAATTCCGGAAATTCCGGAAGCAGAATCTTCGAATACTTTGAAGTGAAGAACGTCGACAGTACCGCCGGCTGAAGCTGATACTGCCGGTATGCTTGTTTCCGGCACAAAACTGCTCTCTGCCGAAATGTAGTTCCCATTGAAAAATAAAATAACAGAAACAAATACAGCAAATATATATGCAATAAAGTTTTTCATATATTTACTTTAATGTAACATCCCAGCCGTCAGCAAGGTAACGGCGTATCAGAACGGCATCTTTAAGAGTTACAGCACCGTCGCCGTTTACGTCGCCCGGAACACTGTTGTTTTCAGAAGGCTTTAGATTAAAGGGATTCAAAGAATAGATTGAAAGTTTTTCGCCGTTTGTAGTGTACCATTTAACCAAACCGTCAAAAGTGAAAACCGGCTTGCAGTCAGAAAGGCGGATTTCTTTGCTTTCCTAGCTTCCTATAATAGTACCGCTGCCGTTGCATGTAACAATTTTTATAACAGTTCCTGCATCGGATTTTTCTTTCCACATAATCATAAACGCATCGGAACTGAGCTTTACAATCTGCGGTGTACATACAGTTATGCCGTCTAATTTCGTATAGTCAGTAATATTTATATGATTTACAGAACTTCCGTTTTTAGAGGCAACAGCAAGGAAAATATTTCTGTTTCCCTCTGTGTCATAGACTTCTGCCTCCATATCAACGGAATTAAAGGCAACAAGAATATTATCGTCTGAAAGTTCCATATCGCCGACAGATACGCCTGTAGGATTTCCGTTAAACAAGGAACCTCTTATAGGATAAAGGCTGTAATAAAGGCTTGTAACGTCGTCCAGAGAACCGTTCCTGCTGATTCTCGAAAGAGACAAGGCTCTTGGTGCTTCGTCACCGTGGTCAAGGCGGTATATATACTCTTCGTCTTCTCTGATGTACTGTGCAAACGAATGTGCAACATAGCCTGCTACAGAAACGCCTGTCATTGATTCAAGAAGCGTCATGTCTGAGGTATCGATTACGATGGTCATATTTGCCTGATGATTAGTTCCGTCCGGTTCAGCATACATTTCATGGCACGTATGAATATACAGCTTTCCGTCTGCTTCGGCAAACGAAGCATTTTCAAGCTGGAAAATAGTAGAGGTATTTGCACCGTATACAGAACAGTTGCCAAGGCGCTCCCAATTTTTTGAATACTTTGTAAGGCACATGACCTCAGCGGAATCAGAATCTTCCAGATTGAGTTCACCTGTTAAAATGTAATATGCGTCATCACTGCTGTAGAAACCACTGAATATGGAAAGTTCCTTTTCAACAGTGCCGCTGCTTAAAAGCGTACCATCAAGCGTATAAATTTCTGTTATAATGCTGTCGTCGACATATTCAACATGGAGAAGATTTCCGTCTTCCAGTTCCGTAAGGAACGAACGGGCAATACTGTTATAAATTGTATAGTTGTTGTCTGAAATATTATACATAACTTTGCCGTCTGAAATTTCTTTCGGAAGAACAGTAATTTTTATTTCACAGAGTACTTCGCCGGTTACTGAAGAACAGCTTATTACAGCTTTGCCCTCGCCCCATGCAGTCAGCACACCAGTATCTGTAACTGATACTATGTTCTTGTCTGAGGTACTTCACCTAAAATTTGAAGCCACAAGAGAAGTTTCTCTTATGGAAAGCCTCTGCGTTTCGGAAACGTTCATCTGCATTTTTTCACAGACTATTTCATAGTTTTCAGGGTCTTTCCACTCTATAAGCTCCATACTGTAAACGCCATCCTCGGACTTTTCAACAGCTATTATATAATCACCCATTCTGAAAAGCGAGTAAACGTAATCCTTGACCTGATACGTACTGAGAACTTCTCTGGTTTCGGGCAGGTATTCAGTAACGGTCTTGTTGTTGTCATAAATAATAATGCTATTATGAGACGGATTATAGACGGAACGTGTTCCCACAGAAGAATAATCCGTATAAGTATTTGATACTTCATATTCAACAGGTTCACGGGAAAGCTGCATAAGAGTTTTAAGGGATTCTGAATCCCTTACTGTAAATGTGCTTGTCATCGGGCTTCTTGAAACAAGATAATGATTTCCGAGAAGCTCAGCACCGTTCTGATGTTCAAAATACACATCCTGACAGAGATATTCTATACATAAAAAGTCACGTGTAATAATGCCATGCTCAAGCAACAAATTGCTTGTACTTACGCAGTAAATCTGATTGTCGGCAACAATGCCCATGTTAAGCGCTCTGCCGGAATGACTGTAACCCCATGAATAATAGTCATAGTAAGTTTCCATATAGAAAGAACCTGTTTCGCTGTTGAAGCCGTCGAAAGAATAGATACTTACCAGAACAGATGTGTATGAATATACTTCTTCGCTGCTGCTCATAAGGAATATACGGCGGTCAACTGAATTTGAAATGTTCCTTGCATAGATATAGACACGTTCCTGACTGTCAGCTCCTATCACAGATGCATCAAAACCTGCCGGTGCAGAAAATCTGCCGGTTATCTGCGGTGTTTCAAGGTCAAATATCTGACATTCGTTGTTGTCGAGAATATACAATTTTCCGCCGCATTCGTAGCAGTCGCTCAGATAGTTAAATGACTGCTGCCATTCAACCTGTTTGCTGTAGAAAGAATAAAATGACAGTAAATTTCCGTTAACGAAATACATTCCGCCGAGCTTTTCGCACGGGAACTGCTTTGATTTAAAAGGCTTGCCGACAGTTTCCTCATCAAGTTCCATATATTCATATGAACTGAGCATACCAGAAGAAGATTCTCCGTTTTCAGCACTTTCAGCATTAATTATGACAGAACAAGTGTATTTGCCGTTGGAAGATGAACATAAAATTGTTGCTGTTCCCTCGCCTTTAACGGTAGCAAGACCATTTTTTCCGACAGATACAATATCTTCGTTGTCAGAACTCCAGTTAAACATAGTTTCAAGTAGCGGATTCAGCTTTGCCTTTAAAGCAAATGCGTTACCAGCTTTTACAGTTTCCGCAACGCCGTTAATGGTCAGGGTATTGCAGAGATTAAGAGCATCCTTATCTTTCCATATAATGTTGCTGTCATCGCACTGCTCCATGGTTTCTTTCCAGTGTTCGCCTGTAAAACTGCATGTAATCGTAACAGGGTGGTCACTGCTTATGCTGAGATATTCGTTATAATAATAGGACTTGCCAGGAACGTCACCTAAAAATACTATTCTTTCAAGAGAATTTTTTACTGATATTTTGTTTGAATATGAACTGTCCGAAAAGTTTTTAACATTTTTCGGAACAACGAGGCAGCGGAGATTTCTGTTTTTAAAAACAGAGGATGGCAGCCTTGTAACCTTTGAAGGAACAGTATATTTTTCAAGAGGCAGGCATTCAGGGTATATTAAAATCTTAGTTTTGGAACTGTCATAAATAATGCCGTCTTCTTCCTTGAAGCTGGTGTTTCCGCTGGCAACTGAAACAGATTCAAGAGACGAACAGTTATAAAACGCATAATTTTCTATTGAAGTTACAGTATCAGGAATATTTATTTTTTTCAGGCTCTTCATGTCATAAAAAGCATATCCGCCGATTGTTTCCAGACCGTCAGGAAGTATAAGTTCTTCAAGGGCAGAAACTCCATAAAAGGCATCTTTTTTTATTTCAGTCAGCGTTGAGGGCAGGCTCATAGAAGAGACATTATTCAGGTTATAGAATGCATATTCGCCTATAGACGTAACACCCTCTTCAACCACGACTGACTTTATAAATGAACGGAATTTATAAAAAGGAGTTTCCTTGTCTTCATCGCTGTAAGAAGATGAAACAAAGTCATACATTGCTCCTGTTCCGCTTATGTAAAGAGTATCAGTATTAAAATCGATTGAATATGTCAGGATTTCACCGCATGAATTGTCTTCAATGTCAAGTGCCGTGAATTTAAGGCTGTTTTCAGAGACATATGCTTCAGCGGCTGAACCGGTTTTTCCGATAATTGAGAATGAAGAAACTTTTTCAAACAAGCCGGAGTAGCCGTTGTTGCAGTAATAGCCCAGTGAATGGTCTCCTATTTCCGAAACGCTTTCAGGCATAATAACAGAACCTATTGCATGACATCCCAGAAAAGCATTTCTGCCTATAGAAACGAGCGTATCAGGTAGAATGACTTTTTCAAGGTTCATATGGAAAATAAAAGCCTCGTCTGTAACAGACATTATACTGTCAGGGACTGTAACTGAACTTTCACCGCCGTTATAGGCATATAAAGCAGAGCCGAAAATTACCATATCGCCGTCAAATTCTTTTAAGAACAGAGTATCTGAAAATGCTTCCACCCCTACTTTATTTACAGTTTGAGGAACTGTTACGCTTTCAAGAGCTGTACAGCCTGAAAAAGCATTTTCCCCTATAGTTTCTGTTCCATCGGGCAGAATGACAGAAACAAGGGAAGTACACTGACTAAAAGCGCTGTCATCAACCGATTTGATATTATTTGAAAGAGAAACGAATGACAAGGAAGTACAACCTGAAAAGCATTCTGAACTTATGCCCTCGACGGTATCAGGCATTGAAACAGAAACAATATCAGCATTGTCTCTGAATAATCCTGAAACTATTGACTTTACGCCGTCAGGAATAACAATTTCCGTTGTGCAGCCACGGTATTTGTAAAGCACGCCGCTTTCAGTTATAAGCCATTCGTCAGCCTGCGATGCTTCAAACAGAGTATTTTCAAAGGCGCTGTTTCCGATTTCTTCAACGCTGAGCGGAATATTTACATTAATAAGAGCATGGCAGTCCTGAAAAGCACTCTCTCCTATTGAAGTTATTCCTTCATATAATGTTACTGTTTCAAGCGACGAACATGAAAAGAAAGCGTAACTGCCTATTGTCTTTAGGTTCTGCGAAAGAGCTGTATCTGAAAGAGAATCGCATCCCGAAAACGCATGACTGCTTATAGATGTCAAACTGACCAAAACGGTAAAAGATTCCAATGATGCACATTCATAAAATGCATAATCGCCTATAATTTCCAAAGAAGAGGAAAAACTTACAGATGACAGCGAATCACAATCCCTAAATGCTTCTTTTCCTATTTCATTTACAGAATCAGGAATTTCAACCGATTTCAAGGAAGTACAGTCCTTAAAGGCACTGTAATCAATTTTTTCAAGCGTGGACGGCAAAGAAACGGATACCAGGTTTTCGCACGAAAGAAGTGCATAATTGCATATTGAAGTTATACCATCCTCAAAAAACGCTGATGTAATTACATCCTTTATATTAATAAAATGGCATTGAAGTGTACATATGGGAGTGGCTAATAAGGGAGTTAAAGAAAATCAACGAGGCTAAAAGGCAGCTCACCGTTT
>JAMPEF010000093.1 GCA_023665275.1 Alistipes senegalensis | reverse complement strand
GTATCATTCAGGCTACGAGCAAATGGATAAGCGAATTAGGCGAACTGGGTAGCACAATGAAAAAAGATATGGACAGCGTTAAAGCGTTCCTCACAAAGTCTACAGACGAATACAGAACGCCTTATGGCAAGGCAAGCCTGCACTACCCACGTATGACTTCTTTCGTCGGTACAGTCAATGATGAGCAGTTCCTGATTGACCAGACGGGCAACAGACGTTTTGTAACAATTCCGCTTGCTCCTGACCTTGTAATTGATTACAACACGCAAATCAAGCCATTTGACGCATTACAGCTCTGGGCTCAGATATACGAATTGGTTAAGAATGAAGATAAAGCAAGCTGTTTCAGACTTGATAAAGAAGAAAAGCAATACCTTGAAAAGCGTAATTCCGCATTCGTAAAACCGATGAAAGCTGAATGTGAAGTGCTCGACATACTGGAGGAACAGCAGACACCAGAACAAGGCTACATTTGTACATTCAAGGAAATGACTGTATTACAGTTTATTCAGCTACACAATTTGAAATATGATGCAGGTGTTGTTGGTAAAGTGCTGAAAAAATATGGTTATGAGGCTATGAGAAAGAGAATAAACGGTGAAGTAACAAGAGTTATCAGCTTGCCATACAAATACAGAAAATTTGACACAATAATATAACTCAAGGTGTGAACAGATATATTTTTACCTGTTCACACCTTTTTTGCCCATTCTGTGCGTTTTTTTATCCTCTTTGTGTATTTTGACGAAGGTGTGAACAGATACCATTTTTTTATCTGTTCACACCTTTTTTGCCTATTTTATGCGGTTTTTTAGAAAAAGTGTGAACAGGTGCATTTTTCTATCTGTTCACACCTTTTTTGCCTATTTCAAGCCTTATTCTCCTTACTGTGAACAGTGTGAACAGGTATTTACTATTAAACTCTAAAATTTTTTAGAAAAAGTTACAAAACGGTTACTACGACCCCCCAAAAATGCATTATTTCAAACTTTCTAAGGAGTTGTCTGTTCACACCTGTCACAAAATCTTAATTTTTCCCTTAAAATAGCCGTAAAAGCTGTGAACAGACAATTTTTATTACCTGTTCACACCCGTTCACACTTTTTTTTGTACAAATTGCCGAAGCCCCCTCTGTGAGATTAATTTTTCTTGTGGTTGAATTCAAATAGAAAACAGAAAGAGTTATCGAGGAAGCTCCCGATAACTCTTTTCTGCTATTCAGAAGTGTTGCTGAACATTAATTGTCCCTTGACCTGTTCATCAGCTTTGTGAATATCCTTGACAGAAGTATTTGCCTTGATGAACTTGTTTCTGCCCTCCACCCTGTCCACCAAGATATAGCCGTGTTCTTCCAGTTCTTTAACGCAGCGATGGACGTTCTGACGTTTCAGACCAAGTCTCTCAGCTAACTGCGACTGAGTGTAGCTCTTTGTAAGCAGCAGCATAAGCACTCGGTAATGATACGCTGTGGCAAAATTGCTTGTTGCGAGTAACTCCAGATACTCCGTTGTGAGTTGCTTTTTCATTTTCTCTCCTCCTTTCAATTTTTATAATATAATATTAATTGATTACATAAATAATTATATCACATTATTTTGAATTTGTAAATATGAAATTATATTTAATTATATATCTAATATATATTATATATTTAATTAAATATAATTACAACTCAAATATTAAATATAGCTAATAATATAATATAATACTATTATTTATGTAATATTATAAAATTATATAAATGCAATCAAATAGTATTATATCATTTTATATATGTAATCATATATAATTACAATTTAAAACAATGCCATTTGATTAGTTATGTAATTATATTATATTACATAATAACAAGAAAAGGGAGTGCAGAGGGAACGGCTGCCACAATACTTCTTTTGATATGGAGCTTGCGAAATGTCGAAAGTAGTATTGTGTTACTCTTTTGACACACAACAGCTTGACAAAAACTTCTATTCAGATTATAATAGATATTATCCCTTGTGAGTTTTCCTCTTAGCTTTAGAAAGGACGTGTTACAATGCCTGTGACTATCAGCACACATAATGGTACAGCCGTTGCCAGAGAACACAACATCAGAAACGAAAAAGTCGTAAGTAAAGAAAGGCACATCGACCCTAACGGCATACACGAAACTTGGATTGATGAACCAATCCGACAAGCCTATGAAAGATTATTCGGAGAGAGTGTGCTAAACTACAACAACAAGCAGACAAGAGCAGATAGAAAGATTGACAGTTATTATAATACAATTTGCAAGGACAAAAAGAAACACCCTGTATATGAAATGATTATCGGCGTGTATGGTAAGTCTGAGGACGGCTCGCCGATATGCTCCAGTGAACAAGGCAAGGCAATAATGCAGAAGTTTGTGGAAGATTGGAGTAAAAGAAATCCAAATCTTGAACTCATCGGAGCGTACTATCACGCAGATGAGGACGGAGAACCACACGTGCATCTGGATTACGTCCCAGTCGCTCACGGCTATACAAGGGGTATGGAGACCCAGACAGGACTTGTAAAGGCTTTAGGAGAGCAAGGCTTCGAGAAGAACGGCAGGGCAACCGCACAAATACAATGGGAAAAGCGAGAAAATGATTATCTTACGAGTCTTTGCGAAGATATCGGCTTAACAGTGATACACCCACAAATAGAGGGCAGAAAACATATTGAAACGCAGACTTTTAAGTTGCAAAAACAGATTGAAGAGCTTCGGACGGAAACTGCTAAACTTAAAAATGCGCATTCAGAAGACTTATTGGAAAAATCGAAATTCTTAAAGGGTATTATGGAAAAAGCAACCGGTGGAAAAAGACTTACCAAAGACGAAATAGCAAGAATAGAAAATATCGCAGCCGTTGTTGAGGAATTTCAAAAGTATACTGCATCTGCAAAGGAAGTAATAAAAGTAGCCAAAAACAGAGAAAAAGCAGCAGACAACTTAATTATCAATGCTAATGAACAGATACGGAAACAAGTTGAAGAACTCACAGAGAAAGGCATTGCTGCTGCCTTGCAAGGAACTGTTACTGACAGAACTAAAAGACTTGAAACGTACTGTCGGCAAACAAAATTACCGAATGGTAGGAATATGTTAGACGAATTTGAACAAGCGGAAGAAAGACTTAGACAACAAACTATCGAAAAAGCAAGAAAACAACAGGAAAATGCCCCTTTATTCTCTTATGAAAAGATTATGAATGACTTCAAACCAACATCTGATAAGCAGCATACAAAGAAAAAAACTCAAGAACGAGATATCTAACGTAATGTACCATTTAACTTGACAATTCCTATTTAATAGGGTATAATATAAGAAAGGAGTGAAAGAAATTGACAAGATTATTTGTAATAATGCCTGAATTTGAAAAACAGTGGGCAAAAATGGGACTTAATGACAATGATTTAAAGAGACTTCAATATGAACTTCTTGAAAATCCGGCAACCGGAGCAGTTATGCAAGGAACTGGAGGATTAAGAAAAGTGAGATTTGCTTTTGAAAATCAAGGAAAAAGCGGAAGTGCACGTGTAGTATATGTTGATTTTACGGTATATGAGAAAATATTTCTTATCACCGCATACCCAAAGAACGAAAAGGATAATCTCTCAAAGGCAGAACGCAATGACATCAAAAAATTAATAGAAGCACTTGGCAATAGTATGAAAGGAGAATGATTATGAGTGTATATGAAAGCATTATACAAGGTTTGAACGAAGCAATCGAATATGAAAAAGGTACTGTCAAAGCGAAAACGGCAAAACTTACTGTTGCGCCTTTACCCGATATTGCAAGCGGTGACGTAAAAAGCATACGCTTGTCTCTTAATATGACCCAAGTAATTTTTGCTGAAGTTATCGGTGTTTCAGTCAAGACGGTAGAAGCTTGGGAAGCAGGTACAAATACTCCATCTGGAATTGCAAGACGTATGCTTTCTCTTTTGCAATCAGACCCATCACTGCCTGAGAAGTATAAAATTTTATCACGATAGAGAAAACAACGACAACACGATTGTCACAATGACAATACCCCCCGTGAGTGGTTATTGGGGCAACCCCTATGACTACTTACGGGTAGGATTTTCCGCTATTTTTCTGGCTACTCTTGACAAATGTATTCTTATCAGTTATAATAAAAAAAGCAAATAAAAACGCCGTCAAGGTGCGGTCAACACCTTAACGGCAAAGCAGCATTAGGTAATCACCGTGACAATGGAATTACTACACTATGCTATCTTGATTATATCAAACAAAAAAAGTTTTGTCAATACCTAAAATCTGATAAATTCAAGAACATAGTAAGATGTTGCCTCTGTATTTGCGAATATAGGGTATTTTTGTACCCTTTTGCAGAAAAAATACGCTTTTTTAAGCAAGAAAGGACTTACTATGGAAAATAAACTCACAGGGGAGAAAATTTCAGTTGAAAGGCTGAAAACAGGAAAAATATGGACTAACTGGGTATGGCACATCACCAAAGACGGAAAAAAGACTAAAAGACCGCTTTCAAAAGTCAACGAACCTAACACTTGGATAACCTATTCAGAAGCTGAGAATAACGCCGAATGGGATGAAAACAAAAGCATTGGCATTATGTTTGCTAAGAACCGCTCAGGACTTGCTCTTTGCGGAATAGACATTGATGCTCATCACGTTGATACTAACCCTCTTTCAAGGGAAATTATGGATATGTTCAGTGATACCTACATAGAAAAATCACCGTCCGGCAAGGGCTATCATATTCTTTTCTTCTCACGACTGGATAAACTCCCAATGGAACAGGAATACAAGGAACTCTACAAACAGAAGAACTCTGAACTTGATGTTGAATGTTACATCAGCGGAATGACTAACCGATATTTCACATTTACGGGTAATCAGACATCAGAGAACAGTTATATAATCGACAAAACAGACACTTTACTTGAATTTCTCGGCAAATATATGAAAAAGTTCCCCTCTGTGAATTTAGAACAAGAAAAACTCACAGAGGGGAGCGAAGATAACTCGACTATTGACGTTTATAAACGTCTTGAAATCGCTATGAATGCAAGTAATGGTGGTTTATTCAAATCCTTGTACAGTGGTGATACAAGTGCATATAACAGCACCTCAGAAGCCGTACAAGCCTTTGTGGATATGCTTGTGTTCTATTTCGGGGACGGCGGTGAGAGCCTTGTAAAAGACGTTTATATGGGTTCTGAATTGGCTGTAGGCAAATGGGCAGAACGTGATAATATCATCGATACAACCATTTCTAACGCTTTCAAGAGAGTTTCAGAACGTTATACACCGCCACAGGTTCGTCATCAGAACAGTAAGAGTAAAACTAAACTCACAGAGAAAGAGGGCAATTCTTCCGCTGACAATAAGAAAAAACTGATGATTACTTATGAATTATTTGCAGAATTTCTCGAAAAACAGGGATATTCTATAAGATATAATCAGATTAACCATAATTTTGAGTTTTTCGGATTTGCTGATAATGAGAGCAAAGAGCATTTGGCGGAGAATGTACCAACAATCCTACAAGACCAACTAAAATTGATTTATACTCACGTTTCAAAACAAATCATAATTGATTACATAACGCATTATGCTACATTGCATAAATATAATCCTATATTGAACGCTATTCGGTCGGTAAAATGGGACGGTAAAGACCGTGTAGGACAGATTTATGAGATATTTAGAATACCTATAGACACGGAAGAGGGCTTATACAGTCGTATTTTCATTTTGAAGTGGCTGAAACAGTGCGTGTGTGGACTGTTTAATACGATTGATAATCCCTATTCACTGGACATTATTCTTGTTTTTCAAGGCAAACAGGGCATAGGAAAGACACGTTTCTTTGAAATGCTGGCTCTGAACCCTAAATTTTTTGGTGAGGGTATATGCCTTGACCCACGTGATAAAGATAGTATCATTCAGGCTACGAGCAAATGGATAAGCGAATTAGGCGAACTGGGTAGCAC
>JAMPEF010000092.1 GCA_023665275.1 Alistipes senegalensis | reverse complement strand
TTACCGCCTTAATAGCGTTAAGAACAGGGTTATATTTGTGCCTTGTTGCGTATCGGGTGATGTAATCTATGACTTTCTGTTTTGTAACATGGGTATATATCTTTTCTAACTGGTCTTGCAGAATTGTTGGTACATTTTCTGCTAAATGCTCTACGCTCTCACCATTATCAAAACCGAAGAATTCAAAGTTATGTGTAATTTGATTATATTTTATAGAATATCCCTGTTTTTCTAAGAATTCAGCAAATATTTCATAGTCAATTCTTTGTTTTTTCTTGTTTGAATTATTATCTTGTTCTGTTTCTGTTAGAGTATCTTCTATAACAATATACTTTTCATCAACAATAGCATTATCAAGCAATTCTTTTGTTTTTTCTGCTCCGAGAATGTCAAAAATATCCGATATATCGCCTTTGTTTGGTAATTCAGAGTACAGACAGGCGGACGGTATCACTTTTAAACTTGCTGTAACGTTCAGTAATGCCGTTATAGCCATTTTTCCGCAGTCTGCACCTGCCTCATCGTTGTCAAGCAGTACAACAATGTTTAAGTTTTTCAATGGTTCAATGAAATTTGCTGTCCAATGGTTCTGAGCTCCGTTCGGTTTTGTAGTAGCTATGTAGCCTAAACTCTGAAGCGTGTCAACGTCCTTTTCACCCTCAACAACAAATACAGTCTGTCCGCTTTTCCTTGCTTGATTGACCGCACATATATTGTATAGTGGAAGTTCAAGTCCGTTTAAACCCGACTGACCTGCAATGTCGCCTGTTTCAGAGTTAATCAGATACCACCTAAATGTTTTTCCGCCGTTGGAACTGATTTTCATCTTCTTGACTGCTATAGGCTGTCCGTTTTCGTTAGTGTAAGTATGCTGACGTTCTGCACGTGGTAACTGATTAAGTTCCTTATCTTGATTTTTGGGCGTAAAATCGACATGATTAAATACACGCTTTGCTTTTTGTTTTGATTTTACTGTTTGACTGCTTGCGACAGGTCTGAATGTGCTTCCGTCCTTGTATTCAAGAGTAATACATAGTTCCTTTGCGAGTTCCTCACATATTTCTGCAAAGTCACTTTCGGAATTCTTTTCATGCAGTTCTGAGTACAGGCTGATTATGTCACCACTGCTGTCACATGAAAAACAATGATACATACCGTAGCCGTTTCTGTTTGAATAAATGGAAAAGCCACTGTCACTGCCTCTATGTTTATGATTTCCGCTGTTACAGAACGGACAGGCAAACAGAATGCTTGCATTCGGATTGTTTGTTACACGGCTATAGTGCATATCCATGTATCTTATCAGATTTTCTTTTGATTTCAAGCTGTCAATAGTGTTGTCTGTTATAAATTTCATTTCATCAGTCCTTTATAAAAATTTTTTAGTTCCGATCAACAAAAAAGTTGCGGAACTGAAAGAAAGTAACCGCAACTTTTATCTTACTGTATGTGAAAAACTGATAAAAACAATTTTCTATTTTCAAAAATTTTTCATATGAAAAAACTATTGACATAACCCAAAGATTATGTTACAATATGTACATAGCTTGGGTGTATGTATTCTTACAGCTTGAATGAAGTTAGTACGAGTAACTTTGTTTCAGTGTCTCTCTAAGGTGTCCGAAGCCTTATTTAGACAGTAGGTGCATTACACCCATAATTTATTATACCACAAATAAGAAAATTTGTCAAGTCATTGAGCAAAATGTATGCTTAATGACTTTTTTATGTGATACATATAGCACATTTTCTTTTTTCAGTTTAGTTAAAAAGGGGGTTCGGGGATTTCCACGACAAGCGGAGCTGTTTACAATTTAGACATATTTTTACAAGAGGATTTTGTAAAAGTTTTTCAGCCGTCAAGGTCGCAGACTTTGCCCAATAAATTTAGCAGAGCGAATTTTTCAGTTTTGCAAGTTCCGTAAGGGGCGTGCAAAACTGGTATTGGGTAACACTACCAGTTTTGTTTATATTATGGCATTACATGACACGGAACGGGGGTGAATTACAAAAATAGCAAGCAACGCTTGTGGTGTACCACAAGTCAATTTTCAAGTCTGAAAATTAATTTTTGGGACGTTTCCCAAGCCCTCTAAATTATCAAATTAAATATTATAATTAAATAAAATTTGAAATTTTTTCTTAAAAGAACAAATAGACTTTCATAAAATCATCACAATTATTTTTTCAGATTTTGAAGAAACTTTTTGAGAAAATTTTTTCAAAAAAGTATTGAGTAAAATAAAAAATCAGATGTTTCATGACAGAATTGATATTGTTTACCCAATATCTGTTTTGACAACCCTTAACGGTTTATCAAAACAGAATGTTCCTCTTCGATACACTTATTGGGTGAGATTTACAACAAAGATAATCAAAATTTTTTGAATGACTTTGAAAAGCATTTCACAAAACCGTCACAAAGAATTTTGAAAAAATTTCTATTAACTCCGTTAATCGAGGTGTACCCCCCCGAACCCTATTTTTATTAATTTAACAAAATAAAAAAGTGCTACTAATAGCAACTTTTTTCTTGACACATGTGTCAACTTTTGCACTTGTTTTTTTACTAAGCTGAAAAAGAAAATGTGGTACAAGTACCACATTTTTCTTTCCGATAAAAGCTACTAAGCATTACACTAATCCATATTCTGAAACAATTCTGTCAAATGTCTTCTCATCCATGTTGGAAGTTGCAAGAACCTGTTCTTTTGAAAAACCACTATTGATAAAATTAAGCATTGATTTGACTTTTCCCAGTATTTCACCCTGTTTTATACCCTCTTCTTTTCCCTGCTGTCGTTCATAGTTCCTTGCGGAAATTTCATCTCTTACTGCCTTTTCTCTCTGCTCGATTTCATACACTTCTTTTTCATCTGCACTCATCTGTCGGAGAACCGCAACAGCTTTTTCCATTACAGGAGATTTTGTTGCAAGAATGTCAAGCGTTTCATCATCTTCTGCATTGGAGTTCAGGAAGTCCATCCACATCTGCTTTTTATCAGTCATAATGCCACGCTCCTTTTTTGCCTTTTTCAGTTCCAAGAAGTCTATGCGGAGTTTATCAGTGAGAAGTTCCTGCCGGTGTTCCTCAAAGATTTTGAAAGTCGAGTGATATTCTTCACAGTCAAAAAGATTGAAGTCAATCACGTTGATTGCTATGACGTTTTTCAGATTGATATAGTCCTCATTTTTCTGTAGTTCTTCCGTATAGACTTTTGCCCAGTAGAACAGTGTTCTTTCCTTGTAATTGCTGTAGTTGAGTACCTGAATTTCGATATTTACCGAAGTTTTGCCGTTAAGAGTAAGTTTCAGGTCAAGACGGCTGAATTTTGAAATCAGTGTTTCAGGTATCATCTCATTGTCAAGGATTTCTATGCTTGTTATCTCGCTTGTTTCAATGCCGAGTACAGTTGCAAGAAAATCCGCCAGTATATCGGTATTTTTTACGTTACCGAAAATCTTCTTGAATACAAGGTCAAGTTTCGGAGTTACTTTTGCTTTCTTTGACATAATACATTCCTTTCAAGCGTTTATTTCTCAGAATTACGCTGTTTTTACGGCTTTGTTATCTGATTATATTATATCACATAATTCTTACTCTGTCAACTTCTGATACATCTTCATCAGTTCAGCTACACATTCGCTCTCTGTTATCTTCTTTTCAAAACCGTAAGCGTACATTACAGCTAAATCATTTTTTTGATGTGCCTTACGAAGCTCAGAAGGCATTGTAAGCTCATCATAGAGGTCAGCAAGGGAGCAGTCAGGGTATAATGCCCTTGCGTTCAGGATAGCTTGTGCGGTGCGTTCTATGCGTTCTCTCTGCTCTAGTGTGAGCTTGCACCATGGGAAGTTGTTGTACACAATGTCTTTAGAGTATCTGTAATCGCTCTTTAAACGTCCGCAGACAGTACGCACCCACGCCATATGAATGTTAGAGGTAAGCACTCCAAAGTGATACAAGTTAGCATCAGGGATAATAACCGCTGAATCAGTAGGTATAACAGAATTATCTAAGAAACCTAATGGAATATATCTTCTATTTTCAGAGGAAACACGAGGAACAATGATATATGAAGCCGGATTTTTAGTTTCCCTGAATAAAGCGGGAGTTTCAGCTAATTTCTTTCTGTCGTCTGCACCCTGTAACCTGTCTTGCCGACAAGCCTCAACCCTTTTCATGACTAATGGCATTGAACGTAATTCATTAGGAGGGCAGTTTACAAGCCACAAACAATATCTGTCTTTATTGTTGATATATTCAGCTGAATCAGTTAATTTTTTTATATATTTGATTGCATTAGGTTCTTTGCGGATAAATTCTTTGTAGTCATCAGCCTCAATAATCAGATTGCCATCATCTGCCGGTCTGTTGTCTGTTGTCATCTCCGGAACATCACAGACGGGCTTTTTTCTGCTCTCAATAAAAATATTATCCGCACTAATCAAGTAAGGATTGATATTTTTTACAAGCTGAAAATTCTCCGAATTGTACAATTTTTTAGGGTTGTTATTGTTCATAGTGCTGAAACCAACAATAACACAATGGACGTATGCTTTTAGGCTTGCTTCACTATTCCACCGAAATGTGCGATAGGCAAAATCAATAGATTTTTACATGAAGTGGACAAAATGCACAAAAAAAGGGTGTGAACGGGTGTGAACAGCAATTCAAAAAACTTCTGTACACGCTTTTTTCCCCTATTTTTAGGGAAAAAATCAAGAAGTGTGACAGGTGTGAACAGCATTTTTCTTGTAAAAGTTTGAAAAAGTGCATTTTTGCTCTTTCATGTAACCATTTTGTAACTATTTATGAGGTTTACTATAAAAAAATTTATAGTTTAATAGTAAATTGCTGTTCACGCTGTTCACAACAAAGATAAAATGACGTAAAATAGGAAAAAAAGGTGTGAACAGCAATAAAAAATAGTGCTGTTCACAATTGTTCACATTTTTTCATTAAAACAGCGTAAAATAGGAAAAAAAGGTGTGAACAGCAATAAAAAATAATGCTGTTCACACATTCGTCAAAATAAACAAATGCATAAAGAAACAGCGTAAAATAGGAAAAAAAGGTGTGAACAGCAAAAAGTAGTGCTGTTCACATTTTGAATTATGATATTGTATCAAATTTTCTATATTTATATGGAAAGTTAACAACCCTTGTCACTTCACCATTTACTCTTTTTCTTGTAGCTTCATAACCGTGTTTTTTCAAAACTTTGCCGACTACATTAGCATCATATTTTAAGTTATGCAGTTGAATAAACTGCAATACAGTCATTTCTTTTGTGGTGCATATATAGCCTTTTTCTTGAGTCTGCTGTTCTTCCAGTATGTCAAGGACTTCACATTCAGCTTTCATCGGCTTTACAAATGTGGCATTACGCTTTTCAAGGTATTGTTTTTCATTTTCATCAAGTCGGAAACAACTTGATTTATCTTCATTATTAACAATGTGGTATATTTGAGACCAAAGCTGTAATGCGTCAAATGGCTTAATTTGTGTGTTATAGTCAATTACAAGGTCTGGAGCGAGAGGAATAGTCACAAAACGTCTATTGCCCGTTTGGTCTATCAGAAATTCCGTGTCATTGACTGTACCAACAAAAGAAGTCATACGTGGATAATGTAGACTTGCTTTACCATAAGGTGTTCTATATTCATCTGTAGACTTCGTGAGAAACGCCTTAACACTGTCCATATCTTTTTTCATGGTGCTACCCAGTTCGCCTAATTCGCTTATCCATTTGCTTGTAGCCTGAATGATACTGTCCTTGTCACGTGGGTCTAAGCATATGCCTTCACCGAAGAATTTAGAGTTTAGAGCCAGCATTTCAAAAAAGCGTGTCTTGCCTATGCCTTGCTTGCCTTGAAAAACAAGAATAATGTCCAGTGAGAACGGATTTTCAATGTCATTGAACAGCCCACAAACACATTGTTTAAGCCATTTGAAAATGAAAGTACGACTATATAGTCCCTCTTCCGTGTCTGCTGGTATTCTGAATATATTGTAAATTTCAGTCACATGGTCTTTTCCGTCCCATTTTACCGCCTTAATAGCGTTAAGAACAGGGTTATATTTGTGCCTTGTTGC
>JAMPEF010000091.1 GCA_023665275.1 Alistipes senegalensis | reverse complement strand
TTGTGTGATAATAATAATCAGCTTTCATTGTTTGCAACTAAATGACTGATTTATTGTTTCAGTTGGGATATTACCTTTTTTACTTCTTCAATGATTTCAGCGGTTGTCCACTTTTTTAAGCATGATGTGTCATCATGCATATCTCCGAAGTAGTCGCCGTCATGTGCGTAGTCCCAGCCAATCCACCAACCACTGTCGGTAAACAGACCGTTAACATAGCTTTTCGAGTATGTAAGACCGCCGTGGCATTCAACCGGAATGTCATCATATTTCAGACCATAGTAAGTTTCACATAGGCACACGGATGCGTTCCTCTTGAGACTATATCATATTTGCAACCCTTATATGTACCGACGTCAAGAAGTTCCATTAAACATTTATTCTTATTTTATCACCTCCGTCCATTTTTGAACCGCATTCAGGGCAATAAATAGGTTTTTTTCTTTCATAATAAAGAAAATCTTCCTTAAATTCCTTGTTGCATATAGAACATCTACAATATCCACGCCCTTCTCTAATCCACTGCCCGTGCTTTACAGGCACTGCATCAACTTCCGGAGCATCTTTTACAGCATCACGGAAAAGTTTCAATAACGAAAGAAATATAGCTTTTCTTTGATTATTCGTCAAAATTCTTGAAGCTAACAAAATTCCTTGTTCTGCTTCATGCACAATTTCATCTGCATCAATCACTCGCATTCTGTTCACCTCCCAGCATTTCTGGATTGTCGTGAATATTGCCGATAACTTTTGCCTCACAAGCATAAGCAGTAAAAAGCCTGAAATAATTGCCATATTCTTTATTACTGAATTTTGAACAGTCAACATTATAACTTCCTGAACGCCAGTAAACAACCCCTTTATGTTTCTCATCCAAACCATCAACAAATTCAATTATATCTCCCTCAAAAATCTTTGTGCCGTGCAAATCATTCAAGCCAGTGTACTGCCCGACGGTTTCAGGGTATACATCAAAAGTCGTTCGTGTCATATCATCAAGATGAACTATATAGGTTTTTTCATAGAAATCCAATAGACTACCTTCAAGCCACTTGCCGTTGTCTGTTCTTTTCCCTTTAAATAAAATCTTACGTATTTTCTTCACCTCCGTCCATTTTTGCGCCACAGTTCGGGCAGTAGTCAGAATTGTTGTCTCTTATCTTGCCACCACGATAATTATAATCATTACGACTAAGTGCATCAAGTTCACCACAAATTGAGCAACAAGGAACATAATCAAAGTCCTCATCGTTTTTATATTTCCATTTGCCATGTCTCACAGGTACTGCATCAATCGTCATTGATTTGTAAATTTTTTCCTGCGAGTAACATTCTGTCAATTCTTCGGCATAAGCAGATAAAAACACTTTTATATCAGGTTTCAGCTTGTCCGCATCAATCAGTCTCATTTTCTTCACTTCCTTCCATTTCATATTCAAACTTCATATCTGCAAGGTCAACACTCGGCTGTGACAGATTTGCAAATGCATTATATGGGTCTGAAGATTTGGTAATATTGCCGTTATTTACGACATAGAATCTTATTTTTTCGCCAATACCATGCTTTTCCATAAAGAACAGGAATGCTTCAAGAAAATGAAAACTATTTGTCGACAATAATATTTTCTCTTTGTTTTCTTTGAAAAGTTTCACATATATCTCGGCATATCTGGTCTGTGTTTCAGGGTGAAGAGCATTTTCCGGATTTCTTACTATCCAAACCTTTTCTTCTGGCAGACAGGATGAACGATTATGTCGGAGGAAACTTTCAATTAAAACTCCTTTCAAAATATAATCATTTCCGCATACTACAAAAATCCTGAAATTTTTTATGTCAATATTTATGATTTTAACCTCATTTCTGTTTTAAGTTTCTTTCAGCTCCAGTTGTGCCTGGTAAGCTGTGGGATACCGCTGTTTAACGTACAACGGTTCAGAAACGTTTTGAAGTCAACGCATTGCCTTGTAGACATCACTTATTATGGCAATGCAGGAGTCACCCCATATATTCACGTATTTTTTATATCCGTTGTTGTATGTGATACACACAAGTTCTTCCGAATCTTTCTTGATGTACTCCAGTTTTTCAACATTTTCCCTTGAATACATCATAAGAATTGTGCCGAGTCCCTCGATAAACTTTTTCTTATTTTCCATTGCTTCATACCTCACTTTTTTGGTCTGTCTCATCAGCTTTGTAATGATTATACTTTGCTTGCCTGCTTATGCCTGTTTCTCATGTTCCATTTCTCGCAGGCATTCTCCGGAAAAGTATCTCTGCCACTTGTCGCACCGCAGTCAGGACAGTTTACGGCATAACCATTATCGCTGCCTAAAAAGTGTTCATGTTCAAGCTTAGCCATAAGATATTCTTCTGAATGTACCGGCTTCAACGTAATAAATAACGGAAAATCAGACATCTTGCACCCACAGAAAGGACAATCAGAAAGTCTGATATTCTTCGATTCAAGTCGTTCTGCTATGGTCATTCCACTCACCTCCTAAAATTTTCAGACTGCTTTCTGGTCGTCAAACAGCAGATAATCAGTACTGATATTAAGTGTGGCTGCTATGTTTCTAATCATTTTCATTGATGGGTTGAACCAGCCTCTTTCCAGACGTGAGATATACGGCTGTGTAGTATGTACTTTCTGTGCAAGTTCCACCTGAGTGTAGCCGAGTTCTTCACGTCTTGATTTTATTTTCTGTCCGAAGGTCATATAATCACTCCTTTCCGTTTTGTCTGAATAAGGTCTATACCATGACAGCTCCATGTGCCGTCTGGATTTGTCTTTGTAAGCATTTTTTCTTTCCTTTCAGATTATAAGTTCCATATACTCAACCGATGACATATCTACGTTCGGATTGGCAAACTTTGCTAAAGCTCTTACTATACTCTTGTCAATGATAGCCTGCTCCTCTCTGGTATGTTTCGGAATGCGGTTAACAACAATTACACCGTCGTGCGTCCGGATAGTTTCTATGTAGTGCGTTTCAGTTTCGGTCTTGCTGAGAACCGTATACATTCCGGCACGTTCATATGGAGTAAGCTCCTGCTCAGTTTTCTTTGTCATAAATTATCACCTCGATTGAGTATATGGTATAGTGATTGTCCTTAATAACGGCGTTCCCTGAGTTCTGCTACTGCTTTTCGGAGCAGGTCATTTTCTACTCTTAGTAAATTATTCTGCTCTATGAGTAAGTCGTTTTCAGCCTCAAGACGTTCACGTTTTGTCTTGGTAAGCTCTCTGATTTGCTTAGCCTTTTCACGTTTATTTTCAAGCGTTGTAATCCTTGCACAGTCTCTGCAGTACTTGACCGATATGTTACGGAAGTAGTCGCCGTCAATCATATCGGCTATCACTGTACCGCACAGCTTACAACGCTTTTCAGTTCCGAAATCCTCATACTTCATAAAATCCCTCCCCTCTCCGAAACGGCGTTTTTTATGTGATGTTTTTTCACTCCGTTATTTCATGTTTTTTCACCACGTCCGCCGGAATTTCTTAAGTCAGATTCGGGGGAGTATACTGGCTGTTTTCCGGAAGTCCGTCTATGATTTCCTGAAGTTCAGACCGCAACCGTGAACGTTCAGTATTGGCAAGCCCTGATAATGCTTCAGCCGTATCGGATTCGGAGTCGTTCACCCAGAAGTCAAAACTTACACTTTCGCCGGTCGCCTCGTTAATCCAGTGCAGTGAAAAATTTTTGTGCAGTTGTCCGCTATTACAGATAGTAATTTCTGTAAGCAGATGTTCAAGGACTTGCAGTTTCCTGCTGAGGACTTCAATTTTTTCTGTTTCTTCCACCACACGGCTGAAATTCATGTCGTCGTCTTTTGCCGGAATGTCTGATGGCAGAGAGTTCCGCAACTGACAAAGTTTCACAAAGGCAAACAATATCAGTCCGTAAACAAGCACTTCCATAAGCACACCGCCTTTACAGTCCGAGAATATTATGGTATTTAGCCATATTCTGTATCATTTGCACCTGCCGTCTGTCTATTCCCTCAAATTTAACCGGTATGCAAAGCTTGAAGAGACGGCTGTAAATTCGTTTCAGTTCAGTGGAAGATTCTTTTTTAAGGTCATCGGGTGAAAAATTGGAAGTGAGTATCAAGGGACGTTCACATCTGCACCGTGCGTCAAGCACTGATGCTACATTTTCCGTGACAAAACCTGAATCACGTTCACGTCCTAAGTCGTCGATTACAAGAAGTGCATTGTCATTTAGCTGTTGACAATATGCGTTTTTGTCTTTGGTCTTGAATATTTCATTGGAGATAGCTGTGAAGTCCGTCATATAAGCGGTCACACCCACGTCAATCAGGGCGTTTGCTATGCACCCTGCCATGAATGATTTGCCTGCTCCGACATCACCGTGTATAAACAGTCCAACGCCGTCGGCACGAAGCATTTCAAAGTTTTTAACATAGTTGCGTGCTATCTGCATGGCATGATTGTCACCTTTGCCGTCGTCGTTCTCGAAACGCCATTCTGTCATTTCGTAGTCTGAAAAGCACATATTACGTTTATGTTCTGCTTCCTGACGTTTTTTCAGTTCGTCTTCACGTTCAAATTCAGCTTTTCTGCAGGCACACAAACCGTAAACCACATCTGTAACTTTTCCTTTAAGGAATTCCGGAAGTTCAACGCGTGACTGCATGGGTGTATAGCATTTTCCGCAGTAAAGCAGACCGTCTTTTATGTAATCTCCTGATTTTACAGGATTTGCTTCACGGGCATTTTTAGCAATCATGTCAAAAACTTCAATCATAGACTCACCCCTTTCAGTGCGTCAAAGTCACCACTAAGTACCGCTTTCATAAGTTCATCAAGACGTTTCTGCTGTTCTGAAACTTCGGGATTTTGTGGTGGTGCTGTCTGATAATGGGAGTGGAATTTCGGCACTTTGCCCCATTCGATATCCTTGTTAATCCAGGTGTCCATAAGCTTGCGGAAATCATTCTTACCTTTCCAGTTATGCGTTTTCTTTTTGTAGTCGGAAAAGGTGTCAATGCTGTGGTCAGTCTGTTCCTTGCCATAGATTTCGACAAGGGAGTTATATTCGTCATCAGTCAAGAAAACATTTTGATGCTTTCCATGAGGCAGGCGGGCAGGCTCGGCTTTTTCTGCTTCCGTCTTTACAGCTTCTTTTTTTATAGCTTCTTTATTATTATAATAAGGTATAGCACCGTCGTTATCCACGTGTTGATTTTCGCCATGCGGATTGTCAACGTTTGGACTTTCATTTGGCACTTTTTTTACCGGAGAAGTTTTCTCCGGCTGTTTTTCCTGTTTAGTTTTTGGTGTCTCGTATATGTTGTATGTTGTAGGTTTGAAGCGTCCCTTTTGGTCTCTGTCCTTTATTTCCTCGATGTGTCCTGCTTTGATGAGTTCGTGAATGATAGTCCTTGTTGCTCTTTCACCGATACCCATTTCTTTTTGGAAATGTTCAATATTTAAATGCCAGTTTTCACCGTGTGACAGAAGCATTACTAATGCTCCGAGAGCCGCTGGGCTGATACCACTACGAATGACAGCGTTGTCAATCTGTGTGAAGTTGCCATAGTGGCGATTTTTGTAGGTTGCCATAAATTTTTCCTCCTTTGGTATGGTCGGGTGTTTTCCCGTTGGGATACGGCTGATTGAGGCTCAACCGTTCAGAAGCCTTAAAAATTCATTATAGGTGTGTAACCGTCCAGTTCGTCGTTCCACTGAAGACAAATCAGAATACATTCATCGTCGGTATCTATACGCCACTGCTTTGCAGATTTCTTTATGTCGTTTATATTGTCTGATGCAATAATCAGTTCACCGAATTCGTCCTCAAGGAAGTCCGCAAGAGCATATTTTTTAGTTATTTTCTTTTTCATCATTCACACCTCCTCTCGCTTACAAGTTCCTCGCAGGTCGTACCCATAAGAGTTGCAATTTTCACAGACTTGTATAAATCCGGTGTACGTTTACCCTGCTCATACAGGGAAATGCACGCATCAGATACGCCTATCAGTCTGCCGAATTCCTCCTGTGTGTAACCATGCTTCAAACGAAAACATTTTAATTTTTCAGGAAAATTCATTTTTTCGATACCCCGTCTTAAAAAATTTCAAAAAGCTCTTGACAAAATCTACGAAATAGTATAAAATAAAATAAACAGAAATTTTTTTTATCCGCAAATTCTACAATAGTTAGGAAATCCATTAAAAAATAATACGCTCGCAAAAACGCATTATTTTTCGGGAGTTTCCCATACCAAAACGGAAAAATTGCCAAATCAACAGCTTTGTGTTCCGGTGACCT
>JAMPEF010000090.1 GCA_023665275.1 Alistipes senegalensis | reverse complement strand
TATGATAGCCCTTGAAACCGTCAATAACCAGTATTTAGGCGGTGATACATCGCTTGCGTGTTCTCCGGAAACTGCAACACAGATTGATGTTGAAGTAAATAATATAATTAAAACCGCTCATCAGAAAGCTATAAGCATTCTTTCGGAAAATTCAGAAAAACTCCACGAACTTGCTGCATTTCTGCTTGAAAAGGAAACTATTACCGGTGAGGAATTTATGGCTATTCTTGGAAAACAACCCATAAACGTTTTATAAAAGCAATAAAAAATCCCGTGATTTTTGTCATGGGATTTTTATTTTTATACAATTTTTTATGTTAATATTTATGCGTTTTGTACATTGACATTTTTTCCCTGATATAATATAATAAAATTAATGAAAGGTGGAATCACAATGAAGAAAAAAAGAATTGTATCCGCATTAATGGCTATGGCTATGTGCGTTTCTGCACTTCCTATGTCCGTATATGCCGAAAATGACGCAACTGCTGAACTTCCGGAATTTACACAGAAATTCCGTGAAGAATGTCTGTTAGACCCCGAAGAAAGTGAAGAAAATCGTCTTATCCATAATCTTTACAATAGCTTCTATGATAGTGAAAAAGAATTTTTAGGCTTATATAGTACGCATACAAGTACACCATATTATTTGAAATATGCCAATAATACGGCTACTGTTCCCGGTCATGATGATATTAAGTGTGTACAGTATATATGTAAAGACAACTATACATGGATAAGCGATTACATTGAAAACCCATATATTACCGAAAAAGAATTTAATGCACTCAGTTACGACGAACAACTTATAACAGCAGGAAAGATATTTGATGAAACAGGGGAATATATTGCCTCTACGATGTCTACTTGCCTCGCCATATTTCCTTATTATTACATTGGCGAAGACGGCAAGGGATATGACTTTAGTGGCGAAGAAATGGTTATACTTAATGGCGAAGTAATGTCTGCATATTGCAATCCGGAAGAGTTAAACATATACGACGGCAAATCAGTTTATCAATATTCAGATGTTTACGACGGCGACCCCGATACCGCTTTAATAACAGATTTTTATAAATATCTTGAAGATAATAATGTACAGCAGGTCTTTGATTTTTGGGGCGAATTTGATAATAAGCGTTCTTATTATGGAATTGATGACTATCGCAAATATTCTGATGTAGAAGATTTGTCAGCAGAAACATTTATTACTGATTTGGACGGAAATATTATTCCTAATGACCCTGATTTTCTCAGAATAATAGATACATATGACAACAATATAATGATTTGTGTATATAAAATCGACGGCAAATATATTTTTGAAGATAAACTGGGAAACAGAATAGTTTTTTCTTCATTCGATGACAGCGAAAACAGTAAAACTCATGATTCATACGTGTTAATGGATTTTTTCAATGACCACTCAATTGATGAAAGATTAAATACAGATAATGTGACAGAAACATATTTAGCCGATGAAAACGATTTAAAATTTTATAATAAAGACGTCCTCACCGCTGAAACTCTGAAAGGTGACGCCAATGAAGACGGTAAAGTAAGTGTTGCCGACGCCGTGCTTATAATGCAGGCTCTCTCAAATCCTGACGATTTTCAACTTACTAAGCAGGGTGCAATAAATGCCGACTACAACGGCGATGGTGGCGTAACTACTGTCGATGCACTGGAAATACAGATGATTGATATTTCATAAGTTTAAATAAATCCCGTGATTTTTGTCATGGGATTTTTATTTATATATAATTTTTTCTGTGAACATTTGTGTATTTTGACTATTGACATTTTTTTCCATAAATGATATAATATGAATATAAGATAAATAAAAGGAGGAATTACTTAAATGATTAAGTTAAAAAAACTCATAGCTTTAGGCTTGAGTTCTCTTACAGCTATGTGTTTTATCGGTATTTCAAATGTTAACTGCAAAATCAATGCTAATGCATCATATAAATGCGACGTAAATGGTGACGGCAAAACAACTGTAGCTGATGCCGTTTGTGTTGCACAGTATCTGTGTGGATTGTATAACATTCCAAATCCGGAGGTTGCCGATTTCAACAATGATGGTTTTGTATCGGAAGCTGATGTTACCGGAATACAGTATCTTGATATTGGCATTAAAAAGCCAATAAATGCTGACTATACGCCAAGCAAACCTACAATAATTAATAACTCTAACGTGTATTATAACAGATACGATGCTAATGGTAACTTTAAAGACCGTTACCTTGTTAGAGCTGTCTCCAATATTCAAAGCCGTTCAATAATCGGCGATGACGACAGAATAAAGGATAATACTCATTCTGCAATCTGCAAAATAGTGACATCTACAGGTACAGGTACAGGGTTTGTTGCAAGTGATAACTCTATCCTGACAGCCGGTCATGTTGTTAAAGGAAGCAAAATAAATTCTATCATTTTCTATGATAGTAATGGTAATGAAACATCATTCAAACCCAATATAATAGATTATAGTATACCTGTATATTATGATGATTCCGAAAATTCAAACTTTGATTATGCATTAATTAAAATATCAAATAATTTGTCAGATTATAATAATCTCAATATTGGTTATGCTTTGCAATATTCAATTGACACACAAGCTACGGTTTATGTAACTGGTTATCAATCAGCAGACCATAAACAAATGGAAGTAGGTATTGGCAGACTTGACAGCACAAGTGATAATTACAGGTTACATTATACTTGTGACACTGTACCAGGTGTAAGTGGGGCTCCAATTTATGCAGACATAATATTTGAAGGTGAACATTATTACACTGTAGTAGGAATCCATACAAATGGTGACCCTGCCAAAGAACCACAAAATAGAAAATATAACTTAGGTGTAAGAATATGTCCGAACATCACAAATTTAATCAGAAACAATTTAAACTGACAAAGGAGGTCATATTATGAAAAAAATCGTATCAGCATTAATGGCTGTATCTATATGTGTTTCTGCACTGCCTATGTCGGTATGTGCTGCAAACAACATAGACAATACAGATGTTGAACTTCTTGAATTTACACAAAAATTCCGTGATGAATATCTGTTAGACCCCAATGAAAGCGAAATCAATCGCCTTGTAACTAATATGACAAAAGGTTTTTTTGATGGAGATGTAGCATACGAAACAAAATATGGTCGTACACCTCACGACGCATTTTTAGGTGTAAAAAAAGAAGATGGAAGATATAGCTATTATCAAATGAAAATAGTAAACCCTGAAGACGAACCTTTCTTTAACGATAATAGCATTAAAATTGTACAATATATAGATAAGGTTGCATATCTGTCACCTATGAATTATTTAGATAATCCATATATCACTGAAAAAGAATATGAAGCACTTGATTATGACGAACTTATTATGACATATGAAAAGTTATATGAAGAAACAGGAATAAGCATTGTTGATTGGGGCAATGCAGAGATATTTTATAGGTTATACGTTGATATAGATGGCAAAGGATACAATATGTCTGGTGAAGAAATAGATATAGTTGACGGAAAAATTGTAACAGTATATAATAATATACCTGATAATGCAGACGTCCTCACTACTGAAACTCTCAAGGGTGACGCCAACGAAGACGGAAAAGTAAGTGTTGCCGACGCTGTACTTATAATGCAAGCTCTCTCAAATCCTGACGATTATAAGCTCACTGAACAGGGCGCACTCAATGCCGACTACAACGGGGATGGTGGCGTGACTACTGCCGACGCACTGGAAATACAGATGATTGATATTTCATAGGAGGTTATGTTTATGAAAAAAAGAATCGTATCAGCCTTAATGGCTATGGCTATGTGTATATCAGCACTTCCAATGTCTGTATGTGCTAAAAATGATAAAGATATTGAACTCCTTGAATTTACACAGAGATTACGTGATGAATATCTGTTAGACCCTGAAGAAAGCGAAGAAAACCGCCTTATATATAATTACGCAAAAAGACTTTATGATAGTGGAGTAGAATATTCAGAAAGTTATAATCGTCCACGTAATGATGTATTTTTAGGTGTACAAAAAGATGAAATGGGTATTTATCGGACACATTGTTTATTCTCTTATGATGACAAACAGATGGTAGGCATGAGTAATGATAATATAGCAGGTTTAGCTTATATTGATAATCCATATATTACTGAAGAAAAGTTTAAAGCACTCAGTTATGACGAAAAAATTATCACAACAGAAAGAATATATGAAGAAACAGGCGATGATATTGCCGAAAGATATGGTATTCTTTTGGCTCTTAGTCCTCTATATATTTATCCAGACGGAAAATGTTATAACTGGGATGACGAAGAAATTGATATAGTTGACGGAAAAATTGTAACAGTATATAATAATATACCTGATAATGCAGACGTCCTCACTACTGAAACTCTCAAGGGTGACGCCAACGAAGACGGAAAAGTAAGTGTTGCCGACGCTGTACTTATAATGCAAGCTCTCTCAAATCCTGACGATTATAAGCTCACTGAACAGGGCGCACTCAATGCCGACTACAACGGGGATGGTGGCGTGACTACTGCCGACGCACTGGAAATACAGATGATTGATATTTCATAAGTTTAAATAAATCCTGTGGAAAAATTATTCCACAGGATTTTTTATTTTTTACTTGACTTATTCCCGATAATATGCAATAATATATTTATCAAACATGAAAGAGGTTTTTTAATGAAAAAATATATTCTTACTTTTCTTATTTCCATGATTCCCATCATAGAACTACGTGGCGGAGTGCCATTCGGAATCGGATTCGGCATACCGTGGTATAAGGCGCTCCCGCTCTGTATGCTGGGAAATATGCTCCCCGTACCGTTTATATTCCTGTTTGCCCGAAAAGTTCTTGAATGGGGCAAGGACAAGAAATTTATCGGCGGATTTTTCACATGGTGTCTTGATAAGGGAAGTAAAGGTGGTGAAAAGTTACAGGAAAAAGCCGGAAAAGGTATGTTCTGGGCATTACTGCTTTTTGTCGGAATCCCACTCCCTGGCACTGGTGCATGGACAGGCACACTTGCCGCAAGTTTCTTAAAGCTGGATTTCAAGAAAAGCGTTATAGCCGTAATGTGTGGTGTACTCCTTGCCGGCGTGATTATGACAGTACTCAGTCTGCTTGGAGTTTCAGCGTTCACATAATTTAACAAAAAGGTGATTTTATTATGAAAATCAAAATATCAACCGACAAAAAAAAGAAACGTAATATTATTATTGCAACAGTTTTACTGCTGATGGTTACAGGCTCTTGCGGAAAAAATGACAATCCGGAATTGAAAAATATTTCCAGTACAAGCCATTCAGAAATAACCACTACTACCGTGACAGAAAAAATTACTGAAACAACTGCAACCAAAACTACTGAAAAGATTACAACAGAACCAATCACTGTTGAAGAAACTATAAAAGTTCCTGATTTATGTGGAATGAATTTCTTTGATGCCAAAAAACAATATGAATTTAATTTTAAAATCACAAAATATCTTCCAGGTGAAGAATATCCTGATTTTAATGCGAATGACATTATCAGTCAGGAAGTTGAGGCAGGAACAAAACTTAAAAAAGGTGATACTATATTTGTAGAAGTATGTAAAGCCAAAATGCCTGAAACAACAACAACAACTACTACTACTACCGAAACGACAACAACGACGACTACCACCACCACAACTACAACATCACCGCCGGAGACCTCCCCTCCTGTTGAGACAGCACCACCCGAACCCGTACAACCGGCTGAACTCGTGGTAAGCAATATACATTATGTCCTGAATACTGATTCAAACTGTATTCATGCAAACCCACAATGTTCCGCTGCACAGAAGATACTTCCGGAAAATTATTCCGAAATTGATATATCAAGTGACCAGCTTTCAAATTATGTAAACATTTACTGGGCTTGTGGTAAATGCTGTTCAAATACAGAAAGAAATGCACTTCCTAAATTCTGATAAACCAAAAACGGACTTTTTAGAGCCTGTTCAGTATCTTTTTAAAATAATATGAATAAAAGCAATGGTAACCATTTGAAAAGAGTTTTGTAATTTACGTTCGCAGTTTTTCCAAATACGGCAGCATTTATCAAGCCAGCCAAAAGAACGTTCCACAATCCAGCGTTTAGGAAGAACGGCAAATATGTGCAGTTCATTTCGCTTGACGACCTCAACTTCGGCATTTGAAATTTCTTTGATAGCATCAGCAAAATTCTTACCAGTGTAGCGGCCATCAACGAGAACTTTCTTAATATTTGATAAATAGTCTGTATTTTCACAGTAATAATCAATCA
>JAMPEF010000008.1 GCA_023665275.1 Alistipes senegalensis | reverse complement strand
CACCCTTTTACAGTCCCATTGACGAACCCTCAACCATTATTGCATCACCGTCAACCTCAAATTCTTCATAGAGATTTCCGCTTTCAAGACAAAGCAGAGTGGTCATAATTTTTGTTGTGCTTGCCATAGGGAGTTTTTCATCACAATTGACGGAATAAATAATCTCCCCCGTATCAGCCGATATTAAAACCGCACCTTTTGCCGATATTTCGGGTTCATTTACTGCCTTTACGTCCATAGCGGAAAACGCCGGAAAAAGCATTACCGCACATATTGATACTACAATTTTTTTCATCTGCATACCTCCGGAACAAGTCCATTATAATATACTTACATGATATGCAGATTTTGTATTCAATATTCCGGATTATTTTCAGTCATTAAGTGTAATATCGGCTTCAACGTCCTTTTTCTTCTTTTTTCCCATAAGACCGGAAACTTTGCTAACTACGTCGGGAATAGCATTTATAGCAGAACTTACAGGGTCACCGCCATCGGCAGCGGAAATCATTTCAGCTGTGCCGTCTGGTGAAACTACAAGAAAACCTTCCGGCTTGATTGAAATTCCTGCACCTGCTCCCCCACCGAAAAGATTTTTTTCATACTTTGATGGCAAATCTGAACCACCTGACGCAAAACCATATGAAACTTTTGAAATCGGAATAATGGTCGTACCATTATCAAGTTTTATCGGCTCACCGATAACTGAATTGACGTCTGCCATTTCCTTTACTTTTTCCATTGAAATCCCTAAAAGTTCACTTACTGGTGTTTTTTGTTTTTCCATAATAAATTGCCTCACTTTCCGGACTTTTTAAGTCCTTGTTTTTTTGGAATATATATTTTAAATGTGTATACTATAATAAACCATAATATAGAAACCACCAGCGTATACAACCGGAAATCCACCTTACATGATGCGTCCCACTGTGATTTTTTCAGTGAAAATCCGCTCCGTATATCAACGGTTTTATAGCTTACTGTGAAAAGTTCGCCGAGCCATGCAAGAAGATTATATACCGCACCGCTGACAATTCCGTAATTTATGGCACATTTACAGGCGTCTTCATTGGCAACGATAAAATCAATATATACCTTTTTAATATGAAATCCACGGAAAATTTTCAGAAAAGGTCTTCCGGCAATGTCCCATATATTTATAATAAATTCTATTTTGTCTGTCAAGGAATTTTCTTTTTCTTCCTCTTCTTCCTCACTGTCATAATTTTCTTCCGGTGGGACTTCTTCTTTTTTTCGGGATTTTTTTTCTTTTATTTTCCGTATTTTTTCGGAGCGTTCCATTTCGCCATCATCTTCAATACATTCTTCAGGTTCTCCAATATCTTCAATTACAGGTATATCAATATCTATATTATTTTCCTCTTCAATGTCTTCAGAATCATAATAATCATAATCTGAATAACTTTCCTGAAATTCTTCCGGTTCTTTATTGTCCGATTCTGATTTCTTCTTTTTAAGAATACCTCCGCCGGCTGAATCAATCAGCGATATAAAGGCAAATTTCAGCTTATATGTCAGTCTGCCGCTTATAAAATTCACTTCAGCACGAACCGGCAACACAAGTGCAAGTATCAGCATCGCAAGTATCAGCCCCAGAACTCCAAAGAGGACATAAAGCAGAATTTTCAAAACAATCAAATTAAATCCCCCTTACGTTCCGCTGATTTGCGACTGGTCAACCGGTGGTAAATCAGAAATGGAACTCAGTCCGAAAGTTCTTAAAAATACGGCAGTTGTACGGTAAGCGACAGGCTTTCCGACTACATCAAGCCGACCTGCCTCTTCAACAAGCCCCCTCTCAACAAGATTATTGATTACTGAAGAGCTGTTTATTCCTCTGACGTTTTCAACAAATCCCTTTGAAACAGGTTGATTATAGGCAATAATTGTCAGTGCCTCCATAGCGGCATTTGAAAGCGGAGTGTTTCTGCCTGTTTCAAGCGCCTTGCGGATTTCCGGTGCAAACTCTTCACGGGTGCATAACTGATAGCTGTTTTCAAGCTTTTTTATACACAACGCACTTCCGGTATCTTCATAGCGGTTGTTAAGGGAGGTTATCAATAATAGAACAGTTCCGACATCAATTCTGCATATTTCCGCCAGTTTATGCAGTTCAAGAGGTTCACCGGAGGCAAATAACACCGCCTCTATTACGGCTGTTTTCTTTTCGATTTCCAATTTTTTTCACCGTCCTTAATGAAGATTTTTTTATTGTCTTCGCTTATGAATATTCTGCCGGAGCGTGTAAGTTCAAGCACGGCAAGGAACGTCGCAACACGTGCGGAACGGTCAGTAATGCCGGTATACAGGGAATCCATATCAGTTTCACCGGTAGAATAAAGTTCACGGAGAACGTGTACCACTTTACTTATAACCGAAACTATACGTCTTTTTACAACGGAATTTATTTTATCTTCTATTTTGACCTCCTGTTTTCCCGTGAGTGCTTTTCTGTATGAAATATTATTCCATGCCTCAAGGAGTTTTTCCGGAGAATGTGTAAGCCGGTAGGTCATATCCGCTTTTATTTTCATGGGAGAACGGGAAAAAATTCCGTCCGTATAGGACAGCGCAAGGCTTGCGGCGGCAGACTTACAAAGGGAATATTCAATCAGAGAGCCTTGAAGTTCTTTTTTCATTTCCTCAGCAGTTTCGGGTTGCGGAAGAAGCAAAGCTGTCTTTATATATATCAGACGTGCCGCCATTTCAAGAAATTCCCCCGCAAGTTCAAGGTTATTTTCACGGCATTTTTCCATGAAGTCAAGATACTGGGCAAGCAGTTCTGAAATTTCAATATTGAAAATATCAAGTTTATGACGGTTTATCAGCGTCAGAAGAACGTCCAGCGGACCTTCAAAGCCCTCTATCCTGAATGAAATTTTTTCCATTTATGCAAATCCCCATTTATGATTAGGAATTTTCAAGACAAGTTCAAGCATATGACCGCTTACAAAGTTACAGGCAATATTGAGTATATTATATTGCGCCGGTATATAATTAAGCACCAGTATGACCACCAGAAAGCCTAACTGCATTTCACGCTGGTGTTCATAGAACCAGCGGTCAATTTTTTCACCGAAAAAATAACGGGCTATGTTGAAGCCGTCAAGTGGCGGAAATGGTATCAGGTTAAACATCGCCAGACCAATATTTATACTGAAAAGATACTGAAGCAACATCAGTATGCTTGACATTACAGTAATATCCGTCGAATAAAAAGCCGTAATGCCGGCTTCCGTGCAAAGCAGGCAAGCCCATACTAATATTGAGACAAACGCCGCTATAAGATTTGATACAGGACCAGCAAGCGCTGTGAGTGCATAGCCTCCACGTGGATTTTTCATGCGGTTAGGGTTTACTTGTACAGGTTTTGCCCAGCCGAAACCGGTAAAAACTATAAGTATTGAACCCATCAAATCAAGATGTGCAAACGGATTTAGGCTTATTCTGCCCTGACGTTCAGCGGTATCATCGCCAAGCCATTTGGCAACAAGTCCGTGCGCCGCTTCATGCAAAGGCATTACAAGAAATAAAGTCACCAGTCTTGAAAAAATCCGCATAGTTGAATAAATGTTCATAGTTTCCCTTTCTTTATTAAAAATTTCAACTCCAGCCTGACTGAAAGATGATTACTATCTATTATACTACATTATTACAGATTTTTCAAGTAATCTGATTAAATTTCATGAAATAAAAAATTTTTTTCATTTTTTTTGAAAAAAGGCTTGACTTTTCCTAAAAGGCATGATATAATGATTCTGTTGACTTTTTTAAACAGATAAGGAGGTGCAGTCTGATGGCAAAATGCGATTTCTGCGGTAAGGGAGTTACTTTCGGTATCAAGGTTTCCCACTCACACAGACGTACTAACAGAACATGGAAACCAAACGTTAAACGTGTAAAGGCAGTTGTCAAGGGTACTCCTTGTCATGTTTACGCTTGCTCAAGATGCTTACGTTCCGGTAAGGTTGAGAGAGCATAATGTTACGTTAAAGAAATTCAGGGTATTCCCACGGGAATATCCTGTTTTTTTACGTTTTAAGATATTTTTAAGAATTTTTTAATGATAATGTAACTTGATTATTTCACGTCTCCATGTTATAATAAAAAATGACATATGACACATAAAAAAATTACTTATGTCACTTTTCGTTTTTTCCATAATCTGCTATAATATAATTGAGGTGAATTTTATGACAATATGTGAACACTGCGGGGCATCTGTACACGGCAACGTATGCGAATACTGTGATATGCCGATAAAAAATATAAAACCTGCTCCAGCAGAAAAAATATCCAATATATATAAATCTGTAAAATCCGTAAAAGCAGAAAGAAAACCTAAACTTAAACTTAACAGCCGTGGTAAGAAATTTTTACGTACTCTGCTGTTATGTGGTGTATCTGTTTTCGTCATAAGCATAATAACCATGGTCATTGCAATAAACCATAACATCACAAGGACGTATATTCAGTCACCGCACGAATATGCAATAGAACATCACCACCATGAATACGATTATGACTATGATTATGACTACGACTATGATTATGAATTTGAATATGATGATGACGGCTACTTACTTGAAGAAGCCTTACCTGTCTATGACGCTAACGAAATTTTACAGGAAAACGGTGCTTTTCCGTCCGGAACGTATCAGATAGGCGTTGACATTCCAGAGGGACTATATATTTTCATTCCTGATATGGCAGACGGTCACGGTATTCAGGGCGTTTATGCAGACCCCGACTGTGAAAATCAGATTTCATCGGCATACGTTCATTTTGATGGTTCACGTATTGCCGAAATTTCCGGCAGAGGCTATCTTGATTTTTCATGGGCTACAGCCTATAACCTCGATATGCACCCCGAAATTGTAAACGACCCATACACAACAGACGGTATGTTCATAGTGGGGCGTGACATTCCTGCCGGAACGTATCACCTTATGGGTTACGGCGAATATGAAGAAAATGCAGAATGGTATATATACTCCTCTATAAATGCCGTCGGTGCGATACTTAAAGAATCCGGACAGCTTGAAACATACGGCGACTACTCGGAGAATATCACAAATGAAATAAACCTCAATGATGGTGAGTTTCTTGAATTAAGAAACTGCATCATTGACTATTAATAATTATTAATTTCAGTTACCGCTATAGCCTGACAACCCATTTCCCCGTAACGCCTCTCAACAAGACGTTTCATGTATGGTGTATTCTTTTCAGCTAACGGGTCATTGAAATAATAATTTTCTTCGTCATACCCGACAAGCACCAAACAATGTTCATTTGATTTCCATAAATAGCGTTCACCGGTTTTATCAATAATCCAGCTGTTAGAAAGGTTAATAAAAGTAGGTTTCATATCTATGCTTGCCCACATAATAACCGGCACACCTTCACTAATGTACTGTGCGCATATTTCATCAAGTTCCATGCCTTTGAGTTCAGTGATTTCATATTTCTTATTGAATTTATGTTCCTGCGGAGTAAGATATTTATTTAATGCATACGTAACCGCACCACTATGACAGCCATAACCGGTATTTTTTTCCGGATTTCCAATAAAAACTTTGTCAGGGTCACCACCGTGTTTTCTGCCGTAAGAATCTTTTGTGATGTCAACGGCGTTCAGATAACCTTTTTCAATAAGTTCTCCTGCCTTTATATCAAATCCAAGAAAAGCAAGCATCATTGATGTGCTGACCAGTTCGCAACCCGTCGGATAATCACTTTGCGAATAGAACGGAACGTCTATCATCATTTTCTTTTTAATTTTCGGTGAAGATTTAGTGACCGGCTGTGTTTCCGTCTCCACAGTTGACGTTATATTTATAGTTTCAGTTTCAGTAACAATAACGCTTCCAAGAGGATTTACCGGAATCTGATTTTTATTTCCGCAAGCCGTCAGCGTGAGAAGTAAAAGGCATAAAATTATTTTTTTCCTCAAAATATCCCTCCTTTCCGGCGTCAATTACGAATATAAAGGGGTTGCAGTCACAACCCCCTGAAAAATTATTCTTCTGTTGATTCGTCTTTTGTTTCAGTTTCAGATACAGCAATATTTGTCACGGATTTAGTTTCAATAATATTGCCCTCTTCGTCCTCACTGGTGATGATAATTGTAACTTCAATATTGCCGAAAGCATTTATTACCGCCGAAAGATTAGACATAGTTCTATGGAGAATTTCCGCCTGATTGCCTGTATATACTCTTCCTGCCGGAGTTTCGGGGTTCTTTTCAAGAAGAGCAAAAAGCATACTCAGGACATCAACAGAGTTCCTCGGTGGCTGAATGATTTCATCGGTATCAAATTTAAGACTATACTTTCCGAAATCGGAGATATGCAGAATATCCGCAAGCACTTCATTATCAAATTTTATTTCAGCACGATTCATAATAAAACCTCCTTTAAGGCATCAACTTTATCTGTTTTTTCCCATGCCACGCCAAGTTCTTCCCTGCCCATATGACCATATGCGGCAAGCCTCCTGTACTGTGGCTTTCTGAGGTCAAGCATTTCAATAATTGCTGTCGGTCTCAAATCGAATACCTTTGAAACGGCTTCTGAAAGTTTTTCCTCCGGAACTTTTCCCGTACCGAAAGTATCAACAAGAACTGATACCGGCTTTGCAACGCCTATGGCATATGAAAGCTGTACCTCACACTTTTCGGCAAGTCCGGCGGCAACGATATTTTTAGCTATGTATCGTGCGGCATAAGCAGCACTGCGGTCAACTTTGGTCGGGTCTTTTCCGCTGAACGCTCCGCCACCGTGACGTGAATAACCACCGTATGTATCAACGATAATTTTTCTTCCTGTCAGACCGCTGTCACCCTGAGGACCTCCGATAACAAAACGTCCGGTAGGATTAATAAAAATCTTTGTTTTTTCGTCCATAAGATTTTCAGGAATAACCGCCCTGATAACATATTCTTCAATATCCTTGCGGAGCTGGCTTAAAGTAATATCCGCTGAATGCTGGGAAGAGACTACAACTGCATCTATTCTTGACGGTCTGCCGCCGGTATATTCAACAGTAACCTGAGTTTTTCCGTCGGGTCTGAGGTAGCGGAGTGTGCCGTCCTTGCGGACTTCCGTAAGTTTCATAGATAGTTTATGTGCAAGGGAAATTGGCAGAGGCATAAGCTCCGGAGTTTCACTGCACGCATAACCGAACATAATACCTTGGTCGCCCGCACCGTTGGAAAGACCATCATTTTCGGCATTGTCTTCACGGTATTCAAAAGCCTCGTTGACGCCCATAGCTATATCAGGAGACTGCTCGTCAATGCTTGTTAGGACAGAACACGTATGGGCATCAAAACCATATTTAGCACGGTCATAGCCTATTTCAGCGACTACCTGACGGGCAATTCCGGCAATATCAATTTTAGCACTTGTTGAAATTTCGCCCATGCAGAAAATCATACCGGTAGTTACGGCGGTTTCGCACGCTACACGACCGGAGGGGTCTTGTTCAAGAATAGCGTCAAGAACTGCATCGGAAATCTGGTCAGCTATTTTATCGGGGTGACCCTCTGTAACTGATTCAGAAGTAAAAAAAACTTTACTCATAAAAAATAAAACCTCCATAATAAAAAATGCTCCGGTAGACTCCGGAGCATTCAATTTCTTAAGAAATTTCCTCATCTTCCGGATAACCCGCAGGAATTAGCACCTTTTCCGCTCATGCGGAAGGTTGCCGGACATCATAGAACCTGTTTTCTCCGTCCTTCTTGATAAGGTTGTATATATTATAGCACGGATTTCCGGAAATGTCAATAGCTTTTCCGAAAATCAGGTATTATTTTTTTATTTTCCCGATTTTGTCAAAAACAAACAGACTTCCTGTTAAGGAAGTCTGCTTGCATGATATAGGGATTATTGGGGATTTTGTGTTCAGCGATGGGGTAAACGCTGAAACACTTATGAAAAAACAGCTTTTAGGATTTCTCCCTTAAGCATTTATATTATATAAGTCCTTTGTGTAATCTATGTGATAGAAAAGTAAATTTTTTGTTAAAATAAGGTTACAGAATGTAATATCTTTTTACAATCTGTTTTCACTACTTATTTTAAACCAGAATACAGAACCTTTGCCGATGGTACTTTTAACGCCGTAATCATAGCCGTGCAGTTTGAGAATAACTTTAACTATTGAAAGTCCGAGACCAGTGCCGACCACCTCACGCTTATGATTTTCGGAGCGGTAATATTTATCAAAAATAAGTTTTATTTTGTCTTCCTCTATGCCATCGCCGGTATCTTCAATTTCAATAAGAACACCATCGGGCTGGTTAATCTGACGCACGTAAACCTGTTTGTCGTCGCCGGTATAATTTATAGCATTATTAATCAGATTATATATAACCTGTTCAATCTTTACGACGTCACAGCAGACAATTCTTTCAATATCGGGTGTAAAGTGTATGTGATAGCCCATTTTTTCGGAAACTCCCTTGAAACGTCCTATAATATCCTTCATTTTGGAACTGATTTCAAATTCCGTCGGATTCATTTTCTGCTTGCCACTTTCAAGTTTTGAGAGGTCAAGAATATCATTTACCATAGCAGAAAGCCTGTCCGTTTCGTTGATGATAATTTCAAGATGTTCATTGCGCTTTACAGGGTTATCGCCGGATAAATCACGTATCATTTCAGCATAGGCTTTAAGCATGGTGAGAGGAGTTCTCAGGTCATGTGAAACATTGGCTATTAAATCTCTTTGCATGGTATCAACTCTTGAAAGTTCCTTTTCAGCATACATAAGAGTGTCAGCCAGTTTCTGTGCCTCAAGATAGCCTCTGCCGTCAAACTGAGTGTTAAGGTCACCCTTTGCCATATTTTCAGCAGATTTTGTTATGCGGTCTATCGGACGTGAAATTATATCTGCAAGGAATACCGATATAAACGCCGCTATGAATATAAGCAGAATTGTTATAATAAAAAGCTGACGTTTTATTATAGATACTGTAGAGCCGACGGGTGCTAATTCAGAATTTATCAGTAAATAGCCCTCCGGTGACTTGACGTTTCCGAGGACGCATACATATACAAGCATATCCCCTGAATTTTTCGGGTTTGATACTTTATATAAAGCCTCCGGCTGTTCAATGCGCCGGATTTCGTTCAGGAATTTATATGTACTGTTTTCCCTGCCATGAATCAGGCACTCACCAAGTACGTCCTTTGAGTATATAGACCGTCCGTATCTGTCAAGGATTTCAACGCATACGTCGTTATTTACGGCAACTTCTGAATAATTATTAATAAAATCGGTCTTGTTGCCGTTTTTGTAATCATTATTATAGGAGTTCACAATTTCAACGGCATTTTCAGTTACGGAACGTGTCTTCATGCTTTCATAGAAAGATTCAAGAAAAAATATCTGGAATATCCACATAAGCACGAACATAAGCAGTATGAAAACTACAAAATGTATCCATATTTTCAGACGTAAAGGCATTCTGCCGTTTGCGCTTTTTATTTTACTGAAGATATTCAAATTTATATCCCAGCCCTCTTAAAGTAACTATAAAGCGACGGTATTCACCTAAACTGTTCCGGAGCATTTTAATATGTGTATCAACGGTTCTGTCGTCACCGAAAAAGTCATAACCCCATACTTCCTCAAGAAGTCTGTCCCTTGAAAGTGCAATATTTTTATTTTTCACAAGGAAAAACAAAAGGTCATATTCTTTCGGTGTCATTGAAGCCTTTACGCCGTTGACGTAAACTTCACGTCCGGAAATATCAACTTCCATTCCCTCAAATACATACTTGTCCTGTGCAGCCACCTGCTCCGGCATGACGTTCCTTTTCAGAACAACTTTAACCCTTGCCATAAGTTCCTTAGGCGAAAAGGGCTTTACAACGTAATCATCAACGCCGATTTCAAAACCGAAAAGTTTATCATACTCTTCACCACGGGCGGAAAGCATTATAACCGGAATTTTCTTTGATTTATGAATTTCCTTGCATGCTGAATAGCCGTCAAGCCTTGGCATCATGACGTCCATAATAATTAAATCATAGTCGTTGTCATGGCAGAGGCTGACCGCCTCCATACCGTTTTCAGCCTCCGTGACTTCATAGCCCTCAAACTCGGCATATTCACGGACAACTTTTCTGATATTAATTTCATCATCCACAATTAAAATATGTGCCATAAATAAAAACACCTCTTTTTAAAATTTTCCGCCGGAATATTCCGGCTGATTTATTATACCATAATATCACGCAAAAGTGTACATCATGTGATAATTTTCTGTAATTTTACAGTAAATTTATTTATTCTGTTATTAATTTCAAATTTATTGTTGACATTTTCAGTAAAATTTGCTATAATTAATTTGGTTCAATTTTTCATTAAACGGAGGCGATAATATATGAACCTGAACAGTCCTCTTGCGGCGGCAATAGTCATGATTGCGGCTACCGCTCTTGTGATTGCTTATGCGCAGCTTTTTCCGGATATGGCATGGACAGTCATAATCACATATATTTCAACAATGATTTTTCTTTCAATTATTCTTGCTATATCTGCATGGCTTTACCGCAAGCATAAATCTTCAATTGATGCTGGTGAAATGGCTGAAATAATAGAAAATCTTGATGTTGAAATGATTATGTGGACTGAGGACTTTTCCGCCGTATACATGAACCGTCATATACGTGAACTGCTTGGCATACAAGGAAGAAATTTCGACCAGCAGGCAGAAATAATGCGGGCTTTCGGCATTGATAACGCCAGCCCCGCAACTATCCTGGAAATTATCAACAGCAGCTCACATGAAGCACACTTTACAGGTGCAGATGAAGAACCCATCACTATTATGTGGGGGACTTCAATAATGAAGAAAACACGGAAAAATACTCTTTTTTTCAGTACAGGGCTTAATATCACCGAACTTAAAAAGGCACGTTTTGAACTTGCAAGCACAAATGATTTATTTAATTATTCAATGGGTCTTGCTGAAATAGGTCTTATCATGTCAAATGATATGCAGAATTTTATAGCTTCTCCGGAAACTGTCCGTATGCTTGACCTGAAAAATAATACCCTCTCACTTAAGACTTTACGTTCTTTAGTTCATCCAAATGACCGCCTTGTTTTCGACAGCGCTGTGAAATCCACCGGCTTTGATAATACAAACGACGTTAAAAGCATTGAAATACGCATCAGTTCTGCCGATGGTTTCTATCACTGGTATACTTTCAGATACAAGGATATGAACCGTTCTGATTCACTACCGATTTTCAGCGGTGCGCTTATTGACAGCTCACAGGAACACGAAAAGGATTTAATTATTGAACGTCTTGCCTACATAGACGAAGTAACCGAAATAGCTAACCGTAATAAACTTATGGACGTGGGTCAGGAAACGTATGAACAGTGTCAGTTACTTGAATGTTCATACTGGGTTATCGTCCTTGATATTGACAGATTCCATATTGTGAATGACAGTTCCGGCTATCAGAACGGAAATTATATTTTAAAGAATTTTGCCAATATTATTTATAAATTCGTCACCCCTGGCGGACTTGCCGCAAGAATAAGCGGTGATAATTTCGCACTGATTCTGAGGGATTACGGCGATGATGATTTACCGCTCCGGACTGTCAAGGCTATTCAGGAAGAACTTGCGAAGTCTGCCGCCGTAAATTCCGCCTCTATAAATTTAAGCTGTTCAGCAGGTTACTCAAAAATGCCAAAAGATGGGGATTCCTTTCTTAACGTTTTTGAACACGCTGAATTTGCCCTTAAATCCGGTGGTACGGAAAATAATACCATATGCGGTTATGAAGCAAGTATGCATGATTCAATCATAGGCAGAAACGCACTTGAAAGGGAGCTGGCTTTAGCAATTGACAATAACGAACTCCAGTTATTCTATCAACCTAAAATTGACCTATCAACCGGTAAAATCATGGGCGTTGAAGCACTTATCCGCTGGATTAAACCCGACGGAACTATTGTCCGTCCTGATGCATTCGTACCTGTTGCGGAAAGTTCCCACCTTATCGGACGCATAAGTGAATTTGTACTAAATGAAGGATGTCGGCAGAATAAACTATGGCAGAAAATGGGTTATCCGGAAATAGTCATGTCAATAAATTTCACATCCACTGATTTCTATCAGAAAGATTTGAAAGACAAAGTATTTGAAGCTCTTGTAAAAACCGGTCTTGACGCTAAATTTCTTGAAGTAGAACTTACTGAAACACTCGCTTTAAGTGATATTGATTATGCCGTTTCACAAATGAACAAGTTACGTGAACTCGGTGTAAAACTCGCTATGGACGATTTCGGGACAGGCTATTCATCACTAAGCTATTTACAGATACTCCCGATAACTCTTCTGAAATTAGACCGCTCTTTCATTATCGATATTGAACACGATAATATAGCCTATGAAATAGTTTCTTCCGTGATACGAATTGCAAAATCAAAGAAAATTGAAACTATTGCAGAAGGCATTGAAAATCCAAATCAGGAAGATATTCTCCGGAAAGCCGGTTGTGATTTCGGACAGGGTTATTATTACGGTAAGCCCATGCCAGCGGAAAAATTACAGGAATTTTTTGAGGAGAATATGCAGAAAATAAAATAATTTTTTAACGGAGGTTTTTAACAATGAAAAGAAGAATAGGTATTCTCACCAGCGGTGGCGATTGCCCCGGTCTCAACGCTACCATAAGAGGCGTTGCCAAGGCTTGCTATGAAAGATTCGGCGAAGATAACGTTGAAATCGTCGGCATTTCAAACGGTTATTACGGTCTTATCAACAATCTATGCAAGGATATGACACCATCATCATTTTCCGGTATTCTCACACAGGGCGGAACTATTTTCGGTACAAAACGTCAGCCGTTCAAGATGATGACAGTTATCGGTGAAGATAACGTTGATAAGGTCAAGAACATGAAAGAAACCTACAAAAAGCAAAAGCTGGATTGTCTGCTTACTCTCGGCGGAAATGGTACACATAAGACATCAAAACTGCTTTCAGACGAGGGGCTTAATGTAATCGGACTTCCGAAAACTATTGACAATGATATTTACGGTACAGATGTTACTTTTGGTTTCCATACCGCCGTTGACATTGCCACCGATGCTATAGACCGTCTCCACACGACAGCCGCAAGCCATTCAAGAATTTTACTATGTGAAATTATGGGAAATAAAGCAGGCTGGCTCACACTCAATGCAGGTATCGCCGGTGGTGCGGACGTGATTATAATTCCGGAAATTCCCTATGATATAGATAAAATCTGTGATTCCGTAATGTCAAGAAGTGCGTCCGGAAAGAACTTCTCTATACTTGCCGTAGCTGAGGGTGCATTTGATGTAAATGAAGCGAAAATGAAGAAAAAAGAACGTGCCAAGAAACGTGCGGAGGCAGGAATAACTACCGCTACTTCCCGTATAGCCGCACAGATTCAGGCAAATACGGGGCTTGAATCCCGTGTATGCGTTCCGGGTCATATGCTCCGTGGTGGTGCGCCAAGCGCCTATGACCGTGTACTTTCAACACAGTTCGGAGTACACGCCGCATATCTTATAGCACAGGAAAAATATGGTCGTACAGTTGCAAAAATCGGCAACAAGATTACTTCAAATAAGCTCGCCGACATTGCAGGAAAAACTAAATTTGTCGACACTGAAAACCACCTTGTCATTGCCGCCCGTGATATCGGAGTATCTTTCGGAGACTGATTATAAAATTATATAAATGCTGTCCTTGACGATAGCATTTATTTTTTATTTAGAAGTTTTTAACAATATATATAACTTTTAACTGATATATCTGTTAAAAATATGAAAAAATATTTTTTTGATAAAAAAATACTTTTCAAATGACGCAATATGTGGTATAATATCTTATATTTATTTAGGAGGTATAATTATGTCAGAAATGGAACTCTACAACCTCTGGCTGAAAAATGCCACAAATGACCCTGATTTACAGGCTGAACTTACAGTTATTGCAGGCGACGACGACGCTATACGTGACAGGTTCTACCGTGAACTTGAATTCGGAACGGGTGGTCTCCGTGGCGTTATAGGAGCTGGCACGAACCGTATGAATATTTATACAGTCAAGCGTGCTACACAAGGTTTTGCCGATTATCTTAATCAGGAATACACTAACCCAAGTGTTGCTGTTTCCTTTGACAGCAGAATAAAATCAGACGTATTTTCAAAAGCCGCTGCCGAAGTTCTCGCCGCAAACGGCATAAAAGTTCATATATACAAGGAGCTTATGCCGACCCCATGCCTTTCTTTCGCTGTCCGTGCGCTGAACTGTCAGGGCGGTATTATGGTTACTGCCAGTCACAACCCCGCAAAATACAACGGCTATAAAGTCTATGGCGATGATGGCTGTCAAATTACTCTAAGAGGTGCGGAAATTATTCTTGACAAAATCAATTCCCTTGATATATTCAACGATGTTAAAAGCTCCTCTTTCGATGAAGAAGTGAAAAAGGGCAATATATGTTTTATCGGTCAGGAAGTTATTGAGGATTTCTATAAAAAAGTTCTTGCTGAGGGCATAAATACGGAACTTTGTGCGACAAGCGGTCTGAAAGTTGTTTACACCCCCCTGAATGGTACAGGAAATAAACCCGTCCGTGAAATTCTGAAGAGAATTGGCATTTCAAATGTGACTGTTGTAAAAGAACAGGAAAAACCTGACGGAAATTTCCCGACCTGTCCTTATCCTAACCCTGAAATCCGTGAAGCTCTTGAAGTGGGTCTCCGCTACTGCAATGAAGTCCAGCCGGATTTACTTCTTGCCACTGACCCCGATTGCGACCGTGTGGGTATTGCCGTTCCCGATGGAAAAGGTGGTTATGCGTTGTTTTCCGGAAATGAAGTCGGCGCTATGCTTCTGGAGTACATATGTCAGCAGAGAATTAAAAACGGTACTATGCCAGAAAAACCCGTCACTATAAAGACTATTGTTACAACAGACATTATAAATCTTATAGGTGCGGAGTACGGTGTTGAGGTTATTGACGTCCTCACCGGTTTCAAGTTTATTGGCGAACAGATTAAAATACTTGAAGACAAAGGCGAAGAAAACCGCTATATTTTCGGCTTTGAAGAAAGTTATGGCTATCTTTCCGGAACTTATGTCCGTGATAAAGACGCCGTAAATGCATCTATGCTTATATGCGAAATGGCGGCTTATTATCGTACTCAGGGAATTACTCTTCTTCAGGCACGTGAGAATATGTACAAAAAATACGGGGTATTCTATCAGACGCTTCATAGCTTTACTTTCGAGGGTGAAAGCGGTATGAATAAAATGAATGAAATCATGAATACCTTGCGTAATAATCCACCCGCCGAAATTGCAGGTCTTAAAGTCGTAAAATTCGACGACTATAAAACAAGCATTTCAAGAGATAACCTCACCGGTGCGGAAACTGAAATAACCCTCCCTAAATCAAATGTACTTGCATTTTTCCTTGAGGGTGGTTCTAAAGTTATCGTGCGTCCGTCAGGCACTGAACCTAAAATAAAGACCTATTTTACATCAAAAATGCCTACTCACGAAGAAGCAGAAAAACTTGAAGCTGAACTCGCCGGAAACTTTACAAAGATTTTTGAATGAAAATTCAAAGGGCGGAGCATGTCTCCGCCTTTATTAAAAAAACAAGGTGATAATTTATGCGTGAAATCCCTGATTACTTATGGGAATGGACTGAAATTGACTTTAACACAGGCAACCGCTTAATGAAAAACGATACTCCGGAAGATATTCGCCGTAAAATAATTGAAGACGAAAAAGATTTTTTCAGAAAAACCGGACGACGCTGTATTGATAATATTGACATTGAAGAAAATTCTGACGAAGACTAATAGTTAAAATAAAAAAATATATTCAAATCTCTTGACAAATTCAAAAAGTAGTGATATAATTAATTCAGTAATGCGACACTACTGTTATATGTAAAATGATGGGCTGTCGGTTTTAGATTATATGAAAGAGGTGACTTGAAGTGAAAGAAGGAATCCACCCTAATTTTGTTAAGACTACTATTACCTGCCATTGTGGTAATGTAATCGAAACTATGTCCACAAAGGAAAATATCAAGGTTGAAATCTGTTCAAAGTGCCACCCGTTCTATACCGGCAAGCAGAAGCTCGTTGATACAGGCGGACGTGTTGACAGATTCAAGAAGCGTTTCAATATGGCTAAGTAATCAGCTTTTTTGACGTTAAATCAATATGGACAAAGTATTTTATACAGCCGGTCTCTCCTGACCGGCATTTTGCGTATAAAAAAGGACAATCTCTATGAATTATTTTACAATTTCTCAGACGGCAGAGACGTCTTTTGTTGAAAAACGTTCCGAATTTATCTGCCGGATTGCTCCCGTAAAAACCAGCGAAGAAGCTGTTGATTTTATAAATTCTGTTCGGGCTGACCACCGAAAAGCTAAACATAATGTCTATGCCTATATCCTCCGGAATGACAATATTTCCCGATATTCCGACGATGGCGAACCACAAGGCACTGCCGGTGTACCAGTACTTGACGTTCTCCGGAAACGAAATCTCACAGATGTATGTGCAGTTGTTACCCGTTATTTCGGCGGAATACTTCTCGGCGGTGGTGGTCTCGTGCGTGCTTATTCTCATGCGGTCTCAATTGCCTGTGATTCGGCGGAAATCATGAATATGTGTCTGTGTCACCGGCTTAAAATAACTACGGATTACAATATGTATGGGAAAATTTCATACATTCTGCCGACTTTCGATACTATTATAATAAATTCGGATTTCGGAAGTGATGTTGTTATTGAAATTCTCGTACTCAATGAAAATTTCAGCCCGTTAATTAAAAAGATTACCGAAATAACAAACGGTTCAGCTATGATTGAAGATTCCGGAGAGCTTTTCCATGACTTCTCGTCAGTAAAAAAGGAGGGAACACCCTGTGACAATGCGTGAACAGTATGAACTTTCTGAAAAAAATTTCCTCTGCACCGCCGGTACTTCCAGCACTGACCCTGAATTTATCCGACGCACAGCACCGGAGGAAAAATGTTCTTTGCGGACTGAATTTCAGCGTGACCGTGACAGGATTCTTCACAGCAAGGCTTTCCGACGCTTAAAGCATAAAACACAGGTTTTTCTTTCTCCGGAGGGCGACCACTACCGCACACGCCTTACACATACGCTGGAGGTCTCACAGATTGCCCGAACTATTGCACGTTGTATGCGTCTTAATGAAGATTTGGCGGAAGCTGTCGCCCTTGGTCACGATTTAGGACACTCACCATTCGGACATTGTGGTGAGGCGGTGTTGAATGAAATATGTCCGCACGGATTTAAACACTATCTGCACAGCGTCCGGACGGCTGAAGTCATAGAGGGGCTTAATCTGACGTATGCCGTCAGAAATGGTATAGAATGTCATACGAACCGCACGGCAGATACTCCGGAGGGCAATATTGTCCGCCTTGCCGATACTATCGCATACATCAACCACGATATTGAAGATGCCGTACGTGCAGGACTTCTTAATGAAAGTGACCTTCCCTCTGAATGTACGGATATTTTAGGACACAGCAAATCTGAACGAATAACGACTCTTGTCAGGTCAGTTATTGAAAACGGCTATGATGTTATTGACTTTCAGCTGGAAATCAGAAAGGCACATGACCGGTTAAAAGATTTTATGTTTGAAAAAGTTTATTTAAACAGTTCCGCCAAACATGAAAACAAAAAAGCTGAAAACCTGATTAAAAATCTTTACTTATATTTTATGGAAAATACCGACTTGCTACCCATAGAATACCGCTGTATTATGGAAAATTCCGGCGCTGACCGTGCTGTATGCGACTATATCGCCGGAATGACTGACAAATATGCAGCTTCACTCTATTCAGAAATTTTTATCCCGAAATCATGGAAGTAACGGAGGTTTTATTATGCTCCGAAATGATGAATTTCTTAACACCCTGAGGCGTGAAAACCCCGTTGAAAACGTAATCGGGAGCTATATTCAGGTAAAAAAACGTGGCAGAAATTATTTATGTTCATGCCCTTTTCACTCCGAAAAAACGCCGTCATGTACTATTTTTCCGGAAACACAAACTTTCTATTGTTTCGGCTGTGGAGCAGGTGGCGACGTGATAACTTTTATCATGAAAATTGAAAATCTTGATTTCGTGGAAGCTGTTAAATCACTTGCTCAGCGTGCAGGGCTTGAAATGCCTGTTTTTTCCGGTAATCCGGAAAAATCTCAACTCAAGACAAAAATATATGAAATGAACCGTCTGGCTGCAAATTTTTTCTATAACTGCCTTATAAAAGGTGGCGACTGTACCGGTCGTGAATACTTCTCAAGACGGAAAATTTCCCCTCAGACCGTGAAAAAATACGGTCTTGGCTATGCTCCGGACGGCTGGACAAATCTTGTTAAATTCCTTAATTCAAATGGCTACTCAGATGATGAGATTTCTTCCGCATGGCTTGGCAGTTTTTCTCATAAAACCGGAAATATTTTCGATATTTTCCGGAAAAGAGTTATCTTCCCTATTATTGACGTCCGAAAAAACGTCATAGGTTTTGGTGGTCGTGTTCTTGACGATTCCAAGCCAAAATACATAAATACCGCCGATACTCTTGTATTCGATAAGGGTGTAAACCTTTTTTCACTGAATTTTGCCCGAAATACAAAAGATAAAAAATTTATTCTCTGTGAAGGCTATATGGACGTTATCGCACTCAATCAGGCGGGATTTGAAAATGCCGTGGCTACTCTCGGAACTGCTATCACGCCGGCGCAGGCACGTATTATAAGCCATTACGCCGATGAAGTTATTATAGCTTATGACAGCGACAGTGCCGGTCAGAACGCCTCACGGAAAGCCATTCAGCACCTTAATGATGCTGGCGTGCGTACACGTGTTCTGAAAATGACGGGCGCTAAAGACCCAGACGAATTTATAAAAAAATTCGGTCGTGAAAGATTCAGCCTGCTGATAAACAATTCTGCCGATTCAATAAATTTCATGCTTGATAACTGTGAAAATTCTCTTGACTTAGAAACAGAATCCGGCAGGGCGGAACTTATCCGACGTACCGCACACATTCTTGCTGATATAAAATCACGTCCGGAACGTGAGATTTATATTTCCCGAACAGCTGAAAAATGCCGTATTCCCGTTGAAACTCTTAAAATCCATATCGAAGGAATTATTAAAAACTCCCGTAAAAATCAGGCGGAAAAGCAATGGAATGATACCGTATCAGGTATGATAAATTCAGCTAAAAATCAGCATTCCGGCTCTAAAATTACCAACGCTGAAGAATATATTATCTGTTATATTATGAAAAGACCCGAAGACTTCCCCGAAATATTAAAGCTGATTCATCCGGAAAATTTCAGGACGGATTTTAATAAGAAAATTTATTCTGCACTCACGGAATGTATGAAAAATAATGAAATCTTTTCGGTTTCAATGCTGAACAGTTTTTTTTCACCGGAGGAAATGGGCAAAATAAGCGGTATATCAGCCCGAAATTATAACGTTGAAATTAATATGGACGTTATAAAAGAATGTGCTGAAACACTCAGAAAACAACCGGATTTCAAATCCGGTGACGAATTAAGCGACGATGATTTAAAAAAACTTTTCGCCTCAAAGGTAAATAAATAAACTATGGAAAATAATAAAATAAATCCCTATATGACGGTTGACGATGTTGAAAAGATTCTCTCAGCTGAGAGTATAGAAATTGATAAATATTTAAAAATGTATCTTACAAAAATAAACGAGATTGTACCGCCTCTCACTCCGGAAACGGAAAAAGAGTTCTTACAGAATCTCGATGACAAAAAAAAAACGGCAGAAACTTACAGAAAGTTATCTGTGTTTTGTTGTTCTAATTGCTAAGGAATATACTGAAAATATGAAATTAATGGACTGCATTCATAGCGGAAATTTCGGTCTTATAAAAGCTGTTGAAAGTTTTGACAATACCAAAAATATAAGTTTTGCGGAACACGCTGAAAAATATATCCGCAATGAAATAAACAAAGAAATTGAACATAATAAAAACGCTATAAGAATCCCTATATTTACGTTTGATACTATTAAACGCTCAATAGATGAAAACCGCAATATTACCATAAAGAAATTAGCTGAAGTTTTAGACCATACGGAATTTGATGCACGGCAGATTTATGCAATATATGACTCCTGTAAAAGAAGAAATATAAACATAATATCCAGTGTTGAACCCTATATAAATGATGATGTTGTTGAAAAAGTTCTTTTGACTGAGGGTATAGAAATTGACAAACAAATAAAAATATATCTTACAGAAGTAAACAAGATTGTAACGCCTCTCATTCCGGAAACGGAAAAACAGTTTTTAAAAAACCTCGACGACAAAAAAACTCGTGATGAACTTTTTAAAGGTTATATGCGTTTTGTAATTATGATTGCAAAGGAATATATTGACGGTAAAAATGAACTGGTTGACCTTATTGCAAGCGGAAATCAAGGTCTTACAAAAGCTGTTGAAAGTTTCGACTGCACAAAAAATATAAGCTTTGCGATACTGGCTGAATGGCTTATCCATCAGGAAATAATTAAAAAGATTTTATCTGATGACAGATAATTGAATTTCCGATTTTCTAAGAAAAAAGTGATTTCGTCCGGTTATCCGGCTTAATCTTATATATATAAATTCTGGACTCACACAAAAAACAGGAGGTATTTTTATGGAAAACAAAAAAACTACCATTGACGCCCTCATGGAAAAAGGCAGAACTACCGGCAAACTCACAACTAAAGAAATCACTGACGCACTTGAAGAACTGGATTTCGACGTTGACCAGCTTAACAACTTCTATGATAATTGCGAAAGTCTTAATATTGAAATTGTTGACGATGGTAATCTTGATTCTGATATTAAAATAGGTATGGAATCTTCTATGAATGATGATTTGGAAATGGCACTTTCAACCGAAGGTATCGCCATTGATGACCCTGTTAAAATTTATCTAAAAGAAATAGGACGTGTTCCGCTCCTGACTACCGAAGAGGAGATTGAACTTGCACAGCGTATGCAGAAAGGCGACGTCTATGCTAAAAAGAGACTTTCAGAGGCAAACCTCAGACTTGTTGTTTCTATTGCAAAAAAATACGTAGGACGTGGTATGCAGTTCCTTGACTTGATTCAGGAGGGAAATTTAGGTCTTATAAAGGCAGTTGAAAAATTTGACTATACCAAAGGTTTTAAGTTCTCGACTTATGCAACGTGGTGGATTCGTCAGGCTATAACCCGTGCTATCGCTGACCAGGCACGTACTATCAGAATACCGGTTCATATGGTTGAGACCATCACCAAAGTGAAGAAAATTTCCAGTCAGTTATTACATGAAAACGGTCACGACCCATCACCTGAAGAAATAGCGGAAAGACTCAATATGCACGTTGATAAGGTCAGGGAAATAATGCGTGTAGCTCAGGACCCTGTATCGCTGGAAACTCCTATAGGCGAAGAGGAAGACAGCCATTTAGGCGATTTTATCCCTGATGATGACGCACCTGCTCCGGCGGAAGCTGCATCACATACCCTTCTGAAAGAGCAGCTTAATGAAGTCCTTGCAACCCTGACAGACCGTGAAGCTAAAGTACTTAAACTCCGTTTCGGTCTTGATGACGGCAAAACACGTACTCTTGAAGAAGTCGGTCAGCGTTTTGATGTCACACGGGAGAGAATCAGACAGATTGAAGCAAAAGCATTACGGAAACTCCGTCACCCCAGCAGAAGTAAAAAAGTCAAGGATTTCCTTGACTGATTTGATAATTACATAACCGTTCCTGAAAGGAGCGGTTTTTTTATAATCCGGACTGTATAAACTGTGAATTTTGGTTGACTTTCACGAAAATATGTTGTATAATAATAATTAAATAACATTTACAGGGGGGACTTATGAGTATTTTTAATTTTGAAACTGACCCGCCGTCGTTCAGCAGAGACTGGCTAGTCTTTCAGTCTTTTGTTGGAAATATTGGCGCATTTACATATATTGCAGAAGACCGAACGGCTTATCTTGACCCTGTCGCCCGTGATATGCTTTCATGCAGAAATACTAAACTTAACGAATTTGAATTTTTTAATCTGCTTGAAAAAATTTCAGGAAGTCCTGTTGAAAATCATAAACACGTCTATCGTTTTTCCGCACACAACTCTACACGGTATATTAAAATGAATATCTATGAAAACAGTACGGAATGGCTTGGCTTTGTACAGGATTTCACACGACAGTTTGAAATAATCAGTCAGAAAGATAATACTGATTCCGACCCTGTCACACGTCTGCCCTCTTATAAAGCATTTTCTGAAAAAGTCAGAAAATATATTGGTAAGGAAAAATGTTTCCTTGCGGCTGTCTACATAAACGGAATAGAAAAATTAGGGTCATTCCTTACCGTCGATAACACAAAAAATTGCATTGCATCTGTTGCGGGAGTGATAAAAAGTTTTGAAAATGAAAAAATAATGGTCGGTTCACGCTCCGACTATGAAGTATATATTTTCTTCCGAAACTGCACAAAATCAGAAGTTTATACTTTACTGGAAAGCATAAACAATGCCGTGAAAAACTGCACACCTACTGACGATTTCGGGGAAATAATCGATATATCAAGTAAAAGTACCCTGAGTATCTCCGCCGGTTGCGTATCGTATCCAGACGAAGCGACGGACTTTAAAACACTTGTTAATTACTCTGAATTTGCACTCTATGAAATCAGAAATGACCGTAAAAATGTTATAAACTGGTTTTCAGGAAAAAATTACTCCCGTGAGGAAGATTCCTATAAAGAGGCTCAGGCATTTTTGGAAATAGTCAGAAAGAATCTTGTGACATATCACTTTCAGCCGATAGTTGATACACGCACGGGAAATATTATCGGCTATGAAGCACTTATGCGTACTACCGGTGAAAAGCGTATGTCCCCGAAACAGATTCTCCGGATAGCAGGCGAACAGAACTCACTTTATTCAGTTGAAAAAATGACTTTTTTCAATAATATGCGCATTATAAGCGAAAACAGAAACGTCTTTCGAAACCGCCGACTTTTCATAAACTGCATAGCTTCTGACGTTCTCAATGACGATGATTTCAATCAGTTATATCTTGATTACGGGGAATTTCTTAATAAAATAGTTGTAGAAATCGCACAGGAAAGCTCCGCAAGTCAGAAAGGAATAAATATTATAAAAAAACGGGGCGAATTTACTAATTCCCGCCTTGCTATCGACGATTACGGGACAGGCTATTCAAACAGCGCAAATTTACTTAAATATTCCCCCGATTATATAAAAATAGACCGCTCACTTATAAACGACATTCACAATGACCTGAAAAAGCAACAGCTTGTTACACAGGTTATAGAGTTTTGTCACGATAATAAATTAAAATCAATAGCCGAATGCGTCGAAACCGCACAGGAACTCAAAACAGTTATCAGGTTAGGGGTTGACTATGTTCAGGGGTTCTATATCTCAAGACCCCGACCGGTTTTCCTGAAAGAAATTTCCTCCGCTGTAAAGGACGAAATAATAAAGACAAATCTTGAATCACGTCCGGAAGGACTGAAAAAAATCTATAACGCACAGAACGATACAGAAATAAACCTTCTTGAACTTGCATTGGAAAAGTATACTGATATTCACGTTTACCAAAGCAGACTTGTTATAGTCGGAGACCCCGAAAAACAAATAAAAATGAATATTTCCGTAATGGATAACCACAGTTGTGAAATTATCATGAAAAATGTCAATATAATCAGCGGAAACAGCAGACCGGTTATATCTGTCGGAGAATATGCAAGGCTTGTCCTGAATGTAATTCAGGATAACCGGCTGAATTATTCCGGAATATACGTCCCTATGGGTTCACAGTTTGAACTTATAGGAAATGGCAGTCTGCTTATAGACTGTCAGGCACCGGAGGGAATCGGCATCGGCAATGATTATGACCACAATTATGGCGATATAACGATAAATATGACCGGTACTCTTGAAATCATCTCAAACAGTATTGAAACCCTCTGCATCGGTGGCGGATTTAACAACGACGATTCAGAAATAAATCTTGTTTCCGGAAAAATAAAAATCAGTATGCATACACACAACGGACTTGCAGTGGGAAGTTTCAACGGTGATTCTGTCATAAATATAACCGAAAAATGTTCTCTTGATATAAACTGTTCAGGAATACGCATAGCCGGAATAGGAAGTTTCAGGGGAATGACTTCCGTTACGTCATCGGCAGATATTGATATTTTCTGTACGGGCGCACAGGCGGTCGGAATGGGCGCTATTGAAGAAAGCACCGGCAATGTTATAATCAACGGCGGAAAAATTTCAATGAAAATGCGTTCTGCTAATAATTCGTGTATAGGTGCTGTCTCAGGAAACATCAACACTGAAATTACCAGTACGGAAATAAATATTGACTCTGAGGGAGACGAAGTAACTGGCATTGGAACTGTTTCCGGAGCAGGAAAAGTAACAATTTCAGATTCCGACATAAAAATGAAGATTTTAGCCGGCAATCCGGCGGATATAAGCTCCGGCGACGAAATAAATATAACAAACTCAACAATTGATTCTTTTGTAAACAACAAGAGAATTAATCATAAATTTTAACCGAAAGGACTTTGATAAAAATATGAAACTTGGTATGGTTGGACTGCCTAACGTCGGCAAAAGCACACTATTTAACGCCCTGACAAATGCCGGTGCAGAATCTGCTAATTATCCGTTCTGCACGATAGATAAAAATATAGGCATTGTTTCTGTTCCCGATGAACGTCTTGACAAACTCGCTGAAATGTATGACCCCGATAAATTCACTCCCGCAACGCTGGAATTTGTCGATATTGCCGGACTGGTTAAAGGTGCATCAAAGGGCGAAGGACTGGGAAATAAATTCCTTGCTGATATACGTGAAGTCGATGCTATTGTACACGTCGTGCGCTGTTTTGAGGACGATAACATCATACACGTGGACGGCAATATAAATCCTCTCCGTGATATTGAAACTATCAATCTTGAATTGATATTCTCCGATATTGAAATGATTGAAAGGCGTATAGACAGGGCAAAAAAAGCGGTCAAGGGTGATAAAAAATATCTCGCTGAAATAGATTTCCTTGAAAGACTTAAAAAACATCTTGAAAACGGAAAGTCAGCACGTGCTTTTGACTTCACCGACGACGAAAAGGAAATGATCAAATCAACTCCGCTTCTTTCTGCAAAACCCGTTATCTATGCTGCAAATCTAAGTGAAGACGATTTCATGAACAGCATTGAAACCAATGAAAACTATAAAAGTGTATGCAAACTTGCTGAATCTGAACACTCGGCAGTACTTCCGATTTGCGCACAGACAGAAGCAGAAATATCCGATATGACCGACGAAGAAAAGAAAGAATTTTTATCCGAACTTGGTTTAGAAGTTTCCGGTCTTAACCGGATTATCAAGGAGGGCTATTCACTGCTTGGACTTATTTCCTATCTTACCGCCGGTAAACAGGAAGTCAGAGCATGGACTATCACTAAAGGTACGAAAGCTCCTCAGGCTGCCGGAAAGATACATACAGATTTTGAAAAAGGATTTATCCGTGCGGAAGTCGTTTCTTTCGATGACCTTATGTCATGCGGAAATATTGCATCTGCCAAGGAAAAGGGTCTCGTGCGCCTTGAGGGTAAAGAGTACGTAATGCAGGATGGCGATATTGTTCTTTTCAGGTTTAATGTATGAGTGAAAAATTTTCCAGAACTGAAAAATTAATTGGTACTGCCGGAATGGAAATCCTTGCAAGGTCACGGGTGGCGGTTTTCGGTATCGGAGGCGTGGGTGGTCACGTCGCTGAGTCACTTGTGCGCTCCGGTATCGGAAAAATTGACCTTATAGATAATGACATTGTTTGTGAAAGCAATATCAACCGACAGATTTTCGCCACGGAAAAAACAGTTGATATGCAGAAGACAGAGGCGGCTTTTAATCGTCTGCACGACATAAATTCCGATTGCATAATAAAAAGACATGATATATTTTTCATGCCAGATACTGCCGGATTGCTTGATTTTTCGGAATTTGATTATGTCGTTGACGCTATAGATACCGTTACCGGAAAAATTGAGATTATCATTCAGGCGCAGAAATCCGGAGTACCTGTTATAAGCTCCATGGGTGCAGGAAACAAACTCGATCCGACGGCTTTTGAAGTCGCTGATGTATATAAAACATCTGTTTGCCCCCTTGCACGTGTAATGCGTCGGGAACTGAAAAAACGTGATGTCAAAAAACTGAAAGTTGTATACTCCAAAGAACAACCCGTCACGACAAGTACGGATTTTCCGGCATCATGTGCATTTGTGCCGTCCGTTGCCGGACTTATTATCGCCGGCGAAGTTATAAAAGATTTGATAAAAGACAGTCATTGACTGTCTTTTTTTACAGACGAAATGCAAAAAAAATTAATATATAATGTTATATATATTCGTATAATTTAAATTATAATTGTATTTTTATTTTAAAAACATAAAAAAAGACAGCCATAAGACTGCCCTTTCACATTAAATTCCAGATTTTTTAATTTCGGCGTATGCCATAAGATACGGTGCAATGCCTTTAGCATCATTGGAGACAACCCGTTCACTAAGATAATATTTTTCCGAACCGTCCCGATTTTCTGTACCGCCAAGACCAGCCATAAGACATATATTATTGAGTACTGGAATATCTTTGTATTCAATATATTTTTCAGTCACGGTATTAAAAGCCTTTATGCCTGCTCCGTAGATATTTTTATCAGAAATTCCCATACCGGCGGACTTCACAGCGGAATATGCAAAAAGAAGAGTTCCGCTTGTTTCCGGATAATTTCCGATGACGTCCGGTTTTTCCGGAAGCTGATATAACATTCCGTCGGAAACTGCATAACCGGAAATACTTTTCAGTAGTCCGGAGAGCATTTCAGCAGAAATTTCATACAGACGGTGATTTTCCGGAACATCTCCGCACAAATCGGCAAGACCCGCACAAAGCCAGCCCATTGACCTTAGCCAGAACTCCGGTGAAAGACCGGTTTTACTGTCCGCCCAACACTGTATACGTTTTTCGTCATAACCGTGAAAATAAAGACCTGTTTTATCGTCACGCATAAGACGGCAAATATTTTCAAGCTGATTATATATATCGTCCCATAGTTCGTATCTGCCGGAAAATTCAGCGTATACCGCCATAAAGGGCATTGCCATATATATTCCGTCAAGCCATATCTGATATGGATATACCGCCTTATGCCAGAAGTTACCATTAAAAAGACGTGGTTGTTTTTCAATCTGAGAGAAGATTTTTTCAAAAGCAGTACGATATTTTTCGGCGTGAGTTTTCCGGAAAAGCCATATAAGATTACGTCCGCCACAGACATTATCAAGATTAAAGTCAGAAATATTCATAGTGGGAATGTCTCCGTTTTCGCCTATATATGCATTAATAAACTTAACAGCATAATTATAGAAATCAGTTTTTCCGGTCAGTTCGTAAAGCATAATAACAGCTCTCATCATGCAGTTGTCGATGTAATTCCATTTCGGAATTTTTTTAAAGACAAAATTTTCACGATTCCATATCGGAGCAAGTGGGTCGGACGGCAGTATAATTTTTTCAATATAGTCTCCGGCTATTTTGTCAGCAAGTGTGTTCATCAGGAAAGACCTCCGGCAGTTATGCCAATAAATTTTTTCTGTGCCAGTGCAAAAACGGTTACTGAAGGTATCAGTCCGATAACTGACATAGCAATTATTTTACACTCTTCATAGCCCTGACCTGTGCTGTCAACGGAAGTCCGCAAGGCAAGTGAAAGTGTATATTTTTCAGTTGAATTTATAAATATAAGTGGATTAATAAAATCGTTCATAGTCCACAGGAAATTAAAAACCGCTATTGATATTACAGCAGGTTTCATGCACGGAAGAAGAACATATATAAGCGTCCGGATAGTTCCGCAACCGTCAAGCCGTGAAGCCTCGTCAAGTTCTTTCGGTAAATCTTTGAAAAATTGTATCAATATGAATACAAACATTCCCTCACACGCAAAAAGAGAAGGCAATGTCAACGGTGCATAGCTGTCAAGGAAACCTGATTTATTCCAGAACATATACATAGGCATTACCGTTACTATCGCCGGCATGAACATACCCACCATAAGAAGCGAAAAAAAGAATTTTTTCAGCGGAAAATCAAACCTTGCAAAGCCATAAGCTGTCAACACCGACGATACAACGGAAAAAATAGTTTTTGGTATTATTACAGTAAATGTATTTATAAAATAATGTCCCATTGTATAACCGGTGTTTGTTTTCCATGCATTAAAGTATACGCTGAAATCAAAATCATCAGGCATGAACCATATTGAACTATATATCTCCTGATTCGTTTTGAAAGAAGCTCCCAGAAGCCATAACAGTGGATAAAGCATAAACAATGCTATTAAAACAAGTATTATATATGTAATTATTTTTTTCACGGAATTTCCTTTCTTATGCGTCCGGTAATCCTGAACATAATGCACACTACAGAAGCTGTAAGCATAAAAAGTACCCATGAAACAGCGTTAGCATATCCCGCATTATGATAACTGAACATTTCGTCATAAATCAGCATACCGACTGTATACGTACTCTTCATAGGATTTCCGCCGGTAATCATGTACGGGGCGCTGAACTCCTGTAATGCTGAAATAGTCTGTAATATAGCATTCACAAAAAGAGTATTTTTCAGCAACGGAAGTGTTATCCCAAAAAAAGCCCTAACTGAACCACACCCATCAACTCTTGCCGCTTCATAACATTCACGGGGAATTTCTTTCAATGCTGTAAGAAAAATTATCATAGTTGAACCAAACTCCCATAGCCTTAGAAGTATTATTATAAAGAGTGCATATTTCTGGTCGCCGTACCAGCTTACGCTGGAAACTCCGATAATTTCAAGAAACTGATTGGCAAGCCCGTTGCGTGTAAACAGATACTGCCACATTATAGCCACAGCAAGATTAGAACCAAGTATGGACGGAATATAAAAAGCTGTCCGGAAAAATCCTATACCTTTTATATCGGCACTTAAAAGAATTGCTGTAAGAAGTGATACCGTAAGTTTCAGCGGTACAAAAATAACCGTATATTTAAACGTAACGGCTAAAGCCTTTAAGAAATGATTGTCATTCAGCATATTTTTATAATTTTCCAGTCCGATAAATTCCGGTGGATGTATGCCATCGTATTTTGTCATACCCGTCACGAATGAACAGAAAAACGGATATATTATAAACAATACGCTTCCTATTATAAACGGACTTATAAGAATAAGTCCTGTAAACCTGCTCACACCGACAGGGTTTTTATATTTTTTCATTCAACACTCTCCAGATATTCAATTATATCATTATAAAGCTCCTGTGCGGTTATGCTTATATCCTCCCCGTAAGAAACTTTTTCTATAGCCGAATTACAAAGCTCTTTCATGCGGGAGGTCTCCATATACGGACTTATAGTCACGGTATCAAGTCTGCTGAGCATATCTGAATTTTCTTTAGTAAGCCCTTTGAGTTTTCCTTTTTTTTCGAGTTCCTCACGTGCATAACATGATGCCGGTATACCTCTTGATGTGCCTAAAATTCCGGCGCAATCGTCATCATTCAGCAAAAAGTTTATAAATTCCGCTGATTCGTCCGGATATTTGGTATCTGCCGATATTGCATACATAAGTGACGGCTTTACAAACCAGCCGGAATTATTACCGCTTTCGTCGCTGAGATAACCACCAGCCTGTAGCACTCCCTTATCAAGAACTGATTCGTATTTACCCACTGCGCTGTTCCATTCAAGAACGCCGGCGACATTTCCATTTATAAACGATGGTGACTGATACAATGCACCATTGCCGTCCTCATCAATGCGTGTCCGAACGTTACGTGTAACGTGATTGTCTTCCATACGCTTATAAAATTCCATAGCTTCTTCTATGTCTTCAATGGTAAAATCTAAAGTTCCGTCCATGTTAATGAAGTTTCTTCCGGTCTTCTGCTGGACATATACTATCGAAAGATACCACGCCGTACCGCCCGACTGTACATCAAGGTCAAGCGGATAACAGCCGTTTTCATAGAAAATATTTCCGGCTTCAATAAGTTCTTCCCACGTTTCCGGAAATGAAACACCAAACCTTGAAAATACTTCTGAATTATAGAAAAATCCCCGTCCGGTAAGTGATACCGGAACAGCATTCAGATGATTATTAACAGTCCCGAAAGAAAGTATATCATCATCAAAGCCGGATAAATCCAGAAAATGATTCAGTTCGTTCAAATCATAGAAGCCCTCTCCGTCGCCAGAAAGAGTAACAAGCCAGTCATAGTTAATCTGCATGACGTCCGGTTCAGAGCCGCCGCTTATCTGTGTATTTATTTTTTCTGTCCAGCCGTCCCAGCCTCCGTATTCTGCTTTGATTTCAATGCTTGGATGTCTTGCGTTCCAGAGTGTTATAGCTTTCTTGGTGGCGTTGTGACGGTCATCACCGCCCCACCATGAAAAGCGTAATGTACATTTATCAAGTCTGTTGTCCGGCGGTGTTTTCTTTGCTGTTTCTTTTCCACAGGCAAAAAGCGTCAGGGCGCAGACAACAGGCACTAAAATTTTTTTCATGCTTAGTCCTCCCTGAAATTAATGATACGATAATATTATAATATATTTTTGCAGAAAAATCAACCACGATTTGCAATAATTTGCCACAATTATAAAATCTGTCTCAAAAGATTAAAAGCAAGTCGTTTTTATATAAATTCCACAAAAAAAATCCCGTATTTTCATTTAATATGTCAATAGAAAAATCTGTAAATCTGTGATATAATGTAGTATAAAATAAAAATATTAAGGAGGTTTAGTATGATTAATCTGATTATTTCTGCCATGCTGTCCGTTGTAATGGCAGACGCCTCAGTAACACCTAATATTGTACACGTTCCGAATGGCTCTGTCAAGTGGTCTGAAACGGTAATTTCCGGAGACGCAAATCATGACAACACAGTTAATATAGCCGATGCTGTACTTATGCAGAAATATATGTCATCCGGCGAATATGACGGTGATGTTTCGTGCTTTGATATAAATTCCGACGGAATAATTGACTCTTTCGATATGATTCTGATGAGACAGGCTATTATTAATCCGGAAACGGTTGTTGAGCATACATATGCTGTTGATATTCTCAAATCGGTTGAAAATCTGCCTGAATATGGAGAAGTCTGCACAAATACTGACGAAATGTCCGGTTATCTTTCAGAATTTATGTTAGATATTTCTGAAATACAGACCTATGTTGATAAATATGATGATACTTTCTTTGAAAATAATAACCTTATTTTAATGCCGTTCACACAGAAATACGGCAGAGGAGTTTTTTATAATGTCTCCGGCGTCGGCAAGATACACCCTAAAAAATCACGTGGTATCGGTGATGATATTTTCATTGCATTAGAAGCAGAATACGGGGCTTATCGTGTTCTCTATCCGATAACTAACACTCAACTGCTTATTCAGGCAGCTGTACCGAAATCTGAGGCAAACAGCGGTGATAATGTTTCAATTTATGATGCCTATGAAATCAATACAGATATGGAATCTATCGTCTATAAATCACCCGATAATAAGTATGAATTTTACGTCACACAGGAAACTATGGGTGATGTAAGTGATATACGCTTTTTCCTGAAATCAAGCAAGATTTCCTATAAGGCAATTACATTCTTCACGGCATACGGTGACAAACCGTTCACGGAAGAGGGTGAATGGTCTGTTGATGAAGAAGGAAACAATGTTTTCAGCAACAACAAAACCTATAGCATAACATGGTATGATGACTACATTTTTGTTACACATCAGGTACGTGGCAATGAATGGGAAAGCGTCACTGTTGACCTTGACGGCGTGGAAATTGACTATGAATATTATATAAAAGAAGATTAAACTTTAACCGGCGTACTTTCAGGTATGCCGGTTTTTGTATATATTGCACAAATCACCCCCCCGTTTTCGGTCATTTTGACTATTGATTTTTTGTGGATTATGCTGTATAATATTGGAAAGATTTAAATTATTGGAGGTATAACATGAAAAAATTTATTAACACTGCTTTGTGTCTGGCGGTTATTGCCGGAGCTATTCCCATGGGGGCAAGTGCAAAATCAGAGCCGATTTACATTGAAGACGGTGAGAATCACTGGGAATATACATCTATTCGTGGTGACATAAACGCAGACGGCAAAATATCTGTCGCTGATGTCGTACTGTTGCAGAAATGGATTATGGGTACATATGATGGTGTCGACGATGAGGCTAATAAAGACGCTGTTGATGTCAATTTTGATGGTTTTGTTGATTCTTTTGACCTCGTACAGATGAGACAGCTTGTTATTAATCCCGAAAAAGCTGAAGTACATACGTATGCTGTTGATGTTCTCAATACAGATGCTGAAATACCTACATATGAAGAAATAACCACAACATGGGAAGAAACCGAAAATTTTAACAATATTATCACTGAATATGATGAAATGTCAGCATATCTTAAGACTTTTATCACCGATAACGACGAATTACAGAAATATCTTGACAAATACGACGAAACTTTTTTTGAAGAAAATAATCTTATTCTTACACCGTTCATTCAGGAGCGTGGAAACGGTGTCTTAATGGTAGCCGGTTCACCTATGAGGGTAGATAATGATTATATGATGCACCAGATGATAGACAAAGGTATATTTTTCTTTATAGGTGGTATATATAATGAAGATGTCGGACTTTATCCGGTCACTAACACAAAAATGCTTGCACAGATTACTATACCTAAATCACAGACAAGTGCAGAAGATAAAATAATATATTTAGACCTTCAGGGAAAAAGTTTACTGTCTATACAGTGTGAAACAGTTTCCTATACTGACGGCACACATGAAATAGTCATAACTCAGGAAAACGGCTGGGGTATCAATTCAGATATCTATATAAAGAATGACGACGGTTCATTTACTTATATTACAGGTATTTATCCGGATTTCTATTTCACAGACGGCGAACTTTCCACCAAAAACTACACTATAACTTTCCTTGATGATTCTTTCATAGTTGACTACAAAACAAGTCATAACGAATGGAATAAAATACAGTCGTCATATGATGGAGAAGATGTATTAGAATTTTCTTCAAATGAACCTATATATAAATCGCCTGATGGTAAGACAGAATTATATTTCAATTATAAATATTATAGCTCCAATAATGGTGGTGCTATTTTAGATGAAACTCTTATTGATATTTATTTAAAAGAAACTGACGGACATTTAAAACACATTGGTAATCTCATAACATCAGGCTATAACCCGCCGTTTGAAGAAGCAGGTGAATGGTCTGTTGACAGCGACGGAAACAATGTTTTCAGCAACGGTGATACTTATAGTATCACATGGCTTGAAGATTCAATCATGGTGGACTATCAGTTTGACGACAACCAATGGGCAAAAGGTGAGATAAAATTTGATAGTTCAGGATATGCAGACATCTTGTATTACTGAAAATAAAATATCTTATAACGGCTTGTAATAAAGCCGTTATTTTTATACAAAAATCTACAAAATACACGCCTGTATGTTTATTTTTTTATCATTTAATGACGATTACCATATTTTTTTTTAAATCCTTGTTTTTTCCTATTGCATTTGAATAAAACTTGTTGTATAATTATTAGTACAGTGTTTTTTATGCTGTAATTCGATAAAAATAATAACAAAAAGGCGGTTGGATATGGTATTTTCAAAACTATTCTTTATTTACTTTTTTCTGCCCTTGTGTCTGTTTGCGTATGCACTTGCACGAGGGACAAAAGCGAAAAACATTGTACTTATTATTTTCTCACTGATTTTCTATGCATGGGGTGAGCCTGTCTATGTATTTCTGATGCTTTTCAGTGCATTTGTGAACTACGCCGCCGCCCTTGTTATCGAAAAGCACAAGGATACTAAAATTGATACTCTTGCAACATCGCTGACGGTAATATACGATTTTGCCATGTTATGTATTTTCAAGTACAGCGGTTTCATAGTTGAAAATATAAACGCCTTGTGTTCGTCGGATATACCCGTACCGGATATAAAACTACCAATAGGAATAAGTTTTTATACATTCCAGACGGTATCTTACATAATAGACTGTCACTGGGAAACTGTAAAAGTTCAGAAAAAATTTCATAATTTTCTGCTGTACCTGACGCTTTTCCCACAGCTTATCGCCGGACCTATAGTGCGTTACAGTACGATTGAAAAGGAAATTGAAAGCAGAAAAATTTATCTGACAGATATTTCATATGGTCTTAACCGTGTTGTGTTAGGACTTTCTAAAAAAGTTTTACTGTCCAATCAGTTAAGCGTTATTGCCGATAATTACTTACAGCATATCGGGGATTGTTCAGTAATTGGTGGTTGGTTCGGAGCTATAGCCTATGCCATGCAGATTTATTTTGATTTTTCCGGTTACTCTGATATTGCAATAGGTTTAGGACGCATTTTCGGCTTTCATTTTGACGAAAATTTCAACCACCCGTTTATCTGTAAGGATATAACGGAATTCTGGCAGAGATGGCATATATCATTGAGTACATTTTTCCGTGATTATCTGCTTTACGTACCCATTTTCGGCAAACGCCGTAAATATGGCGGATTATTCCTTGTATGGCTGTGTACGGGCATATGGCACGGTGCAAGCTGGAATTTCATTCTGTGGGGAATCTATTACGGAATTTTCGTTTTCCTTGAAATGCTTATCGGCAAGAAAAAAATGAAAAAAATCCCGATTGTAATACGTCAGATATATAATAAAATCGTAATAATTATAGGTTTCGGAATTTTCTACTTTGAGGATTTGAACGAATTAGGAGTATTTTTCAAAACTATTTTCGGATTCATCGGAAACGGCTTTATCGGACTTCAGGACAAAATAACATTTGTAAATAATATTTTTCTGCTTGCCGTTGCGGTTATATGTTGTTTCCCGATTATCGACGGATTCAAGAAACTTACCGGAAAAACAGCATTCACAAAGCACGTTGCCTCAATTGTCACGACTTGTATTACTGCCGGACTTCTGCTTTTAACAAGCGTCATGCTTGTTGATGCCACAACTAATCCGTTTCTTTACTTCCGTTTCTGATAGGGGGTCACTATGTCTGAAAACTCTAAAAACAGCGAAAAAAAACGTAATACTTTCGTAACAAATGTTTTTGCGCTGTTAAATATAATAATTATTATACTTGTTATTTTTGCCGGATTTGTATATCTTCTTTTTTTCAAGCGTGATACGGTATCGCACGAAGAAAACAGAAATCTGACAGAATTTCCGGAATTTACTGTCAAAAGTTATATTTCCGGAGAATACACCGAAGGTATAGCAAATTACTATGATGATACCGTACCTAACAGAAGTTTTTTCAAGACTCTTATTGCTAACCGTATCATGCCATTAAAGGGCTTGAAATATGGCAGTTCCGGCGATGATGATGGTGGTGTTGAATTATACAATACAGAAAAAAACAATCAGAAAGAGGAAACTCCGGCTGAACCCGTCACCGAAAATACACAGACTACTACCGGCACTTCCGGCACAGGTACTGAAACTACTACAACGACTGCCGAAACGCTCCCGAAAGCAAACGTCGCCGCCGCTAACGGTGAAGTATCAAATAATATACTTGTTGTAAATAAACGTGCGATAATGCTTTATGGTGGTGCGTGGGGTAATGAAGTTCTTTACGCTGAGGACGTAAACGCCTATAAAAAGGCTCTCGGCAAGGACGTAAACGTTTATTCTATGGTACTTCCTACCAGTGTATCATATTATCTGCCGGAAAATTACACCGACCTCGTGGAAAGTGAAAAAACTGACCTTGATTCTATAGAAAAGAACCTTAAGAACGTAACAAATGTAGACGCATACACAGCACTTCTCCGCCACAAGAAAGAGGCTATCTATTCACGTACTGACCACCATTGGCAACCACTCGGTGCATACTATGCCGCTGAAGAGTTCGCTAAACAGGCTGGTGTTGATTTTGCAGATATTTCAGAATATGAAAAACACGTACTTTCGGGATATGTCGGTACAATGTACGGCTATACACAAAGTGCAACACTCCTGAATAATCCTGAACCGTTTATCTACTATGAACCAAAAACAGATGTTGAAGTAACACAGTATTCCACGTCTTTCACCGACCCTGTAGAAACTACTCTTCTTCTTAATCCTGAAAATTTTGATAATTCAAGCTATTATCTTGTTTTCGGCACAGACGACAATATACGTCACGTCAAGACAAAATGCAGAAACGGCAGAAATCTTGTCATTTTCAAGGATAGTTACGGAAATGCCCTGCTCCCGTTCCTGACAGGTTCATTTGAAAATATCTATATATGCGATATAAGATATTTTGACCGTAATGCAAAAAGTTTCATTAATGAAGTAGGTGCAACAGATGTACTCTTTGCAATGTGTACATATTCCGCTGTAGGCGTGAACCGTGAACACATCTCTACAAATCTTAACCAGTAGTAGCCGGAAATTAATAAGGAGGCTAAAAATATGAAAGAACTTCTCTACCCGTTTAACAGTAAATTAATTCTCCGTAAACGCCGTGCATTAAAAAAACAGCTCCTTGCTGACGGCACAGCACGTATAAAAAAGAAAATAGCCGTTTTAGGTGGCTCAACGACTGATGACATAGTTTCTTCCCTTGAATTATTCCTGTTGAATTTCGGCATTGAACCTGAATTTTATCAGTCCGAATATAATAAATTCTATGAAGATGCCGTTTTTGGTTCACCGGAACTTGATAATTTCGCACCGGATATAATCTATATACATACAACTTACCGGAATCTGACAATGATTCCCGAAAGTCCGGCGGAAACTCCGGAACAGATTCAGGAACGGCTTTATAATCAGTATGAATATTTTAATTCCATATGGACAAGCCTTTTTGAAAAATTTTCATGCCCGATAATTCAGAATAATTTTGAACTTCCGTTATTCCGCCATACCGGAAATTACGACGGCTGGGGCTATTCCGGAACAGGTGCATTTATAAATCGTCTTAACATAATGTTTTCCAACTATGCACGACGCAACAACGGTTTTTATATAAATGATATAAATTATCTGTCGTCGGCAATCGGTCTCAAAAAATGGCACGATGCAGAGGCATGGTTTCTTTATAAATACGCCATGCGTGTGGAAGTCCTTCCGGAAGTCGCATATAGTGTAGCCTGTATAATCAAATCTGTTTACGGACGAAATCAGAAAGTAATTGACCTTGATTTAGATAATACGCTATGGGGTGGTGTTATCGGCGACGATGGTGCAGAGGGCATTGAATTAGGCGTTGAAACCGCTGTGGGACAGTCTTTCGTTGAGTTTCAGAAGTTCATTAAACAGTATAAGAATTACGGCGTACTTCTTGCGGTATGCTCCAAAAACGACGAGGAAAATGCACTTGCCGGACTGAATCACCCGAGCAGTATTTTGAAGCCTGATGATTTTGTTTCAATAAAAGCCAACTGGAATAGTAAGGATTCAAATATTGAAGAATCGGCAAATGAAATCGGTTTGTTTGCGGATAGTTTCGTTTTCGTGGACGATAATCCGGCAGAATGTGCTATTATAGAAGCACAGTTACCTAACGTTCCGACTGTAAATCTCACGTCAATGGAAGAGGCTATGTATAATCTTTCCCGTGGCGGATTTTTTGAAGTTACATCTGTTTCAAAAGACGATTTGAACCGCAGTGAGATGTACTCCGCCAATGCAAAACGGAACGCACAGCAGAAAAGTTTTTCCAATTATCAGGACTATTTATTAAGTCTTGACATGAATGCAGAGATAACTGATTTTCTGCCGGTATATCTGCAAAGAATAACACAGCTTACCAATAAAAGCAATCAGTTTAACGTGACTACAAAACGCTATTCAGAAAGTGAAATGAAAATAGTCGCTGAAAGTCCGGATTATATCAGGCTATGCGGACAGCTTGCCGATAAATTCGGCGATAATGGTGTAGTTTCGGTAGTCATCGGACGTTGTGATGATAAAACACTTCACATTGATTTGTGGCTTATGAGTTGTCGTGTTCTTAAAAGAGATATGGAACTTGCCATGTTGGACGAACTTGTTAAAAAATGTCGTGAACGTGGCATAAAAAAAATTATCGGTTATTATTACAGGACGCCTAAAAATAATATGGTTGCCGAACTTTTCGCAACGTTTGGTTTTGAAAACGTCAGCCGGAGCGAAAACGGTGATTCAATATGGTGTCTTGATATAACATCATACGTGGAAAAAAATCACGTAATAAAAATAAATGAAAAGGAGTTCAGCCATGAATAAAAATGAAATCGTTAAAAGACTTACAGAAGTTTTCAGGGATATTTTCGACGACGATTCAATAATTATCACTGAAAAGACCACCGCAAACGACATCGACGACTGGGACAGTATCGAACATATAAACTTAATCGGTGCTGTTGAAGAAGAGTTTGATATGCGTTTCAAGATGCGTGAAGTTTCCGGCATGAAAAATGTCGGCGAAATGATTAATATAATCGCTGAAAGAGGTAACTGAATGAAAAAATTTATCCGGCTGACTGTCGTGTTTCTGATAATTGTGCTTCTGTATGTGTGGGGATTTACTATGCAGACGGAATTTTACAGCGTAAAATCGTGGAATAATAACAGTCTCCGGATAGTTTTTATTTCCGATTTACATAATTGTACATACGGCGGTAAAGACCAGTCCGGAATAATCAGGGAAATTGACAAAAACAAGCCGGATTTAGTACTTTTCGGCGGTGATGTTATTGACACTCAGGGTGATGCAGAAAACGCCCTTACACTTATGAAAGATGTTGCTGAAAAATATCCGTGTACATACTCCGCCGGAAATCATGAAAAATGGCGTGACGATTTGGAAGAATTTTATAAAGACGTTGAAAATATTGGCATTCCCGTACTTGACGGCAACAGCACTGATTTTATGATAAATAATCAGAAAATACGTGTTTACGGAATTATTGACGCATACGAAAAAATTTCAGATGTTAAAACAGACGACGATTATTATAATATTCTGCTGTTGCACCAGCCGGAACAGTTCCCACAGTTTACAGAAAATTTTGATTTGATTCTTTCCGGACACGCACACGGCGGACAATGGCGGTTGCCGGTCATTCTTAAACAGGGTCTTTATGCACCAAATCAGGGACTTTTTCCGGACTACACCAACGGAAAATACGAATACGGCAAATGTACCCATATAATCAGCCGTGGGCTTGCACGTCCGCTGAGAATGATTTTCATTCCACGAATTTTCAACCGTCCGGAAATTTCAGTAATCGACATTTACCAGTAAATAAAATCCGGAAAGGACTTGTTTTTTTTCCGTCGGAATGTTATAATATAGACAAAAGAAAAAGGAGCTGAGAATTTTATTCTCATGAAAAACATGAACAGAAATTTAAATGAAAATGAAAACATTGCCGGAAGAAATCCGGTTATTGAGGCTCTTAAATCCGATACACCGCTTGATACAATCTATATCAGCGGAAACGGCGGAAGTTTAGGGCTTATCCGACGTCTTGCCAAGGAAAAAGGCATAGTCGTTAAGGACGCACAGGAAAAGAAACTTTCACAGCTTGCCGGTGGTGCATCACATCAGGGTGTTGTTGCCGTAGGGGCTTGCGGTGAGTACGTCACGATTGAGGAAATCCTTGACGTATCGCAGAAAAAAGGCACTAAGCCGTTTATTATAATATGCGACGAAATAGAAGACCCGCATAATTTAGGGGCTATTATCCGGACGGCTGAGACAGCCGGTGCGGACGGCGTCATTATTCCGAAAAGACGCAGTGCGTCACTGAATGCCACGGTAGCTAAAACCTCCGCCGGTGCTGTGAGTTATGTTCCGGTAGCAAGGGTTGCTAATCTTTCAACTTGCATTGATACGCTTAAAGAAAACGGCGTATGGATTTATGGTACGGACGCTTCCGGAAGTGACTACTGTAAAACTGATTTTACGGGTAGTATGGCTCTTGTCATAGGTTCTGAAGGGTTCGGAATAAGTCGTCTGATACGTGAAAAATGCGATTTTATGGTTAAACTGCCAATGCATGGAAAAATAAACTCCCTGAATGCCTCTGTTGCCGCAGGAATTTTTATGTATGAAGTCCTCAGGCAAAGAGATTCCGGTTAAGGAGTGAATAAAATGTCAGATAAGCCATCAATTGAGGATATTCTTGACGAATATTCAACCAAAAAACCAAAACCAAAAAATAATGTTGCAACCGCTGTAAGACCTGAATCCCATAAAAAAAATGCATGGGACGATAACACACTTCGTCAGCCGGTGACAAAAACACCACCGCCGAAACGTTCCGGACATAAAATAACCGTCCTTAACGGTGCGGTAGATTCAGACGGAAATCCCACAACGGCACTTTATGACAGTACTGTTATAAACACTCAGATGGGTGACGACGACGTTTCAAGAATACGTCGAATGACTGAATCAACAAGGGCAAGAGAAGCCGCAGAACGTCAGAAAGCTATCAACAAACGACGTCAGAAAGAGGCAGATTATACATATCAGAAAGAAACTCCGGAGGGAGAGTATATGTATACACCGCCTGTTTTCAAGAAGAAAAAACGCAGTCGTGAGGCTATTATTGCAGAGGCGGAAGACCCCGAAAATCTTAAACTTATTACAGATATAGTACCATCTCCGGCAATAATTGAGGCGGCAAAATATTCAAAACGTAAGCCGAAAACAAATAACAATAAACTTAATTATCACAAGCCGGAAACTCAGCAGGCTATTGACGTCCGCATAGATACCGAAACTGTAAAGGAAAAAAATTCCGCTGAAACTTCCGATAAAAAACGTACAAAACGTATCGTTGATTTCAATTATTACGGAGATGTAGAGGACGTCGGGCGTGATATACAGGACCTGACAAATATTATAACTACACGTACATTTATACTGTTTATACTGTCTTTTCTGAGTCTTTATATAACGTTCATGAATCAGCTTGAATTTCCGATTATTGAAATATTCAGCAAGGCGAATATACAGTTATATCTTACTGTACACCTGATTACAGGGCTTATTGCTGTCATTACTTCGGGTGCAGTGATTTCAAACGGAATGAAAAAACTTCTCACCGGCAAGGCGGACAGCGATTCAATGACGGCTGTCACGGCACTGACCTGTATTATTTCAATAATTCCGGCTATTGCCTCTCCTGAAAGTATAATGGCGGAACGCATATATATGCCCATAGGTATACTTACACTTCTGACTAATTCAATCGGGAAAATGCTTATTCTCAGACGTGCGCAAAGAAATTTTGAACTTGTCTCAAAGGAAGAATTTAAACGACATGGTATAGTATACGTCCGTGATGAAGAACGTGCGGAGCGTCTCACACGTGGTACACTGGGAGATTTTCCTATACTTGCATCTATGCGACAGACCGATTTTCTTACCGACTTTCTTAAATATACCTATTCTTCCGATATAACTGACAAATATTGTAAAAAAGCCACACCGGCTTGTATGGCAGTATCTTTTGCCATTTCATTTGTGATAACTTTTTTCTGTAAAGAGTCACTGCTCACCCTTGACGCCCTGACATTTGGAATGTCAATTTTCTGTATGCTTATATGTGCGGCATCTTGTATAGCAATGCCATTTGTGGCAAACATACCGCTTGAAAGAGTTTCCGACCGTGCCATGATAAAAAAAGGTGTAATGCTGGGCTATCAGAGTGTTGACGATTTTTACGACACAAATTCAATACTTGTCAATACTGATTCAATGTTTCCTGCACACTCCATACAGCTTTGCGGCGTGAAAGTATTTTCCAACACAAAAGTAAACGAGGCATTACTTGAGGCAGCAAGCCTTACCACACACGCCGGTAGCGTCATGCGACATCTTTTCACTGACGTTGTAGACGAAAATAATGATATACTCTATCAGATTGATAATTTTTCATTTGAGGAATCAATGGGATTGTGTGGCTGGATTCATAACAGACGTGTGCTTTTCGGAAACCGTGAACTTATGGTAAATCACAATATTGAGGGTCTTCCGACCAAAACGAAAGAATCTGAATATACCGGCGAAGGTCAGGAAGCTATGTATCTTTCAATTTCCGGCAATATAGCAGCGCTTTTCACCGTTGAGATAAAGGCAGACCGTGAAGTTAAACGCTGGATAAAAAGACTTTCTAAAGAAAAAATGTTCATGATACTCAAAAGCGTTGACCCTTGTCTCACACTGGACAAGATAGCTGCACTTTTTAACGTATCACGTTCAATGTTCAGACTTCTTCCAAAAAAACTTCATGCAGATTTCGACGCTGAAACTAAAAAAACAGTTCGCCTCAGTGCATCTATGGCGTGTTCCGGAAAGTTTTCAGCGTTTGCACAGCTTATAATCGGAACTAAAGTAGTACATACTTCGGCGGTGCGTGGGCTTATTCTACAGACCGTTTCTATTATACTTGGTTTCGTGATATGCACACTGCTTATTATTTCAAAGGCGTTTCAGTTCAATTATTTATATATGTCAGCAGCGGCACTTGTCGCATATCATATTATATGTACAATCGTGACGTGTATAGTAGTGTGTTCAAAAAAATTCTAAAAAAAACCTGCTCCACGTACTGAAACGCTCCGGAGCAGGTTTTAAAAAACAATGAAAGGAGTCAGCTATGACAAGTAGATTCCAAAACGACGACGACAACAACACAGATAACCAAAATACCCTGAATATCCCGATACCTAAAAATCCGCCGAATTACAGGCAACCTAATCCGAACAGAAGACAACAGTCAAGACCAAATCAGAATTATCAGTCACAACAGAGACAGCCACAGCCTAGACCAAATCAGAATTATCAGTCACAACAGAGACAGCCACAACCAAGACCAACCCAGAATTATCAGTATCAAGTGAGACAACTTCAACCAAGACCTGTTCAGCAGTCAAGACCACCGGTACAGAAAAACCGCAAAAAACACAGGCATAAAAGCCTTTTCGGAAAAACTATCCGGAAAGTTATTATGACACTGTTTACTATACTTGTTGTGCTTTTCGGCGTTTATTCGTGTACGGCATTCACGATAATAAATAAAGTCGGAAAACAGGAAACCGGTGAACGTTCACGGACAGCCGGTGCACTTTCACGGAGTTATGTTAAAAGCGTACTGGTCATCGGTACGGACGGGCGTTCCACGGAAGAGCAGGGGCGTTCTGATTCAATGATTTTACTTTCTTTCAATAGCCGGTCAAATAAAATTATTCTGACATCTTTTATGCGTGACTGCTATGTAAATATAGCCGGTTACGGCATGGATAAGCTGAATGCCGCCTACTCATACGGTGGTGCGGAACTCCTTATGGATACCATTGAAAGTAATTTCAATATAAAAATCAACGACTATGTGACGGTTAATTTCATTTCCTTTGCCGGTCTGATTGATGCCGTCGGTGGTATTGATATTGACGTTTCCGCCGACGAGGCACAGGAAATAAATAATATTTTGTTTTCGGAAGTCAATCAGCTTATGGGTGATGACCAGTGGGCAGATTTTCTTGAAATCATTGACGGAAAAATACATCTCAACGGCAAACAGGCTCTTTCATATGCTCGTATACGATACGTCGGTAACAGCGATTTTGAACGTACAAGCCGTCAGCGTGAAGTGATAACAAAAATTATTCCGAAAATTATCAATCCTGTTTCCGTAAGCCGTGTGGCAAAAAATGTTATTCCACAGGTTAATACAAATATGTCATCACTGGGTATGTATTTACTTTCGCTGAAAATTCCGTTTTCAGTGGGTTATGATATTGAACAGATTCAGATTCCGGCAGAAAATACTTTCTATCCGGAAGACGTATGGTGCTATGATGGTACTATACAATCAGTTCTTCAGGTTGATTTTGATGCAAACCACAATATATTAGAAGATACAGTATTTGACCATTAAAAATAATCTCCGGTGTACGTACCGGAGATTTGTTTTGTTTTATTTTATCATATCAATTAACTTTCCGATACAGAGTTCAAAACAACTTCCGTACCACATTTCATCAAAATGCAGTATTGTAGCCTTTATGCACTCAACAGTATAATTTACAGCTATATCAAGCGCCGTCTGGACGTCCTTTCCAAGTGTGACCGCTCCGGTAAAGACGCTTGCAAAAATATCACCCGTACCGTGTACAGAACGTGCTATATGTTCGCCGAAAGAATAACAGAAAGTATCTTTTCCGGAATCGTAAGCCACTGCACCCTGTTCCCTGTCATTGAAATGCACTCCCGTAAGTACCGGAATTTTACAGCCAAGCCCTGCAAGTTTTCTGAGAATATCTTCAATATATGTACGGTCATAACTTTCAGTATATGGGATTTTCAGCATAAAACAAGCCTCCGTCATGTTCGGTATGATATAATCAGCTTTTGAACACAAACCTGCCATTTTTCCGGCGAAATCTTCATTGAATCCTGCATAGAATCTGCCATTGTCGCCTAAAACAGGGTCAACGACTATGAAATTATTTTCTGTCCTGAAATCATCGAAAAATTTTGAAACAATTTCTATCTGTTCCGCTGAACCAAGATAACCGGTATAAACGGAATCAAATTTAATGTCAAGGCTTTTCCAGTGACGTGAAATTTCCGGAATATCGCCGGTAAGGTCACGGAAAGTATATCCCGTGAATCCACCTGTATGCGTCGAAAGTACAGCGGTAGGGATAACAGCCGTTTCAATTCCCATAGCCGAAATTACCGGCAATGCAACTGTAAGCGAACACTTGCCGAAACAGGAAATATCTTGTATAGTGACAGTTCTTTTCATAATAACTTCTCCTTTTTCTATAGTGATTTTATTATAAATTATTCCTGAAAATATGTCAATAACCAGTTTTGCTTTTTAATTGCAGTTCAGAAAAAATTGAATCTTGCTATTTACTTTCCGACGAAAATATAGTATAATTAATTGATAAATTATTTTTTCGGAGGTCTTGTCATGAATACCCCACCTAAAGAAATTTTAAAATTCGTCGAAGAAAACGACGTAAAATTTATACGCCTTACTTTTTCGGATATATCGGGAAATCTGAAGAACATCGCTATTATGCCCGACGAGCTTTCACGTGCCTTTTCCGACGGCATACCATTTGATGCCTCTTCTTTCAGCGGAAACTGTTCGGATTTGCTTTTATTTCCTGATATTTCCACATTATCAGTGCTTCCGTGGCGTCCGAAATCAGCACGAGTAATCCGTTTTTTCTGTTCCCTGAAAAATCCTGATGGTTCACAATATTCCGGCGATATAAGAAGCGAACTGATTAATTATATAAATTCAATCCGGCTTGACGGCTATTCCTGTGAAATGGGCACGAAATGTGAATTTTATCTATTTGACCTAAACGACAAGGGCGAACCTACTAAAAATCCGCATGACCACGGCAGTTATTTAGACGTCGCACCCCTTGACAAGTGCGAAAACGTCCGCCGTGAAATATGTCTTTCACTGGAGGAAATGGGTATAAATCCAACGACTTCATGTCATAAGCACGGTGGCGGTCAGAATGAAATTGAATTCCGTGAAAATGAACCGGTCACCGCCGCCGACAATATGTTACATTACAAGACAGTTGTTAAGTCAATAGCTGCTCAAAATGGACTTTTTGCGTCGTTCATGCCTAAACCGCTCCCGAATGAACACGGCAGCGCTTTAAGTATTTCCCTTAATTTAAAGAAAAACGGTGAAAATATTTTCAGCAATGACCCTGAAAAAATGTCCCATACCGGCAAGTGTTTCATTTCCGGAGTTCTCCGCCACATACGTGAAATAACAGCTTTTCTTAACCCCATAACCAATTCATATAAACGTTTCGGCATCGGCTATGCACCGAAATACGTCAACTGGTCTTTCGATAACTGCGCACAGCTAATCAGGATTCCGAGAAGCACCACCCCACGCATTGAAATACGTTCCGCTGATGCCTGTTGCAATCCATATATCGCTTTCAAGCTGATTCTTGCCGCCGGTATGGAGGGCATTAAAACCGGTGACTGTTCACTTCTTGAAAAAACTCTTAAACACCCCGAAAATCCGTTGAATTTCCAGCCACTGCCGTCTTCTCTTGACGAGGCACTTTCCATAGCACGTGAAAGTATTTTTGTGAAAAATAATCTTTCCGGTGAAATAGTTGAAAATATTTTCATGAATTTCACAACACAGATTCAGGAGTACAGCCTTGCATACGATAAGGACGATTTCGAGGAACGCCGTTATTTTAAATTCATTTAACAAGGTGCTTTTATGACTAATTTAATTATTTCATCAAATTGTGAAAATATCTCTTTTATTGAACAGTGCCTCAAGGAAAACACTGCCGGACTTATTGTTACTGCAAATTCAGGCAACGAGGCACGACGGCTTATTTCAGGCGATACCAAGCCGGATTTAGTTATTATAGATACTCCGCTTTCGGACGAATTTGGTCAGGAATTAGCCGAAATAACAGCGATTACTTCCGTCGGAGTAATTCTGATATGCAGAAATGATATTTATGAAAATATTTCGCATAATCTGTCACAAAACGTTATAATTTTAACAAAACCTTTCAGCCGTGAAGATTTCCGGAACGCTGTTGAAAGTTTTCCGGAAACAAGCGGTATAAAACCGGAAAGTTCCGATATTCTGACGAAAATTGAAGAAATGCGGCTTATTAACCGTGCAAAATGTACGCTTATGGAGTATCTTGATTTTACCGAACCACAGGCACACCGGTATATTGAAAAACAGGCTATGAACAACCGCCGCACACGTCGTGAGACAGCCGAAAAAATACTTGATACGTATAAAAAATAAAAAGACTGTGCATTTCTGCACAGTCTTTTGTTAATTATTCGTCATCTTTGTCTTCAGTTTCTGCCGTCTCGAAATCCTCAATAGTGAGATTTTCATAATCAAATTCAAGAAGTTCATCGCAATTAGGACAGTTCATACTTCCCTCTTCAATCATGCCCTCGTCAATAAGAATAGTATCTCCGCAAGTGGGACAAGTTATTTCATAAAGTTCATCGTCGTCGCCATCAAAATCGTAATCGTCATCATCTTCATCGTCAGTCCAGTCGCAGCCGTCGCATTCCATATCATCAACGCTGTAAAGTTCATCAGAAATAGAATCGCATATATCAGTGAGTTCGTCAATCTGTGACTGCATATCATCAACATAGACAACGATTTCCTCAAGAAGTTCAGACATCTGATTAAGGATTCTGCCCTCTTTTGTGGAAGAATCAATATCTAAACCGTCCATAAGTCCCTTTAAATAGGACATTTTTTCAGTTAGCTTCATAAATAGCCTCCTTATGAAACAGGCTTATGCTCTTGACATATATTCGCCTGTTCTTGTATCAATCTGGATTTTTTCGCCCTCGTTGATAAAAAGTGGTACTTTAACTTCTGCACCGGTTTCAACGGTAGCAGGCTTTGTAGCGTTTGTAGCGGTATCGCCCTTGAATCCGGGGTCAGTCTGTGTAACGACGAGTTCAACGAAATTCGGCGGTTCAATGCCGAAAACAGAACCCTTGTAAGAAAGTACCTTACAAATCATTTCTTCTTTCACGAAACGGAAAGCGTCGCCGAGTTTATCTTCACTAATCGGAATCTGTTCATAAGTCTCCATATCCATGAAGTAGTAGAGTTCGCCGTCCGTATAGCTGTACTGCATATCTTTTCTTTCAACGAAAGCCGTCGGGAACTTTGCAGTAGGGTTGAAAGAAGTTTCAACCACTGAACCGGTGATAACGTTCTTGTACTTTGTCCTTACAAAAGCCGCACCCTTGCCCGGTTTAACGTGCTGGAACTCAATAACCTGAACAACCTGTCCGTCGAGTTCAAAGGTAACGCCATTTCTGAAATCTCCTGCTGAAATCATTTTTATAACCTCCGTGTTTTAAAATTATATGTATTATTTTACCACATCTCAAAACATTTTGCAATACCTGAAAGCAAAATATTATAAAGATATTATATTTTTATCAAATTTCGTCAAATTATCACAACCATTTTCAGTCAAAATAACAAAATCTTCTATACGCACACCGAACTTTCCGGCAATATAAATCCCAGGTTCAATAGTCACGACGCTGTTTTTTTCAAGAATGCTTTTATTATTCGGTGAGGCGTTGGGCTTTTCGTGGATTTCAAGACCTACACCATGACCCAGCGAATGACCGAAATTTTCACCGTAACCTGCTTTTTCGATAATATCACGTGAAACCTTATCAAGTTCACTGCCGGTGATGCCAGCACGTGCCGTCTTAAGACCGGCAAGCTGTGCCTCCAGAACGATATTATAGACTTTCTTCATTTCTTCGTCGGGTTCACCAAGACATATTGTACGAGTCATATCGCTATGATAGCCGTTCCAGACCGCACCGAAATCCATTAAAATAAATTCGCCGTTCTGTACCTGCTTATCAGACGGCACACCATGTGGCATAGATGTATTTTTTCCCGAAAGTACGATAGTTTCAAATGATATATCTTCTGCACCGTTTGCGAACATAAGCCGGTTGAGTTCGTTAGCTATTTCACGTTCAGTTTTTCCGGATTTTATAAATGGTAACAGTTCAGAAAGTGATTTTTCGGCTATTTCCTGTGCTTTACGGATATTTTCAATTTCCGATTCGTTCTTAATCATGCGTAAATGATTTATTGCATTGCTTAAGCTGTCGGAATCGTCAATATCTATTTCTTTAAAGAAATGTTTATAACTGTTTAAAGTTTTAACCGTCATTGTTTCGGACTCAATAGAAATAGTCTTTGCGCCGTGTTTTTTCAGAAGTTCAGAAAGCTGTGACTTCAATGCAGTAAGTTCAATAACTTCTGCATTTTTAACGGTCACACGTGCTTTTTCTATATACCGGAAGTCAACAAGCAGATACATTTTTTCCGGAAAAATCGCAACTACACCGGCTGATGACTTCATACCAGTAAAATAACGTCTATTGATGTCGGAAGTTATCAGCGCACAATCGATTTTTATATGGTCAAAAATTTTTTTGTATCTTTCCATTTTCATAACTCCGCCAGCGCCTGAATGGCAAGATAATAACTTCCGAATCCAAAACCGCTTATACTTCCCTTGCATACCGACGCAATAACGGAGTTGGCACGGAAAGCGTCACGGGCATCAACGTTGCTTATATGAACTTCTATGCACGGAATTTTTATCGCTGAAATGGCGTCCCGTATGGCGTAACTGTAGTGTGTATATGCGCCGGCATTTATTATGACGCCGTCAAAATTTTTGCGTGCCTCGTGGAGTTTGTCAATAATTGCGCCCTCGTGATTTGACTGAAAAACTTCACATTCAAGCCCGTTTTTGGCGGCACGTGAAATTATTTCGGAATTGAGCGTCTCAATGTTGTTATCGCCGTAAACGTCCGGTTCACGCTCACCAAGAAGATTTAAATTAGGTCCATGTATGACAAGAATTTTTTTAATCAATTAAATTACTCCTTTTTATAATTTCTGATTAATCATATCTATATTTTAGCACAAATTACTAAATTTGTCAATAAAATTCAATGAAATTTTTTCGGAAGGAACGGTTTTTCAAGTGTGCGCTTGATTTTGAAAAAAGTTGTTTTTTCAAGTTCAATTGGGATGGTATAAAGCATTCTAATGCCGAAAAGATTAGCACCTAGAACGTCCGTATAAATCTGGTCTCCGATTGCGGCAACGTTTTTTTTCGGTATTCCGAGCCATTTTAAAGCCTGTTTAAAGCCAACTGGAAGAGGTTTTTTCCCCTCACAGATGCATTTTATACCGAGGCTTTCCGCAAATGGCATCACTCTTGGCGGGTGATTATTCGAGACGATAACAAGCCGGATTTTCTGTTTTTTTACCTTTTCCATCCATTCAACGACGCCCTCCGCCGGTACGGGATTATCGTGCGTTGTAAGTGTATTGTCAATATCAAGGATTAACCCTTTTATATTGTTTTCAACAAGAAATTCCGGCGTTATATCGGTGATTTTCCTGAAATATTCCGTTGCCCTGAAAAGCATACATAACCTCCTGTAAATTTACATAAGAAAAAAGCGGAACTGTCCGGATAGCCAGCCCGCTTTTATCGACTTTAATTAGCTGTTTCAGTATTAATACTTACGCTTACGAGCTGCCTCGGACTTCTTCTTGCGCTTTACTGAAGGCTTTTCATAATGTTCTCTCTTACGAACTTCAGCTATAACGCCGTCCTTGGCACACGACCTCTTAAATCTCTTAAGAGCTGTGTCTAAAGACTCGTTCTTACCAACACGAACTTCTGCCACTTGTTTTCCCTCCCTTATTCAGAGGTTACACGGAATCAACCATGTATCTATACTAATCACTCCGGAGAGTGTCAGCCAGCTTATACCTCAAAAAACAGCAGATATAAAAACTTAATCTTAAATGATATATTTCATTATACCACATTTTTTTTTAAATGTCAAGTCTTTTTTCTGAGATTTTTTTTTTCGTTATTTTGCCACAATATTAACAAGTTTATTTGGTACATATATCTGTTTTATTATGGTTTTACCGTCAGTGAACTCTTTCACTTTTTCGTCGGCGAGCGCCATAGCTATGACAGAATCCTTGTCAGCGTCGGGAACTATGTTCAGTTTTGCCTTGATTTTTCCGTTTACCTGTACCACGATTTCTATGGTTTCATCAATGCAGAATTTTTCTTCGTAAGTAATCCAAGGCTGCTCACTGAGAATTTTTCCGGTGATAATATTATAAATTTCCTCCGTGATATGCGGTGCAAATGGATTAAGCATCATGCACAGTGCAGAAAGTTCAGCCTTGTTTACCGTGCCGACTGCATAAATGTCATTAATCAGGGTCATCATGGCGGCAATGGCTGTATTGAATTTCATGTTTTCTATGTCTTCCGTTACTTTTCTTATGGTTTTGTGGAAGTTGGAGCGGAGTTTTTCGGAATATTCGTCACCGTCGGTGAGTATTTCCTGAAGTCCCCATACCCTGTCAACGAAACGCTTGCAACCTTTCATACCTTTTTCACTCCACGGAGCAGCTTTTTCATAGTCGCCCATGAAGAGAACGTACAGTCTGAGAACATCTGCACCGTAATTCTCTACAATGTCGTTAGGGTCAACGACGTTTCCACGAGTTTTACTCATTTTTTCGCCGTCCTCACCTAAAATAAGTCCCTGTGCGGTTCTCTTTGCGTATGGTTCGGCGGTCGGAACAAGTCCGAGGTCATACAGGAATTTATGCCAGAATCTTGAGTAAATCATATGACGTGTTACGTGTTCCATACCGCCATTGTACCAGTCAACCGGTAACCAGTATTCAAGTGCTTTCTGTGAGGCAAATTCGCTGTCATTGTGTGGGTCACAATAGCGGAGGAAGTACCATGACGAACCCGCCCACTGTGGCATCGTATCGGTTTCACGTTTTGCGTCGGCGTGACATTTCGGACATTTACAGTTTACGAAACTTTCAATTTTAGCAAGAGGACTCTCACCATCTGTGCCTACCTCAAATTGTTCTACTGCCGGAAGTTTCAACGGTAATTCGTCATATGGCACGGCAACCATACCGCAATGCTGACAATGGACTATCGGGATAGGTTCACCCCAGTAACGCTGGCGATTGAATGCCCAGTCTTTCATTTTGTACTGTACACCACGTTCACCGCAACCGATACTTTCCAGAACGGAAAGCATTTTTTCTATAGCATCTTTTTTGTTGTCAATGCCGTTAAGTAAATCAGAGTTAATCATTTCACCGTCACCGGTATAGGCTTCCTTTGAGATGTCGCCACCCTTGATTACCTCTATAATGTCAATGCCGAATTTTTTAGCAAAATCATAGTCTCTTGTATCGTGTGCAGGAACTGCCATAATAGCACCCGTACCGTAACCCATCATAACATAATCAGAAATATAAACAGGAATTTCCTTTTTCGTTACCGGATTTATTGCCGTGAGACCTTCAATTTTAACGCCTGTCTTGTCCTTGACAAGCTGTGTTCTTTCAAATTCACTCTTTTTGGCACATTCTGTTTTATAGTCGTCAAGTGCCTGAATATTTGAAATAGAGTCTCTGTATTTCTGAATAATCGGGTGTTCCGGAGCTATAACCATGAACGTTACGCCATAGAGAGTGTCCGGACGTGTTGTATATATACGGAGTTTTTCGGCGTTTTCCTTGATACTAAAATCAACAAATGCACCTGTTGACTTGCCTATCCAGTTTTCCTGCTGAAGTTTCACATTAGGGAGATAATCTACTTCCTCAAGTCCCTGTAAAAGTTTATCGGCATACTCAGTTATGCGGAGATACCATACTTCTTTAGTTTTCTGAATAATATCACTATGGCAGACGTCGCATTTTCCACCCTGTGAGTCCTCGTTTGAGAGAACTACTTTACAGCTCGGACAGTAATTTACAGACGTCTTGTCACGGAAAACAAGTCCCTTTTCAAACATTTTCAGAAAAATCCACTGTGTCCACTTGTAATATTTTTCCTCTGTGGTATCTATCACACGTGACCAGTCGAAAGAAAATCCTACTTTTTTAAGCTGTCCGGTGAATTTTTCAATGTTTCTGTCGGTAACTATACGTGGGTGGATTTTTTCCTTTATAGCGGTGTTTTCCGTCGGGAGTCCGTAAGCGTCAAAACCTATCGGGAAAAGCACATTATATCCCTGCATACGTCTTTTACGTGCGACTACCTCAAGACCGGAATAAGCCTTTATGTGTCCGACGTGCATTCCGTGACCTGACGGGTACGGAAACTCAACCAGTGCATAGAATTTCTTTTTACTGAAATCGTCCGATGCCTTGAATATATTGTTTTCGTCCCAGTATTTCTGCCATTTTTCTTCAACAACTTTATAATTGTATCTGTCCATTAAAAAATCATTCCTTTACTGAAATTTAAAATAATCACCAAATTCTGACCATTTATTTGTGAAATGCTCCTTTATGTCGTTTCTTGTCACAAGAAGCACAGCACATACGATATCTATAACACCTTCAATGAAATAAAGCCAGTTACTCCCGAAATTTGAAATATTTGCCGGAAGATTCACTACAGCGCCAAGAAACAACACAGCGCCTACGCCTATATTCGTGTACTGAAAGCCCATGAAAAGCAACACCGCAAGCAGTACAGCCCACAGAAGACTTAATATGCTAAGTCCACCCGCTATAATCATATTAAGAACTGATTTCAGTATAATATACACACCCATAGCCGTGACAATATTTCTGCCTTGTATATTGTTGGTGTTCATGAAAAAATCACTCCTTTATAAGCATACCGCTTATATCAACGGGGTTTGCATCAGCCCAGAGACCCTCCAGATTATAAAACTGTCTCTGATTCTTGTCAAAGACGTGTATTATAATATCGGCGTAATCAAGAATAATCCATGTATTGCCGGTATCTGATTCACGGCGCTGTGGTTCAATGCCTTTCTGTGAAAGTCTAAATTCCACCTCGTCGGCAAGTGTACGGGCGTGTGTATTGCTTGTTCCGTTAACTATAATGAAATAGTCCGCAAGTATAGTCAAATCAGCCACTTTAAGCGCCTGAATGTCTTCACCTTTTTTGAGGTCAAGAGCTTTAATTATTGTTTCTAATCTTTCCTGTTGTGTCATAAAAAATTATACCTTCTTTCTTTGATTCACTTAAAAATCAGACTGCTGTTATCTGCATCGCCGTCGCTTATATCCTGAAGATTGTCGGAAGTATCATCATACATAGGGTTCTGATAATCCGTTATATACTCAACTATGGAAGAATCCGAACTTGTCATTATTTTCTGATACGGTCTGAAATAATTGTTAAGCATATTGAGCGTTGCCAGCTTATGCACGGAATAAATATCATAAACCTCACCGTCCGAAGCGTAATATTTTGCACCCTCACCGGGGACCATGTTGACTTGTACGTTTTCCATGGAAAGAGTAGCCGCAAAATCGGCAAGCATACCTATATCACCTAAACTCATATTTGTATAGATGTATTCATTATCATATATTTCTTTAAGATAACTGTAAAGCTGTAATCTTCCCTCGTCGTTCACTATGCTGAAAAGTTTTTCCATAGCTGCCGCCATAAAACGTCGCTGATTTTTCATGCGTCCTATGTCACCTTCAGCCAGTGCCCACCGGAAACGTACAAACCATTCCGCCTGCTCACCGCTAAGAACAGTATCGCCAGCCGGTATGCGCTTATCTGCTTCATACATGATTTCTTCATCAAGCGTAATCGGTATACCACCTACAAGGTCTACCATATCTACAATATCGTGACAGCCGGTTGTTATATATGCGTCAATGGGTATACCAAAATTTTCCTGAACGGCATTTACAACACGCTGTATAGGCGGATTGACATATCTTTCACCCATGGCGTATATGCTGTTGAATTTTCCCGTGGGACTGTCTGTATAGTCCGGAAAACAGGTATCACGTGGAATCTGTAATATATTTAATCTGGCATGACCTATATCGAACTGACAGACCCATATTACATCAGTGTTAAATTCCTCCTCGTCGAAACCAAGAAAAAGTACACTGTACTGACCCTCAACAAGCTGTGGCAGGTCAAGACCATCAGAAAAATCAACATCAACTATTTCATTATTTATCTGCAAATCCATAGTATTGCGGTGAAGTTCACCTTCAACCTGCACAAGCGGCTGAAAATCTTTGACGAAATTTATTATTGAAGTGTTTCCGCCATTGCTTTTGAGTATAGGCATATTAAGAATCATAACGCCTATAACTGCAATACTTGCCGATATGGAAACAAGATTCACGAAAAAATCATTGACTGAAAACCTACTTTTCCTTTTCTTTTTATTTTTCTTTTTTTCACGTTTTTTCTGTACCTGCTCCGTCCTGACGGATTTTTTATTATTATTATTCGGCTTTTTCTTTTTCTTCTTTTTGGGTGGTGTTTCCGGAAGTTTTTTAATACCTCTTATATGTTTGTCGGATTCAGATTCACTTTCAGGATTATCAGCAGAATATCTGCCATTATATGTTTCAACGAAATTTCCCACTATGGCATGACTTTCAGGCTTTTTGCCGTCATAGGAGTATTTACCATTATAGACATCTTTAGCCACAACACCCTTTTCGTACTTGCCTTTGTAGTTTCTTGGAGGGTCGGGATTAAACTGCACCCTGTTTATTTCACTGAGTGCCTTTTCATCGTATTTACCTTTATAATGTTCCTGTAAGACTTCCTGTTCAAATTTTTCTCTTTCTTCACTTTCAAGAGGTCTTACTTCATACTTACCACCAGTGGAATTGACTTTCTTCTGATTTTTTTTATTCTTTCTGTTTTTTCTGTTCTTTTTGCCCTCAACCTGTGAAATTTTTCTTATAGGTTCATTTCCATTGAAATCTTTGCCCATCTTGCCATACCCTTTCTTTATAAAGATTATTTTTTATTTTTTTCTTTATGCTGTAATCTTTTATAGAAATTATATCCCTCTACCGTGCATATAGGAAGAAAACCACCTTTTTTCACGACAGATTTTACAGAAAACTCGAAAGCCTCCAGCATAGCGCCATTAAGGTTTGTATAGGCTATCTTACGCATTTTATCGACGTCCTTGTAATCTCTGTCGGCTGAAATAAGGTCTCCGAGATAAACAATTTCTTCAAGCCTTGTCATGCCGGCACGTCCTACTGTATGAAAACGTATTGAATTAAGTATATCAATATCTTCAACACCGAAATGCGTTTTTACAAAATACGCACCGGCTATGGCGTGCCACAATGACCTTGTATCAAGTTCTTCACGGCATACGGAAAAATTACATTCAATGACAAGTTTTTTTTGCTGTTCGTCGGATAATTCCTTGCATATATCGTGAAGAAGTCCGGCAAAATAGGCTTTATCGGGGTCTTCACCGTATTTTAAGGCAAGTTTCCTACATTCTTCGGCAACGTTAAGCGAATGTGTATAGCGTTTCTGTGAAAGTTTTTCCTTAAGATATTTTTTCATTTCTGAAGTATCATATAACAAATTTTTTCACCTCACAATTAATTATCGGCTGTGTATAATTTCTTTAATCTTATATATTGTACTACTTTTTCGTCAAGATAGCAAGAGAAATCAGAATTTTTTAATATTTTTTTTCTTATTTCCGTTGAAGATATTACTTCCGGTAGTGCAGAACTTATAAAAATCTTTCCTTCCGGTGATAATTCACGGGCTTTTTTCCTGAGTTCGTCAAGCTCGTTTTCGTTCCGTGATACAACACATAGCGTAACGTATGAAAGAATTTTTTCAAAACAGTACCATTTATCGAAAGTCAGAAGCATATCACTGCCGGCAAGCAGAAACAAATCATCATGTGGAAACTTCCGGCGGAAATGTTCAACCGTATATATCGAATAGCTTACACGGTTCTGTTTAAGTTCATAGTCGCTGACGTGAAATTTTTCATTTCCGGAGAAAGCAAGCCTTAACATTTCAAGTCTGTCCGTACCGGAAATATACTCTTCACTTGACCTATGCGGTGAAATTCTTGACGGTACGAAAAATATATTATCAAGCCTGAAATCTTTCATAACTGTTTCCGCAAGATGTATATGACCGTTATGCACCGGATTGAAACTTCCGCCGTATATACCTATTTTCATTTTGGCAAATTTTCAATGACAGGGTCTTTCGGATTCCGTCTGAAAAGCACGAACTTTGAACCGATAACCTGTACAACCTCCGAACCGGTAGCCGCTGCTATTGCCTCACCGGCTTCACGGGCGGTATAGCCGGAATTTTCAAGAACACGTAATTTTATAAGTTCACGTTTGCGGAGTGCTTCGCCTATATCCTTACACATAGTCTCCGTAATTCCGCCCTTACCTACCTGAAATATTGTATCATATGATGCGGCTATACCTCTTAAATAAGCCCTCTGTTTACTTGTAAGCATAAAAATCATTCACCTTTCTTTTCTGCAAGATATTCATAAAGTTTTTTCATTGCCTCACCCCTATGGCTGATGCTGTTTTTTTCGTCCGGCGACATTTCGGCAAGAGTCTTGTCGCCATAAAGGAAAACAGGGTCATAACCAAAACCGTCTGTTCCTCTCTGTTCACGGGTGATAGTACCGTAACATCTGCCCGACATTGATTGTATACCCTCACTGTCGATATACACTATACAACATTCAAAGTAAGCCGTGCGCTTATCGTCGGGAACGTCTTTCATTTCGTCAAGAATTTTTTCACATTCCTGACCTTTCGGGGCATAACGTGCCGAATATACTGACGGTCTTCCGTTGAGTGCGTCAACACAAAGTCCGCTGTCGTCGGCTATGACCGGAACTTTCACAACATTATATATAGCTTTTGCCTTTATTATAGCGTTATCCTCAAATGTCTGACCGTCTTCCACGGGGTCGATATCAACGTCGGCTTCCTGTTGTGAGAGAACTTCAATTCCCAGCGGTGAGAGTATTTCACGTGCCTCACGGAGCTTATTTTTGTTATTTGTAGCCATAACAAGTTTATCAGTCATCTTCATTATCCTTCTTTCCGAAAAGTTTACTGAAAAATCCTTTTTTCTTTGATTTTTTCTGTTCTGGTTCTTCCTCTTCCGGAATTTCTTCAACAATTTCTTCTTTTACGTCTTCTTCCTGCTCCATCGTTTTGACTTTTTCGGCTTCTTCAGCGGCTTTCTTCTCCCTGAAGAATCTGTTTATACGTTCTCTGCGTCGTGCCTCTTCGTCAATAACGGGTTCTGGCTCTTCTTCTACAGTTTCTTCAACGGTTTCTTCTTCAACCGGTTCTTGTTCCTGAACTTCTTCAATAATTTTTTCTGCTACGGCTTCTTCCGCTACTGATTCTTCCGGCTCTTCAGAATGTTTATCGGTAAACAGCTTGCTGAAAAATCCTTGTTTTTTCTGTTCCGGTTCTTCTTCTGTCTCCTCTTCTTCGTCTTCTTCCTGAATTTCGGAAACAGTTTCTTTAGGTTCTTCAATGACTTCTTCTTCCGGTTCTTCAGCGATTTCTTCTTTTTCTTCTGGTTCTGATTCTTCAATTTCCGTACTGCTGAAAAGTGCCGTGACGAAATCCCGACTATTAAACGGCTGTAAATCGTCTATTTTTTCGCCTACACCAATAAGTTTTACCGGTATGCCGAGTTCATTTCTGATAGAAATTACAATACCGCCCTTTGCTGTGCCGTCGAGTTTAGTTAAAACTATTCCGGTTATTGCCGCTGTCTGATTGAAAAGTTTAGCCTGATTAACTGCATTCTGACCTGTTGTGGCGTCGAGAACAAGAAGAACCTCACGGGAGCTGTCAGGAGCTTTTTTATCAATAATGCGGTTTATTTTGGCAAGTTCGTCCATCAGATTCTTTTTATTGTGAAGTCTTCCAGCAGTATCGATAATTACAATATCGCAATTTCTTGCCTGTGCGGCGTCGAGGGCGTCATAAACGACAGCACCAGGGTCTGAACCCTCAGTATGCTTGACGATTTCAACACCGGCTCTTTCCGTCCATACTTGTAACTGGTCTATTGCCGCTGCCCTGAAAGTATCAGCTGCCGCAACAAGTACCTTTTTTCCCTCCTCTTTGAACTGACGGCACATTTTTCCAATAGTAGTTGTCTTGCCCGCACCGTTTACGCCTATTACCATTATCACCGATGGCGAAACAGACAAGTCAAGACCGGTATCATCACCCATTATTTCGCCGATAATTTCCTGAATCAGTTCCATAATCATTTTAGGGTCAGTAATGCCACGTTCCTTTATTTTCTTGCGGAGATGGTCACATATTTCCTCAGAAGTCTCAACGCCGATGTCGCTCATAATCATGGTTTCTTCAAGCTGGTCAAATAAATCTTCATCTATGACCGTGAAAGAATTAAGTATTTTCTGTAATCTGCCCAGAAAAAAATCTTTAGTTTTCCTGAGACCTTCTGCTATTTTCTGAATAATTCCCATTATATTCCTCCGATACTGTTGTAATATCACTGAATGTCGGCTATATCCTCCTGAAAGTCCACCTGTTCCATTTTCAGCAGTTTTGAAATGCCGTCTTCCTGCATGGTTACGCCGTAAAGCACGTTTGCCTCTTCCATGGCGCTCCGTCTGTGAGTGACAAGCACAAATTGTGTGGTATCTGTGAATTTCCGGAGATACTGGGCGTACTTCCGGACGTTTACTTCATCAAGCGCCGCATCTATTTCGTCAAGAATGCAGAACGGCGCAGGACGTAATTTTAAAATTGCAAAATATATAGCAATTGCCACGAAAGACTGTTCACCGCCGGAAAGTGAAATCAGATTTTTTATTACTTTTCCGGGCGGAGCAACTATTATCTCTATGCCTGATGTAAGAACATTTTCAGGGTCAGTTAGGATTAATTCAGCTTTTCCGCCCCCGAAAAGTTCCGTAAATATTTCCCTAAAATTCTTATTTATCATGGCGAAACTTTCTGAAAAAATACGTTTCATTTCCTCCGTGAGACCGGATATTATTTTTTCAAGTTCCGTTTTTGATTTCTGAATATCCGTTACCTGACCGGACATAAATTTATAGCGTTCTGAAACTTCCTGATACTCTTCTATTGCATCGACATTCACACTGCCAAGAGACCTTATTTTTCCCTTTATTTCAGAAAGTTCTTTCTGTGCCAAAAGCATATTATCTATTTTGACGGCTATTTCCATTGCTTCTGAGCGTGTAAGTTCATAGACTTCAAGGAGCTGTTTTATAATATTGTCTGAATCCCGTGTAATATTTTCACGACGTTCTTCAAGACGTGTTATTTCACCGGAAGATTTTTCTTTCTGTGCGTTAGTCAGTTTAAGTTTCCGCTGTATTTCATTTACAAGCCGATTTTGTCCGGTATGCTGTTCCTGATACAGTTTTATCTGATTAAGGTATTTTTCTGTGTTATCCTGAAAATTTTCCAGTTTCAGCCGGATATTTTTTATTTCAGAATTTTTTCCGGAAACTGATTTTTTTAAATCCTTTATTTTTTCCTTCATTTCGGCGGTATTTTTTTCAAGGGAAGTAATATTTTCTTCAATTCTTGAAATATCGTCGTTTTTCGCCTGAATATCCTTTATAATTCCGGCGTGCCTGATTTTCATTTCTGAAAGTTTTCCGGAACATTCATTCATAGTGAGGTTAAGTTTTTCCTTTTCAGATTTTTCTTCTTCAAGATTTTTTTCGGCATCAGCTATTTTTTCCGAAATTTCGGCAAGCTCCCTGCCGGAATTTTCAGTTTCAGCTCTTGCGTCTGAAATTTTCTTTTCAGACTCTTCAATAAGATGTGCATTATCAGCGGTCTGATTTTCAAGCTGACCCGCAAGTGATTCAAGACCGGAAATTTCAGCTTTTATCCGGACTGTTTCATTTTTATGTGCGGTAATTTCAGACTTTATATTTTCAATCTGATTAAAAATCTTCTGATTTTCCGGACGGATTTTTTCCGCACTTTCACGGAGTTTTCCGCACTCTCCGGAAAGTTTTTCAATATCTTTTTCAAGGGCGTTTATTTCGTTCCGACGTGTTATAATACCGCTTGTTTTCTGCACTGAACCACCAGTAAACGAACCGCCGGCATTTATAATCTGTCCGTCAGTGGTGACAATACGGAAACGATATTTATATTTTTTGGCAATTTCTGTTGCCGTCGTGATGTCCTCTGCTATGACTGTGCGTCCTAAAAGCGATGATATAATATCCCGAAATTCCGCCCTGCATTCAATTATTTTGTCTGCCATGGCGACAAATCCGGCACATTTTTCAAGACCGTTTTCATTGAAATCACGACCATTTACCGACGTGACCGGCAAAAATGTTGCACGTCCTGACCTGTTAATTTTAAGAAAATCTATGCATTTTTTAGCGGTGTCCTCACTGTCCACGATTATATTCTGCATAGCACCACCTAAAGCCGTCTCTATGGCAACGGCGTACTGCTGTGGAACGTTCATATTTCCTGCAACAGTTCCGTGAACACCAGAGATATTCTGTCGGAGAACAGCTTTTACACTTCCGGTGTAACCCTCCATATTTTTTTCCATTTCATGAAGAATTTTTCGTCTCTGCTGTCTGTCCGTGAGATTATATTCAAGTTTCTGAAGTTCTCCTGTTATATTTTTGTATTCGTTTTTTCCACTTTCATAGAGTTTTTCACACTCTGAAAGATTTTTTTCAAGTTCAGAAACTTCATTCCGGATTTTTTCAAGTTCTGAAACTGATTTTTCTTTTTTTGCGGAATATTCAGCTATTTTTTCTGCAATTCCCGAACTGTTCTCCTGAATTACCAGAATATGCCTTATTTCTTCAGATATTGTCTTTGTAGCTGATTCAAGTGAAAAACGCTTTTCACTCTGCTTTATATATAAATTGTTAAGTTCCGCTCCGGATTTTCCGGAACTTTCATTCATAGCGGAAATTTCCTTTTCAGTTTTCCGGAGAATTTTTTCAGTACCGGAAATTTCATTTTCAAAATTTATTTTTTCATTTTCAAGATTTTCAATAAATTGAAC
>JAMPEF010000089.1 GCA_023665275.1 Alistipes senegalensis | reverse complement strand
TCGTCGGGCTCATAACCCGAAGGTCGTTGGTTCAAATCCAGCCGCCGCAACCAATTCATAAAACGCTGTATGTTGTGGAAATCACGATATACAGCGTTTTTTCCATATCTCCGAAACATCGGGGATATTATTCTGTCCGTTGTTTGTCCGTTATTCAGAATTTTTGTCACGTTTCTGATAAATGCAGTCCGCAACACTTGTCATTGCCCTTGCCTGAGCCTCCTGAAAAGAATGACTGTAAATATTCAAAGTTGTGTTCGCATCGTTATGACCGAGGCAAGCCTGAACCGTCTTAACGTCCACGCCATTGCTGATAAGTACCGAGGCATTGAAGTGGCGGAACGAGTGAATATTGCAGTAGCGGATATTGTGCTTTTTACAGAAGTTTTCAAGAAATCTGCGTGGAGCTCGTACACTCATTGGCGAACCGTCAGCTTTGGTGAACAGTCTGTCGCACTCAATCCATTTGTTACCAATAGAAATTTTGTAATCGTCCTGAAATTTTTTGTATTCAAGGAGCTGATTAGCAAGTTCACGGGGAATTTTCAGCATACGGATACTGCCCTTAGTTTTCGGCGTATCGGTGTAAATTCCTTTTTCTTTCGTCCAGAGCGAGTTACGGCGAATGTCCATAAGGCAGTTTTCAAAGTCAAAATCTTTCCATTCAAGACCGAGTAATTCTCCACGTCTTAAACCTGTAAAAATCGCAAGCGTGAAGAACATCACGAACGAAAAATATTCATTTTTTTCCTCCTCAAACCAGTCAAGAATCTGCTGAATTTCGTCCATTGTGTAAACGTTTCTTTCTTTTTGAACGACAGTCGGAAGTGATACATTTCTGCACGGATTGGAACTGATAATCTGCTGTTTCACGGCAAAATCAAACACCGACGAAATAAAAGATATGTAGTTTTTGATAGTCTTAGGCGAAAGATATTCAACAGTATCGCCGTGCTGGTCGATTTTTGGAGTTTCCGTCAGCTGAGTTATGAATTTCTGTATCGTGCGAGTTGTGATTTTGTCCATTCTCATATGTCCAACAGCCTTGTAAACACGGTCTGAAAAGTAGCGGTAATTGCGAATTGTCTGGGCTTTCAGCTTGATTTCAGCGTATTCTTTGAACCACTGCTCTGTAAACTCCTGAAACTTAACCGTCGAATTTACGTGACCGTTCATACACGATTCCTCAAATAAAACTGCTTGTCTTTGCAGTTCCTTTTCAATCTGCTTTTCTGTCATTTTAGGGTCAGGCTTCCAAGTCATAGAACGCTCGACCTGATTTCCGTTCACATCGTAACCGCAGGAAACCCTGATTTGATAGGATTTTCCACGTTTTCTGATTGTAGCCATAAATTTTTCCTTTCTCAAGGACAGTTTACGGCATACTCCTTTAAAAATTATTTTAGCGCAGATTTATGTATTTGTCAAGCACCTGAAAAAGAAATATGCCATAATTTGTTCTACATTATTCCAATTCAAACTTTTTCTTTTTTCTGTCGTTTGAGAGTTGCTCTAACTGTTTGTCTTGTCGTGATTTAAAAATTTCTTTAGCCTTTGCAACAGCGTTCGGAAAAAAGATATTCAATAAGTTTCAGTAAATCCTGAAAGTAGCTGATTTTTTCTTCTAACTCCGAATTTCTGCGTTCAGCACGGTTATATTTTTCCTGATATTCTCTTTTCTGCTGAACTGCGTTATCACGTTCAGCAATGATTTTGTCGCAATGCTGGTGCAAATCGTACACGGTATTTTCGCTTTTGTACTTTAAATCCAGAGCGTTTTTAGTGATATTTTGCAGATTATCAATATTTTTCCTGATTTCGTCCTTGCGACGCATAATCGTGAACGAATTTTTTAACTGCTCATCAAGTTCAAAGCGTATATCATCAAATTTTTTCTCTGTTTTTGAACTTTTCTGAACATCTGGAATATATCGCAGAATATCGTTTGCCGTATTTCTCAGCTGCTCCAGTTCTTCATGTGATGAACTTATTTTTTCTTGAAAGCAGGAAAGCGTATTTTCCGCAGAAGTCAGCTGGTTTTGTTTTATCGAAAGTTGTGCATCAGCTTGTGCGATTTCCTTTTGTCGCTCTTGTTTTTTGTAATTAAGTACGCTTAAATGCTGATTTTCTGTTCCGAGCTGTTCCCATTCGATTCCACGTTCTGCCATAAGTCCTGCAAGCACCTGTTTTTCGCTGTCAATCCACAATTTTGATGCGGTATTCAGTTTGCCTTCACCTTTAAATCCCTGCTGTTCCAACGCTTTTGTGAGCGATACTCTGGTTGACAGTCCTCTTTTCTGCTCAGTTGCGAACGGCACAAAATCAATATGTAGGTGCGGAGTTTCTTCATCCATGTGAATTACAGCGTTAAACACTCTCAGATGTGGATTTCTGCGCTGAAAATTTTTTAAAAACTGTTTCAGAACATCAGCACAGACTTCTGCATCAGCCGTTCCGATGTGAGTATCATCTCGATTGCCTATCTGAAAAATTACCTCGTGAAATTCTTTTTCCTGTCGGCTATGACGGATATGCTCATGGTAATCCTTGATACGTCTGTCTTTGCGGGTCTGCTTTGCGTTGTACTTTTCAAGTGCCTCGTCAAAAAGTTCATGATAGACCGATTTAATGTCGTCCTGAACTATCGTTATATTATTAGATATTTTGTCTTTATCGACATTTTGGGTAATAATTTTTCGGTTGTTGTGGTGCGTACTTCCCTTACCGATGACTGCACTAATTGTCTTTTTCATATAAATCTCCTTTGAAAAATCAGAAAAACAAACATTGCTTTTGTTACTTTCTGCGAAAGTAACGCAAAGATACTTTTGACAGCCGAGTTACCGTCTATCAAAAGCATCTGTTGCGCTCTGCGAGGCTGAACGGCAGACGGAGCTGCCGAAATCACTTCTGAAAATAAGAAATCAGGTCAGCCTTATTGATGAGAATTTTTCCACGCTTGCCCTCTCCAGTGCGGATAAATTTCACCTTGTTTTGTGCCACGAGTTTGCGGACAGTATTCTCAGAAAGTCCTTTGATTTCATTGCAGCATTCCTTGACTGTGAGCATCTCAACAGGCTTTTCAGAAGGTTCGGAAATCTCAGTATCATTCGTAAGCTGAATTAACAGATTCATAATTTGGTCTGCGATTTTTTCCTTTTCAATCTTTGTCATAAAAAACTCCTCTTTCTTTCTTTTTGAGTTTGTGTTTTGTGAATTTTCAGCATTATCAACATTATCGACAAAATATATTCAAGTGTCGATTGTGTTGAAAATGTTGATAGTTCAGATATTTGGATTTATGTAAATCATAATTCCACCTTTATTATTTCCGTTCGCACCCTTGACGGTTTCACGGCGGATATAGCCATATTCTTCGAGCATTTCAGCAGTTTCGTTGAAGTCCTGAGCGTTCTTGAAAAGCGTACAACGGCAGATTTTGTAAAGATCATTCTGTCGGATTTGGTAAATATTTTTCGCCTTGATTTTCTCGATAACTCGTTCAGCCTTGACCGTTGCAATATCAACATCGCCTTGTCCGTAGGCGAAAATTGCCTGTTCACGATAATAATTTGCAATCTCAATTGCAGAACAAAGTGTGTCCAGATTTACATGAATTTCAGCAGGATTTTTGTCGTCAAGTTCGCACTTTATACAGTGGATTATTCCGCAAATCCGCAGAATCAAGCCATGATATTTTCCACCCCAGTCCTTACAAAATGCCATTTCCGTAAGCAGATTTTTTTCAATGAAATTGTTATAGTAATCAACAAATTCACGGAATGCCTTGCCCTCAAAATGAAGATATGTCTCATTTTCGTCACGGTATGTAAATTTTTTGTGCAGAAGTCTGTAAATAAGGTGCTGATAATTTTCAGTGACATTTTTCGGCATCGGCTGAGTGTCGTACTTTCGCTGACCAATATTGCTTTTCGGAAAACAATAAATCAGCCTTGCAATCAGACCACTCCCACGGAATGCCGTGTTGTTTATCATGCTGTCGAACACATAGGGCTGGCACGCAAGGCAAATCGACATATATGGGCGTTTCAGCGTGATACTGTCCCTGCCCACACGGTCGCTGATGTAGGTTTCCCCGTTGTATGATTTAAGTATCAAGTCAAGGTTCGGAATGTTGTTCGAGTAGCGACCGTTGAAGTTTCCGAGCATACCCGCCTCATCTGAAATCATGAGCAATGACTTGTTTTCATAAAGCAACCTAACAAGAGCCTCTGGCGTTACGTCATCAACAACGATACGGCGAAAATTATTGTCTTGAATATTGCTGATTTTTGTCTGTAAATCAGCGATTTCGTTCGCTGTAACATCATCTTTCTTTTCAAGTGTCATAAGTTGACTTTCAAGAATTTTTCGTTCAGCCTGACATCTAAAAATATCAGTTTTATTCTGTTCGTTCCAGTCGTGCGTGAACTGGGCAAAAGGACGTTTTATCGCTGAAATTACAGGCGATTTCTTGAAACTCGGTTCTGCAATTGTGAGTGCATCAATTACGAGTGGTTCAGTGTGATCACGCTTTCCCGACATTCTGTAAACTCCCGAAAAGCAGTAGCTTGCTGAGGAAATCAGGGCAGTTCCTGCCATTGCAACGTCCGTTGACGTACTTTCCGATACGGCAAAAGCCATATCACGCAGAATCGGCGGAAGTGCGTTTGCAGGATAGCGAATCAGATTTGACCTGTCTCGGCGAAGCGGAAAAGGATTTTTCCATTCATTCATTTTATCACCTTTCTTTTTCTGATGTTCAAAATCGAATGTATCTTGACACAAATTCGATTTCATGATAAAATTATATCATGAAAAAAAATGATATTTCAATATGTCAGGCAGAATAAATACAGTGTCAGGGGAAATTAAGACATGAAAAATTTAAATCAGGAAATCACGAGGAATAACATTATAAATATTAGAAAATCCCATAAATACAGTCAAAGACAGCTTGCCGAACTCTTAGGGGTATCACGTACAACATACAACGGAATTGAGAACGGAAAAGTGAAAATCACGATATTCTATGTTGAATTGCTCGCAAAATTTTATAATGTTCCGACTGAAAAAATTGCAGTAGTTTCGGGCAGTTACGACGAAGGATTTTATCATGGAATGCAGGCTCAGAAAAAAATAAATGACAGCGAATTTGACAGCAAAAACATGAAAATATATCAGACCGAAAAAGAATTATTATCAGGAGAAAAGACAGAAAGTATGCTTTATCATGCATTAAAATCTATGGGATATACATTGGACGTTATAGATTTAAATGAGTGCGACCCTGCAATAATTCCGTCCGATATTTTGAAATCATGTGATAGGGGAAAAATTTTCATTCTGAAAAAAGAAAAAAATTTCGTTGCATACTGGTCACCTGATGATTTCTGTAAATTCGAGCATTTTATTATGACTTCAATAAACGGCTATTTATCGGAACTTGCACAAAAATCTTATGAGGCATCAGAAAATCCGAAAAGCAAAGATTTTGTTTTCATTGACGGCAAAAGAGTTTCTTTCCGCCGAAATTCTACTACATTTACAGCAATTCCACTTTAGATTAATAATAGCCACATGCAGAAAACCAATGGTCAATATTTTCAGTTGTAACAGCAGAAAGGGCTTTTTCAATAAACTGGTTTAGAACTTCGGAAGAACGTGCTTTCCATGTGCGTAAAAGGGATTTTATTTTTGACCACATCATTTCAATGGGATTCAAGTCGGGGCTGTAAGGAGGAAGATAAAGGACAGTTGCTCCGGCATTTTCAATCGCCTCTGCCACACCTTTTACTTTATGACAGCTGAGATTGTCCATAATCACAATATCTCCTTTATTCAAGGTTGGAACAAGAATATTCCGTATATAATCAAGAAATATTTTTCCGGTCAATGCACCCTGAAAAAATGTATATGCAAGTGTTCCGTCAAGCCTGACTGATGACAGCAGGGTTGTACGCTTTATTCTTTTTGCCGGAACATAGTCATATACACGTTTCTTTCCCTTTGCTCGTCCATAATATCTTGTCATATTAGTATTTATTCCGCATTCATCAAGAAATATAATCTTTCTTTTTTTCATTGTTCTCTGCTTTTTATTCCATTTTTTACGCTGCTTTTTTACTCTTCTGTCTTTACGTTCCGCTGCACGAATCTGCTTTTTTTAAATACATTTTTTCTTCGAGCAGTATTTTGCTTACCCTTGATTTTTTTATCGGAAGATTAAGCTCTTCTATTATTTCATTGATTGTAATATCAGGTCTCTTCTTTACAAGTTCTATCATTTCTTTTCTCTGCTCTTTTGTAATTGTCGGCTGCCTTCCGGGATAGTTTCCTTCAAGTG
>JAMPEF010000088.1 GCA_023665275.1 Alistipes senegalensis | reverse complement strand
ATTTCAAAGTTATCTGCAATTTTTAAAAATGCATTATGAACAGCATCTTCCGAATCTTCAATATTATGCAGAATCTTATATGCAACAGCATACATTCGTTGCTTGTATTTTACGTATAAATCTTCAAATTCAGCTTTATCTTCAGCAGTATCAAGCACAGAAAGATATATGTTTATCATTTTCTATTCTCCATATATTATGTATTTTTTAATAATTATAACATATTTATTGTCGTATTACAACACTTAATGGAAAATTTTTTGAAATATAATAATATGCAAAGTCGGCTGTCGGAAAATTTCTATGTTAAAGTGTTACAAACGGCACGCCTTTGAGCAATTCAGTTACGGAGTTGCATACAATGATGAGATACCTTGAATACGATTTCCTGAAATCAAAAAATTTACAGCACTTTGATAATTGGATTTCTGTTTTTGGTGAGCAAAAATCGGACTGGGAGTTAGCTCCTGCCGGAAATAATGTAACCGTCAAAAATGGACAAGTAAAATTTCATAAAATAATCAGCCTGTATCAGCTGTTACGTTAATGCCCTTGTTTTTATTTTGCAATGGCATTTTTTCTGTCAGTAAGAGGTTTGTCGATAAGTTTGTAGTAAATATGAATGTCACGGGGAACTTTTTTGCCTTGGTACTTGTCGATAGTGATGTACTCAATTAAATCCATACACATCTGCCTTGTAAGCGTTTCAGCACCTGCATAGCTTTTCAGACGGCGGATATATTCCTCAACGTCCTGTTCGTCCTCACAAGCCATTTCCGTTCGTCTGGTGATGTCATTAAGTTCAGAAAGCAGATTTTCTTTTTCCTGCTGATACTTTGTGAGGAGGTCTGCACACACCTTGTCGGGCATATTTCCGAGAACCCTGTCCTCATAGAGTTTCTGCATCAACTTGTCGAGGTCGTCAATACGCTTATGAATTTCCTGTTGTCTTTTCTTATCCTCAGCGTTCTTAACGGCAAATGAACCCTGCTTATGTGCAAGATATTTTGTCTTTGCCTCATCATCGTTAAGTATGAAGTCAATCTGTCGCTGAATGTCAGCAAGAACGATACTCTCAATTCCGTGCATGACAATATAGTGCGAGGTGCAGTAGCTTTTGCCATAACGTGCGTGAAGTCCGCAGACGTAACCCATTGGATTTTTTGAACCTGATGAATTATGCTGTTTCATTTTCGCACCACAACTGTCACAGTAACAAAGTCCCGAAAGTGGTTTTGTAGTGCGTTCTTTGGTACATTTTCCGTTACTCACGGACGCATCTACTTCACGGCATTTGTCCCACAATTCCTGCGAAATAATCGACTCATGATTGTTTTCAATGATAACCCAGTCTTCCATATCCTTGTTAATAACCTTGTGATTTTTGTAACTCACAGTAGTCTGTTTCATCTGGCAGAGGTGACCGAGATAAATCTGATTTTTAAGTATCCGTTTTATTGTCTGTGAACTCCATAAATGGTGCGAATAAAGCGGATATTCCTTGCCGAGCTTGTCATATTTGTAGTCGAGCGGAGGGGCGATATGCTCACCGTTGAGAACGTCCGCAATCTTTTTAGCATTCATTCCGCTTGCACGCATTTCAAAGATTCTACGAACGATATTTGCTGCATACGGGTCAATGACAGGTGTGAAATTTTCGTCCGTACCCTTTTCATAACCGTATGCACAAAATGTTGTCATATATTTTCCAGATTTTGCGTTACTTTCAAAAACGGCTCTCAACTTTTTGCTTGTATTGGCTGCGTGCCATTCATTAAAAACGTTCATTATTGGCAACATATCCATTCCTGAACTCTGAGAATTGGCAGTGTCAACATTGTCGTTCAGGGCGATAAAGCGGATATTGTACATCGGAAAAATGTAATCCACATATTGACCTACCTGAATATAATTACGTCCGAAACGGCTCAAATCCTTGCAGATTATGAGATTGATTTTTCCTGTTTTTGCATCATCAAGCATACGCTGTACGCCCGGTCTGTTGAAATCTGTTCCAGAAAATCCGTCATCAACATATTCGTCATAGAGTGTCCAGCCCTGTTCGCTGATATGATTTGTGAGTATTCTTCTCTGATTTTCAATTGAAAGGGATTCACCAGCACGCTCATCATCTCTTGACAAACGGAGGTACATTCCTACCTTGTAATCGGTCTGCTTTGGTAACATCAATAACTCCTTTCCTCCAAAGCGACCTTTACCGATGTACTCATTATAGCGCAGTATATCGGTAAAGTCAATAGCTTTCTGGAAAAAAATTATTGTTGTTTTTCTGTAGGAATACGACCAAGCATTTCGCCCATTGCCCTGCTTTCAGCGTATTCCAGAATCACATCATTGATATTTTTGTTTCCTACAAAATGACTTGTTACACGGTACAGCTTGCCATCAACTTCATACTCATTGATTTGAACAGGACAGCATTTGAACTTTTCGTTCATCTCCTGCATTGTTTTATTTTTCATAGCGAATTTTCTCCTTTAGCTTCTCTTTCTCTATGCTTTTAGAGCAAGGGCATCGCTTTTTCTCTCTTACCCTCTTTCTGTTGTTGGATATATTTTAATTTTTGTAGAAATCTGATTTATCCCTGAAGAATAAATCCTGTTCAGAAATATCAGAAGTATCATCACCGAAATTGTTGGTTTCACCGTTTTCGTTATCTTCAGAAACATAAGTCCCAACATTATCGGCAGAACTGTTTTCAGCATCAGGCATATTACTTGTTTTCAATGATACTGCCTGTTCGTGTTCGTTTGCAAGAATATCAAGCAAATCACGACCTGAACTGTTGTATTGTTCGCAGAGTGACAGATAGGTCAGTTTAGCATTTTCCTCCATCAGCTTTTTCTTCTTCGCAGTATCACGCTTGATGCTTTCTTCGAGTTTCTTAATCTTCTGCTCATTTTCAGAAATCTTATCAAGATAAAGAGCCATATTACCACCTCACATTTGTTTGAAATTTTGGTTTGATTCTTACCATACTGCAATTATAACGCATACATATTTCAAAATCAAGCCGCAATAATTCACAAAGTTTTGTTCACAATTTGTTAATAATTAACCGAGGGAAATTGAGTTTTAAAAAATCAGAATCACGGTATTATGCGGAAAATTCCGTTTCGTCATTTTCACCGGGTAATTTTTTGCAGTTTAAATAAATCTGAAATTTCATATTGACGAGTGTGGAATTATCTGCTATAGTGGTAATTAGGAGTACCGAAAAAACAAAAAAATTCAGTGTTTCAAACTTGCAGAAATGAAAAATTTTTGAGAACGGAATCTCAAAAAAATGAAAATTCTCCCGAAAGGGCGAAAGCTAATGTAGCAAGCACGGTATTGTGTGGGTACAAAACTGTAAACCGCACACAATACACAGCTTGCAAGTGGACACCCCTTAAACCCCGATTTTGAAAACAGATAGAGAAAGGAAAATTGAAAAATGAAAGAAAAGAATAAGAGAAACAAGTATCTGAAAATCCGTGTCAGTGAGGAAGAAATGGACGCTATCAAAAAGAAGTTTCAGAATAGTGGAATGGACACAATCAGCGGTTTTGTCCGTGCTATGATATTCGAGGGCTATATTGTTCAAATGGACGAAAACGAGATTCACGCAATCTATCAACTTGCTGGATACATCGCTAACAGTATCAATCAGATAGCCGTCCGAGTAAACCGTACAAACAATATCTATGATAAGGATATTGAGGATATAGAGCTCAGATTAAATTTACTCTGGCAACAGCTTAACTTTGTGAAAACTAAGATTTTGCAGTTGAAACATTGAATTATATTAATTATATTGGTTATAAACTAAAAGCAGCATAAGAAACAGTTATATTATGAACTGATTCCAGAAAACATTAAAATAATATTATAAAAACATACAAAAAACATATCGGCGTGGTATCATAATAACAAGAAAGGAGGAGAAAATGAAAAAAATACTTGTAATTGAAGATGCACAACAGATTTGCGATGTGATACGGATTTATTTCAATAATGAGGGTGCAGAGACTGTCATAATACAGGATGGACAAAATGCTCTTGATTTTATTGACAAAGGATTGAACGGTATCGGACTTATTCTGCTTGATATTATGCTCCCTAATGCAGACGGTTTCACTATATGCAGAAAAATCCGCATGACAAGTGATATTCCTGTAATATTCATTACAGCAAGAGGACGTGAGGAAGATATTCTGTATGGCTATACACTCGGTTGTGATGATTATATAGTAAAGCCGTTTTCGCTTGCGGAACTCTATGCAAAGTGTATGGCTTTTATGAGACGTGCAGAGGGAAGAGTGTTATCTGATATTATGGAATGTGGAAGTATCTCAATAAATCCTAATACATTGCAGTGCTTTGTGGACGACGTTGAAATTGAACTTACTCCAAAGGCTTTTGCAATCCTGCATTATCTTATGAATCATATTGACTGGACTGTTGACCGTGATACTCTGCTGAATAATATATGGGGTTACGATTATTTCGGCAATGACAGGGTTGTGGATAATCATATCCGTCTGCTGAGAAAGGCTCTTGGTAAATCTGGCGGACAGATAAAAACTGTTGTCGGCAGAGGTTACAGACTGACAAAAAATTAAACAAAAGGAGGCCTTTTTATGAAATCAAAAATTAGAAGAAAAAAACGTATAACTTTTCTGAGACTTTTTGTATCATCAGTTCTGCTTGCTTTTATGGCATCATTCGCTTTTGCATTCGGATTGCGTGAATATATCCGTGTATATATACGCAATGAAGCTCAGGCTGAAGCAAGAATGAATATTTCAGATACAATGTCGAAAATCAATGAATTAAATGCAGAAGGTGAAAATCCTCTCGTACACTTCAATGCTTATTTATCACCATACACACATTATTGTATTGATTTTATGAATTTTTCTTCGGACTATTATCCACAGCTGGCATCTAATCTCACTGAAAACTGCTATGCTGTTTCTGCAATCATCGACAGTGATAATAATATAGTTGCTTCAAATAAAGAAAAACTTGAGACAATTATTAAGTTAGATGACGACGAAAAAGCCAGATGGTACGTGTGTGAAAGAGAAAATTTCAATATGCCACAACTGGACGAACTGTTTGAATGTTATTCAGAAACCGGTGATTATCAGATTATACTTGACAGCGTATACGTAAATAAATCTGATTACTCATTTATTCCGCATAAGGGTAGGATTGAAATTTTAAAAGAGACTGATAATGAATTGTCAGATGATAGTTATCTCCACGAATATGAAAATATTGGAACAAAAGAAATAAGTATAGAATTAAATGATGAAAACTATGAACTTATTACCTTGAATCAACCATCGTCAAAGGAAGCACCATTTGCATTTGTCTGTGGTTTTTATGGTATTGAAAAAAATATTCTTGATGATATTATGGCAGATGTGAATGTGAATATCAGCAATGCAAGATGGTCATTTGGTTGTTACGGAAAAAACTATAACGGAAAAAATCTGCTGTATGTAGATTCAATGAATCCCGTATATATTGATGATAAGTCATATAGTCTGTATACTGTATTTATTGTAGATGACAATGCGGATATTGTTATGAAATTGTACTGGAAGTATGTTATTATAGTTTCTGCTGTTTTACTTATAGCTGCACTTCTTCTGAGCTGGTGGCAGAATGTTATAAATAAGGCACGCTATGCTTTCGAAGACTATCAGAAAGTGCTTATAAACAATCTCGCCCACGACCTTAAAACTCCTATGACTGCTATCGGCGGTTACGCTGAAAATGCGAAAAAGCACCTTGAAAACGGCAGGTCTGAACATATAATATCATTTCTTGATGCAATTACAGAAAATGTATTTCATGTTGATACCATTATAAACCGTACTCTTGAACTGAATCATCTCAACAAAATTCAGGAAGTGGAAAAAGAATTTGTTGAACTTCATAGTATAGCAAAAACGGCGATTGAAAAATATAATCTCATACTTGATGAAAAAAATATCAATGTTGAACTGAACGGCAGATTTGAGTTAATGGCAGACAGAACTACTATAGAGTCCGCAATAGAAAATCTTATATCAAATGCTGTAAAATATACTGTCAAAAATGGCAGAATCCTGATTACAGCCGATAAAAATTCCATCACAATTACAAATGATACAACAGATAATATAGATACAAAAGATTTGATTATGCCTTTTGTAAAGGATGATAAATCAAGAAATGAAAATTCAAGCGGAATCGGACTTGCAATAGTTCAAAGTGTAGCCACCCTGAATAATCTGAAATTCATAATATCGTCATCAGGAAATCAGTTCAAAGCTGTTTTATCAAAGTAATCTCCAATACATCTACTTATAACAAAAAGTCCTGAAATGCAATAAAACATATTACAGGACTTTTTTCCAAATCAGTTAAAATTGTTTGTTGAATACTACATTAAGTACAAAATTTCAACATTCTGCAAATGAAGTCAATATTCCATTTGAAAAAGAAAAGAGTATCATTCTACATTACAGCAATTCCATTATAGACAAATCAATAAAGATACGATATAATAGGTAGT
>JAMPEF010000087.1 GCA_023665275.1 Alistipes senegalensis | reverse complement strand
ACTACCTATTATATCGTATCTTTATTGATTTGTCTATAATGGAATTGCTGTAATGGAATATATGTAATATTACGTTTCATCTCACTAAGTAAGGTTTTTATATTATAGCCTGTCCACTCTGTTTCATCAAATAATTTTGCATTATTGGAAATAATTTTTCCAGGTTGTTTAAAATTAACAGGGCATTTAAATAAATAAAATTCTAAAATTTTTAAAAAGTTTTCATTTTCTTTTGGAAACGCTACACCTTTTCTCCACCAATCAGACATATTTTTTCCTCCGTAATAATAAATTTAAAGTTCGGATTTTCCTCACCTCATGTTATAATTATAGCATATTATCGGGAAAAAATCAAGTTTTTGACTTTAAAATCTGTCCATATACAGGCAAAAACAAGCGGAAAAATTTTGTAAAAAGCCACGGAAAATATCATTTCAGACAAGCGAATACTGTTCAAAATCCCGAATATTTTCAAAGCTGTCCATATATTATCGGGCATACCCTCAGAAACGAGAGTATGCCCGATTTTTACAGCATATCACAATATTTCATAAGTTCTTCTATTTTTTCAACTATGCGTTTCTGTTCGGCGAGAGGTGGAAGTGGAAACAACATAGGATATATTTTTTTCCCTGAAACGACTGGTTGTGCAGTTGCATTATTATTCTTCCCAAGATTCATATATTTTAGAGTATATACTAAGTATTCTCTATATATGTTGTTTTCGGGATATGTAGTGATAAATGCATTATCAGTTATCCATGCTTCTTTTTCAGTAATATGTATACTTCCACAATAATATCCAACTCTACCTATTACGATTGTTTCCTTGTGAACAAGAGTTTCATTGTGATAGCCTGTTATTCCATTACCTCCATAAACAGGTATACTTCCTTGTATCATTTGCTTTGAAGTTAGTCCCTTTCCAGATTCAATTTGAATAATTGAACCCAATCTACACCAGCACCAACTCTCCGGCAATTCAAACGGCACTTCATCGGCTATACAGCGTTCTTTGCCGTCTGAAATATCATAAGGGATTTTATCCCTTGTAATGATTATTGATTCATGCTTGCTTTTCTTAATTTTACCTGCTCTTATAAGTTCCTGCTTTTCGGCTTGTATACGTTCAAGGAGTACGCTTGCGGGTTCGTCGTCGGGATTCTGCGAAACAAGTTTTCCCTGTACAGCCTCCTGTAGTATGGATTTTTTAAGCATTTCGGGGAATGTGGTGTTAAGGGTTGATAGTTGTGTTTCTGCTTTTTCGTAGGCTTCTATGTAGGGGAGGAGTTCTTCTATTTTGGCTACTATGCGGTGTTGTTCTTCTAATGGTGGTATGGTATGGGCAATAGACAATTTGAAATTATTTCTAAAGTAAGATTGGGAATAGCGGTTATTTTCTTTTGCTCTGTAAGTATTTTTTGTATGATAGGTGAATTAAGTGCAAAAATAAGATACAATAAATTAAATATACTGAAATCAATCAAACGAACAATAGATACTGCTTGATTAGCATTGAGAGGTAAATCTTCTTTTCTTACTATGGCAGTTCTACCAAGTGTACCTGCAATAGTAATAAGTATATCATTCTCTTTAAGAATAGAGCGTTTTAAAAAGTTATTGTGAGTTTCACTGTCAATATAGTTCAACTTGATTTTTGATAACTTATCCAATCCAGCAATATTTTCCGCTCTTAAAAAACCTATACCATTATCCATATAGGAAACATTTCCACCACGAGGAGTGGTTCCTTTAGTAACAATAGATGAAATGAAAGAGATTCTCACCCATTCCCAACTATCAGGAATTTCAAACGGTACATCATCAATTTTTATTACATCTGAATTTTTCTTGTCTTTTTTTATTTTGCCTGCTCTTATAAGTTCCTGCTTTTCGGCTTTTATACGCTCAAGCAGTACGCTTGCGGGTTCGTCGTCGGGATTTTGCGGAACAAGTTTCCCCTGAACCGCCATCTGAAGTATTGAGTTTTTTAACTGTTGAGCTGTCATTTCAAGTCCTCCGTGTCTCTGATACCGAGTATATCAGCAATCTGTTTCAAAATACGGTCAATATCCGCATTCAGACTTGCACGTTTTTCCTGATACTGCTGTATAAGTTCTTTCGGAGGGAGTATTTCTTCTTCCTCGTGCGGAAAGCCACAGAGGTCAATATTATAATTTCTGTATGCAAGTTCTTCAGCGGTATATCTTTTTGCCTTGTCGAAGCCATCGACTTGTATTTCCACACGATTTTCCCACCATTCCGTAACAGGTGCGAAGTGTTCCGGTTTCATAGGCTTTGTTTTGGAAAAATTCTTGTATCCTTCCGGCATATCCAATCTATAGAACCACGTTTCCTTTGTAGAGCCTGTCCTGTCAAAGAAAAGAATATTAGTCGTAATGGAAGTATAGGGGGCAAATACGCTATGTGGCATACGTATGACCGTATGCAGATTGAATTCGTTCAGAAGTTTCTTTTTGATAGCTATTTTTGCGTTATCCGTACCGAACAGGAAACCGTCAGGCAGAATAACAGAAGCACGACCGTTTTCTTTCAGACGATACATAATGACCGACATAAACAAGTCAGCCGTTTCACTGCTTGCGAGGTCAGCCGGAAAATGATTCTTGACTTCATTCTTTTCACTTCCGCCGTATGGGGGATTCATGAGTATAACATCAAACTTGTCATCTTCGGTATAGTCAAGGACGTCACGTAACAGTGAGTTATCATGATAGATACGGGGAGTATCAATATTATGAAGCAGAAGATTTGTCACACACAGCATATACGGAAACTATTTCTTTTCGATACCGTAAACTGATGTATCAAAAGCCTCTCTGTCCTCGATTGTCTTTTTCTGTGATTCGAGAGCTTTCAGCCAGCTTATGATAAATCCGCCTGTACCGTAAGCAAAATCTGCCATTTTTTCGCCGATTTTCGGATTAATGGTCTGTGCCATAAAGTCGGTAACGGCTCTGGGAGTATAAAATTCACCGGCAGAACCTGCACTTTGAAGTTCACGGAGAATAGATTCATATATTTCTCCGAAAGCATGAGCTTCTTCATAATCATCAAGTTTCAGCTCGTTGATAACGTTTACTACCTGTCGGAGCAGGACACCATCTTTCATATAGTTGTTAGTATCTTCAAATGTTGTCTTGACAATAGCCTTGTTTACAGGTGTAGTATTTGATACCTCAATACTTTTGAGAGTAGGAAACAGTTTGTTATTGATGAAATCAAGCAAATCATCTCCCGTCATAGCCTTACCCTTGCCATCATCTGATGCCCAGTTTCTCCAACGGCATTCCTCGGGAATTATTGACTTGTAGTCATCATCATCAAATTCCCAGTCTTCTTCTTTTGTGTCGTAGACTTTGAGAAACAGTAACCATGCTATCTGCTCGATACGCTGTGCATCGCCGTTAATACCTGCATCGTTTCTCATAATATCACGCAATCTTTTTACGAAATTACTTAAACTGCTCATTTTAATTACTCCTCATCTAATCCTGAAATTGTGATATCGATTCCATATTCTTTTTTTATTAGCTTATTCATTTCTATATAAATGTTTCTAATTATTGACTTGGATGGATATATTCTTTTGGGTACATCATCTGCCGTAGTATAGTTGATTGCAATTACAGGAGGCATATGTTTTTCGCCATAAATGAAAGGATCATTTTCATCATAAACATCACTTCCATTTGAATGCGAATAATTAACTGTTTGGTGATCTTCTACTTTTATCAGTGCAATACCATGTACTTTGGCATATTGAATAGCTCCACTTTGAAATTCGCTTGTAGAAAGTAGAATTCCTTTATGTGCGCCTATACTGTTTAATTTATCCCGTAAAATAACCACTTTTTCTCTGTTTATAGGTGATGTATATTGCTTGCACTCACATAGTACCCTTATATTGGAATTAAGTGCAGTGAATTCAGCATAAATATCAATCTGATATGTTCCATCATCTGCTTTAATCTTTTCATTATGGGTTATAGTAAAACCCTTAAGACTTTCTTCTTCAGCATAACCTTTTAGAATATCATAACAAAAGTGCTCGAAGTCAGTTGGTGTAAGGCTCAAAACATAATCATTACTCATAGATTTTTAAACCGACTTGTAAATTTCTTGTTCAAGCTCTTTAATAGCTTGTAAATAACCTTCTTTTCCGCCGAACAGCTTTACTATTGACGCAGGTTTACCTATTCTGATAAACGGATTGAGTTTTAATACCTGTGTATCTTCTATCTGATAAATCCCTTCATCAGAGTACATATCAAGCAGAGCTTCAATAACTTCTCTTGCTGTACCGCTGTATTTACTGATAAAGTCACGCTTTTTCACATTATTTGCACGTTCTTTTCGAGTAAGCGGTTTCTTGTCAAATGCAACATGAATTATAAAATCAAAGTCATCAATATCGCTCATACCATGTGATTCTTTTAATGTTTTCAAATCAATACCATGTTCCTTAAAAAGTTCAGATATAGTTTTTTTCTTTTCTTCGCTGTTCCAGCTTCTGATAAAATTATCCAAGTCGGCGTATTCTCCTAAAATATTTGTTTTTGTGTAATCTATGATATTTTCATGACGCAGAAGTTTTCCGTCAGCATCATATACAGATACAACTTTATTGATGATATGTACAGCACAGCCGTTGACATCAACGTATGGTATAGGTTGCGGAGGGAGCGGGTCGCCGATTATACCCTTACTCTCTTTCGGTTCAGGAGAGTGATAATGAGTATTGATTTCAATAGGACCGTCCCACTCTTCATCATAGAACAGTCGTGTTACACCTCTGAAATCCATGACAACAAAATGTGTTTTTCCCTCTTTCTCACGAAGTCTTGTTCCTCTGCCGATTATCTGTTTAAACTCCGTCATAGAGCCGATATTTTTATCAAGAACGATAAGTTTTGTCATTTTGCAATCCGCACCTGTTGTCAAAAGTTGTGAAGTAGTTGCAATTACCGGAAATGGCGAGGAAACAGATATGAAATAATCAAGTTTACGTTTGCCGTAATCATCTGAACCAGTAATACGTACTACATAATCGGGATTTTTCGCACACATATCCGCATTTAAGTTCGTCAAAGCAACCCGCATACGCTCAGCAGCATCTTCTGTTGCACAGAAAACAATAGTTTTCTGCATACGGTCAGTGCTGACAAGATAATTTGTTATTTCACGTGCAACTTGATTGATACGGTCAGCGATGATAATATTATAATCATAGTCTGTGTTATTATATATTCTGTCTTCAATTTCATTGCCATAATAGTCACGCTGTCCTTTTAACGGTCTCCAGCCGTCGCTGATATCTGTTGTTATGCTGATAACCTTGAACGGAGCAAGAAAACCGTCCTCTATACCATTTTTAAGGGAATAAACATAGACAGGTTCACCAAAATAATCAATATTGGAAACATAGGTTGTTTCCTTTGGAGTAGCTGTCATACCGATTTGTGAAGCTGATGAGAAGTATTCCAGTATTCTTCGCCATCTGCTGTCCTCCCTGGCACTTCCACGGTGACACTCGTCAACAATGATAAGGTCAAAAAAATCCTTATCAAACAATTCAGAATAATGCTCCTGTTCGTCGTCACCAACAAGCTGTTGATACAGCGAAAAATAAACCTGATGAGATGTGATAGTTGCCTTATCGTCCTTTGCAACATTAATTTTATGTATTACCTTTTCAAGCGGAGCAAAATCCTGCTGAACTGACTGGTCTACAAGAATGTTTTTATCGGCAAGGTATAATATTTTTCGCTTCATACCGCTTTTAAGAAGACGATACACGATTTGAAATGCCGTATATGTTTTTCCTGTTCCCGTAGCCATAACGAGCAGGAGTTTGTCCTGCTCACGAGCAATCGCATCAACAGTACGATTTACCGCTACACGCTGATAATATCTCGGCTCATAGGTTTTTTGACTTGAATAGTAGGGTTGATTGATAACAGCAAGTTCGTTTTCAGAAAGACCTTTTCCGCCATTAGCATTTGTTTTATAACGTTTTATTAAATCATCAGGTGTTGGGAAATCATAAAGTGAAATTTCACGTTCCATACCTGTAAGCATATCATGTTCATAAAAAGCGTCACCATTTGAACTGTAAACGAAAGGTACGTCCATCATCTGAGCATATGTAATAGCCTGCTGTAAGCCAAATGAAACACTATGTTTATTGTCTTTGGCTTCAACAATAGCTATTGGAAAACTTCTGTTCCAATAAAGTACATAATCGGCATATTTCGCACTTTTCTTATCCCTATGAACAAAATTACCATTCAGGCAAATCATGCCATCTGTTATCTTTGTTTCCATAGTAATCCTGTCCTTACCCTACTTGGAAAGGATAGCAGGAGTAATAAAATTAAGTTTTATATCTTCCTCAGACATTTCTTTTTTTGAAAGTATGGTCATAATTACACCTCTACTTTTGATAATTATTTATTTAGGACTTACACTAAAACAACTTAAGTATTCAGCAATCTCAACTGCATTGTAGATTGATATAGTAAACCTACTTTACAAAAGAACGCAAATGTGATATAATAAAAATATG
>JAMPEF010000086.1 GCA_023665275.1 Alistipes senegalensis | reverse complement strand
TTCTCATCTTCACACTCTTTTACGCAGATTTTAGCTCTATGTGGACAGGTTCTTATAATTCAAAATAAATATCTCTTCTCTGCACATAAAAGAGTGAAAAATATTCTAATTAGGGACAAATCAGAATATCTGCAGGTTTCAGCTTACGGAGACTTTGATTTAAATATAAATAAGATAATTATAGATACTTTATTTTTCATAAATATATGTTTAATTAGAACATATTATTAAAAAATAAAGTTAATCCCTCTGTGAAAATAAGCAGAGGGATTTTGTATAAATACAGAAAAATATTTTTTTAAAAACTATCTGATTAGATGTCTATTTGTCAAGTTCTAAAACATTTTCATTCATAAGCATACTTCCAGCATAAATGATATATTTCATTCTGCTTTCAGATGCTATTTCCTCTGCTGCACTTGCCTTTGCTCTTACAACGATATCATCAATTTTATTGTCTCCCTTGACTTCAATAAGTTGTATTGTGCCGTCCTGCATTTCGGCAAGAAAATCGGGGTAATAATTACGCATACGCTGTGTTTCGGGGTCATAGTATGGTATTGACAAATCGCCCTGATTAGCTGTAAACATTCCCGTGAAGAAGATACTTTTAACTTTATCAAAGTTTTTTATATACTGCCAAAAACATTCCTTTTCGGGATTGGAGTCAAAACAATAGGTATCTGCATGAAAACTTCTGTCTCTGTAACATGGCATAGTGTCATCATATCTTACCACAAGTTCAGGATTTGCATTGAATGTATAATATTCCTTGTCTTTAGGCTGACGGAGCAGAATAACCTGTTTATCCTCAGTAATTTTTTCAACTTCTTCATTGTAAAGAGCATTGAAAACTGTCGGAATAATAACATTATAGATAATATCATTATAGAGATTTACTTTCTCTAAAATCAGTTCTATTCCGTCGATACATTCGTCAAGAATCTTTGAAATAACTGTACATTTCTGATTGAGGTATTTAGCAATTTCCATAACAAGCATTATTTTACTGAATTTCTTGGTTATTCTGAGATTATCAGCATTTGTCACCTTTATAGCTGGATTGTCAGTTAATCCACGCATTTCATGAATCCTTGCCTGATAGTTTGTATAATCCATTTCTGAAAGTCCAAAATCGACAGGATTTGTATATTCTTTTTCAGTAAGGGTATATTTATGCCTTATAATTTTTATATTAATATATTTTGGTGGTGGCATAACTCTTACTTCATAAGGTCTTGTCTTTTTTGCATCTGAGTTTCCGAGGTCATCAATGGTCATATTGAAATTTTCCGACAGTTCCTCTTTGAGGGTTTCAAGATTTTTAAGTGAAAGATAAATAGATGCCTCCTGTTGTTTATCGGTAATCTGCCTCAGGCAACGCATTGTAGCTTGTAATATAAATACTTTCGATTCAGGACTACGGAACATTGCAACAGCAAAGAGTGAACGGCAGTTCCAGCCCTCTGTGCCTTTGCCAACTAAAAGAATAAATCTTTTTTTACTTCCGGCTGTACCCACGACATCAAGGTTTTTAAAGTCTCGAATATCTTCACTTTTTGTAATGCTTGTATCTCCGACATTAACAAGAATTGATTCTCTTGGAATTCCTAACTCATCACAAACTTTTTCAACGGCTGGAATTACCTCATCGGTCAATTCCTCAATTCTTGCTGCAAATATAGCCATTTTTGCCGGAAGTCCTTCATATGTATTTTCGCCGTATCTCTGCCAGAAATCAATGATTGAGTTACGGATAAAATCGTCACTTTTGAAATTTTCTGCTCCTTGAAGATATTCAGCACGTTTCAGATATTGGTTGGAAATTGCCTTTTTCAAGCCGTAAGAATACACAACATCGGGCAGTATTTTGTTTTTGACATACGGTGTACCTGTATAGTTATAGCAGGCAACAACAGCTGTACCGTTCCGCTGTAACTCGCTTGCAAGAAGATTGATAGTTGTTCTGAGACTTGTATCTGACTTTCCTCTAAGTGATTTTTCAAGGTCTTTGCCGAAAAGATGGTGTGCCTCGTCAACATAAATGCCAATCTGATGTAGTCTGCATAATTTCTTGTAACGCTGATTGAAAATCAGGTCATCAGGTTGTAAATCGTCTTGTCCGTAAATTTCGGCAAGTGCCTCGCCGATAATTGACATTTGACCGTTACTTTTTGACATTGAAAAAAGTTTATTTCCTGCACTGTCTGGAGTGTGTTTTTTCTTGACAATAATTTTCTGAGTATTTGAAATAATGATGTTAAAATCCGAATCGTCAAGAGTATTCAGCGTTGTGCCGGTATCTTCAAGGAAATGCACCTTGATATTTGCATCTAAAACACGTGCATATTCAGGCGGTACAACAAGCGTTTTGTCCATTGTGATTATTTCACGCAAAGACTCCAGAACGGTCTTGTCGGGGGCGAAAACAAGGGCATTATGACAGAAACGCTTGTCCTTTGGATTTTTATTTGCAACAAGAAATTCATAGAAAATGCAGGTCGCCATAAGTACCGTTTTTCCAAGTCCCATAGTAAGTGCGTAAATATAGTTAGGATAGCTCTCCTTGACCTTTTTTATTTCCTTGAAAAGTGCCTGATGTTTTTCTGCACCTTCTCTTTCAAATGTCATCTGTCCGTCTTTTAAAGTTCTGTCCCTGTAAAATGAATCATCGGCAAAAAAGCCTTTTTTGTCCATGTAGTCCTTGAAAATTTCTGAAACGTCCTTATTGTCAAAAAATTCTTTTATAAAGACGTACATTTCCAGTGCCTCGAACTGTGGCAGACGGAGATAAGCATTTGGATTTATTTCTTTGTCGTTGTAATTCAGAAATTTTCTTGTAAGGTCGGAATAATTACGCTTGATTTTTCCTTTGTTATTATTATAGTAGTCACGCAGAATTTCAAAAAAGGCGTAGTCAAGTGTTAAATTCTGTTTTTTTGCCATTTATTTCACCTCAATTTCAAGCGATTCTGAAAGCAAATCAGTAATTTTTATTCTTATCGTTCCGGCAGTTTCGGGAATTTCATACTCGCCCTTGACAAGTTCATTTTTGCCTGGAATATCCGTTACAACAGGCGACAAAATTGCACCGTCATAATTAAAATCAACCATGATACTTTCAACAAGCTGTTTCCAGTCCTCAACATACGAGTCTTTCTGTAAAGAGAGTTTCTGCATGAGATTCATGGGATAAAATTCTTTTATAATCAGCCTGTTTCCCTCACGGACTGCAACCGCCTCCGCCTCACGTTTGAGTTGTAAATCCGCCTTATCTTTGAGAATATCGACGATTGAAATATCAATGTTAAATCCTGTTGTTTCAGTCATGAAATGTGCCTTTAAATCGGGTTCGTGACCCATACAAACAAGCGTAATTTTTTCAACAGGTTCACCCAGATAGTCATTTTTACGCTGTTCAAAAGTCTTATAGGGGAGATTTGCGATAAGTTCCGCAAGGTCTGCTTTTGTGGCGATGTGATTAACAGGTAAAATTTTTACCATTCTGCCGTCAAGTTCTCCGTCATAGACGTTTGAGTTTTCAAATTTCTGAATTTCAAGAGCCTCAATTATCAGTTCACGAGCCTCAACAGGATTTCTGAAAAAGTCGTAATTATTGACGTTGTAAACCTCAAAACCCGTGTAATAAACCGGATTATCCTGCTCCAATGTCTGCTGTGCGGAATCAAGTTTTTCAGCTATACCGATAAGGCGTTTTGTGGTAGTCTGAATTGCACCTAAATTTATGTCCGCTCCTATAAATCTTCTGCCAAGTTTCATAGCCACAGCCTGAGTTGTGCCACTGCCCATAAAGCAATCAAAAACAATATCGCCCTCGTTTGTTGAGGCTTTTATTATTCTTTCAAGAAGTTTTTCGGGTTTTTGAGTAGGATAGCCAAGAAACTCTTTACTTGCACTTTTTGTTGTTGAACTTTGTCCAATTTCCCATACATCATCAGCTTTTTTTTCAGTAAATATTTCATATATAAGTTTTCCGTTCTCATCTCTTGCCGAAACTAATTTTCCTAATTCGCTTGACCAAATTCGTTTATCTCTTTTTGTAGGCTTATCTAATGGAATCATAACAGTATTAGATGTAAAAGAATTGCTTTTTGAATACCAAAAAATATTGTTATGATTTGTTGCAAATCCACGAACATTACCCTGAAAATTATCGGCATAATGCCAAATTATTTCATTTCTAAAATAATTCTGTCCGAAAATTTCGTCCATAATAGCACGTAAATAATGTGCTTTATGCCAGTCACAATGTAAAAAAATACTTCCATTTTTTGATAATAATTCTTTCATTAAAATAAGACGTTCGTAAATAAATTGTAAATATTCGTCATTAGTCCATATATCGCCATATTGTTTGTCTTCAAAAGCAAGGCTGTCGCTCGTGGCAGTACCAACACCTTTTACACTTATTTTCTTTTTGTAGTCGGCTTTGCTGTCAAAAGGTGGGTCAATATAGATAAGGTCGATTTTTCCACGAAACTCTTTCAGCATATGGCTCATAACCTGCAAATTATCGCCCCAGAAAATCTTGTTAAACCAGCCGTCAACGTCCGTGCCGTAAGTCTCCTTTAACTGTGCCGGAAAATACATCGTCGACTTAAAAGGACGTTTATTAGTCCATCGTAATTCGGGAAATCCCTTTATTGTAGGTCTTTCGGCGAATTTATATTCGCCGTTTTCGTCAAAAATCATCTGTCCGTCCATAATTATTTCCTCCTCATATTCGTGCAATAATGCTTGAAGTCGCAGTTTTCGCACGTCTGTTGTTTGGTTGCTTTCGTACTGAAATCTTTCGCCTGAATTTTTGCGACAATTCCGTCAAATTTCTGTATCGTCTTTGCTATCGAATCGGCATTTTTCCTGAATGTGACAGTAGGAATTTCATTTTCTGCACCCGTGTAGTAGAGGTGCATTTTACTTACAGTCACACCCATTTTTTCTTCCACAAGATGTGCATAAACCTGCAACTGTTTCTTGTAATGCTCAATTTTTTCACGGTCACGCACGAGGTCGGGTTTCTTTTCGGACTTGAAATCGACAATTTCAACAGTATCGCCCGTGCCGTTAATCAAGTCAACCGTGCCTTGTAAAATATAGTTCGGTTTGACGAGTCCGACTTCAACTTCCGTTTCCCGAACTCCTGACCAGTCGCCGTGCTGTCTTTCAACGTAATTCAGCACCTGTTTCAGAGCCGATTTTAACTGTGGTTCGGCAAGATATGCGTGTTCACTTTTTGATATGGTATGGTAATTACTGTTCAACCATGATGTAATATTTTCCTCTGTAATAAGGTGTTCCTCGTGCCTCAATGCACTTCTGTGAATGTCCTCAATAGTCTGATGCACAAGCGTACCAAAAATCGTTGCACCGACAGTAATAGGTGTAAATTCAAGTTCCTTGAAAAACTTATATTGCAATGCACACGTCTCGTAAGTCGTGATATGCGATGTGAAAGAATACTGCTGTTTGATATTCACTTTTTTAACTTCTGCAAATTTAAACTCATTTATATTGAATTTACCGCTGAAAAAATCAGGAACGTTTTTATATATTTCCGCAAAATATTTACTTGGTTCTGCACCACGTCCGATTTTTTCGTTGCAGGTAAGTACAAGAAGATTCTGCGCTCTTGAAAATGCTGTATAGTAAAGTCTCCAGAAATCGAAAAACTTAACTCTGTCAACCGGTTCAAAAGCGTTTCTATGGAAATACTTATTTTCAATTTTTTCAATAATAGAATCATTTCTGTTCCGTGGAACGTTACCGAGAGAGCCGACAACAGTAATCGGAAACTCCATGCCTTTGGATTGATGTATGGTCAGAAATGATACACAACCACTCGGTGCGTATTCCGAATCGTCCTCATATTCGCCTATTCCGCCATTGAACAGAAAACGCATATACATATTAAAAAACCGTTCAACAACATTGTCGATTGTTTTTGATGTAAAAATATTTACACGGTGCAGATATTCATACTTTGCTATAATCTGCGACAATTTAGCAAGATTTCTTATAGGTCTGAGGTCAGTTGCTCCGTTTGTAAGTTCAGTATTGAGAATTTCCACAAAAGGCGAAAATTCAAACATCTGATATAGCATTCCCGAAAACGCATAGTCGGTATTCTTTGCCATCTGTGCCAGTTGCGAACCTTTTAAGGCTATCCAATTTCTAAGTCCGACATCTTTTTTAATGTACGGCAAAGCAATCATTATACAGCGTTCATAATAAGCACAGAGAGACTCATCAACAAATGTAAAGTTTCTGTCATTTAAATTTTTAATATATCTTGTGAAAGTTAAAAGAAGTATTCCAAGGGAAAGCATAATCTCATCACGTTGAAAGAACATATTTGAACGTGGTGAATAAATATTTATTCCATTCTGTTCAAGATAGTTTGCAAGTTTTACGGGTTTGTCTGAACGTACAGAGTTAAACAGAAATGCTATCTGATTCAGATTTGTTACTTTACCTGAATCCATCAGCTTTTTAATGAATTTCAGTACTGTTTCATGCCATTCGTCCTCGTCATCTTCACCAGCAACTTTAACAACAGACGGACTTTTAATTTTACTGCTTTCAAACGGCAAAATAGTTTTATCATATCTGAAATTATCCCATTCAAATTTAAAGTCTTTTCCACCTGTTGTTGACATCCAATTATTGTAAAAGTCTACAATTCTGCTGTCAGAGCGATAATTTACAACAAGTGAAA
>JAMPEF010000085.1 GCA_023665275.1 Alistipes senegalensis | reverse complement strand
ACTACCTATTATATCGTATCTTTATTGATTTGTCTATAATGGAATTGCTGTAAAGTTATCCTCTGTCTGAAAGCAGAAATCAGAATATCTGCGGAAATAGATTAATCGGCATTTTTTTGATTACTCATATTATCAACTCCTTGTCTGCCATTATATCAGTAATCCGCTGTCAATACAATGGAATTAATTCCAGGAAAATTTTTCCATAAAAAAACCGCTGTATCTTCTGATACTGCGGTTTCGTATTATTCATATATATTAAAGTTCACTGGTACGGTAAACGGAGTACCCTTCATAATGATAGCTTGCGTCGATACCTTTCATATAAATCTCACGTTCATTTATTTTATCAGTCAGGGCATTTTTCAGCAGAAATTTTATCTCAATATCCTTAATCGGACTTCTTTCCATAGCAAGTAAATAGTCTTCTTTGTCAACGATACTCCAGTCCACTACCATATTGAGTTCTTTTTTAAGAATACAGTCAAGCCATATGCGTGTACTGCGACCGTTGCCCTCTCTGAACGGGTGAGCAATATTCATCTCGACATACTTTTCTATAATCTCATCAAAAGTTGATTGTGGCATTTCTTCAATATGCTTTAATGCTGTTTCAAGATACATTACAGGAGCAAAACGGAAATTTCCTTTTGCAATATTTACCGTTCTTATTTTTCCGGCAAAATCATATATATCTTCAAAAAGAAATCTATGAATTTCAGCAAGTGCATTAAAAGTACCGGCAGTCAGGTTATTAAGAATACCGCTTTCAAACAATTCTATCGCCTTTATCTTGCTGATTTTTTCTTCTGTTCTTGCAAGTTCAGCCGAATCAGTTATACCCAATTTATTCTCTAATGCCATAGTTCTGCCACCTCACATTATTTTTTAATTTTAAAGTTATGATTTTTAGTTGTTTCAGAATAATCTTTAAAAATCATTTCTGACACCTGAAGCATATTCTCCCATATTAACATCAATGACTTCTCTTACAGGCTGTATCAACGAATCTTCATATTGTAGTTTCCATTGTACATCTGAACCCATGACATCTCCGACAATGCCGTCAATTGTATCGTTGGATTTAACAGGATTGTCATTTTCATAAATATAAGAAAGCAAATTATAAGCATGATTTACAACTGTATCAGGGTTCATACCATGAAAATGATATTGCAAATCCGGCATAAACAATGTGCTCATGCCGATAGTATCAATCAACATATCGTCTGTACCCTGTATATTAAAAAACCTTACGTTTACAGCATAATAAATAAAACGACTTTCTTTTGGTACTGAACAATTAAGTATTGCATCTCTTGTAAGCATTTTTTTAGATGTTTCAAATACAACGGCTTTACATTCCGGATATAGCTCAACAAGTGCCTCTATGTAACCTACAAGCATTTCTGCTCTGTCTTTATAGTATAATCCAGATGCCATAATATCCGTTGCAATAACCTGATATTCACAGTTTTCAAGAATCTCCGTACCGTCCGGACAGTCCCAAAGCTGACTGGCAGATATTTCATCCATAACAGGCTGTTCAATCTTAACGCAGTCTGTAACCATAAGCTGAGGTGGAATATCCTTATTGTCTTTTTCAAAATGAATGGTATATTTTTTAGGTGCAAAACCTGCAACCTTTCCATCATGACAAAAACAATCCGTCTCACCTAAATGTTTATTCATCACATTCTGCATATGCTGTTTATCAGGCATATCACAAATTTTGTTCATCAATAAATGCACTATAAAAACCATTCCCTGATGTTCATCTTTATTTTTCAAGTCCTGCTGTAAAACTTTTTCATTTTTCTTAAATTTATCAAATATAGCCATTTCTAAGTTTCTCCTTTATATCACTTTACTTAAATATCTTCTCGATTTTACAGCTATGCTTTTTGTTTTTTTCGGAATAGCTGATACCCACAAGAAGAACCTCGCCCGAATAGTCTTGCAGACAGTCATAATAATTTTTCTGCTTTATCTGACTTACAGCAGAATCAGCGGTCTTATTGTACTTCAACTCTACAATTACAGCAGGATAACTACAGTTTTTTCTCGGAATGAAAACAAGGTCTGCAAAACCTTTTCCTGCTGACATTTCTCTGTAAATATTATAAAACTCTCTTGCCGAATAATAAGCAAGTGAAATGACACAGGATAAGGAATGTTCATCATTATACTTTAGAATAGAGATATTCTCCTGATGTGCCTGTTCTATCATTTCAGCAACCTTTTCTTCATCGCAAGCAAAAGTGGCACGAAGCAACTCGTCTGACTGGCGGATTAAAGTCATAACAGTTTCCCAACCACCGTCCTCAATGGAATTTATAAACTCCTGCTGAATTTCGCTGTTAGGAATCCATACCTCTTTATTATAAAAATCGTAAGTAAGATACCCCAAATGTACAAGCAAAGTCAATACATCATCTGCACTGTTAAAAGTTGTCATATCATTCTGAAACTTTGAAAAATTAACCTTAATCTTCTCACCTGCTATCATTCTTGTAACTTTATCTTTCAAGCCGTCAAAGTCCATTTTGATATATATTTTCAAAGCCTCATACGTCTCTGTAGAAGTCCAGTAGTTACTGAAATATCCGCATGTCATTGACATCACCACAGAACGTGGATTATAAACGGATACCCCCATTAAATTATAACCGTCATACCATTTTTTAGTCTCGTAAAGGGACATATTGTACCTCTCACAAAGCGACCTAACTTCCTGCTCTGTAAAGCCTGTAAACTCTGCATACTCTCTCGGGTCAATCATGGATATTTCTGTAAACATATTCAAGGCTGAATGTTCGCCGTACTTCTTAATCGGAATAATACCTGTCATATAGACGAGTGCAACAAAACTCTGGTCTTTAAGAAGATTACGCAGAAAATCAAGGTACTTTGTCTGCGATGCAATATCATTCTTATGAATCCTGAAAATACAATCCCACTCATCTATAATGAACACAAAAGAAATGTCTGTCTGCTCGAAAATGGCTGAAATTACCTTTGTTAAGGTCTCACGCCTTGGATAATTAACATCTGGGAAGTCTTTTTTAAGTTCATATATCAAATCGTCCTGAATAAATTCAATCATCTCGTCCATATTTTTAGAATCGGTCAGAAATTCAACCATATTGATATGAATGACATTGTACTTATTTAAATGTTTCTCCAATGAATCGTCTTTTGCAATTTTCAAACTGCTGAACATCTCTCTTGAATCACAACCCCGGCTATAATATGCCGTCAGCATATCGGCAGTCATAGACTTACCAAACCGTCTTGGTCTGCTCACGCATACAAAACGCTGTACAGTGTTGATAAGTTTATTTGTATGTTTTATCATCTCACTTTTATCAACGTAAATTTCTGAATTTAAAGCCATCTGAAATGATACATTTTTAGGATTAAGATAAATACCCATATTACTACCTCCGTTTCTTACAGAATCCATACTGCCTGTCACTTTTATTATACCACATATCTGAATATTTTTCAATATATTCTCAAAATGAGAAGAAAAAAATATCACTCAACTTTACATCTATACGAATATTCTGATTTTCTCTACAATAATAGTATATACTATTATAAAAGTGAGGAGTAAAAAAATTATGGAATTAGAATCAAATTTCGTTACAGAACGTATGAACCAGCTTCTACAGGAACGTGAATGGACAATCTACCGTCTTGCAAAAGAAGCAGATATTGCATATTCGTCTCTTAACAATATCTTTATCAGAAACACTGTTCCAAGCGTTCTTACACTTGAAAAAATATGCAAGGGATTTCAGATAACGCTGTCACAGTTCTTTGAACCTGATACCCCTATTATTGCCAGCTACGATATGCTTTCAGCGGATGAACGTGATATTATTGATACTTACCGTACACTCTGCAATTCGGACAAACAACTTTTCAAAGCCTACCTTGACGGTCTCGCAAAGAGATAATCTCAACCGCATTTACTCAATATACGGAGTAAATGTGGTTTTTTATTATCCTGCCTTGACTGATTAACAGCTTCTCAACTGCTTTGAATGAAAATTACAGATTAACTTTAATCAACGATGAGAACTTAATCAAAGGCATTTCAACTTAAAAATTTGAATATACTGCTGAAATAATCATCTGTTCTGCAATGTTTTAACATAAGCTCGGACAGCTGATTTTGGCAGTCTCAGAAGATACCCCTCATACTCAAATTTTGAAAATGTTGAAACTTCCTTAACTGTTAAATTCATTAAAATCTTCCTTTAAAAAATTCTCGTCAACTCCGAATTGCAGTGAAATCAAACGTATTACAGCTTTTGACGGATAATCCTGTCCGCTTTCTATCCTTGATAAATGCGACTGTGATATACATATCATTTCTGCAAAGTCTATCTGCCTTAGCTTATTGCCTAAACGGATAGACTTTATTTTTTTGCTAATATCATTCACAATAGTTCCTCCTTTCATTGACTTTAAGGCAGAAATAGAGTAGAATATTAATAGTGAATATGCGTTAGGTATATTTATATTTATACTAAATAATTAGTTAGTAGTAAATAGGAAATACTAATTTTTTATTTAGCAATTTTCACGAAATTAGGAGTAAAAATTTATGGAATTTCACGAAATATTAACAGAATTACTTAAAACAAGAAAAATAACCGCTTATCAAATCTCAAAAGATACCGGAATTTCACAAAGTGCAATTGGAAAGTGGAAAAAGGGTGAACAATATCCCACTGCTGACAAGTTAAAACTACTTGCTGATTATTTAGTAGTTACTACTGACTATCTGTTGACTGGTAAAGAAACATCTTCTAAAACTACTACAATAGAACTTCCGTCACCTCAATTAACGGAGAACGAAAAAGAATTATTAAATCTTTTCAAACAGCTGACCGTGAGCAATTAAAACTTATAGGAAAAGTAGAAGGCATGGTAGAAGAAAATCAGAAAAATAACTTACAAGAAAATGTAGGATAATTGACATAACTGACCATATAAAAAAATAAGCACCTTAACTTAATATTAAGGTACTTATATTTAAGTAAAAGTTCGTTAGTTTTGGCATAAATAGTTCGTTAGTCACAATTTTTTTAAATTTTGGTTCGTTAGTCGTACATAAAAAAAGGCTATAAATGGACTTTTTAATTTTTCAGACTAACGAACTTTTTAATTTTTGCGTGCAGGATTACAAATGTCACACTCAATATCAGATTATTAATAAAAATTGCAGTATTCTGTCTCTAACTACCCCTTATTGCATTTTGTTAAATCCTGATAATAAAACTTCATCATCTGTAATAAATAAACAGATGTCTTTCTGGTCATTATACGCCTGACTGCACCTTTCATCTGTAAATCAGCTTGATACTCAACTGTCTTTCTGTTATGTATAGTTTTCTGCTTGCTGGTTTCTCATCACTCAATACCCCTGTTAACATCAAATCAACTACTTGAATACCTCTTCTGTTATGCTATGGTCTGTCTGCTCATCATTCTCATACCATTCAATTCCTCTGCTGAATTTCAAGTAAACTTCCTGACTACTTCTCTGTTATACTACAGCCTGTCTGCTTGTTAGTCTCTTATCACTGAACATCTCTGTAAACATTAAGTTAGCTTCTTAACTACCTCTACTGTAAGCTAAAATTCGTTCACATTGCCGTCTCTGTTACTCAATACCCCTATTGATTTTAACTCAACTACCACTCTAATATGCTATGGTCTGTCTGCTTGTCATTCTCATAACATTCAGTACCTCTGCTGGATTACAAGTTAATTTCTTGGCTACCTCTTTGTTATGCTATAGTCTGCCTGCTCGTTATTCTCTTATCATTCAATGCCTTGATTGACTTCAAAACAACCTCTTAAATACTCCTTTGTTATGCTATAATCTGTCTGTTTGCTGTTCTCTTACTATTCAATTCCTCTGCTGGATTGCAAATCAGCTACTTTACTACTCCTCTGCTATGCTATGCCTGCTTGTCATTCTCTTACCATTCAATGCCTGTAAATCAGCTTGTTTGCCTGCTTATACTTTCCTGTCCTGTCTTGGTTATATGTTATGCTTTATCTGCGTTATTTTCTTGCATTTATTAAGGTCTGCGATTTCAAGTTTTTTCGCCTATCATTTAATATATTGAAGTATTGTGAGTAAATATTGCAGTCATCTTCGCTGTAGGGACTCATATCAATGCCATAAAACATATCCGAAAAAAATCAACTGGGCTTTTTTTCATAGGTTCTGAACTCAACATTATCAATATTATGTATGCTATTAAAAAACGTGAATTTTCTGCATTTTAATTAAAAATCGCTCAGATACCTTTTTCGACAACGCATATAAACTATCAAGAGAGCGTGTTGTACTCAAAACATAAGAAAACCTACTGACTTTACTTCAAACTGCAAGTGCAAGACTGATAACCTTAAAGGATTTGCATGTGTTACTTAAACAGCGTGAGATATTACTAATACTTGTATATGTTCAGTTATCGTGGGAGAACACGGTAGTTACTCCGGATAGTACTGAAAAACTTCTGTAATCTCATAAAACATATCGAAAAGGAGAAATGATTATGAACGACTATAATAAGGTGACAAAATCTGAAAGAAGAAGCTATCGTCTGCCTTCAGACTTGCTGTCAGACCTGTCAGGAAAAAACAAGAGTGACAAATTTTCTAACCTCGTCTTAAAGTTTTCTAAGAATATAAGAGCCTGTTCAGTATCTTTTCAAAGAGAGAAAAAAGTGGTATAATGGAATA
>JAMPEF010000084.1 GCA_023665275.1 Alistipes senegalensis | reverse complement strand
CTTGATGTCAAGATTAATCTTGAAAAACGAATTTCTGCCCTCTATACGTGTGTTTGTGATTAAACCGAGTTTTTCAAGGTGTATCATTGCTGTGCCGACGTGCTGTGGCGTATCGGACAATATAACAGCAACCTGTGCTTTTGTACGTTCCTCGCCCTCAGCCAGTACAAGCAAACACCTAAACTCACACGGAGTCAACTTCTGCTGTGCCAATAAAAGAAAATAGCCTTTTTTAAAGCTCAATGGATTTTTTTCAATGCGATTTCTGCCCATTTACTTTCCTTCTTTCTGATTTTTTCTATTATATCATGGTTTTTATTGGAATGTCAAGTTACAAAATTATTGCAAAAAATTATTATATAAGTTACATTATTTTATTATAATGATTTTATATTATATAATATATTTATAACATATAACATTATTATAGTGTTTATTATAATATAATTTTATTATATATTATTTTAATGATATATAAATATCATTTTTTTGTTTATTATAATATTTCATTGACATATAATATTTTTTTATTATATTGTTATTCTCTATCATTCTATACATAAAGTGTGCAAAATGCACAAGAAAAACAGGGTTACAACGGTTACAACATTTTTTTTTTTTGTTGTAACCGCATTTTTTGGCTATATATAGCTGTTTATCAGTTTTAGGTTACAACGGTTACAACAAATTTCTTGTAAAAGTTTAAAAAAGTGCTTTTTTTTACTTTTTTGTTACCATTTTGTAACTATTAGTACGTGCTAACCTTTAAAAAAATTTCAAAAGAATAGTAAAAAATGATGTAACTGTTGTAACCGATAGGGAGTTTAAGGCTATATATATGGACAAACACCGGTTACAACACGCAAAAAATCTGTTGTAACCAAAATTGCTATTTATAGCTATATATAGCCAAAAAATGCGGTTACAACAAATCCATAATCTGTTGTAACCTGTTGTAACCGCACTATACAAAATGCACAAATGATTTTTATAAATCCCTAAATATAGCCAGTTACAACGGTTGCAACAAAAAAAAACGGTTACAACACATGTTGTAACCGCAAATATTATTTGTTATTGTTTCCAGTATTTGATTGGTAAATTAATCAATCTTGTAGCTTTGCCATTTTCTTTTTTTACTTTACTTTCATAACCATATTTTTTCAATACTTGTCCAATAGTACGAGCATCATATTTCAAATTATGTATTCTAATAAACTCTGTTACAGTCATTTCTTTGAATGTACAGATGTACCCATGTTGTTGTGTTTGTTGTTCTTCCAGTATGTCAAGGACTTCACATTCAGCTTTCATTGGTTTTACAAATGTGGCATTACGCTTTTCAAGGTATCGCTTTTCATTTTCATCAAGTCGGAAACAGCTTGATTTATCTTCATTATTAACAATGTTGTATATCTGTGACCATAGCTGTAATGCGTCAAATGGCTTGATTTGCGTGTTGTAGTCTATTACAAGGTCAGGAGCAAGGGGGATTGTTACAAAACGTCTGTTGCCTGTCTGGTCTATCAGAAACTCCGTGTCGTTGACTGTACCGACAAAAGAAGTCATACGTGGGTAATGTAGGCTTGCCTTACCGTAGGGCGTTCTGTATTCGTCTGTGGACTTCGTAAGGAACGCCTTAACGCTGTCCATATCTTTTTTCATAGTGCTACCCAGTTCGCCCAATTCGCTTATCCATTTGCTTGTAGCCTGAATGATGCTGTCCTTGTCACGAGGGTCTAAGCATATGCCCTCACCAAAGAATTTAGAGCCAACATTTCAAAAAAACGTGTCTTTCCTATGCCCTGCTTGCCCTGAAAAACAAGGATAATATCCAGTGAAAACGGATTTTCAATGTCATTGAACAACCCACAAACACACTGTTTAAGCCATTTGAAAATGAAAGTACGGCTATATATGCCATCTTCCGTATCCGGAGGTATTCTGAATATGTCATAAATTTGTCCTACACGGTCTTTTCCGTCCCATTTTACCGCCTTAATAGCATTAAGAACCGGATTATACTTGTGTCTTGTTGCATACTGCGTGATATAGTCGGTGATGTCTTGCCTTGCCACATGACTATATAACTTTTTTAACTTATCACGAAGTATTGTAGGAACGTTTTCTGCTAAATGCTCCACGCTTTCGCTTTTATCAAAACCGAAAAACTCAAAATTATGGGTAATCTGATTGTATCTTATTGAATATCCCTGTTTTTCAATAAATTCAGCGAACAGTTCATAGTCAATCATTTGTTTTTTCTTGTTTAAATTATCCTGTTGCTGTTCTGAGGACGCTGGCGGTTTAGAGGTGAAAAGGTATTCATTGCTATTCAGAACGCTCTCAATAAGCTGTGTAGCCTTTACAGAGCCTATACAGTCTACAATGTCGGATATATCCCCTTTAGGCTGTAAAGGAGCATACAGAACTTGTGAGGGTACTAATTTGACGGAACGTGCTGTCTGAATGACGTTCTCTGCAATATTTATAGCGTGTTTCAAGCCAACCTCATCGTTATCAGCAAGAATAATCACATCAACATCTTTTAAACATTTGGTATATTCGTCTTTCCATTTAGAACCTGCACCATTAGGACTTGTTGTTGCAATATATCCGAGTTTTTCCATTGTCTCAACATCCTTTTCGCCTTCAACAATGAATACAGGTTTTGTATTATCAGCAAGGTTATAGACGTGGTATAATGGCATTTGTAAGCCATTCAGTCCTTTCATAAGGGTGTTGCCCTCATAACGTTCCCAACGTGCCGTTTTTGAGCCGTCAGGCTTTTTATAAATGGTCTTTACAGCTATCCTGTCACGGTTCATGTTCATGTACACGTGAGAACGAAGCTGAAGCAATGAATTTGAGTTACTTTGAGTGTTCTTATAGTCTGATGACGACAGATGATATTTTTTTGAGAGTTCGTCAGTGATAATGGGAAAGTCAGAAATCAGTGACAGGTTATTCATTTCTGCATAGAGCGTGAATATGTCTCCGCTTTTTCCACAAGCAAAGCAATGAAAGTTGTTCCATTCAGGATTAAATGTAAACGCCCCTGTGCCGTTTGCTCCTGTTCCGCTGTTACATAAAGGGCATATGTATTGATTTCTACTCTTAGACTTTTTTGTGATTTCCTCAATATAGTCAAGAAGAAATTTTTTTAAAGTCTCTTTGTTGTCATTCAAAGTTTTATCAGTCCTTTTCAAAATTTTTTTAGTTCCAAGCAACAAAAAGTTGCGGAACTGAAAGAAAGTAACCGCAACTTTTATTTCACTGTATAAAAACTGATAAAAATAATTTTTTATTATCCAAAAAATTTTTATATGCGTATCACTTGACATAACCTTTAGATTATGTTATAATAAACATAAATTTTGGGTGTTATGTATTTACAGCTTAAATAAAGTTAGTTGTGTAACTTTGTTTCAGTGTCTGTCTAAGGTTTCCTAGGTCTTAGTCAGACAGTAGGTGCATAGCACCCATAATTTATTATACCATAAATAAGAAAAATTGTCAAGTCATTGAGCAAAACGTATGCTGAATGACTTTTTTTATGTGTTACATATGACACATTTTCTTTTTTCAGTTTAGTCAAAAAGGGGTTCGGGGATTTCCACGACAAGCGGAGCTGTTTACAATTTAGATATATTTTTACAAGAGGATTTTGTAAAAGTTTTTCAGCTGTCAAGGTCGCAGACTTTGCCCAATAAATTTAGCAGAGCGAAATTTTCTGTTTTGCAAGTTTCGTAAGGAGCGTGCAAAACTGGTATTGGGTAAACACTACCTGTTTTGTTTATGCAAGGGGCTATACATCATATGGAACGGGACTGATTACTAAAATAGCAAGCAACGTATGTGGTGTACCACATACCGATTTTCAAGGTTTTGAAAATATTTTTGGGAAGTCTCCCAAACCCTCTAAAATATAAAATTAAATTTTATAATTAAATGAAATTAAAAAAATTTATAAAAGAACAAATAGACTTTCACAAAATCATCACAATTATTTTTTCAGATTTTAAAGAATTTTTTTTGAGAAAATTTTTTCAAAAAAGTTTTGAGTAAAACAAAAATCATAGGTGTTATGACAGAACGGGTAGTGTTTACCCAATACCTGTTTTGACAATCTCTTAAAGGCTTATCAAAACAGAATGTTCTTCTCCGATGCACTTATTGGGTGAAGTTTGTGACAAAGATAGTCTAAACTTTTTGACTGGCTTTGAAAAGTATTTCACAAAACTGTCACAAAAAATTTTGAGAAAAAATTTCTGCTGACTCCGTCAATCGTGGAGTACTTCGAACACTATTTTATTAATTTAACCCAATAAAAAGTTGCTACTAATAGCAACTTTTTTCTTGACACATGTGTCAACTTTTACACTTGTTTTTTTACTAAGCTGAAAAAGAAAATGTGGTACAAATACCACATTTTTCTTTTTGCTAAGTGCTACATGTAACTCTTTGTAATCACAAATAACATTTAATCAATTCTGCGTTCTTTACGGTTCTTTTTTGATACACGTGCCAACTGTTTAATCGTAAGTTCAGGGCAGTCATCATCAGGTGTTACTGGTCTTGTTTTGAGTTCCTCAAACATTTCCTTCTGTTCATCAGTCAGAGGCTTGTTAAAATCAATTTCTTTACGAATGGTTATAATACATTTCCCTTTCTTGTTTATTCTTCAATCGGAACGATTGCTAATGTCTTACCAAGTGGTTGTAAAATCTTCAGTATAGTGCTGAGGTTCGGTGTTGTATTTCCATTTTCTACTCTTGCAATAACTGGCTGTTTTACACCGCTGAGAGTTTCAAGTTCTCTTTGAGTAATGCCTTTTTCCTTACGAGCCTTTACAAGTTCGCCTATCAGAGCGACTTTCAACTTGTTTTCAGCGATTTCTTCGGGCGTGAAAAGTTCTTTTTCAACATCACTCCATGTTGTGAATTTGTTTCCATTAAGTTCAATACTCATTCAATCCCACTCCTTTTCTTAAAGTCGGCTAATTCTCGCTTTGCCTGTTCGATTTCCCGAGGAGGCGTTTTTTGTGTTTTCTTCATAAACTGGTGTAAAAGTACATATTTTCCGTCTACAACTCCTGTAAACAATATCCTGTCTCTTAATGGTCTTATTTCCCATATATCGCCGCTCAGATGCTTCATATACGGTTCACCCATTGTTGCTCCGTATTCTTCTAATACGCCGATATACTCCTGTATTTTTCGTAATCGAGTTCGATTTTCCTTGCCTTTTGATTTTGCAAGTTCCCTCAGAAAGTCAAGAACAGGACTTCTGCCCTTTTCGTCCTCATAAAAAATTATCTCATGCAAGTTTCTTTCACGTCCTTTCACTCATCATTATACAATAAAGTTATCAAAATGTCAATAGTATTTTTAGTATTCCATTTTACTATAACATGTTAGAGTAAAATATAATACAGAGTAAAAAGAGGGCATTTTATTGTCCTCTTTCTTTGTTCATGTATACCAATGTATACAGCGTATACACCTGTATACATAGCTTTATTTACCGCCTGTAAATTTCTGATACATCTTCACAAGTTTTTAACTGTAAAAATAAAATGTTGAATTTTGTCTTAATATGTCGAAAGTATTGACAATAAAATTAAGATATGATATGATATATTTATTGTAAATCATATACAAATATATTTTTTCAAGGAGGATAAAAATGAAAAAACAACTGAAAAAGGTGTTTGCTGTTATGACTGCTGGTTTGTTCAGTGCTTTACCGGTTTTTAATCAGGCAACTCATGCAAATGCCGCTAATTCCGGAAAACAGAATACATGGAGGTTTGTAGAAAAGTATTCCGGAATTGGTCTTGAATGGTACTCCAGCGTTGCTGTGAATACAAAAGGCTATACTTTCGGTTCGAGTGAGAAGGGTTCGTTAATTATAAACGATACCAAGTTTCAGACCGGATATGACTGCGGTTTATCAGCATTGATAAGTGGATATTCAAGTCCGCCAAAAATCAATGGCACTGGCTACTTATCCAAATCCACATGGTACACACCTTCGACAACAACGTCATTTTCTTTAGATTACAGCTATGAAACAAGCAAGGGTTCTATTACTACAATAGCTGTCTTAGTCGGTGATGTTAATTTCGACGGATGTGTAAATATGGATGATGCGGATTATATAGCTTCATATGTTGCACAGTCACATGGTGACAATGGACCGAAATTAACTGAGTTTCAGCAATTAGCCGGTGATGCTAATAATGATGGTAAAGTTGATATTAGAGATGCCGCTAAAATTGCACAATATCTTGCAGGTGACAATCCGCACTTTTAAACAAAAAAGTTTAAAATTAATTAAGGAGGAAATCAAATGAAAAAAACAATCAAAAGAGTTACAGCATCTTTAACAGCAATGTTAATGATGTTTGGTAGTACATACACTGCTGTAGGCTCTGTAAGTGCCACAAACAACGAAAAGCCAAGACACTATTTATACGGTGATGTTGATTATAACGGTGTTATTGACATAAATGACGCAGTTAGTATCGCACAATTTATGACAGCATATAAAAACGAAACCCAAATATATGGAATAATACCAGTTGAAAATGCTATAGGGTACAAGGGCAAATATTGTTTGACTGTTCCGCAGGCTGCTGATGTTGATGGCGATGGTTATATTACTGAAGCTGACCAGATATGTATACAGTATTATGAAGCCAAAAGTTATGACAAAATCGGCAGATGTGGTCAGCCGTTCTTAATTGACGAATGATAACAAAGAACCTGTCCACATAGGATTAAAATCTGCGTAAAAGAGTATAAGGTGCGTTCAATTCTCCAACGTTTAGGAATCACTTGAAAAGTGGATGTCAGAT
>JAMPEF010000083.1 GCA_023665275.1 Alistipes senegalensis | reverse complement strand
CATTATAACAGATTTGAGCGGTTTTTTCTATTTTTTTTATCGAACTCACGTTAATCATATTTTTGGCTGTACACCATTGCAATTTTTTTATCTTTAAATATAATACCACGAACTGATGGTCGTCTGAAACGTTTTAATTCCAAATCATAATCTTTCAAATCTATCACAAATAATTCTCTCATATCTGTAATCCTTTCACTGTGTAATTTTTGATTTTCAGTCACACTTTCCGCACCAATGACAGCCATTGCAACTGTTTTTTCTTTTGCAGAATCTGCATTTTGGTTGCATTGGAATATTCGTATTTCCTGGTGGATAACTAAGTCCCGAACGTTGTGCCTGTACTTTCTGATACGCTTTCGGAATTCGGTATGCTTTACCGTCTTTGATAAAAATATTACCTGTGCCGATAAAGTCAAATTCCACATCTGCGCGTTCACACTGGTCGTGCAAAGATTTTATCCATTCATAGCGACAAGGTCTTGTTCCGTCATAATTTTCGCCGTCAGCAAGAACCTTTTCAAACTGACCTGTTGCAAGATACTGTTCTGCATGGATTTCCGATAAAATAGGTGCACACATAAATGCCTTATGCTTTGCCTGAATAGACAGCAGAATCGGAAGTCTTTCATCAGCACGCTTCTGATTTTCCGTTGTTAAGCACAGAATGACATTTTCCCAGCCGTTGTTCCAATCATATGGCAGATTTTCTTCAATACGCTCCGCACGTTTCGTCTGAATCCAGAATATCACATCGGAACGCTGACGAATCATAGCCCACACCTTTTCACGCCACTTATCTGCTTCTTCCAGAAAGAAATCAGAAGTCATACATACATGAAGCAACGTTCCTGACTGAATTTTATAATTTCCCTGTCTGTCTTTTTTCAGCGGAAGATTAAAGTTTGTTTTCGTCTTGTAAATCTCACTGCCATCATGGTCACGCTGAGTATCAAGGTAGTACATATAGCAATGGGCGCATCCTTCTGAATATTTGCGGCAGCCATGCCATGGATTCCATATCTGCATCATAAACTCTCCAGAAGCTGATGACAGCCCTCGTAAATATCATTATAGGCAACGTCAAATCTATCTGTGTACCAAGGGTCTGAAACATCTTTATTTTTAAGCAGCTTGCGAACTTTATTATCGGGGTCACCGCCGAAAATCCGCAAAGTATTTGTAACATTTCTGCTGTCCATGCAGAGAAACAAATCGTATTTATCATAATCTGATTTTTTCAGTTGTACGGCTCTTTTTCCCTTGCAGGAAATCCCATGTTTTGCGAGTTCTGCTTTTGCGGGCGGATATACAGGATTGCCGATCCCGTTCCATATTTCCTCGGTGCTTGTTGCACTGGACGCAACGATAAATTCCGCCTCACGCCCACACTTTTTAAGCATATCTTTAAAAATAAACTCCGCCATAGGACTGCGACAGATATTTTTGTGGCAGATGAATAGTATCTTATTCACTATTATTCTCCTTTCTCAAATGCCGTAAAATACCATGTTTTCAAGGATAAAAGCGTTAAAATTTTACTTCTTTGCATTTAGTTTCCATAAAATACTTCATTTTAGCTGTTCATATTATAAAACAGTCACTTACTATACTTTTTAAAATTCTCAGCCTGCTCCAATACCTCTTTATAAACGTCATCAATAGTTACAGGAGGATAATCAAATTCATCAAGCAGAAGTATCAAATCAACTTGTAAATTAGCCTTTATATCCTCACGAGTTGCCCAGTCAGTATATCGAGCCTTATCATCAACAATAAGCTTAATCTTCTTGGACAACTCTATCATCTTATCATCAGGATACTTAAACTCATATTTCTTTGCGACTGAACTTAGAATATCATAAAATGCTTTTTCTTCAAAGTCAATTCCCATATCCTTGAATGAATCTTTTTCATTTTTCAGTTCAGACAGCAAATTTGCTAATTGTTCAGCTATATCGTTAAGCACTTCATTCGCATATGCTTCATCACGTCTTCTGTTGTTATACTCATCAACAATCTGCTTCAATCTCTCTGAAAATTCTACACCTTTTATTTTATTTATCTTCTTAAATTCATCTATAGCCTGTGAAAGCAGTCTCTGAAGAATTTTAATTTTTGTATTTGGCAACTGAATAGAATTGATTCGGTTAAGATATTCTTCGCTGAAAATATCAATTTCCATATGCTTTCCGGATTCAAACAGTTCTTCTATACCATCTGACTGAATGGCTCCCTCAAGAAGTTCTCTGACACGAACATTCATCTGTGATATATCCGGTGCTTCGCCTTTTGTTAGTTTAAACAAAACTGAACGCACTGCACAATAAAAATGAATATAGTCCCTTTCTTTATCAGAAAATTCATAACTTGAACTGCACAGATTAAATGCCTGCTTTAATCTCCTTACTGCTGCCATAAATCTTGTTTCAATTTCGGAAGAAAGCTGAACATATTCCACTGCTCTGTTTATACAGTCAAGTTGTTCCTTTGGACTACCTTCAAAGAAATCCTTGCTATTAAAATTATGAAGCATCTGATTAATAACATCCAATTGGTCTTTTACAATATTTATTGACTGTTCTATTTCTTCAAATTCATCACACTCAAAGTTTGTGTACTTTCTCAATGCAAGATTCATATTCTTTTTGATACCAATGTAATCAACTATCAAGCCTTTTTCCTTACCCTCACACACTCTGTTTACACGGGAAATAGTCTGAATAAGTGTATGCTGCTGTACCGGCTTATCAATGTATATTGTATCAAGAGCAGGCACGTCAAATCCAGTAAGCCACATATCCACAACAATTGCAATTCTAAAATTGGAATGAATATTCTTAAACTGTCTGTCAAGTTCTTTTCTATTGTCCTTTGTTCCGAGCATTGTAAAGAGTTCTGGTGAGTCATCTTTGTTTCTTGTCATGACAAGTTTTATCATTTCAATAGGTTTAAGTTCTTTCTTTTCCCTTTCAGTTAATTCAATACCATCCGGACATACTTTCTTTTCTGCCCATTCCGGTCTTAATTCTTTGATTATTTTATAGAAACGATATGCTATATTTCTGTTTGAACATACAAACATAGCCTTACCTGCAACAGTTGCACCCTCAGCCACACGAGTTTCGTAATGATTGATAAAATCTTCTGCAACTGCTTTAAGTCTGTCCGTATCACCAATTATTACATCAAGTTTCGCAACCGCCTTTTTACTTTCCTCTATCTGATATTCATTAGAACCCTCTTCTGCACACTGGTCATAATAACGCTCAATTTCCTGAATTTTTTCCTGATTCAGAATGACTTTTGCCGCCCTGCCATCATAAACAAGATTTACTGTTATTCCATCTTCTACAGATTCTGTCATTGTATAAGCATCTACAACAGCACCAAAAACTTCAATTGTCGCATCAATAGGAGTACCTGTAAAACCCACATATGTGGCATTAGGAAGAGAATCATGCAGATACTTTGCGAATCCATAAGCTTTATGTACACTATCATCAGTAATTTTCATTTTCCGGTCAAGATTAACCTGACTTCTGTGTGCTTCGTCAGATATGCAGATTACATTTGAACGTTCTGTAAGCAGTTTTATATCCTCCGAAAATTTCTGAATTGTAGTAAGGTATACACCGCCACTTGTTCTGCCTTGTAATTCTTCACGGAGTTTCTCACGGGATTCTATACTTACAACAGTTTCGTCACCGATATACTTCTTTGATGCCAAAAATTGTTTTGAAAGCTGGTCGTCGAGGTCTGTTCTGTCGGTAATTACAAGAATAGTCGGACTGCGTAAATCTTTGGATTTCATAAGCATTCGGGTAAGGAACAGCATTGTATAACTCTTTCCGCAACCTGTAGCACCAAAATATGTACCACCTTTTCCGTCACCGTCCGGTTTCATGTGTGTCTTGATGTTTTCCAGCAACTTTGTAGCTGCAAAAAACTGCGGATAACGACATACAATCTTCAATTCCCTGTCTGAACTGTCAGGAAAATATACAAAGTCTTTAACCACTGAAAGAAGCCTGTTTTTACGGAACAAACCTTTTACCATAGTCAGAAGCGAATTTATTCCGTCAAGTTCGGTGTCTGTAGATTCAATTTTTCGCCATGAATAGAAATAATCATACTTTGAAAAGAAAGAGCCGTATTTATTATTTGCTCCGTCGCTTATTACCACAAAAGCGTTATACTTGAACAATTCGGGAATATCTCTCTTGTATCTTACAGTAAGCTGTGTGTATGCGTCTTTAATTGTAGTATCTTCACGGACTGCACTCTTGAACTCAAATACAACTATCGGAAGTCCGTTTACAAATACTATAGCGTCCGGAATCCGCACCTGATTGTTTACGCCCTTAATCTCAAACTGATTTACTATCCTGAAAATATTGTTATCAGGACTTTCAAAGTCGACAAGGTTAATAAACAAGTCTTTCTGTGCCTTATCCTCTCTGTTAAGAATAAAGCCGTCGCACAGCATTTTATATAAAGTTTTGTTTGCCTCGTATATCGTTCCCGAAATACTGCGTAATTTCATAATAATTCCGTTTGTTTCGCTTTGTGTAATGCCGTCATTTCCATAACGTTTATTAAGATACTTACGCAAATCATCTATTAACAGAACTTCCGAAATATCACGGCTTATATTTTCGCCGTTTGTGTATATATATTCCTCGTCCTGAAAAAGTTCCATGATGGCGAGTTCTAACGTGTGTTCATTAAACATCATGGTTTACCACCTCATGATTATTCTATAAGGGATTTTTGTATTAATATTGGACAAATTTCTTTTATTTTTGATTTTAATTTTGGCACCTGTTGTATTGCATTATAAATATTGACATATCTTTTTTGAACATTTATATCAGGTAAATCAAATTCAATTTCCATAAATCTATTAAAATCAAGATTAGCTCTTACACTACTGTCGCTAATAAACCAACCATATCTATCCATTTCGTTATCTAAAAAAATCATAAAAAAGTATTCGGGTAAAACTTCATGTAAGGCAGATATTTCAAAAGTTGTATAAGCTGGAGAAATTATAACAGGATTTCCTTTATATAAACCTAATCTAATACATTTGTCACGTCCTGTTTGCATACCACTAAAAACAAAACGATTTTCTTTTAGTATTTTGTATTTAGTAGCATCAACACCGTTTGTGTTTGCGACAGTAGGCATAAATTCTTTATTAATATTTATACCATAAAATTCAGTTATTTTTCCATTTGTATTTCTTTCGTCAATGCATTTTATTAATTGCGAAATACTTCTATGAATTAACATTTTGATACCTCCTGTATTGCATTTTCGAGAATATTAATTTTCTCTTTTTCTTCAATTAATGCTTGATTTAATTCATTAAATATTTCGTTCATGAGTTTGTCTATATCCAATTCTAAATTATGATTTATAAACTCAATATATCGGCTCGGTGCAAGAGAAAAATTTTTTTCAGCCACTTCATCATAAGTCGCAGAGTAACATAATTCAGGGATATTTTGATAATTTCCATCCTGTGCCTGCCAGTTATGATAAATATCGGCAACTTTTTTTCGGTCTGATTCTATAAGCTCCACATACTTCTTTTCATACGGACTGCCCATCTGTCGCAAATCCATAAAGAGTATTTCACGCTCACGGTCACGGTAATTTTTTGTAACACCGTTTTCCTCAACTGTCCTTGCTTTCTTATTCTTATTCAGAATCCAAAGTGTAACGCTTATATCGGTTGTATAGAAAAGGTTTCTCGGCAGAATAATAATTGCCTCAACAAGATTATTTTCAATAAGCTGTCGGCGGATTTTTAATTCCGTGCCGTCGTCGGACAATGCACCGTTAGCAAGCAGAAATCCCGCAATACCGTTATTTGACAGCTTGGAAACAATATTCAGAATCCAGCCATAGTTTGCATTGCTTGTCGGCGGTACTTCATAACCGTTCCAACGTGGGTCGTCTGTAAGTTCATTGTCAGTTCTCCATGCTTTCTGATTGAATGGAGGATTTGCCATAATATAATCTGCTTTCAGGTCTTTGTGCTGGTCATTTGTAAAGGTATTTGCAGCCATTTCACCAAGATTTGCGGATATTCCACGAATTGCAAGATTCATTTTTGCAAGCTTAAATGTCGTATTGGTATACTCCTGACCGTAAATTGACACTTTTTTCTTGTTACCGCTGTGTGCCTCAACGAATTTTATTGACTGTACAAACATACCTCCTGAACCGCAACAAGGGTCATACAGAATGCCATCATATGGTTCAATCAGTTCCGCAATAAGATTTACTATACACTTCGGAGTGTAGAATTCACCTTTTCCCTTACCTTCAGCCAGTGCGAACTTTCCAAGAAAATACTCATATACACGTCCGATTATGTCATTTTCTGAATCGTCAGTATTTATCTTATCAATCTCATCAAGAAGTGATGCAAGTTTATTTGTATCAATATGCAGACGTGAATAATAGTTATCAGGCAATGCCCCTTTTAATACTGTATTAGTTTTCTCGATAGTATACAAAGCTGTATCAATCTTCAAAGCAATATCATCCTGCTTTGCATTTTCCATTATGTAACTCCAGCGACTTTCAACCGGAAGATAGAAAACATTATCCTTTGTATAGAAAGCAATATTATCAATAAACTTGTCCCCATATTTTTCAGCTATCATTTTTCGCTGTGATTCAAACTTATCACTTGCGAACTTCAAGAAAAATAAACTCAGAACAACGTGTTTATATTCAGCCGGTTCAACAGAACCACGAAGCTTATCTGCTGATTTCCAGAGTGCTTCTTCCATTGAGACTGACTTTTTTTGTTTTGATGCTTTAGCCATATTTATAATCTCCGTTTTTTCATTAAAAATTATTTATCTTATTATACCATATTTTTCGTGTAATTTCAACATATTACAGCAATTCCATTATAGACAAATCAATAAAGATACGATATAATAGGTAG
>JAMPEF010000082.1 GCA_023665275.1 Alistipes senegalensis | reverse complement strand
ACTAAGTGTTATAATGTTGAAAGGCAGTATTTAAGCTCAATTTAAGTGAGAGGAAATTTTGTTTGTTATGTTTTGTAAAAATTGTGGAAACGAAATTAAAGAGGGAGTGAAGTTCTGCGGTAAGTGTGGTACGCCACAAAGTGCTTCTTCATCTAATTTGGTATCAAATATAAATCCAAATTTTGAAACGGCATATCAGAATAGTACAGCAAAAAAGAAAATACATCCATTGTCAATGATTGTTTTAATTGTGCTGTCTGTTATGACAATATCTTTGATAATCTGGCTTATACCCCATTTAAAGGGTGATTTAAGTGGGAAAGGAAATAATGATGATGGTACAGATTTTTCCTTTTTTAACAACTCACCTAATCAAAAAGCATCAATTGTTTTAAACGATATTTCTTTTGATTCGTCCATAGGTTCTATAACATATGAATTTGAGAACATATCGAACAAGGATATAGCCTATATTACATTTGAAACATACTTTTATGACAGAATGGGTGGAGCTTTGGTTACTGACTACGGTGATGATTTCAGTAATTTGAAGTATACTGGTCCTTTATATTCAGGCGGTACAGATTCGGCACACTGGGAATATCTTTTTTCTATGCCGTCAGGAACTGCTGTTGTATACCCTAAAAAAATTACTGTTACTTTTGTTGATGACGAGAAAGTCACTTTTGAAAATACTCTTTATTGTTATACAGATGATTTTTATGGCGGTGAGCTGAAAGACAAGAAATAAGTTGAGTTATGAGAGGGGTTAATTATGTTTTGTAAGAATTGCGGAAATGAGCTGAAAGAGGGCGTGAAATTTTGCAGTAAGTGCGGAACGCCTGTAGGTGTAATTCAAACTTCTGAAAATCAAGAAGTGCCGAAGGCAGCTGTTTCACCAGATAAAAATGCCATTATTGGTAAGAGTTATATTTTCAATAACGTTAAGGTTTCACGGTACTTGTTGGATTACTTTCTTGGTGGAGAAGTAAGTTTTGAATTTCAGGATTCGATGCTTTTTGTGACAGAACAAACAGGCGGCATCAAGGATAGAACGACTTCGCTTCCCTATACAGATATCAAAGCATTTCATTTTGAAGATAAGGTTTACATATCCCATACCATAATGGGAATTACATTTGCACTGTTTGGACTTCTGATGTTGTTCGGGGGTGGATTTGCAACAGTAATGGGAATATTGTTTCTTGTTTTAGGTATTCTTGGCATTGTAAGAAACATTCTTGGAAGTATATTTGTAGTCAATACTAATTCAGGAAAGACTTTTAAAATCAGATTGAAACGAATTAAAAAAGAAAAATTGAAAGAGCAGAATGATTTTTGCAGAGATTTGAATTTGATGATTCGCTAATCGGAGGATATTTATGTTTTGTGAAAACTGCGGAAAACAGATAGACGATGATGCAAAATTCTGCGAGTATTGCGGAGCTAATATAAATGATGATACTACTTCAACTGACAAAGTAGTCAATACAATTGCATTGTCGAAAAAATCTAAAAAGAAGCCGATTATTATTGTAGTGATTTTACTGTTTGTATTGATTGTTGCTGTAATTGCAGCTTATTTGACTTATGAGCAGATTCAAATCAAACATGGGGCAGATGAAATTCTTTCACTTATGGAGAAGGGTTCGGGTGATGAATTCAATAGTAATGATGTAACTTCTCAGAACCAAACAACACAGATTACAACAGAAAAAGCGATAACAACTACCAAGGCAATCACCACTACGGCTACAACAACCGCCGTTGATAAAGTGGAAGAATCAATAAATTATGCACCTTATTTGTTTCTGCTGAACGAAATAGATGCCGAATATAAGAGAGAATTCGGCGATGAGTATATTCCTTATTACCTGTATTATCTCTATGACATCAATCAAGACGGTACTTATGAGTTGCTGCTTCATTTTGGAGAAAGCGAAGCGGAGGCAGTTATTCAGGTTTATTCCATTGATGAAAATGGGGGCTTTATAGAACTTGGCGAAATAGGTGGCGGACATACATGGCTTACTGAAAAAGACGGAAAACTTTACAGTAATTTCGGTCATAAGGGTTATTATGCAGTAAAAGAACTTCAAATGGTTGGCTGGCATGATGTGTGGTCTATTACAGAAGAAACTATTATCGAAGAAGACGGATTGTCAGATTATGAAAGTTACGGAATACCAATAGTAGGGTATGATATTTCATATAAAAGTGCAGTTGAAGAACTTTGCCCGAAGGAACTTCTTGAGGATAAACCTTATGCAGACGGATATGTAGAAACTTATGCTCTTTCGGGACATGACGGCTCTAAAATTCGTTTGTATCTGGATGGCGATTTTTCTTCTGTATCAGTTCAGATACAAAATCAGGAGTACACCAGTGAAGTAGAATTTTATGCAAAAGAAGATTTTGGTAAATGTATTGAAATGAATTTTAATCCAGGTGTGCATCCTCCAAGTGTTGCTTACGTTATACCGTATAGTGACTTAGGCGTTGCAGGAGATGTCATAACTTGTGATATTCCCAAAGAGATAAGCGGAACAATCCAATCAGGCGGTATGTCCTATCCTGTAGATGATATGAAAGGACAGATTAATTGTCATAATGGAACAGTCGCAGGATTTACAACAGACTATGTTGTGAACGGCGGAGCAGCCCAAAAAGTAAGAAACAGTTTAGGCGATACATGGCATGTAACAGCGAAAAACAAATGCGATAATTATGGCGTTACATGGTACGAATTGTGGGATTCAGATGACGGCGACTATTACGGCTGGGTAGATTCCAGTTATATTGATTTCTATTAAACAAAGTAGCAGTAAATCCGATAAAGGGTTTACTGCTATTTTAATTAAAAGTAAAAAATCATTCTTGTTTAAACGGTACAAAATTCCTATAAGTACGTCCATGAAGTACCTTGTTTTCTCGTATCTGTTTCTGATAGTTATAAACATCGCCTTTGATAAAGCATTCACCTACATCCATGCATACCAGTTCCTTTTGGGATATTCCAAGACTTTTAGAAACTGCTAAAGCAGAAGTATCATCAGGATTGAAAAATGCAGACAGACCAGCAAGTTTAATGACTGCATTTGCATCAGTATTCTTTTTAGAAAGAAACTGAGTAGCATAATTAAGAAATGTACGAAATTTTCGTCCTTCCCTGAGTATCTGTGTTATCGGACCTTGTGGTTTCAGATTTTGACTATGAATTTCGTCAACAAAAATGCCAAGATGCTTTGAAGGATTGAAACGCTGATGATAAAACAGTGACATCATAAGAATATCAATGAGTGCATATCCGCCTGTTTTCGAGGAGGCGTTCATGGATATGATAACGATATCTTTACTGTTTTCTAAAAATTCGCCCCATCCTCTGTTGGCACATTTATAATCAGTGAAACATGAAAAATGTTCCGTTACCTGAAGATGAAGAGTATATTGTTTTTCAGGATAATCCACTTTAACAATATGGTTGTAGGCATTCATAACAGATAAATTATCGGTAGCAATCAGGTTTGTTATTAATTTCCCTATAAATACTTCCTGCACTTTACCAAGACTGCTGAAATGAGACATGATAATGGAAAATAAGATATTTTTCTTTTCAGTAATATCATCTGAAAAATCAAGCATCAAAGGTTCTATAGGTATGCCTTCTGTTTCAATATTATGGAATGTAATATGCTCGTTCACATAATTTTCCACTTCTTTTAGTATATTATCATCACCGCCTACAGAGAGCTTTTCAATAATTTCTTCTCTTGTAAATGAACCGCTGACATCAAATACTACAGTACGGATTCCTTGCTTTTGGAGACTGCACATACGCTCGGTAAGATGAAATGTTTTTCCATAGCCTGGCATACCTGTTGTAAAGAAATGCAGATTATCTTGTCTGTTGGCGGCAAATTCCTGACTGGCAATAAAGCCGTTCTGATTCGTAATGATTGGAATAACAGGCGTTGTGGGAAGATTTTTGGCAAACCATTCAGAAGTTTTAATTCCGCTCAACCTCTCTGCAATATCGTTATCAAGAACAGCGTCTTTTTCAATTACAATAAAACTATGTCTATTGTGCATTCCATGGTTATAAACGGTAAGTTTGTAACGCAAAGATTCTTTATCGCCTTTTGAAGATGTATAAAGCAGATTATCCTCGTTCAGACTTTGAAGAATATGAAGAACGCTGCTTGTTGTAGTCATAAGCGGAAGAATTTTTTTCGTTAAAGTTTCTTCTTCCAATGCGAGCATGTTGTCTTTTATTATGATTTCATTGTTTTTAAGAGTAAAGTTCATATACCTGCTGTATGGAACAATCTTCACACTATGATTGCGGATAACTTCATTGAGAGCCTGAGTGAAGTCATTTACGATTGCTTCGGAATTTCCGCCAGTTTTTTCAATGCTTATATTCATGGCGTGAGATAAATATTCTACAATATCATTTAATGAAACAGGAATATCATAATATGTTTGAAGCATCTCTAAAACACTTATCAGTATACACCAGCTTTTACGGTATTGTACATTTTGAAAATCCTGCGGACTTGTATCATTATACAAAAATGAAATTGATGAGGCTAAATCGGATTTAACATCAGAGTATTGATTACAGCAGAAATCTATGAAATGACGAGAAATATCATTTAAAGATGTACATAAACGTTTTTCTTCTTCAGGGATTAAACCATCTGGAAACAATCTATTAAGTGTCATGCAGATTTTCTTTTCAGGCGGCAGAATATACTGGGCAGCAGTTGAAATAATTGCAGTGTTATGCGGTTGAGCTTTGCTGTCAAGGCTTAAGATTAATTGCAGTATATCTTCTCTTCTGGATTGATTGTCAATGTTCGTACATTCGCTTATGACAATAGTTTCATCTCTTGAAGTAGCAAACGCCTTCTGAATCATGGGCTTGCTGTCGTCAAAACTTAGCGACGGTTTGTTTCTGTCATAAAGTTTCAGATACATGGATGCATATTTTACATCATTGTAATCAGTTGAAGAAATTACCAAGAACTGTTCCATGTCATATCCGATTTCATTCAGCAAGGAGGAAAGAATACCGCATATATTAAAAGTGAACAACAAACATTTTTCAGGCGTGTCTAAAAAAGTTGAAACGGTACTTTTGATTTCTGTAATATTTTTTTGATGCTTAGGAAGTCTTCTGTTGATAATATTTGGAGAAAAAAGCTTTAGAATTTCAGGAACAGCAATTTCAGCGTTACAAATAAAGTTGGCTTTTTCTGTATTATTTTCATCTTTATAGGGGGAGAATCCTGGATATTCATTTACATATATAGTGTCGGATTTGATGTCATGAATTCTGGAAGCAAGGTAATCATTGGCAAGCTGTTTATTTTTACATTCGCATTCAAAGCCGTGAAAGTATTTGAGTATTTTTTTATTCGTAAGTTCATCATCAGTAAATACTGCGGAGCGTTCACATCTTTTGCTGTCCAAATACGTTGCAAGTGTATAATCAGTGTAGTTTCCATTACGAAAAATTTTGTACCCCTGTGCATTGAGAATAGAAATAACACCTATGCGAATAGTTTTTGGGCGGACACCATTTGATTCAATGCATATAGCAACACCTTCATTGCTTTCTGCAAAAAATCTGCTTTCAGAACGATTTTGTTTCATACGTTGAATGTTCATACGAAGCATAGTATTTTCTTTTGTAATTGCTTCTAAAGCTTTTTGGTTATTTGTTTGCGAAGCTATAATGGAATCTGCTGTTTCTTTCAGAGAGCTTATTGCATTGACGATTGTTTGTGTGCTGTCTTGTTGTGTTGGCAGAGTTTGGGGTGGAATAACTGGTGCTTGAGGCGGGAATGAATATACTGGCTGTTGATTTTGAATGGGGACATTTTGTGGCTGTGATTTTGATTCAGGAATATGGGTTGAACCTTGAAACACAAATAATTTATCAGAATCATTCATATTTTTTAATCTCCTTTTGGTTTGTAGAGTTACAAATTGTTATTATACTAATTATACACTATTGAGATTAAAAAGTAAATAGCCTTAAAGATATTTTGAAAAAGTCTCCTTTTTTTGAAATTGCATTTTAAAAAAAGCACAAAAGCGTCTGATTTAATGAATTTGAAATTCATTTTAAAAAAAGAGAGACAAAAATAAATCCCTGTGCAGTATCATCTGCACAGGGATTATAATTATAATCAATCAAATATTTACAATCAAAACAAACTCCTCAGCCGAAAGAACCAAATCCGAACAGGGAGTCGGAACGGGTGGACAATACCCGACAAGCTTTTCCGTAATTCCATCCTTAGCACAAATCAAGCCGAACTGAATATTATCCACTTCAAAACTCAGGTCATCAAAATCTACTACATTTAGTATAAATCCATTTGTATTCGGAGTGACAATAACAGGATAAGATTGCTGCTGAGGTGGCATTGTTGGTAGGTCAAACAGTCCTTCCATTTTCATCATCTCTTCACGCTTATGACTGTCCAGAACATGACCGTATACATCAAGTGTAAATGCAACGGAATAATGTCCCATGATAGTCGAAACGGTTTTTGCATCCATATCATTTTCCAATGCTCTTGTACAGAATGTATGGCGGAGTGCATGAAATGTATAATGCCCGATATTTGCAGCTTGCAGAATCTTGTTGTAATAATCCTTGAATGTCCTTGGTTCTATGTAACCGCCGAGTGGATTTGTGACGACCATTCCCATATCTTGATAAGCTGTACCAGCTTTTAATTTATCCGCCATCTGTGCGTTTTTCCAGTCCTGTAATTCCCTTATCATAAAAGGCAAAAGCGGAATGGAGCGGATAGAATTTTTTGTTTTTGGAACTTGGAATACAATCTCGGTTTTTGAACCTATGCCGTTATAGTCGATTTTTTCAAGTCTGTTTAATGTTTGGCGGATATTCAGTATACCAGAACGCAGGTCAATATTTTCCCATTTTAATCCTAACACTTCACCGAGCCGCATACCTGTTGTTAAAGTCA
>JAMPEF010000081.1 GCA_023665275.1 Alistipes senegalensis | reverse complement strand
TCAATCTCGCAAGCTGTGAAATCCTCATGACATCGGCACTTTCAAGGGAAACAATCCTGAAAAGAATACTGTCCGAAAACGTCACAAACGGCTATGATTTCGTGATTATAGACTGTCTGCCGTCGCTCGGAACAATGCTGATTAACGCCCTCACCGCTGCCGACAAAGTGCTGATTCCCGTGCAGACACAGGAATTTTCAATGGACGGCTTACAGGCTCTCGAATCGCTTATTCAGCAGATTAAAACCACGATAAATCCGAAATTGGAACTGCTCGGAATACTGCCGACAATGGTTGACCGCACGAAAATCAGCAAGGCTTGTATTGAAGTTCTGCACGAAAAATACGGCGAAATTCTGTTTGAAACATCAATCAGCAGGGCAATTGAGGCGGCGAACAGTGCAAAAAATAAAACTCCGCTTTGTTTGTCGTCTGGCAAACTCAGTGCGGAATATGAAAATCTTACACAGGAGGTAATTGAAAAATGTTAAAAACTCCAGAAATGGCTATGAACCGCAGAAAATCCGTCACTACAAAGTGCTACGGAGAGGTCAGAAAATGGGACGACCGTGAGCAAGCTAAGGACTTTTTCCTTGAGGCTATGATGAACTCGGACGGTGCTGAACACGAGCGTTATTCCGCTGTTTACATTCAGCTAATGAACGGCTTGCCGTACTGCACGGATTGTGAGGAGGATTGAAAATGTTTGATTTAAATTCATTTCTCGCAACTCCGACGGCAATGCAGAACGCCGTCAGACAGATACCGTGCGAAATGCTCCGTCCATACCATAATCACCGCTTTGAACTCTACACCGGCGAACGTCTTGACGATATGGTTGCGAGTATCAAGGCGAATGGTGTACTCAGTCCGATTGTCGTTCAGCCATGCGAAAACGGCTATGAAATTCTCATCGGTCACAATCGCTGGAATGCCTCACAAATAGCGGAAATTCCCACAATTCCGGCTATCATAAAGGAGGGACTTTCCGAGCAAGAGGCGGAAATTTACGTCATTGAATCCAATTTAATTCAGCGTGGATTTGACAATCTCAAAATCAGTGAACAAGCAAGCGTTATCGCACTCAGGCACAATGAAATGTTTTCACAGGGCAAGCGAAATGACATTATCCGTGAATTGCAAATGCTTGAAAATCCAACTTCTCGCCCAGTGGGCGAAAAGTTAAATTCAGCTGAAATTTTGAGCGAAGAATACAGCATGAGCAGTCGAAATATTTCACGTTTTCTGAGAATTGACAAGCTGATTTTTGAACTGAAAGGACTTGTTGACAGCGGAAAAATTGCCGTGAGAAGTGGTGTAGAACTATCGTATCTTTCGGAAGAAACACAGCTTGAAATCGCTGATTTATCGGGAGATTACGCAATTGACATGAAAAAAGCAAAACTTCTAAGAGAGTCAGCGGACGAAAACGGAAATGTAAAAAATTCCGACATAATCAGAATACTTGACGGCAAAAAAATTGTCATTGAAAAAAGCAAATCCGTAAAAATCAGTAATGACACTTTCAGCCGATATTTCGAGCCGTCCGCAAAACCTAAACAGGTTGCCGAAACTATCGAGAAAGCACTTGAATTTTATTTCAAAAACATACAGGAGTAAAAAATGAAGATTGGTCTGATTGACATTGACGGGCATCATTTTCCGAATATTCCGCTGATGAAATTGTCCGCATGGCATAAGAAAAACGGCGACAGCGTGGAGTGGTATAACCCGATGTTCTGCGGAAAAATGGATATTGTGTATATGTCAAAAATTTTCAGTTTCACGGACGATTATCCGTTTCCGGTTTATGCCGATAAAATCGTAAAAAGCGGAAGTGATTACGCTATAAAAATCGTGGACGGAAAAGAAATTTATGACAAGTCCGCCGATGTCAATCTGCCTTACGAAATTGAACATATTTTCCCTGATTACAGCCTTTATCCCAACTTGACAAAAGATACTGCATACGGTTTTCTAACACGGGGCTGTCCACGAAATTGTGAATTTTGTCACGTCGGAATCAAGGAGGGAAAATGCTCCGTGAAAGTCGCTGATTTGTCGGAATTTTGGAACGGACAGAAAAATATTGTCCTTTGCGACCCGAATTTAATTGCGTGTAAAGATTGGAAAAATTTACTTCAACAATTGATTGACAGCAGGGCTTACATAGACATAAATCAGGGAATTGATATTCGTCTGATGACCGAAGAAAAGGCGGAAATTATCAGCCGTCTGAAAATAAAAAATATTCATTTTGCGTGGGACAGATACGACGAAAAAGACGTAATACTGCCGAAATTGCAGATGTTCAAAAGCATCACAAACTGGAATTTCAGAAAAATGACAGTATTTGTTTTAGTCAATTTTGATACGAATTTTGAGCAAGATTTGGAGCGTATTTACACTTTGCGTGACATGGGATTTAATCCATACGTTATGATTTACAACAAGTCCGGAACAGAGCGAAAAAGCAATATCCGAAAACTGCAAAGATGGGTTAATAACCGTGTGATTTTCCGCAGTGTTCCGACGTTTGATGAATATTTACAAAAATAAAAAAGGAGGAATTTTTACGCTTAAAATTACAATTCAGGAGCTTGACGAAATGCTCCAAAAACTCAGACTTCCAATTCGTGAAGTCATCAAAAAAACCGAATTTGAGGACTGTGACGATTTGTCTGCACTCAAGGATTTCGGAAAAATCACAAATCCCGACGAGTTTCAGCTTGTTGACGAGTACAGAAATGCTCTTTATCACCTCTGCCATGCCTATCGGATTATCGATTGTATGAGCCGTCCGGTTGATAAAGAAAGTACGCTTTTCCTCAATTCTCAGGGAAAATTTGAGTGTAGTTTTCATACATTCCACTGTGGTGACGGAATCGAATTTTACTACTACGATGAGGACTACGAAAATTACAAATGGTGTTCAAGTCGTGTCGAGCATGACGGCGAAAAATATTATATTGTCGGTCACAGAAACGTTGATATGAACGGTCTGCGTGTTCGGAACAGAAAAAGGTGAAACTATGATTTTACGTGATTATCAGCAGGAATGTGTTGACATAATTGACCGCACGGAAAGTGGTTCGTTTCTGGTTGCAGTTGCCACAGGACTTGGAAAAACCGTAATTTTTTCGCATATAAAAAGACGTGGAAAAATGCTCATTTTGTCGCATCGTGAAGAACTTGTATGGCAACCGAAAAAATATTTTGACTGCTCCTTTGGTGTGGAGCAGTCGAAAATTCACAGCAACGGCGAGGACGTAATTTCGGCAAGCGTGCAGTCACTTGTGCGTCGATTGAAAAATTTTTCGCCCGATGAATTTGACATAATTATCACCGACGAGGCTCACCATGCTGTCGCCGAAACGTACCGAAAAATTTACAATTATTTCAAGCCACGTCTGCACGTCGGATTTACGGCTACTCCGAACCGTGCCGACAACATAAAATTAGGTGCGATTTATAGCAAAATTATTTTTCAGCGTGACTTGAAATGGGGCATCAAAAACGGCTATTTATCGGATATTCGCTGTATGACGGTTAATATCGGTTATAATCTGAGTGGTGTTCATAAACAGCGTGACGACCTGAATATTACCGAACTTTCAAACGCCGTCAATACTCCGATACAGAATCTTGCGGTTGCGGAGGCTTATAAAAATTACGCTGTCGGACAAACTTTAATTTTTGCAACTACCGTAAAACACGCCGAAAATATTGCAGAACTAATCGATGGTGCAGTCGTTGTTTCGGCAGAAACTCCGAACAGAAATGAAATTATTCAGAAATTCACAAACCGTGAAATTCCGTGTATTGTGAACTGTATGGTTTTCACGGAAGGCACGGATATGCCGTTGATTGAGACTATAATTATTGCACGTCCGACGAGAAATACAAGTCTTTACACGCAAATGGTCGGCAGAGGTTTAAGGCTGTATGACGGAAAAAAATCACTTCTGCTGATTGACTGTGTGGGCGTTACGGGCAAGCTCGACATCTGTACTGCTCCCGATTTATTCGGCATTGATAAAATTCCGAAAAGCGTGAAAGCAGAAGAAATTGACGGAAAACTTCTCACGGAAATTGAAGAAATTATCAACGAGGAATCTGCAAAAATATCCGATTGGAAAATAAACGCTCAGCTTGTGCAGATTTTTGCAAAAAATGGAAAATACGATACTCATGGAATTAATTTTGTCATGTTACCGAATGGTGACATGACCTGTTCCGTTGGTAATGGGCAGATTTTCAAGATTTTTGCGGAGGATATGGCTGGAAACAGCAGTGCTGTTCTGACTTACAAAAATACGGTTTTTAGGGAAATTCCGACTGCTCCGGTACAGGAAATCCTTGATAAAATTTATCATATTCTGGTCTGCGATTATCAGGAAAGCATCTACCTGTGGGACATCAAAAAAGTACAGAAATGGGGTTCATATCCTGCGACAGACTCACAAAAAAATATGATTTGCAGAAAAATGAAAAAATGTGACCTAAAAAATATTGACATCGAAAATCTGACTAAATACGAGGCGAGTGTTCTGATTGGACAGATTTTCGGATAGGAGTTTTTATGAAAAAAATGATTTTATCATTCGCAATAACAGCTGTATTTCTTGCTTTTCCGACCGTTGCACACGCTGCTGAAATACTTGAAAAAGACTACATAAAAGCTGAAATATGGGAAGAAGTCTGGCTTGGCAAAAGTGATGACGGAACTGAATTTCCCGAATCTTCATATAAGCATCATCTTCTTGACAAATGGGTTGACGAAAATTACGGCGATGACGATTACGACTGGACAGCTATCGGAGAACTGAAATATTCATACAGGAATTACTATAAAAATCTGACGGAAAACTGGGATTTCAACGACGACAACGGCATCTGGACTATCGAAACTGAGGATAATTTTTATAGTTTTCAGCTTGTCAATAATCAGTGGAATATGCTTGACAAAAACGGCAGTACCGTTGATATTTTCCCAATTTTCAGTACCATTGAAGAAGAAAAAATTGAACATCCTATTGATGATAATGGAAATAATTCACCGAGAGTTATCGGCGATGTAGCACGCACAGAAACGTCCTCTGACAGCTCTGTTGATTCGGACAATGAATTTATCAATGTGACTATTGAAACCGTTGTAGAAGTAGATTTGGAACGTTCTGCGAACAGTCCTCTGCCGTTTATTATCGGCGGACTTGCAGTTGTTGGAGTTGGCACAGGAATTGTGTTGTATAAAAAGAAAAAGTGAGGTATTTTTATGATTTTTAAAAGCGAAAAATGGGAACTTGATACCGAAAAAATCACTGTCAGAAATATTTCGGACGGCAAAATTTACGAATTTTACACCGACCATATCCGCTATTATCTGCATCACTCGGAGGAATATTTCCTCGAACGTTTGCAGAAACTCGTTGACAACGGCGAAATTCTCGCATACCTTGAGGAACTTGAAATCAAAGTCACGGACGCAATCAATGCACAGACTGAAATTTACATGAACGACAGCAAGGAGTATCAGACTGCACTTGATTCCGGCAACCTCGTTGAAGTCGGAAAAATTGGCAATATGCTCCGTGAAAAAGCCAAAGAAAGCATCTATAATTCCATGATTTATATTTAAAACAAAAAATCCTAATCATTTGATTGGGATTTTTAGTCTTTTATTTTTCTAAAGTGTTTCCATTTTAGAAAATACGGCTGAAAACCTTCAGCATACAACTTATTCTTATTTATGCACAAATTTTCCGCCTGTAATTTGTTATATTTCACCAAAATACAAAAAAATCTACACAAAATATTATAAAATCTATTGATTTCAATTGTTGAATATGATATAATATTTACGTTAATTTATCACTATTTGTATTTTTGAAACGAAAACAACAAACATATCATGAGCATCATCAAAAATCTGCACTATTATTATACCAATTTTCTGCTGTTATGCCTGTGAATTTTCAAAAAAAGATAAATTACGTAGTATGACGACGGATTATTTATGATTAAATATATGTGAATTTCACTTGAACATATCAGAAAATCCCTGTTTCGTTGTCGGAATAGGGATTTTAATTATAATGAAAGGAGTTTTCTATGTTTGATTTTTTAAATGCAAATGATGAACAAAAACAAGCAATTTCTCATACTTTCGGACCTTTGCTCATAACTGCTGGTCCGGGAACTGGAAAGACTTTTACTCTTGTTCAAAGGGCGGTTTACCTTATTCAAGAGCATAATATCGCTCCTGAACAGATAATGATAGCAACATTCACGGAAAAAGCTGCTAAAGAAATTATTACAAGAATTACAAATGAACTTATGGAACGTAAAATCTCGGTTAATATAAATGAAATGTATATTGGTACATTCCATTCTATCTGTTTGAGATTTATAAAAGAGAATCTGGAGTACACAAATATTAGAAAAAACTACCGTCTGCTTGACGGATTTGACCAGCAATATCTTATTTTTCAGAATATAAATAAATTTAATTCCATACCGGATATAGATACGTTTTTCGGAAATCAGGGTGCGTGGAAAAAAGCAAGTTATATATCTTATCTTGTCAATGTACTAAATGAAGAACTTGTTGACTTTGAGGCACTTTGCAGGGATTCTGATTTGGATATTCAGCTCGTAGGCGAAATTATCAAGATTTACAATTCTATTCTTGACGAACAGAATATGCTTGATTTTTCTGCTATTCAGACACAAGCTTATTTTATGCTGAAAAATAATCCTGCCATTCTTGCAGAAATACAGGAAAAAATTCAATATATAATGATTGATGAGTATCAGGATACGAATTACATACAAGAACAGATTGTTTTCCTGTTGGCAGGAGAAAAGCAGAATATTGCAGTTGTTGGTGACGATGACCAGGGCTTGTATCGTTTCAGAGGTGCGACTATCCGTAATATTCTTGAATTTCCGCAGAAATTTGAGGAGGGAAAATGTAAAAAAGTTTCACTTATTGTAAATTATCGCTCTGACAGCAGAATTGTAGACTTTTACAATAATTGGATGT
>JAMPEF010000080.1 GCA_023665275.1 Alistipes senegalensis | reverse complement strand
ATTTATTCCATTATACCACTTTTTTCTCTCTTTGAAAAGATACTGAACAGGTTCTAAAACGTTCTTCAAGCATTCTGAAAAAACGCTCTATCGGCTTAGCCTGTTCGTGCTATTGGGTAGCTGTGACTTTGCCTATCCCTAAAACGTTCATGACTGACAACGGATATTCTTCACTCAGTTGTCGGTATGGATTTCATGCGGAACGTCGTATTTTTCAATACCTAACCTCAAAGGTTTTGTCATTTATGATTGAATTAAATGAATCATAAATTATAATAAAATATTGCGGAACTTGATTTTTTCGCTGAAATTCAAAAAAATCCTTATAATTTCCGTAAATTCTGTAATATAAGGATTTTCATTATATTTTCACTAAATCCCACAATAAAATATTTTTCACTTTTTGCTATCACAATAAAATGCTAAAAATGCCTATAATACAGTATTTTAATTTTTCAGTATTGAGGAACTTTTTCATTCTTTGTGTGCAGTATTACACTTTCTGAAAATTAAAAATGTAAATCTCCCTGAAATTTTCGGGGAGATTTTTCTAAAGGAAAATTTTTTAAAAGGTCTTTAATGAGCATTTATGTTTAAATTTAAATGTACTTTTTTGCATTTTTTACGTTTTATGTGTAAAGCCACATCAAAAAGTATAATCTCTGGATTTTATTTATATCTGTATTTCAATTGCCTTACCAGCTTTAAGACTTGCCGGACAATCTATATAACGCTGATTTGAACTGCCACGAAATTTTATAGTCCAGTCTTTCAGCTCCTGAATGAATTTCCCGTCAATAAGAATATCTGTCACGGTGAGTAATTCATTCCAGTGAGTATTGTTTTCTGTATATAATTCCTCAAAAGTATAACCCGTATAAGTTGTTATATTAAGTCCGAAATACTTTATTTTTTTCCCTAAAACAGCCAGTTCATGTGCCTGACAGAACGGCTCTCCCCCACTGAACGTCACACCGTCAAGTAGCGGATTGGACTTTATTTTTTCAAGCAAAATATTTGTATCAACTAATTTTCCACCGGAAAAATCATGCGTCTGTGGATTATGACAGCCCATACAGTTATGTGGACAGCCTTGTGTAAATATCGTAAATCTTATGCCGTCGCCGTCAACGATAGAGTCGTTGACAGTTCCGGCTATTCTTATTTCAGACATTGTGTTTTACTCTGTCGTGTTCTTCAGCACGTTTGCCGTTATTGAAACGGTCAAGAGTTCCGACAAGATAACCCGTAATACGTCTTATTCTGTCAAATGCAACATTTCCGGAGCTTTCACGTCTGCCACAACATGGACAGGTTTCACCGATAATTCCAGTATACCCACAACATGGGTCACGGTCAACAGGGTGATTGATAGCTCCGTAACCTATTCCGGATTCTTTCATACAACGAACTATTTTTTCAAAGGCGTTGAGATTTTCGAGCGGGTCGCCATCAAGTTCAATGTAACTGATGTGTCCGGCGTTGGTGAGTTCGTGATAAGGTGCTTCGATTTTGATTTTTTCAAAAGCACTTATCGGATAGTAAACGGGTACGTGGAAAGAGTTCGTGTAATAATCCTTGTCGGTTACGCCCTCAATTATGCCGTATCTTTTAGCGTCCATGCGCACAAAACGTCCGGAAAGACCCTCCGCCGGCGTGGCAAGCAGTGAGAAGTTAAGACCTGTTCTTTTTGCCTCTTCGTCGATACGCTTACGCATAGCGGTTATTATTTCTAAACCAAGTTCACGGGCTTCTTCGCTTTCGCCGTGGTGGACGCCTATAAGTGCCTTTAAAGCCTCCGCAAGTCCGATAAAGCCCACAGAAAGCGTACCATGTTTAAGTACTTCTTCTATGCTGTCATCGGGGGAAAGTTTGTCTGAATCAATCCATATTCCCTGACCCATAAGGAACGGGAAATTACGTACTTTTTTCTGACACTGAATTTTAAATCTGTGTATAAGCTGGTCAATAGTCAGCTCCATCATATCTTCAAGCATATCGAAAAATAACCCTACATTGTGGTCGGCTTTTATTGCAAGTCTCGGAAGATTTATAGATGTGAAACTTAAATTTCCTCTGCCGGTGACTATCTCACGGGAAGGGTCATAATTATTGCCGATAACACGGGTACGACAACCCATATAGGCTATTTCAGTATCGGGGTTGCCCTCTTTGTAGTACTGAAGATTGAACGGTGCATCTATAAATGAAAAATTCGGGAAAAGTCTTTTAGCAGAAACACGGCACGCAAGTTTGAATAAATCATAGTTAGGGTCAGTGGGATTGTAGTTGATACCCTCTTTTATCTTGAAAATGTGTATGGGGAAAATAGGAGTTTCACCATTTCCTAAACCTGCCTCCTGTGCAAGCAGAACATTTTTTATAACCATTCTGCCCTCCGGTGATGTATCAGTACCGTAATTTATCGAACTGAACGGAGTTTGTGCGCCTGCTCTGCTGTTCATTGTATTGAGGTTATGTATAAGTGCCTCCATAGCTTGATACGTTGCGCGGTCAGTTTCCTTGACGGCATTTTTTACGGCAAATGCCTGTATTTTCTTAGCGGTTTCAGCGTCGGTATAATTAAGAAGTAATTCATATTCTTTTTCCTGATAGCCGTTATCATTTGCAAGATTAGGAATCAAATTATATTTTTCAGCGATTTCATTTTTTATGTTTTCGGAAATTTCAAATTCATTTTCTGCACCACCTATAAGAGACAATGCCCTTGCAACGTTCTGTACATAACGTGCGGCATATGTTTTTTTAACGCCATCGGACATGGCATAATCGAAAGTAGGTACACTCTGACCGCCATGCTGGTCATTCTGGTTCGACTGAATGGCAATACAGGCAAGTGCTGAATAACTTGAAATATCATTAGGTTCTCTCAGAAATCCGTGACCGGTGGAAAATCCGTTTGTAAAAAGTTTTTTTAAATCAATCTGTGTACAGGTAGTTGTAAGCGTATAGAAATCAAGGTCATGTATATGAATATCACCATTACGGTGTGCCTTTGAGTGTTTAGGTTCAAGGACGTACATTCCGTAATATTCCTTAGCGGAAACAGAACCGTATTTCAGCATAGTACCCATAGCGGTGTCGCCGTCTATATTGGCATTTTCACGTTTTATGTCGCTGTCCTTTGCAGAACTGAAAGTCAGTTCATTGAGTACGCACATAAGATTAGTTTTCATTTCACGTGAGCGTGTACGTTCATAGCGGTAAAGAATGTAGGCTTTAGCGGTTTTTGCGTGACCTTTTTCAATAAGGGTCTTTTCCACCAAATCCTGAATTTCTTCAACGGTCGGAACTTTTCCGGCGTTTTCGTTTTCATAGGTTCTGCATACTTCAACGGCTACTTCCATAGCGGTATTGAAGTCTGTTCCTCCGCATGACTGTGCTGCCCTGAAAATAGCATTGGCGATTTTTTCAATATTGAACGGCACTTTTCTGCCGTCTCTCTTCATAATATGGATTATCATTTATCATTCCTCCGGCTACAAGATGTTGTATGTCACTTAACGTGTGCATATATTAGTATAATCCAAATAGCAAGAGTTGTCAACTGTACAAAATGACGATAATTTCTGTTTAAAATCCATACTTTTTATGCATATCGCTTGATTTTATCTTTTAAAAAATAGGTTTTTCGCTATATTACGTTGATTTTATAACATAATAAAAAAGAATGGCACACTACCATATATAGTAGTGTGCAGAAAAATTATGCAACGTGAGTAATTATATATTCTGTCACTGCTTTGTACATATCTTCTGTGAACTTCTTTTCTTCTGCTGACCAGTATTCTTCCTTTAAGTTTCCGTCAACAGATTTAAGGGCGGTGCTTGTATCTATGCAATGGACGTTACAGGAATTAGCCATAGCCAGAAGCTGTTCATTATAAGTGTTTATAAGTTCATTTGTAACCGGCGCAGCATCGTATCTGACGGGCGGAATCTGCATGACGTAAATATTCATAGCCGGAAGTGAGGCTGTAAGATTACTAATAAGTTCCTTATAGCCTGCAATCATAGTTTCCGTTTCGCTTGTACCAATGTCACTGCCAAGCATGAAATATACATTTTCCGGCTTTTTGATTTTGAGTGTATCATAAATAGTTACTGCACCATAATTACTTTCAACCTTTGCGGTGATACAGTTTGAGGCATTAAGTGACGAATCGCCTATAATATCCTTCAGTGCTGTATACTCTCCCATTTCAAGAAGTGTAGAGTCTGTAATAAGACAGCAGTTTTCAAAATACGTATAGTCTGCCGCCGCCGATTGTGGAACGGGGTTTGTGACGGGTGCTTTCTGTATCGGTTGTTCTTCCTGCTCCGAAATTTCAGCGTCTGTATTTTCTTCTGAAGATTCTTCCGTTTCGGAAGATTCAGAAGTATCAATAATCATTGCGGCGTTAAATTCATTCCTGAAAAAGTCTTCATTAAGGTTTGCCGCTGTCATGTAGAGGGCAAAACACGCCGTAAACGACAGTAAAAAAATAACAAGCAGTACGCCGAAATTAAATTTTACTTTTGGTCTCTTTAAATTCTTTGATTTTTTCTTGACATTCTTATTCATAGTATCTCCATAACAATAAAATTTTTTTACATAAATTACCGCATAACACACGGTCATATAATATTATACCGTGTTTGTCGACTTTTTTCAAGGGGTTTTTTAGTATTTTTATTTTTAACTTAATATCCGCCCTTGACTTAACCATAATGGCATGATATAATTAAAGTGATATAAAATACCTTTAAACAGAAACGGAGGTAACGTGAATGATTTGCATGAAGTGCAGAAAACCTATGATTGCCGGAGAATTTCGCATGGAACAGCACAGTGTGGGCGATGGTATATATTATTCCTATCCTATGGCGGCGTGGTACAAGGACGGTAAAAAATATTGTGAAACTCCACAAAATAAAACACTTGGATTTTATTGTGCGGACTGTGGCGTGATGATAGGAGCTTTTCAGTATACAAAACCTGTCAATTTTATAGGTCGTTTTGATGAAGATATTGATGACAGAATAGACGTTCTGCCAGTGAAGATATGTCCACAGTGCAATGCGGAAATTGATATTGATTATCCAAGATGTCCGAAATGTAATTATATCTATGAAGCAATTTAAAATAAAGGAGTGAATACAATGTCCGATAAAAAAAACGAAAAAAAACATAAGAAATACTATCTTGTTGACTATGAAAATGTACATAAAACGGGTCTTAACGGCATTGACGAACTCGAAAAGCACGATAATGTGATTATTTTCTACAGTCAGCACGCTGATAAACTTCCTTTCAGCCTGCATAGTCAGATTATCGAAACAAAAGCTAATATCACATACTTTGAAGTCGATACAGTGGGAAAAAATGCCCTTGATTTTCAGCTTTCGTCGTATATAGGGTATGTTCTGGGAAAACACCCTAAATGCATATGCTACATAATCAGCAAGGACAACGGCTATGAAAACGTCTGTAACTTCTGGAGGAAATACAGTAGAAAAATATGTCTTGTGCCGGATATTTCCCAGTGCAAAAAGTTTACAGCACTTAAAAAATCCGATATAAAAGCCGTACTCACTGAGCAGGGACTCGAAAAGGAAGACATAGAATTTGTTAAAAATCTTGTTATGGAAAATGCTGAAAGATATGATATTCCAGTGCCTAAAATAAAATGTCTGATAAATCAGGAACTTTGCCGGAGATTCGGTGGCGAAAAAACAAAGGAAATTTATGCGTCAGTCAAACAGTTTATAAAATAAGGAGAATGAAAAATGTCACTGATTCTGAACACAGAATACCCATAAAACAAAATAAAACCGTACATATAAACGGTTAATATATAAAATAAAGGAGTTAAAAAATGACCTACAAAGAAAGTTTTATCAAATTCATGGTTGAGTGCGGAGTGCTTACATTCGGTGAGTTCACACTCAAAAGCGGACGTAAAGCGCCCTACTTCATCAACTGCGGCAACTACAAGACCGGTGCACAGCTTGCAAAACTCGGTGAATATTACGCCGAATGTATTCACGCAAACAATATCCCCGTTGAAACTCTTTTTGGTCCAGCTTATAAGGGTATACCTCTTGCTGTATCTGCTGTTGTTGCACTCAGTAACAAATTCGGTGTAGACGTTTCATACTGTTTCGACCGCAAGGAAGCTAAAGACCACGGTGAAGGCGGAATGTTCGTCGGAAAAACTCTCACGGACGGTGAAAAAGTCGTTATTATAGACGACGTTATGACTTCCGGAAAGGCACTCCGTGAGTCCATGCCTAAGCTGAAATCGGCCGCCGACGTTGATGTTACCGGAATGGTCATCACAGTTGACCGCATGGAAAAAGGTACGGGTGAACTCTCAGCGGTTCAGGAAGTAAAGCGTGATTTCGGTGTTACTGTATACCCGATAGTTACAATGGAAGACATTATAGACGCTATCAGAAACGGTATTGTTGACGGCAAGGAATATCTCGACAAAATGCTTGAATACAGAAGTACATACGGAGTATAAAAACAAGGCACGGACTTAAAAAATCCGTGCTTTTTTATTTTCATAAATATTTTTTTATAAGATTTAATAATTCTTCATCTTTTGGACTTATTACATTATCTTTCCTAACCCATTCCAAAGTTTCTTCATAAAAATTCTTGTTCTCATTTACAATCTTTGCACCATGTTCCAGTGCAAATTTGACAGCATTTATTATTTCGTCTGTTGTTACGCCGGCTGTTATATAGCCTTTTTCTTCTGAAAAATACCAAAAACCATTTAACGAATTATCCCAGCTATAACCCCTATGTATAAAAGGGTCATCAAAAACTGCACCATGATTTATAGCACACTGCATCATCTCTGTATTAAGGCTGAACATACTATAATCAAGCAATCCATAGTTGCCGTAAGCTGGATAGTATATTATATGGGGATATTTTTCAAGAAGTTTATCCATTTTTTTACAGTTGTTTTTATCACGGTATTTGTTGAACTTTGAACATACTGAGGATTTAACTTCAATAATGCTTGTGGGCGTTTTTACAATTGTTTTCTGATTTACAGCAATTCCACTTTAGATTAATAATAGCCGCATGCAGAAAACCAATGG
>JAMPEF010000007.1 GCA_023665275.1 Alistipes senegalensis | reverse complement strand
TTTACTTTTACTCATGTGTTTATTATACCATATTTTGCTTCTGTTGTCAAATAGGGCAACTATATTTTTAAAAATCTCCGGAAGTATCTTCCATTAATTTAAATTCAATGTCATAATAAGTTACTTTTCCGTTTTTCTTTACGTTTGCGCATTTGGCCGGTACTTTATCGCCAGCCTTAAAAGATGCGCTTATAGTATTGTATAGTTCGTCGTAAGTTTTGATGGGAACGCCATTTATTTCAGTGATAAAATCGCCTGCTTTAAGTTCCGTATTGGCAATGTCACAATCTTCACTTATTGAATCGATATATACACCCTCGAAACCGTCAGGGAGTTCAAAACCTATTTCGTTTTCAATAAGAAGAACTTTTTCTTCTGAATCCATATCAATAAGCTGAATACCTATCCTGAAACGTCCTGAAACATATCCCGTATCAATAAGCTGTTCAATAATGGGCATTGCCTCGTTTATAGTTATTGCAAATCCAAGACCCTCAAAACTAGAGCTTACGTATTTTGAAGACGTTATCCCGATTACCTGACCGTACATATTAACCAGCGCACCGCCGGAATTTCCGGGGCTTATATCGGCATTTGTTTGAATGCAGTTCATTTCAAAGCCGGTTGAGTCGCTGCGGATTTTACGGTTTACAGCGGAAATTATACCGTCCGTGACAGTATTTGAAAGCCCTGCCGGATTTCCCACAGCTATAACCTGTTCGCCGACTATTGCTTCATCAGAATTGCCCAACACTGCCGGAGTAAGTCCGGAATTATCTACTTTTATAACAGCTATATCGGTTTTTGAGTCTCTGCCAATAATTTTTGCGTTATATATTTTTTCGTCTGTAGTATGGACGGTGTGGAATCCATCTGACTTGAGAACGTGTGCATTTGTCACAATATAGCCATCTTTGGAGATAACAACCCCTGAACCTGTTCCCTCAAGTTTAGTCTTTTTTGCGTCCGAATACGTATATATTTCAACGATTGAATCTTTAACGGCTGCTGCTGCACCCTCTATAGTGTATCTGCCGTTTTCGTCAATGAAATTATTCAAATCATTTGCACCGTCGGGTTTACCCTCCTGATACATTACAATATGTTGTTGTTTTCTGAGTTCTTCCATAACGGAACGGCTTCTATAGACATCGTTTGCGATACCGTATATTGAAAGCCCTATGGCAAGAAGTATAATAACAACAAACAAAAAAATTATAAATTTTTCACCGGTTGTATTTTTTCTTTTTCTTACAGTTCCGGAAAGTTCTTCATACTGCTGAAATTCGTCCGGCACTGTATCATAGACAAATCCAGCATAAGCAAATGAAGTATTTTCATATCCGGAATTATCATTACTTACCGTTTCAGTGAGATTTTCCTGCTCCGGCAGATTTCCGTGAATATAGTTTTCTATGTCGTCCATGTCTTCTCCTTTCTGAATACCATTATATCTTTTTTTGTTTTTCGGGAAGCTGTATCTGAAATTCAGTATATTCACCGTAAACGCTTTTAACAACTATCTGACCATTATTTATATGAACTATTTTTCTTGAAATGGAAAGACCAAGTCCAAGACCTGTAGTATCTTTACCCCGTGAAGAATCTGTTTTATAGAATCTGTCAAAAACCTGTGGAATTTCGCTGTCTTTCAGACCTTCTCCTGTATTTCTTATGCCGATAATACACATATTGCCTTCCTTTTCAAACCGGAAAGAGAGTTTACCACCTGTATTTATGAATTTCACTGCATTTTCTATGATGTTATATATAACCTGTTGTATCAAATCGGGGTCAACTTCTGCCACCAGTTTTTCAGCGTCAAAATCTTCTACTTCAACATTTTTTGCTTCTATTTTCTTTTCAAACATAAAGGCAGTTTTCATGACAAGGTCAGTTAGATTTGTATTCTGAAAATGTGGTTTCAGCGTACCGGATTCAAAACGGCTCATATTAAGCATTGAACTGATAAGAACTTTAAGTCGTTGTATTTCATTGGAAACGATTACAAGATATTCATTGCGGCGGTTTTTAGGTATAGTGCCGTCAAGTATTCCATCAACAAAACCACCTATTGTAGTAATCGGTGTGCGGAGTTCATGCGAAACATTGGCAATAAAAGTCTTGCTTGTTTCCTCGCTTGCCTCGATATCGGCGGCGAGTTTGTTTATATATTCTGCCTTTTCGTCCGGAAATGGTATATTATCGGGTTTTATTTTTTCAGAAAAATCCCCCTGTGAATATTTTTTCAGTATTCTTATTATATTATTATTGTAGTCTGTATATATTTTAGTTTTCTTCTTCATCAAAATAAAAGAAATAATCATCATAATTGTTGCCGCCGAAAAATAAACAAGAAAAATATTCATTGTAAATATACTTATATTATGGGTACTTCCGTATGCCAGAATATACATTTTCTGTGATGTATCATTTGTTTTAATGCTGAATCTGTCAGCATACATAAGATAGGGTTCTTCACTTGATATGCCGTCGGAGCTGAGTTCAAGATATTGTCCGTTATCTATGTGTGATTTTATATTTTCAGAAAGTATTGAAAGTTTGCCGCTGTCCTGACCATACGGGAGTATACATTTTCCGTCATTGTCATATATATAAATATCTGCATTGTGTTCATTCATGAACAGCCTGTGAAGTTTCTGTATATTATCAATATCCGGAGTATTATTATATTCCTCACGCATAAAGCTGATAAATATATCTCCGGTACTTTTAAGGCGTTCAAGTTCTGTTTTCTTGTATACTGAAGAGCTTATACTAATAATTATAATACCAAGTATGATAATAACTGAGAGCATAAGAACTATTGAATATTTCAGAAGTTTATTATAAGAATTATTGTTCTGCAATATAATCACCTCTGTTTAACAAGACAGGGGACGAAACAAGTCCCCTGAAATTTTATATCTGCCGGATTATTCTTCTTCGTCTTCCTGTACTTCAAATTTATAACCTCTGCCCCATATAGTTTTTAAAAGCCACTTGTCAGAAACACCCTCCAGCTTTTCACGGAGACGTTTTATATGAACATCAATAGTTCTTGAATCACCGTAATATTCAAATCCCCATACTTCATCAAGTAACTGGTCACGGGTGTATACCCTGTTCGGATTTGAGGCAAGATAATAAAGAAGTTCAAGCTCTTTAGGCGGAGTATCAATAGTTTTTCCGTCAACTTTAAGTTCATAGCGGGTCATATTTACAGACAGCTTGTCATAATGTACTTCCTTGACTTCCGGTTCTTTGTTTATACTGCTCACACGTCTTGTGACGGCGTTTATACGTGCGATAACTTCTTTTGCGTCGAAAGGCTTTACAATGTAGTCATCTGCACCGAGGTCAAGACCTATTATTTTATCAATAGTTTCACCCTTTGCGGTAATCATTATAATAGGCACGCCGGAAGTCTTGCGTATTTCACGGCATACCTGCCAGCCGTCCATTGAGGGAAGCATTATATCAAGAAGAACAATATCAGGTTTCAGTGCATTGAACTTCACAACAGCTTCTGCGCCGTCATGACAGAGAATAACACCGTAACCGTCTTTTTCAAGATACAGCCGGAGCAGGTCACATATATTTTTATCATCGTCAACTATCAGAACTTTCATACTTTTTTCATTTGCCATGAAAATAATCCTCCCTTTTTTTCATAAAAGAAATAGTATCAATTATATTATACTTCAAATTCATGTAAATGTCAATTGGTTTCTGAAATTAAAATTTCCTGAAACACTTGATTTTACATATAACTACGTGTTATAATATAATTCAGGATATAATGCAAAAGAACGGAGGTATAACATAATGAAATTCACAGGTGAAAAATGCACACTATGCGGAGAGGTATTTAAGGCAAGCGATGATGTTGTTGTATGTCCCGAATGTGGTTCACCGCACCATAGGGAATGTTACAAAAAACACGGCAGATGTGCTAACATCTATATGCACGGTACGGGTCAGAAGTGGGAACGTACATTAAAAATTCCGGAGGAAAAGTCGGTAACTATAATGTCTCCTGAAGACGACGAATCGCATACGGATTATGAAAAAATCCATTCATACGAATACATGGATAACAGCACATATAATGCCGCATTGATGAGCGACATCGGCTTTAATCTCAATGAAGATATGGGCGGTGTGACCTTAAGGGAAATTTTAATGTTTGTCGGAACGAATACTCTTTATTACATTCCGATATTCAAGAAAATGAAGGATTTCGGCTTTAAAACTTCATTCAATCTTTCATGTTTTTTATTTCCGTCACTTTATTTTGCAAACAGAAAAATGTGGCTGTGGGCTATTATAGCTGCTGTTATAAGCGTTATATTGAATATTCCCATGTCGATTATGATTATGGCACAATCAGGTGTATTTACTGAAAATATATTAAACGTCATATATGAAAATCAGAATTTCATTCAGAATATGGAGGTTATATGTTCAGCCGTTTCATGCGTCGTAAATACGGTTATGTGTCTTTTTGCAAACTGGATTTACTTTAAATTCGCCCTGAAAAAACTTCATATTATAAAGAAAAACAGTTCCGGTGGTGAACTCAATAAACATATGGTTATGGCATTCGGTGGAGTAAAACCAATAAATATTATTCTTATAACTCTTATAACCGTGTTTCTGATACTTGTTTCAATGGTAGGAATAACAATATTTCTAACTGCAATTTAAAATATTTAAAAATAATCATTGACAAAACACCACGTTTACGGTAAAATTATTATATACCGTAAGCGGAGGTGTTTTTTTGAATAAACCGAAAATTTTTGAAGAATCCGGCGAATCACTGGCTTCACCGGCACTGCCTGTACAGATATTTTCATTTTTTATAGTATTTCTTATAATATACGTCCTTGAAGCAATTATACCATCAATAGTATCAATCAAGCCCATGTTAGAGGAAATGAACTCACAGGGTATGCTTGACGGAAATAAAATAGAGTTAAAAAAATCAATGGCGGCTGCCACTGTAATTTCCGCCTCACCTGAAATAATGATACCCTCTTTGCTTTCAACCGTTTTCGGAACTATCACAAGCATAATATACTGTCGGAATATAGAGGTGAGACCCATAACTTCAATGGGTGTACGGAAACAGAAACTTATTCCGCACTATCTGACCGGACTTCTTACCGGAATTATAATGATGACAGCCATTACATTATTGAGTGTATGTTTCGGAGCGAATAAAATTTTATTATGTAATAATATAAATTTCGGTGTAATAATGCTTTATCTGCTTGGTTTTTTTGTACAGGGTATGAGTGAGGAATTTATTTTCAGAGGTTATCTTTTAACGACTGTCGGGGGGTATCATTCCGTATGGGTAGCAGTTGCAGTAAATTCCGGAGCGTTTGCACTTGCACACGTATTCAATCCTGGGTTTGATGTTCTGCCGTGCGTAAATCTTGTACTTTTCGGAGTTTTTGCATCGCTGTACATGATTTGTTTTGACGATATATGGGGTGTATGTGGTATTCATTCGATATGGAACTTTATGCAGGGAAATTTTTACGGCATAAGCGTAAGCGGTACGGGTGATAGTGAATCAGTTTTCCGGACAACCGCACGGACTTCACACGCATGGTTAAGTGGCGGGGAGTTCGGTATAGAGGGAAGTATTTTCACTACAGTAATACTTTCTACCGGAATAATTATTGTTTTTCTTAAAATAAAAAAAGACAAAAGCCCGACATAATCGGGCTTTTTTGTGATTTATTTTATTTCAAGTCTTCTGGAGACGGGTTCTTCATGCTGTTTTTTCGGAAGGTCAATAGTAAGGATTCCGTTTTTATATTCAGCATTGATGTTATCCGTGTTTACGTCGGAAATATCAAAACTTCTCTTATATGAACTGTATGAACGTTCACGACGGATATATTTTCCGTTATCGTTCTTGTCATTAGAAGACTTTTTGTGTTCAGCGGAAATTACAAGATAAGAATCTTTTATATCAATGTTTATATCTTCTCTGTTGAATCCGGCTAATTCGGCTTCCATAACGTACTTGTCGCCGGTGTCTCTTATATCAGTTCTGCAAGAGTTTATCTGCATTGTATCATTAAAGAAGTCATCATTGAAGAAATTGAAAAGGCTTGTATGCCCGAATGGTGTTAATCCGTACATGAAAAAATACCTCCGATAATTTTTTTCAGGAATTGCCGTTGATATTATATGCATTTCCCGAACTTTAATACACAGGAAAAAAACCGGAATTTTTAAAAAATTCCGGTTTTGAAATTCAGTCTTCAAAAAAAGTACTTCTGTATTCTGCAACTCTTGCCCTGTCGCCGTAACAGTCAATTTCGATTGTTTCACGTTTAAGCATGAATTTTATCGACGCAAAAAGCACTGTAAATGAAATAGCATTTGTGAATATACTGAAATATATTCTTATACCCATGACGTTTCCGAGCATACCACCGAGTATTATTCCTATACATATGATTGTGATTATTTCATAGGCTTTTTTATCGGGGTCAAGCGTAAGAAATGCAAAGCATACCGCCGCTGAAAATATTGAATGCAATATAGCTAAAAGCAGTGAATATGGCTTGTAAAAGTCTATTCTGTATGAATTTAACTCAAGCGTCATCATAACGGCTTCCACGACAATATATACCGAAAAACCTATTTTTAACCAATCACGCATACGAGCGGTTTTTATTATAATTATGTCAGATAAAATTAACACGCCAAATCCGGAAAATTCACATACATAAGCTGTAATTTCCAGAAATTTAGTAAATTTTTTTTCAGGGTCATATATAAGATAGTATACAAAGCATACAGCACTGAAAATTATAAACAATGCATTTCCGATAAGTCCGAGATTAAGCCCAGTATTGAGCTTTTTGTGCATATCCTCCATTATTCAAGAGCCTTTAAAGCTCTCTGTCCGATGTCTTTTCTGTAATGTGCGCCGTCAAAATTTATTCTTGAAACACCATCATAAGCATTGTCAAGAGCTTTCTGTAAAGTTTCACCCTTGGCTGTAATTCCTATAACACGTCCGCCGTTTGTGAGGAATTTTCCGTCTTCGGAGAGTTTAGTTCCGGCATGGTAAACAAAACAGCCCTCAATCTGTCCTTTTTCATCGAAACCGTTCATTTCAATGCCCTTAGGGTAACTTTCCGGATAGCCACCGCTTGCCATGACAACACAAGCACAACTGCCGTCATGCCATTTTATGTTTACCTTGTCAAGTTCGTGGTTGTAAATTGCTTCAAATATTTCATATAAATCAGCATCAAGCATGGGTAGTACTACTTGTGTTTCAGGGTCACCGAAACGGCAGTTATACTCAATGACTTTTGCACCCTTTGGAGTAATCATAAGTCCGAAATATAAACAGCCCTCAAGAGTTCTGCCCTCAGCGTTCATGGCGTTCATGGTAGGAATGAATATTTTTTCCATGCATTCCTTAGCAACTTCTTCCGTATAGTACGGATTAGGGGATAGCGTACCCATACCACCGGTATTAAGTCCTTTGTCGCCGTCTAAAGCACGTTTATGGTCCATAGAGGAAATCATAGGTACAATGGTTTTGCCGTCCGTGAAAGAAAGTACAGATACTTCAGGACCTGTTAAAAATTCCTCTATTACTATTCTTGCGGAACTCTTTCCGAATTTAAGATTATCAATCATTTCATGAACAGCCTGTATAGCCTCTTCTTCATTCTGAGCGATTATAACGCCCTTGCCAAGTGCGAGACCGTCCGCCTTGATAACAGCCGGATAAGTATTCTGTTTTTTAAGATATTCAATAGCCTTGTCGCTTTCTGTGAAAACTTCATAGAAAGCCGTCGGGATATTGTATTTTTTCATAAGTTCCTTTGAAAATACTTTAGAACCCTCTATAATAGCGGCGTTTGCCTTAGGACCAAAAGTCATAAAGCCCTCAGCCTGTAGAGCGTCAACCATACCCATAACAAGCGGGTCATCTGGTGCGACTACTACCATGTCGGGCTTTATTTCCTTTGCAAGTGCTACAACGCCGTCAATATCAGTTGCTCCGACATTAAAACACTCTGCATATTTTGATATGCCGGCATTTCCTGGTGTACAGTATAGCTTGTCAACGTGTTTACTTTCGGCAAGTTTCATGATGATAGCGTGTTCACGACCACCACCGCCGACTACAAGTATATTTTTCATGGGGATAACCTCCTGTCATAATTTTTTCAATTTATTTCTTTTTGCCATACGTATTTCAATAACAGCCGTACAGCATACAAGTAAAAATGATGATATATTAAGCCATATAAGAATATTCTGCACTCTTGAAACAAGTTCAATCATTACCCAGTCATCAGAACAAGTTTCTTGATAAATTTCGTCCATTGATATATAATTACTAAACAGAAATACAAGAAAACTTATTACAGAATATTTGAGTTTCTTTTTGCCTTTCAGTTTTTCCGAAAAAATACTTATCATGCACACTATAATATATGGCAGAATAAATATTATTGAATAAATATAACTTTCAATAAAAAAAGGGGAGAGCTGGTAAAAATATGTTGTGTTTTTCCAAAATTCATACGTTTCATGAAAAATTGATGTTGATATGTTTATATTATAAATATTTATCAGGCTTAGAATTATATAAATTATAGCAAGCACTGTTGCAACAACTGTAGTTTTTATAATTGCAGATTTTAGTTTTTTAGATATAGAATTGTTTTCAAACATAATATTATCCTTTTTTATATAAAGTCTTGCCGAAAACTGAAAAACGTCTGAAATCAGGTTTTTCCTTGTCATATTTCCATGAACTGTTGCCAATGTCAAGGATATAACCATAGTCAAAACTGTAACCTATACCACATTCACTGCGTGATTCACCGCAATCACAAGCTATTTGTGTAAGAGTTATAAGTGGTTTGATATATCCGTCAGACGTTGCAAACCTTATAAAGTCTGTTATAGCAAGCAAAACCCATGTCAAGAGAACTGCAATAATAATTCTTAATGCAATTCTCTTTTTGGATTTTTTTATTTTTTCCGTTTTCATGGATTAGTGGTGGAAAAGCCTTATTCCTGTGAACGCCATAGCTATATTATACTTGTTGCAAGTTTCAATAACGTTATCATCACGGATAGAGCCACCAGGTTCAGCGATGTACTCAACGCCTGATTTTTTAGCACGTTCAATGTTATCACCAAACGGGAAAAATGCATCAGAACCTAAGCAAACACCAGTATTCTTTGCAAGCCATTCTTTCTTTTCCTCAACAGTGAAAACTTCCGGTTTTGTCTTGAAAATCTTCTGCCACTCACCGTCACGGAGAACGTCTTCATATTCGTCACCTATATAGACATCAATAGCATTGTCACGGTCTGCACGACGTATGCCGTCAACAAATTCAAGACCCATAACCTTTGGTGACTGTCTTAGCCACCAGTTATCAGCCTTCTGACCGGCAAGACGTGTACAGTGTATTCTTGACTGCTGACCTGCTCCGATACCGATAGCCTGTCCGTCCTTTACATAGCATACGGAGTTGGACTGTGTATATTTCAGCGTAATCAAAGAAATCATCAAGTCATCAAGTTTATCAGCCGGAATGTTTTTGTTTTCTGTAACGACGTTTGCAAGCAGTTCCTTGTTAATGTCAAGTTCGTTTCTGCCCTGTTCAAAAGATACACCGTAAACCTGTTTAGTCTCAATCGGAGCAGGTGTGTAATTTTCGTCTATTTTGAGAATGCAATATGTGCCTTTTCTTTTAGATTTGAGGATTTCAAGTGCCTCTTCGTCGTAATCGGGAGCTATTATTCCGTCGGAAACTTCACGCTGAATCATTTTAGCGGTGCATACGTCCACTTTATCGGAAAGTGCTATAAAGTCACCGTATGATGACATTCTGTCAGCACCTCTTGCCCTTGCGTATGCACTTGCAAGCGGTGTAAGTTCTCCGAGGTCATCAACCCAGTAGATTTTTTTGAGGTCGTCGGTGAGTGGTCTTCCGATAGCCGCACCAGCCGGTGAAACGTGCTTGAAAGAAGTCGCCGCACATACACCGGTAGCCTTTTTGAGTTCCTTTACAAGCTGATAGCCGTTGAAAGCGTCGAGGAGATTTATATAACCTGGTTTACCACAAAGAACTTCTATAGGAAGTTCAGAGCCGTTAGCCATATAAACTCTTGAGGGTTTCTGATTGGGATTACAGCCGTATTTTAACTGCATTTCATTTGACATAATAATGTCCTCCTTATATTTTAATTTTTTGATATTATTTGAGTTTCACGGGTTTATGCTAAGGATAATAGCCATAAGTATTATACCACCCCAGAATGCTCCTGCAAATGCGGGATAAATCTTCATGAAGTCAAGGAATTTGTTATTTTTCTGTGGCTTTAGCGAAAGTGGTTTGTTCTTTAAAAGATGCTCTGGCAGTACGAAAGAGTAAAAAGTAGCAATAAGGAATATAATTACTCCTATACCTGGTGCGTCTGCTGCCATTAATACTCCAAAAAAAGCCGTAAGTACAGCCTGTATTATTAGTTTTTTGTGAAATGATTTTTTCCATTTTTTCATTTCTTCCACATAAATTCCTGTATTGATATAGTGATTCACCGGTGCGGAAAAGTAGTTTATCTGTGCAGAAACGTTCTGAATATTATCATTTATAATTAATTCTGTGTCGCAGTATTCGCACTTCAGAATACTTCCGTCCGGAACTGCATGAAGCTGTGCATTACAGTTAGGGCATCTTAAAGATTCTGTCATAATATCTCACCTCCTTTTTTATACGCTGTCATAAAATTCAGGTGAGGCAACAAAACCGATAAACAAAATAATAATTGTTGTTATTCCATACAGAATCCACTTTATAATCTGTTTTCTGCCGTTTTTTATACTGAAAACTATGTCCGCAATCATCATAAGCGTAAGTATTACTGATATTATATTATTGCAGGTACATGACAATTCCATGCCTAAATTTTCAAAAAAGAAGAAATATTCATTTATGCCATGATTAAAACAGAATCTCCATACTTTATAATAGATATTAAGATTATCTTCATAGTTTAAAATCGTTATTGAATTTATAATTATATACGTTATGCATAACGGGAAAATCAGCAGTTTATTGAATGAAAGCAGAAGTTTTGTTTTCATATGAATTTATCCTTATAGCGTTTAGTCAAGGTTGAATAAAATTATCATAATAAATATTTTTCTCTCATATCGTCTTCATATTGCATTATTTCGCATCTAATTTTTTCATAATCATCACCATATTCATAATATGATTCACTGCCGTCCGACTGTTTATCAATAAGCCATGCAAAAATATCTTCTTCATATAACGAAAAAATGCGGGACGCTTCACTGAGAATCGTATCAAGTTCAGGATTTCCTGTAGTCTGTGACACGCCCCATTCTGGTATACATTTTCCAAATCTGTGGAAACACTCCGCAGAAATGATTTTATCAGGATAAATTATTACAACAGAATTTTTTCTTGTGGTTATTTTTTTTAATGTATCCTCCCTAAACCATTCATTTGTGCTACAAATCTTGATATCTTTATAGGTTAAAGCTAATGTAATACTATCAGCGTGTCGACCTCCTGTAGTTCACAATTCCGGATTTTGTTTTATGAAATCAGCGACTCTTTTAATATCCGTTTCATCAAGCTGAATAATATCGAATTCATAGTCCATAGTCTTATTAATACTTTACTTGTTTTTGTTGACAATTCTTGTTTCTTCTGAACCATCCTCAAGATTTACATAGCGTACAAAAAGTGATACCTTGTTATCTTCATTTAAATTGTTCCAGAGAGTATCTGTAAATTCATCTATACCGCCTTTTATGGCAATAAATTTAGGTTCGCCCTCAAAGCTCGGAAGCGGATTTCCGTCACCCATGTACGTATGAATGAAATGTCCCTCACCTGCAACGGGATTGCTGTATGTGAAAGTATGTCTCAGGCAAGAGTCGGGATTACCATCTGCACTCTTTAATATGGACATAGCATAGTTGAAACCACCGTTTTCAAAGTGCAGTATACCGGAAATTCGGGGTGTATAGTTAGGTGCGTCGTCCTCAAACTCACGGGTGCGGAGTGACTGTTCAAATGTATACTGCTTGTCCATAAGTTCGTAAATTGTGTCTGTCTGGTCACCATTGGTGACAATTAATTTGTTTCCGAGAACACGTACCGGAGCATATATAATAAGATGCGGGTCTGTGAGTTTGGACGGGTCAAAAGCCTCTGTGCGAATGCCTCTGCCTTCCTCAACGAAAACACGGTTACGACTGTTTTCGCTTCTGCCCATGATGAAGTATGCTGTCACGGCATATTTACCACACTCACATCTGCCTATAATGATACCTCTTCCGGGGTATGCGTTTGAACTTAATTCCTGTGCAATATCAAGTTTTTTCATTATAAAAATCTCCTTTATATTTTATTTATATAATTTGATTCGTCTTCGTCGTCGTATTTAAGCCATGGCGAATAACCATTAAATGAACTTAGATACACAACTTTGTTGTCGAGTATGTCAATTTCCATGCCATGTTCAATTTCCCAGTCACAACAGCATTCAAGCTGATAACCTGTTTTGTTTTCGTCTTCGGGTTCTTCGATTATAAGGGAAATAGGCTTGAAACATTTCAGCATTTCAAATGGCTGAGTTTCAGCAGTTACGGGAATTGTCAAATCTTCTGCCAGTTCACCACCTGTAATGTCCATTAAGTCCAGACAATAAGCCTTTGCACCCTTGCAGATAGTTTCAATAATTTCAGGATTTAATTTCTTGAAATGTTCCACACATTTCTGTGCGTACTCAATGCTTACTTTGTCGTAAATACTGACTTCGATTTCAGTATGGAAAATTTCAGAATATAATTTGTTGATGTCCATAAAATCAGTCCTTTCCGGAATATCTGTAGATTTCAAGAATATACTGGTCATCATATCCGCACTTGTCAAATATATCAATAATTTCCTGCTCCGTCATGTTTTCTTGCAGAAATTCTGAAGCTGATTCAAATTTTTTACTCCATAATTCAGGATTTCCAGTAACTCTGTTATCAATGTTATTTATACAGATACTATTGTTATTATCCATAAAATCGGGAACATTTTCACCGTCATAAACAACAAAACACAAAGGTTTATATACGATGGTCCTTCCATACGATGACGGGGTATTATTCTGAATATAATACACATTTCCGCCGTCATATTCAAAAAGATAAACGATTTTTTCAGGTAAAGTTTCACTGTTATTCCAAGTAGAAGTGTCTTCAGGAATATCTATAGTTCCTTTCCAGTCTGTACTATGTTTATATATGACATCTCCGAATTGTTTTACTTTAACATCAACAATAGTATCAGGAAAACCTGTTCTTAACTTATAGACAACAGTATATTTTCCGTCAACAATATTTTCGATTTCATATGTTACAACAGGATAATCAGTATGAGACATATATTCTTCAAGAAAAGTTTCCGTTGCTCCGAGAATAATTTCAGCTTTTCCGCATGAAGTGAGCATAAACAGACATATAAGCAGTGCAGATAATTTTTTCATTCTATAACGTAAGCCTTTTCGTTGATGATTTTAATTTTATCCTGACAGAAAAGTGAAACAGCCTCCGGAAGTAATTTCCATTCGACGTTTTCCATGATACGACGTTGTAAAATTTCCGGTGTATCGTCTTTTTTAACATCAACAACACCTTGTAATATTATCGCACCGGCATCGGCTTTTTCGTTGACAAAATGTATAGTAGCACCGGAGACTTTCACACCGTATTCAAGGGCTTTTTCATGGACTTTCAGTCCATAATATCCCTCACCACAAAATGACGGTATGAGTGCGGGGTGTACGTTTATTATCTTATAGGCATATTCTTTTGTCACACATTCGTCAAGGATAGTCATAAATCCTGCAAGCACAACCAAATCCGCTTTAAGTTCGTTGAGTGCCTTTAAGATTTCCTGACTATATGTCACACTGTCGGGGTAATTCTTACGGGGAATAACTCTTGTCGGAATGTCATTATTACTTGCCCTTTCGAGTGCATAGACGTCCGGTTTTGAGGAAATCACACAAGTAATTTTTCCGTTTTTTATGATACCGGATTTCTGTGCGTCAATAAGTGCCTGTAAGTTCGTTCCGCCACCGGAAACAAGAACTACAATATTTTTCATATATTTTTCCTCCGTTACCATTTTGAAATACGTTTTTCCTTATTGTCATCGAACTTGTTTATTATAATTGAAACAAGGTCAATGACAGTACCTATTCCGAAACAGCCAGCTGTACATAACCATATTAACCCAGTGCCGATTTTTCCCGCATAGAAACGGTGAATACCTCCCAGTCCGACAAATCCCAGACAGCATAATGCAATAGCTGTAGACTTGCTTTTTTTAGAAATATCTGTTATGGTAGTATCGGGATTAATAGTTATATTCTGTACTATATTCTGTGTTACGTTTCGGGTTACGTCCTGAAATATTTCATTGACCGTTTCACCGGCAGACTGTTCTATAACAGAATCGCAAAATTCACATTTTGCATAGCGTGTTTCCGCACCGCAATATGGACATTTCATATAAAAAATCACTCCTTTTATTATAAATTAATAATAAGTAGCTGTCAATTTTTTCCACAATGGTATATATTATTTTTATGTTATACAGATATGTTTCTGTACTGACAAGCGGAATTATTTTCCATTATGCCGGAAGTCGTATATTACCGGCATAACGGAAAGCTTGATTATCAACAGATTATAACACCATCTTCTGCCTCAACGAGTTCACCAAGTATGTATGCATCTTCACCGGCAGACTTGAGAACTTCAATCGCCTTGTCGGCGTCGTTTTTATCGACAGATACAATCATACCGACACCCATATTGAACGTATTGAACATATCTCTTTCCGGAATATCGCCGGAACGCTTTATCAGGTCAAAAATCGGGAGTACCTGAACGGTATTTCTTTCAATTTTTGCAGAAATTCCGGCAGGAAGTACACGTGGAATATTTTCATAGAAACCACCACCGGTTATATGTGATATAGCCTTTACATTTACGGACTCAATAAGTTTTGAAATTGCCTTTACATAGATTTTTGTCGGAGTAAGGAGGCACTCACCTAAAGTAGTTCCTAAATCGTCGAAATGTACAGCAAGATTTTTTTCATTTACTTCAAATACTTTTCTTACAAGTGAAAAACCGTTTGAGTGTACACCACTTGACTTTATAGCTATAAGAACATCGCTGGCTTTCTGAGTTTCAGGCTTTAAAATCTTGTCCTTGTCGACAACACCTACTGAAAAACCTGCAAGGTCATACTCATCAAGGGGCATAAGTCCAGGGTGTTCAGCAGTTTCACCACCGATTAAAGCACATTCAGCCTGTACACAACCCTCTGCAACACCGGAAACGATTTCGGCTATTTTTTCCGGATAGTTCTTGCCACAGGCGATATAATCAAGGAAAAACTGAGGTTTTGCACCACAGCAGATAATATCATTTACGCACATAGCTACACAGTCAATGCCGACTGTATCGTGTTTGTTCATGATAAAAGCAATTTTTATTTTAGTTCCCACGCCGTCCGTACCGGAAACAAGTACGGGTTTTGAAATGCCTGTCATATCAAGTTCAAACAAACCACCAAAACCACCTATACCGGAGATTGCACCGGCTGTCATGGTACGGGCTATGTGTTTTTTCATAAGTTCAACGGCTTTATATCCGGCTGTAACGTCCACGCCGGCTTTTTCATAGCTTTTTGAAAAACTGTTATTCATTGGAAATTTTCCTCCTTATTTTTCAAAACCTGTTTCCGCAAAAAAATGAAAACAGGTTCTGAAATTTTTTATATTATTCGTTTCCGCTCCAGCAGTAAGTACAGAGGTTGCATTCAGGCAGACCTACAGCTTTAACCTTGCCTTCAAGCGACTGAAATTCAAGTGATGTCAGCTTCAGGCGACGGCATATTTCGTCACGAAGACGCTTTCCACGTTCCGTGTTGGTATCGCTGTATTCAGCAAGATATTTTACACCCTCAACGCCCTCAAATTCATCAACAATCTGTCTTGCGATTAATTCAAGTTCTGAATGACTGCGTGAGAAGTTAAGATATTTACAGCCGTGCATAATCGGCGGACATGCTGAACGCATATGCACTTCCTTTGCACCGTTTTCGTACAGAAATTCGACAGTTTCACGCATCTGTGTACCACGCACTATGCTGTCATCTACAAAAAGAAGTTTTTTCCCCTCAATAAGTTCATGTACCGGAATAAGTTTCATTTTAGCAACTTTATTACGTATACTTTGATTAGTAGGCATAAAACTACGTGGCCATGTAGGTGTATACTTTATAAACGGTCTTGCAAATGGAATACCGCTCCTGTTTGCGTAACCGATAGCGTGCGGAGTTCCTGAATCTGGAATACCACATACATAATCAACATCGGGAAGTTTACCGGCTTTTATATCGTTTTCCGCCATGATTTCACCGTTTCGTGTACGCATGACTTCAACGTTGATGCCTTCATATACTGCCGTCGGATAGCCGTAATAAGTCCACATGAAAGTACATATCTTCATTTTGGAGGGGTCACCCTCACTGAGAGTTTCACAGTCATCGGCGGTTATCTTTACAATTTCACCGGCAGTGAGTTCCTTATATGTCTTATAGCCTAATTTCTGAAATGCAAAAGATTCAGTCGAAAGACAGAAACCATCACTTCTTTTGCCTATGATTATGGGTAGTCTGCCGAATTGGTCTCTTGCCGCAATAATGTGGTCTTTTGTGAGGATTATAAGCGACATTGTACCCTCAATTTTTTCCTGTGCATAGCGTATGCCCTCAATAAAAGAATCTTTCTGTGCGATAAGTGCGCCGATTAAGTCGCCGGAGTTTATGCTTCCGCTGCTCATCGTTTCGAAGTTTGCACAGCCGTTTTCAAGGAGTTCTTCTACGAGTTTTTCAGCATTTCTTATTATGCCTACTGAACATACGGCGTAAAGACCGAGTTTTGAACGTACAAGAATAGGTTGCGGGTCGGTATCGCTTATGCTGCCTATGCAGAGTTTGCCACGCATTTTTACAACATCATCTTCAAATTTAGTCCTGAATGGTGAGTTTTCTATACTATGAATATTACGCTGAAAACCCTGCTCCTCAGAATAAGATGTCATACCACCACGGCGTGTGCCTAAATGTGAATGATAGTCCGTTCCGAAAAAAACATCTGTTACACAGTCATTTTTTGATGCTGCACCAAAAAATCCGCCCATAAAATTATTCTCCCATTAATCTCTTCATGATTTCCTGATATGCTTCTTCAACACCGCCCATATCACGACGGAAACGGTCTTTATCGAGTTTTTCGTGAGTTGTGCTGTCCCAGAAACGACAGGTATCAGGTGAGATTTCGTCAGCAAGAATAATAGTTCCGTCGGAAGTCTTGCCAAATTCAATTTTGAAGTCGATAAGGTCGATATTGAGACTCTTAAAGAATTTAAGCATAAATGCGTTTACCTTGAATGCATATTCAGCGATTGTATCAATTTCTTCCTTTGTGGCAAGACCAAGTGCGAGTGCATAATAATCATTTATGAACGGGTCACCGAGGTCGTCGTTTTTGTAGCTGAACTCAAGAATAGGTGTGAGAAGCTGTCTGCCCTCTTCGACACCCATTCTCTTTGAGAATGAACCGGCTGCAACGTTTCTGATGATGACCTCAAGCGGTACGATGGAAACTTTCTTTACGATAGTTTCACGGTCGCTGATTTCCTCAACGAGATGTGTCGGAACGCCCTCTTTTTCGAGCATTTTAAACATGAAGTTTGTCATTCTGTTGTTGACAACACCCTTTCCGGAGATTGTACCTTTCTTTTCGCCGTTGAAGGCTGTTGCGTCGTCCTTGTAATCAACGATTACAAGGTCTGGGTCGTTGGTGGCATAGACTTTCTTAGCCTTGCCCTCGTAAAGCTGTTCCTGTTTAACGATATTTTCCATTTTAAAATTCCTCCTGTGAGATATATATACAAGTTCACATCTTTGTGAACACGTAAAGCAATTTAATCAGTCGTTTATCAGGTCAATGATGACATTTCCCTTATCGTCGAGCAGGGGAGTAAGTCCCGCAAATGGAGTGCCGACAGTATTCAGATAATTAACACCCGTGACAGTATCAACAATAATCTGTACTCCACACAAACCGATAGACTGTTCTTCCTTGATGACAAAGCGTTTTGATTTCTTGTTCTTTTCATTTTTATCAAACATTGGCTATTTCTTCCTGTAATTCAATATCTTTCTGACGTACACCATCAGCCATTTTTACTTTTTCGTCTGCTAACTTCTGTGAAAGTTCGTCATCTGAAATTGCCAGCATCTGCACGGCAAGAATACCGGCATTTTTTGCACCGTTTATGCCGACTGTTGCTACCGGAACTCCGGGGGGCATCATGACGGACGATAAAAGAGCGTCCATGCCCTCAAGTACGGAAGACTTCATGGGAATGGCAATGACTGGTAGTGTTGTATGTCCGGCGACTACTCCGGCGAGGTGTGCAGCCATTCCGGCGGCACATATTATAACACCGAATCCGTTTTCCTTTGCCTTGTCGGCAAATCCGCAAGCCTCAACGGGTGTACGGTGTGCCGACATCACACGGCATTCAAATTCAACGCCGTATTTTTTTAGTTCTGTAAGGGCGGATTTTACAACGGGGAAATCGCTGTTACTACCCATAATAACTGCAACTTTTTTTGACATTTTAAAAAACTCCTTTTTTGAAAAATTTTGAAAATTAATTTTAGTCTGTGGTGTCCTCCGTATTTTCGGAAGTACTTTCTGTTTCGTCAGATTGTGGATATTCAGGCTTTTCAGGTGTGAAGTTTCCGGATACTGCCTTAAGGTCATTTGCGGAATAACCACAAAACTCTATAACTGCTGTATATTCACCACGGAGGGTATTTTTTCCGCTTGTTTCGTCGGAATATTCTATTTCCGTATCAGTCGTAACAGATACTGCATAATGCGGTGTGTCATCGTCTGAACGGACTGAATACATGAATATATCGGAAATATTCAGCAGTTTCTTTGATAAAATTCTGTGGTCTTCCGGAAAAAGCTGTGAAAACCCTGAACGTCCACCATTTGTAATTTCATCTAATATAACGTCATTGCCGGTATATGCGTATTCTATATATTTTCCGGCAATGTCAGTCATCTTTTCAAGCATGGAAACACTGAGTTTTGATAATAATATTCGGCTGTAAACACTTAAAATATATCTTCTGTCAAGAGTTTTTCCGATTATTTCGGCGGATTTAAGCCGGAAACCGTTTTCATTTATGGCATAGTAATAAGTGGCGTTATCAGTTTTGAAAGATATTTCATCAGTTTCTTCTGAAAGAGTATAGTTTTTCCATGATTTCCGGAAACATGGCATAAAGTTCACGTCATATATTACGCACGAATTATCACCGGAAACGGCAATATAAAATATAAAGCCGTCTTTTTCGTATTTTTCTATGCTGTTATATATGAAAGGTACTGTAATATTACCCTCGTAATCTATGCACCCCGTAAGAAGTCTGTCGTCTATGCGCTGACGGGCTGTACAGATGTTGTTTCCGGTGAATTTAATTTCGTTCCATTCCGGAGCGACAATAATTCTGTTGTTACTGTCCGCAATGCCGGAAAGACCACTATTATCCGTAAAAATTCTGTTGCCGTTGTCGTCTGTTTCAAGACTTTTTATAATATCCGTCTGAAAGTTGTTGTTTCCTGTACTTTGTGTAGTATCAGAGTAAAAACTTCTGATAGCAATTGCAAGCGCTGTTATAACTATAAAAAGAATAGAAACTATAAATCTTGTCTGCTTGTTCAGAAGTCTGCACCTCCCTGATTACTTTTCCGATGAATCTTTTTTCTTGTTCTGTTTTCTTTTTCTGTAAAGCTCGTCCGTTTCCTTTGCAATGTAAATAGGACGGTGTTTGGTTTCAAGATAGGTTTTTGAGAGATACTGACCAAGTATACCGGTACAGAAAAGCTGTAATCCGCTTAGCATGAAGATAACACATATAGTAGTAGGGTAGCCGCTGACCTTCTCGCCGAAAATAAGCGTTTTTATGACAGTAATTATTATCATTATGAATGATATGATACAGCTTAAAATACCTAACAATGAAGATATTGCAAGCGGTGCTGTAGAGAATGCCATTATTCCCTCCAGTGAATACTTGAAAAGTCCCCAGAATGACCATGAAGTTTCACCTATTGTACGTTCAACATTTTCGTATGGCAGATATTTTACATTAAAACCTACCCAGCTGAATATACCTTTTGAAAACCTGTTATATTCTGACATTTCAAGTATTGAGTCAACCATTTGTCTTGTCATAAAGCGGAAATCCTGTGCGCCGTCGACAATTTCAGTTTGTGAAATCTTGTTCATTATCTTATAGAACTTCATTGCAAACCATGAACGGATTTTTGATTCACCTTTCCGGTTTACACGGCGTGTAGTGGCGCAATCATATTCGCCGTCCTTGACATAGCTGTACATTTCCGGAAGAAATTTCGGCGGGTGCTGTAAATCGGCGTCCATTACAACGACGTAATCGCCTTTAGCGTTTTTTAGTCCTGCATACATACCGGATTCTTTACCGAAATTTCTTGAAAAAGATATATATCTTACTCTTTTGTCCATATCGGCAAGTTTACGGAATACTTCAAGCGTCTTGTCTTTTGAACCATCATTTATGAAGAGATATTCAAATTCAAGTTCCGGATAATCAGCAGACATCTTGTCCGTTACCTTGGTTATTTCCTTATAGAACACTGGAAGTACTTTTTCTTCATTGTAGCACGGTACTACTACTGAAACGAGTTTCATTTAACTCCCCCTCACTTTTTTAATTAATAATACACTATAATAATACACCAAAACGCCGGATAATGCAAGAGTAATTTTTGATATTTTATAATTTTTTGCTTTTATATAAAATATTTAATAATATTTCCGGAAATATTATCGTCAATTTAAGGAATTTTTTTAAATCTCTTATGTTGTTTTTGACGAAAAAGTCAATAACATTTTGTTGTTTTTACCGAAAATTTTCTTTAAAGTATAATTAGTAGTGCAAATTTTTCAGAAAGTGTTGATTTTTTGTGCTTTGTATTGTATAATGTATATGTATTGTGTTGCACGTTGAAAACGTGTTCCGGAAAAATCGGCGTTCACTGCCGTAAAGTGAAAAATGTACAGAAAAATGTACGGAAAGGAAAGGTTTTATATGGATATTACTCTTGTAACCTCTATTATGAATGATGATGTACACGGTACGGATAATGATAAGAAAACCGGCTGTGGCATAAATCTACAGAAAGGCGATAACATAAATAAATATCGTCGTGGCGGAAAAACCGTTGACCTTAAGGAAATTACTTGCGAAAGATGTAAAAACGCTTTCGCCAAAAAGATGATTAAAGCCGATAAAAAAGAAATGGCACGTCTTCTTAAAGAAGAAAAACAACGTGAAAAACTGGGTCTCGCTGATGAAGGAATAGTTCCACTCGGCGGAACTGTTGCAAAAATAACATCTGCACCGTCGGCATCTTCTCCCGAACCTGAACCGGAAAAGCCTGTTGTACCGTTTGAAAGAAATCCTAATCCGAAAAAACGTCCTGAACAGACAATCGCTGGTACGGGTGTGGCACTTGACAGCAGTCTTGCACAGTTCAATATAAACCCTAAACCGTCAGAACAGCCAGCCCCACAGCCTGAACCTGAAACACCTAAACCGAAAAATAATCTACAGGACGATTTTCTTGCACAGTTTGCTGTTAATGTTCCTGCTAACAATGATTATGAATCACAGACAATCAGTCCGGCAGAACCGGAAGAATCTATTGATTTTTCAACGATTAACCCTCCACCTTATGAAGAAAATCCTGATTTGCCACCGGCAGAAGATGAAGTACCGGTTGGCATTATCGACGATGACGACGTTATGAAGATGTTTGCTTTCGGAAATGTAAAGGCTTCTGAAAGTCAGTCACCGGCAGTTGATAACTCACATTATTATGAAGAACCGGATTATAATTCTGAACCTGAACCCGTTCAGGAAACCTCTTCAAATGCTGACTGGGATTATGTTGCCAATAAACTTTTTGGCATAGAAAATCCACAGCCGGCAGAACCGGAAGAACTGGAAGAAATGTCAGATATAGAACTTCCCTCACTTGATGAACTTTCACAGGAGCTTGAACCAGTTCAGGAATATAACACACCGGAAATTGAAGATATAGAATTACCGTCCCTTGACGATGTTACACCGGAGCTTGAACCTGTTCCGGAATACAGCACACCAGAACTTGATGATATAGAATTACCGTCCCTTGACGATGTCACACAGGAACTTGAACCAGTTCAGGAATACAACACACCAGAACTTGACGAAATAGAAGTACCTGATATTTCATCGGAAGAACCAGAAACAGAATCAGAACCGGAATACAATGCTCCTGTTTTTGATGATATTCAGCTTCCGGAAATTGAAGAGCCAGTATATCAGGAACACGTTGAAACAGTTCCGGAAAATACAATCGTTCCGTCTCTTGAAGATATGGCGGTACTTGTTGAACAGGAAGAAAACTCAGAAGAAGAAGATTTCACTAAAGATGTTGAAGAAGAAGTCTATGAAACAGAAGATTTCTATGAAGAAGAATACAATCAACAGCCGGAACAGCCTGTTCAGCCTGTTCAGCAGATGACACCACCACCGGTACAGTCGCCGTATCCGCAACAGCCGGTATATCCTCAGCAACCAGTATATCCACAACAACCGGTATATCCGCAGCAGCCTGTATATCAACAGCAGAATATGATGGGACAGGTAGTGAATGTTCCGCAGTTCAATGGCTATGACCAGAATAACCAGCCGATATATACATATGTCCCCATGCAGCTGACCGGTTACGGTCCTAACGGTCAGCCTATATATATGCCATTAGGACAGCCTGCGATGCAACAGCCATACGGACAGCCGTTCCCGCAGCCTGTACAGCCCGTTCAGCCGACAGTATCACCGGCTAAAACAGTTGCACCACAGAACGAAAACAAACCTCTTACACCTGGTCAGAAAATCGCCGCCGCAGCAGCCGCAAAAGGTGGTATGCCTGCAACATCTGCCAATGTATCGAAAATTTCCGTACATGAACACAGCCGGTCAACTTCACAGGTATTTATAAATGCTATTGCAGAATCCAAAGAATACGCTAACAAGAGCCTTACGGAAACTCAGGGAACTCCGGCAAGAAATATGCCCGTACTTAATTCGATTGAAGATATGCTTTCTGCTATGGGTGACAACTCCGAAAAGGAAAAACGTTTACAGCAGGAAAAAATGAAAAAGAATGTACCTGTATATCAGGAGTATAAGGCGTCTTCTAATAACACCGTTCGTACACAGCCTAAGACCAGCAAGCCGGCTGAACCACAGAGACCACTTTCTAAGGCAGAACTCAGAGAGAAGAAAAAGCAGGATAAGATTGACGCTAAATTCAAGAAAGACCTTGCTAAGAAAGGATTTTAATAAATATTATGACCCGTGACGAACTTTATATGGAACTCCGGCGGATTGTCCGTGAAGAAACTGAAAAATTCGCTGATACCATCACTGAAAAGTGTATGGAACTTATAACGGAATATACAACAGAAACTACGCCGGAATTTCTGCCCGATGACTATGAACCACCATGCACTATGCCGGTACTTGATTCAGTTGATGATATTATTTCGGCTATGTCAGGGAATTTTGAAAAAGTCCGTCAGGAAATGAACAACAAAAATAATAATTCGTGAAAAGAGGAAATATATATGTCATATGATGAAATTCTTGCTGACCTTAAGTCAAAACTTACTGATGATATTCAGGGAAATGACAGGTTTTTAAGGAGTGAGGCTGAAAGGTTCGCAAGGGAAAAAAATATGGACGGCGTGAAAGCTGCCGGAAATTTACTTGTTGAAAATATGCCGGAAGAAGAAGTTGAAGAAATAAAACGTATCACACATCTTGATGGTGTATCGCTTGAGACCGTACACAAACAGATTGTTGAATTAATCAATAAACACAACGCTGTTGACGCAAAACCAATCGCCGAAAGGCTTTACAAGAAAATAACCGTGGAATTTAAGGAAACTGATAAAGCTAAATTTGTTTCCACAAGAAATCCATTTGAAGATAATCTCTTACAGATTTTATTTAAACAGGATAAAATACTTAACCGTGCGCCGTTTGATTTGGCTGTATATCTTACGACATATGCATATATACTCACGGAGACCGGCTCACCTTATGATGCCATCCCCGTTCTCAGACGTGCCATTGAATTTAATCCGGTTGACTGCGCACCTATGTTTGAACTCGCTGAAGTATATAAGCTTCTCGGCAACAGACGGAGACTTTTTGAAATAACACGTGATACTATAAAAATAGCCTCCTCGCCGGTGACTCTTGCAAGATGTTACGCAAATATGGGTTATATGCTGACGGATTCCGGCGACTATGACGACGCTTCAGCATTTTATCAGGCAAGCACAATGATGTACCCTCACAAAATGATTCCACATGAAATGCGTCACCTTTCACAGCTTAAAGGTACACCTCTGAGACAGTACACAAATGAAGAAATTACGAAAATATTTGAAAAATATGAAATGAAGTTCGGATTTAATCCGGAAGTTGTAAGGGTAGCCTCGGAGCTGGCGGCGTATTATCTCGGTGAAAGAAATATACCAAATGCCCTCAATGCACTTAAAATGACTTACAACATGACACGAGATGATAATATCAAAAACATAATCCTGAAATATGAACCTGATGCGGAAAAAAATCCTCTTGTATCGGAAGACGGCAACCCCGATATAAAAATGACCGTAAATAATAATTAAATAATATTTCATTTCCGGACTGTATGTTCTCTTTATACAGTCCAGAAAAAAATTTTTAGAAAAAATCACTAATAACACTTGACAAATGAAAATTTTTTTGATATAATGATTATGTAATAAAAAGTCACATTCAATTAAGAAAAAATAAATAATTATCTTTTAATTATTTATTTTTCAGGAATTTTTAATATAGCTTGTTCCAACTCTTTTTTTCATAAAATTTTCCTTTTATCTTTTTTGAACTTTTTGTTAATTTTCTGCCTTATTCAACGGTTTTGCGTTGAATAGGGCATTTTTTTGACCCTTTACATAAGGCAGATACTGCGGAACTGCTTTTATTATATTTCAGGAGGTAAAAATTTTGAATGTTTTTTCAAACGGGAAGAATATTCCTACGTATTCATTCGGGAATCTTTTTGTACAGGGTGAAAAATTCGCTGATACAATAAATATTTCACTGGAACGCTTTTACAACAATTCCGATATAAGCGGTTATAAGTTTATGATAGTCGGTCTTGCAGAAGATGATTCTGAATCAAATCAGGTTATAATTCCGGAAATTATCCACGATAACTTGATAAACCTTAAATGGAATGTATCGGAAGACTTTACAGCACGTTCCGGAAAACTCCGTCTTGAACTCAGGGCTTTTGAGGAAACCGATGGTGAAATAAATACAATAATAAAGTACGATATGTCACCGGTAAACGTGAAGCCTACAATAAACGGTAAAAATGAACCTCTTCCGGAGACTAACGAACAGTTTATAAACAGCATGGCAGTCGTTACCGGTGAATGTCTTGAACAGTTACAGAATAGTGTAAATTCTGCAAACGTTGCACTTCAGGAAAGTATTAATAATTTCAACATATGGGTACAGGGACAAATTAATTCTTTCAATCTGGAAGAGACAAAAAACCGCCTTGACAGTATAGAAGCCGATACGGCTGTATATCTTGCAAGACCTGAAGTTATTCCCGTAACACGTTCGGAGTATAATTCAACGGAACATAAGAAAAATGCGCTTTACATAATAACAGGGGAGGAATGATTTTTTTATGAACGGTACAGGAACTTCAGAAAATCCATATATTATAATGACCGCTACCGACCTTTTTTCCATGAACGAAACAGGCGGAAATGATGTCTATTTTTCACTTGGTGCTGATATAGATTTCAATAATACGCCATATGCAGAGAATTTCACGCCGATAACTTTAAACTGTAAAAAAATTTCCGGAAATAATCACGTCATAAGAAATGTAAATTATGTCACTCCGGAAAGTAATTCAAGTATGTTCATTCTCACAGGCGAAAACCAAAATATAATTATTGAAAATCTTAATATTGAAAATATAAGGCTTTCCGGAAAAAATGTATTTCTTTTCGGAAATACAGAAAAAAATAATAATATTTTACTTGAACATTGTACTATAGTAATGAATGATATAATAATACTTGACCCGACATCAGCAGACGAAACATACAAACATTGTATAATGCATGATAATGGTATTAAAATTTCTGCCGATTACTGCACATTTGCGATAAAAGCACAGTCATATAAAATATATCCGTTTTTTTCGGGAGATACAATTTTACATACACAGATGAAATTTGAAATATATGTCAATGCCTTTTCAAGTACTGCCGGTGGTTATAATTCACTGTTAGCGGATTCAGTTGTTTCCGATTCGTACTTTTTTGTAAATCTTACAAGTAATGTGACTTCTGGTACAGTTGTCGTTGATTTTTCTTCACGTACGTGTAAATTCAGCAGTTGTTATCTTGTATGTGAGATGTGTTCTGTAGTTCTTAATGTTTACTGGTACGGCGAAATTCAGAGTACGTGTTTCTATGACAGCGACGTGATAAGAAAGCATAATACTATTGCATCGGTCAGTGGCAGTAAGCCTAACAGTATTTACAGACTTACAACACAACAGTGTAAAAATCCCGAATATCTGCGCTCCATAGGGTTCGGCTGTATGGGGGCGGAAGAATGAATTTATATATTGATTCTGAAAGAAACGGCGGTTATCCTTATATTGAAGATTTGCCGGAAATGCCATCGTTAATTCTGAAAAAGCCGTATTATGACTATTTATATATCATTGACAGTGAAAAAAATAATGGTTATCCGGTTTTTACTGAATTTAACGAAATACCCTCACTGACTATGAAAAAAATATATCCGCATGGTTATATGATTTGCATGAAAGATATAAATAATGGTTATCCATGCATACCGGAGCTTAATAATATATCCGTGGAAAAATTTTCGCTGCTTTATTTTGGCGGAAAACATATCGGCGAAATATATTACAATGGTAATTTTATTTCATACGCATACTGCAACGAAAAAGAAGTATTCAGTATAAAATATGTAAGCAGTTGATTTAATAAAAAAACGGTACTTGACTATAAAGTACCGTTTTGTTTTTATAAATTTTCGTCGTTGTTCTTGAACGTTGTAGAGGCTTTAAGATTTGCACCTATTCTTGCCTTTACAGCTTTTATGTTCTGAAGATTTTTAGTATAATGGTTTTCTGCTTCATTCAGCATTCTTGCCACGGAAAGGGCTGCATTCTGCTGAATGGTTTTGGAGGAGTTCTGTGCCTTGGTGAGAATTTCAATAGCTTTTTTTCTTGCCTCAACGACAATTTTTTCATGTTCAACGAGTTGTGCCGCTCTGTCTTCTGCACGGCGGACTATATCTTCTGCACTTGCCTTAGCATTGCTTAAAATTCTCTGACTTTCACGTTCAATTTCCTTAGCTTCTTTGAGTTCCTGATTCATATTAAGACGTACATCGTTTACAAGTTCCCGAAGACGTTCACCGTCAATAATTTTTTTATGCTGGACAAACGGTATGGAAGTTGAGTTGTCAAGCAGTTCATCTATTTCGTCAAGTATTTCTTCAATATTCATGTTACAAAATCTACCTTTCTTTAACAAGTCTCTGTTGTATATTTTCAAGAATTACTTCCGGTACAAAATGACTTATATCACCGCCGAAATAAGCAATCTGCTTTACAACGCTTGAACTGAGATACATATTTTCTGAGGCAGTTGTAAGAAAAACAGTTTCTGCCTCGGGATAGAGCTTTTTATTTGCAAGTGCCATTTGAAATTCATACTCAAAGTCGCTTACTGCACGGAGACCTTTTACAATAGCAACCGCACCAACGTTCCGGACGTAATCGGCAAGAAGCCCGTCCAGTATATCAATAACAACGTTATCAATATCATGTGTGACAGCCTCAATCATCAACATTCTTTCAGTTGCCGTGAAACTTGGTTCAGACTTTCCGGCATTACGGGAAATAAGCACAATGACTTTATCAAAAAGTTTTGAAGCCCTTGTTATTATATCAAGATGTCCTAAAGTCACGGGGTCAAAACTTCCCGGACATACAGCTATTCTACGCATTTTCGGACACCTCCGGAGAAGATTTGCAGATTATGGTAACATTTATTTTTCCGTAATGATAGTTTTTTCTTAAAATAAAACCGTCCGGAATAACAGGCTCACCGGCTTCCGATTCATATTCACATATTATAATGCCGCCGTCTCTGACTTTTTTTGCCGCAAACGGAAGAATATTATCAATATGGTTATGACGGTAGGGTGGGTCAAGGATTATAATATCAAAGATATTTCTTGTAAGCTTTATATAGTCGTAACTGTCACGGCTGATAACTTCCGACTGTCTTTCAAAACCGACAGCACGGATATTATTATTTATACAGCGTACAGCCCGTTGTGAACTGTCCACGAAAACAGCTCTTGATGCACCACGGCTTATAGCCTCAATGCCCATCTGTCCGCTGCCGGCGAAAAGGTCAAGGACGTATGTCCCGCCGATTTCAAACTGTATAGCTGAAAAAACAGCCTCTTTTACTTTATCTGTAGTAGGTCTCACGTCGAGACCTTCGGGGGCGTTTAATTTTCTTCCCCTTGCAATACCTGTAATAACTCGCATTTGTACACTCCGCAACCGCACAGTAATAAAGTGCGGTTTTCCGCATTTACGGCATACGGTTGCCGATGTTTATAAGATTTATTATACCTTATTTTGCGCTATTTGTCTATATTATTTTATAAAGATAGGTAAAACTTCACAAAAAAACATTTTTCTGTTTGTAGAAAATGACATAGATTATTGTCTGTTGAAATAATCAATTCTTCCGGAGGGTCTGAAATATGTTCTTATGTAGCCGTCTGTGGAGAGTATCACAAATTCATTTGAATCTTCAATATAATACACACCATCGCCGTCTTCTGCCTCAGTCTTGAAAAGTGCTTCCGGATTATTTATAACATCGCTTGCGCCTCTTTCGTAATCTTCAGCAGTAATATAACCGAAATCATCATAAAATTCACTGCCATGTTTTTCAAAGTGCTGATTGCGTAACTTTTCATTACGGAAATGATATTCAACATAGTTATTTTCTTCTGTAAATATTTCCTGTATATCTTCCGAAAAAATCTCCGTAATATTTTCCGTTGTATTTCCGGAAATAATCTCTGTAGTAAATTCTGTAGTCATTTCCGGTGCAGGTTCTGAACTAGTTTCGGAATAGCTTTCACTTACTGAAATATCTGTGTTTTCGTCGTTGTTTATGTTTGCGACAGCCACACCCGAACCGGCAAGAAGTACAATTATTCCGGAAATAATGCTTATAATTTTTTTATTCATAATATAATATCCTCAAATTTTGCATTGATTGACTCCGCAAGCCTCACGGGTGAAAGATGTATCTGTGTGCCGATTCTTCCGCCGCTTATCCAGAATAACGGAAGATTTTCCGCACTTTCATGAATTACAGTCGGAAACTGTTTCTTCATTCCTATCGGAGTACAGCCACCACGGACGTATCCGGTTATTTTGTTTATGTCCTTGACGTGAATTAATTCAACGGATTTTTCCCCCACGCTTTTAGCGGATTTTTTCAAATCAAGTTCTTCTGCAACAGGCAACAGAAAACAATAATATCCGCCGGATTTGCCTTTTGCAACAAGCGTCTTGAAAGTTTCGTCAAGTGGCTGTCCGAGTGCCGACGCACACGTTATGCCATCTGTAAATTCTTCACATTCATAGGACTGCATTGTATATACAATCTTGTTTTTTTCAAGAAAACGCATAGCATTAGTCTTTGTTTCCTTTGACATAAAATCACCTTTTTTCTGAATTTATTTTACTGTAGATACAGCCACAGTAATTCTGCCGGTAGAGATTATATTTTTTTGAAAGTTCTATGGAATGTTTATAGCCGTCATGTTTCTTGAAATCTGAAAAGAGATATTCCACGCCGACTTTACGGGATATTTCCGCACCACATTCATTAATAAATGTACAGTCCTTATGCGGACTTATTGTAAGGGTAGTTGTGAAATAGTCACAGTTTAACATTTTTGCTTTCTGTGCCGACATTTCAAGCCGGTGTGATATGCATTTCTGACAGCGTTCACTTCTTTCAGGCAGACTTTCAAAACCCTTTGCAAGCTGATAGAAAATTTCCGGTTTATATTCTTCTTCAATAATTTCAATATCAAGATTCATTTCACGGACAAGCCTTTTCAGTTCGTCAAGACGGTATAAAAATTCACTTTCCGGCGATATATTAGGATTACAGAAATAAAGCGTTATATTGAAATATTTTTCAAGAAAACACAGTGTATGACTACTGCACGGCGCACAGCATACATGAAGTAACAATGACGGTTTATCGCCTGATTTCTGTAATTCTTTTATTTTATCGTCAAGGATTTTTCCGTAATTTATTTTATTCATTATTTGTCCTCAAGATTTTTAAGTGCTTTAATTTCGTCACGGTTGAGTTTTATTTCAGCGTCTTTGAGTAGCTTGACTTCACTTCTGTCAAGAACTACCGGCACTTCTGATTTATCGGTTTTAATGCGGAGTTTTCCGGTAATTATATTAGCGTCTTCAACACGACCCTTTACACCGTCCGGAGTAACAACCAATGCGCCCACTTTTGGTGTGATTTTCAAAAGTGATTCATAGGCATTCTGTTCGTTTTTTAGGCAACACATAAGTCTTCCGCACGTTCCGGATATTTTGGTAGGATTAAGTGAAAGTCCCTGCTCCTTAGCCATTTTTATTGATACCGGCTGAAAATCTCCTATATAGCTTTTACAACAAAATTCACGTCCGCATATTCCTAAGCCACCTAAAATTTTTGCCTCATCACGCACGCCTATTTGTCTTAACTCTATACGTGTGCGGAAAACACCCGCCAAATCCTTGACGAGTTCACGGAAATCAACACGGTTTTCAGCCGTAAAATAGAAAAGAAGTTTACTGTTATCAAAAGCACATTCAACATCAACAAGATGCATTTTCAGTTTTCGTAATGCTATTTTTTCCTCACATATTCTGAAAGCGTCTTTTTCTTTCTGTTGCTTTTTGCGGAGTATTTTTAAATCATGTTCGTTTGCAAGCCTTACAACAGGCTTTAAGGTCGATGTAACAAGATGGTCTTCAACCATTCTGTTAGCTATTATGACTTCACCGCATTCAGTACCTCCGGCAGTTTCGACTACAGCCATATCACCAATATCTGCCTTTATTCCCTCTGGTGAGAAGTAATATATTTTTCCTGCTTTTTTAAAACGGATTCCTATAATTTCTTTCATGAACTTTCCTCCGGTATTTTATATTATTGTTTCGGTAATTTCCGCACATAGTGCAGAAAGTGCAAGAGTTATATTTACATTGCATTCTATAGTATGCCATGCACGGTCTATAGAGTTATGGATTTTTTCCGCCTGACGTGATGTCAGCATATATGATAATTTAACAGCACCCTCACGGAAACACCCTATATTAAGGGCGTCCGGATTCTGAGTAAGCACGGCGGAATCTCTTATCAGGTTATCAAGCATGGTGAGAACGTTTTTAACGGCATTTCTTTCCTTGCCGAGTGTGAATAACGTCATATCAAGTGCGTATTCGTCTTTTTTAATTATACTATCAGCAAGCATTTTTGTCAAATCAACCTGCTGACGTAAATTTTCATTCCGGATATATTCCGTACACATTCCGATATTGCCGTGAAAACATTCTATAGCTTTTCTGATTTCCTGTTTATCAAAACCGCTTTCAGTAAGGGAATTTTCTGCCTGTTCTTCAGTACACGGAGAGACTCCGAAACATACACACCTTGAAATAATGGTCGGCAGAAAATCCGCTTTTGTTTCAGATGTGAATATAAAATATGCATAGTCCGGTGGTTCTTCAATAATTTTCAGTAAGGTATTCTGTGTGCGGACGTCCATATTATGACAGTCACGGAAGATATATACTTTACATGCCGTATCGTTGTTAGGCTTTATAAAGGCTTCGGAGCATATTTTTCTTGCGGTATCTACTGAATAACCACCTAATTTTCCGGAGGTCTCAACATATGTCACATCAGGGTGCGTATCGGCATGGATATTCTTACAGGCACTGCATATACCACATGGCATATTTTCAACGGGATTCTGACACATTAAAAGACTTGTATATAATTCAGCCATTAATTTTTTTCCCATACCCTTTTCACCGTAAAAAAGTACTGTATGGGCAGTTCGTCCGGATTTTTTCATGTTGCATAGATTTGAAATCAATAAATTATTTCCATAGATTTTTTTCATTTAAAAATTACCACCTGTTTCATGATAATTCTATTTTACCACAATTACTTCTGAAATGCCATACTTACGGAAAATATTTACAGAATTTTTGTCAATGCGCTCACCACTTGCGACAATCGGTACAGCAGGCGGACACGGTACTTTAACAGATGCACATATTCTGCCGACAGCGTTTTCAACAGATATAGTTTCACATTCTGAGAATACCGCATCACGTACCGACATAACACGTTCCGGAAGTTCCATTCTGAAATCTGGAGTATACGGCGATATCTTATGACATACTTTCAGTGCCTCCGTGAGTGCATTATATAATATATCATAGTCACAGCCCGTGCATACCGGAGACATTAAAAGTACAATAACAGAACTGTCTGAATACTCGCATTCAACGCCATAACGTCGGAGCAGGTCAGCTAATTCATTGCCGTTGTAACCGCTTTCACTTGCCTTGATGGTAATATGAAACGGTTCACTTTCGGAAAAAATAAGTCTGTCGGAAAAGTCCCAGCGGAAATTTTCAAGATATGTGATATTTGATTTTATATCGGATTTTATAGATTCTTCAATATATCTGTTGCATAGGTCAAGCGACATCATAATTAAATATGACGGACTTGTTGAACCGAACATACCCATAGCCTGTTTAAGAAGCGGGACGTATTCTGGTACGGACGTATGAAGCATTGCCGCTCCAGTAAGTGCCGGTAACATCTTATGGGCGGAATCACAACATAAATCCGCTCCGTGCGTAATCGGGTGTATATCGTTTTCAAGAAATCTGAGATGTGCGCCGTGTGCGTTGTCTACAATAAGACGGGCGTTATATTTATGACATATTTCAGCCAGTGCGGAAATATCAGCAGTTTTTCCGGTATAGTCCGGAGATGTCACATACAATGCCGACGGTACGGCAGAATTTTTAAGGGCATTTTCAACGTCGTTCAGATTTATGTTTCCGGAAAGTATTCCGGTTTTATATTCCGGTAATATCCATTCAACATCAAGGTCAAGCAGTGCGGCGGCATTAAGAAAAGCTCTGTGTACGTTCCGGATTGCGAAAATTTTTCTGTTTTCTGATTTCATGATATAAAGTATAGCCTGTATGCATAGTGTAGAACCTCCGGCAGAATAAACTGTACCGGCTGTGCCATAAAGTCCGGACATATTCTTTTCACTCTGTGCGATAATCCCACCGGCTTCAAAAAGACTGTCTGCACCGGAAATTTCCGTTATATCGAAAGAGTACATTTCCGAAAGTGCCGCAACAGGTGAAATGCCTTTATGTGCCGGCATATGACAGCGAAGTATTCCGGACTGTGTGTATTTTTTAAGAAAATCATATACAGGTGTATTCATAGAAAAAACTCCTTAAAGATTCTGTATTACTTCCCATAATTCACGGGCTGTATTTAAATTTACTCCGGCGGTGACGGCAAGTTCTTCCGGTGTGGCATTTTTTAAATTATCTTTTGTCTTGTATTTAATCATAAGTTTTTCAGATTTCTTTTCACCGATACCCTTTACTGTGGTAAGTTCGGAAAGATATGTCTTTTTCCTGTGTTTTGAGTGCATATAGCTTACAGAATAGCGATGTACCTCGTCTTGTATGCGTGTGACAAGGTTAAACGCTGACTGTAAATTATTTATCTGGATTTCATTTCCGCCGGAAGTAATCGCACGGGTACGGTGTTTATTATCCTTTACCATGCCGAAAACGTTTATATCAATGTTCAAATTCCTGACAAGTTCAGTTATGATATTTACGTGACCTTTTCCGCCGTCAAGAAGAATTAAATCAGGTTTCCGCCGGAAGTATTCGTCACCGTCCTGATTTATTATGTGCATAAGACGGCGTTCAAGTACTTCATACATACTTTCATAGTCGTTCTGTGTCCGGATTTGTTTTATTGAAAAACGTTTGTAAGCCTTTTTAAAAGGTCTGCCGTCCACGAAAACAACCATTCCGGCGACTATCGATTCATCGGCAAGGTTTGATATATCATAAGCCTCGATATATTTCGGCGGCTTATCGAGTCCCAGAACTTTTGCAAGCTGTTCAAGTGCAATGACTTCTTTTCCGGTACGGTTATTTTTAAGAGCGGCATATTCTGCACTGTTGTTTTTCGCAAGCCTTAATAATTCTGACTGGTTTCCACGTTTTGCGGTGGTTATCGTGACTTTATGCCCTGACTGTTCGTCAAGCATTTTCCGGATAATTTCATAGTCTTCCGGAAGATTTTCAACTATAATCAGTTCCGGAATATCATTTCTTTTATAATAGTACTGTGTCATGAAAGATGTTAAAATATCGTCATCACTGTTATTCGAAAATTCAATAACTGATTTATCATAAAGTCTGTTATTACGATATATCAGAACAGAAATATAAACTCCGTCATAAAATTCCGCAATACCTATAATATCAGCATTTTCCACCGTATTATTTATAATTTTCTGTTTTTCATATGATTTTTTTATATATGCTATGCGGTCACGGATAACAGCTGCTTTTTCAAATTCAAGATTTTCAGCCGCCTGATTCATTTCTTCTTCCATGCGTTCAAGAGCCTGCACACTGCCTTTTTTTATGAAGTTTTCCGCCTGCCTTATTATTCCTGCGTACTCTTCACGGGAAATTTTTCCGGTACATACACCCATACAGTTCTTTATATGATAGTTCAGGCACGGACGGCTTTTCCTGAAATCATGTGGGAATTTTTTACAGCACGTCGGCAGACGGAAAACACGGTTTACCATGTCGACGGTTTCTTTTGCAACAAATCCGCTTGTATACGGACCTGAATATTTTCCGGACTGTAAAGTATTTTTTTCGGCGGTAATGCGTGGATATTCGTCATCTGAAATGCGGATATAGTGATAGCCCTTGTCATCTTTTAGAAGTATGTTATATTTCGGCTGATTCTGTTTTATCAGACTGCACTCAAGTAATAACGCTTCGTATTCACTGTCGGTAACGATAAAATCATAGTCGTTGACGTTTGATACCATAGCGGTGACTTTCGGCGTATGGTCTGCATTTTCTCTGAAATAACTGCTCACACGGCGGTGAAGATTTTTAGCTTTTCCGATATATATAATATTCCCGTTCTTATCTTTCATGATGTATACACCGGAAGATTCTGTCAGTTTTGAAGTTTTTTCACGTAAATACGGTAATCTTGGATTCATAATTATTTACCTCTTTAAAGACAATATTTCATTATTCTGTACATTCTTTTTCTTGCACGGAACATCAAAGCGGATACCGCCTGCGGAGTAATTCCGCACTGTCTGGCGATAGTCACTGTATCAATCCCCTTAAAATAGTATAACATAATAATTTCTTTTTGTCTTGGTGTAAGTTCATTATTAATAACATTTAACAAGATTTTTTTCATTCGGCTGACAGAACTTTCATTACTTCTGCATTCGATTATAGCACGTATATTCTTATCTACCTCACCGGTGACTTTATCGGAATATCTTTCACGCCTTGCCACGCTTTTCAACCCTTTCCACGTATTTTTCAAGGTATTCTATAATTTCGCTCAGCTGTGATTTTTCAGTGTAAAGTAATCTGAGACGCTGTTCAATGTTTTTTTCATCCGATAAATTTTCTTCTTTTTTCTGCTGTGTAAGAAACTTTATACGTTCCTTTATAAGTATATGACTTTTTTTATAATTTTCTATAAGTGTATGAATAAATATTCCTCCTGTTTTTATTCTGGTATATATATTATATAATATGTATAGTCTGCTGTCTACAGATAATATATTAAAATTTTTAATTTAAAATTTTTCGGTTTGCTTTTTAAGTCACTGCAAATTCCGGAAAAATATTTCAATAAGTAGTGACATAATGAAAATTTTGTGATATAATATTTAAGTACCATATTTTTTTAAAAGGACGTGCTGAAACATGGATTTTAATTATGATGTAATTATAGCCGGCTGTGGTGCGGCTGGTCTTTATGCGGCAATAAATCTGCCGTCGTCTTTGCGTGTGCTTATCGTGTGCAAGCGTGAATTGAGTCTCTGTAACTCTTCACTTGCACAGGGAGGTATAGCAGGAGTTTACAACTCTCCTACAGACAATATCCAGTATCACCAGAACGATACACTAATAGCAGGTGGATTCAAGAATAATGTTGATGCTGTTCATACCCTCGTAAGCGAAGCTGCACAGGATTTACAGCATATTATAGAACTTGGTGTGGATTTCGACAAGAATCCCGACGGAACATATCACCGTACACTTGAGGGCGGACACAGTCACCACCGTATCTTCCACCATGCCGACGCTACCGGCAAGGAAATAACCTCTACATTACTAAAGAATGTTCAGAAACTCGAAAATGTTACAATACTTGAAAATACAATCATATGCGGTACTAAAAAGACATCAACCGGCTATTCGGCATTCATGAAAAATGATAACGGCTATCAAATATATAATTGTCATTTCATGATACTTGCCACCGGTGGTATCGGTCGTGTTTACGAATTTACAACAAATTCCGCTATAGCTACCGGCGATGGCATCACATTCGCCTATGAAATGGGTGCGAAAATCAAAAACTTAAGCTATGTACAGTTCCACCCGACAGCTTTCAATAACAGGGCAACACGTGAGTGTTTCCTTATTTCCGAGGCTGTACGTGGTGAGGGGGCGTATCTCCTGAACTGCAAAAAAGAGCGTTTCATGCAGAATTACGACGAAAGACTTGAATTAGCACCAAGAGATGTTGTTTCCCATGCTATAGTACTTGAATCAAGAAAACAGAACTCAACGGAGTTTTTCCTTGATATAAGTTATAAGGACAGCGATTTTCTTAAAAAGCGTTTCCCTATGATTTACGAAAACTTATTAAAACAGGGTTTTGACCTCACAAAAGAACCAGTACCGATTTTTCCATGTCAGCATTACCTGATGGGCGGTATAGACGTTGACAATAATGCTGAAACAAGCCTCCGTAATCTTTTTGCTTGCGGTGAGTGTTCGCATACGGGCGTACACGGTAGCAACCGTCTTGCAAGTAATTCACTTCTGGAAGCACTTGTATTCTCACGTCATGCCACTGAATGTATAAAGTCAAGACTTGAAAGCGTTCCGACAGAATTTGAAACGGCTGAATTTGACGCACATCTTGACGGAGAACATATGCCGAAAGGTTTCCGTACTGAAACACGTCGTATAATGCAGAGAAGTCATTTTGTCATTCCCGACAAGAAAGAGGCTACAGAGGGATTTAAACGCATAAAAGAAATGCGTGATACTCTTCTTAATGCCGGATATGTTGTTGACACAGACTATATTCTTGCAAAATCGATAGTTACAGTGGCATATATAATCCTTGGTGAAGTAATGCAGTAAAATATCTCACAATGCATATAATATCTGAATATATATAACATAAGAGGTGATATATATGCAGATATGCAATAGAAACGGCGTTACTTATATAAATAATATTCTTATTGTAAATAAAAATTATCCGTTGCCGGCGCACTATAACCCGAAAAGTCTTACTGCTGATACGCTAAGAGCGTTCCGGAAAATGTCATGTTGTGCAGGAAAAGACGGTATATGTCTTTGTATATATTCCGGATTCCGTTCATATGACTATCAGAATGAATTATATAATAATTATGTTTCGGTATACGGTCAGGAAGTGACGGATACTTTTTCAGCCCGTGCCGGACATTCCGAACATCAGACGGGAATGGCAATAGATGTCAACAGTGCTGACGATTCATTTGAGGGTACACCGGAGGCTTTATGGCTTGCGGAAAATTCATGGAAATACGGCTTTATAATCCGTTATCCGAAAGACAAACAGCATATCACAGGCTATAAATACGAACCGTGGCACGTGCGTTATGTCGGAACGGAAACGGCAAGGAAAATTTATTGTTCAGGGCTTACTTTAGAGGAATATTTAGATATTGACTAAAAATAAATTTATGAAAGGAATTGAAAAATGAAATTATTACAGTGTTATGTTGATAATATAATTACAACTGCTTTAATGGAAGATATAAATTATATCGATGCGTCGGCGGATAATCTCATTCCGGAAGAACATAAAAGCTCCGCTTATTATGTTGCAAAAGATACCGGCGTTGTATGCGGAATAGAAGTCGCTAAGCGTGTTTTTGAACTCGCCGGCGGTGACGTTAATTTTGAAATCCTCATAAAAGACGGCACAAAAGTTAACAAGGGTGATATTATCGCACGCATGGATGGTAGTACTCTTACGCTTTTAAAGGGCGAAAGAACTGCACTTAATCTTTTACAGCATATGTCCGGAATAGCTACCGCCACAAATAAGTGCGTGGAGTTAGTAGACGGTACAAAGGCATCTGTTACCGATACAAGAAAAACACTCCCGGGGTTGCGGGCATTGCAGAAATATTCCGTGACAGTCGGTGGCGGAAAAAATCACAGATTTAATCTTTCTGATTGTGCTATGCTGAAAGATAATCACATAGACGCTTACGGCGGAATAACTCCGGCTGTTACTGCACTCCGTGAAAAAATCGGTCATACTGTCAAGATTGAAGTTGAAGTCCGTACACTCGACGAACTCAAAGAGGCACTTGAAAATAAAGTTGAGATAATCATGCTTGATAATATGTCAAATGATGAAATGAAACAAGCCGTTGAGATTACTGCCGGACGTGCTTTACTGGAGGCTTCCGGAAATGTCACCGCTGATAATATCCGTTCAGTAGCTGAAACGGGTGTGGATATAATTTCACTCGGTGCGTTGACACATTCCGTTAAATGTTTTGATATATCAATGAAAATAAACAAGTAACTTGAAAAAACAGTTTCCGGCAATATAACGGAAACTGCTTTTTCGGATTTGGTATGTTAAATTTACAACAGGAGGAAAAAATGTATATTAAAGATAAAAATATAGACAGCGGAAAGGCTTTTGATTTCGGAAGAACTTCAGAAGATTATGCAAAATTCCGTGACATTTACCCACAGAAATTTTATGACAGTATACTTGAAAGAAATCTATGCATAAAAGGTCAGAAAATATTGGATTTAGGTACTGGAACGGGTGTTATTCCAAGAAATATGTACCGTTACGGTGCGGAATGGACAGGTATAGATATTTCTGAAAATCAGATAGAACAGGCAAGAATACTTTCAGAAAATATGAATATTAAATATTACGCACAGGCAGTGGAAGATATAAAATTTCCCTGTAATTCATTTGATGTTATTACCGCTTGTCAATGTTTCTGGTATTTTGACCATGAAAAAATTATGCCTGAACTTTACAATATATTAAAACCAAACGGAAGTATTCTGATATTGTCTATGGCATGGTTGCCGTATGAGGATAAAATAGCAGAAGCAAGTGAAAAACTTGTCCTGAAATATAATCCTGAATGGAGTGGAGCAGGTGAAACTATTCACCCTATATTCATACCGGAATGCTATAAAGAAAAGTTCCGGCTTGTTTATCGTGAGGAGTATTATTTAAAAGTACCGTTTACCCGTAAAAGCTGGAATGGCAGAATGAAAGCCTGTCGGGGTGTTGGAGCATCTCTTACAGAAAGTGAAATTTCTGCATGGGAATGTGAACATATAAATTTACTTTCAGAAATTGCACCTGAAAATTTTGAAGTTCAGCATTATGCTGCAATTGCAGAATTAAAGGCGATTAAATAATTTTTTAATAACTTACAATAAAACGTATCATAAATTTGTCCGGTAGCATATAATATACAAACCATTTAAGGAGGTTGTTTTTTATGTGCGGAATTGCCGGAGCTATCAGCTTTAAGGAAGATATGCGTGAAGATATGAAAATCTATGAAAATATGCAACACGCACTTCTCCGCAGAGGACCAGACCAGAGAGGTATTGTACTTACTAAAGAAATCGCCCTTATTCATACGAGACTTGCCGTCATAGATGTTCAGAACGGCAGACAGCCTATGTCATACGGAAAATTTACCATAGTATACAACGGCGAACTTTACAACACCGCCGAAATCCGCAAGGAACTTGAAAAGGATTTTGAATTTGATACCCATTCCGATACAGAAGTAGTGTTGAAAAGTTTCATAAAATGGGGTGAAAAATGTCTTGAAAAATTCAATGGTATTTATGCCTTTGCGGTATATGACGAAAATAAACACAGTCTTTTCCTTGCCCGTGACCGCATAGGTGTAAAGCCACTTTTCTACTATAAGAATAACAATAAACTTATTTTTGCCTCAGAAATACCGGCACTTCTGCAACACCCCGACGTACCACATGAAATAGACTCACAAGGAGCATCCGAATTAATTCTCATGGCTCCAGGGCGTACGCCATCATGTGCGGTAATAAGAGGCATTAAGGAAGTAAAAGCCGGTTGGTGTGGATACTATACGGCGGACGGTCTGGAACTTCACGAATACTGGAGGCTTAAAGCCTATGAACTCAATGAAACTTTTGAACAGACTACCGAACACGTCAGGGAACTCGTTATTGATTCCATACGCAGACAGCTTATATCAGACGTTCCGGTATGTACTTTTTTGTCGGGCGGACTTGATTCAAGTCTTATATCATCTGTTGCCAGTACAGAAATGAAAAAACACGGTAAAATTCTTGATACGTTTTCGATTGATTACCGTGACAATGACAAGTATTTTCAGAAAAGTCACTTTCAGCCGAACAGTGACCCTGAATATATTCAATGTATGGCGGATTATCTTGGAACTAATCATCACTGGACGGTGGTTGATACTCCGGAACTTGTCAACGCCCTCTATGATGCCACAGAAGCCCGAGGACTTCCCGGAATGGCTGACGTTGATGCATCACTGCTTATATTCTGTCGTGAAATAAAAAAATATGGTACTGTTGCATTGTCGGGTGAGTGTGCAGACGAAATTTTCGGTGGTTATCCGTGGTACAGGGATAAGGATATAAGAATGACTGACGGTTTTCCGTGGGCACAGAGTACGGCTTACAGAAAGAATTTTCTGAGTGAATATTATTCGGAAAAAATAGACGCTGAAGAATACGTCTACAGTGCTTACCGGAATACTGCCAACTATGCTATGAAATTACCGTCAGACAGTCCGCTTGAATACCGTATGCGTGAAATGACACAATTAAATTTTGATTGGTTTATGCAAACTCTTCTTGACCGTAAGGATAGGATGAGTATGTACAGCGGACTTGAAGTCCGTGTACCGTTCTGTGACTACAGAATAGCAGAGTATTTATATAATGTACCATGGGAATACAAGGACTATCAGGGCAGGGAAAAGGGTTTGTTGCGTGAGGCAATGAAAGAATGGTTACCGGATAAAGTTCTGTGGCGTAAGAAATCCCCGTACCCGAAAACACATAATCCGGCATTCCTTGACGCCGTAACGGAAAAATTAAAATCCGTCCTTGAAGAAAAGGATAACATATTATTTGAACTCGTAAAGCGTGACGAACTTGAAAAACTCGTCCGCCATGAAGACCACATACAATGGTACGGACAGTTAATGAATCTGCCACAGACTATAGCATTTTTCATACAGCTTGACCACTGGCTGAAATGCTATAAAATAAAACTTATTTAATCCAAAAAATTTCACAGTCAGCCTGCAAAAAAAATAGCCATAATCTATTGACAAATAAAAACATTAATGGTATAATTTTATAAGTGCCGGCTTTCCGGCATAAACTTAATTTAATTATTTTAAAAGAAAGGAGCAGGCTAACTGTGAGCAATTCTGTCAATCCCGAATTTAAGATAAGAGAGGTAGCACAACGAATTAAAGCCGTTCGTGAGTCAGTAGGTCTGACTTCTGAGGAAATGGCTGAAAAAACAGGCGTTTCTGTGTATGAGTACCTTGCCTATGAGGGCGGTGCTAAAGATTTCAGCTTTACTTTTATCTATAAATTCGCCAACGCTACAGGCGTTGAAATCACTGACCTTATGGAAGGTGAAAGCCCGAAAATCTATAGTTACGATATAACACGTAAGGGGGGCGGTCTCCCGATTATACGTCGTAAAGGTCTTTCATATATGCGTCTTGCACCGAATTTCAGAAACAAAATCGGTGAACCGTTTCTTGTTACGATTCCTTACGTTGATGAACAGTACAGAGTACCACACCCACATACCCATGAAGGTCAGGAGCTTGATATTGTCGTAAGCGGTCAGCTGAAAGTAAGAATAGGTGACAATGAAGAAATTCTCAATGAAGGCGATTCTATCTACTATGACAGCGGTGAGCCTCACGACGAATGGGCAGTAGGTGGCAAGGATTGTAAATTTTATGCTGTTGTTTTCGGCGTAAATCAACCACATAGTGCATTACAGAACCTTGACCCTGTTTTACTCCCTGGTGTTACGAATTTTGACCTCGCAAACGTTGAAAATCCTGTTATTGATAAGTTCGTACAGACCGAAACGGACGAAAACGGTGCATTAAGTAAGATAACTTTCACTAATGAAGAAACTTTCAATTTTGGTTTCGATATTGTGGACAAACTCGCTGAAAAATCACCCGACAAGACAGCATTAATATATGTTTCCGACGATATGGAGGAAAGAAGATTTACATTCGCCGAAATTAAAAAATATTCCAATATGACAGCTAATTATTTCCTGTCGAAAGGCATAAAAAAAGGCGATACAGTAATGCTTGTTCTGAAAAGACATTATCAGTTCTGGTTTTCGATAATTGCACTCCATAAAATCGGAGCTATTGTCATTCCCGCAACACATCAGCTTGTACAGCATGACTTTACGTATCGTTTCAAAGCTGCTGACGTTAAAGCTATAGTCTGCACCGCTGAAAATGATGCCGCATATCAGGCAGAACTCGCTATAGAAGAATGTGGTATGGACATAAAGAAAATTGTCGCTAACGGTGAGCGTGATGGCTGGGATTCTTTCGACAAGGAAATGTATTCATTTAGTGATGTATTTGAACGTCCTGAAGACCCTGAAATACTTTCATGCGGCAGTGAGCCTATGCTTATGTTCTTTACTTCGGGAACTACCGGCTATCCTAAAATTGCCATGCATAGCCATAAATATGCACTCGGACATTTCATTACTGCACGTTATTGGCATAACGTTGACCCGAATGGCATACATCTTACAATTTCAGATACTGGCTGGGGTAAGGCTTTATGGGGTAAGCTGTATGGTCAGTGGATGAGCGAAACTTGCGTATTCGTTTACGACTTCAACCGTTTTGACGCAAATAAAATACTTCCTATGTTCAAGAAGTATAATATAACAACTTTCTGTGCACCACCTACAATGTACAGATTCTTTATTAAAGAAGACCTGTCTAAATTTGACCTCTCTTCAATAAAGTATGCTACAGTAGCAGGTGAGGCACTCAATCCGGAAGTTTACAATCAGTTCTTAAAGGCTACCGGTATTAAACTTATGGAGGGCTTCGGACAGACCGAAACAACCCTTGCTATCGGAAACTTTGTCGGCATGACCGCTAAACCTGGTTCAATGGGTAAGCCGAGTGTTCTCTATGATATTGATATTGTTGACCCCGACGGAAACAGCGTCAAGACCGGTGAGACCGGCGAAATCGTAATAAAAGTCGGCGAAAAAGCACCATGCGGACTTTTCATGGAATATTACCGTGATTCCGAAAAAACCAAGGAAGTATGGTATGATGGTATGTATCACACCGGCGATACTGCATGGCGTGATGAAGACGGCTATTTCTGGTACGTCGGACGTGTAGACGATGTTATAAAATCTTCCGGCTACAGAATAGGACCATTTGAAATTGAGAGCGTTATCATGGAATTGCCATACGTCGTTGAAGTCGGTGTAAGTGCCGCACCCGACCCGGTTCGTGGTCAGGTTGTAAAGGCTTCTATAGTTCTTACAAAGGGAACTGTAGGAACTGACGAACTTAAAAAGGAAATTCAGGATTATGTAAAGAAACATACAGCACCTTACAAGTACCCACGAATAGTAGAGTTCAGGGACGAACTCCCTAAAACTATCAGTGGTAAAATAAGACGTGTTGAATTAAAAGGCTGATAATTAAATATTATATTCCGGACTGTCTGAAAAGGCTGTCCGGATTTTTTTGCCATTTAAGTAGATGTTTTTGCGGATTTTAAGGGAAATTTTTATAAAATAACGGATAAGGAAAAACACATTATACTATCTATAATATTTTGTTTGTGCAAAATGCCGAAATTTGTTGTTAAATATTACCAAAATCGCAAAAAAACACTTTACTTTTCAGCGAAAATTCAGTATAATATAGACAACTTAAAAAACAAATTCGGAGGTGCGTTTTATGAAAACCAAATTGAATTATACTAAGAGAATAATTTCAATGTTCGTTACAATGATGATGATGGCAGTATGTGTAAGTGTTCCGGTTAAGTCTTCGGGCAGTAATGAGCCGGATTTGAAGGAAATGGCAAATGAACTTATGATACTTGTCAACAATGCAAGAACTGATGCCGGCTTAAAGCCACTGCTTACAATCAGTTTCCTTAATGATTCCGCACAAATACGTGCAAGAGAATCTATATTCCAGTTCAGCCATGAAAGACCGTCATGGGACGGCAATGTAGTTACTTTTGATACTGCTATTAATGATAATATGATTCCGTGGGAATGTGCTTATGAAAACCTTGCAAACGGTATGGATACAGTAGAAGCTACTTTCTTACAGTGGCAGAACTCCCCGAGACATTGGGCAGCTATCATGAATCCCGATATTCAGTATATGGGTGCTGCTGTTGCTTATGACGAGAACAGCGACCACAAATGGTACTGGGAACAGTTATTTATAAAACTTCCTGATGATATATACGAGGGTATACAGAATAATGACCCGAAAATTATTGAAGAGTTTCCGATTTTCAGAGATACCAACCTTGTTTATGACCCCGCCGGTTTACATATTACTCCCGTATCTAACGGCGATATAAACGGCGACGGCGTAGTTGATATATTTGACGTCGTTCTTCTTGAAAGATACATCAACGGCGATGAAAGACTTAATAGTGAACAGGTTGCAAGTGCTGACATAGTTGTTGATGGTGCAGTAACTGCTTTAGACGTGGAATTTTTGAGAATGTATGTTCTTGGTGAGATTCCGGAGCTTGAACTTGATGTCGGTGTTGCACTCCGTACAATGCTTGGCAAGTGACAATATATTTTCTGACAGTTAAAATTACTGATTTGGTTTATAATGCAAAAACGACTGTTTTAAAAAAACGGTCGTTTTTTTATTTTGTGATGAATCTGTGAATTTTTATATTGATTTTTATTAATAAATATGGTATAATTCAGAAGTATTAATTTTTTTAAAATGAAAGGAGTAATAAATATGCCTGAAATATGTCTTTTAGGTACAGGCGGAATGCTTCCCCTGAAAAATCGTTTTCTTACAAGTCTCTATGCAGAATACAACGGAAAATCCGTCCTTATAGACTGCGGAGAATGTACACAGGTGGCGCTTTCACAGCACGGACTTAAAATAAGCCGTATAGAAATTATTTTGATAACACACAGTCACGCTGACCATATAACAGGTCTTCCAGGACTTCTTTTGTCAATCGGAAACTGTTCACGTACAGAACCGATTGATATATATATTCCTGCAAGTGCTGAAAATATGGTGAAAAATTTAATATCTGTATGCGGTACACTTCCGTATGAAGTGAATATACATATTCTTCCGGACAGAAATCCGACGGCATTCTTGGCAGAAAAAATTGACTCTATGCTGATGATTTCAACTATTCCTCTTGAACATAGTGTAAACTGTATAGGCTATAGGCTTACACTTTCAAGAAAACCTGTATTTGCACCTGAAAAGGCAAAAAGTCTTGATATTCCCGTAAAGTACTGGAAAATACTTCATGGTGGTACATCGGTTACACTTGATGACGGGCGAACGTTCTCACCGGCAGATGTCACACGGGAAAGCCGTCCGCCTATAACCGTGACTTATACCACCGATACACTGCCTATTCCGTCAATAACTGATTTCGCACAAAATTCTGACCTCTTTATATGTGAGGGTATGTATGGAGATACGGAAAAGAAACAATCCATGAATGAAAAAGGTCATATGCTTATGCAGGACGCTTGTGAGATAGCTTTAAAAGCAAACGTTAAAAAACTCTGGCTTACGCATTACAGTCCGGCAGAGACAGAACCGGTAGTCTATGAACAGGAATTGAAAGAAATTTTTCCGTCGGTTACGGTCTCACATGACGGCGAAAAAATTACTTTATGATATGTTACATTTACTGTCACAGAAACGTCATAATGCCAAATAAATAATAAAAAAATTTGTCGTAATTAACAAATATATAAAAAATTCTGCAAATTCGATATAAATTATTGCAATTCTATATTGAATGTGTTATAATATTTGTATAAGTTTAACAATGTGGGGTGTAAGCCTGCAAGCACTTCATGTTTTGCTTTGAATGTGCTGTCCTGAGTGTTGATTTTTTGTAGAATAATTGTTGTTTTATACAACATATATTACTATTAGTATAAAAGTTGTGGAATATTGATAAAAAATAACTGATTATTTATGTCAAAAAAACGATTGAAAAGTAACTTTTAAAATGTTATAATTGTTATTATTAAGGCGGCATGTTATCCCTAACCTATAAAATTTATCTACGGAGGTGGTTCTATGAAGAGTTTTTCCTATGTCGCACAGGACGCACGTGGCAGACAGCAAAAAGGCGTTATGAACGCTGAAAATGAGCAGGAATTTCTTGAAAAGGCTAAGGAAAGAGGTCTCTACGTAAAAGACTTTAAGGAAAGCGATTCAACCAACAAAAAATCTATTTACAAGTTCAATACCAAAGAGCTTACGTTCAACTGCCGTCAGTTGAGTGCTATGCTTACTTCTGGTCTTACACTTGTAAAGGCAATCGACATTCTGACCAAAGAACAGGAAAACGATAAGGCAAAAGCTATCTGGCAGGACATTTATGAAAATGTTCAGAAAGGTGAATCCTTCTCGTCAGCTCTCGAAATGCACGCAGGCTCATTTCCTGACTTCCTTATCTCAATGGTCGGAGCAGGTGAAAGTAGTGGTTCACTTGACGTAATTATGACCCGTATGGCAGACCATTACAACAAGGAAGGCAAATTGAAAAATACTATAAAAAGTGCTATGATGTATCCTATGATACTTCTTATACTTTGCGTGGTTATTGTTATCTTCCTCTTTGCATTTATCATGCCTACATTTATAGCAATGTATGAAGACCCTGACGATATGCCGGCACTTACTAAATTTGTTGCAGGTATATCCGACGTTATCATTAACAGATGGTATGTAATCATTGCAGTTGTAGCAGTACTTTTCTTTGGAATACAGTACGCACTTAAAGTACCACATTTAAGAGTAAAAGTTGACCGTCTCTTGATTAAAGGTCCGGGTTTTGGTCCTCTTATGACAAAAATTTATACCGGACGTTTTGCACGTACTCTCTCTTCACTCTATTCAAGTGGTATTCCTATGGTTGAATGTCTTGAAAGAGCGTCAGCCGTTCTTGGTAACTCCTACATTGACGAAAAGTTCCTTGAAGTAGTTGACGAGGTAAAACAGGGTGAAACTCTCTCAAATGCTATTACAAGGTCTGAAGTGTTCGAGAATATGTTTTGTTCTATTCTTTACGTCGGTGAGGAATCAGGTGCGCTTGACTCTATTCTTGAAAAAACTTCTGACTACTATGAAGAAGAATCCGATGCCGCTGTACAGCGTCTTGTAAGTATGGTAGAGCCTTTGCTGCTTATCTTCATGGCTGTAATCATCGGTCTTGTTGTATGTGGTATCTATCCCGCACTCTACGGTTCATTCGATTCTATCGAAAACGAATAATTCAAGAAAGGTGGAAAATAAATGCTTTCATTTGATATTACTGACAGAAATATACGAGTAGTCAAGGGCGCAGAGGCTAACGGAAAAATCAAAATCAGCTCCGCCGCATCTATTGACATCGACGAGGAACTTATTGTCAACGGTCATATAAAGGACGTTCCGAATGTTGCCACTCTTATAAACGGCGTTCTCAGAAAGAACAAGATGCCCGATAAAGAGGCTATCGTAAGTATTTCTTCAAACCTTACTATTTTTAAGGAACTTGATGTTCCTAAGGTAAAACTTACCGAAATGCAGAAGACTGTTAAACAGCAGCTGCTTTCTGAACTCAGTCTGGACGATATATATAGTGTTTCATATACTATAGTAGGTGACGGCGAAGGTGATACATATAAGGTACTTGCTACCGCTTGTCCCTATGAAATCGTAAACAGCTACAGGGAAATGTTTAAACTTCTTGGTATTTCCCTTAAATCCGTTATGGTGGGCTGTAACTGTATAACAAAGGTACTTCTTGCTGATACAAAGATACAGTCAAAAATGCCGCTCCTTGCTGTACAGATTGACAATAACTTTGTTTCACTCAACCTTTATGAATCAAATCAGCTTTCATTCTCACGTTTTGCCTCTATCGACCCGGCAGACTATGAATATTCAGAAGACTATGTTTTTGAGGCTGTAAATGAAAATATCTTCCGTATGTTGCAGTTCCACAGAAGCCGTAACACAGGTGAAGTTATTGAAAATATCGTATTCTATGGTGATACACATGACTATGTGAGACTTACCGACGAACTTGAAAAACTTGACCTCAACACAAATCTTATCAACGTTCCGCCACAGATACACGGTCATGAAAATCTTGAATTTTCATTGTATGCAAACGCTATCGGCGCTATGTTCAAGCGTGATAAGGACAAGGAAAAAATCAATCTCCTTGAAGGTGATTTCAGTTCGGCTGTAAGAAGTAAAGGTGGCGGAAACGATAAAGCCGGCGATATTGTCATGCTTATTGCCATTGCTGTAGCCGCTGTAGCCGTACTCGGTGTATGGGGTATTCTTACAGTAAAGGACAACGGCATTCAGGACGATATTCAGGCGTGTCAGGACTTTATAGATAGTCCCGATACTGCAAAGAAAATTGAATATCTTACAAGGCTTGAGGGTATGAAAGAAAAGGTTGACGCCTATAACATCAGTATGCTGAATGCACATGATGCTTTCTATTCAAAACCTGTAATAGATGGTGAAAAATATGACCTTGTTGAACAGGTTCTTACAGAAACAGCCGAAGAACTTGGTATCTCAGGTGCAAAATTAATCGACCCTGATTACACAGATGGTACATTTTCATTCAGTGCTGAATATCTTGCAAATGATGGTGCATATGAAGAACTACCGGTTGAATTTCTTACCAGACTGCTGGAAGAAGGCGTTTTTGAAAATGCCGGATACAGCGGTTACCGTCTGACTGAACGTGCTGAAAGCAATCAGGAAGAACCGGAAACTTATGTAGAATTTGATGCAACTTTAAGAGTAGCCGGCGAGCAGAGTGCTTATCACCCTGAAGAAGAATCTGAACAAGCCGAAGAAGTAACGGCAGAATAAGGAGGCTGATTGAAAATGAAATTGAATTACAGAGACAAGGTAATACTTGGTGTTCTTCTTGCGGTTGTTATTGCAATTGCTGGTTTTGTCGGTCTTATCAAACCTAAGAACGAGGAAATAAAAGAAGACGAGGCTACACTTGTTATAAAACAGGAGGAGCAGGCTGACCTTGAGGCAAGAATTGCAAAAATTCAACCTCTTAAGAACAATATTGATGAAACATATGAAGAAACAAATAAACTTATTGCTGATTTTATCCCGATTTCAGAAATCGACACAGCAGTAGAAGTTGACCAGTATATGCAGCATTATGCAGAAGAATGTGGTGTTCGTATTGATAATCTTGAAATAACAGCAAACAGAGAATCAGCTATTGATTATTACTATCTTGAATCTGAAGGACTTCCGTCACAGGATATGCGTGATATGGCTGACCTTAACGGTGATTACGCAAAACAGGACGCTAAAGACAATGCGGAAAGTAATGCACTTTCACAGCGTAATGTTGAAAACATTATACAGGCACAGTATGGTGTACAGGTTACAGGCACAAAAGAAGCAATCTGGAGTTACCTTAAGGCTATTGAAGAACTTGAAAAAACCATAATTGTAAATCAGGTAAGAATTGAAGATTATTCATTTGGTGCAGATGCTCTTGAAAAAGAGGGTATAACTTCCCGTCCATCTGTTGACGAAACACCAGACGATGAAGAACAGCCGGAAACAACAGATGAAAATGCTGAACAGCCGGTTGAAACAACACCCGACGAAAATGCAGGTACAGAATCAGAAACTCCTGAACCCGCACAAGCTCCGGCAGCTCTCACTATAGACGACGCAAATACATCATCAGTACAGCTTGTAATTAGCTTATATTCAGTTTACGATATGCCTAAGCCTAATACCGAAGAATAATTAACGCTTGGTTATTTGAAAGGCGGTAAAATTATGAAAACTGATAAAAAACGAAGTTTCAGGGGTGCGGTACTTCTTACGGTTGTATCGGTAATGTCTCTCCTGATAATATTCCTTACAAGTACTCTTGCGCTGGCAACAGCCGCAAACAACAGGGCGCATAAATCTTACTCCTCATCACAGGCAAGCTATACCGCAAGAGCTGCTATTGATAGTATTCTGAAAGCAGCAAGCGGAGACGATAGCTTTAAAACAGCTATGGCATCTCTTACAGCCGGAAACGGTTTTGATGTTGATGTTGATATGGAGGCATCAGTTGCAGGCATAGGAAAAGTTGACAAGGCAAGAGTTGAATATGCAGGTAAAAAGCAGTTCTATAATACAGAAAAACAGGAATGGGAAGAAAGAGACCTTTTGTTAATTACTGCTGATGTTACATCTGGTGGTGAAACAAAAACAGTAAGTGCTTACGCTATTAAAAATCCGCCACAGTTAGGTGGCGGCGGCGGTGGCGGCGGTGGTTTCGTTACCGTCGGCGGTGCTGGTACACCTGTAGGTACTGCTTCATATGGTGGTACATATCTTGGTATTGGTATGCATGGAGGTCAGAGATATTATTATGGTAATTGTGGTCTGCCTACCGGTCAGATTGTAAGTCTTGATGATAAACTTTATCTCAATCTTAAAAATACAGACCAGCCGGGCAATATGGACGCTATGGGAAATTATCTCCCTAACAATCCGGAAAATGCAGATATTCTTGAAAAATTCTCTTTCCCTAACCCTGGTATAGTTGAAGCTCCTGTTGTTATAAACGGTAGTTTTGACGTTATAACAAAGACAGACTTGCATTTTCCCACAAAGGGTTCAGGTATGTCAGTATGGGGAAATCTCACATTCACAAACAGCGACTTTAAAGTACATTCTGAAACAGTAAACAACAACAATTCAAATGCATATAATCAGGAAATTGCAAAATTCAGTGATATTCCGTATATTTATGTAGACTCACTTATGAAGTGCGTGGTAGGCTATACTCTTGGTGAGTCTGATATTCCGCTTAATATTTTCTGTGGTTCACTTGATGCAGCCTCAAACGGCAGTATGCAGTTTTATGCTGATATTTACTGTCAGGACAGAGGAAAGACTTCATATCTTGGCAACAGTTCTGCAAATTCAAAACTCCATGCATGGAGTACATCTGTTGTAAATGGTACTGAAGCATATCTCAGTACAGTTACTTCAGGTAACTTCTATACTAAAGGCAATCTGGTTATAGACGGCAACGGTGCGGAAATTGCCGGTGACCTTGTTGTTGAAGGTGACCTTACAGTAAACGGCAGACTTGATGTCGGTGGAAGCATTGTAGTAGGTGGTACTCTTATAGCAAACAATGATATTACCGTTGGAGCAGGTCACAGCATATGTGCCGACAGTGCAACAGGTTCAAAAATCACAATTAATGCAACTAAGAAAATGACAGCTGACGGCACACAGGAACTCTATGAAAGACAGGATAATATAACTTATTGTGTACTTGGTAAAAATGTAGGTTTTGTGGAAAGCTGGGGTACAACTACTTATCCTTATGCATGGCTTACCCCTGATGCTATCACAGCTTATGGAATGACAGATAATGACGGTGACGGAATCATTGATGGCAATTTCTATGATTTCGGCGGTACAGTTATTGACCCATCACTTATAGTAGAAAGAACATACAGTGTTGGCGACGAAAATACTGTAACAAGAGAATACACCCATGATGTTTTATGGGTTAACAGAGATGACCCGACAGACGTTACGGCAAATGAAATGGATACTTACGAAGCCGGCGGAAGTTTTGTCTATAATAGTAGTACCAATATAGCCGGTACTGATTTCTATAAGACAACACATAACAATGAACTCTTCCCAAGAAAAGCTGAAAAAACTGTAATTCTTGGTTTTGAGGAAATCGGCGACGGTACACCGAAAGCAGATTCAAAGGTTCTGAAAACTGTTGAAGAAATCGAACTTGACTATAATTTTGGCACCAGAGCTATAACGGACATTCCGACTGCTGGCAACTATCTTGCCGACGTAAATGCAAACGTTTATACATCAAGTAATCTTCCGGCTGAAATTACACAAAGCTGTACATTATCCGGTGGATTCAGTCAGGATATTGTTATCAAGAATACAAGTACAAATGACATATGGGTAAAACTTGATAACTTCTCAATGTTCAATAACGGCGATTTCATATATGATGATTCTTCTGCTGGTTGTGGAAATCTTAATGTATTTGTTGAAAATAGTGCAACTTTCCTTACCGGACGCAGAATGCTTACAAAGACATATAAGGATTATCTTGACAGTAATACAGCATTCCAGATAGTGACAAATAATGACCTTGTTCGTGCAGGTTGCGGACCAGTTGTAGAATGTCCGAAAATAAACATTTATTCTAAGGCGGCAGAATATGCCTTAGACGGCTCTTTAATCTCGCAGCCTGAATTTAAAATGTCAAATGGTGCATCTATCGTTACAGCTGCTATTGAAGCTCCCCACATGAAATTTGACATCACAAACGCACCGAATATCAACAATACAATCTATTATGACGCTATAGAAGTCAAAAACGCACAGGGTGGCGGAAAGAGTATCGGTGTAATTGGTATTCTTAACGTTGCAGAAGGCTATATGCAGAATGACTGGATATTCCTTTATACACCTAAGAGCGGTACAAACAACAACAATAATAACAATAATAATAATTCTAACAATGATTTTGTTGTTATGTACTATGAAGGATTTTAAGGAGGTGCTTTAATGAATAACGAAAATAAAAAATCACGTCATAAAAAGCGTGGTATGACTCTTGTTGAAGTTATCATTTCCATTGCTGTAATGGCAGTGCTTGCACTTCTCCTTACTACTATTGGTGTTACAATTGATAGTTACCGCAAGGATACTAAGATAAGAAACGATAAAGTGGCTGTTGAAGGTCCGGCAGCTGAAATCCGTGACAAATCAGATAACGGCAGAGGAAAACTTATTGACGATGAATTTAAAATAACCGTCAAGAGACAGGGCGGAAGTTCTATAGATGTAACGGGTAAACTCTACTCTACTAGTGATGAGCTTACTGATACAGGTACAGTAGATGCCGACGGCGAAAGGATTCATTCCGGCAATACAAAAGGACATTTCAAGTTTATTGATGTCCATTAAGGAGGCGTGAGCGTGAAAAACAAAAAAAATCTCAAGGGTTTTACTCTTGTTGAACTTATAGTCGTTATGGCAGTTTTCGGAATAATCATGCTCGGAGCTATGCAGTTTCTTAGTCCTGTAAGCCGTATGATGAAAGGTGCATCACTTCAGGAATCTAACTCCGCTACTGTTGACAACATCAAACGTTATTTTGAAAGTACGTTACGTTATGCAAGTGCCGTATATGTTCATAACGGAGACCTCAAGAAATACCATGAAGTCACCGGTGATGCTGTTGTACTCGGCGGTACAGAAGAAGCACGTCAGACACAAGCTGTAAAAAAATTTGTAAATGACTATTTCAAAGATAAGGCAGACAGCCACAATGACCCCATAAAAGGTGAAGTTCACCTTATGAAAATTGATAATGACAACGGTGGTAAAATTACTGAAAGTCTTTTCAGTTTTGAGGCTGGATATACCTACTATAACTGGAACGGTACAGATGCATGGGATTCATCTGATATTGAACCGGCAAGTGTTAATTTAACAAGTTTTGACCAGCCTGTTATAAATGATGTATATTACAAGGATTATTCAATCTTTGCAACACTTGGATATAACACTGTCAATGCTATTCAAGCCGGCGATGTTTCCGCACTTCCGGCAAAAGTAAGGGAAGACCAGTATTTTGGCAGAATCAATCCGGTTGAGATTGACGACGGTACTGGTACTCTCGTACCGTACACATTCGGACCTAATATGTTTTCATTCAGTTTTGTTACTTACAAAAACGATACAGACGGTAGCGGAAACTCACTGTATCACCATATTGTTGATGGTCAGCATGTTTTTGGTTCACCGTATTCATCATCAAATGCAACTCTTGCACTTGTAAACATGAAAAGCGGTTTCTGTGACGGCTATAATACAAGTCTGAATAATCGTCCTATAAGAAGAAATGGCAATGGTTATACACCTACAACTCCAGTTGATGAATTTACAGGTGGCAATCCGCCGACATATGTTCCTGACGGAAAGTGGGATTATGAACCACTTCAGACTACACCTAATTCATTTACAGTCTATGACCCGAATAATTCAGCAGGCGGAAATAACATCTATATAATCTATACACTTCCAGACTGATTAAAATAAAAAAACAGGCAGCAGTTTTTATGCTGCTGCCTGAATTTTTGTTGTTTGTTACTGAACCGGAGCGGTCAGTAAACCTATGTACCATTGTGCAATATCATTACCCCATAAAGCTCCTATTGCTATGCCGATTGAAAGAAAAGGACCAAATGCAAATTTGGATTCACCTGAAATCATTTTGTTAATCAATCCCACAACGGCGGCAATTACAATACCAAATAATGCTGAAACGATAACAGCTTTTGTTCCGAGATAAGCACCGGCGGCAATCATAAGCAGAGTGTCACCTAATTCAATAGCACGGAAGTCCTCACCGAATTTCTTTTTTATGAAACTCCGGCTTACTTCTCCGATAATGAAAAACGGTACACTTATTATCAATGCTCCGATTATTCTCTGTTCAATGGAAGACTGGTCAGTAAGAAAATACGACGGAATAACAAGCAAGGCTATAAGCGCTAATATTCTTTCATCAATTTCCATAGTGTCCCAGTCCATGAACCCTACCACAACAAGCAGTGACATAAGAACACAGGTTATTATGGCTTCAGCATTGGCATCAAGCACCCAGAACGTAAGCACAAAAAGCAGACCATTCAGGCTTTCAACAACAGGGTATCGTGGTGAAATTTTTTCACCACAGCTATGGCATTTGCCTTTTAGTGCAAGCCAGCTGAATACCGGTATCAAATCCCTTGCCCTTATCTTTGTACCGCACGTCATGCAGTGAGATGAACGCTTTACAAGTGATTCACCACGTGGCAGACGCAGAATTACAACATTAAGAAAGCTGCCTATGCTTATGCCTAAAAGAAATACTACGATATAAAACGGAATTTTAAAAAGCGGTGAAACAAGTTCATCATGGAGCATATTTGTAAATTCACCCATTTGTTTTACCCTCCTTTACATTAATATAGTTACATAATTTATTATATCACAATCTGATAAAAATTCAAGTAAAATTTAAAATAATGTTTTATATGCATATGAATAACTTTCCTTTATGAAGCAGGTATATTGCATATTGACATTTATACCGAAATTTGTTATAATGTTTGTGGGATAATTATAAATATTATCCTATGCGCTCCGGACGTGAGGGCATGGATTAAGCATAAATAAGAGCGGAGGTTTTTTATGAGAAATGAGAGAATAGGCGATTATCTGGTAAATCAGGGACTTATTGACCAGGACCAGCTTATGAAGGTTCTTGAGGTACAAAAAGAGTCCAATGGTTCAAAGAAGTTCGGTGACGTTGTTGTTGAACTCGGCTTTATGTCTGAACAGAACTTCACTAAGGCACTCGCCGGAAAAATGATGGTTAAGTATGTTGACCTTGATTCATATGAAATCAATTCTGAAGCGGTCAACAAGATACCGGAAGCACTTGCAAGAAAGCATACTGTTATTGCTATTGCCATTACCGGTAAGAGACTTACAGTCGCTACAAATGACCCTGTAAACTTTATTGTGTTTGAGGAAATAAAGGTTTCCACAGGTATGGACTGTATACCGGTTCTTGCAACAACAACGGCTATCAATAAGGCTATCGGTAAAAATTACTCCATGCAGAACGTCGACAGCGTTGTTGACAGTCTTGTTACCATGAACGGCGGTGACAACGGCAGTATGGAAGACCAGGAATCAAATGACAGAGTAGAAAACGCACCTATCGTTAAACTTGCTACTACTATTATTGAAAACTCCTACCGTGCAGACGCTACCGATATTCATATTGAGCCGTTCAAGACCTATACAAGAATACGTATCCGTGTAAACGGTGACCTTGTTGAATTAATGAATATGTCAAGTGCTGTACAAAGTGCATTGGCTACACGTCTTAAACTTATCAGCGGAATGAATATCGCTGAAAAGCGTGTACCACAGGACGGACGTTTTACACAGGTTGTTGACGGCACTACACTTGACGTCCGTGTATCTTCACTTCCTATGGTAAACGGTGAAAAAATAGTTATCCGTATCTTGTCAACCGGACAGATTGCATTGCGTAAAATCACAGACCTTGGTATGTCTGATTATAACTATCAGCTTTTTGAGTCAATGCTCCGTGTACCGCACGGCGTTATACTTGTTACAGGTCCTACCGGTTCAGGTAAAACAACAACTCTTTACGCCGCACTTGGTGAGCTTGCTAAACCTAATGTAAACGTTATCACAGTTGAAGACCCTGTAGAAAAAGCCATTGATGGTATCAATCAGTGTCAGGTAAACGTAAAAGCCGGTATGACTTTTGCGGCTGCACTACGTTCAATTCTCCGTCAGGACCCTGACATTGTTATGATAGGTGAGATGCGTGACAGCGAAACAGCAGATATTGGTATCCGTGCCGCTATCACCGGTCACCTTGTTCTTTCTACACTTCATACAAACGACGCCGCTTCAACCGTTGTCCGTCTTGTTGATATGGGTGTTGCACCTTATATGGTTGCCACATCACTGATAGGAGTTATAGCACAGCGACTTATAAAAGTTTTGTGTCCGGCGTGCAAACAGCCTGTAATGTGCAGTGAGGAGGACGCCGAACTTATAGGCGTTGACCACCCTATACAGATTTATCAGTCTGTCGGCTGTCCTGAATGTAATAACACAGGCTACAGAGGCAGAACCGCTATTCATGAAATTATTCACTGTACCGCTAAAGTTTCGCAGATTATCGCTGCCGGTGGCGGTAAAGATGACATTGAAGAGGCTGCACGTAACAACGGTACTAAACTGCTCCGTGATAATGCGGCAGAGCTTGTTGTTGCCGGACAGACTTCTATTGACGAACTTGTGAGAACTACATTCTCAGTATAATATAAAGGGAGGATTTATAATAATGGGAGTAATTGAAATCAACAGAATACTTGATGAAGTACGTCTTTTAGGCTGTTCAGACTTACATTTCACATTCGGAATAACACCAGTTGTACGTCTGAACGGTTCATTAAGAACGATGGGTTCACGCTATCCGGTTATGGACGAGGAAGAAATTCTTGATGTTGTTCACCAGATGACAAACGAAACACAACAGACAAGTGTTAACAACCATCATGATACTGACTTTTCTTTCCAGACAAGAAGCGGTTACCGTCACCGTGTAAACATCTATTTCCAGAAAGGCAAACCGGCAATAGCTATCCGACTTCTTAGAAATGATATTCCGACGCTGGAAGACTTACAGCTTCCACCGATTCTTTCGGAGTTTGCAATGCGTCCACGTGGTCTTATACTTGTTACAGGTCCTACGGGTTCAGGTAAATCAACTACTCTTGCCGGTATGATGGACTTCATAAACGTAAGCAGAAGTGCGCATATCATTACTGTTGAAGACCCGATAGAATACGTTCACGAACATAAAAGATGTATGGTCAATCAGCGTGAAATCGGCGACGACGTACCAAGTTTTGCGCTTGCACTCCGTGCCGCTCTCCGTGAAGACCCTGATGTTATTCTTGTCGGAGAAATGCGTGACTTTGAAACGATTCAAGCTGCTGTTACCGCCGCTGAAACCGGACACCTTGTTATGAGTACACTTCATACAACAAGTGCATCCGATACTATCAACCGTATTATCGACGTTTACCCCGAACATCAGCAGAACCAAATCAGAACACAGCTCGCAAATAACCTTGTTGCCGTTATTTCACAGACACTTATTCCGAAAAAAGACGGCACGGGACGTATTGCCGTTCAGGAGATTCTCAACGTTACCGACGCTATATCCGCTATGATTCGTGATAATAAAATTCACCTTATTCAGTCATCTATTCAGACCGGTAAACAGTTCGGAATGCAGTCTCTTGATATGGAACTTGCCAAATTCGTACATAACGGCGTTATCGGTGAAGTTGACGCCCTCGAAAAATGCCTTGACAAACAAGAATTTTACAGATTCCTTGCACAGATGGGCGGCGCACCAAAACAGTAATTACTACAGGCGGACAGTAATTGTCCGCCGTTTTACATCATGTATAATGTGAACAATTTATTACGTTTATTTTTTAATCAATTCATTATTTTTTATGCAAATTGACGAAAAATACAAAAAAAAACGCCGTTTTAATGCGTGTATGTAAAAAATGACCGTAAAATTTTTTTTTTTTGAAGAAAGTGTTGACATTCTGTGAATAAGATGATATAATATAATTACAGACAACGGGTCAGGGGGTTAAATATTGTGCTTCGGTTAGGAGATTTTTTCAGTGAGCTACAACATTTAGTATATCCCCGTGACTATCACCGGCGGAGTGCCGGATATTAATATTTTATTGAGGAGGTTTTCTATTATGAAAACAACTAAAAAGGGCTTTACCCTTATCGAGCTTATCGTTGTTATCGCTATCATCGGTGTTCTTGCTGCTATTCTCGTTCCTTCAATGCTCGGTTACGTTAAGAAGTCCAAGATTCAGGGCGCTAACTCTACAGCTTCCACACTCGCTAAGGCTGCTAACTCTGCTGTAACAGACCTTGATGAAGAGGATATTGTTATCACAGATGGTACTTGCTTAGGTACTAACTGTACAGCTGATACAGCACCAAGTGATTCAAAGGTTGCTGATTCAATTGCTACTTTCTTTAATGACTTCAAGGGAAGTGCAGATATGGCTGTAAGCTTCAAGGACGGCGTATGTATCGCTGCTTCTGTAAAGAGTGGTAACTATTACGGTACATATCCGGCAGTTTTCACAGCTAAGAACTGGGACGACTATAAGGCTACTGTAAATACTGTTGAGCTTGCTCTTGCACAGGCAGTTACTAAGGCTACTACATGATTGCTGAAAATAAATAATTTAAAATATATAAGCCTCTCTCGTATCGGGAGAGGCTTTATTTATAGAGGTGATAAAATGGACAGCGATTCAAAACACGTACTTACTATATTAGGACTTGTGGCTTGTTTCGGAGCTGGTTATTTTGCCTGCAAGGGCGAAAACCGTGACGCACTCGCACTGGGTGAAAAATTCAATGTTTTTACACGGATTGAAAACAGTCTTGACGGCAAGGCTAATATGAAGTTTGAAAATGAAGATATTGCTGTAAAAAATGCCGTTAACGCTTATTATAATACGACTGACAGGTATTCCGCATATATTACAGACAGTACAGACGGTGAGGAGACAGGAAGTCCGGAACTTCCGGAATTTGCAGATAAATATCAGTTATTTGAAAATATAGTATATATCAATTCAAGTACTTTTTATCTTGAGGGCATACAGGGTTTTGCGCATTTTTTCAGGGATTATCCTGAACCAGAATGCGACGGATTTATTATTGATTTAAGGCAGAATATCGGCGGAATGACTGATTATGCTGTTAATACCCTTAATAATTTTCTGTCACCTGTCGATAATCTGGTGACGATGTACTACTATGACGGTACAACTCAAATACGCAATATATCGGGAAATTCAAAAAAAACAAGTGCAGATGTTGTTATACTTGTCAATGAAAAAACTGCAAGCGCTGCTGAAATATTTACGTCCGCTATGAAACAGTTCTATGACGGAAATGTTACCATAATCGGCACACAAACACGTGGTAAAGGCTCTTTTCAGGAATTTATATATCTATCCGACTATGAACAGTTTAAGTATACCGCTGGAAAATATACCGTCGGAAACTGGCAATGTTATGACGGTGTGGGCATTTCCCCTGATATTGAAATTTCTATGGACTATCAGCCTGAAATAATCTGCACTGATGATGATATACAGTTCCGGACGGCTCTTGATTTGTTTAAATAATATAAATATTTATTTTTTCTTGACAAATTATGAACATAATGTTATAATGTATTCAGAAATGGAGGGATTTTATGAAAAGAAAATTAAAAGGTTTTACTCTTATTGAACTTATAGTTGTAATAGCAATTATAGGTGTTTTAGCAGCTATTCTCGTTCCCTCAATGCTGGGTTACGTGAAGAAAGCAAAAGTTCAGGGTGCAAATTCCACCGCTTCGACGTTCTATAGAGCATTATCGGCTTATATACATGACCTTGATGCTTATGATTCATCTATTCCCGATGGTACACATACCGCTAATAATGGTACTTATACCGCAGAAGAAAACCCTATGGACGGTTTCGGTGACGCTATGAAGGACTATTTTAAGGAAATAGACGAAATAGATGCAGCATATTATATCATTTCAGGTGAGTGTGCTGCCGTAAGCATAAAGAGTGGTAATTATTACGGAACGTATCCGGCAGTTTTCACCGCTAAAAACTGGGATAATTATAAAAATCAATGCACAAGTTCTAAAGAGGCGTTAAAGGTTGTTATGGAGTCAAAAGGTATTGAAGACCCCTAAAATTCAGCATAATGCACTGTTTTTTGTTTGATTTTTGTATATTTTCACTTTTGTAAAATCATTGACAAATTATGAATAAGATGTTATAATATTATTATAGATTGGAGGTATTGGCATGAACAAAAAATTAAAAGGTTTTACTTTAATAGAACTGATTGTAGTTATTGCTATTATAGGTATTCTTATAGCTATTATTGTGCCGTCTTATATGAGCTGGATTGCACATTCAAAAATTCGTCAGCAGAATAATAATGCACGTATTATTTTCAATGCCGCACAGACTATCGTGCAGGAATACAGGTTCAAAGAACGCAAGCTGGCGGATGCAGATAAAAACATCGGAGACGGTGAATTTTATTTCTACTGGGACGAACATTCGGGAAGTACCGCAGGAAGTACAGCCGCAAAGTCCGCCGATACTGCTTTTGTAGATAGTTTCACAAATCAGATAAGCAGAATGTTTGACGACCACGACGTAACAACCTATAGAATCTATGTTGATAATTATATGGTACAGTCCGTTGTTGCCTCAAGCAGCAACAGCAACCGAAATAAAGGAAGTTATCCCACGAAACAGCAAAACGCTAATACAACTACTGTCAGCGGTTTTGATATGACAACTGTAGTTCTTTAATCCATGAATATGAAAACTGCCACCGGGTAGAAATGCAGAAGCATTTGTGATGCGTCGTTAGGTCCTTGAAGACGCACCACAGGTGCTTTTTTTTGGAGGTATATATGAAAAAATTTAACATTCAATTTAAAAAAAAAGAAATTATTTTATGGAGTTTTTCAGTCTTAATGATAATAATTTCTTTTGTGATATTCAGCAAGAACGGAATTATAACACTTGTGGCATCATTGATTGGTGTTACGGCAATAATTATCAATGCAAAAGGGAATCCGACTGGACAGGCATTAATGATAATTTTCAGCATAATTTATGGAAAAATATCTTTTGAATATGCATATTACGGCGAAATGGTAACATATTTAGGCATGACCGCACCAATGGCGGTTGCTGCACTTGTTTCATGGCTTAGAAATCCTTACGGCGACGGTCAGGAAGTAGAAGTTAATCATATAAAAAAATCTGAAATTTTATTTATACTTGCTATATCAGTTATTGTAACTTTAATATTTTATTTTATACTTAAATTGTTTAATACATCTAATCTTATAGCTAGTACCCTTTCAGTGATGACAAGTTTTATAGCCGTATATCTTACATTCCGCCGAAGTACGTTTTTTTCGCTTGCTTATGCCATTAATGACATTGTACTTGTAATTCTGTGGGGGCTTGCGTCGCTTGATGATTTATCATATGTTTCGGTGATGGTGTGCTTTTTAATGTTTCTTATTAATGACATTTATGGATTTATAAGCTGGCATCGCATGGAAGTGAGACAAAATAAACAAAAAAATCATTGGTGAAGCTATATTTTTTCACTTGACAAAATCCGACAGGTATGCTATAATGATAAAGCTGTCGGACGAAAGCCGATTGGATTTTAAAAAAATGTTTTTGAACTTCG
>JAMPEF010000079.1 GCA_023665275.1 Alistipes senegalensis | reverse complement strand
AACTTACGTTAAAAATAAGACAAATTCCTGTACAAATCAGTTGAGATTGGAAAAACGTATTGATTTTTTGAAAAAAAGGGCGTATAATATAATTAACACAACGGAGAGAAAACAAAAATAACCCAAAATCTCCGATTAAAAAATTTATTTGGCAAGCTTATTGATTTTATTTTCAACGTTTTATAATAAGAGTTGCCGGAATCAGAAAGGATGAATATTATGAAAGGTTCAATAAGAAAACACTGCTTAAAGAGAACACTTGCTTTAGTATCAACATTAGCTATGATGGGAAGTTTCTCGAATGCGATCGGTGCATCCGAAATTCTTTCATACAATATCATTTCAGCTGCTGCAACAGATAACGGCGAAAATGAATCTCAAATACCAGAAGATACAGAAAACACTGGAAAGTACAGCAGAATTGATATTGAAATCTCAAATCAGTTTGAGTTTGCAAATTCAGTAGAATGCACAGTAAACGTGTACAGATCAGATGATTCTGAATCTTCTGTATTATCAGATAAAATTGTTGTCGGCAAAGAAAAAAACTCGACAGCAACAATAAATACACCTTATCTTGAAAACGGTGAATATAAGGTTGAAATCAGTGCTCCTGGATTCAGTAAGTTCGAGCAGACAATATCAGAGTTCGACAATATGATATGTACAGTTAAAGTTACGCTCGGTTTCAATAATATCTTTACTTATGTAGATACTTACAAAACAGATGAAAACGGCGATATAATAATTAAAGAAGACGGATACCCCGTAATAGATAAACCTCAGGGCGACCACCCCGGAGTTATGCTTGTGGGCGATGTGAACGGCAGCGGCAATGTTGACGACAGAGATGCTGAGCTTCTTCTTGCTGCTATTGACTCCTCTGTAAGAAATAACGGCGAAATCAATGTTAAACTCAAAGAGAATGAAGTACTCTACAGCGACCTGAACTATGACGGTAAAACAAATCTTGCCGACCTTACATTCTTTACAAAAGGCTATATCAATACCAAAAAGTGGGACACAAATGACTTCCTTACCAAAGAGCGGAACACAAATGCAAGCCTTATAAAAGAAATATCTGATGAATTTAAAACTGCTACTTTAAAAAATTCTCAGCCTCTGGAAAATACCAGCAGTAACGGCGTTACATTGGCAGACCTGATTAAAAAATCAGGCGAAGACGATGAAAATTCCGGAGAAAATGAAAAGAAATTAGAGCTGGGAGCATATGAAATAGTTACTGATGAAGACGGAAATGAAATACAACAAGAAGTTGAAATTTCAGAAAGCCATCCTGTAGGTGTTTCGATAGATTTTAACGACGCACCATTAAAAGAAATGAATTTTGAAACAAACGCAAAAAAAGGTTCTATATTCGTTCAGTTATCCGATGATGCTGAGCCTGTAGAATATAAATTCGGTTATGATGATGAAGAAGCACACGCCATTGGTGAGGATGAATTTGAATCAGGTGAAAACGGCGAGCAATTCCCCGATGCAGACGGTTCAAAAGGATTTGCTCCTGAAAGTAAAGTAGATGTTAAAATTGACGAAAATGGTAAAATTTCACTTGACCTTGGAAATCAGATAGCTGTTAAAAAGATTACTCTTAAAATCACACGTGTAAAGAATACAAATCTTGCTCAGATAGGTACAGTTGAGTTTCTTAACGGAATGGAAGAGCGTATTTCAGAACCTGAAGTAGATTTCCCGACAAATGTTAAAGTTTCACAGGATTGCAGTGTGAGAGACAAAGATGCAAAGATTGTGGCAACATGGGATAAACCTTTAAACAGCGGTACTCAGTTTGAATTTGAAGTTTCCACAAGTTCAGCTACCAAGGCAGACGGAAGCTTTGCTTCAACTATCTCTGGTGTACAGAACACCGTAGTTGAAGAGCCTACTTTTTTCCTTCAGTCAGAACACGGAAATTTCAAGCTTATTAAAATAAATACAACATACTATGTACACGTTCGCTGTATAGGAGACGGTTATAAGAGCAAGTGGTCTGATTTCGCAAAAGTTACCACAATATCAAACAGTAAACCCGACAAACCCGACTACGTTAGCGCTAAAGGTGCTTTCCGTAGTATGAAAGTAACATGGGGTTCTGACAACACAAACAGCACTACCGGCTATAATCTTTACTACAGAAACATAAGCAATGTTGATGCAGACGGAAACCCTACAGATGAATTTACTAAAGTACACGTAGGCAAGACAACAAGCTATACACTCAACTCGCTTGACGACAAACAGGAATATGAAGTTTACGTAGAGGGTTATAACGGTCAGGGCATCAGCCCCCCGTCAGTTCACGCAAAGGGAAAGACAGCCTCTGTTGACCCTGTTCTGATGCGTAAATATAACGCTATCAACTGTGACGATACCGGCAAACTTGGAAGCGAACATATCGTTTCTGTTACAAGGGTAGGCGGTGAAATAGTAGGCAATAACGAAATGGACGCTGAAGCAGCTGCAAACGGACAGAAAACAGCATGGAGCGTTGTTGACGGCGACCAGGAAACATATTACTCATTCAAACGTTGGTGCGACGACGGTATTATATTTGAATTTGACCAGGAATATGAATTTAATTCTTTTGCTATGCTGGCACCATACAGTGGACCGAACTTCTTCCAGATAAGTGCAGCTGCATGGAACGAAGAGGAAGGTAAGTGGTATAATGTATGCAACCAACGAGCAAGTGAAGGAAAAACTTACGACAAAAACAACAAATTATACTACATTAAAAATATCCCGAAAGTTAAGACTAATAAAATAAAGCTCGTTTTCTATAACTATGCAGCAGAATGTAAGGAAATCGCATATTCGGAAATCGTTTTCTACCACTATGAATCCTTAATGGACGACATCATGAATCTTTATGCTGATGACCTCCATACAGTTCTGAAAGACGATGTTACTCAGGCAACTATTGAAGAACTCCGTAAGAAAATCGTTTTACCAGATAGCAGAAACGGCGAATTCCACCCGAACAAAGCAAACCTTGAAAGGGAACTTGATACAGCAGAAAAGATACTTAAAGCACAGAATATAAGCAAACCTATAATTGTTCACAACAGCATTACCACATATGACCCGACTGGTGGTAAATCCCGTAAGTACAGCGGACTGAACGCTTGGCAGCCTCTTGGTGTTACTGCCGGTGGAAACACAGAAGTTACAATTTATGTAGGCGGCAAGAACACGGGAACAAACTACACCATGAAAACAGGCGAAAACACAGAACTGAAACTTTATGCAACACAGTATAATTCCGAATCAAACGGCTTATGCCTGATTAACGGTCAGTCCCTTAAGATAGGTGCAAATACAATCACAATTCCGGCTGGCAGTATAGCAGGTGCGGAAGCAGGCGGTGCGCTTTATATCCAGCATCACGGCGGTGACCAGTCAAAAGTTTATTATTCAGTTCGTGTAGAAGGCGGTACACAGGTTCCGATACTTGACCTTTACAAGGTAACCGACAGAATAGACCGTCTCAACAAGGCAGCCGACTATATAGAGGCTCTTGAGGCTTACGTTGCAGGCATGGAAGAAGAACACAACAAAGTTCACAAGGGTTCAAAATATCATGACGAAAGAAACAGCAGTCTTGATTACCCATATAACGCACAGCTCTGTGTTACAGGTGCTACCGATATTCTTTGCGATACAATGATGTATTCACTTCCGGCACCTCAGATACTTGCAGGCTTAGGAAACGGTTCAGTTGAAGCCCGTGCTGAAAAGCTCGTTCAGTCAATGGATTCAATGGAAACAATGATGAAGTTATTCTATCAGCATAAAGGTATGAGTGCAGACGCTACAGACGTAGTAGACCGCATTCCGAATCAGCACCTCAATATCCGTTATCAGAGAATGTTCCAGGGTGCATCAATGTATGCAGCAGGAAATCATATAGGTATTCAGTGGGGTTCAGCTCCAAGTATGGTATGCTCCACCGGCGTAAAGTCTGACGAAAACGGCAGATACGTAAGCGGTAGCTACTTCGGTTGGGGAATTGCTCACGAAATCGGTCATAACCTCAATGATTCAAGCTATGTTGTAAATGAAATCACAAACAACTATTTCTCACTTCTTTCACAGTCACAAGATAAAAACGCAGGTTCAAGACTCAATTACAACAATATTTACAAAAAGGTAACTTCTAATACAAAAGGAAATGCAGACCAGGGAACACAGCTTGGTATGTACTGGCAACTCCACCTTGCTTATGATAATGATTTCAACTTCAAGACTTATGATACAAGCGAAGAAATACTTAAAAATCTCTTCTATGCAAGAATGGACACCTATTCAAGAAATCCCGCAAAGGCTCCCCAGCCTTACGGCACAGCTCTTACACTCAACGGCGGAACAGACCAGCAACTTATGAGACTTGCATGTGCGGCAGCAGAGAAAGATGTTCTCGAATTCTTTGAACGCTGGGGCAAAACTCCGGATGCAACTACCATCACATATGCTTCACAGTTCCCGAAGGAAAAAAGAGCTATAATGTATGCCAATGAAGATTCACGTGTTTACGCAATGACAGATGAAAGCTGGCTGGTAAATGATGATGGCAGTGCAGCAGCAGTAATAAACGATGTTAAAGTAAAAGTCGGCACGGGTTCAAATGCAAACAAAGTAAACATTTCAATTGATGTTTCTGATGAGATGTATGCAGATGATATTCTGGGTTATGAAATAGTTCGCTGCACTATATCCGGCGGCGATGTAAAAGAAACTCCAATAGCATTTACAAAAACCCCGAATTATACAGATACAGTAAAATCATTCAACAACCGTACTGTATCATATAAGGTTACAGTTGTTGACCATTATCTCAACCGTTCAGCAGTATTCTCTACAGACATGGTTAAGATTCAGCACGACGGCAGTCTTGACAAGTCAAACTGGACTATCACCACAGAAGCTAATGCAACTAACAATCTTTCAGCTACAATGATAACTCACGAGGCTTCAGAAGATGAACTCCCATGCGAAAATACAGTAATCAACCCTGTTGTAGATGCTTTCGACGATGACCTGAATACAGCTTACGAACCTACAATAAAAGGCAATCCAAGTATATATATCAATTTCAATGAACCACTTGTAGTATGCGGACTCAGATGCACAACTGACAATCCGGATAATGCAGTAAGCCGTTGCTATGTCTATGTCAAGGATGCAGAAACAGGTAAATGGGTATGTGTAAGCGGTGGTAGCAAAAGCGGTGACAATTTAAATGACGACGGTATTATTTACTTCAATAACTCCGACAACAAGTACATCAGCACTTATGAAACATCAGAAATAAGATTCCAGATTGTATATCAGAATGGCAAGACAGTTTCTATTTCAGAAATTGATGTCCTCGGCGTGACAGGTGATAACGTTGACTTCCGCAAAGACAATGAAACAAAAACAAATGCATTTGGTATTCTTTCTGAAGATTACAAATACGGCACAAAGGAAAAGGACTTCATTCCTGAAGGCTCACTCATATTCACAGGCTCTTACAAAGGCAACCCAGCTTATAATGCAGTTATTCTTTTCGATGAAAACGGAAATATTGTTGGTGGAAACGGTGTTGATGACGAAGCTGAAGTACATCAGATTATTCTGGCAGACGTTCCTGACGGTTCACTTATCACAGATGTTTCTAACGGAACATTTGTATACTGGGTAAATCCTGAAGATATTGACAATATGGTTTGGCCTGAACAGGTTCGTGTGGAACTCTACAGAGTAAACAACGCTCAGACAAACGAAGGTCAGCGTATAGTAAGTGATTCACTGTTTGAAACAGTACCTGCAAAAGATGAAATGTCTCCTATTAAAATTGGAGGTAACAGAAAGTATACTACAGAAGTTACCACCGAAGTCGGCGATACAGAATAACATAAGCGGTAAGATTTATATTTACAATGGTGTAATGCTTTACCGTGAAAAATATAACAAATAAAGAATATCCCACCTGTTTAAATACGGGTGGGATTTTTTTATAAAATGCTATGTCAGATAGGATATAAACGGTTATTTTATCTGATTTTTTATGGAAAATGTCTTTTTTGCAGAGTACAAAAATTCTGGAAATAATGATAGAATATAATCATAAAGTAAAACGAAATAATCCTCAAAGAAAATTAATGTTTGATTTTTAAAATATCAAAAATACAAAAATCATATCAAAATATAGTCACAGAAAGGAGAAAGGTTATGTTAAAAAAGGTTTTGGCAGGCTTGGCAGCACTTATAATGCTTGTTTCGGTAAGCCCTGTAATTACAATAGCTAACAATATAGAAGAAGGTGGAACTTCCATAACAGAGGAGGACAGTGGCGTTCCCGAAAACATTCCTTCCACCCTGCAAAGCAAGGTCACAATAAATAGTAATAATGGTCAGATAGTTCTCGAATCTAACGGAGCATTAAAAGAATCAATTACTACATTACGTCTGCGTCTTACGTCGTACCATAATATTAATTTTACTTTCGATGAAACCGCTGGTGACATATTCGATATTTACTACTATGACATCAACGATTCAAATGATTTAAACATATACGTTTATCAAGAGGAATCACTTTTTGACCATAACAACAGTTCGGTAATTATAGGATACATAAACAACCCTGCTTATGTTAAGTTAGAAGAAGTGGAATATGTTTCCGGCAATAAAGTTATTACATTGGATACCAAACCGAGAACATATATACCAGCAAGCTCGTCAGAAGACAATAAAGACGAAAATCGGGAAGATATGTACGGACTTTCCGCAGGAGCTTCATTCAATAACCTCAGCTTTGATTTGGTTGACACACCACCGATAACAAGAACTACTACTACACCTGCTAAAACAACAACAACAACAACTACTACTACTACTACTACTACTACTGTTAATGAACCTATTGATGAACCTACTACTACAACTGCTAATGAAATTATTAATGAACCTATTGATGAACCTACTACTGAACCTACTACTGAAACTACTACTACCAATAACAGAACATGGTCATCAACTACAGAACCTGAATCCACTACTGTTACTACCACCACAAGAAAGACAAAGCCTCCGAAACCTGTAACTTTTGTTCCGGAAACTACTACTAAAACTACAGAACCTACTACTGAAACAACAACAACAACTACTGCTACAGATACAGAACCTGCTACAATTACAGAATCTACAACAGAAGCTACAACTTCAGAACCTGCAACAACATCTACTACAACAGCTAAGCCGACTACAACTTCAGAATCTACAACAACATCTACTACAACAGCTAAACCCACTACTACAACTACAACTTCAGAATCCACCACAACGACAACAACTACAGAAC
>JAMPEF010000078.1 GCA_023665275.1 Alistipes senegalensis | reverse complement strand
ATGTTATGCCCTATCATCTCTGTAGCGTTTTATTTTTAAGTAGATTCACTATACATGGTAACGTCTGCTACGTACTTTTACGAGAAGTTATTCACTGCCCTTTACTGCAAGTTCCTGATAATTTTGCAGTCTACAGGTGATATTACTTTGATAAAGCCTGCCTCATCATTATAATGTGTACCGTTTTCTTCGTCAGATTTAGCAATATTCTCATTGATTCTTTCAGTCGTGAATATTTTGTCTATATTGATATTTAGTGAGTGAACAAAATAAGACTTTTGTGGTATAATAAAGAAAAAATACAAGGAGCTGAAAAGTATGAAAAAAGTAACAGTTGATGAAAACAGAAGATATCTGAAATATGGAAGCATAGAGAATCAGATAAAAGTTGGATATAACAGTTCCAGAACACAGCATTGTAAATACAAGGACTGTAATATCCGTTATACACTTAATCCTAAAAAAATGCATATTCAAAAGAAACAAAACAGATTTCCCTCAAGATGTATTATTCCGGAATAAGCGGACGAAATGTCGGCAAAGCACTTGGTATGAATAAAGCAAATGTCTATAAATGGATAAAAAAAACTGAAAAATAATAATATTAAAATTTTTTACTAATATTTTGAATTTGATGAATTATACTGGTTTATAGAAATAAGTCCCGTACTGAAACACGGAAAAATGTTTATATAATAACAATGATAAGTCGTGAACCAAGACAAACCGTCAGATTTTACATTGCTTTTGACAAGTTATCGGAACATCTTCAGAATATTGTAGATAATGCACATGAAGCAAAATATTATTGTACAGACTTATATAATGGCTACACTCATATTATTTACATAAATAAACATATATGAAATATATATAATAAAAGCAATACATTTACTGTTGAAGGAGTAAATGAAGATTTACGGCACTATATTCCGATTCTTGCAAAACGTAGTAGATGGTTTCCAAGAAGTCTAGAAACACTTAAAGATGTTGTTGCAGCTTTTGTTGATGCCTATAATCAATTTGGTCTTGCAAAGTTCAAGTACTGCCAAAAACGAAAAAACGGCGAGTTGCCTTTCAACTTCGTTGATTTTCTTTAACTCCGCTATTAACCACTCCCACTTGAATCATACCAGCTTGTTGTGATGGGAATTTCAAGAAAATTATATATATATCAGCTTGTAACGGGCTTTCATCGAAATATTTCCGCTGTTCCTGTTCAGCTAATGCAAGTACCTGAATGTCCTGTATATAGATGCTCTAACCACTTTTATAAAGCTGTACAGCCTCCGCCCATAGCTGAGAAACATATTCAGGCGTAAGATACTTGTCAATGTTTTTAGTGGCTTTAGCTATGTTAACATCTATCGGATAGTAACGACGGTCACCCGTTTCATCTTTCAGGAAGTCATAATTATTGGTAGTTCTGAGGAGAATACATTGTCTTTTTCTGACTTTAGGGTGTCGGGCATATGGTTCTCTGTATGTATCTTGTTGGCTTGCTATAAATCTTGCACGGTCTTTTACAAGTAATTCGTTAGCGTCCTTACAGTAGTGGTGAAGTGAACACACCTGTAAAAATACGGTTGTCTGATTTTTCAGGTGGAAACTTAAATACCAATCTTCTTACGAAGCCCCACCTATAAAGGTGGGGGATTTTCACATGATATAATATTAATAGAAGTGTTTTAATATATAAGTTACTCCTATTTCCAAAACATTAATATTTTTTCGACTTCATAAGCCATTTCCGGATAGTCATAGTGATAGTCACAGAAACGGAACGCCTGATTTACTGACTGCACACCACCCACAACAATCGCCCATACAAGTGCAATACAGAAGAATATGTTGACATTTCTTGTAGTTACGTTCTGTGTTTTAAAGTACAGACAGTAAATTATTACATAAGCACCAATAAGCATATGCCATGCAAAGTCTGCCATATAACGTATAGCATAACCGCTTTCCCATACGGAACAGATTATTATAAGCGGAATTACTACACACGGAAACAGAATATACAATGATTTTTTAATTCTGTCACGCTTGTCGGAAATGGTTTTCAGTGCTTTTCCTGTGAAAAGATATGCGAACATAGGCAGTGCAAGGAAAAACAGTCCACATACATTGTGTGTTGCAAGGGAATCGCTGTAAAAGAATCCTCCTACTTCCATATCCTGAAAGGTCGCCGATATAAACGGATATTTTGTTGAGAATACAGGTGGATTGAAAAGATAGTTCCATAAGGGTATAAGAGACAGTCGCCAGTGAAACTGAGTGTTACGGAAGTTGTTTATTGTAAGGGAATATTGTATTCCGAACTCAAACGGTGAGCCAAACCTTGCATAGTTATAGTACATCTGAACTATTCCAAGACAAGCCATCGGTAAAATAGCACAACAAAGATATCCTATGCTTTTTTTGTTGAAAAGTTGTTTATTTTCGTTTCTGAATTTCGGGACTGCACAAATCATGAATATTGCTGAACATATACAGTAAAGCACAGTAGTCGGACGGCTAAGCACCGCAAGTGCAAACAATAATGATGATACAGCGGTTTTTAGGAAAGATATTTTACCTTGTCCGATTATGTTTGCAGAAATAAGAAAGTAAAATGCCCACGTCATAAAAGCGAATCCTGCTGACATAGCTATTTCATAAAAATTGGGTCTGCCGATACTGTACCATATACCGCTTGTTATCTGTATGATAATAAGACTTGTTATGAAGATTCCGGTCGGCAGATTGGAAAAAAATTTCCTTATCAGTTTCATGAACAGAAATGAAAGTCCTATAATTCCGACAAGTGAAAAAATAAGCACTGCCGCCGAGTCCGGAAAATAGTAACCGGTAATCATATGATAAGGCATGAATATTAATACAACGGGAGCTATTCCATAGTATGAGTAGAATTTTCCGTTAAAATAGACATGGTCCCAGGCGTATTTGTAAACGTCATAGCCATTCCAGGAAAGTTCAGCGTCACGATGCTGAGTGTCATATGGGTTGTCGAAAGAATTTAAGGCCTCGTTCGGCTCTTCAAGAAGATAAGTTCTTCCGTCCTCGAATGCGTCAACAAGCTGTTGAGTTACCTGATTTCCCTCAGTTTTTGAAAACTCTTCTTTCCATTTGCGGTCATCAATGCGGTAGTTTGTGACCCATATCGCCCAGAAGCACGCAAACGCCGTTACACATAAAACCGAAATCCGACAGAATTTAAGGTTTTCGGTTACGCTTTTCTGCATGATACCACAATTCATTACTGCATAGACAAATATGCTTAGCAGTACTATAAGCAGAAATCTTATCCAAGAAATTTCCATTGTCACGGGCATATTCAATATTACGTCCCGCACGTATGCAGAACCACTGTTCTGTGGCTTGAGCCTGATAATAAGTTCACCCACATCTCCGGAAAGTTCGCACTGCAAATACTGTGAATGTGGTTGCTTTCTGGCAATTATAGTGTGAGCTATATTGTCTCTCGGGGAAAAACTTTGTGTTTCGTCGGAAGCATCAATGGAAAATTCAACCGCACGAGTTCCGTCTTCTAAAGACATATCAACATATATTGTACTTATCTGACGGTTGACTTCCGGAATTTTTAGAACAAGTTCATCACCGTTTCTTACAGCAATATCTTTTTCTGTTTCACGGTATGTGCCACCTGAATCAAGAGTTACATTGTTTGCTTTATATGTGATGGTCTTATAATCTCCGAACCACATTCGGTATGATGGAATGTTGAATAAAGTAAGTTCAAGAATAAAAGCAGTAATAATTACTTTCAAAGAAAAAGCAATTATCGGGATTTTATGCTTTCTGTTTACTCTGCATAGAACATACGACACCGTACAGACAACGCCCATTAAAAAATATGCACCTGAGTACATATCAAAATCTATAAGGTTTAACTTGTCTGCGAATGCAATAAACAACATAAAAATAGTTGTTACTCTTACAATCTTTCGTACTTTTGTTACAAGAGACGATGGCTTTTTGTTATTGTCGCATTTGATTTCCCGCAGGAACACTATTGTAATAATTACGGAAACAATAAATGCAGTAATGAATAAAAATGTATTCAAAATTATATACCTCCAATCAGAATAATTTATCAACCTGAAATCTGTTCCTTTATTTAGACTGTCCAATGCTTTATTTTTCTCACTAAAAAACACAAATTTACATTAATGTATAAAAAATTGGTGAAAACACATATATTATATTACATTCTGTGACTAATATTGACGTAAAATTCACAACAGATATTAAAAAACATTTGCCAGATTGGAGCAAGAGCATACTTATTTTTACTAAAATAAAAAGAAGTTGGTATTTATACCAACTTCTTTTTTTCAATAGTTCGTCAATGCCATTTATTTAAGCATTAAGTGGCTCGTCAATATTTATTGTCCACATCTGAATCTGTAACGCATCATTTGCTGTAATGCCGTCACCGGTATTATAAACATCTGCATTAAACTGTCCTTTTGTAGTAAGCTGATATTCGTCCGGATTTGAAAGTGCCTGCATAATAAGTACGGCATCTGCCAGATTTACTTTACCATCTTCATTGGCATCGCCGGAACGCTTTGTATCAACATCAAGAATCTGAACATTTTCATTATAATTAAGCGGTTCAAGATTACTTTCATCAGATTTTATAAGGCTTTCAACATAAGCATTATAAACACTGTCAATATCGTCTATTTCTTCAGTATGTTCTATTATATATAACTGTGCTGCTGAAAGTTCGTACAGAATAGGAATGTTGCCATCAGGCATACCATAATATTCATCAATAGTGTTCCATGTTTCCTGAGGAAGTATACTTCTTTCATCGTCGCATCCTGTCATTATGTCACTCCAGTAAATGTTCATGTCAAAATAATCCGTGTAATCAACAACTCCGTCCATATTTACATCAGGAACAGGGCGTACACCGTTTTCAATATCTGAACAGAATGACTCAAAATACGGATTGAATATATCTTTAAGAAGAACGAGATTGCGGTCGGTCTCAAGGTCATATGTTGGTCCTATATTATCACTTACTTTGATGCCGATTTGTAAAGCAGCCTCTCTCATTAATTCAGCTGTACAATATTCGGATTGATAATTATCAATATTTTCCTTGTAGTATGCTACCGTGAAATATTCAGATTTGACTTCTATATGATTTAAGATATAAGACGCTACCTGTATCTGCATATCAAAACCAGAATAATGATGCGGAACCAGATGCTCTGAATAATAGAAAGAGAAATCCCAGCATTTTTGATATTCTTCTTCAGTAAGAAGTTGCTTTGCTACTTCTGAGTCTTTCTTCTCAGTAAAGAATATGCTCATATAGTAAATATCATCAACATCAAGCTGACCATTTCCGTTAATATCAAGGTCTATTGTACCGTTCTGATACAGTTCATCAATTATATAATATTCAGCGTTCAGATAATTCACATGGTAGAACATACGCATAGGGAAAACATATGCCTGAATTTCCTTATATATTCCGAAATTAATTAACTGCTCTTCAGTAGTAAGCGGTTCGAGGTCAGGGTCATAGTAAGCAGGGTCAAGATATTCATTCCTGATGTTTCCGGAAACTATAAAATATCGCATAAGGCGTAATGTATCATCGAAATCAACTGCTCCGTCTCCGTCATAGTCAGCTATGCTTTCGATACGCTGGATTATTTCGGGTTCTATATTCTCCTTATATGAATAATACTCCGAAATATAAGAGTCAAGCAGGTAACAGTCCATAATATCAAACTCTCCGTTACCGTTGATGTCAACATCAAGTTCACCGCTTTCCATTTTAGCGAAAACTTGTCTTTCGCCAGGCCAGTATCTGTTTTGATTAACACTAAAAGGTACACCGGAGGCATTACTTATTGTAGGCATAGCGGAAACTGATAGTGTAAGTGCAGATATAAAAGATGCAAGTTTTTTCATGTTTAAACTCCTTTCATCATCAATATTAGGTGGCGGATTTGTAGTATCCGTCACAATTGAATAAGTTTGTGTTGTCGTACTTACAGAAGTTTGTGCTGTTGTATTTACAGAAGTCTGTATTGTCGTATTCACAGAAGTTTGTGCTGTTGTACTTACAGAAGTCTGTATTGTCGTATTCACAGAAGTTTGCGTTTTCGTACTTACGGAAGTTTGTGTGGTCTTCTGTGAATCTTCTGAATGGGTGATTGTAGAAACTGTAAAAAATTCATCAGAAGTTGCAGTGACATCTGAATTATAATCGGGAAATACATTCTCTGATACTCTTGATACTGAAGAAAATACATCAGGATTACCGGCAGTTCCGGCAACCGAAACCGTTACGTACAAAGCATTACTATTTTTTTCGCTAAAAAAATCAGAAGTCTGTGTTATAATTGGTATATCATTTTCTGAAACGTCCTGACTATCTATAATAGCAGGATATTCATTATTTATTGCATTTTTTAAAGAATAATTGTTCCATAATCCGAAACCTGCAATAATAACAGCACATAACCCTGAAACTACAAATGATGTCCTTTTTATAATTGCTGTTCTTCTATGCTTTTTTTCAAGAATAGCATCACCCTTTCTGAATACTCTTTCTGCAATATCCTCATAGCTCTTCATAGCTGAACCCCTCTCTTTCAAGCTCTGATTTAAGAGATTTCTTTGCTCTGTAAAGCAAATAAGTAATCTGACGATTAGTTTTATGCATAATCTTTGCAGTCTGTAAAGTGTCAAATTCCTCAAAATATACCAAATAAAGCACTTGTCTGTAATCTGAATTAAGTTTCTGCATTGCTTTATGAAGCATAATTTTCTGTTCGTCCCTTATATAATTGATTTCTATTTCTTCCTTATCAGCAAGACTGTAAAAATCGTCAACCGGAACTGAAACAATTTTTGAGTTTTTTCTTATATAATCAATTGCTGTAAACCTTCCTATTGAGTAAAGCCATGTTTTAAATGTGCTTTTCCCTGAAAATTTCGGCTTCTTTACATACAGCTTTATAAATACTTCTTCAACAATTTCTTCAGCTATACAGATATTATCAGTAAAACTTCCTATATACAAAACCATTCCATCTCTGTATTCACGGATTATCTCAGTAAGAGCATTCTTATCACCTTCAAGAAAACGGCGGTAGCTACTTGCACCGTTATCCATGTATTTCCCCTTTCCGAAAATATATTTTCACTACTTAGTCGTATGAATCCAGAAATTGTTGCAGTTATTTTAAAAAAAATTTTTTCATCGAATTATCTTAATTCAGCTGATGCCATGTCAAACAACGCCTTAGTATATTTGTTTATTCCAAAAACCAACCGGCAAAAAATTCACAACCCCGAAAAAAAGCACATATATATTTTTTTATTAATAACAAACAGCTCCTATCAAATTTTATCTGATAGGAACTGTTTTTTTTGTCAGTATAAATAAAAAGATGTATATAATATTATATTTTATCCGATATTCCAGAATTTTTCAAAAAAGACTTTGAGTTTTTCAATAACGGTTTCTTTCTTAGCTTTGCGATTACTACCACCGAAACGAGATATTGCGGGAAGTATCTTGTCTATGTCTGTACCTGTTGTTTTAACAGCTCCATCACGAAAAGAACCCTCAATAAATTTCTTTGTTTCTTCGGGTTTGAGCTTTTCCTCAGTAATAAGCGTCTGTAAAGCCTTTTTCCGTTCTTCCGCAACATAATTATGCCATTCGTTTATTATATCACTGATTTCGTTACAGCAATTCCACTTTAGATTAATAATAGCCGCATGCAGAAAACCAATGGTC
>JAMPEF010000077.1 GCA_023665275.1 Alistipes senegalensis | reverse complement strand
GTCACTTTAGCTTTTATTCGTATTATTCTTAAAACATACTGAACAGGCTCTAAGAAAAACAGTGACAATAAAGAAAAAAATGAATAAAAATAAAAGAGACTTCATATTGAAGTCTCTTTTTTGTTATATTTAAATTATTTTTTATCTATGATGACTGCCACCGCCATGACCTCCGCCACTATGACCACCACCGCCGGAACGTCCACCGCCACCGGAACTTGTTTCAATTTTGTGTTTTGTAGTGTATGTACGTATAAAGTCATCTGATTTTCTGCGGAATACAGTATTTTCATTCCGTGCATATATTACAGGATTCTGACTTTTCTTGAATTTATAATTACTTGCCGTGACAAAATATGTAATCAATGCCACAACAGCTCCCACAACAAGAAATACTATCATAAGGATTATATTAAATATCAGTGGTTTATTTCTTGATACGACAAACTCACCGTTTTTCATGAACATATATTTTCCGGAAGATTCGTCGTGGTAATATTCAAGACTGTTTGGTTTATAGGTGCTGTAGTCCTCTAGAGCCGATAAAAAGGCTTTTACAGCGTTTTCAATGTGTTCTGCCTTGATGGGTTCTGTGGAAGCCGGAAGATAATTATCAAGACGTGTGAAAATATTTTCTATATTTTTCTGATAAGTAAGTATTGCCTTACCGCTTGTAGAAATACGGTCGCAAGCCGGTGAACGTCCGGAAACGTCCATATAATAGAAAACTCCATCAGTATCTTCCCCGTAAATCTCGTCATAAAAGTCATCGGCGAAACGCTCTATATCATAATCACTGCGGTTAATATCATTTTTTCCGGCGGAATATATGAAGATATTCATTTCAAGTTTCTGTGCTGTCTGCTGGATAAGTGTGGTCAGTTCGTCGGGATTTTCAACAAGTCCGGTATTGTCAAGGAAATTGCTGTTTATATAATTTCCGTCAAAACCTTTTGCAACATCTGTCTTTGATAATGACTGCATAGCAAGAACGCCGAACATTAAAACAACAAGTACTATATTTATTATAACAAGAACTGATTTTTTCATTATAATAATGCACCTCCCAGCAGAAATCCGACTACAGCCACTACCAATCCGATAGCTGAACAGAAAAGTCTTAATTTTGACTTGTCAAGAGGTGGTGTGCCGGCAAGTTTTCCTGTCTGTCCGTTGAGAGCAAATTCATACATCTTGTCGTTGTAGTTGTATGTCATGAACCATACAGGAAGCATGACATAACTCCATTGTGTATTCATGATTCTGTATGATTCGTTATGTACTGAAACCGACGAATAACCATTTATGCTATCATGGAGAAGTTTTTTTCCCGCCTGTGAGGCTCTTTCACGTATACGTGGGAATACTTCCGATTTGTCAACATCGAATTTATCGGCGAAAAATCCGCTGAGATATGACATGGAAAATTCTTTCAAATCTCCGTAATCAAATGGCTCTATAGCTTCCATTAGTGCATCTTCAATCTTGCTTGCACCATCTGCCGGAATGCCCTCCGCTGAAATATCCGCCTGACGAATTACACTAAATTCTTTTGTTTCTGTGTAACGATAGTCGCCGGAAGTCCATGTGCGTATATGCTTGCCGATAGCACTTAAATCAGCTTTCATTTTGCAGTCAGCAACCCAGAACGGCACATAAAGTCCGGTCATTTTTTCAATCTGTTCCTGTGACTTGAAATCCTCCGGAACGAACCATTTATTTTTAATCCAGTCTTTGAAATTATTAACGGCGTTTTCCCTTGTATAGCGGAAACCTATTACTTTATCGGGTTTATATTTTCCGGTGAGTTTTCCGGCAAGTATTATAGGATTATGACAGTAATAACAGAAAAGTGCTGTCTGTTCGTCGTCGGCGATGATGTCCGCACCACAGCTTGCGCAATGGTATAAATTAGTATGTTCTTCAAATTCCTGTTGTTGATGTACGTCCGATTCAGTCGGGTGAGTATCAGGGATTTCAGCATTAATTTCATGCATTTCCTCCTGTGTAAATTCACTTCCGCAATATTCACAACCAAATTTCTGTGTATCCGGCATGAAAGTAAGTCCGGCGTTACAGTTGGGGCATTTATATTCTGTTGCTTCCAAATATACCACTCCTTTACAGTAGGCATTATTATTAAATATATCATATTATTAAACATTTTGCAATAGTGATTGCATTTTTTGGGAAAACTGCTTTTTACTTTCGCCAAATGCTTGACAAGTTTGTTGAAATATGTTATAATTATATATTATCTATGAAAAGTTTTAAGAAAAAGAAAGGAATGACGATATTATGAATTATAAATTTTCATCTGTTACTCCGGAAATCCGGAAACTCGCTGACAAATCCATGGACGGTTACAAAATCAATCCGGAACTCTATATGCAGTATGATGTTAAACGTGGTCTCCGTGACCTCGATGGCAATGGTGTTGTTGCCGGTCTGACAAACATCAGTACTATAAAGGTTCTCAATACCGGTGAGGGTATGCCAAATCACGGCGACGGAAAACTTTACTACAGGGGTATCGATGTGGAAGATATCGTTTCCGGCTTTATCAAGGAAAAACGTTTCGGCTTTGAGGAGACTATTTACCTGCTCCTTTTCGGTACAATGCCCTCTGAACACGAACTCACGGAATTTAAAAAAATTCTCGCTGATTTCCGTGAACTGCCGACTACTTTCACAAGAGACGTCATAATGAAAGCACCCAGCGATAACATGATGAATACTCTTGCAAAGAGTGTACTCGCACTCTATTCATATGACGACGATGCTAATAATATTGCCATTCCTAACGTAATGCGTCAGTGTATTGAACTGATAACGCTTTTCCCTGTACTTGCAGTTTATGGTTACAATGCCTATAAATATTACAACAGTGGCGGAAGTCTTTTCTTCCATGACCCTGACCCTAAACTTTCTATTGCTGAAAATCTGCTTTATATGCTCCGTCCCGACAAAAAATATACCGAACTTGAGGCACGTATTCTTGACCTTGCACTTGTTCTCCATGCTGAACACGGTGGCGGTAATAACTCTACATTCACGGTACACGTTGTGTCATCTTCCGGAACTGATACATATTCTGCAATAGCGGCGGCACTCGGTTCTCTGAAAGGTCCGAAACATGGTGGTGCAAATATCAAGGTTGCTATGATGTTTGACGACATGAAAGAAAACGTCAGAGACTGGACGGACGAAGAAGAAGTAAAGGCTTATCTGAAAAAATTGCTTCATAAAGAGGCTTTCGACCATGCAGGACTTATTTACGGTATGGGACACGCTGTATATTCACAGTCTGACCCTCGTGCGAAAGTTTTCAAGGGATTTGTTGAAAAACTATCCGCTGAAAAGGACAGACATGAAGAATTTGCATTATATTCACTCGTTGAAAAACTCGCTCCGGAAGTTATCGCCGGTGAAAGACGCATTTTCAAGGGAGTTTGTGCTAACGTCGATTTCTACAGCGGATTTGTTTACAGAATGTTAGGCATTCCGGACGAACTTTTCACACCGATTTTTGCGGTTTCAAGAATTGCCGGCTGGTCTGCACATCGTATTGAAGAACTTATAAACTCAAATAAAATTATCCGTCCGGCATATAAGGCTATATCACCTATGCATGAATATACCGACATGGAAAACCGTATGGACTGATAAAATAAACAGAAAGGAAATATTTAAATGAATAATTCAACACAGCTTTTCAATTTCAATGGTCTTACGTGTGTAAGGCTTATAGCTGGCGGTTACGAGGCTCTTATTGCCTATGAAGTCGGCTCTAATGTAATCCGTCTCCGTGATACTAAGAATAACATGGAGTTTTTCCGTTTCAATCCTGACAATACAGCCGACGATATAAAGCAATCCGCTGAAGTATGGGGACTTCCGACGCTCTATCTACCTAACCGTTTTGCTGATGGTGTTCTTAAAACTTCCGATGCTGTATATAACCTCCCTGTGAACGAAAAAGCCCCATATAATAACCACATTCACGGATTCTTACATAAGCGTGAACATGAAATCATTGAATACAATTCGGACGCCAATTGTGCATGGCTTGTAACACGTTACGTCTATGACGAAAGAGACGAATTTTTCCAATATATGCCGGTTAAGTTCACGGCAGAATATACTTTCACGCTTTCGGAACATGGTTTAGAACAGAATATTAAGTTTACAAATAATTCAGACGTTGTACTTCCTATGTCTCTTGCTTCTCACACAACCATTAACGCACCATTCGTGGACGGTGCAAAGGAAAGTGATATCAGACTTACTGTACCGGTCGGCAAGAAATGTGAACTCAATGCACGCTGTCTGCCTACTGAGGTACTCCGTTCACCTGAGGCTTATGACCTTGAATATAAAAACGGTACAAAATGTCCCGTTTTACAGGTGGTGGACAATGATATGTATTTTGGTGAGTATACAACTCTTGACGGACAGAAGTTCCATGGCGTAATTGCTGAGGACGTCGCAAGCGGTAAGAAACTCTGTTATGAAGTATCTGAAGAATATAAATTCTGGATTATCTGGAATGACAGGGGATTCAATCATTATTTCTGTCCCGAACCTATGACGGCTATGATTGATGCACCTAACCTTACGCTTCCGGCTGATATGACCGGTTACATAGAAGTAAAGCCCAACTGCACATACAAGACACATCAAAGATTTTTCAGCAGATAATAAGCACTAAAATAATAACTATCGTATCACTTTTTGTTGAAACTGCACAAAAATATGTCGAAAAATAATACATAGGAATTTTTCGATAAACTATTGTAATAAAATGAAAAGTGTGATATAATGTTAGAAAATGCGATGGACAATCGCTTTTTCAGGAACTGAAATATCGTTCACAATGAAATAAAAAAGGAGTAAAATTATGCAGAAGTTCGGTTTTTTTGATGACGCTAACAAGGAATATGTCATCAATACCCCTAAGACACCTTATCCGTGGATTAACTACCTCGGTACACAGGATTTCTTTTCACTCATCTCAAACACAGCCGGTGGCTACTCTTTCTATAAGGACGCACGTCTCAGAAGAATAACACGTTACCGCTACAATAACGTGCCTATCGATATGGGCGGTCGTTATTTCTATATCAACGAAAACGGTACAATCTGGAACCCTGGCTGGTCACCGGTCAAGACAGAACTTGATTCCTATGAATGCCGTCACGGTATGGGCTACACAATCATCACAGGTAAGAAAAACAATCTCAAGGCTGAAGTTACTTTCTTTGTACCACAGAATTATGCCGGAGAAGTTCAGCAGGTTGTACTTACCAATGAAGGCAGTGAAGAAAAAACATTCTCTTTCTTTTCATTCGCTGAATGGTGTCTGTGGGACGCACAGGACGACTGCACCAACTTCCAGAGAAACTTCTCTACAGGTCGTGTTGAAGTTGTAGGTTCTACTATCTACCACAAGACAGAGTACAGAGACAGACGTGACCATTTTGCATTCTATACAGTCAACGACGAAATAGACGGTTATGATACCGACAGAGATTCATTTATAGGTCTCTATAACGGCTTCAATGACCCACAAGCTGTTGTTGCTGGTGTTGCTAATAACTCTTTTGCTGATGGCTGGTCACCTGTTGCCTCACACTATAAGAAGATAACTCTTGCCCCTGGTGAGTCAAAAACTCTTATTTTCGTACTCGGTTACGTTGAAATGCCTGTTGACAAGAAGTTTGAGGCAGATGGCGTTACAATCAACAAGGAAAAAGCTCTTGCAATGATTGAACAGTACAACACACCCGAAAAGGTTGCCGCTGGTCTTGCTGAACTCAAGGCTACATGGGATAAGCTCCTTGGAATTATTAATGTAAATACACCTAATGATAAAGTTGACAGAATGGTTAATATCTGGAATCAGTATCAGTGTATGGTTACATTTAACCTCTCACGTTCTGCATCATACTTTGAAAGTGGTATCGGTCGTGGAATGGGCTTCCGTGACTCAAATCAGGATATACTCGGTTTCGTTCATCAGATTCCCGACAGAGCAAGACAGCGTATTATTGATATTGCTTCCACACAGCTTGAAGACGGTGGTTGTTATCACCAGTATCAGCCACTTACAAAGAAAGGTAACTCCGATATCGGCGGTGACTTCTCCGACGACCCGTTGTGGATGATTCTTTCTGTTTCCGCTTACATCAAGGAAACTGGTGACTGGTCAATTCTTGATGAGTTAGTACCTTATGATAATGACGAATCAAAAGCTAAGCCAATGCTTGACCACCTCAAAGTTTCTTTCTATAAGATTATAAATAATCTTGGTCCGCATAACCTCCCGCTTGCTATGCGTGCTGACTGGAATGACTGTATTAATCTTTCATGCTATTCCGATACACCAGGTGAGAGCTTCCAGACCTATACTAACCCGAAATTTGCAGCAGAAGGTGGCTATTCAAAGATTGCTGAATCTGTAATGGTTGCTACACTCTTTACATACGCTGGTCCTAACTATGTTGCTATTCTCAAGCATCTCGGCAAGGACGAAGAGGCAGAAGCTGCACAGGCTGAAATCGATAAGATGAAGAAGAGCGTTATGGAATCTGCATTTGATGGTGACTGGTTTATCCGTGCTTACGATTCAGAGGGCAACAAGATGGGTTCAAAGGAATGTGAAGAGGGTAAAATCTTCATTGAGCCACAGGGCTTTGCTGTTATGTCTGAAATCGGCAAGGAAGAGGGTGCAGATATCAAGACCCTTGATTCTATTGACAAGTATCTTAATACAAAATATGGTCTTGTTCTCAATAACCCTGCATTCACAAAGTACTATATCCAGTATGGTGAGATTTCCACATACCCGGGTGGTTACAAGGAAAATGCTGGTATATTCACACATAACAATGCATGGATTATCTGTGCTGAGGCTTATGCTGGTCGTGGCGACAAGGCATTTGAATATTATTCAAAGATTGCTCCTGCTTTCAATGAAGAAATTTCCGACCTACACAAGACTGAACCATATGTATATGGTCAGATGATTGCTGGTAAGGACGCAAGCAGATTCGGTGAGGGTAAAAACTCTTGGCTGACTGGTACGGCTGCATGGAATATGGTAGCTATTTCCCAGTATATTCTTGGACTTGCTGCTGACTGGAACGGTCTTAAGGTTGACCCGTCCATTCCGCACGAATGGGACGGCTTTACAGCTACAAGAAAGTTCCGTGGTGCTGAATACAACATTACTGTAAAGAATCCTGACCACGTATGCAAGGGCGTCAAGGCAATGACCGTTGACGGCAATGCAGTAGAGGGAAATGTTATCCCTGTATTTGCTGACGGCGTTCACGAAGTTGAAGTTATTATGGGTTAATTCCATATCATAAATATAAAAGACTGTTTCGCTTTACGGCGGAGCAGTTTTTTTTTATGCAAAAATAACAGGCGGATTCCGAAAAATCCGCCTTTTTATTATTTTATAAGTCTAATAACTGTTTTTTTATTTACATCAAATTCGTCCTATGTAATTGCACTTGCATCAAGAAGCTATTTAAGTATTTCGTCTGTTGATGAAAGAGTTTCTTTTACTTCGAGTTCAGCCTTAGTTTCGGACAATAATTGATTTTAACCACGATTGTCAGGTTTACAGGCTACAACGATAACGCCGATTATTCCGAGCAAGAATCCCCAAGCAAAACCACCTTTATAACCCTTATTTTTTGAAATTGTTTTTGTAACAAATCCCCATATCAATGCCTGTATAATTACGCCTACCATCATAAAGACTATTATATCATCCATATTATCAACTCCTTACGTTATATTGTTTTTCTTTGATTTATAGTACTTATTGGTACTAATATTGATATTATATCATGAAAATGTGATAAAGTCAATATGGTCGGTTATTTTTCTAAGAGCCTGTTCAGTATCTTTTAAGAATAATACGAATAAAAGCTAAAGTG
>JAMPEF010000076.1 GCA_023665275.1 Alistipes senegalensis | reverse complement strand
TGGATAAGAGCCATCAAACTTGTCAGTTCGTACAGTATCAGTGGAATCGCCACTATTATAATATAAGGAGTTTTTTTAGAACAACTCCCCCTGTTGGAGTTGTTCTAAAAAAACTTTGTTATCAACACGAATTAAAGGATGATTGTTAAACATTAAATATTTCCTCCAAACTTCCATCAAGTTCCTTTTCAAGCTCAAGAATCTCTGCCATTATCTCAGCAGACGGCTTGGGAGCCTCATACTTGTAAAAATATCTCGTGAACGGTATCTCATAACCTACCTTTGATTTCTTCTCATCTATCCATGCGTCTGGTGCAAAAGGCAAAACCTCACGCTTAAAATACTCCTGTATATCCTCATTCAGCGGAACATTTTCAGTATCCCTCAAAGAGGAATCAGGCTGTTTCTTACTCTTTTTCAGAACAAGTTCTCCGTTCTCATCACGGAGCGGACGTTCAACAATAATTTTTGTATAACCGAAATCCTCATTATCAAAAATCTTACTGATTTCCGTTTCTCTGAAATCACCGTACAGACGTGTTATTTCCTCAATTGCACTTTCGGGAATATCATTACGCTTATTACCCAGAGCTTTTCTGCGTTTTTCAAAAAGTCCATTTGCGTTGATAAGCTGAACTTTTCCTTCACGCTTTGTACCTGCTTTTTTATTGGAAAGCACCCATATATACGTAGCAATTCCCGTGTTATAGAAGATGTCATTCGGTAGAGCTATGATAGCTTCAAGCAAATCATTTTCAAGTATGTATTTACGTATATTGCTTGCACCGCTTCCAGCATCACCAGTAAACAACGGAGAGCCGTTGTGTATAATTGCAATACGGCTACCGCCTTGTGAAATATCCTTCATTTTGGAAATGGCAGTCATCAGAAATAACATCTGACCGTCGCTTGTTGCAGGAAGTCCCGCACCAAATCTTCCTGCAAAACCTCTTTTGGCTTCCGCCTCAACCTTTGTTTTTTCGTTCTTCCATTCACGTCCGAAAGGCGGATTTGAAATAATATAATCAAAGGTATGTCCCTCGAACTGGTCGTCAGAAAGCGTATTGCCGTCTTTGATATAATCAGCATTGTTACCCTTTATAAGCATATCTGCTTTACAGATAGCAAATGTCTGGTCATTCAGCTCCTGACCGAATGCAAGTAATTCCGTTGACTTATTAAGCTCGTGAAGATATTCCTCTGCAACTGAAAGCATACCGCCAGTTCCGCAGGCTGGGTCGTAAATGGTTTTTGCAACATTATTTCCTGAAAGTATGTCATTGTCATCATTGAACAAGATATTTACCATAAGCCGAATAACTTCACGAGGCGTATAATGCTGCCCTGCGTCCTCATTATGGGATTCCGAAAATCTTCTTATGATTTCCTCAAAGATATATCCCATTTCAAGATTGGAAATAACATCGGGATGCAGATTTGCTTTAGGTGATGTAAATTCCTTTATCACTATGTATAAAATTCCTTTATTCGCCATAGTTGTAATATGGCTGTCAAACTTGAATTTTTCAATAATACCCCGTACATTCTCAGAAAATCCGTTCAGATAATCACGGAAATTATCTTCAATATTATCAGGGTCGTCAAGAAGCCTTTCAAATGTATACTTACTTGTATTATAAAACTCAAGACCCCCTGCCGCCTTTTTTAAAAATACATCATGCATAGGAAGCGTTTTGACAGACTCATATTTTTCAAGTACCGCATCTTTTGTATCCGCCAAAATACAATCAAATCGACGTATAACAGTAAGAGGCAATATTACCTCTCCGTATTCATGAGGCTTGTACACTCCTGTTAATTTATCTGCAATCGCCCAAATTAAGGCGGCTTTTTCATTTATATTAGAACTAATGCTCATTATTGGTTCTCCTTTAAATTTGGTTTTATATATTCGATAATATCGCAAAAATCACAATCAAGAACACTACATATTTTACAAAGGATTTCAAGACTAACAAATTCATTTCTTCGCATTTTTGTCATAGTATTAGGTGAGATATTTGCTGTTTTTCGTAAATCTGCTTTACTCATACTTTTATCTACCAGTAGTTTCCAAAGTCGATTGTATGATATTGACATTAAAATCCTCCGTTCATCAAAAAACTGTTTTATTTATTATATCATACTTTTCTAAATTATGCAAGATGATTTCGCATATTTTTGCGAGTTTGCATTGTAAATAAAATTTCCATTGACAAATTAGCTAAAATCTGATATACTGATAATAGCTAAAATATTGGAGGTGTTTTTATGATTACCGCAACAGCAACCGACGTTCAGAACAATTTTGGTCACTATCTTCAGGCAGCACAGACTGGCGATGAAATCATTATTTTAAAAAATGGTAAGGAAGTAGCAAGACTAATTTCTCGTGAATCGAGCATTTCCTTTCTTACCGATTCACTTACTGGAATTCTCAAACATGATTATGATGATAAAGCTATTCGTGCAGAAAGGATAGAGACACATGAAAGTACTGATTGATACAAATGTTATTCTTGATGTGCTTTGTAACCGTTCTGAATTTGTTGAAGATTCATCAAGAGTATGGAAATACTGTGAAGTGAATCAGATTGAGGGATATATTTCGGCTTTGTCCGTTCCGAACATTGTATATATTCTTCGCAAAGAACTTACGCCACAAAAAACACAGCAGCTCATTCAGCAGATTTTAATGATTTTTGAAGTAATAGATTTGAAATCTTCTGACCTGAAAAATGCCGCTGAAATGCTGTCCTCAGATTTTGAAGACGCTGTGCAAATGTGCTGTGCTAACCGCATTAAAGCAGATTATATCGTTACCAGAAATATTCGTGATTTCAAAGAAAGTAAAGTCCCTGCATTAAAACCGTCCGAATTTCTTGAAAGAATGTAAATTTGAATTCGGGAAGTACTATAAAACATGAAAAATATCGGTATGTCCTTTGATGGACATACTGATATTTTGGGTTAATTCATTCTCTTTTCAATATACTCTTCAATAGACTGAACAGGAACTTTATACCTGTTCCCCTCCTTAAATCCTTTTAATTCACCTGTTTGGAGCAGTTTATAGAACGTACTTCTACCGATTTTCAGAATATTCATAACTTCCTCACGAGTAAATATTTCTTTCATAATTGCAAAACCTCCTATTTTCTGTTGATGTATCTTTCAATTTCTTCGGCTTTTATCATTGTTTTTCGTTGACTAATTTTTACAGCCGACAAATCACCTGAATCTATAAGACTGTAAACTGTATGAACACTTACGCCCAATACTCTTGATGCCTCCTGAACTGTAAGCATATATTTTATTTCCGTATATTGAATGCTTATCATAAATCACACCCCCTCCGATTATTATAAATATGTTCGTATTTTTTCGGAGCATTTGGTGATATTTTGTATCATTGAAAATATCCCTACTGCAATTCAGATTGCTATTACTTTCACTTTCATATTATTGCAGATTTATACATATTATTTCTGTATTGACAAAAAAGAAAATGAGACTTGATTATTCGGAAAAACAAAAATAGAATAATCCGAAATAATCAAATTCCTCTACAGTTTACTCATAGCCTAATCTGATATTAAGCAAAAACTCTGAAATCAATTCCATGCAAATTAAAGTCAAACTACATTTATACATCACACTAATTGCCCTATAATAAAATAAAGACAGATATGTCAACGATGTAATATACCTGTCTTTATAATTTTATTTATTATGAATATAATCTTTAATCCAAAGCCAACCTTCTGATTCTTTTCTTTATATCAACTTTTTTCATGTCAATATGAAGCAGCTTGCAATAATTAGTATATTGATTGCTCGGATATTTTACCAAATATGAAGCAGTCTGTGGATTTGTAGTCAATGTTCTGACAGCCATTATCAAAACATTTTCATTTCTGAAATAAGTGCTAATAAATGAAAACATATTCTCAATGTGAGAATTTACATTCTTTGTCTTTTCATCAAGCAAACTAACCCGTTTACTGAAATCAGTCTTTATTACATTACTTTCATTTGGTTCGTTAATTATGAGACCATTTTCCTCTTCAAGAGCTTTAATCAATCTTGCAATTATTTTTAATTCTTCCTCACATATACTTTTAGATGAAATCCCATTTTTATAAATTTTCTTTTTATTCGAAATAATTGACTGCATTGTTTTAGCAGCTGACTTTTCTATCATGGGCATATTATTTTTAAGTATTTCCATTAGTTCTGTCATCATATTATCATCTATTTCAGCATCAACAATTTCAGGAATCAATTCATCAAGAAGCAGCTGTGTAACAGCAATTTTCTCAGCATCTTTTGCTCTCCCTGCACATTCTTTTACACTTGGACTGATATTCCCATTGAAAATATCACTGATTTTATAATTTTTTCTGTATCTGCTGTATATATCATAGTAATCAGCAAAATCCAAAGCTATAAGCTCGTTTTGAATGTACTGAGAAATTAGCGGTCGGTCAACTTCTATTTTCTCATGCTCATATACCTTTATCATCTGACTGAGGTCGTCCCATCCTCTTGCCGTAACAAAACTTTTGCCATTTGCATTAGTTTCAATTTTATAGAAATTCTGACTTTTTAACTCCAAGTACGAAATAACAGCACTATGTACTCCGCTCTGATAAGCATAATCTTTCCATGCTTTAAATTCTGGCTCAACATCAATTCGCTTCAGCCTGTCCCATGTAGCAATATCAAATTCACGTACAGAGTTGTTGTATTCAGGCGGATTGCCTGCTGTGACGATAATCCAGCCATCGGGAACTTTATGCTTTCCAAACACCTTATATTGTAAAAATTGCAGCATAATCGGAGTAAGAGTTTCGGATACACAATTTATCTCATCAAGAAATAAGATTCCATTCCTGATTCCTGTTGTTTTCATTGTTTCATAAAGCGAAGCTATAATCTCACTCATTGTATACTCCGAAACATCAAATACCTCTCCGTCATACTCAAATTGCTTAATCATGGGTAAACCCAACGCACTTTGTCTTGTGTGATGAGTCATTGAATATGTGAGAAGTCCTATACCTAATTCTGATGCTATCTGCTCCATAATTGCTGTTTTGCCGATGCCAGGAGGACCTATAAGAAATACTGGTCTTTGCTTATGCTGCGGTATCAGATAATTTCCATAATCATCCTTTGCCATATACGCTCGTACAGCATTTTTGACTTGATTTTTGGCATCATGTATATTCATTTCGATTGCTCCTTAACATTAAAATTCTTTGATTTGTGCCGAACTAAGAACAACTTTTATTGCCCATGCTGGAATATCTGGATTATTAAAACCATCTTCAAGAAATACAAACGCCGTTTTGTAATCTGGCTTTTCAGGAAAATAACCATAACCGTCAGTAAAGTATATCAACCCACGCAAATCAATAAATTCCTTATTTTTACACAATTCATCAACATATTTAAATACAGGACAAAAATTTGTTCCACCAAACCCCTTAATCTCCATATTACTTATATAATTATCAAATTCCTGCTCGGAAGTGATTTTCACGTCAGATTGAATCTCACAATCGCATTAAATTATGTGTATATTCACTTTTGTAAAAAAGCTCTCCTGCTGTTTCAGAATATTATAAGTTTTCTGAATAAAAGCCTGTACCGTTTCACCTTTAACTGAACCTGATGTATCGATTGCAATCACAAATTCTCTGATACGTTTGATTTCTTTATATTCAAGCGGTTCTATCAAGGGAATATTTTTATAGAGTGATAACCCATACATATAAAAGTTATAGTCAAAAGAATCCTCATCAATCTTCATTTCTTCTCCGAATACTGCAAATTTTCGCAGAAATTCTGAATAATCTACCTCTTCTTTATTCACCTCATATAAATTCTGCACAATGCTTGAACTTTCCAAATCATACTTTTCACTTTTTTGCATTTCAATTTCAAGTTGAATTTGTCGGGAAATATTTTTCCATATTTCCTGTTTATCCGATTCCGACATTTCATTATTTGATTCATCTTCGTATTCATCGTTCATTGATTTAAATTTATCGCAATCATTTTTACTTTCATCATTTCCTTCTGAATTGTCAAAAATCCGAGGTATACCTAACTGTTCTTTGTTATACCAAAGCTTATGTTCGTCAGCATTAAATATATTAGAAAGATACTCATAACGTTTCTCTATAAGCTGATGCTCCATATAATAGCCATATATTTTTTCCGCTGTCATAAAATCAATACTATTTTTCAGCTTGCTTATTTCTCTAGACTGTTTTGCTTCACATGAACGGTCAATTTTATCAGTATCAAGTTCTGAAATAATATTCTCAACAGCTATATCACAGGCAAGATTCCATATATTAAAATCCATATGGCTATCTATAAACTGATGCTGAAAAATGCAATGAAGTACAGTATGCAGATACTGCCTTGTCAAGTATTCTGTATTATCAAGAAATAATTTCAGAATATACCTGCTATTGCAATAAATATTACTACCGTCGGAAGCAATAGTGTATTTTTCACTTGATAAAATTTTAAGCTGCTGAAATGCTCTTGCAAGGAAACCAAATTTCATCAACAAATTATTTTGTATGTAACTTATTGATTCACTGACCAATTCATCAATTTCATTATCCAAGTTATCCACCCTCTATAATTTAAATCTGTCATGTACATTTTGAAAACCGATAGTTTCATTTTTATGTTCCAGAAGCAACGTCTGTATTTCAAATCTTTCATGCTCAATCGAGTAACCTACCAGTTCATCAATATTACTATCTGTAATATAGTTCCCTTTTAGGATATTTTTCATATTTTCTATATCATTGCTTTGAATAAGATTTTTAACTGTCTTAATGATATTATCCGACAAGTATTTTTCTCCTACAAAGTTTCCTTTTCCAAATGCAAGAAACATTGCGATATGGATTTTCAACTCTTCATCCTCTATCTGTTGGAGCAGGACTTCCTGTATATTTTTACTGGAATTTATCAGTCTAAAAATATTTTCAATCTCACTGCTGTTATTAATTGTAATACTCTTTTCATACTGGTCTGATTTCAAAAGCAATTCAGAAATTTTAGTATTTTTCTCAAACGCTCCTTCGGAAATAGTTGCAACGTTATCGGGTATAGATAAAATATTTTTACATTTATAAGCATCAATCAAAATATTATTCACTATTACAAGCGGATTTTCTTTCCGTTTTCTCTCCAGCCAACTTGTATTTGCGAATGCCTGTCTGCCTATTTTTTGAATACTGTTTCCAAATTCTATTTCCTCCAGATTGATACACACCTTAAAAGATTCATCACCAATTTCCGTCAAACACTCTGGAAATCTAATTCTCTCAAGATACTTGCAACCGTAAAAAGCACGAGAGCCTATGTACGACAGCATACTTGGGAACTCTATTTCACCAAGATTTACACAAGCATAAAAGGCTTCATCATCAATTGAAGTAAGCTGTTCCGAAAGAATAATGTGTTCCAAATTAGTACAATTTTTAAATGCCTGCGGTTCAATTTTTGTAACGCTATCAGGAAGTTCAACGGATTTTATAGTTCTGCAACAACAAAAAGCACCATTCCCAATACCCCTAACACCATCAGGAATTTTAATATTTGTCTCACCTTTTTCTCTTTTGTACTCCATCAGAACACCGTTAAATATTTTAAACATAGACCACATCACCATTGATATAATTAATTCATAAAGCTTATATAACACACAAACTCTAAAATTAATTCCAGTTTTTCAAAAAATATACTGCTATTATCATATAAAAAGTACTTTTTATCAGTATATTACGCATAATAATTTTAAAAATTCGGAATATTTTATATACTTTTATTTCAGTTTGTATTAAAAATTTGAGCAATTTTATCATTACTTGGTAATTTAAGCCGGATAAATCTTCCGTTGCTTTCGCTGCCTTCATCATCTTTTAAAATGCCAGTAA
>JAMPEF010000075.1 GCA_023665275.1 Alistipes senegalensis | reverse complement strand
CTATGGATTTTTTATTTTTTATATATATTTTTTAAAAATTCCTATAATATATATTATGTTATATAATTTTGCGTTTTGAGTGTTAAATTTTCATAAAAAAATTCACCCGAAAGAATACAGCTGACGGGTGAAAGATTTACAAATTATTCTGTTCTTAATGCTTCTACAGGGTCTTTTTTAGATGCCACTCTTGACGGAATAACACCGGCAATCAATGTAAGCGCCATACTTATTACAACCAGTATAACCGCAGCTCCTGCCGGAACATAAGCATTAAGGTTATCAAGCGATGTGAGAGAATGTATAATCAGATTTATCGGAATTGTTAGCAGTACTGAAACGCCTATACCGATAAGTCCGGCGGTCAGACCTACTATCATAGTTTCGGCATTAAATACTGTTGATACATCATGTTTTGAAGCACCGATAGCACGTAAAATACCAATTTCCCTTGTACGTTCAAGAACTGAAATATATGTAATAATTCCAATCATGATTGATGAAACAACAAGCGAAATTCCTACAAATGCAATAAGCAGATAAGATATACCGCTGATAATGCTTGTCACAGACGACATAAGAAGTGCTACATAGTCGGTATAGTGTATAACATCATCTTCTTCAACGGAATTATTATATTCCTTTATTACATCTGCTATATCGTCCTTGTCTGAAAAGGATTTGACATAAATGCTTATGCATGACGGGTCAGAAATATCAGCTTTACCGAGAAGTTTAAGATTATCGTCATATGTGGAAGTAGAAATTTCAGCAGGTGTGAAATTTTCATAAATCTGTACGTATGCGTCGTCGGTTATTTTAGCTTTATCAAGTTCACCGGCAAGCTGTTTATTGTTATATTCAGAAAGTTTCTTTTCAGTTTCGGCGACGGACTGCATCATATATTGTGCGGTCATTACGCCCATAAGAGCTTCATTGAACTCTTCTTCATTCATAGTTTTAATGTAGTCGGCAATCTGTGAACTTTCAACGCCCATCTGTTCGGCAAAAAATTCTGCAACAGCCGTTTGCTTATCCTTATCGGACATTTTAGAAATATTTTCCTGAACTTCTTTCAACATCTGTTCTTCATTCGGAAGTGCAGCTACAAATTTATAAATTTCAGCTTTTTTGTCGTCGGAAGCATTTTTTATATAGTCTTTTGCGGAAGAAATTTTTTCTTTGTCGTCGGGTTCTTTGTAGTCGTCGGTAAGAAATGCAGAGCCGGTTATAATATCAGTTTCGGGATTATCAATCTGTTCTTTCATGATGTCGCTGTTGTTGGTCTGTTCTATAACGTGTTGTGTAAGCATAGGAGTATATGCGATATATCCTGAAATCATACCTATATCAGTATCTTCATTCGGCTTTATGAATCCTACTACTTTCAGTTCTGTTCCCACGTCACCGGAATTATAAAGATAATCCATACCGGTTTCAGTTTCAGTAAGATTTGTGTAACCTGTACCATCTTCATTTTTACGATATGATTCATACGGAAGAATCATCTTGAATTTCTTGTTGATAATTTCATCAAAATTCCATTCAAGATTTCCGTAATCTTCGATATTTTCACCATTCATAGCAGATTTAAGGATACGTGAAAACTCCTCCGGTTCTTTAAGACCCATAGCATATGCTATGATGTCCGGAAGTTCATTATTAGGAGTAAGTACCACAACGACTTCATCATAATTTTCACACCATCTGCCGTTAACGACATCATATTGATTTTTGATAAGTTCGCTGACTTGTGTGCCGTCCTCTGATGCAAGAAGTTCCGTCATAACGTCAAGACCCATCATTGAAGTCTGCATACTTGTCATTGGATTATTCATAGCCATAGACATATATTCCGAGTCGTTAATTCCGAGAGCCTTTGAATACATATCCATGAAATCGACTTTTATAATTTCACCGTGGGGTGTCTCCGTGAATATTGGCATATTTACATCATAACTATAAGCAATAGCGGTTGATTTTTCCTTTACGGTTGAATTTTCGTCAATAAATTTCCTGAAATCTTTCATGTTGTTAGTCTGACGTGCTGAAGAGTTCATAGTATTGAAAATATCATATATATCAACGTTTGAATAAACTTTTTCATTGTCAATATTTTTTTCCTGACTGCCGTTGCTTTTTTCCATCATGGAAGCCATCATAGCGGAAGTATCAGCAGTTTCCCTTGTAATCTGCAACGGATATGACGATAGTGTATCTTCCTGAACGTCATTTATATAGTCGTTTATGCCGGTGGAGAGCGAAAGAATAGTAGCAATGCCTATTATGCCTATCGAACCGGCAAACGACGTTAGGAGGGTTCTCCCCTTTTTTGTCATAAGGTTATTAAGGGAAAGTGATACCGCCGTACCGAATGACATTGAAACACGTTTTTTACCGGAATTTTTTATTTCCATAGCCTGCTCCGGTGTATAAGGGTCGCTATCGTCGGTTAATTGACCGTCTTTTATGCGGACTATTCTTGTGGCGTATTCTTCGGCAAGTTCCGGATTGTGAGTAACCATTATTACGAGTTTATCCCTTGCAATTTCCTTAAGGAGTTCCATAACCTGTATGCTTGTTTCACTGTCGAGAGCGCCGGTGGGTTCATCGGCAAGAAGAATATCCGGATTATTTATTAATGCACGGGCGATAGCAACCCTTTGCATTTGTCCGCCAGACATCTGATTAGGTTTTTTATGGAGCTGGTTTCCTAAACCTACTTTTTCGAGAGCTTCTTTTGCACGGCGTCGGCGTTCAGACTTTGAAACACCCGAGATAGTCAACGCTAATTCGACGTTTGCAAGTACCGTTTGGTGCGGAATAAGGTTATAACTCTGAAAAATAAAACCTATAGAATGATTTCTGTAAGCGTCCCAGTCCCTGTCCTTGTATTTTTTTGTGGAAACTCCGTTTATTATCAGGTCGCCGGAGGTGTAATGGTCAAGACCGCCTATAATATTAAGTATGGTAGTCTTACCACAGCCGGAATGTCCGAGTATAGCCACAAATTCATTTTCACGGAACGTAACATTTACGCCGTTGAGTGCGGTTACTTTATTTTCACCGTTTCCGTACTGCTTGAATATGTCTTTTAATTGTAACAACAAATTCACCCTTTCTTTTGAGATAAGATTTATTATAGCATAATTATAAATATATGTCAATATTTTCACATAAATTTCATAACCCCGTTAACTAATATCTTAAGAAAAAACACCCCCGTATGTTTCAACGGAGATGTCATATAAATTACTTCATACCGTATTTTTTAAGGAGACTCTGAATTTTTTCGTGTGGGTCGATAATTTTGCTTATAGAAACATCATGATTGATAGCCTCAATGAAATAAGCGATATATTTTGAAACATCGACTTCATGAAACCACGGACGGCTGAGAAGTTCGGGAGTTCTGTAAGTAAGGTTAGTACCAAAAACGCCATCTATGTAGCCGTCTGCATAAGCCTTGTCGAATTTTTCAAGACCGTTTGTGAAGATAGCATATGTAGCATATGTGAAAATTCTTCCGGCTTTCTTTTCCTTGAGAGCGTATGCGAGGTCAAGCATAGACTCACCGGAGGAAATAATATCATCAGCAACAAAAACGTCCTTACCTTCAACGGAGTTACCAAGATATTCATGTGCAACAATGGGATTTCTGCCATTGACGATAGTTGAATAGTCACGTCTTTTATAGAACATACCCATTTCAACGCCGAGTACAGAAGCATAATACATATTTCTGTTAAGTGCGCCTTCATCGGGACTTACAACCATAAATTTTTCCTTGGAGCAGTCAATATCTTTTATATCCCTGAACATTGTTTTTAATACCTGATACGTCGGCATAACGTTATCAAAGCCCATAAGCGGTACAGCATTCTGTACACGGGGGTCATGTGCGTCGAAAGTAACGATATTTGAAACACCCATAGCTTCCAGTTCCTGTAAAGCGCAAGCACAGTCAAGAGATTCACGGTAACTTCTTCTGTGCTGTCTGCCACCATAGAGGTTAGGCATGATAACGGTTATACGGTGTGCCTTACCACTTGCTGACTGAATAATTCTTTTTAAGTCTTGAAAATGGTCATCTGGTGACATAGCATTCTGCATACCGAAATAATCATACTTGATATTGTAGTTACCTACATCAACGATTATAAATAAATCCTTGCCACGCACGGTGGATTTTATAAGACCTTTTGCATCACCGGAAGAAAAGCGGGGACATTCGCTTTCAATCAGAAAAGTATCTGTTTCATAGCCTGCTTTTCCAGCCCATTCAACAAGGTACTTGTCGATTTTTGCACCGATTTCCTTAACGCTTTCCATAGCAATAATGCCCATAGGTGGCACATTTGTCTGACCAAATAAATTTTCACTTGAAGCTGTCATAAAAATAAATTCCTTTCACAATAGTTTTTTACTTACAGAAATTTTCAATATATCGCTCTATGTCTTCCGCAATAATACGCTTAGCGGTTTCAGCGTTTTCGACTTCATTTACAGCGGTTGCCTTGTGTTCGAGTTCCTTGTAAACTGTAAAAAAGTGGCTCATCTCGTCAAAGATGTGTTTAGGTATCTGGTCAATATCCTTATAGATATTGTAATTAGGGTCATCAAACGGGATAGCAATAATTTTATCATCGTGATGACCATTATCAAGCATTCTGATAACGCCGACGGGATAGCACTTCACAAGAGTAAGTGGTATAAGTTTTTCAGAACAGAGTACAAGAACATCAAGGGGGTCATTATCATCGGAATAAGTTCTCGGAATAAATCCGTAATTTGCCGGATAGTGTGTTGAAGTATGAAGTATTCTGTCCATTTTTATAAGACCTGTGTCTTTATCAAGTTCGTACTTGATTTTACTTCCCTTTCCTATTTCTATAACAGCATAGAAATTTTCGGGAGTAATTCTTTTAGGGCTGATTTTGTGCCAGATATTCATTTGATTACCTCCGCATAAATCCGGAAAAAATAATCCGGAAAAATATTATCTGCTATTTATAGTATACCATGTTTTCAGGATTTGTCAATAAGGCGGTGAAATTTCGTCAATATGATATAAAATATCAGGAATTACTGCAAAACTTTCAGCTTTTAACCTATAATCCGGAAAAAATATTAATAAAATATTAATCAGTAATATAATTAATATATCATAATTCTATTGATTTTTTCATAAAACTACTGTAAAATATATATATAAAGAGTTTTTTAAAAGATTTTTTTAGGAGATGAAACTAATGCCCGTTTACAGAGTTGCCGTAATTATTGCCGGAATAGACCAGAGCTATCAGAGTGAAATCCTGAACGGAATCTCCGCCTCCGCCGCTGAATGTTCAATAAATGTAGAGGCTTTTATATCTTTTATAGGGTCAATGGGCAATCCCACCCATGACACCGGAGAATTTAATATTTTTAATCTTCCTGATTTCAGAAATTACGATGGTGCTATACTTCTTACAAATACAATAGATTATCCCCCTGTTGTTGATAACATTATCAGCCGGATAAAATCCGCTGGCATACCGGCTGTGAGCATGGATAATGATATTCCGGAACTATACCATATAGGCATTGACAATAAAAAAGCAATGCGAAAAATAACCGAACACCTTATACATGAACACGGTTTCACAAAGTTCAGTTATATATCAGGACCGGCGGATAATCCGGAAAGTGCCGATAGATTAAATTCATTCCGTGAAGTGATTGCGGAAAACAATATCAGTATTGATGAAAATAATATTTTTTACGGTGATTTTCGTGCGCCGTCGGGAAAAAACGGAGCGGAATATTTCCTCAGGCAGTGGAAAGAACTTCCCGAAGCTATCATATGCGCCAATGACGTTATGGCAACAACTGCTATAAACCGCATTATTGAAGCAGGTTATAAAGTACCGGAGGATATAGCGGTTACAGGTTTTGACAATACATATAATACAAATAATTATCAGATAGAAATAACTTCCGTTAAAAGACCTCTCCGGTATTCCGGAAAACTTGCGTGTTTGATGCTTTTCAATCACTTTACAAACAAGGAACAGGAAAGAAGTATCATTCTTGATATGTCGCCACGGTTTACGGAAAGCTGTGGCTGTTCACCGAAACAGCAGGTAGATGTAAACACTTTCAGAAAATTCAACTATACGAATTATACACGTTTTGAAAAAACACAAAGCTATATGGCGATGTTCAATCATCTTTCGTGCGTACTTTTAGGGTGCAATACTTATGAACAGTATATAAACTCAATGAAAAATTTTGTTGAGGAGATACAGCCGGAGGAATTTTATTTCTGTCTGTGTGAGAACTGGGACGCAGAATCTCTCACGGACGAAAATTCATATCAGGAAAGCGAAGATACTCCGATACCGTCCGAATATACTGAAAATATCATAGTTCCCATTGCCTATAGACAGGGTTTGTTTTATGAAGAATCAGTAATCAGAAAAAGCGAAGTTCTTCCGGCTATTGCAAAGGTGAATAAATCCGGAAGATTTTATTATCTTGTACCGTTGCATTTCGGAACACGTTGCCTTGGATATATGGCAATAATGAATCCCCGTGTAAACATACATAATTCAATGTTTGAGACTTTATGTATAAGTATAAGCAATTCTCTTGAAAATATCCGTAAGCTGATGTGCCTTAATACTGCTGTAAAGCACCTCAGAAAACTTTACGCACAAGATACATTTTCCGGAATATACAACCGCAACGGTTTTGTAAACGCCACCCGTGAGATGTACAATAATTGCATAGCAGAAAAACGTGATATTATGCTTATGTTCATAGACCTTGACGGACTGAAAGTTATAAACGATACATTCGGACATGATGTCGGTGACGTAGCTATATGTAATATTGCGGACGTCCTCCGTGTTTCGTGCAATAAAGATGAAGTATATTGCCGGTTTGGTGGTGATGAATTTATAGTTTTTGCGGCAGGTTACGGAGAATATGACGCCATGAAACTGACACGACGTATAGAAGAGAATATCAGAAAAATAAATGATACGGAACTATATCCGTTTGAACTCAATGCAAGTACAGGATATATAATCGCACAGCCTGAACCGCATGAAGATATATTCCATTTTGTAACGGAGGCTGATAAGGTCATGTATAAGCAGAAACGTCGGAAGAAATTATCAAAATATCTGAAATCATAAAAAGGGACTGTATAAAAACAGTCCCTTTAAATTACATTGAAATAGTTAAATTTCTGTTGTTTTTAATGTATTCCTCAACGACAACGCCGCATTTTCTGAACATAAATTCAGAAGCGGTTACACTTTCAGTACCGGAATATTTGTTATCATAGTATACAACCCTTTTTATACCGGATTGTATAATAGCTTTAGCGCATTCATTGCACGGATAGAGTGTAACATAAAGCGTACAGCCGTCAAGAGACGAAGCATTCCGGTTAAGTATCGCATTAAGTTCAGCATGGCATACATACGGATATTTTGTATCAAGTGCGGAATCTGCCTGACGTTCCCACGGCATTTCATCGTCATCGCAACCGGTAGGCATACCATTATAACCAACAGCGACTATTTTTTTTTCTGAATTGACGATACAAGCGCCCACTTGCGTAGAATTATCCTTACTTCTTTGTGCGGAAAGAATAGCAACGCCCATAAAATATTCGTCCCAGCTTATGTAATCTGTTCTTTTCATTTAAGAATCTCCTTTATATAAATTTTAAGTTTTTTTAACGCCGTATTTTTGATAGAAAGCTAATATATCGGCATCATTCCGGACGAGTTCGGCATACAAAAGTTTTTTAGAAAATTTATCATAAAAGCCTATAGTTTTTTCGCCGGTACATATACTTGACTCAATTTTTATATCGTCCGGAGTGAATCCCACCGGAATGGATATAATTTTTTTATTTTTATTAAATAATTTCATTTCAGTGACTCCCCTGAAAATATTATAACATATATTTTATTGAATTGCAATACTTAAAAAAAGGATTGGCTAATAAGGGAGTTAAAGAAAATCAACGAGGCTAAAAGGCAGCTCACCGTTT
>JAMPEF010000074.1 GCA_023665275.1 Alistipes senegalensis | reverse complement strand
ATTCATTATGTTCTTCGGTATCCTTAATATTCTATTTTAAAATAGGATAACTATAACTCCATTATACTGGAACTAAAATCAGTGTAAGAAATTTTTTGAGAGTAACCAACTCAAACTGATTAAAATAAAAATCAAAAGTGTAAAATTAGGGGTTGATTTTTTCTTATAAATAAAGTATAATTAAAAAAGATAGTGATAAAAATAACGTGACCTACTTAAACTGATTAAATATATATTGCTTATGCTATAATGTCAATGAAAATAGTCAGTGTAATTTGTTGATTCATTATAATCCACTGCTCATAAAAATATAATATATAGGTGAAACCAGTGAAATCAATAAAAAAGAAACTAAATTTTATATATACAAAAATAGTGTTATGGCTTTCCAAAAGCTATACTATTTATGTCTTAATATCTGCAATAGTATTTTCATTTTTACTTATTGCAGCATTTTCAAATAAATTAGATATAGCCGATATAATTGAACTTTCTGCATTTTCAGCAGTTTTACTTGAACATACTTTATTTGCTCTTTCAAATGCTTTATGCAAAAATTTACTGAACAAAGTTGAAGACCCATCAAAACTAATTACAGATTACGAACATCTTGCAAATATATATAAATCTTCTGCTTCTTCAATGATTAAAGACAATGATAACAAAAATATTCCCATTATTTTAGAAGCGTGGCTTTATGATAAAAGCATAACGATAAATGATAATATAGATAACGAATATAAATTGCCTGAAATGGTTATAAAAAACTATGATAAGTTATTTTCAGCACATCAGACCTCAAATATTTATAACAATATTAATATCAGAGTAAACGATTGGCAGCAGACTGGAAGCAGTTATACTATACATACCGGAAGAACTACATATTATAATAGCTTAGTGACAAACAGATCAATGGATTACGAAATTGATAATGGTATAAGCGTAAGACAGTTGTACGAATGCGGACCGTTTGTACAGCCGCTCTCTTTATCAAAACTTTCAAATCACCTTGGATTCAATGGATTTGTTGAAAGTAATGACGGATTTTTTGCATTTATCTTCCATCAAGGAAATGTTTCAATAGGTAAAAGAACATGGGGAAATAGTATCGGAGCAAGTCTGAAAACAAAATATGCTTTAAATAATCTTGTGTTTAATCAAAAAGGATTAGAAAAAGGAATTATTTCAGAAGTTAAAGATGAATTAACAATTGAACCTGACGAAATAATACCAGTTGATGAATTAAGAACTGAATCAGGCAAAATAATGCCGGTTAATAAACAGTTCAAACAAATTATAGTTGTATCGTCATATCGTGACCTTGTAGAAGGCGGTAAACCACAGCTTTTTGTATATTGCAAAAGCAAACTGAGTAAAGACGAAATAACAGAAAAATTTAAAGAAACAAATAGAGGAGTAAATCGTCGTATTCGCAGAACGTCTGATACAAGAGAACGTAATGAAATTGAAATGGAAACAGATGGCAACAAGATAATGTGGATTAGTAAACAGGACATAATAGGAAATATCAAGATTTACGCAGATAGAATTGAGTATAATGGAAAAACATTTCATATGATGCCTTCAGCAAGTGCTTGTGTAGCAATGCTTAAAGAATTTTTAAATGCTGTTAATTAATAGACCTCCTCGAAGACTAAATTTGACTTGATAAATCAGTGAGAAAGTGATATAGCTATACTATTTTAAAACAGAATATCAAGGATACCGAAGAACATAATGAATAGCATCATTTAAAGAAATATTTATACGTAAAAAAGTTCTTATTCTGTGCTTTAATACAAACCAGTATTTTTCAATGGGATTGAGTTCAGGAGAATATGGTGTAAAAAAATAAGATTAACCCCATATTTTTTACAGATTTCATAAATGTACTTTTTCCGATGAAAAGATGCATTGTCCATAACAATAGTCGTACCTTTTTCAAGGCATGGCAACAGGCACTTTTAAAACCAAAATTAGAAAAGTGCTGAGTTCATTGTTCCGCTGTATTGCAAAAGATATTGATAAAAATAATGTGACCTACTTAAATTGATTAAATATATATTGATGAAAAATGGCGTAATATAGGTATCCCTCATTTTTAAATATTACAATTTCGCAGATAAGACACTGCACGGGTCGCCTCCACCAATTGAAAATGTGTAACGTCAAATGTTACAAAAAGTAAATCGTCGATGTATAGCGGCGATTTACTCTTTTTTATCTGAAAATTTGCGAAAATGCGGACACCGATTGAAAATCTTTGTGCATTATTTCATTTACTGCCATGCCTAATATTCGGCTTAAAATAGCCATATTTTGTTTACAGGGATTCAGTGAGGCTGCCGCATCCAATCGTTCCCTTGAACTGCATCCATTGAAGATTTGGTGCTTTTGAATCCGTCTGTATTCAGAATGACACAAAAGGAATTTAACGATATTGTTAAAAAGCATATCGGAAATCATACAATGGAAATTGCGTTAAGAAGTTATGCAGAATCAACGGGACTGCACATTTTAGGACGTATATATACCAAAGAGGAAAAGGAAAAACTGGCTAAAAGTGTTTACAGAAACGCTTGCAGGTACATAAACAACACAACGCCTTACTTTGAAATTAATAGCTTTATGGAGACTATGGCAGGAATGCTTTTCAATGAAGCCAATGTGCTTACCGAATAAATGGAATGGAGAAAATTATGATTCAGATTTTATTTGAAGGTCTGATACGTGTGATGCGTGAATATGTATCAGAAAAAAGTAAATACTTGCAGAAAGTAAATGATATTCAGGCTAACTGGGAATACAGTGACCAAAAAAAAGGCGAACTTACAGCTAATGCAAAAGCTGAATTTTCTGCTAAGAAAGAACAATATATTAAAAAATTCACTGATAATACAGAGCAGATAAAAAAGGTTTTTAAGGATAAGCAGAAAGATTTCAGGCTTGATAATCCGGCACTTAATAATGCTATGTTCTTTATTGTGAACGTCGGAAAGAAAAAGGATTCAGATTTCAGCGTTTCACCGGAACTTATAGAAAACATTGCCTCTGAATTTATCGGAGATACAAGAAGTCTGAATATGCTTTTAAGCGTAGCTGAAAGCAACGGCTTAAGCAAAACCGCTTTAGACGAAATCAGAAAATTTGCTTATTCAGATGCAGAACTTGATGCAGTGCTTGAAAAATTCGTTAATGCCCTTGATGGCGGAACAATTGTTGACTATGTAGCAACCAATTTAAACAAGGTAGCTTATAAATGCAACATAAAGCTTGATTATGAAGTACATGATGAAATAGGTCATAACACGCTTATAAGAAAAGCAATGGGATTGAATTAACAGTCTGAAAAATATAGTAAAGCTATCCGGATAAACTCTCATAAACTTATGAAACTTCGTTCTTACTTATCGGGAACGGAGTTTTCATTTTCCAAAATACAATTTTAAGACCCCTTAAATGACTGTTTAAGAGGTCTTAAATATATATTTCAAACTTGCATTTTTCTTTTATATTAAACCTTGAATTTATCTATTTGAAAAGAGTATTTATTTTGGAAACCCCTTTTCAACTTTTTTCACTTTTTCCCACTGAATATTCGGTTGTGTATTATGATTTCTCATGCATTTCACGTCTTTTACTGGATTTATTCGGCTTTTTTCACTTTTTGCGTGCAGTACTTTCACTTTTTGCATACAGGATTACAAAAATATTATTATTTTTAATAAGAATATAATATATAATCTGATGCAAAAGTGAAAACCGCCGGTTACTTCAGCCGACGGTTTTTTTATGATTATTTTCTTTTATTTTTTGATTTCGGTTTAATTTTTCTGACAGGTTTAGGCTGTACAGTTTCAGGCGAAACAGGTACATAAGCATTTGTATCAACAGAAAGTTTTTTAGCTTCAAGCCTGTAATTTATAAACTGGTTTATAAGCGAATACAAAACCGCAAATATCGGTACACCAAGAATCATTCCGGCAAAACCAAAAAGTCCGCCACCGACAAGTATGGAAAACAATACCCAGAATGCAGATATTCCTATTGACTGACCAAGTATTTTAGGACCTATTATATTTCCGTCAAGCTGCTGTATAATGAAAATTAAAATTAAAAACGGGATAACCTGTTTAGGCGTCGAAACAAGCAGAAGAATCGCACTCGGAACTGCTCCGATAAATGGTCCGAAAAATGGGATTATATTTGTGATTCCTACTATTACGGAAATAAGTACTATAAAATCAAGTTTCATGATTGTCATGCAGATAAAGCACAGACAGCCGATAATTATTGAATCAATGATTTTTCCGGAAATAAATCCGCTTATTGAAGTGTTTACCTGACTGCATATCCGGAGAACTCCTGAGGACGCTCTTTCGGGAAAAAATGCATAGATGATTTTTTTAAGTCCAGCCTGAAAATGTTCCTTATCCATCAGGAAATAAACCGAAACTATCACACCTATAAGGAAATCTTTTATAGCTACCAGAAAAGTAAGCGTACCATCTGTTATTGTCTTCATTACATCGCCTATTTTCGGCATAATCTGATTTATGGCGTCCATCAGGGTAGTTTCAAAGTTTTCAATCTGACTGTTTGCCAATGAAAGAATTTCCGGATATTTGGCAAGAATACCATTTATCCATTTTTCAAGATTATTAAAATAAGTACCGATATTATCTATTATTCCCATTAAACTGTCCGTAACCTTCGGAACTATTATTGAACACAGTGCAATAAGCATAGCAAGAAAAACAATCATTGTAAGAGTTACTGAAATCGCACGTGTGATTTTAGGACGTTTTTTGGTTTTTTCCGTAAGTTTTTTAAGACGCTTTTCAATCCAGAGCATTACCGGATTGAGAAGATATGCAATGATAAGCCCCCATATAATAGGGGCAGTTATGGTAAATATAGTGTGTATTATATCGCCTATACCCGTAAAATTGATTATAAAAGCATATACCAATATACACGCTGTAAAAGTAAGAACTGTATATACTGAAACGGTAGTATACTTTTCATTCCAGTTTATTTTCAAAAATATTCACCTTCCTTATTTATTTATTTATATATTTATTTCAATATCGGACTTGATTTTTATTATAGCACTTTACAGAAGATAAATCAATAGTTTTTCTGCAAGTGCAAGAAAAAAATCAGTATACAGACTAAAGCAAGGTGAAAATATTTACAGTTAAGGATTTATTTTTTAATAGCTGTTTATAATGCCGGAATATAAATTTTCTGCTGCTTCTTCCGCTGTGGAACGCTCATACAATAACATATTGCATGATTCTGCAAAAACATCTATAAGAGTTTCATTTTCAAGAAGAGGTTGCAAAACTTCCATTGAAGAATTATTTTCCATTTTAAGTGACGCATCGTATTGTATCCCTGTAAGCATTCCTGCGGATTCCAGATAGTTTTTAGCAGAAGTGCTTAGTGGTATGCCCTTTTCTATACCCTGTAAAAGTGCCATATCTTCGCTGTTAAGCAGAAAATCAAGCAGCATAGCAGCTTCTGTGGGGTGTTCGGTGTTATCGCTTATAGCATACATTGTAGCGGGTTTTGCAGACCAGCCCATACCACATTTTTCCGGAGTAACGGCGGTATAGTCGGCGGCTGTCATTTCATAACCGTTTTCAATAGCTTTTCCGCAATAATTTACAGCATCGCTTACCCATGCAAGAACGCCGGCATAAGTACCGTTATCAATATTGAGTTTGTCGAAATACTCCACTTGCGGTATGACTTTTTCATTGATAAGTTTCACATAAAATTCAAGCATTGTTTTCAGGTCATTTTTATTGAAGTTAAGTTTTCCGTTTTCATCAAGGAAAGTTTTTCCCGTAAGCTGTTCAGTGTATGTTATAATGTAAAGCCATACTGATTTCAGCGCACCTGAAAGCGGATAAATTCCGTCTTTCCGCATAACTTCTGCTGCTTTAAAGAGGTTGTCCCATGTCTGCGGAACGTCAAGCCCATACTTATTATATATAGTTTTATTGATGTATACAGTCATGGCATTCATGGCGATAGGAACGGCGTTTAATTTTTCGTTTATAATGCCGTATTTCAGGGCATCTTCTGAAAAACTGCTTAAATCAACCGTATCTGAAAGTGAAGAAATATCATAATAGCCGTCACCGTCGGGGGAGTATTCAGAAAGCCAGCTGAAATTAATTTGTATAACGTCCGCTTCTGTACCGGAATACATCTGAACTCTGCTCCGTGCTTCATAGCCCGACCACTCAGAATAGCTGCAATTTACTTTTATATCGGGGTGGAGTTTTTCAAAACGTTCTACTGCTTTTAATGTATATTCATTTCTGGCGTCATTTCCCCACCATGATAATTTTATTTCAATCTGCTGATTATGGGATTTTACAATAGTATCTTCCGCACATGAAGAAAAATTAAAACATATCACGGAGCAGGTCAGCAGGGAAAGAATTTTTTTATTCATTTTTTTCTGCCTCCCACTCAAAGAATGTATAAGTATCTTTTCCCTTGCTTTTGGAATTATATAAAGCCTTGTCGGCACATGAATACAGCATTTCAAATGAAACGCCATCTTCCGGAAACATTGCCGCACCTATGCTGGCGGAAATTTTATATTTACCGTCATCGCCGGTATAGTTGTTGCGGAAAGCTATGCAGAGTTCCTCACATTTTGCGGCGACAAAATCTTTATATGACGGGTAAAAATCAGAATAGGAATTTATAAGTACACAAAATTCATCACCGCCGATACGTCCTAAAAAATCCTCTGTGGAGAACGTCCCACGCAATATAGAGCCGACTTTTGCAAGAACTTCATCACCATAGGCATGACCCAGTGTATCATTTACTCCCTTGAAATTATCAAGGTCTATTAATATAAGTGCATGATTTTCAATAGGCAGTGAGTTGTTAAGGCGGTTTTGCGTGAACTCTTCAAACGAAATCTTGTTTAATATTCCTGTGAGCTGGTCAATGTGGGCTTTTGTGTTGAGGTTTGCCACTACTCTCTGTACGTTGTCGGTAAGCCTTATTGAAAGCCATATACTGAAAAGCGTTGAAAGAAGTGCGGCTATAAATGCGGTCATGATTATATAATACTGCATTTCATTTTTTTCTTTAATTATAATCGATGTAGGAATTGAACATATAACATACCACTGTTCATTACATACATTGGATGTGATAAGATATTTGCTATCCATAAATGTAGCTGAATTATAATCAATGCGATTCATTATTTCATATGGCAGCAGTTCGCCGACTTCATTATTTACAGAAGAATATATAATGTTATAATTACTGTCTGTAAGTCTTATATTCATATCACTTAAGTTTTCCGGATTATCAAAAACACTTTCAAGCTCCGTCGCATAGAAAGAAATTACAAGGAGCGCATTTTCATGAATTTTTTTCACATAATAAATACGTCGGAAATCGCCGTTATAACCTGCCGACCAGCCGTCATTGGAACGCTTGCGGTTAATCATTGCATTGAGGTCATTAAAAAGATTTGCTCCGAAAAGCGCTGAAGTGCCATTGGAAATTTTCCCGACAGTATGATTATTACGATAAACAATGCCGTAATCAACGAAATTTTCCATTATACATAGGCTGTACAGCTTATCGGAAATGATTTTTTCAGTATTAAGTGCCTCGTATTCGTCATTTTCAGGGTTGGTAGCATCGTAAGTGTAGGCTTCCTGCGCTGCAAAAGCAAGCGTGCCGATAGTTTCCATTCGTGAAAGATAGTTATCAATATTGATTTTCATCTGCACATTGAGAGAAGTTGCCATTGAACTTACTTTGTCTTTAAGTGTGGTGTCAGTTTTTTTCACTGCCAGAACAGAAACGGAAATAATGGCGGCAATTATTATAAGAGTATAGCCGATAATCATTGAAATTTTGAGACGTTTTATATTTTGTATGCTCGGCGTATTTCTTTCATTATGAGTCATTTTTTCCTCCTCTAAAGATATTTATAATACATTATATCATTTATCTGCTGAAAAATCAACGTTTATTTTATTAATATTTTACAGACAATTTGGCTAAAATCAATAAAAAAGATTTTTTAGAATCAATAAAAATTTACTTGACAAAATCCGACAAGTATGCTATAATAATAAAGCTGTCGGACGAAAGCCGATTGGATTTTAAAAAAATG
>JAMPEF010000073.1 GCA_023665275.1 Alistipes senegalensis | reverse complement strand
CAATATTTATACCGTTTCCAAGTAAAGAACAAAAAACAATACCTAAAATAAAACCTAAGAAAACAAGAAGAAAAGAAATCAATGTTATCAACAACCTTTTGCAAAATAAATAAACCAAATAGAAATAGACATCATTAAACAAATTGGTAAAACTTCTTTTAATTTTAAAAGAAATACTTGTAAAAAATCCATTATTTTTCACCGCCTTAGGTTTATTTGCTGGATTTATCATCGCAACTTACACGGTTAAATTCAATAATACGGTAAAAAATATCACTATCAAATGCACCTTCACGATATGGTGCACCTACCTTAACTAAATAATAGGATTTACTTCTTGAAATGAATCCAATAAACTGATTTAATTCTTTATAAGTTCCTCTAATAATCATTTTCATTAAGTTCACCACCTTTGGAACGAACCCACAGCACGACGGAAACTAATTCCGGTCAGCCTCCGCCGTTTGTGTATGCAGGCTAAGGAGATTTTATAAGCCAGTTGGCAGTTAGATTACTAAAATGTTCTATTTTAGAACAATTTAATTATAGCAAAGAAAAAATAGGATGTCAATAGTCAAATGTGCCAAAAAAGAACAGCAATTTATGTGTAAATGTGCTAAAATGGAAATATAAGGAGTGATAAAATGATGGGAGAAAAATTAAGATTAGCAAGAAAAAAAGCAAAAATGTCACAAGAAGAAGTTGCAGAAATATTGAATATATCAAGAAGTAATATATCAAAATACGAAAATGACAAATTAGAACCCAATATATATACACTAAAACAATTTTGTGAACTATATAATATTACAGCAGATTATCTTTTAGGAATAGAAATAAAGCATAATGAAAATAACACATCAAGCAGAAATACACATATTGTAAAAAATGTTGGCAATAACAGCCCACAAGCAAACATAAACATAGTAAATGGAGATAACAATAACAATAACAAATAAAGGACATAAAAAATGCCTCCTAAAGAAAGGAAGTAATCAATATAAAAATTATAGCTGGAATAACTGTTTATACATGTTTTATAATAGGATTAATTTATATTATAAAAAAATTTATTAAGTTTATAAGAACTATTATAGAAACTATATTAAGAGGAACAAATAAACAGAAATACATTCAGAAATCAATAAACTTTGAACCTGAATTAGCAAAGACAATAAACAAACTTGCAAAAGAATCAGAAAGAAGTTTCAGTAGACAGGTGAAATTTATGATAAAAAAATACCTTGAAATGATAGAAGACAAATAAAAAAGCTCCGGTTGTGTTCGCTGATGGGCAAGCATAGCCGGAGTTTTTTGGTTCAGCATTAATTTTCAGTGCAACCCCAAAAGCCCGCACAGTATATCATGTCAGAACCTCGATGTCAAGGGTCGGAAAAAATTTTTTTGCCTTTAAAAATGAAAGCAAAAAAATTTTTTTCCTAATGCTACGCATTCCCCTTGACACCGAGAACCTGCCATGATTTAAAAACCGTGGCTTTTGTGGGTTTTGCACTAAAAATTAAAAATTGCAAAGCCCACTTTTTTTGAGGGTTTTCCCTAAAAATTGCAGCAGCTTGAAGCCGAAGTTATGAAGTAACATTCCGTAAATGCCAATGAATTGATTTGGTCGGCGAAGCCTTCCAAATACAATTCAAAGGCATTTGCCTATTAAAAAATTGCGAAATAGCTTGGGGTGGTAGAGGCCGTGGGTTCAAGTCCCGTCACTCAGACCATGAAAAGCACGTCATTTCAATTCAGAAATAACGTGTTTTTTTATTTTTGTAATGGGTCATGCAAAATGTAAAAACGGTTCACGCAAAAAGTGAAAAAAATTGAAAAAGGGGTGTCCAAAACATTCCCCCCATAAACTGTAAATGCAAGTTTGAAATATATATTTAAGACCTCTTAAAAAATCATTTAAGGGGTCTTAAAAGCCCGTTCCGGTCTGCACGTAATACCTTAGAGACTCGCTCAGGCTTTCATAAACTTCAACGCCAAGTCCCTCTAAACTTGAATTAAATCCGGCAAGGTCGCCCTCCAGATTGTCGTTCATTGTATCCGCCATTTGCTGCATAGCACCGTCACAATTTGCGATTTCCGCACTCAGTTCATTGAATCTGTCCGAACTGTTGTTCAGTGCGGCGGACGCTGATGCAAGAACCTGAACGTCGAAAATATCGCTCATTGCCTGCATTCTGTCGGCTTCGCTGAGGCTTTCCATTGCAGACATCGTGTCCATAAGGACTTCCTGTACCGAACGAAGTTCACCTGTAACTGCATCGCTTGCAGAAATTCCGAGCTGTTCCATTGCCTGTGCCGCCTTTGAGGTCGGCGTGTACATATTTTTCAACAAGTTTCGTAAAGCCGTACCGCCCTCCGAGCCTTTTATACCGTTATCGGCGAAAATTCCGAGCATTGTCGCCATTTCGTTGAGTTCAAGTCCTGACATTTTCGCCTGACCACCGCAGACCAGTAACGCATCGCCGAGTTGTCCAACAGACGTATTTGACTTGCTTGCTGTTTTTGCCAGAACATCGCCGAAATGCTGTAGATTTTCGGTTGTTGCATCAATGCCGAGAGCCGACATTGCATCGGTCACAAGGTCAGAAGTCCGAGCCAAATCCATATCACCGGCTTGTGCGAGGTTCAGGACTTGTGGCAGTGCATCACAGGCTTTTTCGGCGTCATATCCGGCTAATGCTAAATAATTTAACGCATCTGCCGCCTCACTTGCTGAAAATTTCGTCGTCGAACCCATTTCTTTAGCTTTTTCCGACAATTTATCATAAATATTTTCGCCGTTTTCCGTCATTGTGTCTTTGGTCACGCCCATTGTTGCGATAACCTGTGACATACTGCTCTCGAAATTTTCACCCACAGAAATTACCGATTTTCCGAGGGAAAGCAGACCTTTTCCGGCAGTTTCAGCGACATTCAGCAAGGAACTTCCAAGTCCGGAAACTGTAGAAATACACCCCGAAATACTATTATTGAGTGCGTCCATACCTTTCGTGACAAGATTTTTATATCAGACATACCATCATCAACGCCGTCTGTATCAATCGCTGTCTTGATTTCAAGTTTATCATCTGCCAAAGTCCCACCTCCTTACATGGAAAATATTTCCCCGATTTTCTGGGCAGAAACAGGCTCATGCGGAAAATCCACAGCCCTTTTTATTTTCAGAATTTGTTTTCTGCGTTCCTTGTCCTTGATATCCGACAGTCTGATTTGTCGGTATGCAATACGCTTTTTTATGGGCGTATCTTCCGGCAGAGCCTCAAATAACGCCGAAAACTCCCACCAATGCATATATTTTACACGGATTAAGTCAATATTGTAAACCTGCTGGAATGCACCTAAAACATACGCCGAGTCATAAAGCCATGACAGCGTCGGCACGCCTGAATTACTGTTGCTTTTTTTCTGATTTTCCGGATTTTTTTTCATTCCGGAACACGCCGCAAAATCAGTAAGTGCCGTGTACGCTCCGACAATATCTTCCGGAATTTCGTCCGAAAACCACGCCAAAGCGGTCAGCATTTTCTGTTTCTGTTCAAGTTCAGTGTCAGACATCATGTCGAAAAATGCAATCCAGTCACGGAAATCGGTAGCGATTTTATAAAATCTCCCCGACACTCCGATGGCGGCGGGGAGTTCCTCAAACAGAATATTTATCATCGTCTTTTCGGTGCGTAACGTCTGGCAATTCCGGCTATTCTGCTTTCAGATTCCGCACGCTGTCTGCTGATGACATCAAGTAGTGATTCAAACACTTCATCATATTTGCGACTATTGTCACTTATGCCTGAAAAAATCTTTTCAGATGTACCTTCGCCAAGAAAAACGTCGTAAAATTCACGGAAAGTTTTACAATATGTGCGAATTTGTTCAGAGATATTCGACACCTGTCTATTATCCGCATTTTCAAGGACTTTGAGTGCTGAAGCATACCTGTCAACCGTTTCTGCATCTTCCATATCGACTTCAAATTCACAGCCGTTTATTGACCATATATAGCTGTTTTCCATAATTTATCACTCCTTTGTAGTTGCTGTTGTTTTTGACTTTGCTGAAGTTGTGGAAACGGTCGAGGCGGTCGATGCAGTCTGAATGACAGAGTCAAAAGCTTTAAGGTCGATTGTGTAATGAGCAATCTTTTCGCCGGCTTCAACCGTAACAGCATATGTTGCATTTTTACTTATTCTGTTTCCGGCGTTTTCAAGCTGTCCGACTCCGGAAGCCCTTTTTATAGGATAAAACTCTCCCATTTCTCCGATATCAGATGTGTTTTTAGATATTTCGTAAAGTGATATTACAGCTCCTGCAAAGTCCGCAACAACGGAAATGGTTATATCTGCACCCTTTGTGACTTCGCCCATGACGTGCGTTGAGCCGTTATCAATAATCATATTTCTTACGCCGTCGCCTGTTACACCGATATTCGCACTTACCGAACGTTCAACATTCTGCGTAACCAGAATAGTCTGCCAGTCATCAGTTGAAGTTGCAATGCAGTCAATCAGAAGTCCTTTAGTCTTGAAGTTTCCGGAGTACGTCAGACAGTCCGTTGTATCGCCGTTTGTATCTGGAATTACGGCATAATCACGCATTTTCGCCGGAGCGGTAGTTGTATCGCCGTTTGACAAGTCAACTGTCACAATCGTGCGTTTCATAAGGTCGCCGATGTACTCATTTTCCGTGATTTTCACGATGTCCGCAAGCACTTCATTGTTTGTGTAAGCGGTCAAAACTGTACGAAATCGACGGAGCATAACCGACAATATCTGTACGTTCAAACTCCTCATCGACGTACTGACGGCTGTATTCCTTAGGATTCTGCGAATATCCCAGGTCTGTGAAGCCCTCCATACGCTGATAGCCCCTGTTCGGAACGCCATAAAATGCGAGTTTTTTCGGTCTTGTGACCAGATTTCCGTATCTTAAATTTTTACCCATTTGTGTACCTCCTGTCCTGATAATAGACGAATTTTAGCTGAATCTGATAACGTGCGGTGCTGTCGTCGGTGTCGAGAACATAACCGTCTGATTGCACCTCAATATATTGTGGTATACGATATTTGTCGAGAATAGGAAGATTTCCGACATTGGATTGCATTTCAATCCAGTCCGCAAAATCTTCATAAAAGCCTGAATTTGCGATATTCTGCAAGGTGTCCGAGCCATACGCCTCACGGCTTGCAAAAATAAAATTGAACTGCCGGAGCGACGAACCGTCAGTATATCGTCGCAAAATCGGGTCTGATATTTCTCCGTCGATAGTGTATTCAATTTCACTGTCACCCAGACGGTCAACGTTAAGCAGAATGCCGTTTTTCAGCAACGGACAGCCTGAAATAAAATCCCGAACACTTTCAATTATTGACATTCAATCACCTTCCGTTCAGAATTTTATTGGCGTTCCGGACGATGTCTTTGCTTTGCGACGTCCACATTCTGCGAACCCACAAACGTCCTCTTTGACTGCTTGATTTTCCAGCGAAATACTGACGTTTTGCGTATGGTGCAGTGTACTTTACAATTCCTGTTCCGACACGTGTTGCTGTGATTCCAGAACGCTTTAGAGAACCAGTCTGGAACGGCACTAAAGGGTCAGAACGTCGTAAAATTTCGCTGTCAACGTACATTTGAGTACGGTGAATTTTTTCTGGATTTACTCCGTTAAGTTTGAGTTTAAAATCCCATTTCATTATTTTGCTGTCACCTCGATATGCCGGACTTTTCCCGAACCATAGCGGAAATCTTTCACTGACATTATAGTCAGACTGCCTTTTTCTTCAACGTCGCCGAGACAAATAAAATCGTCCTTGCACGGAATGAAATTTTTCAGCGATTTTTCAGGAATAATGCACAGAATTTCATTATTTTCTTCCATGCCTCCGTCCTCTTCGGACTGCCCCGAACAGTTTTCCCAGTAAACGCCGTAAAGCAGGTGTTTTTCCCACGTTGGCAGACGTTTTTTGACATCAGTCGTTTTATGGAAAACAGTTATAACTTTCGTATTCGTGAACATTATTCCACCCCTCTGAAAAGAAGTCCGGTGTTGCCTAAATAGCGTAAAACCGTGCTTTTCAGGGATTTCCAGAAGTCTTCGTCGGTCATGGAAATTTCCTGAATGTAGTCATATGGATTCGCCATTGACACGGAATATTCTCCTATACTTTCGGAAGTTTTCGGTATATTTTCGGAATCCTGAACACCACCCGAAAACGCTATATTTCGCCTGAAAAACTGTTCTGCCAAAGCACAGACACACTTCTGAATTTTGGTCTTGTAGCGGTTCAGAAGTTCCGCATCGGCGAGGCGATCAAAAGTTGCTGTGTCGATAAATTCGGAAGCACGTTCCGAAAAAGTCCGGAACGTCGCCTCATCTGAAATCAATGTACCCTTGAAAAAGTCCTGATAATAGGGAAAATCAGCGTATGCCAATTCATTCACCGTCTTTCATTTCAGGCTTTGGCTTAGGTTTTGACTTTGGTTTGTCATGAACTTCAAGTCCGACAGTTCTCATAAAAATCCCCCTTATGTTGTCGAATGTGAGCAGTAAATGCCCTTGACCTTGTTTTCATAAACATCTTTCAGACCGTAAGCACGATAGAAAAATTTCCAAGCATCAGCGGACTGATTATCTTCCGGAGAAATTATCTTGTTTACAATATGTTTTGTAAACTGCAATATTGCTGATTTGTCAATAATCATGAAGTTAATATTTTTTCCTGCTGTTGCCTTTTTATATCCGCCGATTTCTTCACCGGAAGTCTTGCCGTCGAGTAAGTCAATTGCTGTGTAAAAACGTGTCTGAGGCACTTTAATAACCTTTGAGAAACCCTCAAGCATAGCCTTTGACTTGTAAGTATCAAGAGCAATAATGGCGTTGTGGAGCGACGAAGTTATGAATAAAATGCGGTTTTCCGCATCAACTTCGGCTTCGTCAAGGACGTTATTTGCTGTTGTGATTGCAGAACATACGCCGTCACCAGTCGTGAGAGCCTCGGACTTGACTGTTATTCCTGTAGTACCGGCATATTTTGCAAAACGGTAAGCGTCCATTTCCGGAACGACTTTGTTACGCACAAAGCGTGATGACAGCATTCCGAAAGAAATTCCAATAGTTTCCTCGTTGTCCATAGCGTCAACGCTGAATGACCTGCCACGGTCATAATCGAACTTTACCGTCTCCCACGTGAGTTTGTCGTCGCCCTCGACGTAACCACCTGAACGGCTGTAGTCTGCAAGACCGTCCATGTCAATTTTCGGAATACAGATTTCATTTGCATTCGTACCCTGACGGACGGTTGACGCATCACTTTCAAGAAAATCCGTCAGGCTTGCGAATTTGTAAACGTCGTCGAGCTTATCGACGTATTTCTTGACCAGTGCGATTGAATTTGCCATAAAAAAATCCTCCTTTACTTAAGACCCATGACTTTACGAATAAAAGCGTCATCATCTTTCACATCGCTCTGACCAGTTGTGCTTGCTGAAAACTCCGGTACAGGCTGTGCGGATTTGAAAGCGTTCGGATATTTTTCCTTGAAGTCGTTCACAACATTATCGTCATCAATAAGCGTGTCACCGTCGAATTTCAGACCTTTTTCAAGTATCAGGTCAGTGACGTGCTTTTCATAGATGTCATCTTTGAGACCGAGAGACTTCACATAACCGCCTACTTTGGTGCGATGTTCAAAAGCCTTGCGGTCATTTTCGGACTGCTCCCATTTCTGCTTGTAATCCTCAACGCTTGCCTTGATGCCGTCAATGTCCATGTCCTTATATGACTGGATTGTGCTGTTGGCGGTGTCAAGTTGTGACTTCAGGGCGTTGTACTCCTGCTCCGAGTAGGTTTTTGCCACCTGCTCCGGCGTGGTTTCTGCCGGAATGTTTTCAGGTGATTTGGTTTCTTCTGCCATTTCAGATTTCTCCTTTTCTTAAAAATGAGTATAAAAATAAGACCATGCGGTCTTAAATCCTATGATTTTCTTCTTGGCAATTCGCCGTTTTCAAGTTCGATGTACGGCGTTTCAAACTCCAGCGTAACTGTGTGGCAGTCACTGCGAAAAGCAGGTTTTACAGTTACGTCCGTAACAGCCTCCATTCTGTGACCATTTATAAATATTCCTCCGTCAGAAGTCATACGAACGTGCGGAAAACCGCCCTCCTGTCCGGTTGTTCTTTCTGGTTCATCGTCTGTAACTTCAAGTATACCCTCAATATTTACAGGAGAAAGTCTGTTAATTTCCTCCATAAGACAAGCAAGTTCTCCTGCCGATGCTTTAATTTCCATTTTCAAAACTCCTTTCAAGTATAAAAATAAGGCTTAAAGCCCTTATCTGCGATATTTTCCTGCATTCCCGTAATGCTTTCTGCTAAGTACCGCTCTGACGTATTCAGAATAATCAATAGCAAAACCGTCGTCCACAGAAAGAGCAAACAAAGCACTGTTATAGTTTGGTATATACATTTTTCAACCCCTTTTACAGCAATTCCATTATAGACAAATCAATAAAGATACGATATAATAGGTAGT
>JAMPEF010000072.1 GCA_023665275.1 Alistipes senegalensis | reverse complement strand
ATGTTATGCCCTATCATCTCTGTAGCGTTTTATTTTTAAGTAGATTCACTATATCGTTGAAAACAATCATGAGCCGATTATTTCGCAGGAATTGTGGGACAAATGCCGTGAAGTAGATGCGTCGGTGAGTAACGGAAAATGTACGAAAGAACGTACTACAAAGCCACTTTCGGGACTTTGTTACTGTGACAGTTGTGGTGCGAAAATGAAACAGCACAATTCAACAGGTTCAAAAAATCCTATGGGCTATGTCTGCGGACTTCACGCCCGTTACGGCAAAAGCTACTGCACCTCGCACTATATCGTAATGCACGGAATTGAGAGTATCGTTCTCGCCGATATTCAACGACAGATTGACCTTGTGCTGAATGATGATGAGGCAAAAGCAAAGTATCTCGCTCACAAGCAGGGTTCTCTCGCCGTCCAGAACGCTGAGGATAAGAAAAGACAGCAGGAAATTCACAAGCGTATTGGTGACCTCGACAGGCTGATGCAGAAACTCTATGAAGACAGAGTTCTCGGAAATATGCCCGATAAAATCTGCTCGGACTTTATTATGAAGTATCAGCAGGAAAAGGAAGATTTACAGAGAGAACTTAATGACATCATCAGACGAACGGAAACGGCTTCTAAGGACGAACAGGACGTTGATGAGTATATCCGCCGTCTAAAAAGCTATGCGGGTGCTGAAACGCTTACAAGGCAGATGTGTATGGATTTAATTGAGTACATCACTATCGACAAGTATCAGGGCAAGAAAGTTCCCCGTGATATTCACATCTATTACAAGTTGATTGATAAACCACTTACAGACAGAAAAAATGCCCTTGCAAAATAAAACAAGGGCATAACCTCAACAGCTGAAACAGGCTGATTATTTTATGAAATTTTACTTGTCCATTTTTGGCGGTCACATTATTTCCGGCAGGCGCTAACTCCCAGTCTGTTTTTTGGTCACCAAAAGTTGTCGCCGCTATTTAAGGGCAACAACAATAAAAATTATACAAAGTGGCTATATTTCGGTATTTACAGCACCTGATAACTCTCTTGAGAAGTCGGGGCTGTTTTTTTGTTATTTATATTAAAAATCAACAAAGTATTGCAATTTCACAAGAAATATGTTATAATAGTTAATAAAATAATCAAATTATTTTTTAAGGAGTATGAATATGACTGACAAAGAACAGAAAACAGCAGCTAAAAATTTTGCGGAATACTGGAAAGACAAGGGCGATGAAAAAAGCGATACTCAAAGTTTTTGGATTATGCTCCTGCGTGAAGTTTTCGGGGTTGCTGAACCGGAAAAAATTATCGAATTTGAAAAGCGTGTCAAGGACGAAACAACTAATTTCATTGACTGCTATATCGATTCCACGAAAGTTATAATAGAACAGAAAACGTTAGGCAAAGACTTACGGAAAGGTATCAGACAGTCAGATAACAGTCTATTGTCTCCGTTTCAGCAGGCTAAAAGATACATCGCAAATTTACCGCTATCAAAACATCCTCGGTGGCTGATTACGTGTAACTTCTCGGAGTTTCTTATATACGATATGGAAAAGCCTAATTGTGAGCCTGAACAGATTTTTTTAAAAGATTTGCCGAAAGAATATTATCGACTGCAATTCCTTGTCGATACTGGTAATGACAGTATTAGACGTGAAATGGAAATATCTTTACAGGCAGGCGAACTCGTCGGAAAACTTTATGACTTGATACTCAAACAGTACAAAAATCCCGATTCACCAGAAACGCTTAAAAGTCTGAATATGTTGTGTGTCAGACTTGTTTTCTGTTTGTATGCGGAAGATTCCGGCATTTTCGGAAGTCATAAGATGTTCGGAAAGTATTTACAACAATTTCAGGCGAAAGATGTGCGAAAAGCCTTGATTGAACTGTTTCAAGTCCTTGATACCAGACCGGAAGACCGTGACCCATACATGAATGACGATTTGTCGGCGTTTCCGTACGTCAATGGCGGACTGTTCGCCGACGAAAATATAGAAATCCCACGGTTCACAGAAGAAATAGTAAACCTGCTCCTTAATGGTGCAAGTAAAAGTTTTAACTGGTCAGAAATATCGCCGACTATTTTCGGAGCAGTGTTTGAAAGCACTCTGAACCCCGATACACGACGTTCCGGCGGTATGCATTACACATCTATAGAAAATATACATAAAGTTATTGACCCACTGTTTTTAGATGATTTAAAATCAGAACTGGAAAAAATACTTGAAATCAAAGTCAACAAGACACGTCTTTCACGACTTGAGGATTTCCGGACAAAACTTTCCGGACTGACGTTTCTTGACCCTGCGTGTGGCTCTGGTAACTTCTTAACTGAAACATACATAAGTCTTAGACGGCTTGAAAATCAAGCGTTGAGGGCTATTTATGACGGTCAGAAGATGTTTAACCTTGACGGCTTAATCAAAGTCGGCATACACCAGTTTTACGGAATAGAAATAAATGATTTTGCCGTAACGGTTGCAAAGACGGCGTTGTGGATTGCGGAAAGTCAGATGATGCACGAAACGGAAGAAATAATCGAACATGACCTTGATTTTTTGCCGTTAAAGTCTTATGCTAATATCGTTGAGGGCAATTCTCTCCGCATTGACTGGTCAGACGTTGTACCAAAAGAAAAGCTGTCGTATATCATGGGAAATCCGCCATTTGTAGGCTATTCACTACAGAGTAAGGAGCAAAAAGCGGATATTTTGCGTATATACGTTGACGAAAAGGGCAAGCCATACAAGACTGCCGGTAAAATTGATTATGTATCCGGCTGGTATTTCAAGGCGTGTGAATTAATGCGGAATACAGCAATCCGGACGGCTTTTGTATCGACAAATTCAATCACGCAGGGGGAGCAGGTCTCAAGCGTATGGAAACCATTATATGAACGTTTCGGAATACACATTGATTTTGCACACCGGACTTTCCGGTGGGACAGCGAAGCGAATTTAAAAGCACACGTCCATTGCGTAATAGTTGGATTTAGTATAGCAGAAAATAAATCTGAAAAAAAGTTATTTGATAATGGCACTGAAAAAATTGTGAAAAATATAAATCCTTATTTGGTTGATTTTGATATTATTTTCATAGAGGACAGAAAAAAACCATTATGTAAAGATGTTTCAATTATGAATAAAGGCAGTCAAGGAACAGACGACGGGGCTTTTTATTTTTCACCGGAGGAATATAAAGAATTAATTGCAAAATATCCAAATATTAAATTAATTATTCGTGAGGCAACGAATGGACAAACTTTTATCAATAATACAAAAAGATATTGTTTATGGTGTGATGAAATAGCCCCTGCTGAATTAAAGAAATATCCTGAAATTTTGGAAAGAATTCAAAGAGTGAAAAATTTTAGGCTTGCCAGTTCAAAAGAGGCAACAAGGAAATGGGCTGATTATCCTTATTTATTTACAGAAAACAGACAGCCTAAAAATGGCAACTATTTACTTTTACCTTTAACATCAAGCGAAAAAAGAAGATACGTTCCAATAGGATATTTACCATTTACAGTAATAGCAAATAATTCTGTTCAGCTTATTCCTAATGCAACATTGTATGATTTTGGAGTTTTAACTTCAAATGTATTTATGGCTTGGATGCGTACAGTATGCGGAAGATTAGAAATGCGATACAGAATAACTGTAACAAATGTTTATAATAATTTCCCTTGGTGTACACCAAATGAAAATCAAAAGAAATTAATTGAAAAAACTGCACAGGAAATATTAAACGCAAGACAGATTTATAATAAATATTCTCTTGCTGATTTATATGACGAATTAACAATGCCACCGGAACTCCGCAAGGCACACCAACAAAATGATTTTGCTGTAATGTCTGCTTACGGTTTTGATAAAAAAATAACTGAATCTGAATGCGTGGCTGAACTTATGAAGATGTATCAAAAACTCACAAAATAATAAAAGTTTGTAACACCTTCACATAGCAAAGCAAATATAAAATAAATGCTCTCATGTATCATAAAGTTACCTGAGAGCATTATTTTTAATCTGAAATTTTCCGGAGTTCTTGCATAAACAATTCCGCAACAGGCGTAAAAACCTGATATTTTTTCCATATAATAAATATTTTGGTTTCAAGAAGAGGTTCAAGCGGACGGAAACATATTTCACTGTCTGCACCTGTATCAGCAAGTTTATCAAAAGTCAACATATAGCCTAATCCCTCTTTGACAAACACCGAACCGTTGTAAAACAGATTCAAAGTACCCGAAAAATTCAGTTCATCAGCCTTTTCACCGCACCATCTTGGAATATCTACTTTCATCGCCTGTGCCGAACATAAAAGCGGCAGACCTATTAAATCTTCAACTTTTATAGTCTTTTTTTCAGCAAGCGGACTATCTTTTTTCATTACAACTCCCCATTTATCTGCATTTGGAAGTTCAATATAATTGTATTTTGACAAATCCGGAGGTTCAGCAATAATAGCAAAATCTATTAGTCCTTTATCAAGTTTTTCGGCAACCTGTTCAGTATTTCCGCTTGAAAGATGATAGCGTAAAAGTGGATATTTCATCTTGAAATTCCTGATTGCCTGTGCTAAATAGCGTATCTGCCACGATTCCGCACAGCCAATATAAATATCACCGCCGTTGATTTCGTCAAGAGAATGAAACTCCGCAATTGTCTTATCGGTCATTTCAAGAATATCTTCCGCACGTTTCCGCAAAAGCATTCCTTCATCTGTCAGCTTCATACAGGCACTGCCACGACGGAATAGTTTTTTTCCCAGTTCATCTTCAAGTTTTTTCATTTCCTTTGACAAAGACGGCTGTGATATGTGCAAATTTTCTGAAGCCCTTGTCATATTTTCCTCTCTTGCGATTTCAATGAAATAGCGTAATACTCTGATTTCCATATAAACACTCCTTTTTATTTTATTATAGCATATTTATGTTATTCCTGTCAAGAATAACACATTATTCAAACTGGGTATTGGACATTTCATAAAAGTTATGATATACTAAAAATATCAAAGGAGGGAAAAATAATGGCACAGGCAAATGACAAATATAGTGTAATTATTCAGAATCTCATTGACAGTGGTATTGACAAAACAATTGCTGAAAAATATACACAGCAACTGCTTGACGGCAATGCTTCAGATACAATTGTTTTTCTTAGAAAACACCGGAAAAATCTGCTTGATGAAGTTCACAAAAATCAGAAGCAGATTGATTGTCTTGATTTTCTTCTGTATCAGCTCAGAAAGGAGTTGAATTATGTTTAAAAAAATCATGACCATGTCAGCTGTATTATTGACGTTTTGTGGCTGTACAGCTAAAGAAAACATCTCAAATCCTACAGTATTAACTGCAAAAACAACGTCATATGCAATTGATGATTCAGAATCTTATACAGTTGAAGATTTGAAAGTCTTGCAGGATTTCCTGCTCGGCAGACGCACTGACAGCAACGGCAAGGACTTTGATTTGTGCAAAGACGGACGACTGGACGTTTTCGATATGTGTCTGTTAAGAAGTGAAGTTATCAAAGATATGCAGAAAAATCCGGACAGCGATATTCTTGTGACATACTTTTCTTGTACGGGCAATACTGAACAGATTGCAGAATATGCAATTGATTACCTTCAAGCTGACAGTTATGAGATTATCCCCGAAATCCCATATACTGAGGACGATTTGAAATACTATACCGATTGCAGAGCAGACAGAGAACAGAATGACCCGACAGCACGTCCTGAAATATCGGGAAGTATTGAGAATATTGACGACTATGAAGTTATATTCGTCGGCTATCCTATATGGCACGGTCAAGCTCCGAAAATAATTTATACATTTCTTGAAAGCTACGATTTTTCCGATAAAATTATCGTTCCGTTCTGTACTTCACATTCAAGCGGAATCGGTACAAGTGCGGAAAATCTGCATAGCCTTACAGAAGATACAACATGGTATGACGGTATGAGATTTTCGGGAAATTCCATTGAAGCAGATGTTACTAAATGGATTGACAGTCTTAATCTTAACTTAAAGGAGGAAATTTCTGTGGCAGAATTTGATTTGGAATCAGGTAAAAATCAGCACGCTCCGACGGTCACACTCAACAGCGGTTATCAGATGCCCATTGCAGGAATCGGAACATATTCACTAAAGGGCAATACTTGCGTAAACTCTGTTAAATCGGCACTTTCGCAAGGTGTGAGGCTTATTGATACAGCCTATATGTACGGCAACGAAAAGGAAGTAGGTCAGGCAATCCGTGAATCCGGAATACCCAGAGAGGACATTTTCGTCATTACAAAAATATATCCCGGAGAACAGTTTAAAAATCCCGAAAAAGCAATTCAGGACGCTCTTGACAAACTTGATATTGATTATATTGATATGATGCTTCTGCATCACCCCGGCGATAATGATGTAAATGCTTATCTTGCTATGGAAAAATTTGTTGAGCAAGGAAAAATTCGTTCTCTCGGACTCTCCAACTGGTATATTGAGGAAATAGACGATTTTATTTTGCAGGTTAATATCAAGCCCGCACTAGTGCAGAATGAAATCCACCCATACTATCAGGAGCGAAAAGTTGTCGAATATATGCACAATCTTGGAATTGTTATGCAGGCATGGTATCCGCTTGGTGGACGTGGTCACACAGGCGAACTGCTTGCAGATGAAACTATCACGGAAATTGCAGAAGCTCACGGCAAATCTTCCGCACAGGTTATTCTCCGCTGGGATTTGCAGAACGGTGTTGTAGTGATTCCGGGTTCAAGTAATCCTGAACATATCCTTGAAAATATTTCAATATTCGATTTTTCCCTGACAGCTGAGGAAATGGCGAAAATTGATGCACTTAATCGTGATGAAAAGCACGACTGGTATTAATGTACAAAAAAACTATAAATAAACAGGAGGAATTTACAATGAACGATTTTATTTTTCACAATCCCGATAAGGTATATTTCGGCAGGAATATCATGGAAAATCTTCCGAAAGAACTGCTGAAATTCGGTAAAAAAGTACTTATGGTATACGGAGGAGGTTCAATCAGGAAAAACGGTCTTTATGAGCTTGTAAAAAATCTCTGCCATGACAACGGAATTGAACTTTTTGAACTCGGCGGAGTTGAACCGAATCCTCGTCACACAACGGCAAATAAAGGTGCAGAAATCTGCAAAAAAGAATGTATTGACGTTGTGCTTGCTGTAGGCGGCGGCTCAACAATTGACTGTGCAAAGGGAATAGCTGCCGCTGCTGTCACTGAATCGGGCGATGTGTGGGATTTAGTAAGTACAGGAACACGGGTTACAGACGCTCTCCCCGTAATTGCTGTACTTACAAATGCCGCAACGGGTTCGGAAATGGACGCATGGGCTGTTATTTCAAATATGGAAACCAATGAAAAAATTGGTCTTGGCGGTTCTGCACTGATTCCTAAAGTCGCATTTGAAAACCCTGAATATAGTTACACTCTTCCAACTTATCAGACAGCTTGTGGTGCTTTTGATATTTTCAATCACGTTCTTGATAACTATTATCTTGCAGGAGATGCGACTTTTGATATGGTGCTTGAAATGCAGGAAGCTGTAATGCGTTCGGTTGTGAAATGGACTCCAATTGCAATGGCTGAACCTGAAAATTATGAGGCAAGGGCAAATCTGATGTGGGCATCGTCTATGGCACTCAACACAATTCTTGATGCCGGTACTGTTCACGGCTGTGCCTGTCATGCTATGGAACACGAATTATCCGCTTATTATGACATAACACACGGTCACGGTCTGGCAATTTTAACTCCTCGCTGGCTTGAATATATTCTTGATGAAATGACTGCTCCTGCAATTGCAAGATTTGGTGTAAAAGTATTCGGACTTCCTGAAAATGAAAACGCTATGAATAGTGCAAAATCTGCAATAAACGCTGTTTATAACTTCTGTTTCAGTACCCTTGGGCTTAAGTCAACTCTCACAGAACTTAAAATTGATACAACACATTTTAAAGCTATGGCTGAACATTCATGCAACGGCGGAATTATTACAGGATTGAAAAATCTCACACCTGCTGATGTTGAAAAAATATATGAAATGTGCCTTTGATTGATATAAAAATCATACAAAGTATAATGCCGTCGGAACGTTTTTTACAAACGTTCTGACGGTTCTTTTATTATTATGGTATAGCAACACAAAGGCAAACAGAGGTTTTTGTTCATCATATAATCAACATAATAATTGAGCGTATTCTGGCATTATCTCACTATCAAATTTGACTGTAATGCCCTCTAAAATCTTTGTTTTTATAAATTAACTTTTGGAGGAAAAATCGCTTGACTTAAACTTACTTTCAAGTATGTTTTTTTCATCATTCAAGAGCATCTGAATATGATGTTCACGCTTATTTTTGTCATTTTTACGTCCAATATTTAATTGCAAATTTCGGGTTTTAGGGTGTCCCTAACAAGCGATGTATTGTGTGCGGTTTACAATTTTTGTACCCACACAATACCGTGCTTGCTACTTTTCCACGGAGTATCTGAATGGCATTTTATTTTTGAAACTTTATATTCCGAAAAACAGGAATATTTTTCATCGGTGCAATTTGCAGAACGGAATTTTACAGCAATTCCATTATAGACAAATCAATAAAGATACGATATAATAGGTAGT
>JAMPEF010000071.1 GCA_023665275.1 Alistipes senegalensis | reverse complement strand
CTGGTGAGTACAGCAATTTTCTTTATCATGATAAATTCTCCTTTTGCGTCAAGCAATTTTTTATACATATATATTTTACTACTTTATGCATGAAATGTCAATAGTATATGGATTATTTTTCCGGATTTTTTTATTTTATAAGTCCGAAAAAACTTTCAGGTAATATTTTTCGGAGTTCTTCAAAACTCCGTGAGGATATTTCAAGCGAAAGTTTATTTTTCGGGGAAATCATTTTCCTTAAATCCGTGAGATAAAATACTACTTGAGTTTTTCCGGAAAAATTTTCGCATAAACTCCGGATTGCAGATTTAGTATTTTCAAGTTCTGAAGACTTTATTTTTATACAGAGTTTCATATTTTCCATAATGCCGGAAAAATCATTTTCACCTGAAATTTCACCGCATATCAATGAAAAGCCGTCATCTTTTGCGGATATTTTTGCAGTAACAAGAAGTATTGCATCTTGTCTTAGAAGTCCAGAAATCCGGCTGAAAAGTTCAGGAAAAATTATGGCGTCGGTAGTCCCTGTGCCGTCGGAAAGTTCAAGAAAAGCCATTCTGTCGCCCTTTTTCGTGACATGATTTTTGATATTCTGAACTATACATAATGTTTTTATTTCCGTACTGTCAGGAAATCCGGAGCAGGATTTTATATTTACTGTACGCATAAGTGCCGGAATATAGGCGTATTCTGACAACGGGTTTCCGCTGAAATATATTCCGCATGAATCTTTTTCCATAAAAAGTATCTTGCGCCGGTTATATTCCGGAACATAAGGTATTTTTATATTCATGTCGTTGGTGTCGATACCGTCAAGAAAATTCATCTGACCTTCAATAACGCCGTAATCTCCGGAGGATTTTTCCATTAAAACAGAATAATTTTCCATCATCTGACGGCGGTTAAGTCCTAACCCGTCAAAAGCTCCGGACATAATCAGGTATTCAAGCGATTTTTTAGAAAAATCTCTTTTATCCATTCTTTCAATAAAATCTTGTAAACTCCGGAATTTCCCGCCGGAAATTCTTTCATAGACTATTCTTTCAGCTAAACCCTCCCCGATGTTCTTTACCGCCATAAGTCCGAAATATATTTTACCTCCGGAACAGCTGAATTTTTTCATACTGTTGTTTATATCCGGCTTTTCTACTTCTATATTATTGTTGCGACATATATTGACATATTCGGAAAGTTTATCCGTATAGCCGATTATACTTGACATAAGTGCTGACATATATAATCCGCAATAATGACATTTCAAATAAGCCGTCTGATAAGATATTATCGAATACGCCGCCGCATGGGACTTGTTAAATGCATACGACGCAAAACCCATCATTTCATTGAAGATTTCAACGGCTATCTGCTCCGGAATATTATTTTTTACTGCTCCTGAGACAAAATTTTCCCGTTCATGTTCCATGACGTCGTGTTTCTTTTTAGCCATGGCTCTCCGGACAATATCGGCATGACCGTAAGAATATCTGGCTATTTTCCGGCATATTTCCATAACCTGCTCCTGATAGACCATACAGCCGTAAGTTTCTGAAAGAATACTTTCAAGTTGCGGGTGCTTATATGTTATATTATCCGGATTGTTTTTGCTTCTGATATATTGCGGTATGGACTTCATAGGTCCGGGACGGTAAAGCGACAGCATAACAATTAAATCTTCTATGCGCTCCGGCTTAAGTTCAGTGAGACATTTTGTTATACCCTCGCTTTCAAACTGGAAAACTCCGGCAGTATCTCCGGCGGAAAGCATAGCATAAACATTCTTATCGTCAAGAGGAATTTTATTTATATCAAAATCCGACTCTGTTTTCCGTATTCCGTTGACAGTATCACGGATTACAGTCAGGTTGCGAAGTCCTAAAAAATCCATTTTAAGAAGTCCTAAAGATTCAAGAACGTTCATTGTATACTGAGTTACTATTGTGCCATCATTCTTCTGTAACGGGACTATATCTGCCAGCGGTACAGCAGAAATAACTACTCCGGCGGCGTGCGTCGTTACGTGACGTGGCATTCCCTCAATTTTTAAAGCAAGGTCAGTTATCCGCCTGACGTCCGAATTTAATGTGTACATTTCTTTCAGTTCCGTTGATTTTTCAAGAGCCTCACCAAGTGTATGACACGGGTCAATTTTTTTAGCTATACTGTCGCAAAGTTTCACCGGCATACCAAGTACACGCCCGACGTCACGGACTGCCGCACGTGCCTTTAAAGTATCAAACGCAATTATTTCAGATACCTTGTCACGTCCGTATTTTTCAAATACATAATCTTTAACTTTCTGTCTTCCCTCAATGCAGAAATCAATATCAAAATCCGGCATACTTACTCTTTCTGGATTTAAAAACCGTTCAAAAAGTAGACCGTATTTCAAGGGGTCTATAGAAGTAATTCCCATACAGTAGGCGCATAGACTGCCAGCCCCTGAACCTCTGCCGACACCTACCGGAATACTATTTTTCCGTGCATATGTCACGAAATCCCATACTATAAGAAAATAATCAATATAGCCCATTTTTTCGATGACGGAAATTTCATATTCCATGCGGTCAGTGACGCTTTTTTCCGGATTGGTTCCGTATTTTTCGTGCATACCTGTATAGCATATTTCACGGAAATAAACCTTATTATCTGAAACTCCTAACGTGCGAAACTCCGGAAGAAGTATTCCGCCGTATGTGAAATCAACATTACACATTTCAGCGATACGGACGGTATTTGTGACAGCCTCCGGATAATTCGGGAAGAGTTCCGCCATTTCGTCAGCCGATTTGATATATGATTCTCCGGATATGACTTCACCCGAATATCGCTGATTGGTCTGTATGCACCATAGTATTTCATGCATTTCAGCGTCTTCTTTTCCGATATAATGCGAATCGTTAGTAGCAACCAATGGTATTCCCGTCTCTTCTGAAATCCTGAAAAGCTGAGGAAGTATTCTGATTTCCTCTTCTGTATGGTGGTTCTGGACTTCTATAAAATAACTGTCAGAACCGAAAATTTCACGATATTCAAGGGCTTTTGACTTTGCACCGTCATAATTGCCGGACGTAAGAAGTCTTGCCACCTCACCGAAAAGACAGCCAGAAAGACATATCAGCCCATCATGATATTTCCGGAGAAGTTCAATGTCAACTCTTGGTCTGTTATAAAAGCCCTCTGTACCGGCAACCGAAACCAGCCGGACAAGGTTCTTATATCCCTGATTATTCCGGCACAACAGAATAAGATGATACGGCGATAAATCAATTTTGCCCTCCTTGTCGGTATGGCGACGTGGTGCAACATATACCTCACAGCCTATTATTCCTTTGATACCGGATTTTTTCGCCTCGTTCCAGAAGTCAACAACGCCATACATATTACCGTGGTCTGTTATGGCAACTGCTTCCTGTCCCAGTTCCTTAACTCTTGCAATAAGATTTTTTATACGGCAAGCGCCGTCAAGAAGACTATACTCCGTATGGACATGAAGATTGACAAAATCATTTTTTTTCAGAAAAACCCCGCCTTTCAGTCTGATTATTTCTTATTGATTCGGCAAGAAGAGCAATTTTCTTAAACCGGTGATTTACTCCGGAACGGCTTACGGGTCTGCTGAGGCTGACACCTATTTCCTGTAAGCTCATATCGGGATTTTCAAGACGGATTTCAGCAACTTCACGGAGTTCAGGGGAAAGACTTTCAAGACCGTTATACCGCCGGATTATTTCAATATCAGCGGTCTGTTTTGCAGAGGCTTTAATTGTCTTGTCGATATTGGCGGAATCACAGTTAGCTATGCGGTTGGCTTTATTGCGGACGTCCTTCCATATCTTGACGTTCATAATTTCAAGAGTGCAGTTCTGAGCGCCTATAAATGTAAGGGTATCTTCAATTGATTCACTGTCCTTGACGTATACAACGTGCTGACCTCTCCGGAGAGAAGAACGGGCATTCACTTCTATATCGCTGAGGATTATAATAAGTTCTTCCGTGAGAATTTCACTGGGTACGGAAAACTCCAGATGATATTCTTTTGACGGGTCATTGACGCTTCCGCACGCAAGAAATATACCAGCCGTAAACGCACTTATGCTGCCGGTTATAATCATTTCGGAATTTATTGTCCTGACATTTATAAATTTATAAGTCCGGTATACTTCATTGATTGTTTTCTGTTCTGATATATCAAAACTGAAAAGCGCTCCTGACTTACGGCACGGCGGAGTTATCCGGAAAACACACCGGAAAAGTCGGCTGAAAAAATCAGCGGAGATTTTACTTTCAGTCTGAAAACATATGCGCTCCGGTGAAAGTTCCCGACAGAAAAGCAACATACCATAAAGGCACGAAAAGCGCTTGTCATTATCGCTGACAGAAGAACATACTTCACGGCGGACGTCATCTGCAAAAGACATGACTGAACCCCCTTTCAGTTTTTATCCTGAATTAATTAATTTTTTTATCTTTTGTTATATCACGGTGATATTTCTGAACTTTATATTTATTTTCAGAGAGATGTTTTGCCATAAGTTCGGCAAATGTTATAGAGCGGTGTTTGCCACCGGTACAGCCGAATGCTATAACAAGCTGGCTTTTTCCCTCGTGGACGTAAAGCGGTATAAGATAATCTATCAAATCTTTCAGCTTATCGAAAAGCACCCGTGACTGTTCAAAATTCATGACATAATCCCTGACGCATTCTTCACAGCCTGTATGATTTCGGAGACTTTCAACATAATACGGATTCGGCAGACAACGGACGTCAAAAACAAGGTCTGACTCAGTGGAAACACCATACTTGAAACCGAATGACATGACCTTTATAATAAGAGAATCAGAAGAACGGTTCAGGAAAGTTTCCTTAATCTGTTCTTTAAGTTGTGCTGAGGAAAGTTCAGAAGTATCTATATAATAATCGGCAATTTCACGGAGTTGTGATAACTGCATTCTTTCATAGTTTATAGCGTCGTGGAGATTTCCGCTGAATTTTTCGTCAAGTGGGTGGCGGCGACGTGTTTCCTTGTAACGTTTTATAAGAACTTCGTCGACAGCCTCAATAAATAATACTTTAACATCAAGATTTGTATTTTCCTTCAGAGACTGCCATGACCGGAAAATTTCCGTAAACATATCGCCGGTGCGTATATCAACGGCAACAGCAACCTTGCTAATATCTGATTTATGACATATATCTACAAAACGTGATATCAGCTTAGGCGGTATATTATCGATGCAGTAATAACCTATATCTTCCATTACGTCCATTACACATGATTTACCTGAACCGGACATACCGGTAATAATCAACAACTGCATATTTTGACCTCCTTAATTTTTAAATTATCAATTAATAATTTCTGATTATTTAAGTATAACAGGTTCTAATTCAAGGGAATAACCGGTTTTTTCCCTTACAACCTCCTGAACTTTTCCGCAAAGTTCCAGAACATCGGCACACGTTGCATTTCCCTTATTTATGATAAATCCGCTGTGTTTTTCACTTACCTGTGCGCCTCCGCATGAAAGCCCTTTCAATCCGCATTTCTCTATAAGCAGAGACGCATAACTTCCCTGTGGTCTCTTGAAAGTACTTCCGGCGCTTGGAAATTCAAGAGGTTGTTTCGACTGTCTTTTATTCAGACATTCCGACATATTCCGGCGTATTTCCTCCGGCTCACCTGTGGAAAGTTCCAGTGTTACAGAAGTTATCAGAAAATTTTTTCCGGAAAAAATACTGTGTCTGTAGGATAACTCCATATCATCACGGACTATATTGCATAAACTGCCGTTTTCGCCGATATATTCAGCAGAAACGATTACATCAGCTATTTCCGTACCGTATGCACCGGCGTTCATATATAAAGCACCACCGATAGTCCCCGGAATACCATAAAGATTTTCTATGCCGGAAAGTCCTGCACGCTGTGCGGACATACAGACCGTTGAAAGCAATGCACCTGACTGACATTTTATTTTATTTCCGATGACTGAAATTCCTGAAAAATCGCTTTTTAAAAGAAGTATAACGCCATCAAAACCCTCGTCAGCCGGAATGACATTACTTCCGTTGCCAAGAATGAAATATTTTATATTCCTGCTCCGGAGATACTTTAAAATTTCCATAGCAGATTCCGGTGAGTTAATGCTGATTAAAGCCCGACAGTTTCCGCCGGTTCTGAAAGTGACATATGCACTAAGCGGACAATTCGGAATAATTTTACAGCCCAGTCCGGAACATAGTTCAGTGAGTTCATTTATATCTATCATATATTGTCTCCCTCTTTGGATTATTAATCAGAAAGTTTCATAGTCATGGACAACTTCTTTAGCCTCCGACTGCATACCAAGTTTATGCAGAAGTTCAGTAGCGGCATTATAGCCCATTTTCTTCTGCCTGTTGTTCATGGCAGCAACCTCAAGGATAACCGCTAAATTACGTCCGGGCTTTACGGGTATGGTCAAAGACGGAACTTTAACACCTAAAATTGAAACATATTCCGTATCAACACCCATTCTATCGTACATCTTGCCGGAGTCCCACTGTTCAAGTTCAACGACGAGGTCTAATTTTTCGGTCATTTTTACCGCACCGATACCGAAAAGCCGGCGTGCGTTGATAATTCCTATGCCTCTTAGTTCAAGGAAATGGCGGATATTATCCGGTGAACTTCCCACAAGGCTTATATTTGAAACTTTTCTTATCTCTACGGCATCATCGGCAACAAGTCTGTGACCTCTCTTGACAAGTTCAATAGCCGTTTCACTCTTTCCGACACCGCTTTCACCGGTTATAAAAACTCCCTCACCGTAAATTTCAATAAGTACTCCGTGACGGGTTATTCTTGGTGCAAGATTCAGATTAAGGAACGCTATAAGTCCCGACATGAAATTTGATGTACTTTCCTTGCTTCTGAGGAGCGGTACTTCATATTCCTTAGCAAGTTCAAGCATTTCCGCAAAATAGGGCAGTTCTCTTGTTATGATAAGTGCGGGTATTCTCTGTGCAAAAAGAAGCTGTAAGCGTTCACGTCTTGTTTTTTCGTCGATAGTTGAAAGGTAGGCAAACTCCATTTTTCCTATAATCTGTATTCTTTCGGGGTTGAAATATTCATAGAACCCCATAAGCTGTAAACCCGGACGGTTTACATCGTTTTCATCAATCATAACTTCGTTAGCGTCCTTGTGAATGAAGATTGTTTCAAGTTTAAACTCGTCAATCACTTTCTGTAGTGATACCTTAAAATTTTCAGCCATTTCAAATTCTCCGTTTCTAAAAAAATATTATCCTAAAATAAATGAATTGTAACCGGTCTCCGCCATATCGTATACGGCACGGAGCAGGTCGGAAGTATTGCATGAAGTTCCGGATATACGCACAATGACATTAAAGCCGGAAATATCACCACTGACAAGATAAAGCATTTTTGCTATATTTTCCGTGGGTGTTCCGTTAAATTCATAGACCGTACTTCCGGTATTAACTCCCGTACTTATGCCGTCAAGATTTATATCAAGTACTATAGTATCTGTTTTTTTCGAAAAATCAAGTATTTCAGCCTTTCCGGACAGAATATCAGCGGAATCTACTTCAATAAGCATATCTGAATTATTTCCTGTTATGGTATTGTAAAGCATATCAGCAGTGGCAGTAAGTGACGGCGCATGATTTTCAAGCCGGCTGTCGTTCAGAAGAATCAAATCCCTTTCGGTGAAATCGGGGAATTTTATATCTCCGCATATTATTTTTTCAAAACCTGCTCCGGAAATTTCCTCCGCTATGAAATCAACATAATTGATGTAGGCTTCTGAAAAGGGGGAAGCCCATGTCATTGAATTGATGTCACGCCATGCCGTGAGAGTTTCAGTATTCATATAACCATACTGAGAATAAACCGATGGTATTATATTATCTGCAAATATATTGATATATGCCGCCGGTTTATAGCCCTCTTTTTTAATAGTACGCACTATTTCATTAAGTGTTATTTCAGCGGAGACAAGTTCCGGAAATTCAGTCCATTCAGTAGCGTACATAATTCTGCCATCGGCAAGTTTAAGGGGGATTTCAATATATTCTATGTTCTGTTCCTGAGGTATTCTGCCGATAGCCGTCTTTATGGATTCCGTACCAGAGATTTCATATTCATTAAGGCGTACGCCTCTGTATACGGTTTCTTCCGGTACTTCTTCATGAAGTATGACGACATTTTCCGCCGGAACTGTAGTAGTTTCAGTAGCGGAGTTTTCTTCCGGTTCTTCGTCGCCTTGTTTTCTTGAATAATCAATCATAGGTCCTGCAATGCTGTAGCCTAAAACACCCACGCCACCGATAAGAATTACTGTAAGCAGTGCGGAAAAAAACTTACCCATCGGAGTTTTTCCGTAATAATTTTTTTCTTTGGTCTTGTAAATCTTTCTTCCCTTGTTCTTAAGTTTCATGAAAAAAGCTCCTTATGCCCTTAAAGTTTCAACTGCTTTTTCCATGTCGTCTGCCTTGAAAAGATAGCTTCCGGAAACAAGTACGTCAGCACCGGCACTCTTTACTATCGGAGCGGTTTTGTCGTTTATACCGCCGTCAACCTGTATATCTATTTCAAGACAGTTTTCTTCAGCATAACGGCGAATTTTTCTTATTTTTTCGGACATATCCATGAATTTCTGTCCGCCGAACCCTGGTTCTACCGTCATGACAAGCACCATTGAAAGATACTCAATATACGGGAATACAGCTTCAGCCGGTGTATCCGGTTTGAGTGCGATTGATGCAACCGCTTCCGTCTGATGAATGGCCCTGATAGTTTCCATAGTATCGCTTTCACTTTCAATATGGAAAGTTATAATATCTGCACCTGCCATGTCAAAAGCCTTGATATATTTAAGAGGGTCGGTAATCATAAGATGTACATCAAGTTCCATGTAAGAACCTGAAATTTTATTGATTTGTTCGAGAACGGGCAGACCGAATGTTATATTATTAACAAACACACCGTCCATGACGTCGAAATGAAGCATATCAACGCCGGAATTTTC
>JAMPEF010000070.1 GCA_023665275.1 Alistipes senegalensis | reverse complement strand
ATTCCATTATACCACTTTTTTCTCTCTTTGAAAAGATACTGAACAGGCTCTAAGATAAATCAGAATCTGGAGGAACATAAATATGTATAATAAAATGTACCATTATTTCTACGTTTTATGTATGAAAGGTAAACATAATTTCTTATATGGTCTTAAACTGTTTTCGGAAGGAATTGGTTTACAGCAATGTGAAATCATGATTGAATTTCCTGATTCCCCTGACAGAGAGGATTGCTATAAGAAAAAATATTCTGACTGTGTTGGTTTCTACAATGACTATGACCCACCGGATTTGTTTGTACCCATGCATGAGTTCTTAGATTATTTGAGGAAAACATCTGAAACATATCTTGAAGACAAGGATTCCACTTATAAAGAGCAGGCACAATTATATTTCAAAACAATTTATAAAAGATATTTCCCTTATACTCAGAAATTCTGATTTATGCAAGTAATTGAATGTTAATAATAATCCCCGAAGCAGTTATCAATAATTGTTTCGGGGATTATTCTTTTTTATGGGAATTGCACTAATTCCGAATGAGAGTATCTGCTTGACAATCCACGATATATAGTATATAATATATTAAACTTATTTTTTCCGGAGGTGAAAAATAAATGGACAATGCCCCCGACGGCAGTATTTTGAATAATGAAATACGCTCCGTTAATTAAAATCAGCAATTTATTTTTTTCAAAAATTTTTATAACGGAGGTTTTTTATTATGTCATGGCAGATAATTCTGCAAATTTTATTTATTATTATATGTGCGGTTATTACAACTGCTGAATCGGCGTTGATTTCACTGAATGATTCAAGGCTTGAAAAACTTGTGGAAAACGGTGGTAAAAAGGCACATCGCCTTAAAAAGCTAACCGATAATCCTAATGATTTTCTTTTGTCATCACAGACAGCAGTGAAACTTTCTGAATTTGTTTCCGCCGGAATAGCTGTTTTAAATTTTTCCGGAAAATTTTCAGAGATTCTTGAAAAAAGTATTCCGGAAAATGTCGCCGGATTTATTTCAGTGGCTGTTATTTTATTGATAATCACTTTTCTTATTATGACTTTCGGGGAATTTATTCCTAAACGTCTTTCGGCAAAAAATCCTGAAAAACTTGCGTTGAGATTTTCAGGAATACTTACAATTATATCGGCTTTATTCAGACCATTTGTTTTGATTATGAATGCTGTTTCTTGCGGTATACTGAAACTTATTGGCGTAAATCCGGAAAAAACTGCCGAAATTGTCACGGAAGAGGAAATTTTAATGATGTCCGATGCAGGCGCGGAAACAGGTGCTATTGATGAGGACGAAAACCGCATTATCAAGAATATTTTTGCATTCGATGATATGACAGCCGGACAGATTTGTACACATAGAACGGAAGTTTCTGTACTATGGGCAGATGATAATATTGAAGTATGGGAAGAAATTATCCATCGGACGCGACATTCTGTTTTTCCGGTTTGCAGTGAAAGTATTGATAATGTAATAGGCGTTCTGGACGCAAAGGACTACTTCCGGACTGATAAAAAAAATTATGAAAATATTATGAAAAATGCTATCCGTGAGCCTTACTTTGTACACGAAAACATGAAAGCAGATAAACTTTTTGCACACATGAAAAAAAACAAAGACAATCATTTTGCGGTAGTCGTCGACGAATACGGTGGTATGAGCGGTATTATAACTATAACCGATTTGGTGGAAAAACTTGTCGGTGAATTTGCGGACGACGAAGAAGAAACTTTTGAAAAAGTCATGAAAACCGGCATTAATACATGGACTGTACAGGGCAATGCAACTGTCGGTGAAGTATGTGACGCACTCGAAATAAGTCTTGATACCGATAAAAATGAAACTTTCGGCGGATATGTAATAGCTGAATTAGGAAACATTCCGAAAAACAGTGAAAAAATTTCCATTGATTCCGACGGACTTCATATTGAAATTCTTAAAATAAAACACCATAGAATTGAATTATGCAGAGTGACAAAATCCGAAAAAGCAGAAACTATAAAAGGAGATTTGGAATAATGAAAAAATTTTTAAGTATAATTTCGGCACTTATGGTTATAACAGTTGTTTCATGCAGTGAGGTCGGTACAGTTTCACAAGTAAGTGAAATTTCACAACCAGAAACCACATCTGCTGAAAACAGCGTTTCCGATACCCATGAGGATATTACTATAACTATGGCAGTACTGGGCGGAAATGCGTTTGTGAATGAAGCTGTCAACGATTTCAATGAGGCTGATAACGGTTATAAGATAGTTTTCAAGGACTATATGGAATATTATGACAAAAGTTTTGAGACCGAAAACGGCACTACTCCAGAGGCATTCGCACGGATAGATACACAGTTGAGTCTTGATATAATTGAAAGCGGAATCGTTGATATTGTACCAGACGGTATTTTTTGTGACAATGGAAAATATGAATCCCTTATGAAACAGGGGGCATTTGCGGATTTATATGAATTTATGCGGTCTGAAAATTATGATGATACTGTTTTGTATAAACATATACTAGAAATCAATGAAACAGATGGTAAACTATGCTGTATGCCATTGTTTTTCAACATAAACACCGTTGCAGGACAGACACGTTATGTCGGTGACAAGGAAAACTGGACAATTGAGGAAATGATTGAACACTGGAACGCTATGCCGGAGGGGTCTACATTCGACGGTCACACTCAAAAGGACTATGTTTATATGAATATTCTGCGTAGTAATATCAGCTCATTCATTGACTTTGAAAATCACACCACAAATTATAATTCTCCGGAGTTTATAAAGATACTCGAATTTATAAATTCGTTTGACGCTCCGGCGGGATACAAACCAGAAATCAACTGGAATACTCCGCATTTTATCATGAATTTTCCTATATATGGCTTTGAGCAGTTTCATAATTCTTTGTGGAATGAACAGAACGAACCGATAACAGTTGTAGGTTATCCGTCCCCTGACGAAAGCGGTATTTTAATTGACACATCAGGAAATAAATACTCAATCTGTGAATATTCGTCACCAGAAGTAAAACAAGGTGCATGGGAGTTTATTAAAACACTTGTGTCGTATGATTTTCAGTATGATATGTCAAGAGGGGATTTTCCAATAAATTATGAAGTATTTAAGAAAAAAGGTGAGGAAGAATATTCAAAGTACGGTGAGTCTAATATCATAAGTATTCAGACAACAGAATATGATATAGGTTATTTAAGTCCGGAAGAGTATGAAAAACTTATATCGCTGATAGACAGTACAAAAAAGGTACGTATAAGTATAGAAAATGACATCAAGAAAATTATTGAAGAAGAACTGTATTCTATGTTTGCAGGCGAAAAAACTCCCGAAGAAACAGCTGAAATCATACAAAATAAAGCCGGAATCCTTATAAGTGAAAGATATTGAAAAGAGGCTATTATTATGAAAAAATTTACAGCAATTCTTGTTGTGACTGCTACGTTGTTTGTGGTTACTAAATTAATATATGAAGCAGTATCTGAAATAGAATATGATAAGTATTATAAAAGTAATCAAACAATAATATATAAAGATAATGAAATCGGAGCTATACAAGAATTTCTTGACTGCATGAATAACCGTGATGCCAAAGGCATAATGAAAATGTCATATCCTCGTAAATATATTAATCATATGTGGTTTTTAAACGGAGACAAAGTAACAGAACAAATGAATAAGCTACAGGAAGATTTGCCGGAAACCGTAAGGGTTATTGATGTTCTTTCAAAAGAACCCCTTGGCGATGATGAGAGGGATTTACTTTATGCTGATTATATATTGATGCAGTTAGTGACCGACTATGTGAACGAGGTCGGCGAGGAAAATACTGACCCTGAAAAATCGTGGGATATAGACGAATTTCCAGAGCCTTACTGTAAGATAAATGATATATATTTAATCAGATGTCTGCTTGAATTTGAAAACGAAAAGGGTGGTGCGTTCACGGAGGAATTGCCGTTTGTGGTGTGGAATATCGACGGCGAGGGCTGGTTGACGGAAAATGCAATGATTGATTATGTCGTTCAGACAAGGCATGATATGGTTTATGTGTTTTCGGAAAATCTGAAGACATATTCAGACTGGGTACTCGATTATCTTGCAGAAAATGATATTGAAATACCGGAAAAATGTACAATAAATTCTGACAGTACAAAAAATGAAAATGTCCCCGACGAATTTCTGAACAGTTTCGAGCAGGTTCTGCTATGTTTTAACGACGGTTACGAGGGGCTTGATTACGTCATCGAGATTGAAGACGGCTGTTGCATCAATGCGGTGTGCGAGGAGACATTTTTAAAAACTCCCCGTGATGAGAATGACGAAGAAATGGTGCATATTTTCACATTCGGGGACTACACTTTAGAGGATATATATAATTCAGGTGCTGAAAAAATTCAGAAATTAATAACTAAAATGAAAGAGGTAAAAGAATTATGGTAAAATTTACAGCAATTCTTGTTATGACAGCTATGTTATGTTCGCTTACAGCGTGCGGACATGATACGGCAGATGAAGTTACAGATGAATTTTCTGTAACGTCCGTTGAGGAAAATTCCACGGAAGAGGAAACAACAGAAGAAATCACTGAAACAGATGAAGTTGGTGGAGAAGATACCGACGGGGAGGAAATTTCTGAAACAGAATCCAAAACTGAAAATGAACCGTCTGAAAAAATATCAGCGGACGGCTCTTATGTGGACGCTATAGAAATGTTTCTTGACTGCACAAATAATCGTGATATTAAGGGTATGATAAAACATTCATTTCCTGATAAGTATATTGATGCTATGTATTTCGTAATGGAATTATTTGGTGAGTCAATTGAAGAAACAATGAACGATATAGCAGGAACATCAAGCGAAACTGTAAGGTTGTCTGAAATTATTTCTGAAGAAACTCTTTATGATGATGATATTGAAATGTTTTATGAATATTACGGATCAATTCAGTTAATAAGCGACTACATAGACGAAATCGGCAAGGAAAATATTGACCTTGAAAAATTCGATGAATGGGCAGATACTGTTGATCCAGAATCATTGCCAGAACCATACTTTGATTTAAATGACGGACGTATAGTTACATGTATTCTTGAATATGAAGACGAGGACGGCGATACGTACACGGACGAACAGGCGTTTACTATGTTTTATATTGACGGCGAGGGCTGGAAAACTGATATGTCAATGATGGGCTATGTCAAGAAGTCAAAGCAGGCATCAATAAACGCAATGGCAAGCACTTTTATGAAAGCCGCTAATACTGTACTCTATGACCTTGATGAAATGGGCGTTGAGTTGCCGAAAAAATGTATAATCTGTTCAGACAGCAGTAAAAACTACAACGTAAGCGACGATTTTTTAAGCGATTTTGAAAAAAATATGGAACATTACTTCTTTGATTATAAGGAGTTTGATTATGTTATAATGATTGAGGGTTGTTGTACTTATACAGCGTGTACAGAACCAGAAAATCCTAAATACGTCGGTACGTATCCGGCTAACAAGCTATATTCAGCAGACGGCGAACTTGTAACTATGGACGAAAAATACACGTTAGATGAAATCTATCAGTTATGTATTGACGAAATCCAAAAGTAATAATTAAAATAAAAGAGGTAAAAATTTATGAAAGTAAAATTTCATCTTCCCGACTTTTCGGGACATTTCATGTTTAATCTTATTTTTATTGAGATGCTGAAAAACTGTCCGGAATATTTCCGTGAGGGTGTGGAAATAGCGTCTGTATACGGAGTGTTTCCGCCATCTCTATGGAACGGCGGACGCATTCAGCAAGGAATGTGTGATAAACGTCATATAAAAGCCGTCATAAAGGCGTTTAATGAAAGAGGCATTCCGCTAAGATTTACATTTACAAATCCCATGCTTGAAAAGAAACATTTAAGTGATGATTTCTGCAATATGGTAATGAATCTTGCTAATAACGGTCTGAATGAAGCTATTGTTATGTCACCGCTTTTAGAGGACTATATAAGAAAAAATTACCCGAAATATAAGCTCACAAGCTCAACATGCAAGAGAATTACAGACCCCGATGCACTTTACAATGAAGTAAATAAAGATTATCATATTGTGGTTATTGATTACGATTTGAATAACAGATTTGATATTCTTGAAAAAATTCCAGACAAGGAAAAATGTGAAATTCTTGTAAATGCCTGTTGTGAGCCAGCATGCCGGAGACGTTCAGCACACTATGAATCAATAGGCTTACAGCAGATAGCATATGCTAATCATATGCGAAAATATCCTGATATGCCGTTCAATAGTGATAAACTTGTCCGTGAACACCCTGAAATGCTTGAAATTGCAGAATGTAAATGCGTTCAAAGAACTATATTTGATATAAAAAATCTCCGGACGCATATCACACCGGACGATATATGGGAAAAATATGTTCCTATGGGATTCAGTCAGTTCAAGATTGAAGGCAGAACTCTTGATATATTCAATCTTATGGAACATTATATATATTACATGATAAAACCCGAACTCAAGGAGCAGGCAAGGTTTATGCTCCTGAAACAGTTAAGGGCTAACAAGGTGATTACAGTAAATGAATAATTATATAATCAGAAAAATTAAAAGTGACGAATATAAAATACTTGATAATTTTCTTTATGAAGCGATTTTTATTCCGGAAAGTACGGAAAAGCCACCATTTTCTATTATTGAAAAGCCTGAACTACAGGTATATGTTGAAAATTTCGGCAAAAAGGACGACTATTGTCTTATTGCCGAACTCAACAATAAAATAATTGGTGCTGTATGGGTTCTCATAATGGACGATTACGGACATATTGATAATAATATTCCGTCGCTTGCAATATCGCTGTATAAGGAGTTTCGAGGACAGGGAATCGGTACGGCTTTACTTGAAAGTATGTTGTTACTTTTGAAATCAAATGGCTATGAAAAAGTTTCGTTATCCGTACAGAAAGAAAATTATGCATACAGAATGTATCTTAAAGCAGGTTTTGAAGTCGTCGACGAAAACGAAGAGGAATATATTATGGTATGTAATTTGCAGAAAAAATAAATTAATTGTTTTCAAAAGTTTTTTTATAATTCATTCCCCATAATTCGAGTGAGTCAAGAATAGGTTTCATTGAAAAACCAAGCTCCGTAAGGGAATACTCTACTCTTGGCGGAACTTCTGCAAATACAGCACGGTTAATAATTCCATCAGATTCCATAGCCCGTAAATTATCAGTTAGTACTTTCTGTGATATTCCGGTTAAAGACCGCTGTAATTCATTGAATCTCCATGGTCGCATAAGCAGATTTCTTATAATCATAATTTTCCATTTGCTTCCGATAAGCGAAAGTGTAGTCTCCACCGGACAGGCTGGCAGTTCTTTTGTTTTAATCATGGTTAAAACCTCCATTTGTAGTTTCCGTATTCATATTGCAGATATTTTACGGCGATTTCTTCTCTTTTTTTACCAATAAGCTCATAATAATTTTGTGTATGTTTAAGACTGTTTGTTAATGTTATATACTCCTGAATTGCAGGTGAAAGGTCTGTTATTTCGAGAAGTTCACCATCAATGAAATATAATTCATATGCCCTGTCAAAAAATAGAAATGTTTCAAAAAAATCAGACATAATATATTTATTGTCATCATTATTTATGGCAATAATAGCACTTCCTGTATAATTCATTTTGATTTTCGGAGATATTTTAAAATTAATTTTTATGCCTGAATCTGTTTTTTCTGGATAATCTGCAACTTTTTTCTTTCCATATAAAAAATTATCTTCAATAAAGTATTCAGCGGTATACCCTCTATAACAGCACGTCATAGAAGAAAAATTTTTCAATCCAAAATCTGCTGAATTGATAATATCTTTTTCTTTTTCGCAATCAATGAGTATGAATTTTTCATTTTTGTACCACATATAATCACAGCTTTGCATTGTCACCTGAGAAGACCTCCTTATGCATTAAAATATGATGTTACATAAAATTATAATGTATTATGCGGAAAATGTCAATATGTTTTTTCGTTCATAAATTATTTACAATCTGATTTGTCCCGAAAATACGCAATAGTCACCGGAAAGTAACTATGTTACTTTAAAGTGCGTACTTGTAAAAATTTAAAATCTATGATATTATAAATTACAGAAAGGGAAACAATCCCACGAAAAAAACTTTAAAAGGAGTAAATATTTATGTCTAATTACACAAAAATCAGCGTTGCAGATGACGCAAGAACAGAACTTCATGACGCACTCAGTCTTACAGGTGCAGAAATAAGTATAAACGAACTTCCAGCAGGAGCAGGTGTGCCGTTCGTACACGCACATAAGCAGAACGAGGAAATTTATGCAATTCTCGACGGTAACGGAAAAGCAGTCATTGATGGTGAGGAAATCACACTTACAGCAGGCGACTGGTTAAGAGTTGCACCGTCTGCAAAAAGACAGTTTTCCGCCTCTGCCGAAAGCGGTATAAAGTACATCTGTATTCAGGTAAAGGAAAATTCACTTGAAAGCTATACAGCCGAAGATGCAGTTATAGGCTGAAAAATTTAAAATCATTTAAGCGTCCGTTATATTACTTGCGGATGCTTTATTTGACTTTATAATATTTTTATGGTATAATTAGAAAAACTGATGATATATTGGAGGAAAACAATGAGCTGGTCATTATTTCTGAACAGAACTAAAATGAATACCGAACCTTACGGCGAGGAAAAAGACGAAGATGTTATACCATTCACGAAAAGCGAGATACTGTACTGCATTACTGATATATCAAAAACAATGAATATCAGCATTGAAGATACTGAAAATCATATAATGTATGTATATGGTCAGGAATGGAGTATTAATATGTGGTTCTGGAAGAAATGTCTGTATTCCGAAAACAGCTACTATGTAGTAGAATTAGAAATAAAAGCTGCTTCTGAACGGAAAGAATTTCTGTCACTGCTTGCAAAAAAGCTTAATGCAAGACTATTTGATATGTATGCCGATACTTTCTGGACTGTTGACGGGACAGGTTTTGCGGACTGGAAAAGTTTTTGTTACAGAATAGCAAAGGAGTTATCAGATACAAAGGGCAACGTTTATGAACACAATTGAAGCAATAAACAAAAGACATACTTTCGGGAGTATGTCTTTTTTTGCGTGAAATTACTTGTTTACTTCCTTTACGTTGGTACGACCAAGAATGTAATCAGTAGAAACATCATAGAAGTCTGCCAGTGTAATCAGGTGTTCTACCGGAATTGTCTGAAAACCACGCTCATAACGTGAATAAACTGTCTGTTTTGTATTAATAATTTCCGCAATCTGTGTCTGATTCATGTCCATGTCTTCACGCAAGTCTCTTAACCTTTGAAAGTGCATAAAAATCATCTCCGATATTTGTAGAATATGCCGATTTTTTAGAGCTTGTTCAGTATCTTTTCAAAGAGAGAAAAAAGTGGTATAATGGAATAAATAAAACCATGAAAGTCGTGAAATAATGAGAAAAGAATATCCAAGTGACATAAGCAGAAAGCAATTTGAAA
>JAMPEF010000006.1 GCA_023665275.1 Alistipes senegalensis | reverse complement strand
AACGTATACACGAGTTCCAGTCGTGCGCCTTAGACCAGCTCAGCCACCTGTCCACATATATGGTGCGAGTAATGGGACTTGAACCCATACGTCCTTCGACACACGCCCCTCAAACGTGCCTGTCTGCCTATTCCAGCACACTCGCAAATTACTTTTATATTATACACTGTAAATTCTGAAATGTCAAGGGGTTTGAATATATTTTTTTATTTTAATTATTTCCGGTAAAAAAATTTATAAAACCTTTTTATTTTTCCTTAAATTACATAATAAATAATTATTCGACAAAGCATGGTAAAATTATATCTTGAAATTATTTCCGAAAAATAATAAAATATTCTTGTAGGAAATTATAGAAAAGGAGTATTTAAATGGAAAACGATAAAATCAAAGTCCTGATTGGCGACAATACCGCCGAAAACGGTATAAATCTCGCATCAAGACTGCGTGAAATGGGCGTATATGCCTACACACGCAAAAATGACGGAAAGGCTATACTCAACTCAATAATAAAGGACGTCCCCGACGTTGCAGTTATCAGCCTCTCCGTAACAGACCCTGATATAATCAACATAATGAAACAGTCCGGAAATGTTCTCACACAGCCACCGGCATTCATCATCACATCTGACATCAAAAACAGCTTTATTGAACGTCAGGTCATCGAAAACGGTGCGTCTTACTATCTTGCAAGACCTTTTGATGCAGAAACTCTCTGCTCTGTGATAAAATCAGTTGCACGAAAGAACGTATCTCCTGACTGCACCGACATCGAAATAATTGTTACTGACATAATATGCAAGCTCGGCGTACCTGCTCACGTGAAAGGTTATCAGTATCTCCGCACAGCCATTCTCAATGCCGTAAATGACATCACGCTTATGAACTGCGTCACAAAGCAGTTATATCCGTCAGTGGCAAGGCAATACGGTACAACTTCATCAAGGGTAGAACGTGCTATACGTCATGCAATAGAAATAGCATGGGAACGTGGAAACACCGAAACTCTAAATTCATTCTTCGGATATTCCATAAAATGCTGGCACGGCAGACCTACCAACTCAGAATTTATAGCACTCGTTACAGATAAACTGAGGCTACAGATAAAAGCGGTTTCAATGACAAATACAATGTATCAGTAAACCGACGATTCGCACCGGATTATTTCAGTTTCAGTAATGCACATATTATTGCCGAAAATCAGTCCGGAAATAAAAGTTTATCTGCTTCTTGACGGAAGCATTTTTTATATGTATTTTTATTATTTCCGGAAAAATATACCGTCTGCACAAAGACTATATTATTTCCGAAGAAAAGGGTACTGAAAAGTACCCTGTTTTTTGTCATAAAACCTTGCAATATGTCCGGAAATATGTTATTATATAAATTAAGGAGGTTTTTTAATATGAATAATATATTTCAGGCAATATTTATGAATATTTTCGGCTATGACATGATTATTCTGATTCTTGCGGCTGTTACGGCTGTTGAATGCTTTTTCCTGATAGATTCAACAAATAAACTTCACAGAGCTATGAATGCCAATATATTCGTACCGGACGGCAAACGTTCACAGGAAGAGGCAGAAAATGATATTTCCCGTCTGAGTGAAACTAAAGTGGTTGAAATGCGTGACCGCTCCGCCGGATTGTATTCTGTATTTGTAAATCTGACCGGTATTTTTCCGTTGCTTGGCATGCTTGGTACTATAACTTCACTGCTTGGGCTTGTTGCTGATACGTCAGACGTAACAGGAAACTTTTACGGTGCATTGACTTCTACTTTCTGGGGGCTTGTATTTGCCATAATATTCAAGTTCATTGACGGTGTTATTTCCGCACGGGTCGACGACAACGAAAAAAGCGTCGCTCTCTATCTGGAACGGAACTATAAAGCATCTATGGAAAAAGAACCCGAAAAAGAAAAGGTACTTTTATGAAAAATAAAGGAATTATTATTGAACTTACTTCCCTGCTGGACGTAATTTTAATTATGCTCTTCTGGCTGATGATGAATCTTCAGGAACAAAACAGAAATATAAGTGCAGAAGCTGAAACCCGCATAGAACAGGCAGCAGAAACCGTTGCAGAAGCTGAGAAAATTACTGCTGAATCTCTCGCTGAACTTGAAAAAATAAAGTCTGAAATGGAAGAACTCCGTGAAAGTACCAATGATGAAATTACGGAGGCTTGGAAAAAAGCCGCAAGCATTAACGATACCGCCGCCGCCAATCTGCTTGCACTTGAAAATTTTGAACAGGGCGCTTTTATTATTATAGACCTCTGTTATAGCGATTCCGGAAATGTAATTATTTCCGACAGCAACAGCATTATCGGTGAAACTGATATATTATCATATACAAATATATCACAGGAATTAATATATTCACTTGAAAGTTATGGTTTCAACAATGATAATACTATCATATGCGCCGTGACATACAATGGTAGTCAGGCACTCTATAAAGATGTAAAAGCTATCCGCATGGCTGTCGACGAAGTGAAAAAAAGCTATCCTGATTTTTACTGTACGTACTTAAATAACAATGAAAGGTGATTTTTTATGTCTAAGAAAAATGAACAGAACAACAAAAAAGGTAACGCTTTTGCTATAATTGCCGTCATACTGCTTATTATCGCAATCGCTCTTATACTTATCGGACTTTTCGGCGGCTTAGGGTTCGGAAACGGTTCAGGAAACGGAACGGAAATCGGAACAGGTTCAGGAAATACAAGCAGTATTGAAAATTCAGTATCTGAAAATTCTGAAAGTCCGGCAAACATTCTGGAAAGTTCAGAATCCGCAGAAACAGAAACTACCACCGAAAAAACAGAACCGGAAGTCAACTACATAGATGTTACTGTTTCGGGAAGCTCCTACCTTATGAATGGTAAGGAAACAACGCTTGACGAAATAACACAATCAGCCGGTAATAAAAATACTATTGTGCGGATTACTGACGATAACGCAATAGCCGACTCTATGGACGCTCTTGTTTCTGCTCTTGACGGTGCAGAAATTTCACACGTTTCACAAAACTGACAGCAAAAAACGGACTTTTTCAAGTCCGTTTTTTTATAATCCGTAAAATCTTCTGAAATTCTCCGCAAGAATCATTTTATTTTCCTGCTCCGTAAATCCCAGTGAAAGAAATTTTTCAAGTTCTTCTGCATGACTCCACATGGGGAAATCAGAACCGAAAAAGCAGTTTTCAACGCCATATTTTTTAATCAGGTGACGAAGATACTCCGGACGTAAAAAAGCCATCGAACTGCTTATATCAAATGTTACGTTTTCAAGACCGGCAAGACATTCCTCCGCCTCAGACCATCTTTCATAACCACCAAGATGTGCCGCCTGAATTTTAAGTTTCGGGAAATTCTTATGGATATTGGCTATTCTGTAGGGTGCGGAATATTCATAACGCCTGTCACCACAATGAATCATTAATGGCATTACACCCTCAATTATTTCATAGATTTTGAATGCCTCCGGAGAATCAGCATCAAATTTCTGAAAGTCGGGGTGGAGTTTCACACCATGAAGACCAAGTTTCCGGATATTTTCTATATCTTCCTGAATATTTTCAGAATCGGGGTGTGTAGTTCCAAGACCGTAAAAACACGGATTTATTTCACATTCATGTGCGATAAAGGCATTTATTGAACTTATCTGATGTGGTGTAGTAGCCGTTGAACATACAAGATAATGCGTTATGCCGATTTTGTCGCCACTTTCAATAAGTTTTTTACTGATACCACAACTTTCCATATGTAAATCATAGAATGCCCCGATGTTTACGGTAGCATTTTCCGCTATTTTTTCCGGAAAAATATGTGCATGCGAATCAATTATTTCATATTTGCTGTAAATTTCTGAATCCATAAAATTCAACCTCCTGAAAAATATTATAACTCTTTCTGAATAATTTGTCAACAAAATTAAAGCCTGTTTCTGAAATTTTCATAGCCGAACTGCCGGAGAGTTTCAATAGTTCCGTCAGTTTTCAGCAGAAGTATTGACGGTAAGGGCATACCGTTAAAAGTATTATTTTTAACCATTGAGTATATAGCCATATCCTCAAAAATAAGCCAGTCACCGATTTCAAGCGGACTATCAAAAGAGTACTCCCCTATAACATCGCCAGCAAGACAAGTCTGTGAACCTAATCTATATGTATATTTCTTTTCGTCCGGATTTCCGGAATTTTTCAGGGGCGGACGGTATGGCATCTCCAGTACGTCGGGCATATGACAAGCCGCCGAACAGTCAAGAATGGCTATCGGCATATCATTACTTGTTATATCAAGCACTTCTGTGACAAGATAACCGGCATTTAAAGCTATCGCTTCTCCTGGCTCTAAGTAGACAGTAAGATTATATTTTTTCTGCATACGTTCTATGCATTTTTCAAGGCGTGAAATATCATAATCCGGACGGGTTATATGATGTCCTCCACCAAAATTTATCCATTCCATTTTTTCAAGAACATCACTGAATTTTTCTTCTATCGCATCAAGCGTCTTTTCGAGGTCATCAGAGTTCTGTTCACATAACGTATGGAAATGCAATCCAGTCACGCCGTAAAGATTATTTACATCAAAATTCTTTCTTGTAATTCCGAGACGTGATTTCGGTGAACACGGGTCGTAAATTTCATGCCCCTCCTGTGTGGAACACTCCGGATTTATCCGGAGACCTATTTTTTTACCTGCTCCCAGTACTCTTTTACGATACTTTTCAAGCTGTCCGAACGAATTAAAAATAATATCATCACAATAAGAAATTATTTCGTCAATCTCACTTTCACGATATCCTGCCGAAAAAACGTGATTTTCCTTTCCCATTTCCTCGTAACCTAAACGTGCTTCAAAAAGTCCACTGCAAGCAGTTCCGGCAAGATACGTACGCATAAGCGGGTACAGATGATAACATGAAAAAGCCTTCTGTGCCAGCAGAATTTTACAACCTGTCCGCTCCTGAACGCCCTTTAATATTTCAAGATTATGTATTAATTTTCCCTCGTCGATTATGTAACAAGGGGTCTGAACTTTACTGAACATATTTCACCTCAGAATATAGATTTTTTCTTGTCTTTTTTCTTTTGCGGTAAAGCACGTACACGCATTATATAGTCAATGTTGACAATGCTTTCAGAGTAACCGTCGTCAATGCGGATAAAACCATTGCCGATTTCAAGAATTGTCACGCAAATTACATCACCAGTTGCAAAATATATATCATATTTTTCATTATCTTCTGTAAAACGCTGTAATGCCTCTTCAATCTTCATTAAAAAACCTCCTCAGCAGTATCTAAGATACTGCATATTTTTGTATTCATAGTCCGGAACTTTTCTGTAAAACATCTTTTCCCTGAATTTATTTTTGTCACAGCTTATGAAATTAAGTGTATGAATGCGGTAATACCATATTTCCGAATGATGCATAACTATTCTGTCATTATACAAAATTCTTCCGTATGTATCAGGCGTGAGAATAAAAGCCGTCTGATTTACAACGTCCGTATAGCTGAACGGCGAATTATTATCCCAGTAGCCCTCATTATGTCCACGGCGTTTAGATATATTACAACGGTCATAAAAGTGGTCATCACAGAACATTATTTTATAATTTCCGTCCTCTCTGAATATGCGTATATTATGTATAAGGTTTCTATAATTCTGCATACGGTCACGACTGCCGGCTGTAAAAATTTCCTGATTGAATTTTTTATACTCCTCTCTCCACGGATTAATGCCGTCCGGAGACTGTTTAAGTGCTGAATACTGATAGAATACATCACAATCAGGATTTACATTATCTGTCTTTATTGGAACGAACTTCATAGCATTACGGATATTCGCATATTCAGGATAGCGGACATCTTTTCTGTACCATATGTCTATCTCCTGTACAAAAAGCATTATAAATCTCTCCTTATATCAATATTGGATAATTTATCTGTTATCTTATTCAGGTCGGATATATCAATGAATGTTTCAGTAATTTCCGCACCCTCTAAAATATGTATTGATTCTTCTTTGCAGTAATCCGGTTTTCCGGCAAGTATACGGACTTTTTCGCCACTGCTTACCGCAAAAACCAGATAATCGTTATCCGAAAATGAGGGCGTTGAAATCATATAATGATAGTCATTATTAATATTCCAGTCTTCCGGAAAAACTCTGTTATATATTTCACTGTAAGCCTTATGTTTCGGCATACTGAATATTTTTTCGTCAACCGGAATATTTTTCAAAGACTCTGTTAATTTTGAAAATTCAGCGGAGAGCGTCGCCGACTGGATTTCTTTCGGGAAAATTTCAGAATTAATTGCAAGAAATAATATCCCGTTCTGAAAAGTTTTGTCGGCGTTCCAACTCTCTACAACATCAAAAATTACTGCAAAGCAATGTGGATTACCTATAATCATTAGTCAACAAGAACGGGGTTGAAATCCTCTTCCCACGGCAAACCCCACTTGTTGAGAGCGTCCATAAACGGGTCGGGGTCAAACTCTTCTATATTGTAGACACCGGCTTTATTCCATTGACCTGTCATAATCATCATAGCACCTATCATAGCCGGAACACCCGTCGTATAGGAGATAGCCTGTGAGCCGACTTCCCTGTAGCACTCCTGATGGTCGCATATATTATATAGATAATATGTTTTTTCCTTGCCGTCTTTCTTGCCACGGAAAATACAACCAATGTTTGTTTTACCTACTGTTCTTGCACCCAGTGTGGCAGGATCAGGGAGTACGGCTTTCAGGAACTGCAACGGAACTATTTCCCTACCCTCGTAAATAATCGGTTCAATAGATGTCATGCCGACGTTTTCAAGACATTTCAGGTGTGTTAAATAACTCTGTCCGAAAGTCATAAAGAAACGTATTCTTTTTATCCCTTTGATATTCAGTGCAAGGGATTCAAGTTCTTCATGATGCAGTAAATACATATCCTTTTTACCTACACCCTTGAAATTATAAACACGTTTAATTTCCATAGGTTCGGTCTCGACCCACTCGCCGTTTTCGATATAGCTTCCTTTTGCGGATACTTCACGGATATTTATTTCAGGATTGAAATTCGTCGCAAACGGATAACCATGGTCACCACCGTTGCAGTCGAGAATATCAATGTAATTTATCTCGTCAAATTCGTGTTTCATGGCATATGCCGAAAATACACCCGTAACACCAGGGTCAAAACCACTGCCAAGAAGTGCCGTTATTCCAGCCTGCTCGAACCTCTCACGGTATGCCCACTGCCATTTATACTCAAATTTAGCGGTGTCGAGTGGTTCATAATTTGCGGTGTCGACATAGTGGGTCTTTGTTGCAAGACAAGCGTCCATGATAGTTAAATCCTGATACGGAAGTGCAAGGTTAAGCACAACATCGGGCTTATAGGAATTTATAAGCGTCACGAGTTCGTCGACGTTATCGGCGTTGACCTGTGCGGTCTCAATGACCGTCTTTGTAGTCGGCTGGAGCTTGTCCCTGAGTGCGTCGCATTTGGACTTAGTCCGGCTTGCAATCATAATGCCCTCAAATACCTCGCTGTTCTGACAGCACTTATGAATAGCAACGGAAGCAACTCCGCCACAACCTATAATCATACATTTACCCATTTTTAAATTACTCCTTTATATAAATTTTTTAATCTTTCAGATGTTTTAATCCAAGAGATTTGATTTTTGCATTGAAATTATTAAAATCCTGTTTATTCTTTCTTTTTGAAACTCCGTCAAAATATATCCGAAGTTCTATATATTCAGATTTAAATATAAAACAAGGAAATTCAACCGAAATATTACGCTCTATGGTATCAAAATCTTCCCAGTCAAACATTGAATTGTCATTAAAAACAATGAATTTATTATCAATACTTTTAATATCGGAATACATTTTTTCAAATGGTTTCCAATACTTGAAGTCAAATCCGTCCTCAGGTTCTCCGATATCATAACCAAGTGCTTCTGTCAATTCTTTTTTAAGAGTATCATACCACTCATTCCAGATATTTTCCGGCATTGTGCCTGCTATCTGTATTCCGCTTGGTTCAATAGATGCATATAAATCTATCCCATCGCCACGCCAACAATTTTCTTTCTCATCCCAGTATGGCATATTGCTGAATATATTATCTATTTTCACCCACAATTCTTCAGGAGCAGAGTAATGAATATTTAAATTTATATCATGTTCCATAGTAATTTTTCTCCTTTCTTTAAACGATTGCTAAAAGCATTTCCCTTATAATCTTGCACGCAACAGCCGTTGATACACCCGACTGGTCATATGGCGGACTTAGTTCATTGACATCACAGCCGACTATATTCAATTCATGGCATACAAGCGTCAATGCCTTGCGGAGTTCTCCGAATGAAACGCCCTCCGCTTCCGGCGTACCCGTTCCGGCAAAAACTGATGGGTCTAAAACGTCCAAATCAACCGTAAGATAAACTGATTTTCCTTTAAGAAATTCAATTGTCTTTTCCAGATTTTTAAAATTGAATTTGTTCATAGAAGTATGTTTTTCTGCAAAAATAAACTCTTCCCTGTCACCGCTTCTTATTCCGAACTGGAATATATGACCGTCGCCGACAATTTGGTGACATCTTCTGATTACACAGGCGTGTGAAAGTTTCTGACCTAAGTAATCATCACGTAAATCAGCGTGTGCATCAAAATGAATAATATATAAATCCTTGTATTTTTCGCTCACTGCCCTGACCTGTCCAAGCGTGACAAGATGTTCACCGCCAATCATGAACGGAATTTTTCCGTCCGCAAGAATAACGCCGGAACGTTCTTTTATATCGTCAAGTACCTGCTCCGGATTTCCGAATGGAAGTTCTAAATCACCACTATCAAAATAGAAATAGTCGGTCATATCCTTGTCTTGATACGGACTGTAAGTTTCTATCCCGAAACTTTCATTTCTTATCGCCGATGGTGCAAAACGTGTACCTGCACGGAAACTTGTTGTACCGTCGTAACCTGCTCCGAAAAGAACTATTTTGGCGTTTTCGTATTCACAGTCACAGGCTATGAAAGTCTGTATATTTTTATTCAACATCTTTTAATAACTCCTCTACATAATTAGGCAATGCAAATGCTCCGGCGTGAAGCCTTGTATTATAATATTTCGTTTTCAGTCCAAGCAAATTCCATGCCGATTGATTCAGGTCATGGACGGGGTGATATTTTTTTGAAGCAAAACCGAAAAGCCAGTGTCCAGACGGATAAGTAGGTATATGTGCCTGATAAACTTTACTTATCGGGAAACTTTCAGTTATACGTTTATGCGACCTCTGCATAGCTATAGCGTCCTCGTCATAGAAAGGACTTTCATGCTGATTGACCATAATTCCATCGTCATGCAGTGCCTTGAAACAACTTCCGTAAAATTCTTTAGTAAAAAGTCCCTCACCGACACCGAAAGGGTCAGTAGAATCAACTATTATGACATCATATTTATTCTCACACCGACGTATGAATTTAACACCGTCTTCATAGAAAATATGCACCCTTTTATCATCAAAACGACAGGCAGTTGACGGAAGATATTTTTTACTTACCTCAACTACTAACTCGTCAATTTCGACAAGTTCTATATTTTCAACACATTCATAACGAGTAAGCTCTCGTATAACACCACCGTCCCCTGCTCCGATTACAAGAATATTTTTCGGATTCGGGTGTACCGCCATAGGTACGTGTGTTATCATTTCATGATATATAAATTCGTCTTTTTCAGTAAGCATCATATAGCCGTCAAGGGTAAGAAACCGTCCGAACTCCTTTGAATCAAAAATATCAATTCTCTGAAATTCGCTTTTCCCGCTGTAAAGCTGCCTGTCAACCTTTATCGAAAATTCAACTTCCGGAGTGTGTTTCTCCGTAAACCATAGTTCCATAAAAAAATCCCTCCTATATATTTTTTTTCATTATGTCACAACATAGAAAATCACCGTTTTTTGTATCAAATATTTCATATTTATACTCTTTGTAACCTCTTTTAAGATACATTGCTTTTGCAGGAAAAGAAGAAGACAAAATTATTTCGTCATGACTTTTAAGGACAATCTTTTCAGCATATTCAAGCAAAAATCCACCATAACCTTTTCCCTGATACTTCGGAAGTACATACAGACGGTTTATTTCATTGTCGTTTACCGTAACTGTTCCTATAAATTTATTATCGTCTTCCAAAAGATAAACATTATTGTCGGTGATGTCTTGCCGTATAGAGTTTTCATTGTGATAGTTCAGAAAAAATTCAACAGCACCTTGTGGATAATATTTCGGGTAGATTTCGTTTGTAGTTCTATGTACTACATCTGTAATAACCTGCAAATCTTCCAACTGAGCCTTGCGAATATTCCAAAGACCGCTGACGGAAAAATCAAAGTCAACTGCAATAATATTGTAAACAAAATCATATGTAAAAATCTGATAATGTTTATAGATTGATTTGTCAAAGTCCATTCGTACCGGAAAATTTTCAAGCCATTTACTGTTTTCAACAATATTGAAACAACTGTAATCAAGATGTGCAAAATTATCTATATTTTCGTAAGTATCAAGTTCGCACGAAAAATAAGCTATAATTCTTTTAAAAGTAAGTTTATAGGGAATAAATTTGTCAGTTTTTATTTTTTCAGCAAGCCATCCATTTATTTCGCCTTTAAAAATCAGATTATCCATATCGTCCTGAGTCACCGTATCAATGTATATGCAGTCACGACCATTCAATACGCCAAGTTTTTCGATTTTCACGGAAACTATTTTTTCGTCCATTGTCATACTCCTATCAGTGAGACTTTACTATTACTAATATTCCGACAGCAAAAAAAATCACACCCACTGCAACAAATATTATACCGGCGTAATCCGAAAACTTGTCGGCAGGTACGTAAATTTCATCGGGAGCGTCCGGATTTATTTTAATTTCCGTATGTTCTCCCACGTCGAAAAGTGCCGGCTTATGTGAAGAACTACTCTCAATCCTGTAATTATTTCCGTCGTACTCAAAACTGAAAACTGGTCTGTATGTTGTAACAGTCCGGTGACCGTGTTTTGTTTTTTTCCGTGACCTTACAGTAATATTTTCCACGATTTCCGCCGTCACTGATTCAGTACATCTTTGCTTGTGTTCCTTTAAATTTATCGTAAGCCATGTACCCATGAAAATAGTTACTGCCGAAATAATCACAAAAATAACGCCTGTTATTATGGGATTGTTTTTTCTTTTTGCTGTCATAACTCCTCCTTTTATCCTCTGTACCTGTAATGCTTTGTGCTTTTCACGATACGCACGGTGAGCAAATCAGTATCAATCAGACTATAATAAACATTGTCCATATATGAAAGATGTCCAATAGCTCCGGGATTTATTTCATAGGTTATATAAATATATCTGCCGTCTTTATTCTGACTGACTATTCTGTTGTCCTGACGTATAAGGAAAACTGCCCCAGTCATGATGTAAGCAAAAATCATCATGGATAATATTATTTTCTGAAAAATTCTTTTATACTTTCTTGCTGAAATTACATTAATCACAACCGACAACGCAAATATAAAATATGCAATAATGCCCTTGATTTCGATAATACTTCCGTCTGCAACTACTATTGAAACAATATCAAGCAAAACAAGCAGTATAAAATAAAAATCCGATTTTTTCATATACTTTCCTTTCTGAAAGAGGTTATAAGCTGTATTACTGCCCCTATGATGTCCAGTCCGTATATAAAGCCCATTATACTTAAAATTATAGTTTTAGAAAGACTACATTTTTCATTCCGGTAAAGATTTATACAGTTGCCGATATTGCAAAGTCCGCTGAAAACAAGCAATATAATACTTAAAACAATTGGTATACCGCTACCGAGTGCAAAAATAAGCGTTGCAAGCATTCCGAGTGAAAACAAAAGCATTGTAACATGAATACAGGAATACCATAGTTTAACAATTAGGTTAATGACAGAAAAGCCTTTACTGCTGTCCGAATTCATGGCGGAAACATTTATAACTATTCCTGCAATAAGTCCCAGTACAGCCAGTACCAGAAACATCATTATTAACGAAAAAATTTTCACTTTCGCAAGCATACCAAAAGTCTTTAACAGGAAATTAGGCAACAGTATCATATATAAATATGCAATAATTTTAAGTATTTTCATCAAAATTCTCCTTATACAATAACATTCAGGTATTCAATGTTAATATCTTCCGTACCCGTCATAGAACAGCCTTTATCTTTTGCATACCGGATATATTCTATTATTTCGTCCGTGATGAGTTCACCGGGGGCAAGTATCGGTATTCCAGGGGGATAGCACATTACAAATTCACTGCATACGTGTCCGGCGGATTTTTCTAGCGGTAGTGAAATTTTGTCCGCATAGAAAGCCTTTCGGGGAGTTTCTGCAACTATCGGAGTTATATATTCCTGTGCAAGCATACCTGCTCCGGATTTTCCGAAACGTCGCTTTATTTCCGACATTGCACTTATAAGACGCTCGATATCACGTTTTCTGTCGCCTACCGAAATATATGCTAAAATATTTCCTATGTCGCCGAACTCTATTTGTATATCATATTCATCACGGAGCAGGTCATAAATTTCAATTCCGGCAAGTCCCACCGGCAACGTATAAACAGAAAGTTTCGATACATCAAAATCATATATACTGTCACCGTTGATAAGTTCTTTTGAGTAGGCATAATATCCGCCTATAGAGTTTATTTCCGAACGTGCATACTCTGCCATTTCTACAGTTTCGGCGAAAATTTCACGTCCGCTTAGTGCAAGCCTCTTACGTGAAATATCAAGGCTTGACAATAAAAGATATGATGCACTTGTTGTTTGTGTGAGATTTATGACCTGTCGCATATAATCGGAATTTATATTCTTTCCCATAAGCAGAAATGAACTCTGTGTCAGACTTCCACCGGATTTATGCATACTCACTGATGCTATATCAGCACCGGCTTCCATGGCAGTTATCGGGAAATTCTCCCCGAAATAGAAATGTGTTCCGTGTGCCTCGTCGACAAGCACAAGCATACCATGTGCGTGTGCAATTTCAGTAATTCTTTTCAGGTCTGAACATATTCCGTAATAAGTCGGATTATTTACTAAAATAGCCTTAGCGTCGGGATTTTCTTCAATAGCCTTTTCCACCTGCTCCACCGACATTCCGAGAGCTATTCCGAGTTGTTTATTAACATCAGGATTGACATATACCGGTATAGCGTCACATAGAATAAGGGCATTTATTGCGCTCCGGTGGACGTTTCGTGGCATGATTATTTTATCACCACTCTTACAGGCATACATTATCATGCTCTGCACTGCCGATGTTGTACCGCCTACCATAAAAAATACATTTTCCGCATTGAATGCCTCAGCGGCAAGAAATTCGGCATCTTTTATCACTGAAACAGGGTGGCATAAATTGTCAAGAGGTTTCATTGAATTGACATCAACATTCATACAGTCCTCACCTAAAAATTCGGTAAGTTCCATATTTCCCCGACCACGTTTATGCCCCGGGACGTCAAACGGCACAACACGCATTCTTCTGAATTTTCGTAAAGCCTCGTATATAGGTGCATTAATCTGTGAAAGTCCCATTTTCAAAAACATTCCTTCCGCTGAAAATTTCTATCATCTCACGCCGGAGACTGTTTGTTATTTCAAGTCTGTTACGTGGTGAGAGTTCCCGTACATCTGTATTAAAAAGATAATTCTGTAATTCAATTTCCTTTATAAGCATTTTGGTATGAAATATATTAGACTGATAAACATTTACGTCTAAAGCGTCATATCTTTCAAGTATTTCATCGTTAATATAATCCTGTATGGAAGTAATATTGTGGTCAATGAAAAGTTTCTGTCCGGAAACGTTACGGGTAAAGCCTCTTACTCTGTAATCCATAGTGATTATATCGGAATCAAAACTATTTATCAGATAGTCAAGGGCTGTGAGAGGGGTTATTTTTCCGCACGTGGCAACATCTATATCCACACGGAAAGTAGCTATATTCGTATCAGGGTGATACTCCGGATAGGTATGCACTGTAACGTGGCTTTTGTCAAGATGTGCAATAGTTTCACTGCCTGCCGGTATCATGGTATCGTCGGCAATAAGAAAAGTAGCCGACGCACCTTGTGGGTCATAGTCCTGTCGGGAAATACTAAGAACCTGTGCACCTATCATTTTTGTAAGAGTGGTCATTATTTCGGTTATGCGTTCGGAGTTGTATGCCTTGTCTATATATGCTATATAGTCAAGCTGTGCCTTAGGAGTTTTGGCATAGCATACATCATATATATTGAAACTCAAAGATTTTGTAAGGTTATTGAATCCATAAAGTTTTAACTTATTTTTCATATTATTCACCTCTTAAGTTATAACATAAAATAAAATGCACATACAGGTTTCATCAACCGGTACGTGCATGAAAATACATATAATTATGCATTATAACTTCATATTGGTTTCAGAGTCTATATAAGCAAAGATTACCTTTTACTACTCTTATTGACCTTTCACAAGCTGATGAAAACTTATAAAAATTTATTGGCACAAAGCCGAATCAATAAGGCAATTCACATTGCCGGTTAAAAAATCTTGCCTCACCGTCAAATTATATGACGATACATGAAACCAAAGTTTCTTCTGCAATTTGTATTATTTTATCATATTATAACAGATTTGTCAAGAGTTAATCAGAAATTTTTTCTATAACAATTTATATTTTCTTTAAGTTGCAGTATTCCCTGTATTTATCTCTTACAAGTGCATAAGATATTAGATTTTCAATCAATTCAACAACATTAGGAGCAGACAAATTCCATAATCTATTATTTTTGAGTTCGCCTAAATATATTCTCCTGTTATTTTTCAGAATATTTGGACAATAATTTTTTATGAAAAGCTTTAATTTTTCTTCATTGTCTTTTTTGATTGTAATATTATTTATATGACAAAATTTAACAGTATTGTTTATCATATACAAGTTATCGTCCACAACCAACTGCAAAGCATGATATGAAATATTTTCATTATCAATTGCAATATTAATTATAGTTTTGTGAATATCATGTTTTAACTTTGTATAATAGTTTGATATTCCTATTGATACAGTCTTTTCAATTCCATCAGAATCAATCAGAAAAGACCTATATAAATTTTTAAATACTCTGTCTGAATTTATTATATCATCATATGAACGCACACTTATGCCCATATCTTTAATTATTCTGAAATATTGGTATTGTTGAACAGAAAGAGTATACTTTGTATCTAAAAGACATTCCAGTAAATTTATCATTGCTATCTGCAAATTAAAAGAAGTGGATTTTCCTATGTTATTGCCAATATAAACAAATCCTTTTGTTTCCAGTTCGTTAAATGGAATACGTTCTGGAACTTTTGTAATACATTTACCTGAAATCATATCTTTATAATACGGCAAATCAATTATACTTTCATATTTATTAATATCCTGATTATAATGAAAATAAAAATTTTCCTTGCCGTTTGTCACAACAACATAGTCCGCACCGATACAGTCAGCATATACAAACGCTTGTTTCTGATAGTCTCCACAAAGTTTCACGTCAGCCGCTTTGCACTCAATGATTGCTAAGGGATATACATAATTTCCGGACGAATAATTTATTATAATATCTGCTCTTTTTTTGCTGTCTATACCATAATTGGACAGACATTTTTCAACTTCTATCATATCGTCTGGAATATTGTTTTCCTGTAAAATCTTCACTACTTTTTGTCTTATAATTTCTTCTGGTGTAACGTGTACTAACTTATTTCTTATAGGGTCATAAAAATATTTTTTCTTTTTACGAGAATATATTTTAGGTTGTCTGCAACGGTTTTTATTGAATGTTATCCCCATAATATCCTCCTATTATTTTAACTCAGCGATAGTAACACCGTCCTCACCCTCACCGAAAACTCCCAGACGGAAATTTTTCACAGACGGGTGGGATTTTAGTCTTGCATGGACAGCCTTTCTTAAAAGACCCGTTCCCTTGCCGTGAATGACAGTTACAGTTGAGATATTTGACATCACAGCCCTGTCAATGAATGCATCAAGCTGATAAACACCATCATCACAGGCACAACCTCTTATATCAAGCTCCATAATGCCACGACGTTCCGCCTTTACGCCGACTTTTCCGGTACGGCGTGTTGACTTGTTTTTATACGTAACCTTTTCAGGTTCTTCAAGCCGTAAGCGTGAAATTTTTATTTTAGTTTTCATAACACCCATCTGTACAAATACAGAATCTGACCCGTCGGGTTCACCGGAAACAATGCCTTTACGCTGTAAGTCCACCACATAGACATTATCACCACGCTTTAATTTACGTGGAAGTACATAATCAGCATTAGGGTCTTTCCTGTCAACAGGGTTTGCGGTATCATACATCTTATTAAAACTCTGTTTAGCACCTGTTTTAGCTCCGGAAACTCTTTCCCCGAAATCTTTTCTGTCTTTTTCCTTTTTAATCCTTTCAAGTTCGGTAATAAGTTCATTTGATTCAACTTTTGTCTGTTCAATAATGGTCATTGCACGGATACGGGCTTTTTCGAGTTCTTCTGACTTCTGCTTTTCGAGTTCCGCACGCTCCTCACGGAGCGCCTTTTCATGTTCAGCGATTTCGGCCCTTAAACGTGAAATATCTTCTTTTTGTCTTTCAAGTTCAATGCGTGACGCCTCAAGTTTACCGATAATTTCTTCAAAACGGCTGTCCGATTCGCTTACAAATGCTTTTGCGTCGGCTATTATATCCGACGGCATACCTAAATTTTCAGAAATCGCAAAAGCGTTTGACTTTCCGGCAGAACCCACTATCAAACGATACGTCGGGCGGAGTGTTTCAATATCAAACTCACAAGAAGCATTTTCCACGTCGTCGCTCTCAATGGCAAATAATTTAAGTTCCTGATAGTGAGTTGTAACCATTGTTTTAGCCCCCGACGACATAAGGCGTTTTATGACCGCTACAGCCAGTGCCGCACCTTCGACGGGGTCAGTGCCTGAACCAAGTTCATCGAGAAGTACCAAAGAATTTTTATCAGCAGTTTTGAGAATTTCAATAACTTTATTTGTATGTGCCGAAAAAGTAGAGAGATTCTGTTCTATGCTCTGATTATCGCCGATATCCGCAAGAATATGGTCAAAAACTGATATACTGCTACCATCGGCAACAGGTATGAGAAGTCCGCACATGGTCATTGCACTGAGAAGTCCGGCTGTTTTAAGGCTTACGGTTTTACCGCCGGCATTTGAACCCGTTATTATAAGTGTACTGTATTCGTCGCCGAGAGTTATATTTATCGGGACGGCTTTTTTTCTGTCAATAAGCGGGTGTCGTGCCTTTTTGAGATTCATTTTTCCGTCGTCGGTTATCTCCGGCAATGAACAGTTAAGGCGTGTGGCAAGTCCTGATTTTGCAAAGTAAAGATTAAGTTCAGTACAGATTTTATAATTTTCACAAAGAACGTCCGCATAGTCACCGCACTCACGACATAATTCCTGTATAATGCGTTCAATTTCCTCCTGCTCCTTACCCTCTAAAATGCGTATATCGTTATTTGCCTCAACAATTGCCATAGGTTCAATGAAGATAGTCTGACCTGTTGCCGACGTATCGTGAATAAGTCCGCTGATATGCCCCCTATGTTCCGACTTTACAGGCAGTACAAATCTTCCGTCACGGATAGTGACAGTGTTTTCCTGAAGATACTGTTGTGTGGTCTTGTTTTTTATCATCTTGTCGAGAGTCTCTCGTAACTGCATACCTGCACGGTTTATTTTCCGGCGGATAGCTGATAATTCCGGACTGGCGGCGTCTGAAATTTCATTTTCTGATATTATTGAACGCTCCAGCTTTTCAAGTAACCAGTCGTTAGGTGCAAGCCTTGAAAACAAATAACTTAATTCCGTCTCAACGTTTTCACAATGACCATACCAGTCATGAAGCCCCTTTATCTGCCGGAGCATTCCTGCAATATCAAGCAAATCACGCAAGGAAACTACCGCACCGGATTTGAGACGTGCGGCAATTGTTGTTATATCCCTGAAATCTGAAAACGGCGGTGTGCCGAACTGTACCGACAGGCTGAACGCCTGTGAAGTTTTCAGGCATTCATAACGGACACGCTCCGCATCATTATCAGGTCTCAATGCTAAAGCCATACGTCTTGTCTCTTGATTTGATGTACAGTCGGCAAGCATTTCAAGTATTTTGTCAAGTTCAAGTGTTTTTAAATATTTATTCATATATTTTCCTTTATATTGGCTGTTTTATTGATTTATAAAAGTCAAGTGTCTTAAAACCTCTTTCAAGTTTTGCAGTAAGATATTTTTCTGAAATCCATGCAAGCGTATTCATTGTGTTTTCAGAAGTCCTGAAATTGAAAAGTCTTTCAAAATCCGTGAGGAGTATATGGCGCATGGCACTGAGTACGGAAATATTTATCTTATACCATTCTTCCGGATTTAATTTAAAACACTCCGTACAGCAGAAACAGCTTTCACGGATACTGAAATAAAGTTCCTCCGGTTCATAAGCTCCGCACTCACGACACATAACAACGTCCGGCATGAATCCGGTTTCTGCCATAAGCCGAAACTCAAATATTGCCTTCAACATTTTTTCTTCACGGAGATTATTTTCAAGAAAATGCAGTATATTAAGAAATAATCTAAGTATATCATTTCCTTGTGGTTCTGAACAGAATTTCAGTACTTCCGCCATATAGCACGCCAGCGAAATTCCGGAAAGAGATTCACGGAGTTTATAGAAAATCCGAACAGGTACGGCGCTTGTCAGGACTTTATATTTACTGCTTTCATGATAGCAGAAATCAGAATATGCAAAAAGCTGTGTTGAATTAAGCAGACTGCTATTTATTTTACGTCCACCACGGACAGTAAGTTCAATGATACCCTTTTCAGCCGTGAGAATATCAATGAATTTTCCGTTATCTCCGGTAGTACGTTCTTTCAGGACGATTCCCCGTATAGTATTCATGTTTCAGAAAGTCCAAAACTTCTTATAAGATTCTCACGGTTACGCCAGTCTTCCTTGACTTTTACCCAGCATTTCAGATTTACTTTTATCTGGAAAAAATCTTCTAATTCAAGGCGTGCCATAGTAGACGCTTTTTTTAGCATAGTACCGCCCTTGCCGATAATAATTCCCTTATGTGATTCTCTTTCACAATAGATGACCGCTGAAATATCAAGTATATCCTTGTCATCACGTTCAGTCATCTGCTCCACACCGACCGCTATTCCGTGTGGTACTTCGTCTTTAAGGAGCATAAGAAGTTTTTCACGTATCATCTCACCTGCAAGAACTTTTTCCGGCTGGTCTGTAATCATATCATCAGGGAAAAAATGTACTGATTCTTCCGAAAGTTTCATTATTTCGTCAATGACTATATCAACGCCGTTCCCTTGTATGACGCTTACCGGAATAACCGCCTGAAAATCAATCTCTGCTGTAAGTCCTGCTATAATCGGTGCGAGTTCGTCCATACTTTTAAGTAAATCTATCTTGTTGAGTACCAAAATAACCGGCATTTTTGATTTATTCATTGATTTAAGTAAATCTGTTTCCTGCTGATTTATTTTCTTTGTACAGTCCATGACGAACACAACACCGTCAATATCGCTGACGGATTCTTTTACGGTATTCAACATATGTTCACTTAATTTATTAACCGGCTTATGAAGTCCGGGGGTATCAAAAAAAACAAGCTGAACGTCTTCAATATTTCTTATACCGGTTATACGTGTACGGGTAGTTTGTGGCTTATTGCTTACAGATGCTATCTTTTCGCCGATTATTGCATTTAAAAGTGAAGACTTTCCGGCGTTTGTACGTCCGGCAATGGTGATAAAAGCAGTTTTTGACATTAATTGTTATCCTCCTGAACTACAAAAGTAGCGTCCCTCGAAATGCCGAGTTTTTCAAGTACGGATTCTTCTTTTTCACGCATAATTCTCTGGTCTAACTGGCTTGTTTCGTGGTCATATCCGAGGAGGTGGAGCATTGAATGAACTGTTAAAAATCCCACTTCACGCTCCAGTGAATGACCGTAATTATGTGCCTGTTTAACTGCTGTTTCAAGGGAAATAACAACGTCACCAAGCTGTACGGCGTTTGTTTCCGGATTAATTTCTTCTGTACCATCATCGCTGGTGAGCGGGAAAGAAAGAACGTCCGTTACACTGTCCTTGTTTCTGTAAATCTTGTTAAGATTTCTAATTTCCTCGTTACTTACAAATGAAACACTTACTTCAGCGTCCTTGCCGAAATTTTCCGTTGCCAGTACTGCCTGACAACATCTTCTTATAAGAAGTCTGATTCCTACAGGTACTTTAACCTCTGTCTGATTGTTTTTTACATAAACCTTTAATTTAGCCATGATTTTTAATTTTCCTTTCATTATACTTTTCATACGCCTTAATAATATCCTGCACGAGTTTATGACGTACAACATCTTTCTCCGTGAATCTGTGTATAGCTATATCATCTATTCCCTGAAGAATTTTAACAGCCTCAACCAGTCCGGATTTTTTTGCTTCCGGCAAGTCAATCTGTGTTATATCTCCGGTTATGACCATTCTGCTTTCATTGCCAAGACGGGTAAGAAACATTTTTATCTGTTCAGATGTGGTATTCTGTGCCTCGTCAAGAATTATGAAAGCCTCTTCAAGAGTACGTCCACGCATATACGCCAGCGGTGCAACCTCTATAATACCCTTTTCCATGTACCGTGCGAAACTTTCCGCACCGAACATATCAAACAGGGCATCATAAAGCGGTCTGAGATACGGGTCAACTTTATCCTGCATATCCCCCGGAAGAAAACCTAATTTTTCACCTGCCTCAACTGCCGGACGTGTGAGAATTATTTTCCTGACTTTATGTTCACGGAAAGCCTTTACAGCCATTGCAACCGCAAGATAAGTTTTTCCCGTTCCTGCCGGACCTATGCCAAGAACTATAGTATTATCCTTAATTAAATCCACATAACGTTTCTGTCCTACTGTCCTTGCCCTGAGAATTTTTCCGGACGCCGTGAGACATATTCCGTCCCCTTTGAGTTCTTCCAGCTGTTCGGCGACACCGTCGGTCACCATTGAAGTGACATAGCGAACTGTCTGTTCACTGAGAGCCTGTCCGGTTCCGGACATCTTCAGTAAAATTTTCACAGCTTTTTCAGCTCCGGAGATGTTTTTTGTATCGCCGATTATTTTTATATAACCGTCACGGCTTACGATATTGACGTTATATTCTTTCTGAATACGGTTAATGTTGCCGTCAAGCTGTCCAAAAAGTTCGGAAAGCTGTTCCTGATTTTCAACTGTTATAATTTTTTCTGCCATAAAAAGCCCCCATGGTAATTCATAATTATGCATTTTTAATTGTCAATTGTTCCACATGGAACATTTTTTTACTCCGGAAAAGTTCCGGCTGTGGCAAGTGCGGCATTTGAATAAGCCGGACTGCCGGTTACTTCCTTTATCACGTCGACGCTTTCAGGAAAAACAATCTCTTGTTTTTCGGAATCAAGTTCAAGCTCCATGACAGCAAGGCTTTCCGAAAAGGGATATACATCAAGTTCAAAAAGCTGATTTTCATAATCAAAGCAGTATCTTGTTTTGTTTATAGGGACATAGTCTTTACGTGCCTGAGTAATAAGGCGGTCATATTCGCTGTGATTGATTTCATATTCCATTTCCTTGCGTGTAACGTCAGTAAGGAAAAGTTTTTCAGTATAGACATATTTTATTTTTCTGTTTTCGGATATACGGCGCACTCTCCGCTGTGAATTATTCTCACCGTTTTCAAGATAGGTCTGTACAATTTCAAGTTTTTTCCGGACGTCAAGTTTTGCTATATCAGGCATTCTGACAAGGAATTTCCTTTCAATTTCGTATCCTTTAATCATAAAATTCACTTCTTTGCAGTTAATTTTGATAACAGCATAACCCACTGTCTAATATATTATACTATTTTTTTTGAATATTGTCAACAAAAAGTTTATAAAATTATGTTTAATATTACTGAAATTTTTTCAGCTGTGATGTTTCCTGCCGGAAACACCCTGAAATCAGTTAAAAATTTTTCATACTATTATATATACAAAAAACTATCGAACATAATATCATTATCGCTAATTTAATGCGTGAAAAAATGATATTTTTGTAGAAAATAAACAATTATTTCAGAAAGCTGTTATTTTTTTATCGAACCCCCTTGAAAAATTTTCCGTTTTGGTTTATAATATATATATAAATTTTTTAGGAGGTAATTTACCAATGTCAGTTAAAGTTGCTATTAATGGTTTCGGCCGTATCGGTCGTCTTGCATTCAGACAGATGTTTGATGCAGAAGGTTACGAGGTAGTTGCTATCAACGACCTTACAAAGCCCTCAATGCTTGCACAGCTCCTCAAGTATGATACCGCACAGGGCGGTTACTGTGGTAAAATCGGTGAGAATCTCCACACCGTTTCCGCTGACGACGAGGCAGGCACAATCACAGTTGACGGCAAGACTCTTACAATCTATGCTAAGGCTAACGCTGCTGAACTCCCATGGGGTGAAATCGGTGTTGATGTAGTTCTTGAGTGTACAGGTTTCTACTGCTCAAAAGAAAAGTCACAGGCTCATATCAATGCAGGTGCTAAGAAAGTTGTTATTTCTGCTCCGGCTGGAAATGACCTCAAGACTATTGTTTACAGCGTAAACGAAAATACACTTACTGCTGAAGATACAATCATTTCTGCTGCTTCATGCACAACAAACTGCCTTGCACCTATGGCAAAGGCTCTCAATGACTATGCACCTATTCAGAGCGGTATCATGTCAACAATCCACGCTTACACAGGCGACCAGATGATTCTTGACGGTCCTCACAGAAAAGGCGACTACAGAAGAGCAAGAGCAGGTGCTGCTAACATCGTTCCTAACTCAACTGGTGCTGCTAAGGCTATCGGTCTTGTTATTCCTGAACTCAACGGAAAGCTTATCGGTTCTGCTCAGAGAGTTCCTGTTCCGACAGGCTCAACAACTATCCTTACTGCTGTTGTAAAGGGTACAGATGTTACTAAGGAAGGCATTAACGCTGCTATGAAGGCTGCTGCTTCTGCATCTTTCGGCTACAATGAAGACCAGATTGTTTCTTCTGACGTTATCGGCATGAAGTACGGTTCACTCTTTGACGCTACACAGACAATGGTTTCAAAGATTTCTGATGACCTCTATGAAGTACAGGTTGTTTCATGGTATGATAACGAAAATTCTTACACATCACAGATGGTAAGAACTATCAAGTATTTCGCTGAACTCGGCTGATTTCATTAACCGGACAAGCATTTTTTAAGGGCAGTTCTTCGGGACTGTCCTTTTTATTATATCAGAAAGGAATCTTTAAATTGATTAATGAAACTACTGAAAATATTGAAAAAAGCCTCCGTAAAAAATTCAAGAAATCCATATGGTGTAGATTTACAAAAGCCATAAACGAATACAAACTTGTCCAGCCGGGCGACAAAATAGCTGTCTGCATATCCGGCGGAAAAGATTCCATGCTTATGGCTAAACTATTTCAGGAACTCAAACGCCATGACAAATTCCCCTTTGATGTGGAATTTCTTGTCATGAACCCCGGATATAATCCGGAAAATCTTGAAATGATTATTAAAAATGCAGAAATTATGAATATTCCGGTAAATATTTTTAAGTCGGATATTTTCAATTCCGTTGTGCATATAGAAAAAAATCCATGCTATATCTGTGCAAGAATGCGTCGTGGCTACCTCTACAGCAAAGCCCGTGAACTCGGCTGCAATAAAATTGCACTCGGTCATCATTTCGATGACGTGATAGAAACTATTTTAATGGGTATGCTTTACGGCGGACAGGTTCAGACTATGATGCCGAAACTCCATAGCACTAACTTTGAGGGTATGGAACTTATCCGCCCTATGTATCTTATACGTGAGAGCGATATAAAGCATTGGTGTACGTATAACGATTTGCATTTTATTCAGTGTGCGTGCCGTTTCACTGAGGAATGTGCAGATACTCCGGACATTTCAAAACGTCTTGAAATAAAAAATCTGATTGCAGAACTTTCAAAAACAAATCCTCAGGTTGAAAAAAATATTTTCCGGAGCGTTGAAAACGTAAACTTAAATACGATTATCGCATACAAGGACGGTGACGGCGTTCATAATTTCCTTGATAAATATGAATAAATTTCCATAAATATTTTCCACCCGATGTGTCATAATACTATCACGGCATCAATAATTATTTCAAAGGAGATTTTAATTATGAATCGTAACAGCAACAATAACAACAGCGAAATGACACAGAAGGGCAGAGAAACTCTTGAGAGATTCAAGATGGAATCTGCTAATGAACTTGGAATCAACCTCAAGCACGGTTACAACGGTGACCTCACTTCAAAGGAAGCTGGTTCTATCGGTGGTAACATGGTAAAGAAAATGATTGAATCATATACAAAGCAGTAATCAACTGCAAAAAATAATAAAAATCCCTGTAGTGAAATTCATTACAGGGATTCTTTCTGATTATTTTTATTTACCAGTTGTATTTTGTCAGTTTTCCCTCACGTGACAAGTCGGGATAATCCCATTGCCTAAGAACTTCATATACCGCTATAGCAACGGAATTTGAAAGATTCAGACTTCTTAAATTATTCCGCATAGGTATTCTCACACAAGTATCGGGATTATTATATAACAGTTCCTCCGGAAGTCCAGCGTCTTCACGTCCGAACAAAAGATATGAATTGTCTGGATATTCAACGTCACTATGTACGTGCCTACCTTTTGTAGTAAAACAGAAAAAATTTCCGTCTTTATTCTTTTCAAAGAAATCATTTAAATTTTCATAGTATGTTATATCCAGCTTGTCCCAGTAGTCAAGACCTGCTCTTTTCAAATGCTTATCCGAAATCTCAAAGCCCAACGGCTTTATAAGATGCAGTTTAGCACCCGTGACCGCACACGTACGGGAAATATTCCCCGTATTCTGTGGTATCTGAGGTTCAACAAGAACTATGTTAAGATTATGCATTTTGTATCACCATGTATAATAAAAAATTTCCGGCATAGAATAAGTACACCGGATTATTTCCGGAAATACGTTCAGGAGATAAAATAAAATGAACATGAAATCAATTGCAAAGGGCGCTGCTGCCGGTGCAATAGCCGGATTCACTTACTATGCCTTAAGTTCAGCACCACCCGTTAAAAAATATAGTATCAAGAAAGATACCACAAAGACTTTAAAAGCTGCCGGACACCTGATTGATGATATAAAATCAATTATAATGTAGGTGCAATGCCTTTATTTTTCCGATAGCCCATATAACTTTCAAGGATTATAACTGCCGCCACTGCATCAACAACTGCCTTGCGTTTCTTACCTCTTGTATTGGTGACATTCAGAATATTATGCGCTGATACAGTAGTACAACGCTCGTCCCATAATGTCACCGGACAGTCAACCAGTTCTGAAAGTTTTTCCGAAAACAGACGGCATTTTTCGGCTCTTTCGCCTATTGTACCGTTCATGTTTTTAGGATAACCGACAACTATTTCTTCTGCCCGCTGTTCTTTTGCAAGGACAGCGGTTTTCTCTATACATTTATCAAAATCCTTTTCAAATATAACACATAAAGGTGTAGCAATCATTTCAGCCTTACCGCATACGGCTATACCTGTTCTGGAGTCTCCTAAATCAACAGCCATTATTATCATAGACGTTCACCACGGATTTACAGTTCCAATAACATCACGCACGGAAGAAATATTTTTACTTTCAAGGAAATCATTTATTTCTTCAATGATTTTAACGGGTGCATAAGGGTCAGTGAATATAGCTGCACCTACCTGTACGGCACTTGCGCCAGCCATCATAAGTTCTATTGCGTCCCGACCGCTTGCGACTCCGCCCATACCGATTACCGGAATTTTAACGGCATTTGCAACCTGCCATACCATTCTTACGGCTATCGGAAAAACAGCCCGACCACTCATACCGCCGACGTTATTTCTGAGAACCGGTCTTCTTGTGTTAATGTCAATTCGCATTCCAAGGAGGGTATTTATAAGTGATACAGCATCAGCGCCGGCATCTTCAACGGCTTTTGCAATATCGGTAATGCTTGTAACATTTGGTGAAAGTTTAACAACAAGTGGTTTTGTTGTAGCTTTACGGACTTTACGCACAACTTCCGACGCCATTTCACAACTTGTACCGAATGCCGCACCTCCATGTTTTACATTCGGACAGGATATATTTAATTCAATCATATGGACGTCAGTATTTTCGAGTTTTTCCGCAACCTGTACACATTCTTCCGGCGTCGAACCGGCTATATTTGCAAGTATAACCGTATTCTTTTCAAGTAAATATGGAAGTTCTTTATTTATAAAATGGTCAATGCCAGGATTCTGTAAGCCGACGGAATTTAACATACCGGAGGGTGTTTCGGCTATTCGGGGTGCTAAATTTCCTGTACGTCTGTTAAGGGTAGTACCTTTTGTAGCGATTCCGCCGAGTTTTTCCAATGGGAAAAGCTCTTCATATTCTCTGCCGTATCCGAAAACTCCCGACGCCGGAATGACAGGATTCTTGAAATCAATACCACATATATTTACAGATAAATCAGCCATTACCAAATTACCTCCTTTGCATTGAATACAGGACCATCTTTACATACATGTGCAAAATATTCCTCATCATTGCGGACTGTACGACACGCACAGCCTAAACAAGCACCTATTCCGCAAGCCATACGCTCTTCCAGTGAGATTTCACAGAATATATTATTTTCGTTGCATATTCCGGCGATATTCTTCAGCATAGGCATAGGACCGCACGCATATACAGCGTCAGTGCCGTTTACGATTTCGGAAAACGGCTGTGTAACAAAACCGTGTATACCGGTTGTACCGTCGTCGGTGCATAGAATAACTTCAGCACCGGTTTTCCTGAAATCATTTTGTAAAATTACAGCGTCTGCACTCCGGAAGCCTGTTATGACGGTAGCTTTTTCGCCGTAAATTTCAGCAAGCGGAAGCATAGGTGGTGTACCTATTCCACCGCCGATAAGAACTATTTTTTTAAAGTCCGGATTTACAGTAAAACCATGTCCAAGCGGTGCAAGCATATCTATCACATCGCCCTGATTAAGACGGGATATTTCTGCCGTACCCTCGCCCCTGACTTCAAATACTATGCGGAGAGTTCCTTTCTGCTTGTCGATACCACATATTGAAACAGGTCTCCGGAGCGTGAAATTTCCTGTACGTATATGTACGAACTGTCCAGCGGTTGCGACTTCTGCCACTTCCGGACAATGTATAGTGAAACTGTATATTTCACGGGCTATAGTTTTTTTATCAAGTATTATATATTTTCCCTGTGTATATTTCATTATGTCACCTCAGATTAATAATCTTTCTTGGTTTTGCAGTTAGGGCATTTGCCGTTAACGAAACTGAACTTACTTCCGCAATACTGACAAAGTCCGTTAGCCTTGAAATAGTTTGAAAGACAGCCATGCTTGAAAACGTCAAGAGCCTTGTATTCAACGCCCTTGAAAACAATTCTACTTACACCCTTGCCGTTGCCGTTCTTGTCGATAGCAAAAGAGGCATCAGCGGCATCACTTGCCTGCTCCCATGTCGTGCGTGCGTTTTTAAGCACGATTTCCTCAAGACCGCATACCATAGAATCGCACATAATTTCAGTAACGCTTTCCGGAATGGTTATAGACTTAAGTTTATCACAGCCGTTGAAAGTCTTGAAATTAATCTTTCTGATTTCGTTTGAAAGAGTAATTTCCGTCAGCGATGTGCAGTCCATAAAGGCGGAATCACATATTTCCTTGATATTGTCACTGCAAACAACAGAAGTTATATTGGTATTTCCCTTGAATGCTCCTGAACCTATACGCCATACATTCGCCGGAAGGTGAACTTTTACTACCTTTGGATTTAAAGTATTGTATTTTATAAGGGTATGTTCGTTCATTTCAAATTCCTTAGGTTTACCGTCGTCAGTAGTGTTCTGAAGTTTCGGTTTTTTCTTCTGTAAAGCCGGAGTTTCGTTTTCAGGTTCAGGAAGTTCCGGTTTCTTTTCTGGTATAATATCCATTTTGAAAGATTCCGGATTAGTTTTAGGTGTTTCAGATTTTTTGGTTTTTTCAGGTTCAGCCTGAACCGGTTCAGAAGATTTTGCCGGAACTGTCGTCACAGGAGATTCAGGCTTTTTATTGACGTCGGCGGCAAGGTTAGTGAATTTCATTTCCGGATTATTAAGAACAGTATCCGGTCTAACAAGAGTAGGCACAACGCCATCTGCCACCGGTGCAGCCTTGAAAGTCGGTGTAACAGGTGCTTGTGGTTTCATAAGTTCCTCACCGTTTTCAAGCGCCTTGATAATTTCTTCTTTTTCCTTAAGTTCAGCCTCTTTTTTTCTGAGGGCATTTTCCCTGATTTTCAATTCAGCCTCTTTTGCTTTAAGTTTGTTTTCTTTTTCCTGAAGTTCAGCGGAAGCCTTGATGTCAATGCGTTTTCCGCAGATACCACAGTACCAGTATTCAGCGTTTTTATCACCGAAGATGACATTTTTGCACGCTGTACATTCCATTTCTATTAAATCTAATCTTGTCATATTAAGGTATTCCTCCATTATAATAAAAATACTCTTTGTTTATTATATCATATCCGAACAGATTTATCAAGTCTTTTTTCACAAAATTATCATTGAATCTGATTATTATTTATACAGGGAGTTCATTTTTTCTATTTCCGTTTTCAAATCCTCAACAAGTCTGTATGACTTTAAATATAACACACGAGTGTCTGTTCATAAACAATTTACAATTAAAGATGCATTAAAACATATATTAAAGTGCAAAAATATATTATCACAGAAAATTTCAAAAGGAGTGCTAAAAATGAACAATCTGAAAATTAAAAAAGTCACCGGCAGAGAGATTCTCGATTCAAGAGGAAATCCTACTGTTGAGGCTGAAATTTATCTTTCTGATGGCACAGTTGCAAGAGGTACAGCACCCAGTGGTGCATCAACCGGAGAATATGAAGCTCTTGAACTCCGTGACGGTGACAAAAACAGATACAACGGAAAAGGCGTATCAAAAGCAGTTGAAAATATCAATACCATAATAAATGAAGTTGTTTCCGGCATGAATGCCGCTGATACGTATGCTGTCGATAAAGCTATGATTACGGCAGACGGTACAGAAGACAAGTCTAATTTCGGCGCAAATGCTATACTTGCCGTATCCATAGCAACAGCAAAAGCCGCAGCTACTTCAATGAATATTCCGTTATATAAATTCTTCGGCGGTATTCAGGGAACAAAACTCCCCGTTCCTATGATGAATATTCTGAACGGTGGCGCACACGCCGGAAATACTGTCGATACACAGGAATTTATGATTATGCCGGTAGGTGCACCGACATTCAGGGAGGCTTTAAGATGGTGTGCGGAAGTTTTCCACGCACTCGCAAAAATCCTTAAAGATAAAGGTCTTTCAACTGCTGTAGGTGACGAAGGCGGTTTTGCTCCTGACCTTTCAGGCGATGAAGAAACTATTGAAACTATCCTTGAAGCTATAAAATCCGTCGGCTATGAACCATACAGGGATTTTATGATTGCAATTGATGCCGCATCTTCTGAATGGAAAGACAGGGAAAAAGGTACGGGATTCTACAGACAACCGAAATCACAACGAACTTTCACATCTGAGGAACTTGTCAACCACTGGGAAGCACTTGTTGATAAATACCCGATTATTTCCATTGAAGACGGTCTTGATGAAGAGGACTGGGAGGGTTGGCGAAAAATGACGGAAAGGCTCGGTAATAAAGTACAGCTGGTCGGTGATGACCTTTTTGTTACGAATACCGGAAGACTTTCAAAGGGAATAAAACTCGGAGCAGGAAATTCAATTCTTATAAAACTTAATCAGATTGGCACAGTATCTGAAACCATAGAGGCTATAAAAATGGCACATAAAGCAGGATATACAGCTATTTCCTCGCACCGTTCGGGTGAAACGGAAGATACTACAATTGCCGACCTTGCTGTTGCACTGAATACCTGTCAGATAAAAACCGGTGCGCCGTGTCGTTCTGAACGTACTGCAAAATACAATCAGCTTTTAAGAATTGAAGAAGAACTGGGTGAATCAGCCGTATATGCCGGAATGAACGCATTTAACATACGGAACGCAAAAAATTAATATAAATAACATCAAAAAATCCCCTTGTTTCAGATAGCAAGGGGATTTTTTTTTATAACTTATATTTCATTATTTTGTCAACAACTTCCTGTGTTATCGGCTGTGGTTCAAATACAGGACGGTTTATAAAATATCCCTGTAATAAGTCAACACCACATTCAATGACGGTTTTAAGTTCCGTTTCAGTTTCGACGCCCTCCGCAAGAACTTTTATATTACGTGTTCTTGCAAGTTTCACGATATTTTCAATAATAGTACTTCTGCTTACGTCCTTATCGCAACCGCTTATTATTGAACGGTCAATTTTAATAATATTCGGGTGCATGGTAATAAGTGCATAGTCGCTGTTGTAACCTGTTCCGAAATCGTCAAGTGCAAGATGTGCGTTCCATTTTTCAAGACGTTCCAGCTTGCGCATATTAAAATTGTCGTTAGTATCTTCACTTTCGGTTACTTCCATGACTATTTTAGAAAGAATATCCATATTTTCTTTTTCAACTATATCTATATCCGGTGATTCAAGAACGGCATTTGATATAGTATTGACAAAAATGTATGCGTTTTCCGGAATATTTCCGATTTCACGCTGTTTGCGGAAAGCTCTTAGAGCCTCAATCCATGTAAGACGTTCTATTTCATAGAGTTTAGCGCCTGTTTTGGCGATTCTCAGCAGTTCAGCGGGTGAATGCAGTATAGCCGACTGTGGTCGCATAAGTGCCTCGTAACCGTAAACCTCGCCTGTCCGTGCAGATATAATACTATGAAATGCATATCTGATACGACATTCATCAATAATTTTATTCATTTCCTCCACGCCCGTAATAAGCACGGAATCTTTAGCATATGCGTTCATATCAAATTCTGTTATTTCGCCTTTTGTGGTATGCTTGATTGTATACATAGCAAAATCCGCATACTTCATAAGAAGTTCTGAAGAAGTCGAATCATCAGGATACCACGCTATACCAGCGCTTGCCCTTATCTTGTAATGTGTACCGTCCGAAAGCAGACAGTAACTATTGATGAGTTTTTCACGGACTGTATTAATAACTTCCCATATTTCGTCCTTTGAGGCAAAACCATACAGGCATACATTAAATTCATCTCCTGAAAGTCTTGAGACAATGCCATTATAATTTTTAAATTCCTTAAGGACGTTGGCGGCGGTTTTAATATAATCATCACCGAAATCATGCCCGTATGTATCATTTACATATTTAAGATTATCAAGGTCAAGCATTATGATACAAGCAGTACCTAATTTTTCCGGCTGACCGAAAATATCATTTATCTTGTGATAATACGCATGACGGTTGAGAAGTCCCGTCGTACCGTCGTAATCACGTTCATATTCAATGCGCTGTCTTTCAAGGATAGTATTTGTTATATCCTGAAGTACGCCTATAATTTTATTGCTGTTGCATACAACGCTTATTCTCATCCATACGGTAGGACTTTCCGGCTGTTCAATGCAGTATTCCTTTGAAAAACTTGTTTCCGTATCTTTTGATTTTTTGGAAAGACATTCTGTAATAATTTCCCGTGTTTTGTCAGCGATTATATTTTCAAGAAAAAGCTGTCTGCTTATAACAATATCTTCCTGATATTTCACGGAAAGATTAAGAAGTTTCAACATACTTTGTGCCACAAAAACGCTGTCGTCCATGCTGTCATACATGAACGTACATAACCCGACATCTGCAATACGTATCATTTTGGAAACCTGAGAAGAAAAATTATGCACATTTATCTGCAACTGTATTATAGCATCTGTAAGCTGGTCAAGTTCATATATTTTTGTTGACTGAAATCTTATAGCTTCATTGTATTCACGTTTGGAATTTATAGTCTTTATTACGGCTGAAATCGGTTTAGCAATTGAATTACAGCCTATGGACATTACAACGATACTTACAGCAATTGAAATCAATGCTGAAATAAACATCATTTTTATAAGATTGCTGAAAATAAAAAGCACATCACTTTTTTCCGCAACAGAAATCAACGCCCACTGTTCTTCAGCGTATATGCTTTCGGAGTTATATAAATTCATCACCTGTATATTTCCCACTGCATCTATGCCTGACTTCAGGGGGAAAACATACATATTTTCATCAATCTGCTTATTTGGTCTGAGTGTTTCCTGAGAACCGATAAGCCTTCCGAAAGATGCTCCGGAATGCATACATATATTGAATACGTCAGAATTATCCATACCATTGCATAAAACATAACAGGCGCTCTCACTTACAAAATCATTAGGCGGAAGATTGGCAAGTATAGTCTTTTCCGTGAGACCTATTCCCAATACACCGTATACTGTACCATCATCTGCAATAAGAGGTACTGTATATTTCATGCTTCCTGCACTGTTCGAGCTTATGCCTGAAAAACCGCTCCAGTAGCCAAGACGTTCAATAGGCATTGTATTATTTTCCTGTGCATTCTGTATAGTCTTGTAATAAAAATCATAACTCTGCTTATCGTCCTTATCAACTTCCATGCGTGCTTTCCAGCCGGAATCAAGAATTATGCCGAAATCTTTTGAAATGGAGGAATAACCCATTTCCATAAGCAAATCCTTATAGCCTGAATCCGTTGAAGTATCAAGGTCACGGAGATACATACCGGCTTTATTGTCAGTTTTTCCGCCGTTGTTGTAGAGTTCGCCGGTTTCAAGAATAATAAATACATCATTGGCGAGACTTCTTCTAAGAAGATATATTATACTGTCAACGGAATCTTCCATTATCTGTCTGTTAAGTTCCTTGTCTGTTTTAAGACTTGAAATATCCGTCTTGTTTTCCTCAAGCCTTTCACGTACTATATTATTTATTTCGCTGGCGTGTTCATTGACAAATGTTATTTTCTGTGAAAGTTCTTTTTCAACATAACTTGTTCTGTTTCTTGTTTTTTCAATAAGCGTATCATATGCATATTTTTTTATAAATGAAAATTCACCACCGATTGCAAGTACAGAAAAAAACGTCACAAGCTGAAACAGTATCAGTATAAGCATAGGAATAAGCATACGTGTAAGCATTTTCTGTGTTTTTGCCTTGGATTTTTTTCTTTCCGGCTGATTTAAATCCTGCTCCATATGACCTCCTTTCATAGTGTACGGACATTATTCCAGCCCTGACACTTCATGCAGACCTGCTGAAAATTCATCATACCATTCATTGAAAGCCTTATCTGAAACATATTCTTCAAGAACTTTTTCACGGTCTTCACCGCCGTTAATACGTTCAAACGCTTCATCATGCGAAGCCTGTGCGGTATCCTGAATATAATCCCCGATAAAGTTTCTTGTTTCCGCCGTATTGTCAAAAGGCTTTGCAGTATAGAGATTATATTTTTTTATTTCGTCAATAGCAACTTTCAGCGCACTGATAAGCATCTGATTTTCTTCACCCACATTGTCCGCTGTGATAATACTTTCATCATTTGCATCTTTTTTAACGGGCATATATCCCGAACCTACAGAAAATGAAATATTCCTTTCTTTTTCCGTGAACCATTTCAGAAATACAGTACAAGCATATTCGCTTGTCTGTTCGGATTTTGTAACAACCATTCCAGCACCCTGCTGTACAAGATACGGGTCTGTACCCTCAAAATTAGGTACGGGCATAACAAGTGATTCTATCGGATAGGAATAATCATCATCTATAGTTACAGAATCCGGAAAATATGCCGCACCCGTTGTGGAACAGATAAGAGCTATTATTTCTCCTATTTTGGCATCATCGCTCCTGAAACGGCTTTGTGCTGTAAAATAGCCCTTTACATACGGAACATAATAATTATCCCATAATCTCCGGACGGCTTCTTTATCAATATCAAGTGAAAATTTTCCGTCTTTCTGAGTAACAAACTCAGCACCAAGCTGTTTTGCACCGACAAGCATATAATTTGCTACCGAATCACGACCAAAAAAAGCCTTTCCGTCATTTTCAATGTCAGGTGTGAGATTATCAGTATATTCATAATACTTGCCGGCGGTGTCAACGACGCCTTCCCACGTTTCAAGGTCATCTGTACTTACATCGGCAGCGGTGGCGAATTTTTCCCAGTCGGTAAGGTTCAACATCATAACTTCCGTACTTTTTGCGGTAGGAAAAATTTTAATACCGCCATCATAACTTATTCTTCCCTCTTCTATGTAACCATCAACGTATTCTTTCAATTCTGCTTCTGTGAAGTATTCCGAAAGGTCAACAGCACTTCCAAGTTTATCGGCGATGTATGCCGTTTCCGAATACGCCGCAAACATATCCGGCAATTCTTCTGCTCCTGCGTCCTGTCTTATAGAGGCAAGCACACTGGCAGAAAGTTCGTCTACACTTCCCTTGCTGTAAGCCTCAACTACTATACCCTTTTCACGACCCATGGTTTCATTAAATTCAATCACTGATTTATCAAATATTTCTTGCTGTACACCGTTATAATAGTGCCATATGGTAATAGTAGTAGGTTCTTTTGCATCAAGACCATAATCTTTATCGGCTTTTTTTTCAGCATCTCCACAGCCTGAAAACCCTGCCGAAATTATACATAGTGCTGACGCAATAGCAGTTATTTTTTTTATATTCATAATAAATCTCCTAATAATTCCGGATATTCCGGAATAAAAATCATATATATATACTATCACAAATGCGTCGGAGTGTCAAGAAACAATTTGTAAATAATTAATAATTATGTATTCTTAATTATGAATTTTTAAAGTACATCATCATTTCATTAGTAAGACTGTAATCGTCAGTCTGTCCGGAAATATTCTTCTTTTCAGTCCATACAGCGCTGCTCAGTTCGCTTGCGTCAAGAGTTATATTGTCATCACCGTCAACCTCACAGAAGAAACCGGCAAGAATACAGCCGGAAAATCCCCATGGCTGAGATTTATAGTAGCGTATATTCTTTACTTTCAGCCCGACTTCTTCCATGACCTCACGGCTTACGGTTTCCTCGAATGTTTCGCCTATTTCCGTAAATCCCGCAACAAGAGCATTGCACGTTACGCCTCTGTTCTGAACGTAATGCGTTATAAGAAGTTTTTCACCGCTTACCACTCCGACGATTACAGCCGGATTAAGTCTCGGATAGACAAGTTTTCCGCACCCCGTACATCTGACAGCACGTTCAGCCTGATAGATTTCTGTCCTTTGTCCGCAACGTCCGCAAAAGCAGTTAGACCCGTACCATTCAGACAGATGATAAGCCGTGAAAAGTGCGAAAAAATTTTCCTTGCTTACATTTCCGGAACTCCGGAGAGATTTTATATTTTTATATGTATAGCCTTCCGGAACAGATATACTTGTATCACGGGCAAGGAAATATTTCACGTCCCCTATGGAAAACAGATAAACAGGGTGTTCAGAAATGAAACTTTCATAAACCGGAAACGTTGAACCGGTCTCCTTTACGAGAACATCAAGCCCCCTGAAATGAAAAAATATACTGTCGGGTTCGGGCTGTACGTCCACTGAATAGTGATTATCAAGTTTTTTCGGCATAATATCCTGTAACATAATAAATCATTTCCTTTTTACATAATTATTTCAGCACAAGCCGTTGAATATATTATAACATACTTCCGCTGAAACTGCAACAATAAAAAAAAATGCCGGCAATAATACCGGCAGTATAATATCAGAATTTTTCGTCATGACGCTGTTTACGGAGCAGGTCTCTTTTACGTGCGGCTTCCCATATTTCCCTTTCTTCGTCGGTTTCCAGAATAAGACGTGGCACTTCAACGGGTTTTTCGTTTTCGTCAAGGGCGACCATTACAAGATATGCCTTGTTTATAAGTTTTCTTTCACCGCTTAAATTTTCAACATAGCTTTTTATACATACTTCCATGGACGTTCTTTTAACATACGTAACAAATCCGCATACTATCACGGTATCGTTAGGGTATGCGGGTGCTTTGAAAGTGAGTTTATCAACTACAGCAGTTGTAACGTTATGTCCGGAGTGCCTCCGTGCGACAACAGCCGCAACAACGTCTATCCATTCCATAAGCTGACCGCCGAAAAGCCGATTATAGCCGTTTATATTTGCCTGTGTGAGAACGTGTACCTGTTCGGAATATGAATCTCTGACTCTTTTTTCCATTGCATTCACTCCTTTTTATATATTATACATATTTATTTTATTTATGTCAAGTCCGGCTAACAGTTTTTAATTCATAATTCCTAATTACTGGTTAAAAAATTCTGCTGTTATTGTAAAAATTTCCGAAAATAATTCCATCCTATTGACATTTTTATCAGTCAGTGTTAATATATTGTTATTGAACACTAACTATAGGAGGTGCTTTCATATGCCTTTAACTATGGCAGGTACAGGTGCAGAAAACATAATAAAAAAAGTCGGCGGAAATCCTGAAACAAGAAAGTTTCTTGAAAGTCTTGGTTTTGTTGTCGGCGGTACAGTTACAGTTATAAGCGAAATAGGCGGAAACCTTATCGTGAATGTAAAAGATTCAAGAGTGGCTGTAAGTCGTGAAATGGCTGTAAAAATAATGATATAGGAGTTTAATTTTATGACACTTAAAGAAGTAAAAGTGGGTCAGAAAGTAACCGTACAGAAAATTACCGGCGTCGGTGCAATAAAACGCAGGATTATGGATATGGGTATTACTAAAGGTACAGAGGTTTTTGTACGCAAGGTTGCACCACTCGGAGACCCTATTGAAGTTACAGTAAGAGGCTATGAACTTTCACTCAGAAAAGCTGACGCTGAAATGATTGAAGTTTTATAATTTTTTTTTGGATTTAAGTTAGCATAAGCTAATAGAAAGGATTTGTCTATGGAAATAAAAATCGCTCTCGCAGGAAATCCCAACTGTGGCAAAACAACTCTTTTCAATGCGCTTACGGGTTCTAACCAGTTTGTAGGAAACTGGCCAGGCGTAACCGTTGAAAAGAAAGAAGGACGCTTGAAAGGTCAGAAAGATATAATAATAACTGACCTCCCCGGAATTTATTCACTCTCTCCGTATACGCTGGAAGAAGTTGTGGCACGTAACTATCTTATCGATGAAAGACCAAACGCAATTCTCAACATAATAGACGGTACAAACCTTGAAAGAAATTTATATCTTACAACACAGTTAATTGAAATCGGTATACCGGTAGTCGTTGCAATAAACATGATGGACGTCGTAAAGAAAAACGGCGACGTCATAAAAACCGACGTTCTGGCAAGCCGGCTTGGCTGTAAGGTAGTGGAAATTTCCGCCCTGAAAAATACCGGCATTGAAGAAGCGGCACAAATAGCCGTACAGATTGCAAAATCCGGTAAAAGAACAGTTCCGCAACATAGCTTTAGTGGTTGTGCGGAACACGCTATAGCACACATTGAAGAAGCTGTACTACATAATTATCCGGAAGAACAACAGCGCTGGTATGCTATAAAAATTTTTGAGAGAGATGAAAAAGTACTTGAAAAACTCCGTATTCCAGAAGAAGTAAAACAGCATATTGAAATTGATATACAATCTGCTGAAGCAGAAATGGACGACGATTCAGAAAGCATTATCACAAATGAACGTTATGTTTACATATCAGACGTAATGAAAGAATGCTGTAAAAAGAAAAACAAGGGCGGTATGACTGTTTCCGATAAAATAGACAAGGTTGTTACAAACAGATTCCTTGCACTGCCGATATTTGCATTGATAATGTTCATAGTATATTACGTCTCAATAACGACGGTCGGGGCATGGTGTACCGACTGGACAAATGATGTTCTTTTTGGTGAATGGATTCCCGACGCTGCAAACAGTTTCCTTGAAAATATCAACTGTGCAGACTGGTTGAAAAGTCTTATAGTTGATGGTATCATAGGTGGTGTCGGTGCTGTACTTGGATTTGTACCACAGATGCTTGTATTGTTTATCTTCCTTGCATTCCTTGAGGCTTGCGGATATATGGCACGTATTGCTTTTGTAATGGACAGAATTTTCCGTAAATTCGGTCTCTCCGGAAAGTCATTCATACCTATGCTTATAGGTACGGGCTGTGGAGTTCCCGCCATAATGGCAAGCCGTACTATTGAAAATGAATGCGACCGCCGCATGACTATAATGACAACAACATTTATTCCGTGTGGTGCAAAACTCCCTATTATAGGACTTATTGCCGGTGCATTCTTTAATAACTCCGGACTTATTGCCGTATCAGCATACTTCATAGGTGTACTTGCAATAATCATCTCCGGAATAATCCTCAAAAAGACAAGAATATTTTCCGGAGACCCTGCACCGTTTGTTATGGAACTCCCTGCCTACCATATGCCGACATTCAGTAACGTCATGCGTTCAATGTGGGAACGTGGCTGGTCATTCATAAAGAAAGCCGGAACTGTAATTCTTCTTTCAACTGTATTTCTTTGGTTCTTACAGGGATTCGGTGTTGAAAACGGTTCATTCGGCATGATTGAGAATCTTGATAATTCAATACTTGCAAATATAGGCAATCTTTTTGCATGGATATTTAGACCTCTTGGCTGGGGAGACTGGAAAGCCACTGTTGCTTCTTTAACTGGTCTTATAGCTAAAGAAAACGTAGTTGCAACATTCGGAACACTCTTCCATTTCGGCGGGGAAATTTCCGATAACGGCGACGAAATATGGCAGATGCTTGCAGCAAGCTATACATCAATAGCAGCATTTTCATTCCTTGTATTTAATCTTCTGTGTGCACCGTGTTTTGCAGCTATAGGAGCAATCAGACGTGAAATGAATTCAGCCAAATGGACATGGTTTGCAATCGGTTATCAGTGCGGATTTGCTTATGCAATATCACTTATAATATACCAGTTCGGTTCACTTTTTTCCGGAAGCGTTCACCCTGTAGGTCTTGTTGTTGCAGTAGTCTTTATAGCATTTATAATATATCTGCTTTTCAGACCTGCAAAGGAAAGCGGCGTCAATACAAGAGCCGTGAAAGCGTGATATTATGGGTACTGTTATAACTGCTCTTGTACTCCTTGTAGTAATCGCTTTAATTATAGCAAACATGATAAAAGATAAAAAAAGCGGTAAGTCTTCCTGTGGCTGTGGCTGTGAACACTGTCCGAACTCCTCCGCCTGCCACGGAAATACTCAGAAATAAACTCAATATTCTAACCGTGTGTGAAAAACACACGGCTTTTTTTTGCATAATTTATGCCATATGTAAAATTTTATATAAAATTTTCAATATACTATTGAAAATTTTAATTTGATATGTTATAATAAAGCTAATCAGTGAACCTGATTGATATTTTAAACAGAAAGGAACGATTCTTAATGAGAGTACGTGAAAATCTCAAGCGTGGAACAGTTGAAATGGTTCTGCTCCACCTGCTCAGTGAACGTGAAATGTATGGTTACGAGATACTGAGCGAAATGAAGGAAAGAAGCGGAGGACAGTTCGCTATAAAGGACGGTTCTATGTATCCGATTCTTTACAGAATGATTGACAAGGGTTACATAGAGGACGAGCAGGTGCTTGTTGGTCGCAGACGCACACGTGTTTACTACCACATCACTGAAGAGGGAAAAAATCACCTCAACGACCTTATCGAAGAATACCACATCATCACAAAGGGTATAAACGAACTCCTTAACAGCAAGTCGGGTGCTGTTTCAAGCAGACCTGTAAAGGAATAATAATCCGCTTTTTCTGAAACCGGTTATACATATCTGCATTATTTCCGGATTCACTGAATGTCAACATTCTTCCGGTATGAATATTATATATTTATAAAATATTTTTCCGGAGGTATTATATGTTTTCATTCAGTCAGATTCTATGCCGTCGTCCGTGCTGTAAAGCCTGTATACGTGGTGACGGAAATTTTCCGGCATTGCATGGCACAGTTTCATTTATAAAGGCTTTCAGTGGTACGCTTGTTGTCACTGAACTTTACAACCTGCCATCACCGCACGGAGTATACGCAATGCACATACACAGCGGTGCGGAATGCACTGGTACTGATTCAGACCCTTTTAAAAACGCCGGTTCTCACCTTAACCCCGATAATCAAACGCACCCTTTCCATATGGGAGACCTGCCCGCTGTTTTCAGCAACAATGGTTTTTCATGGAGTGCAGTCTATACAGACCGCTTTTTTCCTGAACAGGTTACCGGACATACGGTCATAATACATCTTCAATCCGATGACTACCGGACACAGCCTTCAGGCAATTCAGGCGAAAAAATCGCTTGCGGAGAGATACGTTAAAAATCCCCCCTGAAACCACATTATTATGTGCAGTTTCGGGGGATTTCTTCTTTGCTATAATTGATGGATTAATCAGAACAATTCATTAAAAATATATTGCGTCCCGCATGAAAACTTTTATTGATTCAACTATTTTTACTGTACCAATTTTCAAAAAAATTTTATTCGTATAATAAAAATTATACCCATATACTTAAACAATTCTATACTTGACAAAAACTTACATTTAATTTATAATTATGATAAAATATATTTAAAAGGAGTTTTTTTCTTATGAATGGTAATTGTCATTTTGTATTCGGTGCAGCTTTAGGGAGTGCATTCGCCATGAACACTGATAAATTAGAAGCAATCCTCCCTAACCTCACGGATTCACCGGAAACTGCTACATTATTTGTCCTCGGCGGACTTATCGGCGGAATATTTCCCGATATAGATAACCCCATAAGCTACATAGGCAAGCTGACTGTTCCGGTAAGTACAGTAATAGGCAAATTCGGTGAGCTTGCCGGAAAAACAGGACCTATGCACCGTGGTATACTTCATGAACCGATAGTATATATAACCGGACTGATATTGTCATATCTTTTCTGTCCGTCATTGGTGGGATTGTTTTTAGGATGCATATCACATCTGTATCTTGATATGTTCACACCTGCCGGAATACCAATTTTCAGCGTAAAACATTTAAGACTTGCAAAAATAAAAAGCGGAAGTCAGCAGAGTATTATTTTCACGTGGCTGAATGTAATTGCAGTAATATTATTAGGAATTATATTATAGATTTTTTCATTATATAATTTATAAGATAAATACCATTCCGGAATACCTGTTGTTCTTTTACTACATAATAACCCCTATTCAGAAAAAACGGCTTTGCGGTAATGGAAGAATGTGTTATGATTTGTCCGGTGGTCACATTTTTTTCAAGGACATCACATATATATGTTGCTATTTTCTGACGCTGAAAATCCTTATGTACAAAAAGTCTGTCAAGATAACCAGAGCTGTCAATATCCCCGAAACCTTTTATTATACCGTCAACGGCAACAACTGTATAGTGTTCCATAAAAGAATTATTCCATTCTTCCGGAGTTTTATTGTTATCAGTCCATGCGGTAAGCTGTTCCGGCGTATAATCATAGGCGTTCACTGTATGGACGGTCTCACGGAAAAGCCGTATCAGTTCCGGACAATCAGACGGTTTATACTTTCTTATAATCATAATTTTTCCATGAAATTTGGTGGTATGAAATCCGCAAGCCATACGCCGTTTTCAGAAATATAAAAACTATATCCCTGTCTGTACATCTCACCGAAAAGTATTTTATATATGACAGGTTTTCCGTGCCTGCTCCCGACTTTTTCAGCGGTGGCGACGTCTGCCGAAAGATGTACATATAGTCTGCTTTTAGGTATAAGACCATTTTCATTTATGGATTCGACATATTTTTCCGCCGTACCGTGCCATAAGTACTCCGGTGGCGGACATTTTTTCAAATCGACATCAACTTTTACAGAGTGACCCTGATTGGCTCTTATTTTTGTCTTGTCGTCATTGAAACTGTAACGTCCTTTTTCGTCGGTGCGGACTATCTCTTCAAGAGTTTTCATATCAAGAAAATATTTTCCGGATTTATTTACACCATCAATAAGTTTCCGGACGTCTGCCCAACCTTTTTCATCAAGGTCTATTCCGATTACTTCCGGTTTATGTCTGAGTATCAGGGAAAGAAATTTACTTGTTTTCTGTAACTTGTCTTTCATATGTGCCATCTCCTTAAAATATATCAAATGCACATTCGTCCTCAGTGTTGGTGAGTTCCGCCCAGCGTGCAGAAAGAAGTTTAGCATAGTCAATATGCATAAGACCATAACAGCCTAAAGCATAGCCGTCATTCACTTCAATAAGTAAACTTCTTCCGTCGTCGGTCAGTCCGAAATCAACGGCGTATCCTGCCGGTGCTGACTTAAATTCACTGACGGCATTTTCAATAACTCTGTAATCGTAATGCACACGCCAGTCGCCCTTATAATGCCGGACACTCAGGATTCTGCCATATCGTACAAAGCATCTCCATTCTGATACAAAATTCACAACTTCCGAACAGTAAATATCTTGATTCACGCCCTGTATTCCACAACCTATAAGGTCTTTTGCAGACCTTACGACTACTCCCGTAAACTGCTTGTCCTCGACAGGCTTTATGAAAACATTCCAGTTATCAGGATTGTTGTTTATATCATTCATTTTTGCAGACCATATTTTTCTGCCAAGATATTTTTTAAGTTCGTCGGGATAGTCCATTTCCGGAGCGTTAATCCCGAAATCATAAAGCCTTTTTCTTACCGTTCCGACGTATCCCACAATAACGTCTTCTTTACTGCTTGTCATTAACATTTCATCGTTATTAAATAATATCGTCTCAAAACCCATTTCATAAAATCCCTGATAAGCGTTCATGAAATTGTAGTTATGTGGTATATTGTTTCTGCCAGACTGTATATATGCTTTCAAAATTAACTCTTCCTTTCATTTATCTTCTGTTTCTGCATATATCGATACATTGACAGCAATCATTATTTTTAAGAATGTAATCATTTATATTGAACCAGCTTTTACACCTGTCAAGGATAATAGCATCAGCAGTTATTACATTTTCAAGATTTTCAAGAATAGGGTCAACGGCGTTTTCGGTTTTGACTTCTGTTAAAAAACTTCTGCCGGACATTGAATCAAGAATTTTCTTTTTAAGTCTTCCGGAATTTGAAACGGGTTTATCAAGATAAAAAACGGCTTTATATATGTCAAGTTCTGTAAGGGAATCCGCAAGGACTTCTAAAGCAATATCGGTTTTATCGATAAGGCGGTAAGAACCACGCAAACCGGCAAGGTCACGGATTGTATTATCCATGCACCGAAAAAGCGTCGAACCGGAAAAGGCTGTTTCAAGAGTGATTATAATATTGAAACCGTCGATATATACTGTCTTTCCGGAAAGCTCACCGGCAGAAAGTTCCCTTTCCTTGCGTGAAATGATGCTTTTTTCCGGTGAAATTACCCGTGAAAGAGCTGTACGCTGTCTTTCTGACAGCTGATAGCGGTTGCCGACAAAAGTTATAGCATTCTTTATAGGATAATCACGGTTAAGCAGAAAATAAACATCTTCACCGGCTGTATGCAGAGTGTTTATACTTTCCATACTGAAATCTTCCGAATCAGTCGGGACAAATCCTCTTTTTACTTCATTCATTTCGCTGACCTCCAGTCAACATTTTTAAATATATTCATGCAGTCTTCAATTATATCAAATACCATAATGAATTACAAATTTATTTTCATTTACGGCATTCCATAACAGATTTGCAAGGTCACTCAGTTCAGGTATACCGGATATTTTTTCAAGAAATTTTCCGGCTGATTCCGGCGGAATAAGCGTAACTCCATAATATGCAATATTCCACTCCGGACGGTCAAGAGTATACCAGTAAAATTTTATTTCATTTAAATCTTTAAGAATTTCAAGAATATAATCATCATCTACTGAAATACAGTTGTATTTTTCAGGCGTGTAGTGGTCGTAACTCCTGTGTTTTTGCGGAGTTTTCGGCATTATACCAAATTCATGTCTGGGCATTTTATCACCTGTGTTTTTAAATTTTCAAATATAAAAAAGGAGTATTTTTTTATGAATATCTGTACTGTAAGTTTTTTCGGTCACAGAAAAATTGAAAATATTTCTGAAACTGAAGAAAAATTATTTTCTGTCGTGACCGATATAATAAAAAATCATGATTATGTAAAATTCCTTGTTGGTCGTGAGGGTGAATTTGACTGGCTTGCATCGTCGGTAGTGAGCCGTGCCGTCATAGGAAAAAATAATACATATACTGTGCTTGTTCTGCCATACATGAAAGCCGGCTACCGTGACCATAAAGAAAATTACTTATGCTGTTATAATGAAGTGAAAATATGTAAGGAATCCGCTATGGCATATCCGAAAGCCGCCATAAAGATACGCAACAGAATCATGATTGAAAATTCCGATATTATTGTATGCTGTATTCAGCACACCGGCGGAAGTGCATACAGTTGTGTGCGATATGCAGAAAAACTCAACAGGCAGATAATAAATACCGGAACTGAAAAAATTATATAAACGATACTATCTTACTATTTTTTATATTATATCATATTTAACAGAAAATGTCAATATAATTTCCACAATGTCCGGCATTCTGACATAATATATGATTTACATTGTCATATTTACATAAATTTTCCGCCTTTGCAATTGCAATTATCCAGAAAATATGATATAATTTCTATGAGGTGATTATTGTGAAAAAATTTATTGTTTTATTATGTTTAACTGCTACTCTTACTTCATGCGGAAGTTTTTCGCTGATGAGTAATAACAATTTTAGCAGTAACAAAAATTCTTCACAGGAACAAAGTGTACAAAATAATGAAAGTGCCGCTACTCCGGCATACATTGTCATTCCGTCCGATGCGGAATACGTCGAAATGAAAAGTAGTATTGAAAATGGTTCAGTGCTGTGCAGACTTTACACAAATGACGAAGTTATTTTTAACTGCTCCGAACAGCAGTGGGCTAATATTTCTGCTAACGGATTCACAGGTTATGTTGAATTAAGCAATATTTCATTTTCCGCCGTTGAAATTTCCGCTGAAACAGAACCCATAAAACAGGCGGAGACTCAAGCGCAAGTACAGGCACAAGCTTCGGCTGAAACTCAGGCTGTACCGGTTCAGGCTATGGACAACGGCAGTCAGGGAATAAATATTGAAAATAAAATAGAAAACAACATAACTATAGAATTTTCCCTTGATGATTTTCAGGTAAAATATGCAACACCCATGTCTTACCCCAAGTACACCGAAAGTAAAAGCGAAGGATACTGCATAGTTGAAAGCTGTTACATATTTTCTGAACCGTCTTCCGACAGCTACAAAGATGTAAAATATATGCTTTACAAAGACGGCGGCGTTGAAATACTCGGCAGTATAGATGACTGGTACTTCATAAGAAGAGATTTCGGAAGTCAGTCATACAGAATTGGTTATGTTCCGAAAAGTTATATAGCCCTCGGCACATCTCCGGAAATTTCGCCCGCTCTCTGCTCTCAGGTTATTGTTTCAAAGGATTCAGCGTGCATAAACAGATACCCTAAAATCTGTGAAGGTAATGACGTTCTCGGCTATGCCAAACAAGGTCAGATATATGATGTATATGACCTTATAGATAATTACTGGTATCAGATTAGTTATGGCTCAGAATATGCATATATCAGTCATAAAATGGTAGACCCATACTGATACAATTTAACAAAACGTTAATATTTATGAAATATTTTTTTTAAACTCTTGAAATGCTGTAAAAAATATGTTATAATATATTTATTATATTTGAGGCGTTTGTGGATAAATTTTCAGTAATTTTTACAGGAGGAATGATTTCTTATGCACAAAAAGAAAAAAATTTTATCAACTTTATTGGCAGGTGTTCTGTCGGTGACGGCTTTAAATGGTCTGTCAGTTATACCTTACGCAAATGCAGTAAAAGTCAACAATACACAATCAAATGTTGTTGAGTACCTCAACAGAGGCATAAGCGCAGTTAATACCGGCGATGGTATGCTTGTAAACTGGCGTTTCCTTGCCTCAGACCCCGACAATTCAGTATTTAAGCTCTATCGTGACAATAACCTTATCTATACCAGCACCGACAAGGATAATTCTGTTACAAAGGGGGCAACCTGTTTCCTTGATAAATCCGGAAATGCAAAGTCAGTATATAAGGTTGAATGCTATAACGGTTCAGAACTTCTTACAAGTGATACCTGCTCAATTCAGGCAGACGCTCCGTATTTTGACATAAAATTAAGCCCTCCGAGTTCAAACCATACACCTAACGATATGTCAGTAGGTGACGTCGACGGTGACGGTGAATATGAACTCTTCTTGAAATGGGACCCGACCGACTCAAAAGACAACTCACAGAAAGGCAAAACCGGTAAGGTATACATTGACTGCTATAAACTCAATGGCACACGTCTGTGGAGAATCGATTTAGGCGTTAATATCCGTGCGGGTGCGCACTATACACAATTCTTTGTTGCAGATTACGACCTTGATGGTAAAGCTGAAATGTGCTGTAAAACATCGGACGGTACTATTGACGGCACGGGTGCAGTGATAGGTGATGCATCTAAGGATTACCGCAACGGCGACGGTCTTGTTATAACGGGCAACGAATACTATACGCTTTTTGATGGTGCAACCGGCAAGGCACTTGATACAATAGACTATGAACCACCACGAGGTGATACTACAAAATGGGGCAAATCAAGTGATAAATTCAACCGTGTTGACAGATTCTGGGGTACTACCGCATATCTTGACGGCGTTCACCCGTGTGTAGTCACCGGACGTGGCTATTATGGCAGAATGACCGCTACCGCTTATAAAGTCGAAAACAAAAAACTTGTAAAAATGTGGTTCTTTGATACCGGAACAAGTAGTAGCGCAGCCGGTTACGGTGACGGAAATCACAATACTATGCCGGCAGACGTCGACGGCGACGGCAAACAGGAAATTATTACAGGTTCTACCTGTATTGACGATAACGGCAAAATCCTTTGGAATACAAATCAGGGACACGGTGACGCCATGCACGTCGGCGACCTTGACCCTGAAAATGAAGGTCTTGAAGCGTGGATTTGTCATGAAGATAAACCATATGGTGTTTCACTGATTGATTGCGACACCGGTAAAATTATTTTCCATAACGACGCAGCAGGTGATACCGGACGTTGTTGTGCCGATAACGTATGGGCAGGAAATCCGGGTGCTGAATTATGGGGCAATAAAGAATCTGACGATTCTACACCTGTAAAGAACGTCAAGGGTGAAACTCTTTCATGCAACAGACCAGCTATAAATTTTCTTACGTACTGGGACGGCGATTTAGAGCGTGAAATACTTGACGGCGGAAATCGGGAGAATACCGCTCCGGCAAAAATCAGCAAAATGAACGAAAACGGAAAAATTACACAGCTTATGCAGACAGACGGCTACTATACGTGCAATACTACAAAGGGTACGCCTTGTCTTTCCGCTGATATTTTCGGCGATTGGAGAGAAGAATTAATAGTCCGTGCTGCTGACAGCAAGTCAATAAGAATATTTACAACAACATACGATACTGATTACAGAGTACAATGCCTTATGCATGACCCACAGTATCGCTCACAGGTTTCCGCACAGAATACCGCATATAATCAGCCACCGCACGTAAGTTACTTTATGGGCACTGGCTATGATATGCCGGAACGTTCAAAGTGTACCGTAAACACCGCAAACAGTGGTACAGTAGTTACACCGCCTACCCCGACGCCTACAAAGACAGCCGTTACAATGGACACAAGTGTTAAATATATGTTCAAGAACGTGGGCAGTGGTCTTTATATGGAAGTTGCAGGCGCAACGGCTGAGGCTGGCGCAAATGTTCAGCAGTGGGGTGCAGATGGTGAGGCTGTACAGAATACATGGAAACTTCAGGACGCTGGCGACGGTTATTATTACATACGTTCATATGTCGGTGACAGCAAGTCTTATTATCTTGATTTGACCGCAGGAAAAGCCGCTGACGGTACTAATATTGAAATATGGTCTAAAAACGAAAAGGACGCACAAAAATTCAAATTCTTTGATAACGGCGACGGAACGTACACTATCGCTACAAAAACCACTAAAGACGCAAGTTGTATAAGTGTTGAAAATGATTCCAAGGATTCCGGTGCGAATATAGTTCAGAATAAGGACAACGGCAGTGATTTCCAGAAATGGACTATTGATGTTATAACAATCAAAGACGGTGCAACTCTCGATACTTCTAAAAATTATATGATTCAGAACGTAAACAGCGGACAATTCCTTGAAGTTCAGGACGGTAAGGCAGAAGCCGGTGCAAATGTTCAGCAGTGGGGTGCAGATACTTCAAAGCCCGACGCCCATAATGTATGGCACTTTGAGGAAGTAAACTGGGGTTATTATTATGTATACTCCGGCGTCGGTGAGGGAAATAATTTACTTCTCCAGTGCGATAACAACAAGGACGGCGCAAATATTTATATAAACGACTTCCAGAAATCAAGTAATCAGTATTTCAAGTTCGTTGACAATGAAGACGGTACATATACTATTGTAACACGTTCTTCAAAAGACCTTTCATGTGTAGAAGTTGCCTCCGCTGATACAAAATCCGGTGCAAACGTTCAGCAGTGGGCTTGGAATGACAATAATTGTCAGAAATGGAAGTTAATTCCTGTAGATTATACGCTTCCGTATCAGAAAAAACCTGAAACTATAACCGGCGATATAAACAAGGACGGTAAATTAAGTGCAGATGATGCCATACTTCTTCAGAAGTGGATTCTCGGACAAAATGTAACTCTTCCCGACTGGCAGGCTGGTGACCTCACAGGTGATGGCAGACTTGATATTTTTGACCTTGTTATATTAAGAAAAAATCTCGTAAAGTAATTTAACACACATAATAAATAAACTCCGGAACTGTTAAAAGTTCCGGAGTTTATTTATTATGATTTATCAGAATTGTTGAGAATCTTTACACCACCTGTAGACTGTACAGTCTGCATATAGAGTGCGTTATTAGATTCATATGCCTTGTCAAGTTTAGCCTGAATAGCTTGTTTTTCAGTAAGTGCGTCATCAAAATCTTTACGGAGCATTTCAATTTCTTCCTGAAGTGCCTGTATGTTATTTTCAGATTCTTTCTTAGCCTTGCTTGACTTATAGCCGTATTCTCTGCCGAGTTCCTTTTCTTTAGCGGTTGCGCCTTCTTCTTCTGCCTTTCTGATAAGTTCAGGGAGTTCAGCCAATTTCGCTTCAAGTTCTGCTTTAAGTTCAGCCTTTGAGTCTATTTCTGCACTGATTTCAGAAATTTTAGTTTCAATATCACTTATATTTTCCTCACGGCGTGCGACTTCATCATTCCATGTGTCATCAGCTTTTTTCTTTTCCTCGCCTATTTTATAGCTGTATGCCTCTTCTTCGACAGCACGTTCATCAACAAGTTTTTTCCTGTTATCCTCAATGGACTTTTTAAGTTCTTCAAGTTCCTTTTCAGCGTTTTCGATTGCAGACTTGTTGTTTTCTTCGGCGTCAGACTTCATTTTTTCTATTTTTTCTTTTTGTAATTCGTCAGTGGATTTATGTAATTCAGCCTGTAAAAGTCCGTGTGTTTTTCTGGAATTAATCATTTCAACGAATTTTATAAGTTCCTGTTCAATTGCAAGAATATCATTATACTCAGCCTTTTTAAGTGACTTTGCGGTATCAAGAGCCTGAATTTTTTCAACAATTTCCTGATTCAAATAACTCAAGTCGTTATCCTCCTTTTGTTTAGATATAGTATTTTTATTTACCGGAGCTGTTTTTTCAATATTTTCAGTGACATTTTCCGGAGTGGATGTTGTTTCAGTTGCAGACGGTACAGGAACATTAAAAATAACCGGAACAGACGAGGTTACATTTTTTATTTCATTTTCCAGTAATCTTACAGCATTCAGCATATCGGTCTTGTTATTTTTGCTTGTAATGCCCTTGGCATCTGCCGGAATGGTTATTTTCTTTTTCTTAGCCTCAGCCACAAGTTTTTTATATTCATCAAGTATTTCCTGCTTGGTGTTTTTATCAGTAACCATAAGCGTTATAATATCCTTTCATAAGATTATTTTTTACCGTTCTGTCCGTTCTCCGTATTAAGAATATTAATTCCGCCTGTAGATTTAACGGTATCAGTAGCAAGCTGACGGCTTTCAGCATTGCACTTATCCAGCTTGGCAGAGAGTGAAGCATTTTCAGCAAGTACAGCCTGATATTTTTCATTAAGTCTTTCAAATTCTTTCTGTAACTTGGAAATCTGGAATTTGCTTTCCTGTTCAGCCATAGCGGTTTTATAGCCGTATTCCTTGCCGAGTTCCTTGGATTTTTCTTCCGCACCCTTTTCACGTGCAGCAGTAAGCTGATTATCTATATCATCAACTTTAGCCTGTAATTCGTCGATTTCATCAAGTTTTTTCTTCATATCCTGTAATTTTTCAGCGGCTTCTCTTTCCTTTGCCAGCATATTATTAACTCTTTCGGCGATTTCCTTGTTTCTTGCCTCTGAAGCCTGTTTTCTTGTACGCTTCAGATTATAATCATATTCAGCCTTTTCACGCTGAGTTTCTTTTTCATTGTCTGCCTTAAGAGCTGTAATTTCCTTATTGATAGCCAGAATTTTTTCATCAGTTTCTTCTTTTGTCTTATCGATTTCTGCAACAGTGATGTCCATTTCTTCCTTAAGAGACTTTAAAAAATCTTCATGTTCGTTTTTCAGGTATTCAGAAAGCCCATTGGCTACAACCTGATTAGCTTTTTTTACAGCCTGTAAGCTGTCTTTTGTGAGTTCAATTCCGTAAAGTTTGCGGATTTCGTCTTTTTTAGCCTGAATCATGCTGTTGATTTCGGTATATTCCTTAGTGGTTTCCTCGTTAAGAATATCCATCTTAATAATTTCTTCAGCAAGTTCAAGAGTACGGGCAGTTTTTTCCTTTTCAATGATGCTTGCCGGAGTTTCCATAAGCATATTTTTTTCCTGAATTGTTTTCAGTTCAGCGGAATATGATTCAGAAATATATGCTTTAGCACTTTTGGTATTGTCTAAATTCATAAATAAAGTCCTTTCTGATTTTTTAACAGTAAATAAATTTAATAATTGCGTATATTATTTGCAGAATTTTTATTGATAATAGCCATATATTCACTGCTATTTACAACAATTATTATAGCATAGTGTACTAAAAAAGTCAATGCATATATATAACAAATAAAAAAATGAAATATGGATATTTTTTCATTAATCGCACAAATGCTATTGACATTGAACAAAAAACGTGTTATAATAATATAAAATTTATGTAAAAAGGTGAATTACCATGAAGAAAATAATTTCAGTAATCACATCATGTTTTCTTTTAAGTTCGTGTATACCGTTTGCCGTAAGTGCGGAGGATAATTCCGGAATGCGTGATATTTCCACAATGGAACTCGTACACGATATGGGAATAGGAATAAATCTCGGCAATACTTATGAATCATGCGGTGACTGGATTGCACAATGGGGCGATGGTACGCCTGAAGCCTATGAAACAGCATGGGGCAGTCCGGTTATTACACAGAAAATAATACAGGGCTATGCAGATGCAGGTTTTGATACACTCAGGATTCCGGTGGCATGGTCAAATATGATGGGCGATAATTACCAGATAAGCCCTGAATATCTCTCTACTGTCCGTGAAGCTGTTGACTGGGCTTTAGATTGTGATATGTATGTTATTATCAATCTCCACTGGGACAGCGGTTGGCTTGAAAAACTTCCGGAAGACACAAAAAACGGTCTTAAAAGATACTCAACTATATGGAAACAGGTTTGTGATGCATTTAAAGATTATGACGACTATCTTATTTTTGAATCACAAAATGAAGAACTCGGCTGGTCTTCATTATGGAACAGGTGGGGCGGAAAAGACGAATCATACAACCTTGTAAATGAAGTAAATCAGACTTTCGTTGATATTGTGCGTTCTTCCGGCGGAAATAATCCGGAACGTCACCTTTTAATTTCGGGCTACAATACCGATATAGAGCTTACGTGTGACCCACTCTTTAAAATGCCCGATGACCCTGCTAAAAGAATGGCGGTATCTGTACATTATTATACTCCGGCTGGATTTGCAATCCTTGAAGAAGATGCAAACTGGGGCAAGGCAAGTGCAACATGGGGTACTGACGAAGAAATAGCAGAACTTGAAAAAAATATGAATCTTATGCAGACGACATACGTCGATAAGGGCATACCGGTAATTATCGGGGAATATGGCTGTCCTAAGAAAAACAAGGAAGAAGAATCAGTACGGAAATTTCTTTCAACTGTCTGCAAGGAAGCCTATGAAAAAAATATGTGTCCTGTCCTGTGGGATATAACGGAACTTCATTACAACCGTGAATCATGCAAGATGTATGACCCCGAACTTAATGAACTTCTTATCTCCGTAAAGGATAATAAAAATGATACGGTCGCCGGCGATGTAAATTGTGATGGTAAATTCAATATCGCCGATGCTGTAGCTCTTCAGAAATGGATTCTCGGCACTGGTGAACTCGCTGACTGGAAAGCCGCTGACTTACATTCTGATAACATAATTGATATTTTTGACCTCTGCTTAATGAAACGTAAACTTTTAAGCGATACATAACAAAATAAAATTTAAGCAAAAAAGCTGTACATGATTTTCAGTACAGCTTTTTTTACATATTGTGGAATTATTCAAAGGAATCAAGGTCAATTTTTGCAAGAACTTCTTTCAGTTCTGCGAGTTCGTCGGCATTGAGAGTAACTCCCTTGCCCATTCTTGAGTGGTCTGGTGACCATTCACGGATATCATATTTAGGGTCATGTTCATTCCAGCTTACAAGGTTGATTTCCTTAGTCCAACCCTTAGCATTTTCAGAAAGTACGCCGATTTTTTCAGTAATTTCAAATTTAAGCTCTGCCATAAAAAACTTCCTTTCCATAATATAGTAATAATATTCTATCACAAAAAATAAAATTTGTCTATAGTTTTTTCAGAAAAATTTTTCATTTATCTGCAATCTGTGAAATCTTTCTGTAAACGTCTTTCCAGTCATAGACCCTTGTTATATTTTTATGACTTACGTCTTTATTGTATGGCGTATTAAACAGCAATACTTTAACGCCTTTTTCAGCGAGATAAAAAGCAATATCGGGTCTGTCGTCAATCATTATATCTGCTGAAAAATGTCTTATTCCCTTGAGTTTTTCAGGTGCGCCCTTGTGGTCGGAACAGAAAAAAATGCCGTCGAAATTAAATTTATTTTCTTTAAGCCACTTTTTATAGATGTATCTGCTGTAAAGTCCCAGCGGATTATTTCCAGACGCAAATTTTCTTGCGGTAATCTGATATAATTCATGCCCATCTTTTTTTAGCTTACGGAGAACAGCACGGGCATCTTTACGAGGTTTCCATTTTTTGCAGTAAGTGAAAAAATACCTTGTTGCAAAAAGCACCTCCTGTCTTTTTGTACAACCGAAAATATCGCTGGGATTTATTGAATTGCATTTTTCAGGCTTGCGACCGAACCATTTTTCACCATAATGAAAAATATACGCCATCATATCTGTAAGTACGCCGTCACAATCAACGCCGATAATCATTTTTTATCACCTCAAATATTTTTTCATTAAATAAATTTGTTGCTGTATTTCGCTTGTAAGTTCGTTTTCGGTTTTGTTTGCCGGAGAGATAGGTTTTCCGAAACGTATACTCACTGGAAGCCTCTTCATGTTATCAAAATCAAAAAGTTTCGGATAATCCTTGAAACGTGGAAAAATTTCATATGCACCGTCAATGCATACCGGAATTATTTTCACTCCGGATTTAATGGCAAGTTTTGCCGCACCTTTCTTGAAAACTCCCAGTTTTCCGTCACTTGTGCGAGTTCCCTCAGGGTGTATAAGAAGACTGTGTTTACCCGTTTTCAGACATTTCAAGGCACGTTTCATAGCGGGTGCAGAATTACCGTTACGGTGTATGGGTATTCCGCCCATTACCTTGACGCCGAAATTATAAATTTTTTCCTTAAAAAGATAATCCGCTGCAACACTACAGATATTTTTTTTTGTTTCACGGTCAAGACAGCCGATAACCCACATTCCGTCAAAATGACATTCATGGTTAGGACAGAAAATATATTTTTCACCTTTTTTTATATTATTTTTTCCGTAAATTTTAAAATTATAAATTTTTCTTGAAAGTTTAGTAAAAGCCTCAAATTTCTGTAAATCTCTTCTTGTTTTTTCAAGCGGATAGCGGTCAAGATTTTCTTCCGGCATATTACGACATTTTCCGTACTTGATAATTTCGGCAATATCACTGACAGTTATTTCATCAAAAAGGTATTCCTCAACTGAAACATTATATATCCCGTCAAGTTCGGTACACATTTCAAAGATATTCAGCGATTCCATGCCGATATCTTCATTAAGACGCATTTCCGGTGAAATTACAAAATCATCGTCAGGCATTTCAAGACGTTTTATACATTCAATAACAGTATTAATTATATCGTTTCCGGAAATATTCTCCGGTAATAATATTTTTTCATTAATATTTATGCTTTCGTCGGGATTGAGGCGGAAACGCTTTACTTTTCCGACCGCTGTACGTTTTATTTCCGGTATAAAATGAATTTCAGAAATGCGGTACATTTCCGGAGCATTTCTTGAAACTTTCATAATTTCGTTGTAGATTACGGAAAAATCTTTATCATTTAATTTTTCAACGGAAACAAATAAATGAATTTCGTCATAACTGTTGCCGTCCGCCTGAATACCACGGCTTGCCATATCATATTCCGGAAGCCTTTTTATATAATAATTATCCACGTCAGCGGGTGAGACTTTTTTTCCGTTCTGCAAGATGATACTTTCTTTAATACGTCCGGTAACGTATAAATAGCCTTTTTCGTCGATATATCCGTAATCGCCCGTTCTGAACCAGCCGTCTTCAAATACTGAGGCTGTAAGTTCGGGCTGTCTGAAATATCCTTTCATGATAAGTTCAGTTTTAACCATTATTTCGCCCGTACCGTTTTTATCAGGCTGTCTGATACGTACTTTTATTTCAGGGTGATGATTTACGTTGCCTACAGAATCCGGCGACCACCTGTCAAGTACGCCTGTTGCCGTTAGAGTTACATTAGTTTCCGTGGAGGCGTAAAAATTTTCAAATTCAATGCCCAGACTCAAATAAAACTCAGCTGTTTCAGGACGGCACGGTGATGCACCGGTTGCAAAACCGAAGATATTTTTTCCCATAGCCTCCTTGCGTATGAACATAAAAAGTTTTCTGCCGAAATTTATTCCGAGATATTTTCTTGAAAATCCGGAAAGTTTCAGCATACCATTGAATGCAGTTTCAATAATTTTTCCCTTTTCATGAACTGCACTTTTAATTTTCTGTTCCATGATTTCGTAAACTTTCGGAATCATTATGTAAAATGACGGCTGAAAAGTAAGAAAAGCCTTCTGTAATTTTGTGGCGTCGGCGTCTTCTATGAAGTCGATTTCACAACCGGAAAGAAAACACGTCGTCACGCTGGTAAATCCGGCAATATGATTGAACGGAAGCATTAATAAATAACTCATATAACCCTTTATTCCGGAAAGGCGCAACGTAACAAGTCTTGATTTCAGAGTTGAAATATACGGGACTTCAATTCCTTTCATCTGTCCTGTAGTACCGGAGGAATAAATAATAGCTATAAGTTCGGGGTCAGGGTCGGGATTTTCTTTCGTTGTTTCCGGAAAGTCTGTAAAGGGAACTATTTCAAGTGTATCACCAAGACGATAGCACGGTATATTTTCCGTGATATTTTTTCCTAAAATTTCATATATGGAATCCGTTGTAAAAAGTGCCTTTACATCGGAGAACTCAATAAGTTTTTTGATTTCTTCAACCGGAAGCGAAGAATCAACCGGAACAACTGTAACATTGCAGTACGTCAGTGCTATTCCCGTGAAAACTCCGGCGGGTGAAAGCGGTGCGAGTATAACCGCTCTGTCACCTGCTCCGAGACGCATTAACGACATTTTATTTTCAACGTCCCTGAAAAATTTTCCAAGCTGTGCAAAAGTCAATGTATCAATACTTCCGTTGTTGCGCATATATCGTACAGCATTTTTCTCACTGTAATGGCTGATAATTTTATCAATCGTATGCCTATATTTAATATATCCGTTTTTCATAATTAGCTCCATTCAATAATTAATGTTAGTAATATTATAAATTATTTCAGAAATAATGTCAAGTCCTGAATATTTCTGCTATGCCTGATAAAAAAAATACGGACATTTTTCAATGTCCGTATAGTTTTTAAAATCAAGCCTTGTCAACGCTACCGAAAAGTTCCATTTTTTCCTTTACTTTAGCCTTGATAGCCTCAAAACCAGGAGCTAGGAGCTTACGTGGGTCAAATCCCTTACCCTGCTTGTCCTTACCTGCTTCAATGTAACCTCTTGTTGCGTCTGCAAATACGAGCTGGCACTCTGTATTAACGTTGATTTTAGCAACGCCAAGTGATATAGCCTTAGTAATCATATCGTCCGGAATACCTGTACCACCATGGAGAACAAGTGGCATTTCACCTACTGCATTATTTACAGCTTCAAGAGTTTCAAAGCTGAGACCTTCCCAGTTTTCCGGATATACGCCGTGAATATTGCCGATACCAGCAGCGAGGAAATCAACACCGAGGTCAGCAATCTGCTTGCATTCGTTAGGGTCTGCACATTCGCCCTTACCTACAACGCCGTCTTCTTCACCACCGATAGCACCTACTTCAGCTTCAATTGAAAGTCCGAGCTGGTGTGCAACGTTAACGAGTTCAGTAGTCTTAGAAACGTTTTCTTCAATCGGGAAGTGTGAGCCGTCAAACATGATTGATGTAAAACCAGCCTTGATGCACTTATAACAGCCGTCATATGAACCGTGGTCGAGGTGGAGAGCAACCGGAACAGTGATTCCAAGTGATTCGTCCATAGCCTTAACCATAGCTGCGACAGTTTCAAAACCTGTCATATACTTGCCTGCACCCTCTGAAACACCGAGAATAACGGGTGAATTACATTCCTGAGCTGTAAGGAGAATAGCCTTAGTCCACTCAAGGTTGTTGATGTTGAACTGACCAACTGCATATTTGCCAGCTCTTGCTTTCTGAAGCATTTCTGTAGCCGAAACTAACATAATTAAAATTCCTCCTGATAATTTACTGTCGGAGGGCATTTTTCAGCCCTGCAATATCATTATACTACATTTTACATAAAAATGCAATACCTTACAGAAAAAATTTACAAATTATTTTTGAGAAATTTTCTTTTCAGTATTATTTCATTGTATAAGATATTACATAGTGCATCAATATTGAATTAACACTTTTAACTTTTACGGTTACCGTGTCCCCTACCTCAACATTCGGATTTTTAGACGAGCAAAAATTAAGTTTTTCGCCTGCATGGAGATTATAGCCGAAAGCACTGTCCGGCACAATTTCCTTTACAGTAAATGTAACAGTTTTTCCGGTAAGGTCTTCACCGGCATCGAGTGCAGCTTCAAAACTTTCAACGTCTTTGTAGTCAACTTTTCCTCCTCCGCAACTGAAAAGTGCAAAACACATAATCATGCACAGAAACACTGCAAAAATCTTTTTCATAAATATCACCACCTTTTAAATCATTATATATCAAAACTTACATTAAATTATTATTTTATATCTAAATGGATATAAAAATAATGTATTTTTGGTTGTTTATGGTAAAATTTAATCGAAAAATAATTTTATCGAGGTGTATTTGGTGTATTATCTGCAACGGTTAAAGGATTTAAGAGAAGATGAAGATTTAAGACAATGCGATATTGCAAGACTTCTCCGCACAACACAAGAACAATACTCACGCTATGAAACCGGTGAACGTGAATTACCTGTCAGACATCTTGTGACCCTTGCAGATTTCTATAAAGTCTCCGCCGATTATATTTTAGGACGTACCAATATAAAAACTTATAAAAAATAAAAAATCCGCACAAAATGTACGGATTTTTTTAAATTATGCAGTTTTTTCAAGTCTCAGGTTATAGAGAGTTACATTATAGGAATCTGTACCGCCGACCTGTAGGACAAATGCAGCATCTTTGCAGTTTTTATCCATAGTAATTTCTGCTTCAAAAGATTTTTTTTCACCTGCTCCGGTGAAAGTGTCGCTGAAATAAGTTTCAGTTTTATCGGAATTTCTTATCATAACGGGAATTTCTTTTCCGTCAGTCGTGGAAACTTGAAAAGTAAGTTTATATTTACCGCCTTTTTTGAGTTCGATTCCGGAAACTACAGCTTCTATTGAATCGCTGTCCGCACCTCCACTGACAACGTTAATCCAGTAAGATTTATCATAGTCCGAAAAATAAGTAGCTGCATTTGAAGTGCTATCAAATTTTATATTATAATCCGCATCGGCGGCGACGTCAAGTCCTATCTGGTCGGATTCCATACCTAAGGCATTACATATCTTGTCAGCGAGAATATACGCATTTTTCTGTTGTGTGACTTCCGACGGGTGCCAGTCCGAACCTATACCATCATCATTGAAATTCTGTATAGGCGATTCATATGACATTATTTTCTTGTCATTATTCTTTTTACTGAAGTCGCTGACAGCCTGTTCAATAAGCGGACACATTTCCTGACCGCCCATAATTCCCATAGTACATATAATATATGCGTCTGGATTACATTCACGGACAGTTTCTAAAAATTCAACATAACCGTCAACGTATTCCTGACTTCTGTTGTCAAAATCCTTGCTGACGTATGAATAATCGTTAGTACCGAGATTTATTACAACAACATCATTAGGCTTTTTCGTGAAGTCCCATGGTTTAGCGTAATCGTTAAGACTGCCGTAATCCTTATAATAAGACGGTACAAGACTATTAGTATTTATTTTTCCGTCTTCTGAATAGCCCGAAATAATACCATGTCCGCTATATGATACCGCACTGTAGTCTGCATTGAGTTTTTTTGCCGTAAGATATGCATAGGATTTCATAAAGTTTTCAGTTGTTGTTGAAAAGTTTTCATAAGCCGACTTACCTTCGACGCCATACGCACACGTTATAGAGTCCCCGATAAATTCTATTGAAAGTTCCTTTTCCGGAACTGGTACTACCGGAGCAGGTGAATCAGAAACTGTCTTTATCTCCGAAACTCCGACAGCACCATTATTAGCCTCCGAAAGATGTATTATTTTTACATCTGCTGTACGTGAAACTTTTTCGTCAAAAAGTTTTACAGTTTTTGATTTTTCATTCAGAACTTCATCAAGAACTATTTCACCATCAATTATAACTGCATAGCGTGGGCGATATTTTTCATCGTTATTTATGGAGTGGTCACCGGTTATTGTGACTTCAGCAGACTTTGCACTTACAGTAAACTCTACTGCTGAACCGCTTTGTACAAGCCATGCCGATTTGCCATCATAGTAATTTCTGCCGGTATATTTTACATAGTCTTCTGTAGCCGGTACTGTAGTTTCTGTAAATTCTCCTGTTGATGTGAAGTATTTCCGCATTGCCACGAGGTCAAATACATCTACAATCTTATCACCTGTCAAGTCCATTTCAGCGGTGACTTCTCCCTTGCCAAGAATTGCATTTCCTAAATTTTTCAGGTCTGCCGGTTTATATCCAGCCGCATACACAGATGTACACACTAATGCTGAGACTGCTGTCAGCGACAATATTAGTTTTTTTATCATTTTTCCTGCTCCTTAGAAATTTTTTCGTATTCTGCTTTTTTAATTATACAATAAATTTCCGGAAATTGCAATAGTTTACAGACAAATTATTTAAAAAGCGTATTATTTATGTGTTCACAGCACGTTACAAGCATATTCCACGTACCACTGTCGACGTTGCCACTTTGCGGAAGACCGACTTTTTTCTGAAAAAATCTTACAGTTTCAGAAGTTTCTTTATTGTAATGTCCACAGACTTTAATTTCCGGTGAGTTGTCATAACTACTGCATACAGCTCCTAACATAGCTTGTAATATATAGACAAGCTGACCGCTTTCGCCTATATGTGCGACATAATTCTGTGACGGAAAAACATTATAGGGCATAGGGTCTGCACGTATGTATGAACGGTATACGCTTACAATTTTATTCCATGTTGCAGGGTCGGTATTTCCTGTTTCCTGAAGACCATATTCATGCTGAAAAGCCTTTACAGCAAATATAGTTTCCCTGTTATATACTCCGTCTGGAACTACTGGTGGTACTTCCTTATTGATAAATGAAATAGCATAAAGATAAGTCTGCAACTCAACTATATGCTGTCTTTTTTGTGCCTCGTTGTATGCCATAGAAAAATATACTCCTTTCTTATCCGGTTATAGTATAACCAGGGTTTTGATATGGTCTTTTATCGAAACCATATTTAAGGTCTGAATAGACTTCCGATATTCTGTCCCATGTCACAGCACCTACTATGCCGGTGGGATTTATCCCGAACTGTTTTTGAAATTCAATAACTGCCTGTTTCGTGAGTGGTCCGAAATATCCGGTATTATTTACGGCAGGAATATCCGGATAAGTTTCATGTATAAGTGTTAGATATTCCTGAATTATCCGCACAGAATCGCTTGTTATGCCCTCTTTTAGAACCGTATTAGGATATAATGCAACTTCTGTATAATCAGGCGGTACGGAATCTAAAATACCCTGATATGCCCTGTAGATGTCATTTCTTGTGGCACGGTCAACCTCACCGGTTTGTGGGAGTCCGAAAACACGTTGAAAAGATTTTACGGATTTTTCAGTCATTTCCCCGAAATATCCGGTAATTTCAACAGGTGATACCGCATCATAGTAAGCACCAATTACAGCAAGATAATATTGAAGTACGCTTACCGCCACGCTTTGCATACCGAACCTCAGATTTTCATAATCCGGTGCGATTTCCTCAAGACGTACACCTTCCGAATCCAGTTCCGCAATATGCTTTACACTTGTATAAATATATGTTATTTTATCCCATGTTGCCTGGTCTACAACACCTGTCACAGCAAGCCCGAAAACCTCCTGAAATTTCTTTACAGCGTCTTCCGTTGCCGTATCGAAAATCCCGTCTATTGACGGAATTTTAGGTATTGCCGGATAGTTTCTTGAAATTCTGTTCAGATATATCTGCAATGACTTTATGTCATTACGGGCTGAACCTAAGGACAGCTCCATTCCAGGATATGACGGCAATGTTGTGCGGACAGGTGCATTTCTTACAATTTCGATGTCTTTTCCGTAATAATGTTGCAGAATTTCAAACGGTGTCAATCCCTGATTTGCAAGAGTGACCGTACCCCATTGAGAAAGTCCATCGCACGTTGTTGTAGTTCCGTTGCAGAATGCAGTGAACAACGGTTCAATAGTCCCTTGTCGCCTGACATAATCGTTAAACAGTTCATCAACAAGATAACTGATATTTTCAAATATTTCACGACCATTTATGAATTTCTGGTCATATTGCGTCGTGGACGTTATATCAAAATTATAGCCTCTTGCCCTGTACCATTCAGTGTAAATGCGGTTAAGTGCAAAAGTGGTTATTGCGTATATATTCGCACGGAGAGAATTTTCAGGCCATGTAGGAAAAACTTCACTTGATGCGACGTTCTTCACGTAAGATGCAAAATCAAGCGTTACATTAGGTGCATCAGAATCCGGTGTACCTAAATGTACGGTTATAGTTTCGGGTATATATGGAGTTCCTGTAAGCATATCAAAATCCTTTCATTATTAGTTTCCGGCTGGAAATTTCGGCTCTTGATTTGTATATGTCACAGTTTCGTCATTGGATTTCATCATAAGCGGAACGGGTATCATGCCGAAAGTCTGCACGGAAGTTATCCCCGAAAAAACAGGCACATCAACGCTCCGTGCATTAAAAAAGCCCTTAGCGGTTACGCTTATATCATAAAGGCTGTATGGTCTTTTGAGTGCGTCCGGTGACTGTGAATGTTCAAGGTCGGGAGCAGGCACGGAAAATTTAGGACTTACACCGCTTTCGTCGGTAAGTCCGGAAGCTATCATTTCACGCTTACCGTCACTTATAGCAGTAATCATTATCAAAGCCCCTTCAACCGGAGAGGAGTTTTCACCTGTACGGGTATTTACCAGTATGTAGCCGGTTGAAGTTCCCATATCCGAATTAAATTCATTTCCGGTGGTAGAAACCTCCGGCTTTTTGTCGGCGTAAAGTTCCGATAAATCGGGTTCGGGATAGCGTTCACTATATGCGGTATCGTCGGGAGCATTTGCGTCAACATCGGCTATTTCCTCTGAAACGGGGTGCTGTTCCTTATAAGAACGTTCTTCCTCTACCTGCTCCCGTTCAGGTTTTTTCACTGGTTTTTGTGTTTCGTTAGCCTCCTCAATAACCGGAACTGGCTGTGTTGTACGGGGGTTGTGAGTTTGGTTAGCCTCTTCTGCCGACGATGTACTTTTTCCATAAAGTTTCATCATTTCACGCTTGTATTGTTCAATAGCATTTTTGTCCATTTTATCGCCTCCATAATGTACTGATTAAGTCTATTCCGGAAATTTTTCAAATATGACAAAAAAATCCGCCCCGATTTTTCAGGACGGTATTTAATAATTTCAATTCTGTTCAATTATGGTTTCTTCAACTGCTTCTACATAATTGTCACCGACAACATACGCCTGTTCAATTACTGTTTCTTTAACGTCCTTATCGACTGATTCCACAGCTATAACATAATTTTCCTGTGAAATTACATCTTCAACTGCTTCTGCTGAATTGTAATCAACAACGTATGCCTGTTCAATTACGGTGTCTGTAACGTTTTTGTCAACGGACTCCACAATCGAAACCGGATTTTCTGTTTTTTCCGGCTTGTCATCTTTATTAAAAAGCTGTACAATCTCCGACACATTTGCAAGAAATGCCGTCGCACCGACTACAACACCCAGTATAACGCCAAACCCGAAATCACGTTTTTTATTAAAATCTCCCATAATTTTAAACCTCCGTTATTAAAAAAATTATTATTATATTAAATTGTATCAAAAAAACTCGTGATAATTTAGTGAAAGTTTAGTGAAAATTATTTCCGGAGACAAAAATTTCCCCGCATTTGAGATACGGGGAATGTGTTATATTTCTGCAAGTTCTCCGGAATAGTTCACGCCATCGATAGTGGCGGTAATAGTCACGGTTTTTTTATCGGGATTTTTCGGATAGCCATTAAGTCCGGCGGTTTTCATAGCTGTCGGATAGTCAACATAACATTCATTAATATCAACGTCTCCGGCTATACCGTTGACCGTTCCGGTGGCTGATTTCTGCCACATACCATAAGTACCGTCATAAGCCGGAGCATTCGGGATATAGTCGGCAACCCATAAGGCATAATTTGCTTTTATATAGTCGTTGACGTAATTATTAAGATAATATGAACTCATATACAATCCGACCCAGTAGCCGGCATTTTCGAGAGTGTCCATAAAAGCCTTTATTATGGCACTTACGGCATCACGACCGAGTGCAAATTGATTTTGTTCCTCAACGTCAAAATATATTGGGTATTCAAATTTTTTCCCCTTGATAACCTCCATACAGGCTTTAGCCTCAAGTACAGCCTCTTCAGGTGTGAGTGCATAAGAATACCAATAAGCACCACACGGAATTGAATTATTCTTACAGCCGTTGTAATTTTCGCTGAATAATTTATCTTTTTGTGTGGCAAGTTTTCCGTAACCTGCACGGATTATACAGAAATCAGTTTTTACCACCTGCCAGTTAATAATTCCCTGCCATTCAGAAACGTCTATACCGTTTGTTGCCATAAAACATCACCTCATAATAAAATATGCCGGATTTGTAATAATTGTCACAAAAAATCCGGCACTTAAACCGTACCGGATTTTGTTAATTATTTTTCAGAAAGAATTTTTTCAGCACTTGCAAGCTTTACGCATATAATAAAGAGTTCCATAGCCTTTTTAAGTTCGTCCATAGACGGATAAGTAGGTGCAAGTCTTATATTTTTATCGTCGGGGTCTTTTCCATACGGGAATGTAGCACCTGCTCCGGTAAGTGTAACGCCTGCTTCTGCACAAAGCTGAACTATTCTCTTAGCACAACCGTCCGGTGCATTGAATGAAATGAAATAGCCACCTTCCGGAACAGTCCACGTACCGATACCAAGCGGTGCGATTTCCTTTTCAAGTGACTCACATACGTGAGTGAATTTAGGTGCGATAATTTCCCTGTGTTTATTCATATGTTCGCACATACCCTTGAAATCCTTAAAGAATTTGACGTGACGTAACTGATTCATCTTGTCATAGCTGATAATGCTTATACCAAGATATTTCTTGAGTTCATCAACATTCTTTTTGCTTGCACCCATTACGGCGACGCCAGCACCGGGGAATGTGATTTTTGAAGTAGAACCGAAAATATAAACCATATCTTCATTACCGACTTTTTTAGCTTCGTCAAGAATATTAAGAATAATTGTCGGGTTTTCTGTGAGGTGATGTATACAATATGCGTTATCCCAGAAAATGCGGAAATCTTTTGCAAGCGGTTTAAGATTTGCAAAACGCTTTACAGTTTCGTCGCTGTATGAAATGCCGTCCGGATTTGAGTACTGAGGAACACACCATATACCTTTTATGGTTTCGTCATTTTCAACGAGATTTTCAATCATATCCATGTCAGGACCTGTAGGGGTCATAGGAATATTAATCATCTCAATGCCGAAAAATTCGGTTACCTTGAAATGTCTGTCATATCCAGGCACGGGACAAAGAAATTTAGGCTTTTCAACCTGTGACCACGGCTTTTCACCGAGAACGCCTTTATTATAAGCCGTCTGTACAGCCCAGAACATAGCGTTAAGACTGGAGTTTCCGAAAATAATAACCTCATCATCAGAAACGCCTATCATATCGGCAAAAAATTTTTTTGCTTCTGGAATACCGTCGAGCATACCGTAGTTGCGGACATCAACTCCGTTTTCGCTCATGAAATCGCCGTCATCAAAAACACTTAACATACCGAGACTAAGTTCAAGCTGTTCTTTACAGGGATTGCCTCTTGACATATTGAGACTAAGTCCAAGTGATTTAAAATCATCGTACTGAGCTTTAGTTTCATTTTTGAAAGTTTCAAGCTCATTTCTGTTCATCTGAAATAAATTCATTTTCAGAAACTCTCCTTTACCAGAAATTTAAAATTGTCCAAATATAAGTATATCACAGTAAGAAAATTTTTTCAAGTGACAGCGTAACAAATATTAAAGCCAAAAATTTATTTTTTTTGTGAATTTCGGCAAAAAATTTGTTTTTCCGCTGGAAATCAGAAAAAATTATAATTCTGTTGACAAAATTCAGAAGTTATTGTATAATATAATAAAAGAAAAATTCAAAGGGAATCGGGAATATTTTACAGGAGGTCTTTAATATGAAAAAAATATTTCTGCCTGCAATATGTGCGATGGCAGTTGCCGGTATTTTTTCTGTAAATACTCTTACGCCAGCTTATGCCGTAAATACGGAAAATGTTACGGCTGAACAGTCTGAAATATGGTTTACACTTGGAGAAATGGAAAGCGAAAATGAATCAATTCCGGCTGTTCTTTCAAATAAAAGCGAATTTGCATATAATTACCGTGACCAGTTAGACGCCAACAACAAGGCTATCTATGACGCATTATATCCGCTGATAAAAAAACCGTCAACAGAAAAAATAAATGTAACTCTTCCTGAATCTGTTTCCGTAACGCTTAGTCAGAAACCGACATCAAGCACTATTTCGGACGAAGATAAACAAACATTCAATAATGCTGTAATAAGCAACTTAAAAAACGGCATTGATTCTCTTCTTATGGATAATCCGGAACTCTTTTGGTTCAATGAATTCGGTCTAAAATTCGCTACCACTCAGACGGAACAATATAATATTTTTACAGGAAAATATAAAGTTACCATAACCGGATTTACTTTCGTGCCGGCTTATTATGATAGTTTTTCTTCTATAGATGATGTTATGGAATATAAATCCAGACTTGAAGAGGCTGTTGAAAATATCCCGTATCAAGCCAACAGCCGATATGAACAACTTAAAAATATCCATGATTACATATGTAAATTTACATATTATGAATTATATGCACCTTTCGGCAGTTCGGTAATCGGTGCAATTGTAGAACCTGGTGTAGTATGTGAGGGCTATTCAAAGGCTTTCAAGCTGATTTGCGATAATCTGGATATACCGTGTGTTGCTGTACTGGGAAATTTCGACGATACATCAAAAACAGCGCATATGTGGAATTATGTTCAGATGGACGATGGCTTATGGTATGCAGTCGATGTGACATGGGACGACCTGAACGACGATGAAAACGGAAATATACTCAAATATCAATATTTCCTCAAGGGGTCAGAAAGTTTCAACCAAAATCATACGCCTTGCGGTGACCACAATTATATGAATATTGTATACCCTGAAATTTCAGAAACTGACTATCTTTTCGGTGAAATCACTGTAACTACTGTCACGACAACAACAGAAAAAACTACAACTACAACAACTTCTACACAGCGTACAAAACCAAACAAAAAGACTACTACAACTACTACAGAATCAACCACAACAACGACTACAACAGTCGTTCCGGAAAAAATTTCCGGAGACCTCAATCATGACGGAAAAGTAAATGTTGCTGACCTTGTTTACTGTGCAAATGCCGTGTTGGGTAAAGAAACTGAATTTTCTTGTGATTTCAATGAAGATGGCTATACAGATTCCTTTGATGTCGTTCTTATGCGACAGATTGTCATGAATAAATAAAAAAACTTCCGGTACACACGTACCGGAAATTTTTTATTTTGCTTTTTCAAAGCCTTTTCTTAAAAGAGGAATGAAAATTCCACCGGCTGAATTACCAAGACTCATTACAATAAGATAACCTAAAGTCTTCAGTGACCATACCTGTGCAATCGAAAAATAAAACATATTTGCGACACAATGTTCAAATCCGCTGAGAATGAACACCACAACCGGCAGGAAAATTGCAAGCATTTTACCGGCAGTATTGTTTATCGTCTTGTAACCGTCAGCGGCAATAAACATAAGCATTCCACAGAAAAACGCAAGAATAAAGTTGCTTAAAAGCGTATCATCAAGTTTTTTATCACATATTAAAGACGCTTTTTCACCGATTCCGGAAATTCTGGTACAAAGAATCAGTCCGGCAGTAATCGCCGTGCCGATAAGATTTCCAAGCCATATAACAACAAGGTCAAGCAAATACGCCGGTTTGTTCTCAACCGCATAGCCGACTTTTCCGGTAAAAAGATTGAATCCGAAACTTAGAATCACAAAAAGACCAGTTCCGAAAAGAAAAGCCCCTATGTATTTGTTATCGCAAGAAAGATAAACAACGCCGCCGATACCAATAGCAAAACCCGTTGCAACTGCCCTCAACAGAATATCAATAAATCTTTTCATTGTAACACTCCTTTCATTAATATTTCCTATATATTATATCACTTAATTTTCAGAATGTAAAGAAAAATTTTATATACCACGAACACTTTTTCCATCAGCATAGCTGTCAAGAAAATGATGATATTCATTTCCGATATGATAGGAAATAAGCGTCTGTAAATTGACATTTTCGGCACTACGGAAAATATTCATATCCACTTCCGGATTGACCTTCCGAAGCTCCACAAGAAGTTTCTTTATCTCCTGACGCTTGGAACTGTTATTTTTTTCCGTCACATGACAAGCACAGTCTATGAAATGCAGATTGTTGAAATCTGCCCATTTTATTATATTTTCCTCCCTGACAAGATACAGCGGACGGATAACCTCCATACCTTTGTAATTTTCACTATGGATTTTAGGCATCATTGTCTGCATCTGTGAACCGTAAAGCATACCCATAAGTATAGTTTCTATTACGTCGTCAAAATGGTGTCCGAGTGCAATTTTATTACAACCCATTTCCTGAGCCGTCCTGTAAAGATAACCACGCCTCAGACGTGAACACAAAAAGCATGGATTATTTTTTTCTTTTGCAACAGAACTGAAAATTTTTGTATCATAAAATTTCACCGGTAAATCAAGTTTACCGGCGTTTTCCTTTATTTTCCGGAGATTTTCTTCATTATACCCTGGATTCATGACAATATAACACAAATCAAAATTTATATTTCCGTATCGTTGCCAGCGTTTCATACACTCCGCCATAAGCATTGAATCTTTTCCGCCTGAAATACAGACCGCTATTTTATCCCCGTCCTGAATCAACTGATATGTCTTCAGTCCTTTTAGAAAATTTTTCCATATTGTATTATTAAATTGTTTTACAATGCTGTCTTTTGTCAAATCTATTCCCCCATACAAAAAAGCCCGAAAAATCGGACTTTTTAACAATATTCAGTGGGCCATTAGGGACTCGAACCCCAGACCGTCCGGTTATGAGCCGGATGCTCTAACCAACTGAGCTAATGGCCCTTTTATAATTAACCGGAAGTCGCTTTCACAACTCCCGATTAAACTATTTGTGCCGGCATTGTTCTACTTTCCCGGGTCGTCGCCAACCAAGTATCATCAACGT
>JAMPEF010000069.1 GCA_023665275.1 Alistipes senegalensis | reverse complement strand
GGTCACTTTAGCTTTTATTCGTATTATTCTTAAAAGATACTGAACAGGCTCTTAGTAATAATTATACATCAAAGCTGTTACATTGTCAATAAAAATGCCATAGCACTTTTGACTGAAAATTACAAGTGCTATGGCAAAAGATTCTTTATGTCATTTCATTTTTCGAATATGCCTGTTACGACTGAAAACAAAACATACAACTACACCCACAATTCCTATTACAAAGAAAAGCAAAGACGCTCCGTCACCCTTTTGCGTACTGGAAAAACCTGATACAAAAGGTTCAAAAACATTGTCAAGCAGAAAACCTCCCATAAAATAGCCTAATGGTATAGTAAAAAACTGGAGTGTATTTCTTATTGAATATATTCTGCCCTGTATATCCGACGGAATGTGTGTACGGAAAATAACGTCCATATTTGCATTCATAAGCGGAATACATATCCACCCACAAAATGCTCCTATGCACCATATAACCGGATTTTCACTGAATGCTAACATGAAATTTTCCGTACCCATTGAAAAAAACAGACACCTACATATTATTTTTACTCTGTTTTCCGGTTCAGGCATTAACGTAACAATAATACTGCCCATAAGTGTGGCAATTCCTACACAACTATTTACAGCACCCAGTGCCGTTTCATTTGATTTTGAAAGAATCATTGCAGGAAGTGCCGACTCATAAATTGATGCAATAAAATTTATCGCAGAAAGAAAAAGCATAAGCCATAGAATACCTTTATTTTTATTAAGCCATAAAATGCCGTTCCTGACAGACAATAAAATATTTTCTGTTTTTTTATTTTCTTTTTTTATTTCGGAAATTTCAATAAAAAACATCAGAACAATAAACGCCGTTGAAAATGTTACAAGGTCAAAAATAATTACCATCTCAATTCCGGAAAAAGCCATCAGTGCAGACGCAACAGCCGGTGTTAAAACAGTTACAAGAGAATTTGAAAAAGAACGCATTCCGCTTGTTTTCTGATAATATTTTTCAGGTACAAGAAGTGTTAACGCCACATCGGACGCCGGTTGCTGAATGGTATTCATAAGACCGTTAAGAGCGTTTATAGCGTAAAGATGCCATATCTGCAAACAATTATTTTTCAGCAGTATCATTATTGCAATAGTACATACTGCCGCAAAACTGTCACAGACAAGCATTATAATTTTTTTATTCCATTTATCGATTACTGCTCCGGCAAAAATACTTATAAGCACATAAGGTGCATACGAACACACCGCAAGCATAGCCGTTGTAAGCGCTGAACCGCTTTTCTGATATATCCATATCACAAGTGCAAAATTAGTCATTGCACTGCCGAGTGCGGAAAATGATTGTGTAATCCATAAAACAAAAAATGACTTTAAATCATAAAAAATATTTTTCATAATACCCTGCTCCTTGAATTTATTTATATTCAGAAATGCAAGGTATGACGGATTTTTTTAATTACTCCATGCAGTCCGTCACGCCTTGCATGGAGCTGTAACAATACAAAGTATCATTTTATTTATTCCTTTCATATAATTAATTTTATTATATCACATATCATAGAAAAAGTCAAGAAAAAAGCCGATACATTTTCATGTATCAGCTTTTAATGATTTTTATTAATGATGTATCTTCCGCACGGAGTGCAATTACTGCACCTCTTATCATATACGCCGAAATACCGTTATTTCTGTAGAGACATTCTACACATGTTCCCTCAATAAGTCCTAAATCATTAAGACGGTTACGCATTTTGCCACTAAGCAGTATTTTTTTAACCTGTCCTTTCTGATTTTCTTTCAGGGTGTCCATTCCGACAAGACTTTTCATATAAATCTCCTGACTAATATTTTAAAAGGCATATGCCCTTTATATTATATGTCGGAAAAATATTCACGTGAAAAATTTATCATGATAAACTGAAATTTCCGTAATAATTCCGGAACTGCTACCGGTTATTTTCACGGAATTTATACGCTTGTTTTCAATATTTCCGAAAGTTATAATATCTGATAAGTCTTCTCCGTTATAACCGCTGTATGTACAGAAAATTTTATTTCTGCCTCTTGACGAATATGCGGAACGATATTCAAGCGCCTGTTGTGGATTATATAAAAACTGCCTGTCAAGTTCAAAAAAACGATGTCTAACAATATTATGCGAAATAATATCATCGTCGGAAAGTTCATATTCTCCGAAATTTCCTTCCAAATCTGACATATGAAAGTGACTTGTAAGTTTACGTTCAGCGATTGAAATTCCCCTTGAAATAATATTGTTATCATTATATTCAAATACAGACGGATTTTCAACAGGCGTCATGCGTATGCAGTTTGTATCACGGATATACGGATAAGTCCCGTGAACTTTATACGAAAGATTTACAATTCCGTCCCACATATTTGAGTTGCTTTTTACATAAATATAGCTTTTTTCTGAACTATCCTCGTGTGTGACGTATGGCAGATTATAATAACTTCCCATAAGAGAATTTATCGAAATATCGGACTTAAGCCCTGTTTCAATCTGGTTCTGTATAAGCAGTGAGGTGAAACTTCTTGACGAAACTGAAATAACAGAATTTCCGCCGGAAGTCTCAACGGAAATATTATCAGAAAGTCCATGATGTATTGTTTTTCCGTCAATTTTTAAAATAATTTCGGAAACATTTTCCGGTGCTGAAAGATTTCCGGAAAATTTTGCTCCCAGACTTGTATAAGACTGGTAAGAATCTTTATGAAAACTGAATGAAAGTATTTTATCAGAAATTATTTCTGAATTATCCGTATTTTTCAGAATTAAATTTACATTCATGAAAATTCAACGCCTTTCCCTGAAATTTCAGTGGCTATCAATGTGACAGTCGCCGAAATATAGCCGTTGTTTTCGTCATCAACAACAAATGACTGAACGTAACATTTTCCGAAAACTGTATCTTTATATTCAATGCTGAAACTTTCTGTATTGTACATCATTTCATTTATTTTCACAAGAAATTCAAGTGGTTTTTCACTGCATATGCGTCCGCTAAACGTTATGCGGACTGATTTTTTTCCGGAATTTGTAATTATTTCATTTCCAGAAACTGTATTCTGTTCAGAAAAATTCTTCACTCCTGAAGATTTGAATTTTTCGCAGTAAATAGTAAAATTTCCTATCTGCACCGGCACAGATTCTTTTTTACTGATAATATTCATATTTATTCCCTTTCGTATTTTTCGATTCCAGTTACAGAAATTTTTGCACTGATAACCAGTCGGCTTATCTGTGTATCGTGTTTCATGGAAACTTTTTTTATGTAACAGTCCATGCCGGAATTTTCCATAATTACAGGTTTTATATTTTCCGAAAAATATTCATATAATTTCTGCATTGAATAATTTTCCGGTGCAGTGACATTGATATATATTTCCGCCTTATATGGTATAAAAACAGTTACCGGCGAATAAATGGGCTGCTGTAATTCAAATGTATCAGGTGCGACTATTGTATAAAAATTTCTGCTTTTTCTTTCCACCGAAATGGCATCATATGCGCTGTAAACGTCTTTCAAACCGCTTTTACATAGTTTTTCAACAACTTCATTTATAATTGAATTAATCATGGTTTATTCCTCCGTAATATCAGAAAATCCCATAAATACAAAGGTTTTTTCTTTAATTAATTCCGCACATAAATTCATGTAGTCATGCAGAAGATTTTTAGCATATTTCAGAGCAGTATTCTGTGAAACTGTCAGCATTTTTCCTGCGGAAGTGTATTCGGAACGTTCACGGGCGGCGTTTACCTCTTGTAATTTATGATTCGCAAAAGCTGCACATAAAAAATCAAGTCGCATATCTGAATGGTCAACATCGGGGAGTAACATTCTTTCCACCTCAATGACAGAAAGCGTTATCAGTGGTATATATTTTTCCGACGCCTCTTCACCGGAAAAAAGTTCAAAAAGTGTTTTTACTGATTCGATATTCATAAAATTACCTCTTATTTCATTGAAAATTCATCTGTTGAAAAATCGTCTTTATTTTCGGGAATAAGCTGTACTTCAGTTTTTCCGGAAAATGAACGTCTTTCAAAAGATTTCTTTAACTCTATAAGCTGATTTGTATTCATGCATTCAGCGGAAATCATAGTACTTTCAACGGCTGGTTTTCCACCGCTGAAAAATGCAAGACGGCGTATATCCCGACGGAGTTCGTCATCAGCATTTTTTATATCTACGTCAGAATACGTCGAAATATTCCCGTAATTTGCGGAACGTTTTGTCACACCGGCGTTTACTTGTGCGGGTACTGCAACAAAACTCCATTCATAAGAATCCGTTATATTGTCCAGAATTACATGACACATTTTATTATTATAAATTTTTCCCTTTATGTGTGCACAACCGCTTACCGCTTTATCAGTACCGCATACGGAACATTTACGGCTTGACGCACTGCATGAAATACTTACTTCTTTTTTTATTCCACCCTCAATTTCCGAAATCATATCAGCGTTTTCACCTGTACGTATCATATAGGCGTTAGCTTTAAGGTATTTATATGGCTCCCCGTTTTTTGTAAGTCGTGTGTTATCCGTAACAATTTCCGTATCAAATATGCGTGCATTCTGATTTGAAACTGCTGGATTATGGTCAGATATTCCGGTTTTCCCGATAAAACTTCCCGCAAGCGTTTCAAGTGCGGAATCTGAAAAACGTTCATAATCACGGTCAATGTCGTTATCGCAAAGTATGACCGGAAAAGCATATACTTCCTCTTCCGTGAACGGTCTGCGTGTAAATCTGTTTATTTTTTCAAGAGCTGATTTATCCATAAAAAACTTCCTTTCATGAAATTCAAGGGAACGTATAAATTATATGCGTTCCCCTGTTATAATTATTTATTCAGTAGCTTCAACAACCTTAAGAACTTTTACAGCATCGGGAGTAATTTTTCTGAATCCACACGTAATTGATACTGTTATCTGGTCAAGCTGTCTGTCAATCAGCTTGTCAGTTTCCATGACAAGATTTGAACTTGTAATAAATTCAAGTGCAAAATTCTTGTCAATGCCTATAAGCGTATTTTCATCGACAGCAGCAGTCTTGATAAGTTCCGCACCGAATGGCAGAATAAGTTTTCCGTCGGCGTCTGCTGAAGTATCGGAAAGCTGTTCCATAGCGACGATTTCAGAAGCAATTTCCGGAGAAGTTATAACGGCGTTCATATTGAAACATTCGAAACTTCCGTAAAGTTTTGCAAGTGAACTGTATGTCAGTGCAGAAACTGTTATCACATCTGCATCGGTTTCAAGAACGGTAACGGCATCTTTTACGACAGCAACGGCAAGTTTAACACCAATACTTCTGAGCATTACGCCGAAAACGTCAAGTCTCTGCTGGCGTACAGCTTCATATGATGCATTGATAAGCCTTCCGTACTTTGAAAGGGTGATAGCCGATGTGCTTTCCTTTACAACTGTTGCAGGAAGTGTGTTAGTCTGTGCGGAAGCCGTATATTTTGCGGTATCGTCCATTATACAACCGAGATACTGAGAGCTTCCGCTAACTGTATGTGCGGCGCATACGGAAGAAAGTATAGTTTCTTCAAAGCCCTTTCTGATACAGCGTGTGACAAATTCCGGAAAAAGTACAGCCGTTTCAGTTGAAGAAAAGAATTTTTCCACACGGTCACAACCCTGACCGGAAATTCTTATATTGAATCTCTTTAACTGTCTTTCGAAGGCATCGAGTTTTTCCATAGGTGTACCGCAATAAGCAGAAGTCGGGTCGAGTTCCTCAAGGGCTGCTGTGAATGATTTTTCACTAAGATTGTAAAGACCTTTTTCAAGTTTAATATCGTTATACATAATTAACGTACCTCCATAATAAATTTAATCGGAATTTTCAAGGCGTTTTTCGATTTCCATTGCCTGTGCATTGTGCAGACGTGCCTCAGCAAGTGCCGACTCGTCTTGTAAGTTGATGTTATCCCATTCAACACGACATAATGCACTGTTGCCGGTTGAGTATACAAACGATTCCGCCACCTGATGTATTACCGGCGTAAGAAGTCTGCGATAATATTCAAGTTCAGAAGTAAGTATATCCGCCTGTTGTGATGACATTCTTTCAGTTGAACTCCAGTTCAGACCAAGCAGAAACGGCGGTATTGAAAGTTTTGCAATAATCTGCTCAAGAAGCTGACGTACTGGCACATTGGTATCAAAAAGCTGATTTTCTGCACCGATTACTTTAATATCAACGTCTCCGACGGAAACAAAATCTTTCACCTGACCATATGCAGAAGATTTCATGGCGTCAGACCATTCCCGTGCAATCTGTACAGCGTGTTCACGGGCGTATGTATAGTCAGTCTCCGATGACGGCTTATAAGTCACGGCATAGCGGACGTTGCCGGCACGGTCAAAATTCTGCCCGATACATTCGTAAATCCGCATAAGAATACTTGCAAGAGCAGGCACTCCACGGAGAATGGGTCTTCTGCCGGCGAGTTCTGTATAGATTATTCTTTCAGGGTGTGTGATGATTTTTTCTTTTCCGTTGCAATCCATAAGGGAGTACTTACGGCTGAAAGGGTCATTTCCTGACGAAATGCGCATTCTTGAAATATCGCCGTTCCATAGACCAGCTATTGTTTTTCCGGTTGCATCAGGAACTATTTCACCGACTGCACTTCCATATGTCAGAATACTGTCAAGAAAATTATCAACAAATGCATTAATTGATTTTCCGCCTAAGCCTACCGGAACATTTTCAAGAAAATAGTCAAGTTCCGGCTGTAGTCTTTCGTCGGAGCATATGACCTTGAAACCACCAGTCAGACGTATAATTTTCATTATAGCCGCATCTACTATAGGAACTACATTTCTTATACGGTCATAAAGTTCTTTTTCGACGGGTTCTATAACGTCCGGAAATCGCATATCAAATGTTGAGTTTCTATGTGCCGTAACGATTTCCGGTGAAGTTTCCGGCACAGATTTTTTTTTAAAGAATTTCATTTTTCCTCCTTTAAAAATTTCTGAACGGTGATAAGTTTATTTTTTACCTTGCTACAGACAAAGCATAAATATTGTCAGAATTTCCGGTGACAACTACATTCATTACAAAGTAACGCATATCGTCCATAGCGTGGTCATTTTCCTTTACAGGTGTATCACTGACTGCTTTTTCACTCCAGCGATATAAGTAAAACTCCCTTATAATGTCCCTGCATGATTCGTTAAACATAAGTTTATTCTGTTTAAGCAGAGTACTTACGTGGCGTATACCGGTGACTACATCGTTGTTGGCTTTCACCACCCTGAATTTACCATGTCTGCGGATACACTCAATAAAACTTGTGGCGGACGGGTCAACGATAACCCGATTTATATTATAGTTACCGGCAAGATTTTCAAGGGCGGTATAGTGTTCTTCGTCGGTACGGGAAACGCCTGTTTTTCTTGAGGAATAATAATATTCCCTTATTCTGTACCAGACGTTGTTATTTAATCCCCATAGACCGAAAGAAGAAGGGTTCACAGTGCCGTAATCGCACGATATAAAATAACATTCACATTGTACTTCACCTTTATAGACGTGCTTTTCAGGACTGAATACAGGATATACAATACCGTCGGAGGCTGTCCACCTGCCAAGTACAAAACGTTCATAGAAAGTTCCTGAATAAAGCTTCTTGTAACGGTTTCTGAGTTTCTGCGAAAGTGACGGATTATCGTCCATAGTGAAATGAATGTAAAGAGCATTTTTTTCATCTGATTTTTTAATCCATTCATTATAAAACCAGTGGTACGGATTATCAGGGTTGCAGTTAAACCATATTTTAGAACCCTCAACAGAACATCTTGCAAGAGCCTGCTCCACAAATGAACGTGGCATTAATACAACTTCATCAAGAAATACACCCGAAAGCGTCATACCCTGAATAAGTGACGCTGAACCGTCGTCCTTGCCTCCGAAAAGATAAAAGCGGTTTGTCTTTCCAAGAAATGTAATGTCAATATAATTTCTGCTTATCTTTTCAAGACAGGTAAAGCCGTAATCTTTCAGTAACGGCAGAAGCGGTGTAATGACATTCCGGCGGACAGAATTTATAGTCTTTCCGCATATGGCAAAAGCTCCGCCGTTAAATTCACATGATGACCACAAAATAAATCCAAGCGACATTGAAAGTGTTTTACCACTTCTTACTGCACCGTCACATATTATGGCGTCATGACCGGCAAGAGTGAGATTTTTCCACCAGTTTATGACAAGTTTCTGTTTCCGTGAAAATTTTTCAAGTTTCAGAATCCTCACCGTCCGTGGACGAATCGGCAAGGGCTTTTATCAGGTCAGTGGCTTTATCCTTGTCGGAAAAAGTATTTTCCAATTCAAAGAGCTTTTCAAGAGCTTTCAGCCTGTCAAAGAACTTGATTTCAACGCCACCACCCTTTACACGTTTTATTTCAGAGACATTGAAAAGGTCAAGACCTGAAATGACGTCAGGTGGCGGGAGTTCGTCGGCAAATACAAGATAAACTGCATCTGTACAGTTTCCGAAAGCAAGTCTTTTCAGACCTGTAGAAACGTTATTACTTCCGGAAACAGCATTCCTGATACGTGAGATAATTTTTTTGCATTTAGCTGATTCAAGAAGTTTTATTCCCATCGTGAGAGCGTTTTTCCTGTCATAGCCGATTTTTACTGCTGATTCGGCGACGTCGCCAAGCATGACATAATAACAACAGAAATCATACAATTCAGTATTTTGACTCAAAAATAAAAAACCTCCTTTCAGTCATGAACGTTATCACCGTTCATAAGGAAAACCGGAAAAGAGATTTTTTAAATCAAAAACCGTTGTATAAGAAAAAATTAATTTTTAAATTTGTAGATATGCACAAAAAAGTCTCCGGAAATATGTTTAATATAAACAAAATTCCGGAGATTAAAATTATAGTTATCTGAGCATTCTGTTAAAACCTTCCATATCAGTACGCCCGTACTCCTCAATAGTTCCCTCAAAATTAATTATCATCAGTCCGTTTTCCGTAAGAAGAATGTCATCACAAAAATGACCATATTCCCCGATACAGACAGTATTTTTACCATATTTTTCTATAATTTCAATAATATCATCATCTTCAATACAGCATAATCCAATATCTTCATCAATATTTTCCGATGTATAATTTAAAATATTGATAAAATAAACGGGTTTACCCTCACTGTATTCATGAGTTCTTTTATCGCTTATATAAAAATAATAGTTCATAGTGTTTTCAGTTGAACCCTTTAAACCGCCGAACTCCTCAATAAAACGCTTTTGTGGTTCAGTAAGGAAAACGCCGTCTTTTTCGCACTCCTCAACAAGTCCGGAAATATCAATCTTTCTGCCCTCGTACCAGCCAGCTTCTTTTAACCTGCGATAAGTATTTTCTGAAATAGGTGCATGATAGTCATATTCAACGGTAGTTATGTAGTCAAGGAAATCCGCTGTATTTTCAGCGATTTTTTTCTTGTCTCTGTTATAGAAAGAACCATCTTCCAACATAAAGAAAAATTCAATAAACCCGTTTGAATTTGAAAAAAATCCGAAATCAAAAGCAATCTGTTTAAAGTCTTCCCAGTAGCCAAAAAAAGGGATACAACTAAACTTTATAACATCACCGGATTTTTTTTCAGTACGTTCAAAATAAAATCTGCCATAATCCCTGATAAACTCAATAATATAGTGAATCTACTTAAAAATAAAACGCTACAGAGATGATAGGGCATAA
>JAMPEF010000068.1 GCA_023665275.1 Alistipes senegalensis | reverse complement strand
GCCCCGAAAATCTCACGGACTTTGCTTAAACTGTCGCCGAATTTAATCGGAAATTCAATTTTTTCAAGAATATAATTACAGAAATCAAATTCATGTGGTTCTATTTCAATAAAGCTGAAAGCGTCCAGTAAATCGGATTTGTTTTTCCTGAAAAATGCAATCTTACAGCCTGTAATTTCAGCATAACCGGAAACTCCCCTGTAACTGAAATCATATTCTTCAATTATTTTAATTTTCGGAATCGATGATAGATAAAAATTTCTGTCAGTCACTTATTTCTGATACATCTATTCTGCCGTCCATGAGTTCGGGAAGCAGAGCATCACGGAGGGCGGAAAGATTTTTTATTTGCTTTAAATTATGTTTTATAATTTTATATAATGGTGAAATAATATTTTCAAAATTATTCAATTGTTCTGGTGTCGGAATTTTAATTATCATAGAATCTAAAATATCTGTTGTCATACTTGGAACAGCAGAACCTGTGTTTAATAAAGCAAGATTCTTGTCTTTTAAAAAATGAAATACATACTTTGCAATATTTGAAATTTTCATTTCTGTAAAAAACATTGTGTCAACTGACCAAAACGGTTCATCTACATACATTACATTATTAAGACTTCCTTTTCTGGGAATTAAAACAGATTCTTTACTATACAAAAATTTTTCAGCATATCTTATTATTCCACCCGAACCGTAAACCGGAAAATTTCCGTCATTTAATTTTTTATGGTCTTTTCCATATTTAACAGTTATCAATTCAGAAAGTATTCCTGTTCTTTCACCGTCATGATGTGCAGATATAAAATCATGATAAATTGCCTGTGCCTGCTCCTCTAAATTTTTATTTATGCGGTCATTGATTTCTATTTTATCGTCTATTGCAGAAAGAACAGAGGATATTTTTTTCTGTGTTTCAAGGTTAGGAATAGAAACTTCAAAAGCATTTAATATTTTAGCTGTTAAAAATTTAGTAGCCGTTCCTTGTGATATTCTTTTAAAATTTTCAAGACATAATTTCAAAGAATAAAAAATAAACTTTAAATCAAAGTTTTCAAAACTCGAAAATACATATGTTCTTTGATAAGCATTAAATTTTCCTCTATAATATTTTATATTAAAATTACCTTCTGCATTATTGCCAGCTAATAAAATAGCTTCTTGGTCAAAAGCATATTCATTTATTCTTAAAGTTTCAGGTGAACAAGTAAAAAAAGGATATTTGCCATTTTCAACTTGTGCATTAGAATTTAACTTGCCTGTTTTGAAAGTACATATATCAGATAATTTTAAAGTTTTCCATTCAGATTTCATAATATCACTCCTATACAGATTATACTATTTTCTGCCGGATTTGTCAATAAAAAGGCAGAACCCGAAAATTTTCCGGATTCTGCAAAAGAGGAGTATGATTTATTATTATTTTTTGCTTTTGGATTTTGCTTCCTTAGCGGTTTTTTTCTGGACTTGATTAACAATTTTCTGAAATTCAAGGGCTTTTTCTATACTGCCCTCAACCTTAAGTTTTCCGGTTGTGAAAGCTGCAACGGGATTAAGAGTACCCTCGCACATTTTTATAAAGTTCTTGCCAGAAACAATAAAAATGCAGTCACGGTCATAATATTCATAAGGTTCAACATAAACGTTGCCGTCCTTGAGTTCGATATAAAATATTCCCTCGCCCTCGTCGATGATATTTACCTGTACAGCAAGGTGCCCTTCTAAACCCTCTACCTTGTTAGAGAGTATAAGTTCCTTGGATTTTGAAAAAATTTCCTCGTATGTCATAATTTTACTACAACACCTTTCATTAAGAATACAATCAGTATAACACAAATCACATGATTTGTCAATAACATATGAAAAATGTTTACAATTTATCTATAATTTTGTTGTTATTTTATAATTCTTCCCTGTTCGGACTGCTGGCGCTTTATCTTTCTTGAAGGTGTCATATCAAAAGGATTTTCCCTTATTCTGAGACGACGTACAGCCTTAGCAGGCGGGACGGTCTTGTTTATTTCGTCGACGGTCTCACGGAACATTTTTTCAATAGTTTCTTCTTCCGAATAAAGTTCTCTGTTCGGAAAAATTTCAGCACATATAACGCTGTCTTCACTGTATACAAGAATCTGAGTGATATAATCAAGACCGGCGAATTTATTTTCCAGTTCTTCCGGAGATACATTCTCACCGTTTGAAAGAATAATTAAATTCTTCTTGCGTCCGGTAAGATAAAGCCTGTTTCCGTCAGCATAACCGAGGTCACCGGTGTGTAACCAGCCGTCCGGTGTGAGTGCCTCTGCTGTTGCCTGTTCGTCCTTGTAATATCCAGCCATTACAGACGGGCTTTTTACTACAATTTCACCGTCTATGGATTTTACCTGACAGCCATTGACAATAATTCCGACATCACCGGCACATTCAGTATCGAAACGGTCACCGGTTGAGATTCTTGGTGAACATTCAGTCATTCCGTAACCTTGTGCCATCTGTATACCCATATCAATATATGCCCTCTGGAGTTCCGGACGGAGATAAGCACCACCACTGAAAATTGTTCTCAGTCTTCCGCCGAAATATTCACTTGCAATTTCCTTTGCAGATTTTTCCGGAAATCTTTCCATAGTGTTCTTTATTGCCTTGTAAAGAGTTTCCGCAATCATAGGTACAAGAAGAATTACATGGGGTCTGAATAATTTCAGATTCTGTGGGATTCGCATCATTGAATCGTTGAAACAGAGATTATTTCCGTAACGGAGCGCAAGCAGTATATCACACGTAAAGCAGTATATATGATGTATCGGCAACACCGACATGATAACGTTATCAGGTTCGCTTTCGTCATCCTGACACATTGCATTATCAATCAGATTACTGTTGAGGAGCATAACGCCCTTGCTCTTTCCGGTAGTACCGGAAGTATACGATATAGTCGCAAGTGCTGACGGGTCAACGGGTCTGAACTCTTCCGGCTGATATTTTTCAAGAATTTCAGGTAAATCATTTTCAAGCGAAACGAAAGCCTTTACATTCGGACATTTTTCTTTCATGCTGTCAATCATTCCGGAAAATCTCTTGTCATAGAAGAAAATAACTGAATCAGAACGGTTCAATAATTCCGCCGTATCGTCTTCACCTAACTGTGCATCAAGAGGTACGCCGGCATTTCCGCCGGAAACAGTTCCGAAATAGCTTACAAGCCATGCATAGCTTGAAGCTCCGGAAACTGCACAGTGAATGGGTTCACCGGTGCGGAAATTATTCACATAAACCATAAGTTTTTTTACATCTTCACGGAACTGATTAAAGGTTTTACTTGAAAGTTCCTTACCGACTTTTTCGGTAACAAAAATCTTGTCACCGTATTCCTCAGCAGATGCATTTACAAGCTCCTGAAGAGTTTTTATATTATTTTTATCCATCATTTGCTCCCTTATTATCTGAGTGATTCAAAATAAGCGATAGCTTCGCCTACTGTACGGAGATTTACAATTTCTGCCTCGTCAATTGAAATTCCGTATTCGTCTTCAATGTCACCAAGCATACACATAAAGTCATATGAATTAAGACCTATATCTTCAATAAGACGTGAATCCGTTGTGATTTCGTCGGGATTTACCTCAACATAGCTTGTAATAATTTCCTTAAGTTTTTCAAACATGATTTTTTTCCTCCTTATATCATATCAAGAATTTCACCGATAGTTCTGTTTTCGTCTTCTATACCTCTGAAAAGTACACGGCAGAGGTAATAATAGAAGTATTCCATTTCCTCAGCTGTGACGGCATCTTTTCTGTACTCAAAATTGAAATTCATGCCGTTATCTTCCGGACGGTGCATAACCGTAAGATACAATGGCTGACCGGCTACACCATTGGTGTACCACATACTCTTGTACGGAATATCAGGAATATTATATTTATTTCTGCGTATTGTAAGCGGCTGATATGTCAGGCTGATACTTTCATAGCTTGTACCAGGGTTGCACTTGCGGTACTGATTTCTTTTTGCGATGTATTCGATAGGGTCATAGTTTGCATGACGGAATATTTTATTCTGAGCCATCTGTATCATATGAATACCATCAAGGAAAGTCATTTCAGGCTGCATGACGGTACGCAAAGGGAAGAAATGTACTCTTGTACCACCGCATTTTTTTGAAGAAACTGTACCACGTCTTGAAACACAGGTTTTTATTGAAACGTCCTTTTCATCGTCATTGAACTTTGAAAGAACTGTACGCATACCCATAAGCAACAGACTTGCCATAGTTACGCTGTGAAGTTCACAGAATTTCATAAGTCGCATAGATGCTTCATATTCAAGTGAAAATGTTGAAATAGATGCCTCCGGACTTCTTGAAATAACCATAGCCCACCGCTGTTCAGGGTTATTGTTTTCACGTCTTTGTGTGAGAAGTCTTCCCTGTCCGGCGAAATCCGTATACATAGGCTCACTGCTCTCTATTTCACTTTTCCAGTATTCCTCGTCACGTTTCCTTGCCGGTGAATCTGCCTCGTATTCAAGGTCTTTTTCAAGCTGTGTTATATATGAAGTCATAGGCTTCGGCATATCCGTACCGTATTTCATAGCGCAATAGATTTCAAGTACAGTAGTTCCGAAACTTATAATAGAACTTGAATCCATAGTCATGTGGTCGGTTTTAAGGTACATACCATTGTAGCCGTCGGGAAGTTTTATCATCATAACCTGATTCATGGGGCTGTTATATCTTGCAAACGGAAGGGCTGTCCACTTGCGCATTTCATTGTGGGCGTCCTCTTCGTTCCATGTTGAGAAGTCAACAAGCGGAATGTCTCTCTCTTCAAAAGGCACGATATACTGTAGGACTTCTCCGTTTTCGTCCTGAATGAAACGTAATCTCATACTTTCCATCATCTCGTAAGCCTTGTATATAGCCCTCTTGAGAATACCAAAATCGGTATCTTCCTTGACGTAAAGCCCTGTACCTATGCAGAGTACCTGTGCAGGACAAAAGCGTATTGTATAGTTATGGAGTTTCTGAGCAGCGCATAAGGGGTAGCATTTCATTACTGCACCATTGACGTTTATTTCTTTCATTTTTCCTCCTTGTATCAGTCAAGATACTTTTCTGTAAATGATATTATTTTTTCTTCATATGCCGGAACATTTTCATAATAAGCCGCACCATGACCGGCATTTTCGACTATCATTATATCCTTTTCAGAATTACATTCCTTATAGTTCTGTTTTGACATATACACCGGTACGAAATTATCCTCCGCACCGTGAATAAACAGTACCGGAATATCAGTATTTCTTACGGCATCAAGCGTTGAATAATCACTGAAACCATAGCCGGCTTTTTCACGGCACATATAATCGTTTATCTTCATAATCGGAAACTCCGGAAGATGATAATCTCTCCTGAGAATATGCCTGAATACTTCATATGGTGATGTAAAAGCACAGTCAGCGATAACAGCTTTAACAGACTTTTCAATTTCCCTGAAACCTGTTGTCATAAGTGCAGTGGTAGCACCCATTGAAACGCCATAAAGAACAATCTGTTTTGAATTTTCAAAACGATTATTTACGTACTGAATCCAGCGCAAGCAGTCATAACGGTCAAGTATTCCGAAACCGATATAATCACCCTCACTGTCCCCGTGACCTCTATGGTCAACTATCAGGCAGTCATAGCCTATTCTATGGAAAAACACAGCGATTGAAGCACAGTCTTTCATACCACGTCCGGTATAGCCGTGATTGCAGATAACAAGCTTATTGCTTGGATTTTCTGCCGGAAAATAATTCGCATGGAGTTCTATTCCGTCACGGGCAGTAACTGTAACGTGTTCAAGTTCCTGTTTTTCAAGCCATTCACGGTTAGGAATCATGAATTTCTTGTATTCTTCCCATTTTGACATATCAGCCATTTCGCTAATGTCCACTCTTAAAGTGTCCTGTCTGGGAATAGTACGATTAAAGAGAGTTTTTGCACCAGCCATACAGGCGGTAGCTGTACCACCTAAAGCAAGCATAGCTCCCAATAAGATTTTCGACATAAATGCACCCCTTTTTTTACTTTTCGACCGTCAGTCGAATTTCTATGATTTTATTATATCACGCTTCCGACCTAAAGTCAAGTATTTTTTTCCACAACATTAACTTGATTTTTCGGTTATTTTATGGTATAATATCACATAACACCCCTTAAAAAATTTTTTTGGAAACCACAGGAAGAATATTCTTTATAATCATTTAAAGGAGGAAATTTCTTGTCACACTGAAATGTGTACAAGTAAAATTATGAAAGAAAATAAAGTAGAAATTATACTTAATTCCGCTGAGGAGCTTATGTGTACTATGGAAACTCCTAACCGTGATATTACTGTTGACATGATAGCTAAAAATGCCGGAATCGGCAAGGGTAGTATATATTACTATTTTGAAAGCAAGGAAGAAATTATTGACGCTGTAATTGAAAGAAGTTACTCCTCTGCTATCCGTGAATACTTCAATGTAACTAACAACTGTTCCGGTACGTATGAAAAACTTAAACTGCTTTTTGCCTCCATGATAAGAAAAGAATTTCAGGATAACAGCCGGAATTTAATAACTTCACTGCACGTTCAGGACGATATAATTTTACACTATAAACTTATGATGACCGCTATAAAAACCGTCTCACCGATACTCACGGAAATTTTAAAAGAAGGCGTTTCAGATGGTTCAATTCATACGGAAACACCTACTGAAAGTGCTGAAATGATAGTCGCTATGCTGACATTTCTGCTTAACCGTTCATTTTTCCCGTCCGATGATGCGAGTATGTATCGCAAACTGAAACTCTATGCACACGTCCTTGAAACCAGTCTTGAAACGGAAAAAGGAAGTTTCAGTTTTCTTTTCACAAAACCTGAGTAAAACAAAAAAATGCCTCTGTACATGAATGTACAGAGGCATAATTTTTTTAATCAGATGGGTGTTACAGATTGGATTATTACGTTTTGTCTGGCAAACTAAGATGATATGTTATAATAGTAGGATATTTATATTAATGGAGAAGTCAAAAATTTCCATTATAACCATAAAAATAACCATTAATATAATCTTGAACCTGCCCAATTTTATTTAATGTATTCACCACTATTGATATTCCATTCCAAAAGTTTCCGAAGCCAATATTTTTTAATTGTGCCAATCCTCTTGCCATGATATTAAGTTTACAAATAGGCGTACCTTTAGAAGAATATGGAACAGCAAGCCCTCTTTGAATCTTATTAAATCCAGTATAAATATCAGATAAGGCATATTGAATATTTGGGTTAGTATTTATAAAATATGGATTAATTCTTTGATTCTGATTAATGCCACTATAAATATCATTTAAAAACTGATAAAATGGAAAATCTAAATCATAATAATTATTATCATCTATCATTTTATTACCTTCTTTCAATTTTATATAATTACTTTTAATGAAATAACAAAAAAACTGTAAACCACTTTCATGGAATACAGGCTTTTTTTAAAGTCGAGGTGACAGGATTCGAACCTGCGGCCCCTACGTCCCGAACGTAGTACTCTACCAAACTGAGCCACACCTCGATTTAACAATAGAAATTATATCACATAAAATGTCAAATGTCAAGAGTTTTTCTGAAAAAAATATATATTTTTATTTTTTAACTAAAAATTCCGACGGATTTATATTATTATTTCTTTTTATTGCTGAAATATCGGAAATAATTTCACTCACAGACTGGTATCTTGTTTTCACGTCGGGGAAGCAGGCTTTTAAAATTATCTTTTCAAATTCCGGAGAATATTTCCATTTAATAAGCTGGTTTATACTCACTCCATAGGAATATATATCACTCCGCAAATCATATGTATTGCAAGTATATACTTCCGGTGCGGTATAGCCGTGACTTCCGGAAATACTTCTTTCAAGACCCTGATAATCTGAAATATTGAAATCACCTAATTTATAAATTTCGTCACGGGAAATAAAAAAATTATCCGGCTTGACATCACAATGAACTACTCCCGAATTATGCACACATTCAAGGGCTCTGGCTATATCAAGAGCAATTTTCATAACACGTTCTTCCGGCATGAAAATATTTTCCTGCTTCGTAAACGGTTTTAATTTTTCCATTTTTATAATAAAAAGATATTTCAAATCGGAAATCTTCTGAATAGTTTTCCCCTGATACTGCACGATATACGGACATTCTTTCAGGCTGTCCATTATAACCGCCTCACGTTCTGCAACAGTAATTTTTCTTTTCAGACTTTCCATATTTTCCGCAAAAACCGGCTTTACTTTGATAACTGCCGTTTCATTTCCTGACTTTATTTCATAGACTTCACTGTAAGTACCCGACCCTATTTGTTTGGTGATGTACCATTTTTCAAAAAGAGGCTGTTTTATATATCCGAAAAGTTTACCCACTGATAAATCATTCCTTTTTGATTACTCGTTGATGATTACTTTTTTGATACCCTGAACGCTATCAAGAGCAAGAAGTATACCGTGAATAATCTTATTCTCATTCTTAGGTTCAACATTCCCCAAATCAAGATAAATTAAAATCTTGTCATTTTCTGATGAAACATTTAAATAGCCGGCATAATCATTGTCTGTAAGTTTGAAATCGAAATCGCGTATGGCATTGCTTACAGCATCTGCTTTCTCCTTGTCAGCAGTACCATCGGTAAAATAAACAGTGTAATCGAAACATTCACCTTCGATTCCTTCAGCATGGACGGTATAGTTAAGGTCAAGTTGTGTCAAGCCTAGAAACTCGTCCCAGCCAGCTCCTTCAAATTCACTGCCGTCATTGATAATTAATTTTTTGATTCCTGAAATATTGTTGAGTGCTTTCATAAAACTTTCTAATATTTCATCATAGAGTTCCTCACCACAGTATTGGTAATCTGCAAAAATACACACAATATCTTTATCATGACGCTCATGGCTCATACACATAGGGAAATATTTATCCCAGATAGAATCCATTGCCACTTCTATCTCTTCAAGTTGTTCATCAGTAAATATTGTTTCAGGAAATATATTAAAACAAGCTTCACCTTTATTTTTAATCCTGAAATCGACCGGAAAATATGTATTGATTTTGTTAAATTCCATAGTAAACTCCTTATACTGCTTCATATGTTCTTAGTAATAATTATACATCAAAGCCGTTACATTTACTCGCATAAATTAAAATTTGCATTATCGCAAACCTTTGGTGATAAACGAATTAGTCAATCATTTCTAGTTCATCAAATGCTTCTACGAAATTAAATTTTTTATCAAAGCATACATGAATTGATAACAAATCAGGACAAGAATCATCAATCAGATTATCATCATCATAACAATCATCGTCATAAAAGTCCCCGCCATAATAAGTCAGTGCAAAACAATGATAAAATCCCTCGGCATTATTATACGGTTTTCGCAATCTTATTTCCGATAATTTTAACTCAACATCATTCCAGTTTAATTCCTGCTCAGTTATTATTTTCTTTGAAATATCGTCAAGTTCGAATATTTTTTCCTTAAGCTGCTTGAAAAAATCATAGCCTAAAGCGTAAACCTCATCTTCCGTAAACAGGTCAAAGTTTAATAGGATATTATCATCTTTATATTTCACTTCAGCCCTTACATATGCCATAGCATTACTTGGGGAACATTTTAACTCATCTATATTCCATATATCTTTAAATTCTTTTCTTGTCATTATTTTCACACCTCTAAATTCCGATTTATCTTAACGTGAGTTCGATAAAAAAAATAGAAAAAACCGCTCAAATCTGTTATAATGA
>JAMPEF010000067.1 GCA_023665275.1 Alistipes senegalensis | reverse complement strand
CTACTACAACAGCTAAGCCCACTACTACAACTACAACTTCAGAATCCACCACAACAACCACTACAGAATCTACAACTACAGAGCCTACAACAACTTCTACTACAACAGCTAAACCCACTACTACAACTACAACTTCAGAATCCACCACAACGACAACAACTACAGAGCCTACAACAACTTCTACTACAACAGCTAAGCCCACTACTACAACTACAACTTCAGAATCCACCACAACGACAACAACTACAGAATCTATAACTACAGAGCCTACAACAACTTCTACTACAACAGATAAGCCCACTACTACAATTTCAGAATCCACTACAACGACATCTACAACAGAAGCTACAACTACTACAGAACCTACAACAACTTCTACTACTTCAGAAGCTACAACAACAACTTCTACTTCTGAATCCACCACAACGACAACCACTACAGAACCTACAACAACAACAACAAAAACTACTACTACAAAGCCGTCTGAAAGGTCAGTTGTTCAGCATATTGCTTCCGATGAGGAACTCGGCAACTGGTCAGTAAATGACTACAACAGCAAGCACGATATTCCAGCTAATTCCGCTGAAATCACTGAAACACCTGACGGACAGTATCAGATTACTCTGACAGATGATTCAGAAAACGTTCTTGATGTTTATGAAATCAATCCTGAAAACGGTATTGGTACTGATTCTGAAAACAATGAAGTAAATCTCCCTCAGACAGGCAATAACTCTCTTACAAATATGATAATTGCTCTTGGTTCGCTTATCATGACCGCTTCTGGTTTTGTGGCTGTAAAATCATCCGGAATAATCCGTCGCAAGAAAAATAAATAAGTAAACTAAAACGGGCTCTGCTTAATGTAGAGCCTGTCAGTTTATAAAAAAAGCCAAGCAAAAGCTCCTCCGAAAATATCGGGGGAGCTTTATCGCTTTATGAGCTGTAATATTTCTTTAAGTTGATGATATTTGCAGAGGGCAAACCATATGAATGAGTAACAAAGTGGAAACAAAATAAAAAGTGTAGTATTGTCCACCTGATTCCTGCGATTTTTACAAACTCTTCAATTTTTGTTTCACAGTTTCCGTATGCAATATATCCTCTTATCTGCAAATTATCAGCCAAATTTATTCTGAATATCAGGTATTTTCTGTGATTTTCAATACTGCAGTTTACTTTAGTGTACTGCTATTCAAATACTTTTTCTCCTTTAGTTCCGATTCCTGTACTTATTCTTGCCCATTTTTCTTCAAGATACTTCTGTATTCTGCTGTCTGCTCCATATACACTGTCTCCTGTCGCCCATTCAAATGGAAGTCCGTTTTCATATGCCCGTTTTATCATTTCAAGTGCCATCTGTGTTTTGGTTCTGAACTGATATTCTTCAAATATTCCTGCCTTACTGCACCGTTTTTTTATCGTCAGTGCATTGTTTTGGAATATACAGCTTTCTGTCAATACAGCAGAATTTAAAGAGTGACTAATAGCAAAGTTAAAGAAAATCAACAAAGTTGAAAGGCAACTCGACATTTTTTCGTTTTTTTCGGTATCTGAACTTTGCAAGACCGAATTGATTATAGGCATCAACAAAAACAGCAACAACAGCTTTCAGTGTTTCTAGACTTCTTGGAAAGCATCTGCTCCGCCTTGCAAGAACCGGAATATAGTGCCGTAAATCTGTATTTACTCCCTTAACAGTAAATACATCTTCAGGGCAAGCTGTCTTGTTTCTTATGAATATACATGTTTTTTCGGCTCGGGTGTATAACGGATATTACAGTCCTTACATTTACAACGCTGTGTTCCTTAATTGTTATATCCAACCTTTATATGATTCTCTGTACTGCCACTTTTCGGACATCTTCTGTTTTCATCAACTGTTACTTTTTTCATACTTTTCAGCTCCTTGTGTTTTTCTTTATTATACTACAAAAGCCTTATTTTGTCCACTCCCAGGACAAATAATATCTGTCCTTTCTGATTTATATATTTTCGTTTTTGAGAGTCTCAATAAGATTATCTGATTTTATTTTACTTACTGAGTAAAGCATTGTTGCGAAAACTACCGCAAATACGCTGAATACAGCTACAGCTACAGCGTCCCACGGAATAAAGAAATCGTTTTCAATGCCACTATGCAGTGCCATGTGAATAAGAAATGTCATTCCGAAAGATACAGGAAGTCCGAAAATAAGCGATTTAGTACCATACATAAGACATTCATAATTCATCATTCGGCGGAGTTCCTTGTTAGTCATGCCGATTGAACGCAACATAGCAAATTCACGCCGTCTTAAATTGACGTTCGTTGTAATCGTATTGAATACGTTAGCACAGGCGATAAGCGAAATCAGTATAATAAATCCGTATGCAAATACTCTTATTATAATAACTACATTTTGTTCCTTTTCGGTTTCAGCACTTGCATCATATAATACTGAAGTTTCAAAAGAATTTTCTGAAAGTTTTTTCTTTATGTTTTCATATGACTTACTATGATTATCGGAAGTCATATAATAGTGTAAAGCATGACCATCAAGACCCTCCGGAATAATCTTTTCAATAAAGCTGTACGGATAAATTAAATTCGGAAAATATCCCCCATAATTGTACCAGTATGGCATTTCAGTAATAACACCTCCGACTTTGAAATTTATTTGTTCAGTAGCCTTATCTTTGGTAAGAATTTTTACATCTTCTCTGTTTTCACAACTTCTGTAAACATACATCTTTCCGCCTGATTCATCAAGAAAACCATCAAAATAGTAACCGTCAATATTAATTTGTTTGTAACCTGTAAATTCAAATTCATCTGTATTGAATATATATTTTTTTATATATTTCTGACTTTCATAGTCGAATAACGTGAAACCGTCAAAAACCAATGCAAGCGGATTTTCCGGATTCATGAATTTTTCTTCATTAAGATTATTGTCTTTAAGGAGTTTGCGGAAAGATTCATCATCTATAAATGAAATATTTGTATATATATAAGAAATAATATCTGTATCTTCTTCTGTTCCATATGATTCTATAAAATTGTCAGTAAGGTATGACTTTGATATATCAGAATCTGTACTATATGTTTTTTCATATGATATATTTGTAATATTTTCGTCTGATTTGAATATATCAAGTAATTTCTGATAATTTGTATCATTGTTTTCTATATCGTCACCATTTGGAAAATAACAATAATCAAGGTCATATTTATTTATACTGCCGAAAGGTGTTTCAATTGTTGCCATGACATATTCTGAAAATGCCGACGCTGATATAAATAATACTATACTCATAAACAGGCTCATTATTGTAGCACGATATTTTTTCCTGCTCCGTCTGAAATATTTCTGTGCAAGCATTCCTGAAAGTCCGAAAACTTTATATACAAATTTCGGAGTTCTGATAGGTTTGTTTTTTGATTTTATGTCCTTACTCTGTCGAATAGCCTCTACTGCTGTAACTTTCGTTGCACGTATGGACGGTATAAACGCCGAAATCATAACCGTTGCAACTGCAATAATACATGATGTAAAAATAGGAAACGGAGTTATACATATTTTCATGGGTGTATCAAAACCAATTACACTTCCTATTTTTTCGCCGATAGCCGAAAGAGTTATAGCTATTCCGACCACACCGACAATAAGTCCGGCTGGTATTCCTATGGCACTTACCACAAAAGCCTCAAAGAATACCATTTTTCTTGACTGTTTTCTTGTTGCACCTATTGACGACAAAAGCCCGAATTGTTTGGTACGTTCCGATACGGATATTGCAAATGCATTATATATCAGCGATACAGAGCCAAACATTATAAGTGCTATAAGAATTGCTATCATTGAACCGAACATAGCACGGAAACCGTCAAATTCTGTCACACCTTTCAGCACAAGTAAATCATAATGCGTATTGCCGTTCAGTTCGTTTTCTTCCATGAAAGAATATATATCTTTAGGATTTTTCATAGTAAAGTAGATGCTGTATACAGTATCATCACTGTAGCCGTCATCAAAGACTATCGCCGTATATCCGGGGGCGGAATATTTCTCAAATTCCGGACGCTGATAAAATCCGCTTACTGTATAAGTCCGTGTTTCTTTTGGTACAAATTCTTCTTCAATAAATTCTTCACTGTAATTACCGTTTTCATAATGTTCAATATGATTAGCTGTGTCCTGATGCAATATTCTGTCCTGATAAACTCTGTCACCTGTTTCAAGTTCAATTGTATCACCGATTTTGTACGTTATACCGCCGTGTGTGGAGAGATGTTCCGGAATAAGTATCTCACCGGCACTATCCGGATATTTTCCGGCAGTGACCTTTATTGAAACCATATCGTCCATACTTCCGGAAATCGACATAATATATAAATATTGTTTATATTGATTTTTTCCGTCAATTTCAGCATAGCCGATTTCTTTCATTATAGTGTATTCGTCGATTTTATCGGAATCTGTCACTGTATTAAGTTGTTCATAGCTGATATAGTCTGTACAGCCGTGCCATTTTCCGCTTTCATTTATGAAGTAACTTTCCATATAATTAATCAGACTTGATGCCGAAATCATAACCGCACATATAAGTGCCGTGGAAAGAATTATACCTATTATCGTAACTATTGTACGGATTTTGTTTTTCCGGAGCGACTGCAAAGTAACTCTATGAAATATATTCATTTTCTTATCACCTCGTCGCTGATAATTTTTCCGTCCTCAATATCAAGTATGCGGTCAGCCTGTAGGGCTATATTTTCGTCGTGAGTGATAATAATAAGCGTCTGATTATATTTCTGATTGGACATACGGAGCAGGTTAATAATTTCCTGACTGTTTTTGCTGTCGAGATTGCCGGTGGGTTCGTCAGCAAGCACTACCGCCGGAGCGTTAAGTAAAGCCCTTCCTATAGATACACGCTGTTGCTGTCCGCCGGAGAGCTGATTAGGTAAGTGATTTTCACGACCTTTCAGCTGGAATATTTCCAGTAATTCATTTAATCTTTCTTGATTGACTTCCCTTCCGTCCATCAGAACGGGCAGAGTTATATTTTCCGTGACATTCAGTACAGGAATCAGATTATAGAACTGATAAACCAATCCCACCTGTCGCCGACGGAAAACCGCTAATTTTTCGTCGTTCTGTGCGTATATGTCCTGACCGTTCATGAAGACTTTTCCGCTTGTGGGTTTGTCAACGCCTCCTAAAATATGAAGCAGTGTTGATTTTCCCGAACCGGAACGACCTATAATAGCTAAAAATTCTCCCTGACTTACTGAAAATGAAACATCATTCAGGGCGTGGACTGCATTTTCACCCTTTCCGTAAACTTTGCATAAGTTTTCTACTCTGAGTATTTCCATAAATACACCTCTTTCTTGTTTTATGTATATATTATATAATTACAGTATGACACACCGGTGACTTGAAAATAACAAAAATGTCACAAAAAAAGCGGCTGTCACTTCGGACAGCCGGTTTATATTTATTCGATAAATTCTGTAGCAAGATACGTTACAAAATCAAGTTTATTATCGGGGTCTTTATTTGTAGAAAGATATGCATAATAACATTGTATAGCGGTTGCATCATTGGCATCTACAAAATCGTCAACGTTTATGTTTGCAGAGTATTTCTGCTCAACAGAAAATTCACCTTCGCCCTTAGTTGAAACTAAAGCATATTCTGTAAGTATAGCTGAGGCGTCAACAGCGTCAATAATTCCGTCGTCGTTTATATCGCCTAAAGCACGGTCAGAAACCACTATTTTCTGGTCACGGACTTCAGGTGTGAAAGTTCCTGACTCTCCGTCATCATACCTGAAAGATATCTGAGTAAGTCTCTGGTCGGGGTCGTCTTCCGGTTCAGTAAGAAAATATATTCTGTAAGCTCCGGCAGGTATTTCAGAATTAATATCAGCATTGAAGTATGCAATCGGATAATCATCAGTATTTTCACCGGTAACTTCTAACTTTGTTCCAGTCTCCAGCAAAGGAGTTTTAAACGTTATGTTTACCGTGTTGTATTCTTTATTGACGCTTGAAATAAATTCATGCTGTGAATCATATGCAGTAGTTTCATTTTCTTCTGCATTTTCATTGAATTTTATATTTCCGTCGGCGCATTTTACTTTAGGAGCGATGTTCCAGCAGCTTTTTGATTCGTCCTGTACGTATATATTAACACGGATTGAGTCATCACCGGTAAGATTTTTGTTATTTATGTAAACTGTACCGTCAGGAAGTACGGAAATTTTATCATTGTCCTCAACGGAAAGATACATAACAGGTAAATAACCCTCGTCGGGGTCGGCGTATGCAGTAAATGGCATAGCCGTCATTGATAACGTGAGTGCAGTTAATAAAGCAGATAATTTTTTCATTTTATGTAATTCCTTTCTGATTAAAGAATTTCTGTCATTCTCAGAACTATATCAGCCACTCTTTTGGCAGCGATTTTTTCAAATTCATCAAATGACATTTCACCATTGTCGTCGGCATTATCGGAGATACAGCGTACACTTACATAAGGCTTGCTGTTGAGATAACAACAGTGACCTACAGCGGCGCTTTCCATATCGACGGCATAGGGATTAAGTCTTGACTGGATTTCAGACTTTACTTGATTGCTTGAAATGAAAGCCTCACCTGAGACTATTCTTCCCCTGAAACTGTTGACAGAAAATTCATCACAGACTTTTTCAGCAGTTTCAATAAGTTTTCCGTCAGCTTTGAACACTGCACAGTACGGAGGATAGTCGTTAAGGAAATGCGGGTCAAGGTCATGCGGAAGTACTTCTGTAGAAATGACCACATCACAGACTTTCACAGCAGTATTCATGCCACCGGCTATGCCTGTATTTATGACACATTCCGGACGAAAATTGTCAATCATAACTTGCGTACAGAGTGCGGCGTTGACCTTTGCTATACCGCAACAGGAATTTATTATAGTTTTCCCCTTATATTCGTTGACGAAAAACTCAAAGCCGGAAATTTTTTTAACTTCCGCACTGCCGAGAGTTTTTCTTATATCGGCAAGTTCAGACGGCATTGCGCCTATTATTGCGATTGTCTTCATGTTTTCATGCTCCTTTTTTAATATTTTTATATAATTATAACATATTTCCGGACATAAGTCAACAGGAAATCCACAAAAAAATTTTTTTGAAAATTTTTTGTAAAAGGCTTGATTTTTCTGTAATTATGTGTTATAATATAAATATCAAATACAAATTAATATTCTGCCTTGTTCGAGTAATTATAGTTTTTTATAATCCAACACATCTCATTAGGGAATACAGCTCCGGCTGTGGATTGCAGACCTCCCGACATACGGACATTTTTCCATATGCGGACGAAGGGAGCGTGAAGCATTCGGGCGTTTACCCACCTGCTTCGTGCGGGTTTTATGCACTATATGACGGCAAGGCGGATTATTTTTTTATAAGGTGAAAAATATGTTTATGAATTGTTTAAGTTTTATTTTAAGTAATAAATTTTACTTTATTATAGAATTGTTAATAGTTATATTACATATTTTTGTCATGATTAAATCAATGAAAAAATGCCGGAAAAGTTTTTTGAGTAGATTTTTCTGGACTGCCGGAATGTGTATAATTCTTGATATAATTTATCACGTTTTTGATTTGTCACAGGATATGAACATATTGCAAAAAATTTTTTACCTTATTTTTTTGTGGTTAGGAACGTATGCATTTTTTCTTATTGCAACTATTTCTTTGTTGTATATGGTAACTTTTTTTGTGGTATACATAGCCCTGACAATACACGAAAAGAAACAACGGAGTGAATATAATTGAACGATATTATTACTGAAATCTTTGACAAATTCAGGATTATTTTTAATAAACTGTTTTCTGTATTATTTGAAATACCATACTATATCAAAGAAATATTTGATGACTGCAAATATATTTATGACAAATCATATTTTATTATAATTGTTTCGGTTATCATAAGCATTATATTTATAATAATGAAATCCCGAAAAGATAACAAGTTAAAAAAACGTTTTCTTTCGGGATTTATTATTTTTACAGTAATTTTTATAGTTTCCGCAATAACCGGAAGTATTTTTTTCAGTTCTGATTTTAATTTGCCTGATAATATTTCTGTGTTTCTTTTTGTAGTCAAAATTTTTTCACAAGCTATTTTTATTGCCAATTCGTTAACATTATTTTCAGCATATGTATTTATTTGTATTTATGAAAAGAAAAAGGGGTATAATAATGAAAGATTTTAAAATAAATTTTGAATTAAAAAATATTAATGATATTGAACCATGGGGCGATACTATACATTGGTTCGCACTCACCGATGGTACACTTTATATACAGGTCAGCGACCACAAAATATATGAATACTCCGATTCCGCACGGGATTTCTTTAAATGCGATATAAAATACAATGATTATTATTTAGCAAGATTCGTTACTGATTTCACGGAACTTTTCCGGTTTATTCGTGAACCTATTCCGGAAATTCTTTATGATAATATAGATAAGTTTGAAGATATTACGGATTTATGGAAAAATATGTACGAAGACAAACCAGATGATATATTTGATGAATTTTATTTCGGAGAATACAATACGCTTACTGAATGGTACTATATGCAACATACACTTAATTCTGCACATCTTGTAGGTGGTCCACATATAGGATTTTTCCGGTATGGTGATAAAATCAAAATCCTATGGAAAAGCTATGATGATGCCATACTTGAAAACGGTGAAAATATATGGACTTCCCCGAATGGTGTATATGAAATGTCGTGGAATGATTTCACTAAAGAGGTTGAGGTTTTTTACTTGAAATTCCGTCGGAAAATGGACTATCGAACAGACTACATTTACAAACACGGCTTAACCCACGCACAAATAGACAGAGAACTTCTTGTGCACAGCAACAGTAACAATATTATAGCATTCGAACAGCATTTAGAGTTGCTTTTTTCAGACGACTACGAAAAGACAGATTTTGACCGCATACTTTTCCTTTACGAAAAAATGAGGAGTGAAATTAATGAGCAGGAGTTACAGGAAATTTCCAGTAGTTAAAGACTGTTGCAGAACATCTAAAGACCGTTTCAAGCCTAAAACCTATGCTAACCGTGCTGTCCGTCGCTATAAGGAGATGCCCACCGGAAAATCCTGTTTTTTTAAAAAAATATACTGTAGCTGGAATATATCTGATTACCGCTTTGTTGGTTATATGAACAAAACGGAAGTCCTGAGAGAATGGGAAACATATGATTATATTTACTATGATACATACAAAGAGGCTCTATGGTACTGGAAAAAATGTTACATAAGAAAGTAGGCGTAATATGAGCAGGAGCTACAGGAAGTTTCCGGTAATGAAAGAAAGTCATTTTAAAAACAGAAGCCCCATTAAATCTAAAGATTTCGCTAACCGTGCCGTCCGGAAAAGTAAGGAAATACCAACTGGAAAAGGCGATTACAGAAAAATATATGACAGTTATATGATATCAGATTACCGCTTTATCACTGTACCGGACGAAAAAGAATTTAAAAGGCAATGGAAAAATAATAATTCTTTTCAGATAGGCTATAGTCGTATAAAACATTCAAACGATTATCAGAAAGACCTTTATCGGTGAAAAAAAGTATTACATAAGAAAGTAGGCGTAATATGAGCGGGAGCTACAGAAAATTTCCCGTATATATAGTTATAGATATTATATTGTAATACATAGATAATATTATTCATAGTATATTTTCTTTTCACTTTTTATGATTTTTGATATATTCTTGAAGTGCAAGTGATACTAACTCGTTCATGCTTACAGCAATTCCATTATAGACAAATCAATAAAGATACGATATAATAGGTAGT
>JAMPEF010000066.1 GCA_023665275.1 Alistipes senegalensis | reverse complement strand
ATCAGATGCCAAGATATTGTCGAACATACTAATAACGATAATTTTAATGTTGGTAATCTTTAGACGGCTTTCAGCCGTTACCTGAACCTATCGGCTTTAGCCGATAGCGTTTAAGTTTTATTATAATATAACTAATTATTCAATATATTTTTTAATATATATATAATATCCTATTATATCTGCGAGAATCCAACCAATAGGAATTGAAATCCATATACCAAATACTCCTATTGTTTTGAAGTCCGACAACAGATAAGCGAGTACAACTCTTGTCCCTAAAGATATAATGGTCAGAATAAGTGATATTTCCGGTTTGTTAATTCCTCTGTAATACCCATAAAGTAAAAACAATATTCCAATGCCAACATAAAAAGAGCCTTCTGTGACAAGATATTGTTTGCCTGTTTGGATAATGGGTATTTCATCAGCACTTACAAAAATTTTCATTAAACTTTTTGAAAATATAACTACTATTACTGATATTAATATACAAAATATTACTGAAATTTTAAGAGACTTTTTAACACATTTTTTTATTCTGTCATTTTTATTTGCACCGTAATTTTGTGAAATAAACATAGAAAATGCATTTCCAAACTCTTGTGCAGGCATATATGCCAGAGCATCTATTTTGACTGCTACAGTAAATGCTGCCATAACCGTTGTACCAAAACTATTAACAAGTCCTTGAATCATAAGTATTCCCAGATTCATAACTGATTGCTGTACTGATGCAGCAAATGACATTCTGATTACTTCAAGAACTTCTTTTCTACGGAACTTAATATCAAAAAGCTTTATTTTAAGCACTTTTTCTTTTTTTACAGAATATAATGCAATTCCTATTCCCGAAATTGCCTGAGCTATCAATGTGGCATATGCTGCCCCTTTTACTCCGCAGTTCATAAATTTTACAAAAATAACATCAAGAATAATATTGATAACAGAAGATATTCCAAGAAAAATTAATGGCGTTACAGAATTTCCAAAACCACGCAACATATACGTATAAAAGTTATATAAGAATATAAAAATAATTCCACTAATAATAATTTTCACATAGTCTTCTGTCATTTTTATAATTTCAGGTGGAGTTTTCAACAGCTTCAAAATACTTGATGTTGCACTTATTGTAATTATTTCCGTTATAACTGCAACTACTCCTATGAAAATAAATGAAATATTAACGCTTGATTTTAAAAGCTTCATGTTCTTTTCACCGTAACAATAGGAGGCAAGTGCTCCACTTCCCATGCATAAACCAATAATTATTGAATACAGAAAAGTTATAAGCGTATATGTACTTCCGACTGCTGCTAAAGCATTTTTCCCCAAACATCGTCCGACTATTAAGGTGTCAGCAACGTTGTATATTTGCTGAAGTAAATTTCCTATAATCATGGGTCCGGCAAATGCTAGAAGAGCAGATGTAATATTTCCGGTTGTCAAATCTTTTTTCATAATTTATACTCCTTTTAAATAAAATATACTAATTTTTTAGTTATTTTTTTCAAAAAAATAAACGCTGTAGTAATTATATAATTTCTCCATTACTACAGCGACAGATATTTTTTTGCACTCCCTTTGGAGTTTATAGAATCTTGATTATTACTATATCTTTAAACCAGTCTTTAATTCAAACTCTGAAACTGTCATATCAGCTGTATTAGCGGCATCAGCTATAGTGATAATACCTTTCTGTACAAGTGTAGTCAAAATACCCTCTGTTCTACCCTCTTCACGCTGTTCTGCTAACGTTCTAGACTCGTCATATTCAGTTATACACATACGCTTCACCTCTGCTCTATTCGCTATAAGAAATGATTTGATTATAAAGTCATCCGGCATTTCAGATAATGCCATATCGATAGCTTCTTCAAAAACATTCGTCTTGCTGTTGTGGATTTTATCAATAAACAATGCGTATTCGTCAAGTAGTTTACAGCCGTTCAGTAAGTCCTTATTGTGTCCATAGTTGATGTTAATCATTGTGACTTTAACTTCAATGTCAGGTTCAGAATCTTTTTTGAAAGAATCCGCCAAACTGAGAATCATTCTGTCCTGTTTTTTGTCTGTTCCGTTGTAAAAGCATACACACTTAGGTGTTGGTGCTTTCTGTTGTTGCTCACTAAATCTGTGATAACCATTATTGCCCTCAATATACTTACTGTAAAGCATTCCTGCATAAATCAGGAACAAAACATCATTCTTCATGTCTATGTCATCAGGATTCGTATAAGCAGAACCATTTACCGCATTGTACAAACTCAAAGTCCAGTCTTTATTTTCGGAATTTCCAAATATGAATGTAAAGAGTCTGTCTTTGTACTTACGATTTAGACCTTTGCTATCTGCCATCAAACATCACACTCTTTTTCTTGATTATAGCAAAAAAATATTGATTTGTCAATCATGGTAAGACTCCCTGTAGCAGAATTTTATTTCTCTTTCAGCTTGGTAAAAAACGATTGCAAAAGTTGACATAGACAATAGTTACCTGTTCGCCCTGTTCAGACTGTTTAAATACTTTTCGTTTCAGCTTCGCCCATTGCGGACGTTCAGACGTTGTGCCTGTATACGTTTCAGAAATAATTTCAGCATTTGGATATACTGTTGTTATATTGTCAATCTGCCTCTGAATACTCTGTTTAGGTGTGCTTACTCTGCAATATCCGTAAATTTTCATATTTATTTCCTTTCCAAGTACAAGTATAAACGGTCTTGTAAACTTGTACTTTTTATAATTTTCAAGCGACCATCCTCACCCAGAAATTTTAATACTTTTTTAAGAAGGAGAATAATTACACTTGCCCCTTTTCATAGTAGATTATATTACAATCTAAAGCCTGCAAGCCATTAAACGCCGTTTCCGTTGATCTCAGAAACATTGGTACTATTAGGATTGTTTTTCTTTTCATTCAATTGATATTTCATTACCATTTTTCATAATTTATCATTTTCTACATAGAGATTGTCCATTGTATCAGTGTTTTCTTTAAATTTTTTATTATTTTCTTCGATTTTTTCAGTGGATTTCTATATTTCTTCAACATAATGATTTGTGCTTCAAATTCTGCTTTCTGTTTATCCATTTCCTGTTCAGCAACACTTAACTTTTCTTTCAGTTCGGGAAGTTCTGCCACGTCCTTTTCAGTATTTTCAAGCCTTGTCTGGTATTCATCAAGTAATGACTGCATACTGCCACGCTCTTTTTTTGCTTTTTGCATAATTTTTTTATTTTCTCTTGACATTCATTAATATAAGTGTTATAATAATTATTATAAAAATGGAAGGAGCATATTATTTTGAACGATACAGCAGAAATAAGAGAGCAGAACAAGGCTTTGATAATGGAAATAATTCGCTCTGGTGGTGAATATACAAAACAAAAAATCTCATTGGAAACAGGACTCAGTGTAGCTACCTGCAATACACTTCTTAATGTTCTTGCAGAGGAAAAACGGATTATTGGTGATAAGCGACAACTAAATAATGTTGGACGTAATACAATGGTATATCATATAAATGATGATTTTGAAAGTATTCTCTGTATTTGTTTTGAACTTCTTGGAGGAGTTAGAAGGATTTTTACAAGAATAGTTTCACCTTCAGGGAAATTAATTTCTGAAAAGATTAAAATTGTTGACCATATCGGTTGTGAACAACTTTTAAATATATCCTTATCAGCAATAGAGCAATATCCTAATATTTCATGTATTATAATAGGCAATCCAGGAATAGCTGAAAACGGAACTATTCATCATTGTGATGTTCCGGAACTTAACGGAGTTAATATACTTAAAAGTTTTAATGATATTCTTAAACTTCCAGTCAATATAGAAAATGATATGTATTTCAAGGCTTATGGATATTATATGTCTGATAAATCAACTGAAAAAATTATAACTATGATGAATTTCCATTCAAACGTACTTCCCGGAACAGCTACAATTTATAAAGGGACTATTATCAAAGGTAAAAACAACTTTGCCGGTATGGTAGGTTTTCTGCCTTATGGAATTACAGCAGAACAGTATCTTGCAAAGTTGAATAATGATGAATGTATTCCATTAATAAGCAATGCAACAGCTTCAGTTATAGCTGTAATAAATCCTGATAAAATGGTATTTACAGGGAATCTTCTTAATTCAGAACGAATTAAAGAAATCTACTGCGAATGTCTTAAATCAATTCCCGAGGAGTATATGCCTGAATTTTTCTTTTTAGACGATTTTGAAAAATGCTATACTATGGGAATGTATCACACAGCAATTAAGAACATAAGTTCTTATAAACAGGAGGTTTTTTAAAGTGAAGAAGACAATAGCATTTCTGTCTGCATTATGTATACTTGCCACTCCGATAAATGCTATAACAGACAGTATACAGGTTTATGCGGAAAGTGAAACAGAAACAAGCGAAATATTTGGAGAAACTGAAGATTTTACTTACAAAATCGTTAACGGAGAAATTGAAATCGTGTACTGTCTGAACGATTTGGCTGAAATAGCCATACCTTCTGAAATAGACGGTATACCTGTTGTAAAAATCAGTGATAATGCTTTTAAGAACAGAAAAAGCCTGACATCAATAACCTTACCAGATACGCTGAAAAGCATAGGAAAAGTTACATTTGAGGGTTGTACTTCTCTTGCTGATATAACACTTCCTGATTCTCTTGAATATATAGGAGATGGTGCGTTTAAAGACTGCTCGTCACTTACATCATTCACTATGCCTGATTCCGTTACTGATACAGGAGGTGGTGTTTTTGCAAACTGCATGTCACTGAAATCTGTGAAACTCTCAGAAAACCTGACAAGTCTTCCTATTCTTTATCAGGGTGGACATTCTTCATTTGAGTTTATAGAAGAAAGCAATTACGGCTATTTTATGGACTGTACTTCTCTTGAAAAAGTAGAAATCCCAAGTGGAGTAACTGAACTCCCATATATGACTTTTGCAAACTGTACATCTCTTGAAAGTATCTATACAGGTGATAGTGTTACTATGCTTAGATATGGTGTATTTTCAGGCTGTACATCATTAAAAAATATCACTTTTGGAAATAATCTCAACTGTATTGTCAGCTATGCTTTTAAAGATTGTACAGCATTGGAAACAATTGTAATTCCTGATAGTGTAACTACAATTATGGACGGTGTATTTCAGGGCTGTACCGCATTGAAATCAATAGATTTGTCTGAAAACCTCACAGCAATAGGATATCATTGCTTTATGAACTGTACAGCACTGGAAAGCTTCTATATGCCTGATAGTGTGACCGATGCAAAGGGTGGAATGTTCTATAACTGCTCTTCGCTGAAAGAAATTCATCTTTCGGAAAATATGGCTTCAATGGAAATTACAGCTTTAGGTCTTATCGGATATGGATTTTTTCAGAACTGTACCAATCTTGAATCTGTAATAATTCCCGATAGTGTCATTTCAGTTGGAAATGTTACTTTTGAAAACTGCACATCCCTAAAAGAGGTTAAAATAGGAACGGGAATTACAGAACTTAGCCATGAAATGTTTGCAAACTGCATTTCTTTAAAAAATATAATTATTCCGTCAAATGTTGAAACTGTCGGATTTAGTGCATTCAAGGATTGTACAAGTCTTGAAACAGCTGTTCTTGAAAATGGTATCAAAAAAATTGACGGACTCGCATTTAATGGCTGTAACTCGCTGAAAACTGTTATTTTTCCTGATACGTTGGAGAAAATAGACTGGAAATCATTTGAAAATACAGATATTGAAATAATAAATATTCCTTCAAATATAAATAATATTTCTGAATATTCATTTAATAACTGTAAATCTTTGGAGAGTATTAACGTTGACGAAGATAATGAAAACTATATATCAATTGATGGCGTTCTTTACTCAAAGAATGGTAAGGAGATTATAAGTTATCCGGCAGGAAAAGAAGATTCAGAGTATATTATTGCTAATGGAACGGAAAGAATTAGAATGGGTACATTTGAAAGTGCAGATTATCTTGAAAAAGTCATTTTGCCTGACTCACTGACATATATTGGCGGATATGCCTTTAAAGATTGTAGCAATCTTTCTGATGTTTATATTCCTGATAGTGTTATAACGATTCAATCATATGTTTTTACAGGCTGTGAAAATTTAAAAAATATTACAATTCCTGCATCAGTGGAAAAAATTTTTACACAGGTTTTCGGATTTGATGAAAACGGTGTAAAGTATGAGAATATCGCAATTTATGGTGAGAACGACTCAAGGGCTCAGGAATATGCTGATGAAAATAATATTCCATTCAATCCGCCTGAAACTACCACAACAACTACAACTCAAACAACTGAAACAGTTACCACAACTATAACTACTACATCTGTTTCAACAAATACTGAAACCACTACAGATTCATCTGGTATTTCTACAAGTCATACTTCCACTACTGCAATTAATACAAATACATCTTCATCAACATCAAAATCAGTTGAAACTACAACAGTAAAAACCACAATAATTAAAAAAAATAACTACACTGATTCTCCAAAAACTGGTGTAAACAGTGCAGGCAAAATTTTAGCTGTTATGATATTATCTTTTTTAACCGCATTTGTTTCACGGCATAAGAATTTTTTTAGTAATATCTAATAAATAAAAAATTGCTATTATATAGTGTCGTAATTGATTGTTATTTTATATCTGTCAATCTATGATAAAGTTTCATCAGCTCCGCTACTCACTCTCGGTTATCTTCCTGTCGAAGCCGTAAGAGTTCATTACAGCGAAGTCATTAGCCTGATGTGCCTTGCGAAGCTCTGGAGGCATTGTAAGCTCGTCGTAAAGGTCAGCAAGGGTACAAAGTAGGGTAGAGGTTGCGTGCGTCTAAAATAGCCCTTGCAGTGCGTTTTATTACCGCAAATAAAAAATATATATGGGGCGTTTGCTTTGGTCATACTCGACGATTTCTTCCGTTTCCTCATCATTTGACTTTCAGCAATCCACAAAGCCGTTTTTGGTACTTTTGGGACTATTAAACTTTTTTGTCATGTTCGTGTTCTTTTTATAATTTATGTTCTTGAATGATTAACCTAATTGTTGCATATAAATGCGGTTTCAGTTGTTCCAAATTGCAGGGTTCCTGATATAAGATAGAGGAATAACATGAACCGGAAACTAATTCTACAATCAGAAATAACATAACTTCCGGTTCACGGAATTGATAAGGTGCATCTTCCAGCATTTTATGATAAACATCTGAAAAATTAATATCATCTGATGTCGGATTTGTCAGAGCCGTTTTAAAAACGCCCCAGCTTAAATTTTTGGAAATAAATGTTAAAAGCGATTCATTTTCATTTAACTGATTAATAATATTATCAATTATATAAATAATTTTATCTTCAAAAGTTAGATTTTGTAATGTCATATTTTGATTAAGCTCTTGTACAGCTTTTTGAAATAGTTGGCTTGACTTATGAGAAATAAGTTTATTACGAATGTCATATTTATCTTTGAAATATAAATAAAATGTTCCTTTGGCAACACCTGCATGACCGACAATATCAGAAATAGAGGTTTTGCTGAAACCTTTCGTTGTAAAAAATTCAAAAGCCGTATTTAGTAAAGAATTTTCTTTGATTTTTTTATTTTTGTCTATTTTCCCCATTAGTTCTCCTGCTTTCATATTGGATATATACAATTTTTCAGAAAATAAATTCATGATATTAATTATACTCTAAAAAAAAAAATCTGTCAAGCATAAAAAAATGACTAATAGTCATAAATAAAAAGTTGATTTTTTATGCATTCGTACAAAAAATGACTAACAGTCATATTTTTTTTCAAAAAATGTTGACTTTTGGTCATTTTTTAAATATAATATATGCATAACAGCAAACAGAAAGGAAGAAATAGTATGTTACGATTTGGGGAAAAAATAGTCAGGCATAAAGTACTGATTTTATTGATTGGTATTGTCATGTTAATTCCTTGTACAATTGGTTATATAAATACAAGAGTTAATTATGACTTATTGTCTTATCTTCCGGAAGATATTGAAACTATGATAGGACAGAATATTCTAAAAGATGAATTTGGCAAAGGCGGTTTTTCCTTTGTTATCATTGAGGGAATGCCTGACAAAGATGTGGAAAAAGTCAAGGAACAACTTGAAAGTGTTGACCATGTAGCACAAGTACTCTGGTATGATTCTATTGCAGATATTTCTGTGCCAAAAGAAATTCTCCCTGAAAAATATTATAATTTTTTTAACTCAGAAGATTCTACAATGATGATTGTATTTTTTGATGATACGACTTCGGCAGACGGTACACTGCAAGCCATTGATACAATGAGGAAAATTACATCTGAACAATGTTTTATTAGTGGTATGTCCGCAATTACTGCAGATATGAAACATTTGTCTGAAAGTGAAACCCTTATGTATGCAGGTGTTGCCGTTATTTTAACAAGTCTGATATTAGCCGTTACAATGGATACTTTCCTGATACCTTTATTTTTCATGTTGAGTATAGGGCTTGCTATTGCATGGAATTTAGGAACAAATTTCTTCTTCGGGGAAATTTCATTCATGACACAGGCTTTAGCATTGGTATTACAATTAGGTGTTACAATGGACTATTCAATTTTCCTGTGGCACAGTTACAAAGAACAGCAGAAATTATATTCAGATAAAAATGAAGCAATGGCACGGGCAATTTCTATGACAGTTGGTTCGGTTGTCAGCAGTTCATTTACAACAGTGGCAGGCTTCCTGTCCATGTGTTTCATGAGCTTTACATTGGGACTTGATTTAGGAATTGTCATGGCGAAAGGCGTGATATTTGGTGTCATTGCCTGTGTGACGGTGCTTCCATCAATGATATTGATTTTTGACAAGGCAATTGAAAAAACTTCTCACAAAGATTTTATACCGGAATTTCACAAAACTACAAAGTTCATAATTCAACATTTTGTATTATTTTTTACATTAGGATTAGTAATATTGTTTCCGTCATTATATGGTTATAATCATTATGATGTATATTATAATCTTGACAGCACTATGCCGGCTTATCTGCAAAGTATGACGGCTAATGAAAAGCTTGCGGAAGAATATGGCATGAACAGTACACATATGTTGCTTGCAAGCTCTGATTTAGATGCTAAGACAGTAACTGAAATGATGAACGAAATTAAACAAATTGATGGTGTACAGTTTACATTGAGTTTTAATTCGATTGTCGGTACAGCCATTCCTGATGAAGTGATTCCGGAAAATGCAAAGCAAAAGTTAAAAAGTGGCGACTGGCAGCTGATTATGATTGGTTCAGAATACAAAGTTGCTTCTGACGAAGTAAATACACAGGTTGAAAAATTAAGTTCAATTGCCAGAAAATATGATAATACAAGTATGTTAATTGGTGAAGCACCTGCAACAAAAGATTTAATTGAAATTACAAATCATGATTTTACAGTTGTAAGTATTTTGTCTATTGCAATTATTTTTGTGATTATTGCATTTACATTCCGTTCCGTAACGATTCCGGTTATATTAGTGGCTGTGATTGAACTTGCAATTATGATTAATCTTGGTTTAGCATATTATTTAGGCGATTCCCTGCCATTCGTTGCATCGGTTGTAATTGGAACAATTCAATTAGGTGCAACTGTGGATTATGCAATTTTAATGACAACCCGATATCGTGTGGAACGTCATTCAGGGAAAAATAAACAGGAAGCTGTTGGTATTGCATTATTCACTTCTATGAAGTCTGTCATGGTTTCGGCATTCGGTTTTTTTTCGGCAACGATTGGCGTAGCGGTTGTATCAGAAATCGGTATGATTTCTTCTCTGTGTATGCTACTTGCAAGAGGGGCATTGGTTTCAATGGTAATTGTATTAACTATATTGCCATCAATGTTTTTATTGCTTGATAAAATTATTTGTAAAACAAGTGTTGGATTCAAACCGGAAAAAATTCGCTAAAGGACAAAAACGCACAAGTATAGTGAATCTACTTAAAAATAAAACGCTACAGAGATGATAGGGCATAACAT
>JAMPEF010000065.1 GCA_023665275.1 Alistipes senegalensis | reverse complement strand
TTGAAGTCAATAAAAAAAACAATATATTACAGAACGCTAATTCAGACCTGCTCCGGAAACGTGATGACAGCTTTCAGAACGGTAAATCATCATTGTATAATTCCGTTTCCGAATCATCATTCAGGATAAAAAATGATGAAAGTTCTATCTGTCGTATAACTTCCTGACACTCCACCAAAATGGCAAAACCTCTAAAAAAACAACATTCATAATGTTCACAACCTCTGCAATCATATTTGTTAAAAAATCTTTCGCATTCGTCTACCATTATGTTTCACTCACTTCAAGCTGTTTATATCATCTGATTGTTTTTATCGAAAATCCCTGAATGTTCAATAAAAGGAGCAGGGTTATAATTCTTGAGTCTATGGGAAGACTTTTATATATTTTGATGAAATTTTCTAATTCCGTGTTATCCTGATTCATATTCACACCACTTTCATTAACGTTAATTACGTATTTATACTACCATTATATACCATTTTTAACGCAAAGTCAAGAATAAAAACAAAATATAATGTATTTTTTTATTGACACATTGCGTTATTTACGTTATAATAAATAAAAGGAGGTGCTTTTATGATTTCGGATATGTTAAAAACATTACGTGAAAAACGGAAACTAACCCGTCAACAAGTTGCTGACAGTATCGGCATAAAGAAACGTGCATTAGAAACTTATGAATATGGTGACAGTTTACCAAGCATTGAAACTGTAAAGAAGTTCGCCGATTTTTACAATGTATCTACTGATTATCTGTTAGAACGTGAACCAGTTCCCGATGCGTTGGAACTTATTAAAAACATTGCCGCAAGTTCTGATATTGCCGTTCCGGTTGAATTGTATATGAATCTGCCTGAATCTGCAAGACAGTCTATAATTGACTGCATGACAGAGCTTTCAAAAGCTGCTGAAAATAATACGACGACCGAGAGACGAACATTAGAAGACATTGAAGACGAACTTACAAAACAAAAAGAGACATAATATAAGATTAACAAGGAAAAAGTTGCCATTTGTGGCAACTTTTCTTTTTTTAGTTTAGTCAAAAAGGGTTCGGGGATTTCCTCGACAATCGGAGCTGTTTACAATTTAGACATATTTTTTCAATAGGATTTTGAAAAAGGTTTTTAGCCGTTAAGGTCGCAGACCTTACCCAATAAATGCAGTGGAGCGTAATGTTCTGTTTTGCAAGTTCCGTAAGGGGTGTGCAAAACAGATATTGGGTAAACACTATCAGTTTTGTTTATCACTTCATGAATTTCTTATTTTCTGAATCGCTTTTCTATAATAGCAAGCAACGCTTGTGCTACAGCACAAGTCAATTTTTTATGATTTTGAAAATTGAATTTTGGAAGTTCCCACCCCCCCCTTTACATTAAAAGTAAAATTTATAATTATTTTAGATTGAGACAGATTTAGGAAAAGAAAAAATTGTACTTTCACAAAATCATCATAATTATTTTTTCAGATTTTGAAGATGATGTATTGAGGATTTTTTTGTAAAATTGATTCAGAAAAAATCAAAAATCAAGATGTTCATGACAGAACAGGTAGTGTTTACCCAATACCTGTTTTGCACGTCCCTTACGGAACTTGCAAAACAGAATGTTCCCCTCCAATTAACTTATTGGGTGAAATTTGTGACAAAGATAGTCTGAACTTTTTGAATAATTCTAAAAAGTTTTCATTAAACTGTCACAAAGATTTTTGAGAAAAAATTTCTTGTTGACTCCGTCAATCGTGGAATATCCCGAACCCCATTTTGACTAATCTGAAAAAAGAATAATGTGTTATTAAGCAGAGTGCATCACGGAGCAGGGGACTGAAAGTATATCTTGTTAGACCTTTGTTGTCGCTCCTGTGCCACGTCGGATAAAAAATCGGTCAGATTTTTTCTGTGATTTAAGGTTGAAATTTTATTCTGTAAGTGCCTGAATTTTCCGTTGTCTCATCTAAAATACGGAAAGAGCGGTTTTTGAGTTCATATGCCATATTAAACGCATTTTATAAATAATCAATAAATAAGTGATTAATGAATTACACTGTATCAAACGATAGTACAGGAATGTGCATCACAACCGCAACTCTGCTTTTATCTCCCTTTTATACTTGTAAAAGCTGTTATGGCTGATACCGATAAATTGTATGCACTCCAAATCAGAGAGCGAACCCCCGAAAGTTTTAGAATGCTGTCGGATAATTTTCTTAGCTGATTTTGATTTGCTTGTTTCAAAGGTTCTGCCGGTCTTCTTTTTCCGGATTTTTTCACCTGCTCCACTTGCTTTCATGCCCTCACTGGTTCGTGTCCGTAAGTCTGATACCTCTTTTTCAGACTGTTCAAAAGCAAGTTTAATCTGTTTTTCAGCAAGTGCAAGCTGATACTTCTGTATTGCACCAATAATAGTATTTATCAGCGTGTCGGTGTCTGAATCTCCTGTATCAGCGATAACATCAAGCTGTTTATTCATAGTCTGCTTGTAAGTTTCAGTATCTATCATGTGTTCTTTAAGGAATACAAGAGTTATTCCCATTTCAAACAGTTCCTTGTACTCTTTGAATCCCTCGGCGGCATTTCTGCTCATTCTCGATACGGAATCAAAGACAATAGTAATCTGTTCGCCCTGCTCTGACTGTTTCAGCACTTTTCGTTTCAGCTTATTCCATTGTGGGCGGTCGGTTGTTGTACCGCTGTAAGTCTCTGTGATGATTTCAGCGGTCGGGTATTCGGCAGAAATATTTTTTATCTGCCTGTCTAAGCTCTGTTTTGGTGTGCTTATTCTGCAATAGCCATAAATTTTCATAATATTACTCCTTTTTATATTTTTACTACCAAATTAACTTTATTTTTTCGGCTTTAGAAGATAAAAAATGCCTGTTTTTCGGATAAAATTACAACTGACAAACAGCCGGAAACACCTATTAAATTATTCGACCGTTTGATTTAATAGTTTTTTTGTGCATTTTTTATACTTTTTTTATCAATATTTGATAGTTTCAATCATACGTTTATTTTAATAGTGAAAAGCTTTAAATACTGGGAGCAGGTATTTAAACTCGCTCCCTTTGCTATATTTATAATAACACTGTTAACAGTGAATGTCAAGTAAAAAATTACACAAAATTAACAGTGTAAATATGTGTATGTTGCTACTTTAATTCTTACGGTAAAAATGTTATAATATACAAAAAGGTGGTGAGACTATATGATTACTAAATCACATAGAGAGGGCAACAGGAAATGGGACAGAGAACACATGGCAACTCTCGGGTGCAAACTGCGGAAATATCAAGCCGAGCAGTTCAAAGAGTACGCCAAAAAGCAAGGAACTACAACAAATGCCCTGTTAAAAGAATACATATTAACCACTCTACAACAGGAAAATGAAAAAGAGCGGGTCTGAATATATCAGACCCATTTTTCAGGCATATCAAGGTATAACAAGATATACTTTCAAGACGGAGCAGGCAGAAAATTTAGATGTCCATATTTGCACTATAGCACCGATTTTTAAAGCCTTAACGCCCAGTGCATAAACTTTATGCCGTGAATTACAGAACGGCTTATACGGCGTTTCAGGGGCTTTTAAATGCGGGATTTCCCACTAAATTACCGGCTTTTCCCACAATATCCCGAGATTTCCCACAAAAAAAATCCGCCCTTAATCAGCGACTTTAAGGTGGCGTTGCCACGATTTCAATAATTACTTATAAAGCGATTATTGAAAAAGCGTAAGGAAGATTTCAAAAAATCCGCCCTGAATCGCATGATTTGGAGCGGATTGTTTTTGACAAATACAATCAGTCTGATTGCATCTTGCTATTAATAAAATCTTTTAATTCTTTGTACAGTTCCGGTTTTTCGTCTGCAATTGCACCGAAAATCATTCTGTCAAATTCTTTCGATACAGTGTCGAATATTGGCGTATTTCTGTAGTCGGAATTTTGCTTGTATGCTACCGCCCTAATCAGAGCGACAGTATGCTTTAAAAGTTCTTCGGGGGCAATTTCTGTATCTGATAATTTGCTAATCTGTGTCAGAAGTTGACCACACAACAGTCTGATGACCGGTTCTGTGAAGTCTATATCGTCGTATTTTTCCGCCTCTTTCATGATTGCCGAAAAGTTAGCCTGTGATATTTTGAGTTCTTCTGCTGACTGCATAAGGTTTGCGGAATACCGTTGTATTGCCGAAAGTGATACGTCGTTTCCGGAGCTCTGGATATAGTCAGCGATTTCACGGTATGTAAAATCCGTCTTAACCATTTCATCAACCGTTGCTTTAACTTCTTCCGGCAATTTATCTATAGCGTAATGCCGCCTTCTTCTTCGTTTTCTGCCCATTCAACGCTCCTTATACTTCTATGAAGTCGTCTTCTATGAAGCCTTGAAGTACCTGTACGCCTTTTCCGGTTAATACGGCATAGTCAGCGGTTTCAAGGTCTGCCCTGCTCCCTGTTGTACCGTTTTTCAGTTCTATGTATTCGCTTTTTGCAAGGTATTCCAAGCTGTTTATCAGTCGACAGCGAGTCACTCTGCTGAATACGGAGTCAAGGTCTGATAGTCTGCACTTACCGCCTGAAATGACATTCAGAGTCCGTAGTACAGAGCCGTTAATGTGCATTAAACCGCCGTTTTCGGCTGTCTGTTGTAGACTGTTATTCATAATAAAAGCTCCTTTCGCTTTTGATTTGTAATATCATTTACTTATTATACCACAAATGACCGGCATTGTCAATTTTCTTTCTGAAAATTTACGTATTACACTATATAATACATAGACATTCGGCTATTTTAAAGGAAAATTTTACGTATTACATAATATAATACACGGTTTTTGATGTATTACATAGTATAATACATGACTATTTTTCTATTTTTAGGGGGAATTTTATGTATTACATCATATATTATATAGATTTTTTTACGTATTATATATGTAATACATAACTTTGCACAATAAAAAACGCCCTGACAGGTACAGAAATGCATACCCATTAAGGCGTTTTTAGGTTTATGGTTACTCTGGATATATGAAAATCCGTCCTAATTCCGCAAAGTCAAGACAATACAAAGCCTGTTTCTTGTCAGTTCGTCGTTTCCTTAGCGGCGTATCGATTATGCGAACACCGGAATCATTCACGACTATAAGCAGATTACCTACACTTATTTGTTTCCGGCAAACGCCGTCATAGTAAGTAAGGCGGTAGCTGCTGCCTGTCGATTCAGCGAAAATATAATTTTTGTCGTCATCCAGACCGCTTATACAGTCTTCAACATCAACACTTATATTATTGAGTTCGTGCTTGTTCTCTTCTGTACCGTAAAATTCATGTTCTGCTTCACGCTTTAAATTTAAATTTTTCTGCACCTCTTCCAACTTGCTTTTAATCTTGATGCCGGTCATCTTGTATCGCCGTTGTGCATCACTGACAGTAAGCATAATATCATCTACAGAATGCACTATATTTATGCTGTATTTCAATTCATAATGTTCATACACGCTGTTATTCAGCTCGCTTTGGAGACTGTTATTTGTGCTTTTAATCATACTAAGACACTTTTTTTTGAGTGCTTGTGCCTGTTCGTTGCTTTTTACAACAATAATCAGCTTTGGAGCAGGTTGTTTTTGGCTTTGGTTTGGATTCCTGATTACCCGTAAGGCTGTGTTTTCCGTTCTCTCAACTTCTTTGAAAATGTCTTCATGAAGTTCACGACGAATGCAAGCAAGCCAATACTTATCAACTTGTTGTTTCATTTAATCATTCCTTTTCATATTATTTCAATAATTACTTATAAATCAATTATAGTATAATAAACAAACCCTGTCAATGCTTTTTTTTTATGCCTTTCCCCTGCTCTGTAATTTGAATGTATATCTTGTTATACTTTCATGCCTCACATGACTGTATAACGCTTTTCTATGCCGTTCCCTGCTCCGTAACTTGAATGTATATCTTGTTATACTTTCAACCCTCACAGCGACTGTGTAGCACTTTTCTGATATATTCACGCCTGATGCGGAAAGTTTGCCCTGTGAACAACCCGATAATATGTGCTAAACCTGAATTATCAGATATTGTCAGGGAAGTGTAGCAAGCACGGTATTTTGTATTACAAATCGAAGATTTGAACACAAAACACACCTGCTTGTCAGGGGAAAAACTTCCCCTAAAACCCCTTAACAATATCAGCTCTGAAAAGAAAAAACAACTGCAATTCAAAGTGACCGAAGATGAATTAAAAATCATTGGTGAACATTTCAGAGACTTTTTCCATGTTTGCAGAAAATTTATTTATTTTCATTGACTTTTCGGCGGAAGTCAGGATATAATTTAACTATCCATAGATTCATGCAAGAGTTTGTGGACGTTGTTTTTTTCCTTTTGTGAGATGCCGGAGCAGGTCAGGAACGGTATCTTTTCAGCGAATGTATATAAAAGTACCAAAATTAGAACTATTCGTAATAATTTAGTACCAAAATTAGAACTATACTAATATTGAATGTGTTGAAAAATCATTTTTTTAATTACTCCTCTTACTTTTTTTCCTACGTATATAATCCCGTTGTCTGAATCAGATGACAGGATTATATTTTTTGCGTTTTGCTTGTGACTTTTGGCGGCTTACATTTAAAACGGTGTTTACATTCTCTAATCAGTGTTTACAAACTGTATATATATTGTTGCCTATTTCATATATTTATATTAATTTCAATATATTTTAATACTATTATAAAGGCACTTTTACGCCTAAATTTTTCCGGTCATTTTTCCGTCAATACGTAAAAATAGTTGTAGCCAAATTATTAATAAACTGTTAATAAACTGTGATAATAGACATTTAAATATAAAACGTCGTGTAATTCTTCCATAATTATTCCATTAATGGAATGTAAACTTTTCGCTATTTTTCAACAAAATTTAAAAGTTCATTCCAAACATTCCATAATTTTCTATATAAATTGGTGTCATATTTAATCGTCAATACGTTTAAATGCGAGGCAAAAGTTTTTAGCTTTTTTTATGGAATAATGGAATGAAATATATAAAAAAGGCTATAAACAGGAGAAAATTTACATTCCAAAATTCATTCCAAAGTCATTCCAAAGTCATTTTATGGAATAATAGACACTTTAATATAAAACGTCGTATAATTATTTTCGTTAATAGAAAGACTTTGGAATAAATAAAAAAAAAGGCTATAAACAGGTAAAATATTATATTCTAAATTTTTTTAATGGAATTAACTTTTGGAATGGAAAAATAAAAAATGCTGTAAATAGTCAAAAAAAATTCATTCCAAAGTCATTTTTTATGGAATAATAGACACTTTAATATGAAATGTCTATTATTCCATTAATGGACGGCTTTTGGAATGAATAAAAAAAGAGTGCAAAAACACTCTTTTTACTTAACATATATCCATTGAGCACCATAAATATTTAACCACATTTTCTTTCCATTCTTTATCCAACCTAAAGCCGTAAGAGTTCGTGCTATTTCTAAAGACATTTTTCTGTCAATAGGTTGATTCAGTTCATAGCCGAAAAGTTCACAGACAATCTCTTTGACTGATATGCGGTCACGCTTATATGCTCCGGCTGTCGTAATGCCTTCCTGATAGTCGAGTATATACTTTCTTCGTCCCTCAATGCTTGTATCATACCAGCTTGAAGTAATCGGAATTTCAAGGAAATTATATATATCAGCTTGTAAAGGGCTTTCATCAAAGTGTTTCCGCTGTTCCTGCTCCGCCAATGCTAACACTTGTTTATCCTGTATGTAGATACTCTGCCCACCTCTGTAAAGCTGTACTGCCTCTGCCCATAACTGAGAAATATAAGTGTCTGTCAAGTCTCTGTCTATATTCTTGGTGGCTTTAGCTATATTAACATCTATCGGGTAATAACGGCGGTCACCTGTTTCATCTTTTAAGAAGTCATAATTGTTGGTAGTTCCAAGAAATACACATTGTCTGGGTCTCTGCTCTGGATTACGTCCGTAAGGCTTGCGGTAAAAGTCCTGTTGGCTTGCTATTGCCTGTTTACTGCGTTCTTTTATTGATTTTTGGAACGCTGTACCCTCACCAAGTTCAATAATCCATTTGCCCTGTATACTTTCGTAAAAGTCTTTTCCGTCAAATGTGGTCACTCCGTCCGTGAACCATTCAGGCTTGACGGCAATTTTTCCTATAAATTTTGATTTGCCTGTACCCTGCCTGCCTACTAAGACAGTACAAGTATCAAATTTCACGCCTGCTTCAAATACTCTTGCAACTGCACCAACGAATGTTATTACTGCTACAGCTTGAGTATACATATTATCTGCCGCCCCTAAGAAGTCACTGAATACTCTTTTTATACGCTGTACACCGTCCCATCGAACCGCATTCAGATACTCTTTTATCGGGTGATAGGAATTGTCATCGGCAATAATACTGCACATCTGATTTATGCTGTCTATCGACGTATAAAGTGTATATTCCTTTTCAAGATACAGCTTTATTCTGTTTTCTGTAACGTCTCTCCAGTCTTTACGGTCAAATGTCATCATCTGTGTTAGTTCGTTAAACTCTATTTTTCCGCTGTATGTAGGGTCATTATAGAATATCAATTCAAGATTCTGCAATGTATTCTTGACAGCATTGTTAGTGACATTACGTAATAATCCGCTTTTCCAGTCTGCATCTTCTTTTTTTCGTCTATCCAGCTCCTGTAGCCATTTATCTTTATCAAGTCTTAACGCCTCATCAGAGAACGTCTGTAGGCTTTTAACAAGTTCTTTTCTATCCTTTACAAGTAGTTCATTGGCATCTTTACAACCGCTCCACACGTCCTGAGGGGTTGTTATATACGGTGTCTGATGTTCATCACATAATTTTTCAAGTTCCCTTGTTGCTTGTGCTCCGGGAAAATCGTTGTCCATTGCAATTATAAGTACCGTTTTTGATGTGTCATAGTCAAAAATTTTCTTTATATTGCTTGTTGAACCTAAGCCGATACAAGCAAATCCGCACTCATCAATACTCATGCAGTCAATTTCACCCTCAACAACAAAGCAGTATGGAGTAGTAAGGGCAGACGGATTCAGGATATGTGTAACTCCTCTTTTCTGTTTGATATTCTCTGTGGTACTTCTCCACATAAAAGACGTATTGGAAGTTGGTATAGTTATTGCCGGTGTCGTCTTTGTGTTATTATGGTATGAATAATTACTGACATAACCACAGTGAAATTTTCTTTGAGTATTCAGGGATAAACCACGTTTAGTCAGGTAATCCGTTTTATAAAGATGCTTTTCAGCATTATTCAAGAATACGGAAAAGTCAATTTCCTGTTTGGTTGGAGCAGGCTTCAAAGGCTGTTTCTTCTGCCTTATCGGCTGTGCATTCGTCACACCATATTTTGCCTGTAATTCCTTTGATATAGTGCTGAAATCGCTGATATTGTTCATTTCGCCGTACAGGTTGAAAATATCACCGTTCGCACCACAGGCAAAACAATGATAACTGTTGGTATCAGGGTACACGGTAAACGCTCCGGACTGGTGTGAGCCTGTCCCACTGTCACACAATGGGCATATATATTGATTTTTTCCGCCATTCCTTGACGGCTGTGTGATTTCCTGCACATAGTCAAGCAGAAATATCTTAATTCTTTCAATATTGTCATTATTCATATTGTAACTTCCTTTATAAAATTTATGTACATCTGCATTTTTGTGGGGTTGAGAATTTTTTGCCGGTTGTGTTTCTGCCTTTTTTTCCTGCTCCGGAAACTTTATACTGTCAAGATGTCTTCCAAGATTAGCATATCTTGCTGTTATTTCCTCTGGTGAGGGTAATTCTTCTTCTATCTCTTCATTCATGGCATAATCTCCTTACAAGTAATTTAAATTTCTATGTTTTGCATAAGTGAACACCTTGGAAATAACTAAAATTCTCTGTTTTTTACGAATTTTTCATATAAAAAAAGAGAATAAGAGAACCACCATATTACTCTTACTCTCAAAAAAATTTTTTTGTTTTCTATTGACAAACAAAAAAAAATTTGTTATAATGACAAATAAGGAGTAAGAAAATATCGGTGCAACTATGGGGATTGGCGTTCCTGCTTGCAACAAAACTGTTATTTTTTTACAAGGTGTTTAAAAAGTACGGAATTGGCGTTCTGTACTTTTTTTATTATATCATTTTTCAAGTTTGAAGTCAATAAAAAAAACAATATATTAC
>JAMPEF010000064.1 GCA_023665275.1 Alistipes senegalensis | reverse complement strand
GCAGGAGGGCTTTTTAGGCCTGCTTGACTGATTTTTTCTGTCGAACTCACGTTAAAACTTAGTGATATTGTGTGGTTTCAAGAAGGTCCAGGGGTACGAAACACACAATATACACAAAGTGGTGTAAAATTACTAAACGTTTCCAATCTTGTTAACGGAAAAGTTGACTTGTCAACATCTAATAGGTACATATCTGAAGAAGAAGCGTATGGTAAATATAAGCATTTCCTTGTAGATGATGGAGATTTTATTATTGCTTCATCTGGAATAAAGGTTGATTACTTTGATAAAAAAATGGGATTTATAAATTCTTCGCATCTTCCTCTATGCATGAATACAAGCACTATTCGTTTTAAGGCGATTGATAAAAATGTTATAGATATAAGATACTTTATGTATTATCTTAAAACTCAATATTTTAAAAATCAACTTGCACAGCAGATTACAGGTTCAGCACAATTAAATTTCGGACCAAGTCATCTAAAAAAAATGTTCATACCTTTGGTTGATATTGATGAACAGGTAAAAATAGCCGAAAACCTCGACAAAGTAACCCACACTATTGCCCTATGCAATCAGATAATTGAAAAGCTGGATTTGCTTGTTAAAGCAAGGTTTGTGGAGATGTTTGGAGATATTAAACTAAACTCTATGCACTATGATACCATTCAACTTGATAAGATAGCAAATGTTGGTTCGAGCAAAAGAGTATTTGTTGAAGAATTACAAGAAAACGGAATACCATTTTATAGAGGAACAGAAGTTGGAGCTTTAGCGGAAGGAAAAGATATCGTTCCTGAGCTATTTATTACAGAAGAACACTATAAGACACTCAAAGAAGCAACGGGAGTTCCTGAAATTGGCGATTTACTTATGCCCTCAATATGTTCAGATGGGAGGATATGGCTTGTAGATACAAAAGAGCCATTTTATTTCAAAGATGGTCGTGTACTTTGGATTCACCCAACCACTAATAATGTCAATAGCGTGTATCTGCTTTATTTTCTGAAACAAAAAATAGCTGTAGATTATAACAATATTGCTTCGGGTACAACTTTTGCAGAATTGAAGATATTTGCACTAAAGGGGTTACAAGTATTTATGCCCACCGAAGACCTACAAGAACAGTTCGCCGTTTTTGTAGCTCAGACAGAAAAATCAAAATCAGCAGTGAAAAAAGTGCTTGAAAAGGCAGAAATGCTTAAAAAGGCACTTATGCAGGAATATTTCGGATAATAAAGGAGAAAATTTATGAACGGTTATACAATAAAGCCATCAATTGAGCCAAATGATAAATATGAAAAAGCAAGACAAGATGTTTTTCAGGCAATTAAGTCCTTGCAGGAATTAACATCTCAGCAACAGGAACAGTTAGCAACGGAAATATTTGGCTGTGAATCAGTAGCCCTTATGCAAAGAATAATGCAACAAAGATTTTAAAAAATTAATGCTTTGAAAGGGGGAATTTTTATGTCACAAGTGAATTTATCAGAGTTTGATACAAGAAAAATCTATATTGACATTGACCTGAAACGCATGGGTTGGAAGTTCGGCGGTAATGATTCAGACGTATGGGAAGAATATGAAGTCAGTAATATGTGCGGTGTACAGGGACAAAAAGGCTATGTCGATTATGTGCTTTTTGGTCGTGACGGTCTGCCTCTTGCTGTAATTGAAGCCAAACGCACAAGCAAAGACCCTAACGACGGCAGAAAACAGGCTGTTTTATATGCGGACTGTCTTGAACGTAAATTCGGCAGAAGACCTATGATATTCACTTCAAATGGCTTTGAAACTTACTTCTGGGACGATTTGACATCTCCGCAAAGAAAAGTAAGCGGATTTTTTACAAAGTCCGACCTTGAAAAGCTAATGAATCGCAGAGAAACAAGAAAAAAATTAAATACCATAAAAATAAACGAAAAAATTACTGACAGGTATTATCAAAAAGAGGCTATCCATGCAGTATGCGACCATGTTGAGCAGGGATTCCGCAAGGCTCTGCTTGTTATGGCGACAGGTACGGGAAAGACCAGAACGGCTTCAAGTCTGACAGATGTTCTTAGCCGTGGGGGATATGTAACAAATATACTTTTTCTTGCTGACAGAACCGCACTGGTAAAACAGGCTAAAGATGATTTCAGGCAGTATCTGCCTGATATGTCGCTGTGTAATCTTTGCAAAAACAAGGATGACCGAAATTCAAGAATAGTATTTTCCACCTATCCCACAATACTGAACGCTATTGACAGCACCAAGACAAAGGACGGTATTCCGTTGTTTTCTCCTGCTCATTTTGACTTGATAATAATTGATGAAAGTCACAGGAGCATTTTCAAGAAATATCGTGCAATATTTGAATATTTTGATGCAATAATGGTCGGTCTGACGGCTACGCCGAAAACTGATGTAGACCGTAATACATACGATTTTTTTGAAGTTGAAAACGGTATGCCGACTTATACCTATGATTACGAAACGGCAGTATATACAGACCATGTACTTGTACCGTACTATAATTATGAGGTAAAGACTGAATTTCTTGATAATGGTATTACTTATGATAAGCTTTCAGATGAGGATAAGGAACGCTATGAGGAAGATTTTACCGAAGACGGCTATATGCCTGATTTTGTTCCGTCTGAAAAACTTAATGAATTTATTTTTAATGAAAATACGGTTGATACGGTTCTGCAAGACCTTATGGAGCGTGGAATTAAAGTCGAGGGCGGTGACAGGCTTGGCAAGACTATTATATTTGCTCAGAATAAAGACCATGCAGAATTTATAATACAGAGGTTCAATAAGCTTTATCCTAAGTATAATGGCACTTTTGCCCAGCGTGTTACCTGTGACGACAGCTATGCTCAGACAATTATTGATGATTTCAAGATAGCTGATAAAATGCCGATTATTGCTGTTTCTGTTGATATGATGGACACGGGCATTGATGTTCCTGAATGTGTGAATCTTGTGTTTTTTAAAAAAGTACGGTCTAAAACGAAATTCTGGCAGATGATAGGCAGAGGTACAAGACTTTGTAAAAATCTTAATTGTATCGATGCTGTTGACGGAGAATATACGGACAAACGCCGTTTTCTTATTTTTGATTATTGCGGTAATTTTGAGTATTTCAGAGAAAACAAGAACGGTTATGAAACAGCAGAAATAAAGTCCCTGACTGAAAGTATATTCTGTAAGCAGATAAAACTGATACAAAGTTTACAAGAAAGTGCGTTTGCTGATAAAGAGTATCAGGATTTCCGTAATTCTTTGGTGAATATTTGTTATAATGGTATATATGAATTATCATATCATCTGGTATCAGTACGACTTCAAAGGCAGTATGTTGAAAAATTCAGTAAATCAGAAAGTTTTATAATGCTGTCCGAAACAGATAAACACGAACTTACAAAACATATTGCTCCACTGATAACTTCTGATGATGTGGACGAATCTGCAAAGCGTTTTGATAATTTTATGTATGGTATAATGCTTGCTGATATGGAGAAGTTATCAAATATGAAATATATGAAAAAACAACTTTGTAATATTGCCGTGCTTCTTGAAAAGAAGTCTACTATTCAGCAAGTACAGCAGAAAATTAAACTTATCAAAGATATTCAGACTGATGATTTCTGGGAAAATATCAGTATACTGACACTTGAAAAGGTAAGAGCAGAGCTGCGTGACATTATACAGTTTCTTGATGATAAAGATGATGTACATAAGATTTTTACTGATTTATCTGATACTGTGATTGACCGTAGAGAGGGAAAAATACTTGAAGATTCGTATGATTTTGAAGACTATCATAAAAAGGTAAATCGTTACATTGAAGAACATAAGAACAATCCTGCAATTTATAAGCTGAATCATAATCTTCCGCTTCTACAGTCTGACTATAAGGAACTTGAAAGAATACTTACTCAGGAACTTGGCGATTTGGAAGACTATAAACGTGAATACGGGAATACCCCGTTTGGTTTGCTTGTAAGAAAAATAGGGAGACTTAACCATGATAGTGCTATGTCTGCATTTTCTGATTTTATCAATGACAGCTCTCTTAATCAACAGCAGATAGCTTTTATTCACAAGATTATACTGTATATTGAAAATAATGGCTATATTGAAGATATAAAAATACTTATGAAACCTCCTTTTGATAAACCTTATGGATTCATTAAAATGTTTGATATTCAAACACGTACAGCTATAATACAAACTATTGAGAATATAAAAAATAATGCTGTTCAGATAACAGCATAAATAATATTTCTTCCAAAAAGCAGTTTATTTATTAAAAAGATTATATTTTTTCCTGTCATATTAATAAAATATTGTCTCGGATTCTTAACAATAGACAACTTATTGGAAGAACCAAATCTCTGGTTCTTCCAATAAGTTGTCTATAAGAAGTAAGGAAGAATAATTTTAGCTTTAAACAAAAGTAATCCACATCTACTAAATATGATATGATTGCTAAAAAAACAATCTAAAAGTAACTTTTATTATATATACATATTGACAAAATAGGATAATAATGATATAATAGTGACATAGAGTTCAAACAAAATATGTTCAATAATCAATGTAGACCTTTAGAAAAAATTATAGTAATATCGCATGAAGTTGGTTTTTTAATTAAATAATGATAGACTTGAAAAGAGGAGAAATACAAAATGGATTATGATGACATCAATAAAAGGATTATTGATAGAAGAAATTCTTTTTACTGGCAGTCAAATAGAAAAATAAGTATAGCTGAAAGCGAAGCAATATTTCAAGATAGACATAAAAATATTAATGCTGACGAATTACTTATTTCTGTAAATAAGGTTATGAATAATAATGTTAAAACCATTATGCCAATAGATTTAACTGATCAAACAAGTTTTGGTACTGTTAATTCTGTTAGAATTGCTAAGCTAGAAAACGGGCGTGAAATTCTTATAAGATGTCATCCAAAGGGAGTACAAAACGGATATTTTTTTGTAGAAAAGCTTGCTACAACTCTCGCCAAAAACCATGGAATTCCTTGCTTTGATGTTTATGCTATACATGAACTCGAAGATAGTAATGATATTGCCTTTCAAGTTATTGAAAAATGTAATGGATATACTCTTAAAAGATGGTTTGATATGCATCCAGAGGACATTCCTAAACTGCTTTTTAAGTGTGGTGAAATAGCAGCAAAATTGAATCAAATTCAAACAGAAGGGTATGGCTCATTTGATAATGAACAAGCTAAAAAAGGAGTATTGCATGGCTATCATTCATCTTTTAAAGATTCTATTTTAACTTCTATAACAGAAGATATAAACAGACTTATAATTAACAATATTATCAACACTCAACAAGCCAAGAAAATTATGTATACATTTAGTAATACTGATTTATTAGCCACTAATGGTAGTTTTTTGATACACAATGATTTTTCAGATTGGAATATATTAACAGATGGAAAGGAAATAATTTCTGTTTTAGATTGGGATGAATGTATAGCTTCTGATCCTATAAGTGAAATTGCATGTTGGAGTACTTTTTATGATAAGAGTTTGCTAAACTATTTTATAAATGGATATTTTTCTGATATAAAAATTTTCAAAGAAAATTATGAAAAATTTGAATTACTTAGACTGAGATATTTGATAATGAAAATGAGTTTGAGAACAGAACGTTATAAATATAAAAAATTAGTAACACTTAAACAAAAAATAATATCTGGAAAAGAAGAGCTCTTAAAAAGTATGGATAGATTTAAATGCTTAAATTGATTTTTATACTATTTAACAGATTATTGCAATAAGTTTGATAGATAGGATGGTTTGGAATGATTTATATTGGTCTATATTTAGTATCGGCTACTATATTTAGTCAGGTATTCAAATCAGTAACAAAAAATATGCAAAATGCAGGAATTACTACTGCAATTGTGCAAATAATAGCTGGAACAAGTGTGTTGTTTTTTAGTGGTTTTGAAAAAATGATTTTTCCAGAAAAATACGCCATAATTTTTCAGTTATTTGTTGTCATTATTTGTAATTCCATAGCTGATTGGATTAATACTTATGTTAGAAGCCAAATTGATACATCTACATATAGTGTAATAAAACAAATGTCAACTGTTTTTGTAATAGTTGGTAGTATTATATTTTTTAAAGAATCAATTGTTATAAGTAGAATAATTGGAACCATTGTGATAATTTTAAGCAATCTATTGCTAATACATAATAAGAAACATTTTGAACTAAATAAAGTGATTATTTTAGCATTATTTTCCAATTTAATATCTGCTTTTATAACATTATATAGTGTAAATCTCTCATTAAAATTTAATACTGCTGTATATGTAAGTATGATTATGTTAGGTCCTGCTTTGTTGTTAATGACATACAATAGAGCAAATCTAGATAAGATAGAGATGGAAGTTCAAAATAAGCAATTAATTAAATTTATAATATCTGGCATTTCGCTTGGAATAATGTTGTTATGTCAATTTAAAGCCTATCAAGTTAATGAAATCTCTATTGTTGCCCCATTATGTTCGTTAACAGTTATGTTTAATACTATATTCGGCTTTATATTTTTAAACGAAAAAAAGAAAATTACGCAGAAAATTATTGCTTCAATAGCAATTTTTTTTAGTATATATTTGATAAAGATGATTTGACATTTGTTGTTTATTGAGAAAAATAGGTGATAATATTATGAAAAATAAGTTTTTTTCAGCTGAATATTTGTATGACACTGAATGTTTTTGGAAATATAAAAAAAAATATTTTATGGCACAGAAAAAGTTAACACAAAGTTTTTATAAAATCAAAATGTTTAACATCATGAAAAAATGTCATTGTTTAATACCTATTTCAGAAAAAATTAACTACTTTTCAACACCACATGGTTTGATTGGAATATATATTAGCTTTGGTGCTGAAATCGGAACAGGTTGTACGATATTCCATAATGTTACGATTGGTTCTAACACATTAAGTGATAGTAAAGGATATGGTGCTCCAGTTATTGGAAACAATGTTTATATTGGTACTGGTGCTACTATAATTGGAAATGTTATTATAGGAGATAATGCTCGAATAGGTGCAAATTGTATTGTTGTTGAAGATGTTCCTAAAAATGCTACTGTTGTTATGCCAAAAGCTCATATTATAACGCATCCCAATAGTAGAAGCAATGAATTTAAATATTGGAAAGAAAAATGAGACTTAAATATAATTTTTATATAATAATTGAGTTGATTTTCAATTTTTAGTATAATCTTATTTTAAATTATAATGAAATGGAGGATATAATTTGTTTAGTAAAATCACATTTTTGGGTGATGTAATGTGCAATATAGAAATCTTAAAGGAGTCAAAAAACAACGATGAATTTTGTTTTAAAGAAATGCTATCACCGTTAAAATCACTGCTCAGTGAATCAGATTATGTGGTATGTAATTTAGAAACACCTGTTGCAAACAATAAAAAAGGATATTCTTCTAGTCTCTTTCATTTTAATTCTCCAGAGACTTTAATAAGAGATTTATCTTATTCTGGCGTTAGTGCTGTAACAATTGCAAACAATCATGTCTTAGATATGGGCATTTCTGGATTAGAAGAAACTATTTATATGCTGAAAAAGTATAAAATTGATTTTGCTGGTGCGTACTTAAAAAAAGAAAATGCTCATGGCACAATACTTCGCAAAATAGGGAATACAAATATTGCTATTGTATCATATACAGATGATATAAATTCAAAAGTACATCACACAGAGTTCAACAGCGATAGTGCAGTCATTAATATTTTGCGACCAAATAGTATTTCAAAGCCACAAGTACAGCCTTCGTTTTTATATACATATATTAAAAAACTTTTTTTGGCATTGTTTGGTATTGAAAACACAATGAAAATTTTTAAATTCTTTGGTCATGTACCGACAGCAACTATAGATGTGTGTACAGACGATGATAATTTGTATTTCAAAGATATATGTAAGGAAATTTCAATAGTTAATGAGAAAGCAGATATTTTGTTTTTCTGTGCTCATTTTGGCGGACAATACAATTTATTTCCTGGAGAATATGTTAAGAAAGTATCGAGATTTCTTTCTCAACAAAACGTTGATGCCATAATAGGTACACACCCTCATGTTGTCCAAAAATCAGAATTGCTATACTTTGACAATAAAATTACACATTGTGCATATTCAATTGGTGCTATTAATATACATCCTAAATTGGCATATATCAATTTTAATGGACTCCCACAATATTCTATTGCTATTCACTATTGGATTGATAAAAAAATACATAAGATAACTTTTTCTATATTAAAATTTTTTAAGGTCAAGGAAAAATTTTGTGTATTTCCTGTTGATTTGTTGTGTGATATTTTGAAAGATAGGTCAGAAATTGAAACATTACAAAAAGAAGTTACCATAATTTATAATCGTTTCACTAAAAAAAAATGTGAATATGTGCCTATTATGAGAGAGTATTTATTGAATGAATATAATATATAGTTAATAAATTGATTTAAAAAATGTATAATAACTATATGTAATAATTTTTTGAATATTATTTGAAAAACATTTTGGAGGTAGTTGTAAATGATTTATTTAAAAAATATATTTGTGAAAAAAGAAAACATAGAAAGTACTTTATATTGTGATGTAGTTACAAATGAAGGCGTAAAAACACTTTATATTAGTGTTTCAAGTGAATTCTCAGATTATTTAACTTATGAAAGAGCAGATGCTTTTGTTGTTGGTCTTTTGCCATGGGCTATGCGTAATAATCAAGATATTATATGTGAAGGAATACCAATTACAAATGAACTGCTCTATAAGCTAGAGCATTATCTTATCCCATCTTTAGCGAATTCAAGTAACGGGCAACTTAATGCTATTCAGATTATTGCAAATTGCTGTGACCCAATAGAAAATATTGGTGGAGTTGGAACTGGAATAACCTGTGGTGTTGATTCGTTTCACTCAATTTATACCCATCTTAATTCTAAACTTTCAAAGTATAAATTAACACATTTAGTATTTATGAGCATAGCTGATAGTTACAAAAATTCAGTTGAAGGTTATAACTGTTGTACTAACAATTTGCTTGAACAGTGTGAAAAAGTAGCTAAAGAAATTGGGATTCCTCTTATTGTGGAGCATTCTAATTTGAGAGAACTTTTCCCCACTCCGCCTATCCATACTTTTTTAAGACTTTTCGTTGTTTACTCACTTCAAAAATTGTTCGGTGTGTACTTATGGGCTTCTGGTTTTCCATTTTTTCAATTCACATTAAATGATAGTAATAATATTGACTCTGCACTGTATGATTTACTTAGCACCACTTTTATATCAACATCTAAACTACAAATTTTAAGTGAAGGGGGAGATAAAACTAGACTAGAAAAAACAAGGATAATTTCTAAATATAATGTAGCAAAGAAATATTTACATGTATGTACTAGAAGTTCTAAAAATTGTGGTATATGTGACAAATGTAGACGTACATTATGTACACTTGATGCAATAGGAGAATTAGAAAACTTTACAGATTGTTTTAATATTGATTACTATCTTAAGCATCGCAATAAATATATATCTTGGATTAGATCAAAATATTTAGAAGGAGATTTATTTTTACAGGATGTATATGAAATTATAATCAAAAAAGATATATGAGTTAATTGGAATTTATATTATCGTGTATAAAAGTATCAATTTTCATTTTATATATCATATAAAACAGTAGTATTTTATTTATAAGGAAACTACGCAAGACGAAGTAGATTAATTTTATTACTTACATATTCAAAGACCGCTAAGTAGCATATACCATTAAGTGACTTTTAAGATTATTTAATAAATGAGCGAATGAACATCAGCTTACGCACTGTGAGAATAGTTTTTTGGATCAGCTTTTGTGGCAAAGTTCTGGTTCTCCTAAAAAGCAGTCTATTCATTAAAAAAATCAAATTACTTTTCCCGTCATATCAATAAAACATTGTCTCGAATTCTTAACAATAGACAATTTATTGGAATTTGATGTGACCCCAATCTTGACCCCAAAAAACTTGCTCACGGTGCGTAAGTTGACGAATGTTAAAAATCAAGAAATGACGTAATATAGCCGTGTTTTGACGTAGCACTTAAGCTGAGAAACGTAAAAATTTCCTATGTAAATCCCTCATAACCCGAAGGTCGTTGGTTCAAATCAGTTCACCTGTTAAAAATAGTATACCGCTATATATCGTAAAAAAATCCGGTATACAGCGGTTTTTCTTATATTCATAAAACAGTTTGAACTGCAAAAATACCGTTGCAGATGTGATGAAATCACATAAAATTCCAAAAAAATCACACGGACAGAGTGCGAAAGTGTACTGAACTACAAAAGAGAAAAGTCAGCCGGTTAAAGTTGACTTTTTATTTTTTTGGCTAAATCTTTAATTAAGCCTTCAATAAGAAAAGTATTTTATTGGCGTGATATTATCATTAATGTGTATATCTGAATAAAAAAACAAACCCTTACGGCTCAAAAAGCTGTGGGGTTTTTGTTGTTTTATTAAGTTTTTTTGTAATTTACTATTGATTTTTATAAATTTTTATGATATACTATATTATGATGTATTGTTTAAAATTTTAGAATTTAAGATGATAAGGAGATGTAATATTGGCTGATAACGTTATGCAGGTGCTGGCAGAAGAAACAGGCGGAAGAAGTTACAAAGCACATAAATATGAACTTGACTACGCTGAACGCCCTGTTATTGATTACAGTGAAGATGCTGTAGTCTGGGAAAAAATGGCTGAAACTTCACATAATCTTCCGAAGTATATATCTCTTGAAAAAAATATGACTGAATGCGGTGAACAATATTTATAGTAAACCTACTTTACAAAAGAACGCAAATGTGATATAATAAAAATATG
>JAMPEF010000063.1 GCA_023665275.1 Alistipes senegalensis | reverse complement strand
CGCTGTAATTTGCGATTCTGGTACGTTCCTTGAATTTTGTGACAGTTAAAAAAGGGCAAATCTGAAGTGACCTTATACCGATAAATAAAAAAGAATATCATCTCCAACACAGACTAAGGGAGAATGATACTCTTTTCTTTTTTTGACATTATTCAATGTCATTTTCAAGATTTATTACAAATAAACCAACAAAATGGCTAAAAGTTCAGAAATCAATTTATTAGTAAATTTAATAAATTAAGAAAGAGTATTGTTTTAAAAATGAGAACAACACTCTTTCTTTTCTGTAAGATATTTTTAAATTTTTTATACAAAATTGTTTGGGGTCAAAAAAGCAGATTATCTTTGATTATCTTTAGGCAGGCAAAGTGCGATATCCGTATAAAATTCGTTTCTGGAATGAGAAAATTTTGCAATACCGTGATATTTTTCAGCAATTATTTTCATGGATTCCATACCGATACAGCTTCCGTTTCTTTTGGTGGAAAGATATTGACCGTCTTTCATTTTCACAACGCCGTCAAAATTGTTAGTAGAAACAATATACAGTCTGTTACCGTTGCGGATTTCCGTGGTAAGGCAGAAATATCGTGAATCCGACCGCAGAGTCTGACAGCCTGCAATTGCATTTTCCATGATGTTACCGAACAGTGCCGCCATATCAGGTTCGGCAAAAGACAACGGTTCAGGAAGTTCTATTTGCCAGTCGGTATGTATTCCTGCGGAATTTGCCATTTCCTGATAATAGCCGAACAGAGCATTCAGTGCGGCATTGGCACAGTAATTCGCCGGAGCGTTTTCTGTAAGGCTTATGTCATATTCCGCAAGATGCGTCCGGATACTGTCAATATCGCCCTTTTCCGCAAGAGAAGAAAGCAGACGGACGGAATGTCGGAAGTCGTGACGAAGCCTTGCAGTCTGGCGCATATGTTCCTGTAATGAATGGTATTGGCGAGCCTGCATTTCAAGAAGTCTTGTATGCTCCGACAGCTTTGTGTGTTCCAGTATGACGAATGCGCCATGATAAAAAAGAGTATAAATAGATGTAAGCACGGCAAAAGCACCTGCCTCGAATATAGGAAAAATCCAAATCATACGACCTGTGTGGAGGGTACTGTAGGATTGCGGAACAGCAATCACGTTAAGAATCAGGAAAACAGCGGAAAGTGCTACTGTTGAGTACCATAATTTAGGAAAATTAAGCCTGTCTACAACTAACTGAAAATTATGCGTGGCAGGATAGGTAAATGCCGAAAGCATCAGAACGGAAAGTCCGAACTGGAACAGCGACGCTTCTGTTGATAGATTAAATGCACCTGATTCGGGGTGAATTATGGCATCAAAAGCATAAGCGAACTGTGCCGGAAAGGTTTCTATAGCACATACGCCCATATATATGGCAAGAGTGCAGGAGAAATTCAAATTTATTGTGCGGCGGAACAGAAAAAAAAACATCACGAGTGACGGGAGCAGAACCGCATTCAAATCAACCGACAACATGGTGTGGAGGACAGCGGAAATGACAGAAAAAGGAAGTATCACCGCCATGCACATTGCAAAAGTCTTTAGCTTGGAATACCGCATTCTGTTCTGTATGGTCAGATAACAGGACGCTGCACCGGGCAGGAGTATCAGCATTTGAATAAGTGCCGACAAAAATCTACTCATATCCATGATTATTTCTCCTTTCTGTGATGTCTGTCGGCAATTACTGACTGCCGTCTGCGTATTTTTTCAAAATTATAATCCATGACCATCTGTTCTACTACAGCACTTTCACGCACACGGACAGGAAATTTTGAGCTGTTTTCCATAATACAGCAGTTATTTTCAAATTCGAGGATATGTTCGGCATTCACTGTGATACCCTTATTTACAGAGATAAATCGGGAATCTGCACCTGTCTTTTTCAGAAATTCAGTCATTGTCATTCGGCAGTGCAGATTTTCTCCGCCTGAAAGGGTTATGTCGAGGTAATGTGCGTCCGTGACGGCGGAAACTATCTCATCGAGAAATACACGGACGGTCTGACGACTGCTTATTATTTCAATATACTGTGCTTTATCCGGCAACGTTTCGAGAGCCTCCGCCATCACCTGAACAATGCGTTCTGTGGTGAAAGGTTTCTGTATGTATTCAAAAGCGTGACAGGAAAAAGCGTCGGGCATATGCTCCGAACTTGAAGTGAGGAATATAATAATACATTGTCTGTCCTGTTTCCGCAGGGATTTAGCCGTTTCCACTCCCGTCATGCCGTTCATGTAGATATCCATGAAAACAATTTCAAAATTATGTTTATTAAAAATATTGATAATTTCCTCACCGCTTGAAAAAATTGATATATCAAAGGAAGTCCGCAAATCTTCTGACAGTCTTTTCAGGATAGTTTTCAGTATGACAGCCTCCTGCGGTACGTCCTCAACGATTGCAATACGCATTTCATCACTCTCCTTATGATACAATTATAGCACATTTTTTTCATCAATACCAGTACCTGTTATGACGTTCCTGCCAGAAATTTGACGTTCTTGCCAAAACACTTGACAAAAACGGTATTATTGATTAAAATATATATATACATACGTTTACGGTACTTTTAATTTTAAGGAGGAATTGTATGAAAAATAAACAATTCGGCATTTTGAATAAGGGGGGAGGGCGTAGTCAAAAGCACTTGTGCAGAATACACAAACAGGCACTTGCTATGGTTTCTGCCATGACAATGCTCTTTACCACGTCAGCAGTTTTGCCCTATAGTAATTTTAACATTGTGGGAGAAATTACTGCAAGTGCAGCGGCAAAAACGATTACGTTAAGCAACGAGGCAACAAATATTCTGACAGATTCCTGTGGAGACCATTGTGAAGGACATATCTTCACACAGAGCGATTCAAATACGCCAGTGAAAAGTATATCTATCGGTATAAAAAGCGGAACGCATAATGTTACATTTTCGGGATTGAATGTTCAGTCCGGTTTCATTGGTATTCAATCAGGTGCAGCAATGAATCTTACTCTGGAAGGAACAAATAAAATCAAGGAAGCTAGTGAATGCGGTGGAATTTATGTTCCTAAAGGAGCTGTTCTGACGATAGACGGCTCAAGTAGTTCTTCATTGGAAATCCGAGCTTCATCCAACGGTGCCGCTATTGGCGGGTCATCGCAGTTTATCACTATCTACGGAGAGAATACAGAGGGTGACAAGAACTGCGGAACGGTTGAAATACGTGGAGGAAATATTACATTATCAAATAGCGCGGGTAGTAATTCGACTATTGGTGGAGCAGGTACCCTTTATAAATATGGCGACGGCGGAAACATTACGATTACGGGAGGTAAAGTTACCGCAACAAAAAGCAGTGGTTTTGGCATCGGCGGTGCTGTTTACGGAAACACACTCAAAGGTAATGGCGGTACGCTCACAATCAGTTCGGCAGATGTTCTGGGTACAGACACAAAAATTGCTTCGAATGTCAACTGCTGCATTACCACGAATCCGACAGCTGATATGATTTCCGTTCCTACTGATCTGAAATATACATCAGATGATATGACGGCGGAAATTGCAGAACGGGCAAGTCTTTCGGGCAGTGAAACAGTCTGCGGAAAGGAATTTCAGGTATATACGGACGGCTGGACATTGAATGTTGCGAAAGTGTCCGCTTTGGAATATACTGTTTCCTATATCCATGCAAACAAGGGGAAACTTTCGAAATCCGTTCATATACTTCCGTGTGAGCATAGTGACCTGACGCGTACAGAATCAGTTGACTCCACTTGTACAACGAATGGAAATATTGAATACTGGTACTGCAATGTATGCAATAAATATTTCAGTGACAGCAATTGCAAAACAGAAACGACACTTAAAGACACGGTGATTTCCGCAGCAGGACACGACTTGATTTGTACAGAGAGAAAAGAAGCTACCTGTACAGAAGACGGCAATATTGAATATTGGCATTGTGATATATGTGACAGAGATTTCAGCGACAAACAGGCTAAGAAGGAGATATTCCCTGCTGATACGGTACTTTCTGCGAATGGACATCAATTGTCACATACAGAGAGAAAAGAGACTACCTGTACAGAGAACGGCAATTTTGAATACTGGTACTGTTTAGGCTGTGGCAGTTATTTCAGTGATGCAAACGGCGAAACCGAAATAGAGCAATCGAAAACTGTAATCAGTACAGCAGGTCATGTTTTAACGCATACAGCAGGAATAAATGCTACCTGTACAGAGGGCGGAAATATTGAATACTGGTATTGTTCGAAATGTGGTAAATATTTCAGTGATGAGGCTTGCACAGTCGAAACAACACTTGACAATACGGTTATTGAGGCTAAAGGTCATAATCTGACAGAAATAAAGGAACTCAAGCCGACCTGTACAGAAAACGGACATAATAACTACTTTCATTGTTCAGATTGTGACACTTATTTCAGAGACCGTGTTCATGTTGACCAGCCGACATTGCCCGAATACCAAATCACAGATAAGCTCGGGCATGACTTCGGCGAAAAATATGAATATGACAAGAAAAGTCACTGGAAAACCTGCACAAGATGCGAAGAAGTTGAGCAAGAAGAGCATACTTTTGTAGACGGTAAATGTTCGGTCTGCGGTCTTAGTAAAAGCTATGTAAATGCACAGTTCAGCGTTAGCGGAAATATGAATTTCGATTACAGCGAAAGCAGTGGCAACTGGAAGAAAGATGCAACGCTTGCAAATTACGGCTATGCATGGAATGAAGATACAAAAACCCTTACACTTGGGAATATTTACATCAACGGCGATTTGATTTTACCATATGACAATGGACTCAATACAATTGTTATCGCTGACGGTGCAAATCCGATTGTTTCAGGAAAAATTACATTTGCCCCCTATCAGACTTCGCTGACAGTTAAAGGAAACGGAACACTTACGGCAGGTTTTGACAACGGAAATGTCGGCTCGGATAATCTGCTTACCATTACAGGCGGTGCGGAGGTTATAACCGATTTTATGATGTGGTCGACAAATGGCGGTATTGCAATTTCTGACGGCGGTAAGCTGAACGTTTCGGAATACATCTTTACAGAAAAAATCACAATGGACAAAACTGCAAAGTTTGAAATAGACTCCAACGTCGGAATAAGCTGTTATGGATATGTAGAGAATGGATTTGCAGGTCTTGAGAAGTATGTTCCGTCAGGCTATATAATGAAAACAATAGACGATAGTACTTTCATTATACCTAAAGATGCAAGCCTTATATTTGACGATGAAGCATGTAAATATAATTTGGTGGATAAAGATGGCAACTCAATTACAGGCAGGGTAACACTGAGATACAATCCATATTCCGACGGCATAGGAGAACATCTTGCAGGTCATTCAATCAGTCTTGACGGCAATATAGGCGTAAATTTCTATATGGAGCTTGATGAAAGCGTAATTGAAGACGAAAACGCATATATGAAGTTTACACTTCCTAATGGTAATATTCAAACAGTTAATGTAAGCCAAGCAAAGACGGCAGATGTTGACGGAAAGATATATTATGTATTTCCTTGCAAAGTTGCCGCAAAGGAAATGTCTGATACAATTAAAGCACAGATTATAACATCAGACGGCAGAAAGGGTAAAGAGTACACATATACTGTTGAGGAATATGCTAATAGTATCTTAGATGATAAAACTTATGATGATGCAACAAAGAAGCTTGTTAGGACAATGATGGACTATGGCGATATGGCAAGGGCATATTTCAGCAACATTGAAACAGATGATAAATTTAACGTGACAAAAGACGATTTAGCTGAATATGACAAAAAGACAGAGGGAGAACTGCCGGACGGTATAACATACTACGGTTCAAGCCTGCTCCTTGAATCCAAAACAACAGTACGCCACTATTTCAAGGTTGCAGAGGGTGTGTCTTTAATTGAATACGGTTTCAGCTTCAGCGGAAATAAAGAAGGCGGCTACTATTACACAGATATTTCAGACATTCCGGCAGGACAGCTTGGTGAAGTAAAGACAACAACAATAGGTAACTGGAGTATTTCATACAGCCCTATGAGCTATGCATATGATGTACTCAACAGCGATTCAGCAGACAAAAATCTTGTAAATCTCTGCAAGGCTCTTTATCTGTATCAGCAGGCAGCAGAAGCATACAAGAAATAAAGGAGGAAATTCAGATGAAAGAAACCTACACAGCACCCGAAATGGAAATAATCGAGTTCGAGAGCGAGGACATCATCACCACAAGCGGTATCGACCTTGATAATAATGAACTTCCGATAAATTAAACTAATCCAAAACAGACGCCGTTTATTTTGGCGTCTGTTTTAGCAAAAGGAGAAAATATGAAAAGGATTGTAATTTCCTGTATTATTGCGTTACTGCTTTGTGGGTGCAGTGAGAATCCCAAAAATACAAATGACGAAAAATCCGACATAACAAGTCATTCAAAGGACAGTCGGGAAACTGTTTCGGAAGCCGCTGTCACTGAAAATACCACAACAGAAAATACCGTCACCGAAAAAATTACTTCAAAGGTGAAGGAGAATAAAACCGAAACCGTCAGTACAACAGTATCGGAAAAAGAAGCACTGGACGACAAGGAATTTGTTATTACAGAAAAAATTGAGAAAAATTCAAAAGCTCCTACAGCCGTAAATGAGGATATTTCTACAAATACAACCGAATCGACAGTTGCTGATACTACGCAGGAATCCGAAGAACCTATCGTTTCGGAAACAAAACCGGAAGTTATCGAACTTCCCTTTGTACCTGTGGGGTGAATGATGAAAGACACATATAAAATTGGCGGAAAGGTTATTGAAATTGAATCAATTTATGAGGAAGTACATAGACTTTGCAGAGATTACAGATATTGCGGAGATATTAATTTTTCGGTGAAAACTTCACAGTCCGATATTGATTTTGAACGTGAAAAATCAGTCTCTGAGGACATAAAAGAGGGTATACCTGTAAGAAATTTCCCCGACAGCTACCTTGAAACTCTTGCGGTATATCGGCAAATTGCAGAGCATATGATTGAACTTGATACGATTTTATTTCATGGTTCGGCAGTAGCGGTTGACGGAGCAGGCTATTTGTTTACCGCAAAAAGCGGTACTGGAAAGTCCACGCATACACGTCTATGGAGAGAATATTTCGGAGAACGTGCAGTTATGGTGAACGATGACAAACCGCTTCTGCAAATCACGGAAAACGGCGTTTTTGTGTACGGAACTGCGTGGGACGGCAAGCATCATCTCAGCAGTAATATTTCCGTACCGCTGAAAGCAATATGTATTCTCGGACGGGCAGAAAAAAATCATATTGAAAGAATAAAAAAATCCATAGCGTTTCCTATGCTTTTACAGCAGGCATACCGTTCTGAAAATACGGAAAAAATGAAAAAAATCCTGAAAATTATAAACGGAATTTCCGATAATGTTTCCTTATATAAAGCAGGATTTAATATGGAAATTGAATCGGCAGAAATTGCATATAACATGATGAAAGGATAATGATTATGAAACTGAAAAATGGAATAATAACAGACAGTTCAAGCGGAGAATTTATCGCTGTTGCTACAGGAGAGGCAAGCAGAATTTTCAACGGTCTGATTAAAAACAATGCTACGGCAAATTTCCTGTTTGAACAGCTTATGTCTGATACAACTGAAGAAAAACTTGTGCGTTCTTTGCTTGCAAAATACGATGTTTCCGAAGAAACTGCAAAAAAAGATGTGCATAGTTTTATTGTGAAACTCAGGAAAACGGGTTTGTTAGATGAGTAAACGTACTATTGAAGAGGAACTCAACAGAACAGGAAGACTTTTGCGGACAACTATTGGTACCAGTATGGAACCTATACTGAAAGAACGTAAAAATATTGTCGTATTGGAAAAAACAGAAAGTATTTTGAAAAAATATGATGTAGCACTTTATAAACGCCCTAACGGGCAGTATGTTCTGCACCGTGTTTTGAAAGTCCGTGAAAATGACTATATTATATGCGGAGATAATCTTTGGAAAAAAGAAATAGTTCCTCATGAATGGGTGCTTGCCTGTGCAAGCGGATATTATAAGGACGGAAAACTTATTTCCTTTGATAATGAAAAATATCAGAAATATCTTAAAACTCTCGGCATACGGCGGAAAAAGCTTTGGATAAAATCAATAATAAAGAGGTTTTTCAATGAAAAATAAAAGTTCAATGAAATGGCTTATATCTGCTTTGAAAAAAGAAACACATGACATTATTTGGCTTACAGTGCTAAATTCAATGATTTCCGCAAGTGCTGTTATGTTCGCTCTCAATATGCGAAAAGTTATCGACAGTGCGGTATCACACAATAAAACTGATTTCAAATTATATGCGGTTATTCTCGGAGCGATAATTATTTTTCAGATTCTTGTACGTGCTGTGTGCCGTAGAATAAACGAAAAAACAAAATCCTCCATTGAAAATATACTGAAAAAACGTGTTTATGAAACAATTCTTACAAGGGATTACGCTACAATCACGGGCTATCATACAGGTGAACTTCAGAACAGAATGACAAATGATACAACCGTAATTTCAGACGGAATGGCTTCAATTCTTCCTGATATAACAGCAATGCTGGTAAAAATTGCAGGAGCAGCAATTATACTGCTGTCACTGGATATACGCTTTGCACTTGTGTTTCTTACAGGCGGATTGATTCTGATTTTCGTTACATATTCGTTCCGGAAAATAATGAAAAAACTTCATAAGCAGGTACAGTCAGCTGACGGTGAAGTGCGTTCATATTTGCAGGAAACTGTGGAAAATCTGCTTGTTATTCGTTGTTTCGGCGGTGAAAAGAAATCTGCCGATATTGCGATGAATAAAATGAAATCTCACCAGAATATACGTCTGAAACGGAATATGTTTTCAAATTTATGCAATATTGGTTTTGGAATCGTTATGAACGGCGGATATTTTTTCGGACTTATCTGGTGCGGTACGGGAATACTTTACGGAAAAATTTCTTACGGAACACTTACGGCAGTATTACAGCTTGTAAATCAGATTCAGCAGCCTTTTGCAAACATTACAGGTTATCTGCCAAAATATTATTCAATGCTTGCATCAGCGGAAAGGCTAATGGAACTTGAAAATCTGAAAAAAGATAATACTAAGGAAAAAATCATTAAAGAAAACCGTGATAAACTTTATGAAAATATGAGAGAAATCAGGTTTGAGGGAGTTTCATTTCGCTATCAGGATGGTACTGAGGTTCTGAAAAATTTTAATCATAGTATAGATAAAGGCAGCTTTACCGCAATTATGGGACAATCAGGAATCGGAAAAAGCACACTGCTTAAACTGATGCTTGCAATATATGATGTTGATAATGGTTCTGTTGATTTTGTACTGAATGACAATGAACAAATTCCTATAACGGATTCTGTACGTTCAATGTTTTCATATGTTCCGCAGGGAAATTTTCTGATGTCGGGAACGATTGCCGAAGCGGTAAGCTTTATGAGTGATATGCCGTTGGATATGGAAAAAGTGAAAAAAAGCTGTGAAATTGCTTGTGCCGACGAATTTATAGAACATTTTGATAATGGCTATAATATGTCACTTGGTGAAAATGGTGCAGGACTTTCAGAAGGTCAAATACAAAGAATTGCTGTGGCGAGAGCTGTTTATTCTGATGCACCTGTTTTGCTTTTGGACGAATCCACATCAGCTCTTGATGAACTGACAGAACAAAGGCTTTTGAATAATCTGAGAAAAATGACTGATAAAACAGTAATTATTATTACTCACAGAAAAGCAGTTTTGAGTATATGCGATAGAATTATTGAATTTAAAAATACGGAGGAATTATGACAACGGATAAATATGTCATTCACTTGGTAAAATGTACTTTAAAGAATGAACAGCCACAAGAAAAACCAGAAAATCTGTCGTGGGATAAAATTTTTTCGTTAACACAAAAACACATGATAACAAATATAGCATGGTACAGCGTAAATAAATTAACAGGCAAACCCGATTCGGAACTTTGGACAAAATGGACTGAAATAAAAAATAAGGCGATTGCAAAAGATATTACACAGAGAAATGAATACAAAAAAATTATTGCTGCTTTTGACAAGGAAAAAATACGCTGTATGGCTGTAAAAGGGATTTTTCTGAAAAAAATGTATCCTAAATCCGATTTCAGAACAATGTCAGATATTGATATTCTGATAGATACTGAAAATGCAGATAAGGCAGGAAATATAATGCTCGCACTTGGATATACGTGTGAAAGTAAAGAAAAATCGCATCATGATGTATATTTTAAACCGCCTGTTATGAATATTGAAATTCACAGACAACTTTTTTCTGATATTTTGCAGAATAATTTCAATCAGTATTATGAAAACGCTTTTATAAATGCTGAAAAAATTGACAGTTTTGAGTTTGTGTATAAAATGACAGATGAGGAATTTTATATCTATACTCTTGCTCACTTTTATAAGCACTATTCAAACGGCGGAAGTGGTATCCGTTCGGTTATTGATATTTACATTATGAATAATACCATTTATGAAAAACTGGACAAAAAGAGTCTGAATTGTAAACTTAAAAAGCTGCAATTATTGGATTTCAGGAAAGAAATGACTGCTTTATCTGAAATGTGGTTTGACGAAAATAAGGAATCGGCTGAGTTAATTAAACTTTCCAATTATATTCTTGGCAGCGGTACATATGGAACAATGTTCAATAATGTAAATAACCAAATCAGGAAAAAAGGGCGGGCAGGATATTTTGTTTATTGTGTTTTTCTGCCGTTAAATTTGATGCAGAATAATTATCCTGTTTTGAAAAAATTACCGTTTTTACTGCCTGTTTTATGGATATGGAGATTAATTATATCTTTGATTACAAAACGAAACGTAGTTATATTTAAAATAAAAGTTATTTTTCAAAAAACGAAGATTTACAGCAATTCCACTTTAGATTAATAATAGCCGCATGCAGAAAACCAATGG
>JAMPEF010000062.1 GCA_023665275.1 Alistipes senegalensis | reverse complement strand
ATGTTATGCCCTATCATCTCTGTAGCGTTTTATTTTTAAGTAGATTCACTATACAACAATATGAAGATTGACATTAAAACTAAATGAAAATCAGACAAATGCTAAAAAGGTATTGACATGATTAAAAAAAATGAGTATAATTATAGATATACAGAAATAACATTGATATAGCGGAGATATGTCATAAATTAAAATGATATTTGGCAATCTTATTTAAAATAGTGTGAAAGCCAAGTCAATTGTTAATGCAATTGTTTTTTATTTGTACCCGAAAATATACAGACAAAAAAAGTTCTTGTAGTAAAGTAAGAATTGTCAAAATCAGAAAGGATTAATGATTATGAATGATAAAATAAGAAAACGCAATCTTAAAAGGAAAATAGCTTTCTTGTTAGCGTTATCCATGATATGCAGTTTTCCGTACTCAATCAGTGCCGAAGCTGCACTTTCTAATACAGGTGAAACTCAGGATAACAATGAAGAAGTCTTATCCGGAAACAACAACGATATTGTAGAAAATAATGCTGAATCGGAAGATGAAAATGAACCATCAACATTGAAAAATGATAATGAAAATGTACAATTTATTGATACAGGCATGATTGAAGTGGTAATTCAGAATCTGTTTGATTTTGCCAATGATGTTGAATGTACAGCAACCTTAATCTATCCGGACGGCTCTACCAGTGATACACAGGATTTTCTTATCAGTAAAGAATTAGAGGAAAGTAAAATCAGCTTCAATAATCTTGCAGATGGTATATATGTTCTCAGGGTTAAGGCAAAAGGTTTCGCCATCTATGAACAGGCAATAGATGTACAAAATAAGATGATGTATACTGTAAAACTGACCACTGGTTTCTGCAATGGTTATGATTATGAAAGCGACAGCAAACAACCCGGAGTTCTTTTAATCGGAGATGTCAACAACGATGGTATCGTAAACGATGGCGTTACAGATGAAATTGATGATACTGATAAAGAAATACTTATTGATGCTATTTATGGTGAAACCGTATCAGAAGATTATGTAACTGATTTAAATAATGATGGTAATACGGATTTATTAGACCTGATGTTTTTTTCAAAGGGTTATAAAGAAGAACAAGGCAAAAATATAAAGGCATCAATTGAAAGTAGTATTTCACCATTAGCTATGAGCATACATGTTGCCGAAGGTACAAGCGTTGAAGGTGACCTTTCAGAACTGCTGAATAATGATGATACCGCAGAACCAGTAAAATTAACTCCGTCTGATGAAGGTGAAATTTCAGAAGATAATCCCGTATCTCTGGATATTGACATGACACAGGGTGGAAGTCCTGTTGAAATTGAGGAAATCACTTTTCAGACCGGAAACGATATTGACAGTCTTGTTGATGAGGGAAATGTTGTTATTGAATATATTGACGAAAACGGTAAGGAACAACAGATTCCGGTGTATTTCAAGAGAGAGGTTGCAGGTCTCAGTGAAAGCGATATAATCGCTACACTTGATGAAAACGGAAATATTGACATCAATCTTGGAAATCAGGTGGCTGTAAAGAAAGTTACATTAAGTATCACAAAAATGGCACGGGGCACTAATAATCTTGTTGAAATCAGTAAAGTTGAATTTCTTAACGGAATGGAAAACCGTATTCCTGAACCTGAAATGGATAAGCCGGAAAATCTGACCGCAAAGGCTGGTAGTGAAAAATTCAGTTTGTCATGGAGTCCGTGTATGAACGTTACCGGCTATGAAGTACAGATTAAAAACGGTAACAAGATTATTCAGACGCTGGAGACTTCATTAAATTCAATGACTGTAAGCGGCGATGACATAAAGAATTACGTGACTTATACTGTAAGTGTACAGTCACTCAACGGCACATGGAAAAGCGGTTATTGTGATTCTGTAGATGTTACTCCGGTAGCAACAAAGCGTCCCGACAAGCCCGACAATGTTAAAGCCTCCGGACTTTATAGAGGAATTAAGGTAAGCTGGGCAAATATGGACGATACACAATCATATAGTGTTTTCTATAAAAAAGCTGACAGCGATGAAAAATTTACTGAAATTTCCGATATCACATCAAACAGCTATACTATTGAGGGACTGGAAGATATTACAGAATACGAAGTTTACGTTATAGGCATAAATGAACTTGGTTCAAGCCCTGAATCACTTCACTGTTCAGCAAAAACTACTGATTTAAATCTTGCCGATATGCCTAAATATAATCTTATTAACCGTGATGAAGACGGCAATCCGGGAAGTACACATATTGTTGACGTCAAGAGATACGGCGGTGAAATGATAGACAGTCCGCTTGATACAGAGGACGGTACTGCATGGGGTGCTGTTGATGGTAGTAAGGATTCCTATTATTCAAAGAATACATGGGACGACGGTGGATTTAACGGTATAGGAAATAATGGTCTGACGTATACTTTTGACAAAGAATATACAATGGATACCATTGGTATACTTACAACACAAAGCATTGATTATACAAATATAAGGTGCTGGGACGATGACGGCAATTTAGTATATGTACTTAATGACGGCTATTCCAATATCTCCAGAAAACAGACCGATTCAGAGGGCAGACCTTATTACGTTCTCAAGTTCCCGAAAGCAGTAACAGCAAGTAAAGTACAGATTTCACTTGCACGTTATCTTGCATCTCCGGTTACTGTTGCAGAAACATATTTCTATAATTATGATTATCTTATGGACGAAATCATGGACTTATACGTTGATGATTTACATACGGTTCTGAAAGATAATGTTACTCAGAAAACTATTAATACTTTACGTGAAAAAGTAAACACTCCTGACGAATACGGTGAAGAAAACATCAATAAAGAAGCATTGCTCCGTGAACTTGAAACAGCTGAAAAAATTCTTAATGCAGAATCACTCAGCAGTGCTGTTGAAGTACATAATGGTATAACTACAAAAGATACCGGACGTGGTTTCTCCGGTCTGAATGCATGGCAACCACTTGGTGTTTCCATCGGCACAGGTGAGGAAGTGACAATCTATGTAGGAAGCAATCAGAAGAAAACCGGTGATGGCACAGATTTACGCCTTATTGTCACACAGTATCATTCAGAATCTGGCAATGTGGTTTTAGAGGGAGCTAATCTCAAAGTAGGAGCAAATACATTTAAACTCACCAAAAGTGCAATTGCGGGTGTTGAAAGTGGTGGCGCTTTATACATTCAGTATCAGGGAGCAGATACTTCAAACGAAAGATATTCAGTGCGTGTTACTGGTGGTTCAGAAGTTCCGTTCCTTGACCTGTACAAAGTAACCGACGAAGATGAACGTCTTGCAAGAACAGTTGAATATATAAATAAATTAGACGAATATGTTCCGAAAATTGAAGCGCTCCATAATAAAGTACATAAAGGCTCAGGAAACAAGTATATAGATTATGACTATGACAAGACAAACTGTATTCTTGAAGCATCTGACATTATGCTTGATACAATGATGTACTCACTACCTGCTCAGCAGATTTTAGCAGGAGCAGGTAAAGGTACCGCTGAAGAACGTGCTAAAACTATTCTGAAGTCAATGGAAGCAACAGAAGATATGATGTATCTTTTCTATCAGCATAAAGGTCTGAATGCTGACGCTCCCGATGAACTTAATCAGATTCCTAAGGGACATCAGAATATACGTTATCAGCGTATGTTTTCCGGTGCGTTCATGTATGCGTCGGGAAATCATATCGGTATTGAGTGGGGTTCAACACCTGGTATGATGAACTGTAAGTCACTGGTTGCAGACGAAAACGGCAAGTACGTAAGCGGAAATTATTTCGGTTGGGGTATTGCCCACGAAATCGGACACTGTATAAATCAGGGTGACTATGCTGTAGCAGAAATCACAAATAATTATTTCTCACAGCTTGCACAGGCACAGGACAAAAACGCCGGAATGCGTTTCCAGTATCAGAATATCTATGACAAGGTAACTTCCGGCACAAAAGGAAATTGTTCAAATATTGCGACACAGCTTGGTATGTACTGGCAGTTGCATATTGCATATGATAAGGGACTGAATTATAAAACATACTCCGACTATGAAGAACAGCTTGAAAACCTGTTCTATGCAAGAGTTGATACATATTCAAGAAATCCGAAAGTAGCACCTGCTCCAAAGGAAATAGCACTTACACTTGACGGCGATTCAGACCAGAAACTTATGCGTCTTGCTTGTGCGGCAGCAGAGAAGAATATTCTTGAATTCTTTGAACGCTGGGGCAAAACTCCCGATTCGGAAACAATCGCATATGCTGAACAGTTTGAAAAAGAAACAAGAGCTATTTTCTATGCAAACGACGATTCACGTATTTACGCACTTAACGGAAAAGGTAGCGTTTTAGGTACTGAAAGTTCAGTTTCCGTAATAAAGGACGTTTCAGTAAATATCGGCAAATCGGCAAATAAGGTAGACCTTGCATTTACTTCCGCTGATATTCCTGAAGCTGATATACTCGGCTATGAAATAATCCGTTGTACCATATCAGGCGGAAAAGTTGAAGAAGTTCCCGTAGGATTCACAACAGGTACTGAATTTACAGATACAGTAACAACACTTAACAACCGTACTGTATTCTATAAGATTACACTTGTTGACAACTATCTTAATCGTTCAGAAGTATTTAATACAAAAACTGTCAAGATTGAACACGATGGCAGTATGGATAAAACCAACTGGAGCATAAATACTACAGGTCTTACAGCTGAATCCGCTGTTCATGACGCTACTGATGAAATGCCTTGTGAGCAGACAAAAGACAATCCGGCTGAGCTGGCTCTTGATAATGATTTGAATACAATCTATGCACCACAGGTAAACGGCGACACAGCTGAAATAGTTATTGATTTCAATCAAACACTGACAGTTTCAGGACTTAAATACACCGCAGGCGACGGAGAATCTATCGGTGATTATGAAGTCTATGTAATGGAAAACAATGAATGGATTCCCGTATCAGACGGAACTTTAAAGGGCAGTAAGACGGTTTATTTTGCAAACAGCGATGATAAATATATCAGCACTTATTCTGCAACAGCAGTAAAACTTGTACTTCTTAATCAGGATAAAAAGACCGTTTCAATTGCAGAACTTGATGTACTGGGAGTAACGGGTGATAATGTTGACTTCCGCAGAACTGAAGAAGAATCAACAGCAGTTATTGGTACTTTAAGCGAAGATTACAAATACGGTGAAAATGCAGATGAAGTTATTCCTAAGGATTCGCTTATATTTACAGGTTCATATAAAGGAAATCCGGCTTATAACGTGGTTATCCTCTATGATTTAAACGGTAATATCGTAGGTGGTGTCGACGCAGAAGAAAATATCTTGTCACAGCAGATTATTCTTGCAGACGTTCCGGACAACAGCAACATTGCAAATGTATCAGACGGTACATGGATTTACTGGATTGAACCCGACCAGATGGAAAATATGAAAATGCCTGAAATGGTACGTGTTGAACTGTACAGAGTAAATAATGCTCTTACGAATGAAGGTCAGCGACTTGTCAGCGATTCACTGCTTGAAACTGTACCGGAAAAACTTCCGACCATTACATTGAGTGGTAACGAAAAATAACAGAAAAGGAGTAAGTCATGTTAAAAAAATTTTTAATAGGTACATTTGCTGCTTTAGCATTCAGTGCTGTTAATCCTGTAAATACAATGGCTTCTGAAGCTGACAAAGTTAATATTGATGAATCAGGCTTTATAACATTGACGTCTGACCATGCAGCAGACGACAGAATTAATACTCTTCAATTAGTCTTTAAAGTTGAGACTGAAGATGGTTGTGATATTTCTTTTGAGTTTGACCCTGAAAACAATATCAAAGTTTCAGAATACCGTTATGATGCAAAATCAAATCAACTGTATATATATATGTCTGATTCACAACCGCTTTTTGATGACAGTAATTTGCTGAATATAGGTGCAGTATCCGCAAAGGATACTGCCGGAAATAATGTTTCTGTCACAATAAATGAAGCGGAAGAGGCATTGAAATACATTTATAATAATACAGTTACAAGCGTTGATGCCGATTTCAATATTGAAATTACTACAACATCAAAACCAACGACTTCCACAACCACAACTACTGAAACGACATCAAAGCCAACAACTTCTGCAACAACATCAAAGCCAACAACCACTGAAACAACATCAAAATCAACAACTACTGCAACAACATCAAAATCAACAACTACTGCAACAACATCAAAACCAACAACCACTGAAACAACATCAAAGCCAACAACCACTGAAACAACATCAAAATCAACAACCACTGAAACAACATCAAAGCCAACAACCACTGAAACAACATCAAAATCAACAACTACTGCAACAATATCAAAGCCAACAACAACTACAACAACATCAGAACCAACAATTACTACAACTTCAGAACCGACGACCACAACAACATCAGAGCCAACAACAACTACTACAACGACAACCACAACACCAACTACCACCACTACTACTGCCAAATCCACAACTACAACAATGACTACTACATCAAAACATATCGCTTCCGATGAAGAATTTTGCAGCTGGTCAATAAATAACTATAATGACAAAAACGGCATTATGCCTGATTCCGCTGAAATTACTGAACAAGCAGACGGCAAATATCAGATTACTTTGACTGATAATTCTGATAATGTTCTTGATGTTTATGTAATTAATCCCGAAACTGGTATTGGTACAGATTCAGCCGGCAATGAAGTTGACTTACCTCAGACAGGCAACAACTCTTTAAAAAATGTTTTAATTGCTGTCGGTGCATTCATGATGACTGCATTTGGTTTCTGTGCTGTAAAACTTTCCGGAATAACTCGCCGTAAGAAAAATGAACAGTAAGTCATCAGTTACTGATACCACAAGCAAACGAACAAAAAAGCAATGGGTTCTGTTTATAACAGGACTCATTGCTATAATAATAGGTATGTGTACTTTAAGTTTTTTTGGTATCAGGAAAATTTATCGGGAAATACAGAAACAAAAGCTGTTAAAGGAAAATGTTGTAGTAGAAATTTCAGACCTGAAAATTAAAGCTCCTGTCCTTGAGGGAACAGACAATGAAACTCTTTCAAAAGCTACCGGACATTTTACAGAAACCGGTGCGGTTGGATTCGGCAACTACTGCATTGCAGGACACAGCAGTACAATTTACAAGGAGTATTTCAATAATCTGAAAAATGTTGAAATCGGAATGGAAATCAATCTTTACAATATAGAAAAAAATTGTTATACATATATTGTAACGGAAAATTTTATAGTTAATCCAGATGAAACATGGATATTAAATGATTTCGGTGATGACAGGGTTACCATTGTAACCTGTACTGACGACGGCACACAACGTCAGATAGTCGTCGGGATTAAGAAATGATAAATTTTAAGAAAGGAGCAGGATATGAAAAAAACAGAATTATTTAAAAAATTAGCATCATGTACAATCGCACAAGCATTATTATTATTTTCAATGCCTGTCATGCCCGCTGTAGCAGAAAATTCTACAGAACAGCTTTATAATATCGTACTGTTTGCGCAATTTGATTCGCTTTCAGAGTCAAATTTTATGTTGGAACGTACAGAAGACATTATTTCTATGTGCAATGCAACGGATACATTTCATTCCTTATCGGGCTATATTGATGCAATTTCATATGGACAAATGCAGGTAACAAGTTATTTTCCGCAAATGCAGGGTAATATTATTACTCCGTATGTGATGTCTTCCGATGAAAATAATTACCAGACTTGTGAGCAGATTGCAACAGAAATTATTAAAAATATAACAGTTTCCGATAATATTCAGATGGACGGAAACGGTGATGGCTTTATTGATAATATTACTCTAGTCGTTGATGGCAAGGCTGATAATATGACTTCTCCGCTATGGGCGAGGGCATTTTCATTAAATGGCATGAAATTAAACGGTCTTGCCGTGAACAGAATGAATATTCAGAACAGTAAACAACTTTTTGAAAATCAGATAACAGGGGCAGAAGGTGTATTATGTCATGAATTTCTGCATTCTTTAGGATATCCTGATTTATACCGCAATGACCGTACAGGCATACCCGTGGGAGCGTGGGATATTATGGCATCTGATTCGGTATTTTTGCAATATCCTCTTGCCTATCAGAGAGCAAAAATTTCAAACTGGCTTGACTATAAAGAAATTACAGAAAACGGAACATATACAATTTATCCGGCGTCTTCCGATAACGGAAACAGACTTTATTTATTAAAGACATCGCTTTCTGATACGGAATTTTTCGCTGTGGAATATCGGCAACAGGGTGCAAGATATTCTGATGAATTAGATGTCAAAATATATGGCACTGGATTAGTTGTATATCGTGTGAATACGGAAGCAGACGGAAATTTTAAATCTGATAAAGATGAAATATATGTATTCCGTCCGGAAGAAACAAGTCTTGATGCAGGTGAAGGAAATATATTCTTATCCAACTATGGCGGAATAAATGCCCCTGATTCTGTAGGGTCTCTTGACTGGAATGCAGATATTACCAACAATGCGCTTGTATATTCCAACGGTACAAACAGCGGAATTTATATTCATGATATTGTCATGAACGATGAAACATTGACTTTTTCCGTTGATTTTGCAGACGTTTCCGAAACGAAACTATGGGAAAGTGTTAATCATAATTTAGAAAACAATAAACCTTATCAGTTAGCGACCTCAGAAAATAATACAGTATATTTAATTACTTCTGATAACAAATATGCAGAATTATATAAACTTGATAATGAAAATCTGATAAAAACCGGCAGTCCTCTTGGTTCAGGAGGGTATATGGATATGAACCAGCCTGAAATTGTATGTTCCGGAAATACGCCTTATGTTTTATATCGGGACAGGAATTTTTTATTACACGTATGCCGGTATGATGTATTGTCAGGTATCTGGACGGAAATTTATAAAACAACAGAACTTGCGCAATATGCAGATATAACAGCCGATGGAAATAAATTATATTTTACATATACAACCGGAAATTTTCCGTATGCATTGAATGTAATTTGTTATGACTCTCAGACGGAAAAATCAGAAATTATCGGTGAAACTATTGCGGAAAATGCCTGTAATATGTCAATAGCGATTTTAAATCATAATCCGGTGATTGCCTATCGTGATATTAACGACGGAAATAAACCGAAACTTGCGGTTTATGAAAATAAAAACTGGAATATTACAACAATTTCAGATAACGCTTGCGGTACAGTTTCCATGACGTCAGATGGCAACACTGCATGGATTGCACCTTCCGGAAACGGCAATACAGTTTATAAGTTTTCAGATAAAAAACTGACGGCATATCCTTTACCGGAATCTGTTTCTGAAAACATTTTTACACAAGTACCGGTTGTGATTGACAATAAATGCTATTTAGCGGTCAATACACAGAATCCTGATGAATTAGCTGTTTATTCTTTAAATAATACTACATGGGAGCAGGCTGGAAATCTGTTATCAACCGATATTGTCAATAGTTTATCACTTGTCTATAGCGGTCAAACGTTATATTGTTCTTATTATACCGATAATGGTACGGCAATTATTCGACATTTAAAACTTGGTTCGTTAAAGCAAAATTCACGTACAGGCGATGTAAATGCAGACGGCAGACTTGATATTTCAGATATTGTATTATTAAAAAAATGGCTTCTTGGTGCATCAGATACTATCCTTGCCGACTGGCAAGCCGGTGATTTATATCAGGACGGTGTATTGGATATATTTGACTTATGTCAAATGCAATATATGCTGTTACAGCAAGTTGACTATCAGAACGCACCCGACACAAATGCTGTTGAAATCGTACCTACAGGAGATATTAACGCCGACGGTGAATTTAATATTTCGGATATTGTATTATTGAAAAAATGGCTTCTTGGTGTACCAGATACTACACTTGCCGACTGGCAAGCAGGGGATTTATATCAGGATGGAATATTAGATGTATTTGATTTATGCAGAATGCAATATATGCTGTCACAGAAATCAAATAATAACATAATTCATGTTACAAATTCTGCTGAATTACAGAACGCTCTTGAAAATGCCGGAGCAGGTGACGAAATTGTACTTTCTTCCGGAAATTATGTCTATAATGGAAAAGTAAACAAAGGACGTACATTTACAGGTACAGCAGACGGCACAGAAGATAAGCCTATTATACTCCGTTCTGAAAATCCTGATAATCCGGCTATAATTGACGGTACAACAACAGAAAGTTATTATGGTTTGACAATTACCGGTGACTGGTGGACAGTAAAAGATATAACTATAACAAATGTTTCTAAAGGCATTATTTTAGATAACTCAGATTATACGCAGATTATTAATTGTGAAGTTTACAACACCGGAACGGAAGGGATTCATATTCGTGATGGTAGTTCTTATTGTATCATTGATAGCTGTAAAGTACATGATACAGGACTTGTAAAAGCCGGCTATGGTGAGGGAATTTATATCGGCAGTGCAGAGAGTACAAAAGAATATGAACACGCTTGTGATAATAATATTATCAGAAATTGTAAACTCGGACCAAATATTTCTGCTGAATGTATTGACGTAAAAGAATATACGACAGGAAATATTATTGAATACTGTATTTTTGACGGTAAAGGCTGTTCGGGTGAAAATTATGCAAAGGCTTTTGTGAATATCAAGGGCAATGATTGCATTCTGAGATATTGTACAGGCTATAGAAATAACTGTGATAAAATCACACGGGCTTTTGAACAAAATGACGTTGTTGAGGGGTGGGGACAAAATGCTTATATCTATGGCAATAAAGTTCATATGGATATTGCAAAAAATGCAGACGGTAAAAAAATGTATTTCCTTAATGCTTGGGATTGTTCCTGTACTGTATGGGATAATTATATTGCATATGATGGTGATTTAATTTCTATTGATAATCCTGATGATCAATGGAATTATTATAATTCTAATTTCATTACCTATGATGACAGTAGCTATGAAAATAAAGCACTATCGGAATAGATTATCAATATTAAGAACTTGTACCAATAAGCTAAAAACGTTTTAACCGAGTGTGCAGATGTGAAA
>JAMPEF010000061.1 GCA_023665275.1 Alistipes senegalensis | reverse complement strand
GTCACTTTAGCCTTTATTCGTATTATTCTTAAAAGATACTGAACAGGCTCTTAGAATACCCATAACAGACGAATCAATAGAAAATGTTCAGCTTATTCAGCCGGAGGGATTTACGGAAGAAAATGCTGTCGCATTAAAGAAAGCTCACCAGGAATTACTTAAAGAGGCAAGAAAATATCCTTTAGGTACAGAATGCAGAATGTTACTTGATTTTAATATGGAACAATTTGATGATAGCGGAATAACAGTAGGTCAGATTGATAATGTTGCATTTCCACGCTATACTGAACCTTATATTGGGTTACATAATCATTTAAGTGGAGAAACATTTAGTCCTAAAGATATTATTGGATTAGCTGTATTAGATAATATGTATGCTTTAACCGCTGTTGGAAATAACGGAAAAGTATATTTTATTAGTAAAACAACATCATTCAGTAAAGATAAGTTTTTACAGTATATTGCACAATATCTTAATAATACGGAATTATTTAAAGGAAAAAAATATCACGAAATGGACGAAGAATTTGTAAATTCACTTACAGATGAAGAAAAAGAAGAATTAAAACAATTACTAATTGAATTTTCAGAAAAATTAATAGAAGGAGGAGTTGCAAATGGACAAATCACTTATGCCTGCTAAAAAACCATTGACTGAAGAAGACATTAAATGGTGTAATGAGTTGCTTGCAAAAGCTGAACCTTATTCTGGTGAAAGAGCAAAATATGTTATTCTTGATGATTCTATAGGTGAATTTGATTTTGATAGGGAAATGGCTACAATGGCTAAAGAAATGCTTGAAAAAGGCTGGAAATACTAAATTTAAACGCTCTTTAAATTGTGTTTAAATACCATTTAAAAGGAGGGATAAAATGAAAATTGAGACAACGCCTGAAGAAATAGCCGAGCTTGTAACGGAATTACAGACTCAGCTGATGGAATTTAATTGTACCGTAGAATTAGATGATGAAGATGTAGAAAAAATAAAAGAAAATATTCAGTTATAATTATCTGTTTGTTATTTTGATATGCTGGTTGCATTTTTTCCGGAACGGACTGCATATTTCACCTCGCTTTCTGTTCCGGAGATATTATATCACAAATTACGTTATATTACAACCTATAACGATAATAAAGACCATAAGGTCTTATTTTTATACTCATTTTTAAGAAAAGGAGAATCTGAAATGGAAGACGAAAATAAACCTACTGAAAACATTCCGGCAGAAAATACGCCGGAAAATACTCCGGAGCAGGCAGAAAAAACTTACTCGGAGCAGGAATATAACGACCTGAAATCCCAGCTCGATACCGCAAAAAATACTGTTGCGGACTACAAACAGAAGTGGGAAAAATCCGAAAATGACCGCAAGGCTTTTGAACACCGCACCAAAGTAGGCGGTTATGTGAAGTCTCTCGGTCTCAAAGATGACATCTATGAAAAGCACGTCACTGACCTGATACTTGAAAAAGGTCTGAAATTCGACGGTGACACGCTTATTGATGACGATAATGTTGTGAACGACTTCAAGGAAAAATATCCGAACGCTTTCAAATCCGCACAGCCTGTACCGGAGTTTTCAGCAAGCACAACTGGTCAGAGCGATGTGAAAGATGATGACGCTTTTATTCGTAAAGTCATGGGTCTTAAGTAAAGGAGGATTTTTTTATGTCAAATTCAATTGCACTGGTTAAGAAATACGTCGACAAGCTCGACGACGTTTACAAACTCGCAAGTCTGACGGACGTTCTTGAAAGTGATGCATCAACCGTCCGTCAGGGAACGAACACAAATGAAATCTGCATTCCGAAAATTGACATGGACGGTCTTGCGGATTACAGCCGTTCAGGTGGCTACGTCGAGGGCGACGACAAACTCACGTGGGAGACGGTCAAGTTCGATTATGACCGTGGCAGGTCGTTTAGTGTTGATGCTATGGACAATGAGGAAACTATCGGAATTTCATTCGGTATGCTCTCATCACGCTTTGTGCGTGACAAGGTCGTTCCCGAAATGGACGCTTACCGTTTTGCGAAATATGCCGGTACTACTGGAATAACGGTCAAGTCCGAGGTTCTCACGACTGGTGACGGCGTATGTTCTGCAATCACAACAGCAAATAACGTCCTTGACGAAGCCGAAGTTGATGCGGAAAACCGCATTTTATTCATAACTCCGTCGCTCCACAACGCCATTATTGCCCTTGATACTTACAAGTCAAAGGCTATGCTTGAGGGTTTCTCAAAGGTTGTTAAAGTGCCTCAGACACGTTTTTACACAGCGATAAACCTTCTTGATGGCAAGACCGAAGGCGAAGAAATAGGCGGTTACAAGAAGTCAACAACGGGAAAAAATATTAATTTCATGATTATTGACAAATCAGCAGTATTGCAGTTTACCAAACATATTGTAAACAAAATAATTTCTCCGGAAGATAATCAGTCCGCTGATGCGTGGAAATTTTTCTATCGTGCTTATGGTTTGACCGACGTTTACGAAAACAAAGTCAAGGGCATTTACTGCTCACATTCAACAACGTAAGGAGGATTTTTTATGCGAACTATCGGGCTTGAAATTCCGGAAAGAAAGCCGGTTAAAAAATGAACATCTACGCTGACGAAAAATTCTATAAAGAGGCGTATTTATGCGAAAAATCAGCCGTAATAACTTCGGACTATGAATATTTTTTCCGTGAAGCAAGTCTGTTGATTGACCGTTGTACGTTTGGAAATATCGACCCTGAAAACATTCCGCAAGCCGTAAAAATGTGCTGTTGTGAACTTGCTGAAAATCTGTTTTCGGAAAATAAGTCACTGACCGAAAACGCCGGAATACAGAGTGAATCCGTCGGTGGCTGGAGTCGGAATTACACAAGCAAAAGCGAAATTCTGACAAACTTCAAGTCAGAACGGAAACGCATAATTTACAGGTGGCTTGCTGATACCGGTCTGCTGTACAGAGGAGTGAAATAATGCTAATAAATGCCAATATTACGCTGTTTGAAAAGGAAAATTACACTCCGCATTTTATTGAAAACGTTTATTTTAGTGACAGTCGTGAGCAGACTGTCGCTAAAAACGGCGTGCAGATTTCGGATAGTGTTCTGATATACATTTATTCAGACGGTTATTTTCCGAAATCCGGCGATATACTGGTAAAAAACAGGTGCGATTTTTCATTTGACAACAGCAGTCAGAAAAGCAGTTCTGAAAGTATGAAGCAATTCAGGGAAGAATATCCGGATTTTGCAGTTGTTAAAAACGTTAATAATTACTGGTTCGGAGGACTTCCGCACATCGAGGTTACAGCGAAGTGATTAACTTATGTTGCATATGCGACAGCCGTCAAATTTTCAGGCTGACGGTATGAATCTTACATGGGACAGAAATTTCAGCCGTGAGAGAAATACGAATTTCAGCGATATTCAGAAGTACATCGACAGCGAGTGCATACGGCTTATGGCACAGTATACGCCCATGCAGACCGGTATGCTACAGCGTAATGCAATTACGAGTATTCGCATAGGAACAGGAAAAATCGCCTATAATTCGCCGTATGCACACTATCAGTATTACGGAAAACTTATGGTTTCAAGCGTGACCGGTTCAGCATGGGCAAGGTACGGAGAAAGCAAAGTTCTTACCGGAATTGACCTGAATTACAGCAAAAGACAGCACCCGAAAGCTCAGAAGCTTTGGTTTGAAACTATGAAAACCAATCATAAACAGCAGATTTTGCGAGGTGCGGCGGCGATTTCGAGGAGGCGTTAATTTTTTGAATATAATTGAAAAAGTTCGTGAAATTCTGCAAAATTTCCCTAAAATTCAGGAAGTATGCAACGCCGTCCACGTTGACTTTACAGACCCTGAACCGACTTCCTACGGGCTTTCGTCGGTCGGTGATAGACTTGTAAAATCATATATTTTAGGAAATCAAATACGTCAACATAATTTTTTTATATATTCAACATTTTCAAGTATAAATGATTATGAACGTCTTGAAAACAGTTCCGTGCTTCTAGAACTCGCACAGTGGCTTGAAAAACAGGTTGACGGCGAAATTATTCAAATATCAGCTGAAAACGGTCAGCTTTTTGCCGTTCCGCAGGAAAACGAATCTGACGGCTGGCAGTATCAGCTACAAATCGTGGTACACTACAAAACTTAAAAAGAGGCTATTTTATGGCAAAAATTGAAAGAAAACTACTCGCACATTTCCTGAATGCAACTCCCACAAAAGACAGTGCATCATATTACAGACTCGGCAAGGATTTGGAGGAGTACAGCGTCGAACTTTCGGCGGAAAGTGAGACGAAAAAGAACATTCTGGGCGAAGTTTCAACGGTTATCAGCTCTTACGAGGCTACCGGAGGCGTGGAGCCGTACTATGCCGACAAAAACGACGAAATATATGCATTTTTGAAGGATATTATCGACAACAGAAAAGTCTTTGACGACGTAAAAACCGACACTGTTGAAGTACATCTGTGGGAATCTGTTCAAGGTGAAAACGGCGAAAATTCAACTGTTTTCGTGGCTTACAAGGAAACAGCAGTAATTGAAGTCACGTCTTACGGCGGAGACACAACAGGCTATCAGATTCCGTTTACGGTTCACTATCAGGGCGACAGAGTTAAAGGAAAGTTCGATATATCGACGAAAACATTTACACAGGACAATGCTGTAAATGTTGGTTAAGGAGGTTTTTATGCAGTCACTTAATTTTGATGACGGTCTGAAACGTCTTGCGATAAACGGCGACGAAAATCGTGTAATAGTCGTAAATCCGACGGATGTCGGAATTATAGCAAGATACAAGGAAAAACTTCCAGAAATTGAAAAACTCTCGGCGGAAACTGAAAATTCGGAAGAAATGATGAACATTTTTGACAAAAAAGTCCGTGAATTTGCTGATTATATAATCGGTTCGCCGGTTTCAGAAACGGTTTTCGGCAAAACAAACTGTCTCAGCATGGCAGGCGGTCAGACGATTTTTGAAAACTTCCTGACGGCTTACATGGAGTATATGAAGCCCGAAATCAAGGCGGAATATGAACAGTCAAAAAAGCGTGTTGAAAAATACACAGCACAGTTGCAGGAATGATTGGAATACTCCCGAAAAGCCTTGAAATCGGCGGAAATCAGCATGAAATAAGGAGCGACTTCCGGATTGCTCTGCTGATTTTCGAGGCTTTCAATGACGCCGATTTAAGTGATGCGGAAAAAGTAGAAGTCTGTCTGAAATGCCTTTACAAAGAAATTCCGCCGGATTTGGAAACGGCATACACACAGGCGATATGGTTTCTTGACGGCGGAAATATCCCGAAATCTCGCCAAAATCACAAAAAAGTTTTCGACTGGAAACAGGATGAAAGTATTATTTTTCCGGCGGTTAACAAGTCGGCAGGTTTTGAGACACGTTCGGCGGAATACATTCACTGGTGGACTTTTTTAGGATATTTCAGCGAAATCGGCGAGGGACTGTTTTCACAGGTCATCAATATCCGCACGAAAAAGTCAAGGGGCAAGAAACTTGAAAAGTGGGAGCGTGAGTTTTACGCTGAACACAAGGAAATGATTGACATTAAACGTGCTGTTTCCGGCGAAGAACAGGCGGAAATTGACCGTCTTAATGCATTACTGGGAGGTGGTTAAATGGGTTTTGACGGAAGTCTGAATTTTGACACAAATGTAAATACAAAAGGTTTTACAAAAGGAGTTGACGGTATAAAAAGCAAGCTCAGTGGCGTAAAATCGGCATTTTCAGAGTTCAGTTCGGTAATTACGGCGACATTTTCTACAGCTGCAATTGTGGGATTCGGAAAAAGTCTGATTGAATCCGCCGCTGAAGTCAACGCTTCAAATTCGCAAATGGAACAGACTTTCGGAAGCCTTTACAATTCCGCTGGCGAAGCGATGAAACGTGTTGCGGAAACAAGCGGAATAGTCCAGTCAAGACTTCAGGGCGTGGGTACGTCGATTTATGCGTTTGCCAAGACTTCCGGAATGGACAGCGCTTCTGCTCTGAACATGATGGAAGAGGCTTTACAGGTCACGGCGGACAGTGCAGCATATTATGACCGTTCGCTCGAGGAAACAAGCGAAAGTCTGCAATCTTTTTTAAAAGGAAATTTTGAAAATGATGCGGCACTCGGACTTTCATGCACCGAAACTACCCGAAATGCCGCCGCAAACAAACTTTACGGGAAGTCATTTACAGAGTTGTCGGAAAGTCAGAAACAGCTTACTTTATTGCAGATGGTCAAAGATGCCAACGCACTTTCTGGAGCGTTAGGGCAGGCATCACGTGAGGCGGACGGCTGGGAAAACGTCATCGGAAACCTCAAGGAAGCGTGGAAACAGTTCATGGCGGTTATCGGTCAACCTGTTCTGAATGTTGCAGTTTTGGCGGTCAAACAGCTTACGGACGCTCTTACTTTTCTTACGGAAAAAGCACGTTCTGTTATGGGCATACTTTCTCAACTTTTCGGCTGGGAAACTGACGATTCAGAAGAAGTTTCGGTGAATATTTCGGAAAGCGTCAGCGAACAGAACGAACTCACGGAAGCCGTCGAGGAGACCACCGAAACTCAGAAAAAAAGCCTTGCCGGATTTGATGAAATAAACACGCTTTCGGAAAAAACAACGGAAAACACCGAAAAATCGGTAAATGAAAGTGAAGAAGTTTCGATTACACCAGCTGTCGTGACTGACAACTCCAAAACCGAAAAGGAAATTGATGAGTTTTCCGAAAAAATCCGGAAACTTCTTCAACCGATTCAGCTTGCATGGGAAGCAAATTCGCCGGAACTCATCAAAAACGTTCAGACGGCTTGCGAAAATATCAAAGGACTTGCAAAAAGTGTTGCAGAAAGTTTTAAAGAAGTCTGGACAAATGGTTCAGGAGAGCGATATATAGGCAATATTATTACTTTATTTTCGGACATTTTCGGGATTATCGGCGATATTGCCGGAGCGTTAAAAAGTGCGTGGGACGACAACGGCAGAGGAACTGCTCTTATTCAGTCGTATTTTGACCGCTGGAACGCTCTTTTTGAGCTTATCCATGCGATAAATTCGGCTTTCCGTGAAGCCTGGAACGATGGTACAGGCGAAAAAATCTGTGAAAATATTTTTGAAATCATCACGAATATAAATAATACTATTTCAAATCTCCGCCAGCGGTTTACGGAAGCATGGAATGAAAACGGTACAGGAGTGCGGATTTTCGGGGCAATTCTCGGAATAATCAATATAATTCTGGGGACTATCAACAAACTTACTGAAAAAACTTCCGGATGGGCAAAAAATCTTGATTTTTCGCCGTTTCTTGAATCTGTGGCAGATTTTTTTGAATCGCTTGAACCGCTTGTTAAAAACGTCGGTGATATTTTTTCGGGAATCTATGAAAAAATTCTTTTACCTCTCGGATAATGGACAATTGAGAAAGCCGTTCCGGCATCAATCGACCTGTTTTCCGGAGCGATTGACCTTCTTAATTCAATCATCGAAGTCTTCAAACCACTCGGAAAATGGCTTTATGACGACTTTTTTAAGCCTGTCGCACAGTGGACTGGTGGAGCGATAGTCTCCGTAATAAAAGGATTTGCCGACGCACTGAAAGGCATTTCCGACTGGATTTCGGAGCATCAGACACTTGTACAGAATTTTATAATTATAATCGGGTCAATCGGCTCAGCACTGGCGATTTCAGGACTGATTATAAAAGCAGTTGACGCATTTAAAAAAATGGGCGGAATCGTAAAAATTGTCACCACCGTAACAGGCGGATTGTCCGGAGCTTTTGCGTTTCTGTCAAATCCGATAACGCTTGTATGCCTTGCCATTGGAGCAGTTATAGCCATTGGCGTTCTGTTGGTGAAACACTGGAACGAAGTAAAGGCTTTTGCGGTCGGAGTGTGGGAAAGTATTCAGGAAACGCTTTACAGCTTTTTTGAAGCGTGGGAAATCGGCTGGAATACAATTGTTGAGTTTACTTCTGTAATCTGGGATAAAATAACCCGATTTTTCGCTGAAGCATGGGAAAATATTGTCAGCATTTTTCAGAATATCGGTGTTTGGTTTTCTGACCGCTGGAATGATATTGTTAATATATTTTCAGTTGTCAGTGAGTGGTTCGGTGAAAAATTTCGTCAGGCACATGACAACATCACCGGAATTTTCCGAAATATCGGCAATTGGTTCTATGACCGCTGGAGCGATATCGTAAATGTATTTGACGGTATCGGCGGTTGGTTCTGGGACAAATTTCGTTTTGCATGGGACAATATAACAACAATTTTCTGGGGAATCGGTGGCTGGTTTCGTGACAGATGGAACGATATTGTAAACGTATTTAACGGTATCGGTGACTGGTTTGGTGAAAAATTTCAGAATGCGTGGAACAACATGAAAAATGCGTTTTCCGGAGTAAATGGCTTTTTCGAGAACGTATGGAGCGGAATTACAGGTGTTTTTGGTCATGTTGCAAACTGGTTCAGGGATACGTTTTCGAATGCATGGGAGGCAGTCAGGAACGTTTTTAGCAGAGGCGGAGAAATTTTTACAGGAATTACCGACGGAATTTTTGACACGTTCAGAGATGTTGTCAACGGTTTGATTGACGGTATAAACTGGGTTATTGAACAGCCATTTAATGCGATAAACTGGGCTTTAGACGGAATCCGTTATATAGAAATCCTTGACTGGTATCCGTTTGAATGGCTTCCGTCAATTGACGTACCACGTATACCGTACCTTGCACAAGGAACAGTTGTTCCGGCGAATTATGGCAATTTTCTTGCTGTACTCGGTGACAACAAGCGTGAAACGGAAGTAGTTTCACCGTTAAGTACGATTGAACAGGCTGTCACGAATGCGATGAAGAAAAGCAGTTCCGGAAACGGTGAAATTCATATTCACGTTGACCTTGACGGTCGTGAAATCGGGCGTGTAGCGGTCAAGGCGGTGAATCAGGACAGATTACGCAGAGGAGGCTAAAAATGAGAACAGTTATCCGAAAAATAATCAATGGTACGACAACTTTTGAACCAGTTATTGAACCGTCTTCGTACAGCATTCAGAAATCTGACCTGTATTCAGATTCTACCGGACGTTCTGCCGAAACAGGTGTTTTATTATCTTATCTTATCAGAAAAAATATCTATACAATAAGACTTGAATATTACGGAAATGACGAAGAAATTGCATCTCTTGAAAATATGATTGATAATTCTTTTCTTGAAGTGACTTTCCTTGACGGCGGACGGTACGTGTCAAAAACTATGTACCCTTCAGACCGTGAAAAAAATGCTGAAATTATCCGCAACAGAAAAGGAATTTACCACCTTTCTTTCAGCCTGATTGAGTATTGAAGAGGTGTATTATGTACGATTTTAACGGCGATGAAGAATGGAAAAAAGTTTTTTACAATCCATTGAAAACAGCGATATTCAGCATATAAAAGACACTATCAGACGTCTTGACGGTGTGGTGATTAATCTTGATGAAAATAATCTTCTGGACGGAATCCGGTGTGAAAGTCAGTGTACGGAAAATGAAGAAATATTCAATTTTGGCGAAATGTATGTGGGTTCGGCAGAAGTGAAAGCAATTATTTCAGCCGAAGATATAAATCTGATAAGAGGCGGAGAATTAAGACTTTATTTCAGGACAGAACTATTAATAAAATGGATACCGCTTGGTGTATGGGATATTATATCAGCAGAATATGAAATAGATAATATATTGAGCATAAAAGCTTATGACCATCTCAATCGTCTTAATGCACCGGTTACCAGCCATGCTATAGGAGCGATTTTTATTGAATCGGTACTCAGGAGGGTGGCGAAAGATGCAGGAGTTGAATTTGCCCAGAGCATCGAGGAAATTCAGCAGATTGCCGGTAATTCCGTTGATGTTATAGACGGTGTATGGAGTACGCATTTTCTTGATACCTGCTGGGACGAAGTCAAAGCGATAGCGCAATTTTTAGGCTGTTTTGCATTCGTAAACCGTGATGGAAAAATTGAGTTCAGGCAGTTTAAAGCAAACCCTGTTATGACAATTCCGGCAGAAAGGCGATTTTCAGCCAAAATCAGCGACTACCAGTACAGCGTGAAAGGCATTTCATATACCGATAAATTCGGGAAAACAGTATCATACGCCAACGACGAGGGAGCTTGCATATTAGGATTTTCGGAAAACAAATACATATGGGAAACTCAGGAAAATCCCGAAACAGCGTACTATGACGCACTTAAACGAATTGCCAACGCTGTCGGATGCTATTCAAACCCGATTATCAGAAATAAATGGACTCCTGGAACTATGGAATATTACGGAAATCCGGCACTTGATGTCGGCGATATGGTCAAATTTTCGGGAAAAATAAACGGAAAATTTCTGATTACGCATATTACGTGGCGATTCAGAGGCTCTCAGACGCTTATTTCAGGCGGTGCGCCGGAATCCGGAATGACGATTTCTAATTCTTCCGGCGGTTCTTCCTCTGGAACAATAATATCTTATAAAACAATTAATTCTGTAAGCAATATATATGTTATCGAATTTAAAAAATATACGGGAGAAGTTTTCGGTACGGAAAGACTCGTCGCAAAAACAGGTTTTTCAAGTACTCGTGAAACATGGATTTTTGTCGATTGTACGCTGATTCTTTCAGGTGACGGGCTTGTTTCGGCATCTGTTTGGCTGGACGGTATCGCCCAGACCCTCAGACCAAAAATAACGCTTCATGATGGCGAATTTTCAACGTTACATTTCAGCTTTACGACGAAAATTTCCGGAGGCAGACATAATATACAGATTGGTGTACGTGGAAATGCAGATATTTCCGATATACAGGCATTTTTATGGGGTCAGGAAATAACTGATGAAGCCCCTGAAATTACTGGTGATGACGATTATATTTATACAAAAGATAATGGCGATACAATAATTATTAACTATATCGGGAAAAGCGTTTTTCCCAGTATTCCGGACGATTTAGGCGGTGGGAAAACCGTATGTATTGAAAAAAATGCGTTCTCCGAATCGGAAATTGAAAGCGTCTACATTCCGGACGGGGTGACCGAAATCAGATAGGAGGTTTTTTATGACAGGTTCAGGTACGGCAGAAAGCCCGTACATTGTCGATAACTGGGAGGATTTCAGGACGATTGACACAGCTT
>JAMPEF010000060.1 GCA_023665275.1 Alistipes senegalensis | reverse complement strand
GAGGTATGCCTCCGGCTGTTAAACGCAGTCAGTTTTATGCTCAATCTTCAGTCGCCGCTTAACTTCATGATTTTTTTTAATGTGTCAAGTATTATTGACAAAATCAGTTATTGATATTAGAACAGGGAAAAATATGGAATTTCCAGCTAATGTTGGTTCTAGAATTCCTAAAGAACAAAGAGTTCCATGGTATAGAAATCAAAAAGAAGCTGATTTACACAGAAGCAATTCTTCTGACATTTTATGTAAGAAAGACTATATTGATGAATGGTATAAACGAGGTTATAGTAATCCTCCAGAATATTGAAAAAATTATGAAATACATCATATTAAACCAAGGGAATTTGGTGGAAGTGCAAGTTTTGAAAATTTAGTTCCAGTATTAATAAATGTACATAGATCAATTATTTCGCCTTGGTGGCAGGCTTATAAAGGATGATAAATGTGAATGTTTTACTAAAATTATTGGAAACAATACCTAATGGAAAAGTTGAGGTTAAAACAGTACTTCAAAAGGAGATATACTATTTTAAATGGAATCAACCTACAAAAAAAGAACAAATAGAATCTTTTGAAATAAGAACAGGCTATACATTACCAGATGAATATAAAGAATTTTTGCTTCAATCAAACGGGGGCACTATATTTAAAACAGAATTTGAAGATGATGGATACAAACTTTTAGGAATTGATGAAATAGAAAAAATGACACATGAAATGATTAAATTTGGATATGAAATATCAAATGAATACTTTTGCTTTATTCAATGTCTTTATAGTGACGATGTTCTCTTCTTAGATTTAAATAGATTAAATAGTATAGTCGTAGATTTTGTGTCAAGCTCACATTATGCTATTTTGTAGACACTTTTTGGCATTTAGTTCATGAAAAATACCAGTAATCAAAATCAACATCTCCGCTGAACAGAAAACATAAATCAGTATTTCCACTAAGAGAACTGCTGACAGGTACTTTTACTTCAGACATATTTGAGGGAATTTCCACATAGGCAATGGCTTCGCTATTTGCGTTGCCTTTGCAGACTTTTATTACTGCTCCATTGCTTGACGATGCCTTTATGGTCAAAGTATTTGCATCCTTTGAAAAATCCGCACCGCTTACAGAAATCCAGCTTCCCTTTGTGCCATGCACTGTAGTGTCACCTAAACCGTTTACAGAAATATTATCTGACTGATTTGACATTGTTTCAGCCTGTACTTTTGAATATGGATTCAGCTTCTTAAGCTGTGCAACTCCAGTCATAGTTCCGGTTACAGGATTCATTTTTTCACCATTCATAGTAATTTTATCAACTTGCGGACTTCTGTAATTTCCATCGATTCCCATAGCTTTTTCAACGGGACGTGAGTGATAGAACAAATAAAGCTGATTATTGAGTTCAACAATTGAATGATGGTTATTTCCAGTCATTCCGGCAAAGAAATTACCCTGATTTTTGAACAGCTCTCCGCCATATGTATAAGGACCAAGCGGATTATCTGCAACCATGTATTCTATGCCTGCTGTAGAAAGTCCGTACTGATTTCCACCTGTATTCCAGTTTGAACAGTATGTATAATAATACTTGTTGCCAATTTTATTAATTCCGGAATCTTCAAAGACATACGGAGCATCTATTGTAACTGGAGTACCGACAATACTTGTCATATCATCGCCGAGTTTTACAATTCTTGTTGTAGAAGGCATTGATTCTTTTCCCTCCGGAACTCCTCCGCCAAAACACAGATAACCCGTTCCGTCATCATCAACAAAAACAGCAGGGTCAAAGAGCCATGGAATATCATTGCAGTTAGGTACAGACCTTGTTATAAGTTCATGACCAAGCGGGTCGCTCCAAGGACCTGTCGGGCTGTCCGCAGTAAGCACACAAACACCGTTTCCGCCATTGCAGAAGTAAAGGAAGAATTTTTCTTTTCCGTTTATAGTTTTGTGAGCCACACATGGAGCCCATGAAAGTGATGCCCATTTTGCCACACCGTCCGTGCCGGCAACATTTATAGTACCATGGTCAGTCCAGTTCACCATATCATCGGAAGAAATGCAGTTGATTTTGTTTACTTTTCCATAAGTGTTTTCAGTGATGTTACCATTTGAATCATATTCAACAACATCATTGGTCATATACACATAAACTCTTCCATTGTACTCCATAACTCCGGGGTCTGCACCAAATCTCTGTGTATAGAGCGGGTTGTTTTCGCCAGATTTTTTGTAACTGGTTGCCGGACTTACAGAGGAAAAAAGTTTTTCCATAGCGACTATATCAGTTTTTTTTTCAGCAACCGGAAATTCGTTTATCTGTCCGAGAATGAATTTCTGAATCAGAACAGCATCATTGATATTATATTCGCCGTTCTGGTCAACGTCGGCGGAGAGCTTTTCTGTTGAATCGCTAAAACCGCTGACAAGTCCTTTTCTTGCAAGAACCATGTCAAAAGAATTAATTAAACCGTCTGAATTTATGTCACCAAAAATGATATTTTTTGATTCACCTGCACCGATAATTGTAGTTCCCGCAACTGCTCCTATAACTTCATCGATATAGAAATTGCTTGTTGAATCGGCAGTTTCAATATAAATCTGCATATCTGATGCATCGTCAGGAATTTTATAATTTTTGTTGGCAAGCTGTACCCATTCGCCTTTTGTGGCTGTTGCTTCTGCAATTGTGCTGTATTGTGTATCGCCGTTTTTGTCTGTGTACTGGAGTTTAAGATAGAATTTATCTGTTGCATTGCCGTCAAAGTACATTACATTTGCACTGAAACTGTATTCGTTTCCAGCAACAAACGCCCTGTTAAGAGTTTTTGAAGCACCATTCCAAGCGTTTGTCCTGTCCTTTACTAACAGCGATTCACTACCGACGTATGAAGTTCTTCCGCTTGTGAGGACTTCTCCCGCACCTCTTGTATTCCAGTCACAAGTACTTCCTTCAAATCCGTCTGCAAAATACCAGCCATAGTCATTAGGCTCAATGGGCTTTACTTCTCCGCTACCCTGATAATTGCTTCCGTTGCCCCATTCGGATTGCGGAATCATTGAAGTAAGTGTTGTATAAGCAAGTTTCGGCTGATTATTTTTGTCATAAAGAAGTGCATCACTTCCTTCTGGAAGCCATGAATTAGCGTCATTAGGTCCCCATATAGCAACAAGCGTTACAAGTCCGTCAGACTGGGGATTTTTATTCCAGTCCATAGCGGCTTGGAAAATAGCCTTATATTTGTTTGCCTGGTCTTGGAGCGAATAAGTACCGCCGTCAAGTGATATATCAAGTTCCGAAACCTGAACGTCACAGCCGATTGAGAGATATTTTTTCATAGCCTCAATATATGAGTCAGTTCCTGCGAATCCGGTAGCGTTTGCCGGTACGTGTGACTGCATACCTACACCGTCAAGCAAGCCTTTTTCATAGAGAGATTTACACATATTGTATATAGTATCACGTTTGTGATCCCAGTATTCGTTATAGTCGTTGTAGTAGAGGTCACAGCCTTCAGGAGCGTACCTCCTTGCATAAGTAAAGGCTTTTTCAACGAAACTGTTATCACCGTAAACCTGTACCCAGCCGGATTTACCATCCTCAGCGTAATTGTCACCGGGTTCTCTCGCTCCACCAAAATTAGCTGTTCTGTTTGAGTCGTCGCTTATACACTCATTGGCAACATCGTAAGCATAGAGATTAAGTTGTGGGTACTGCTGTTCTATCGCAGAAAACATATTCTTTATATAGCTTTCCATACGTTTATCCATTACATCGGAAGAAACCCAATTGCCATTAGCATCAAAGTTTTCCTTGAAGAACCACACTGGAGTTTGACTGTGCCATACAAAAGTATGACCTCTCATTGCTATATTGTTCTGAACACAGAAATCCATGATAGCCGCCGCACTATTGAGTGAAACAGAAATATTTGTACCGCTACATTGTGACTGTACAAGTGTTGCATCGGGTTTCATTTCGTTTTCACATTCAATGCTGTTGTAATCCTTTATTATGTTTGCAGTGATTGCAGAATTTTTTACAGTTCCGCCATTAAGGATATTACCTACTCTGAAATAATTTGCAAATTCGTCTTTAAGCCCTTTTTCGCCTGCCGCTTTTGCAGAAAGTCCGTTTCTTGAAGTGATTTTCACGTCGTCAAAACTAAAGTCATTTGTACTGTCTGTAGTGAGAGTAAGTCTAAATTCATAGCTGTTAGCCGGAGCTTTATAATTTGCGGAAAGTTTAGTCCATTTTCCTGCTTTTACTTTTTTTTCAGCAAGTTCAACAACTGTTTCAACACCTGTTTCCTCATCTATACACAATAAATTAAGATGGAAATTTTCATCTGACTCGCTGTAAACCTGAACACTGTAATCATATTCAGTAGCACCAGAAAGATAAAATCCCTTTGATGAACTTGCACCATCATTTGCAGAAATACGTCCGGAAACGTTCATACCTCTTGAAGCGTTGTAACCTTTACCATTTTCAGCTGTAAGCTGAACTGTATCACTGTTGCCGTACCAGCCGTCATAATTCACCTCAAAGTCATTGATGACCTGCCCCACAGCAAAAGTCTTTTCTGCAACTGTAGGAAGATATGAGGCTATTCCTGCACTGCATACAAGTGCGGTCATTATCGAAGTAAATTTTTTTAAACGCATTCTTAAGCCCTCCTAAATATATAATGATTTTAATTTTTTTAATAATAGTCTTTAATTTTTATTAATTTTATCACATTATTTCGGGTTTGTATTGCATATTCGTCAAGCAATTAATATATTTGTAAAGTAAATGAGATAGTCATAAAAAAGTGCATTCTATTCTCCAGCGTTTTTGCATGACTTTAAAGACAAAGGAAAACTTTTTAAAAGGCACTATTTTACTACATTACAAAAAACAACGCCTACAGTTATAAATCTGATAGGCGTTATTTGCTTTTATAAAATATTATAGCAATTTCAACTGGACTTATGTTTTTAACCCAGTTTTCAATTCAAATTCTGCAACGGTCATATTAGCTCTTTTGGCTGCGTCCGATAAAGTAAGAATGCCATCCTTTACAAGTTCTAAAAGTGTATTAAGAACACCTATTGCAATTCTTTCATTCCTGCCTTCCTCACGCTGTTCTGCTAAAGTTCTGGATTTATCATATTCAGTTATACACATATGTTTCACCTCTGCTTTATTTGCCAAAAAAATGACTTGATTACAAAATCATCAGGTATTTCAACTAATGCCATATCAATAGTTTCTTCAAAAACACTCATCCGCTCTCTGTTATCTTCCTGTCAAAGCCGTAAGCGTTCATTACGGCTAAGTCGTTCTGTTGGTGTGCCTTGCGAAGTTCCGGAGGCATTGTCAGTTCGTCGTAGAGGTCAGCAAGGGTACAAGTATGGTAGAGGTTGCGTGCGTCTAAAATAGCCCTTGCAGTGCGTTCTATGCGTGTATGTTGTTCAGGTGTTGGCTCAGGGAACGGAAAGTTATTATAAACAATATCCTTTGAATATCTATAACTTGTACCAAGATAACCACAAACACATCTCGTCCATGCCATATGCACATTAGAAATCAATACACCGAAGTGGTAAAGTGTAGCATCAGGAATAATTAAGGCAAGATTAGTTGGTATAATGTTTTTATCAAGAAATCCCATCGGAGTATATCTTCTGTTTCCAGACGACACAGCCGGAACAATGATATATGAAACCGGATTTTTAGCTTCCCTGAATAAAGTGGGAGTTTCAGCTAATTTCTTTCTGTCGTCTGCTCCTTGTAATCTGTCTTGACGGCAAGCCTCAACTCTTTTCATGACTTCCGGCATTCTCCGGAGTTCAGCCGGATTTGCACCCACAAGCCACAAACAATATCTGTCTTTGTTATTGATATATTCAGCTGAACCAGTTAATTTTTTTATATATTCGACTGCATTAGGTTCTTTGCGGATAAATTCGTTATAGTCTTCAGCCTCAATAATCAGATTGCCACCATCTGCTGGTCTGTTGCCCGTTGTCATCTCTGAAACGTCGCAGACTGGCTTTTTTCTGCTCTCAATGAAAATATTTGGAGAGTCTACCAAATAAGGACTGATATTTTTAGCTATTTTATAAGAATTATTCTCTGAATTATACAATCTTTTAGGTTTATTATTGTTTATAGTGCTGAAACCAACTATAACACAATGGACGTGTGCTTTCAGGCTTGCTTCACTATCCCACCGGAACGTACAATATGCAAAATCAATAGATACGCCAAAACGCTCACACAGTGGCTTCCAAACGCTCGCTACCTGTTCCCCTTGTGTTATACTATTGGTTGACACAAAAGCTGTCTGAACGCATGTGGAGTACATTAGAGACGATGCTTTGAAATACCAACAGGAAACATAGTCAATTTTTCCGGCGGTCTTGTATGGCTTGCCCTTTTCGTCCACGTAAATATTTAAAATATCCGCTTTTTGTTCCTTACTTTGCAGTGAGTAGCCTACAAAGGGCGGATTTCCCATAATATAGGACAGCTTTTCTTTAGGCACAACGTCCGTCCAGTCAATGCGGAGGGCGTTTGCTTCTGTAATATTGGCATATGATTTCAGCGGTAAGAAGTCGAGGGCATGTTCAATGATTTCTTCCGTCTCTTTCATCATCTGACTTTCGGCAATCCACAATGCTGTTTTAGCAACAGTCACAGCAAAGTCATTGATTTCAATGCCATAAAACTGGTGTATGCCAACTTTTATAATACCGTCAAGATTGAACATCTTCTGACCGTCATAAATCGCACGTAAAGCCTCATTTTCAAGCCGTCTCAGGCTTATGTATGTTTCAGTCAGGAAGTTACCTGAACCGCAAGCAGGATCTAAGAACGTGAGTGATGACAGCTTGTTGCGGAAATCCTCCAACCTTGAAAGACGTGTCTTGTTGACTTTGATTTCAAGGGTGTTAGCTAATTCTGCCTTTAAATCGTCCAGAAATAGTGGGTCAATAACCTTGTGTATGTTCTCAATGGAAGTGTAGTGCATACCGCCGGAACGCCTTGTATCAGGGTTCAAAGTGCTTTCAAACACCGCTCCGAAAATTGTCGGAGAGATTTCAGACCAGTTAAAGACTTTGCTTGCACCATTAACCAATAAATCAACAATTTCTTCTGTAAATCGAGGGATTTCTATATTCTCATCCGCAAACAGTCCGCCATTGACGTATGGAAACGCTAATAAATCGTCATCAAGATATGGGTCACGGTCTTTCGGCGTGGTATCAAGGACTTGAAACAGTTCAATCAAGGCTTTCCGCACGTCTTTCACGGAAAACTGTTTTAGATACTTACTCAACATCTTATGACTTCCGAAAATACCCCAATCTTCCGCATAAAGACAGAAAACTAACCGTACACACAACATATTCAAGCTTTTCAGCGTATCGGGTGAATCGGGATTTTTGTATTGTTTGAGTATCAGGTCATACAGCTTGCCAATAAGTTCTCCGGCTTTTAGGGAAATTTCCATTTATTTCTTGATATTGTCATTGCCTGTATCAACAAGGAATTGCAAGCGATAATACTCTTTCGGCAGGTCTTTCAAGAAAACCTGTTCCGGTTCGCAGTTCGGCTTTTCCATGTCATAAACGAGAAACTCCGAGAAGCAGTTACTATCGCAAAAACGGCGTTGTGGATTGCCGAAAGTCAAATGATGAAAGAGACAGAAGAAATCGTTGAACATGACTTTGACTTTCTGCTCCTCAAAAGCTATGCGAACATTTAATTTCTGAGGAACAATACCGAAGCAAACGCCCTCCGCATTGACTGGGAGAGCGTTGTGCCTAAAGAAAATCTGTCATATATTATGGGAAATCCGCCGTTTGTAGGGGCAAGAATTATGAACGCTGAACAGAAAAAAGACATTGTTAGTATTTTTGACGGAGTAAAAAACAATGGAAATATGGATTATGTTTCTTGTTGGTATAAAAAATCAGCTGATTTTATGACCAGAACGGCAATCAGAACCGCCATTGTTTCTACCAACTCCATAACGCAAGGCGAACAGGTCGCTATTCTGTGGAAAAATCTTTTTGAACAGGGTATACACATTGATTTTGCCAATAAAACGTTTATATGGGACAGTGGGACTACTTTAAAAGCACACGTACACTGTGTTATAGTCGGTTTCAGTAAAGCACCAAATAAAGCGGAAAAACGTCTTTTCAGCAATGGTACAATGAAAATTGTCAAGAATATCAACGGCTATCTCGTTGAGGCGGATAATATTGTAATTGATAGCAGAAGCAAGCCGATTTGCAAAGTGCCTGAAATAGGCATAGGCAATAAGCCGATTGACGACGGAAACTATCTGTTTACAGAAGATGAAATGCGTGATTTCATAAAAAAAGAGCCAAAATCTGAAAAGTACTTCAGAAAGTGGCTCGGTTCTAAAGAGTTTATCAATGGTTATTTCCGCTATTGCTTATGGCTCGGCGATTGTACGCCTAAGGAATTACTTAATATGCCGGAATGTCTTAAACGTGTTGAGGCTGTCCGGAAGTTCAGACTTGCAAGCAAGAGCAAGCCTACTCAGAAGTTAGCTGAAAAGCCAACAAGATTTCATGTTGAAAATATGCCTAAAAATAACTATATTCTTATTCCTAAAGTTTCATCAGAAAACAGAAAATATATACCTATTGGATTTTTAACGCCCGATATATTGTGTAGTGACCTTGTTTTCATCATTCCTAATGCTGAATTATATCACTTTGGTATACTTATGTCAAATGTCCATATGGCTTTTATGAAAGCCGTTGCAGGACGGCTTGAAATGCGATATAGATATTCAAAAGATATAGTATACAATAACTTCCCGTTCCCTAATCCCACAACCGAACAGAAACAACGCATAGAACGCACTGCACAGCATATAATTGATGTTCGTGCAAAATACCCTGATTGCTCTTTTGCGGAGATGTATGGTGACAAGATGTATCTTTTCAGCGACTTAGTGACCGCCCATCAGCAGAATGACTTAGCCGTGATGACTGCTTATGGCTTCGACAAGAAGATAACAGAGAGCGAATGTGTTGCTGAACTTATGAAACTATATCAGGAACTTACAAAATAATAGATAAAAACTCCTGAAAATAAATTCAGGAGTTTTTTTGTTATCATTCGTTAATAAAGAACGGCTGACCGCATCTTCCGGCTTCGTTATCAATTTTTGCAAGATAACATTGTACACATTTAACATCATTGTCAGTGATATAATTATCACCATCAAGGTCGGCTGCTTGCGGAATGGTTAAGTAATATACTTCTGGTTTTGCCACAGCATATCTTAACGGCAGTCTTGAATCACCTGTCAGGTATTCAAATGTATCAACTGCACTGGAAATTGCAACTAAATCGGCTACATCAATTGTACCATCATTGTTTACATCTCCATACATAGCCCATGTACCTCTTGGCTGTATTTCACCATTTGTGGCACTTACAGAACCTAAAGTAGTATATGTACTTCCAAACAGCATTAACATTGCTGTTAAAGATACTGTCACTTTTTTGAATGTTTTTTTCATTAAATTTCTTCCTTAATTAATTTTACATTTTTTTATTTAAAAGTGCGGACTGTCACCTGCAAGATATTTTGCAATTGTAGCAGCATCCAATATATTAACTTTACCATCATTATTGACATCACCTGCTAATTGCTGAAACTCAGTCAATTTCGGTCCATTGTCACCATGTGACTGTGCAACATATGAAGCTATATAATCCGCATCATCCATATTTACACATCCGTCGAAATTAATATCACCGACTAAGACAATTATTGTAGTAATAGAACCCTTGCTTGCTTCATAGCTATAATCTAAAGAAAATGACGTTGTTGTCGAAGGTGTGTACCATGTAGATTTGGATAAGTAGCCAGTGCCATTGATTTTGGACGGACTTGAGTATCCGCTTATCAATGCTGATAATCCACAGTCATATCCGGTTTGAAAATTTGAATCGTTTATAATTAATGAACCCTTCTCACTCGAACCGAAAGTATAGCCGTTTTTATTTACAGCAACGCTGGAGTACCATTCAAGACCGACTCCGGAGTACTTTTCTACAAACCTCCATGTATTCTGTTTTCCGGAATTAGCGGCATTTGCATGAGTTGCCTGATTAAAAACCGGTAAAGCACTGAACAAACCAGCAGTCATAACAGCAAACACCTTTTTCAGTTGTTTTTTCATTTTTATCCTCCTTGAAAAAATATATTTGTATATGATTTACAATAAATATATCATATCATATCTTAATTTTATTGTCAATACTTTCGACATATTAAGACAAAATTCAACATTTTATTTTTACAGTTAAAAACTTGTGAAGATGTATCAGAAACTTACAGGCGGTAAATAAAGCTATGTATACATGAACAAAGAAAGAGGGCAATAAAACGCCCTCTTTTTTACTCTGCATTATACTTTTACTCTATCATATTAGAGTAATTAAAAAATTGTCTTACAAAAAGTATTGTATTTTGTTTTACAATGTGATATAATAATAATTGAAGAGGAGATATGATTGCAATTTGAATGGGACGAACAAAAAGAACAAACTAATATTAAGAAACACGAACTTGATTTTGAAACAGCAACTCGTGTATTTGATGACGAGAACCGTCTGGAATGGTATGACGAAAAACATTCTGAATATGAATACAGGTATATTACAATTGGCTTGATAGACGGTATAGCGTGTGTTATCATGGTTGTATATACCGAACGTGAAGAAGCTATCCGAATAATCTCTGCTCGAAAAGCAACTAAACAGGAAAGGGAGATGTATTATGATTATTCGTAAAGAAATTGATTTTAGCAAACCTTTGACTGATGAACAGAAGAAAATGCTTGAAGAACTCAAAACAAGACCCGTGACACCTGATGATGACTGCCCTGAACTCACAGCAGAACAGTTAAAACAGTTTGCACGTGTATCAAAGAAGAACCATGAAGAACGCAGAAAGCAGACTATAACACTTCGCTTGTCTCCGCAAGTTGTACGCACTGCAAAATCTCTTGACAAGGGTTATACTTCTGTCTTAAGCAGAATACTTGAAAACGCACTTACAGACGCAGAATTGATTAAACATTATCTGTGATTACAAAAAGAAAAATGTGGTACGAGTATCACATTTTCTTTTTCAGCTTAGTAAAAAAACGAATGTAAAAGTTGCAATATGTGGCAACTTTTTTCTTTTATTAGTAAAATATTCTCCCCCACATATTACAGTATATAGTCCAGTAATTATGCAACACCATTAAGCTAAGGAAAAGATATGAACAAAATGTAAATTTTGCAGAAAAA
>JAMPEF010000005.1 GCA_023665275.1 Alistipes senegalensis | reverse complement strand
AAAACGGAAAAATTGCCAAATCAACAGCTTTGTGTTCCGGTGACCTTTTCGCACAGTGCCCTGAACACAATGATAGAATATCACTGTTTACGATGAAAGTCAAGAGTTTTCACTGTAAACGAAGAAAAATCGTGAGATTTAACAAAAAAGCGAGGTGTTGTTTATGTATGATACACAAAAAATTGCACAGAGAATAAAAATTATAACCAAAGAAAATGGTGGTACTGTAGGAAATATGCTCTCTGAATTAAATTTAGGTGTTAATATTATATCTCAGCTTGCAAAAGGTCAAGAAATGTCTTGCATAAATCTCGCAAAAATAGCTGATTATTTGAACGTATCGGTTGATTATCTTTTAGGTCGTACTGGAACACCAGATATTGACCCAACCGATAGAATGCAGGCAGAGTTTTTTGAAACATTTAAAAATCTTTCAGTTGCTGATAAAATTGCGGTTATGAACTTTGCTTTTGAACAGGTTAGAAAAGAATAGTATTATAGTTAGGAGATGAAATTGTGCATTTAGATTTTGATGTAATACGTGAAATTTTGCTATATATTGAAAAAGAAACAAAGTATATAGAAACTGAAGCTAAAGAAGTTGCTAATTTAGATTTTGAATTAAAAAAAGTTTATGAAGAAACATTTGGTAGTACTAAAGAGCTTAATTCTGTACCTATATCATTATTTAAATTTGTAGATGAAGAAAAATGCAGTTCTATCTCAGAGGCTCTCTATATTTTAAGAAAGTTAGAGGATGGTGGGTACATAATTACGACAGAATCTGAAGAAACATCTGCAAAAAAGCTTCAAGTTTTCCATTCATAAAAAAAGAACGGGATTCAGAAGAACTTACATCAAGTTTTTCAGTATTGGACATTACTTTCAAGGGAATTGAATTTCTTAATCTTATAAGAGATGATGACGTATGGAATACTTATAAAAGCAATCATTTTATTATGTCATTTGAAGTTATCAAGAAAATGATACCTAAACTTGCTACAATGTTTAAAGTATAGTTAAAATAATAGCAGGTGCAACCCGACTGAAAATCGGGTTATACCTGTCCTGAATAAAAAGGAGTACTTTGAAAGAAAATCAGCACATTCAGTGTGTGTGCCTGCCGGAACTCTGTTAACCTTATCAAAACAAAGCTCCGGACAGACACACAATCATACCAAAGGGATTCTTACTTATGCAAGAATCATGGTGACGACAGCCGGATTCGAACCGACATCTCCAAGTCTTGTAACCTAGCGAGTTCCATACTCTATGTCGCCGTGTGTGTACCTTGTCGGGATTTCAGAACGTGAACCCGACAAGACTGCTCAGAGAGAGTTATTAGATTTGTCCCCGTGGTTGCGGAGGCTGGACTTGAACCAACGACCTCAAGGTTATGAGCCTTGCGAGCTACCGACTGCTCCACTCCGCCATATGTCGAAATTCCCGCTCCGGAATGATGCAGGAACTCCGACGGAAAGAAAAAGGTATATGGAAAACCTTTCAGCACTCTTGCTTCATATCAAAGCAAGAGCGTAATTGTATTATATCACATAAGTTTATGCAAGTCAACCGTAAATACATAAATTTATGCAATTCTATGTTTTGTACAAAAAACAGGAGGGATTTTATGTCAAAAACAGAATATTTGTCTTTTGATGTTGCTCTGCGTATAAGAGAAGTAGCGAAAAAAAATGACATTGTCTTAAGGCAGATGTTTGAAGACATCGGATTGTCTAAAGGAACAATGGACAACCTAAGAACTTCCATGCCAAAAGCCGATAACCTTGCCAGAATTGCAGATTATCTTGATGTTTCAATGGATTATCTTATGGGCAGAACGGACGAGCCTAATATAAAGAACAATTCAAATGTAATCACTATCCGTAGCGGAAAGGCAAGTCACATCGGTGACATAAACAATATAAAATTAAGTAAAGCGTCGTCGGAGGATATTTCCGAGATTGCCGAAATGATAAAAGAGTTATCATTGGTTCAGCGTTCTGAAATCGTTCTTATGATAGATAAAATGAAAAAACAAGAAATATAGTACACCAAATTTTAAGAATTATAAAGAATAAATTCTGTTCTTTCTGAAATATTATTATTAATATTATTTTCAGGAGGCGGATAAAAATGAAAGGTAAAGATAATTTTAAAATGTATGCAATGTATGTAAACGAACCTTATATAGTTGAGGAAAAAGATATTCCGGAATTTTTTAAAAAAAGCAAAGAACAAAACGGAATGGCAAAGGAACTCTCGGCAATGTTCAAAGATGAATGGTTTGAGTTTTCGGTTGATAAGGACGGTAATATGTCTGGAGTAATTGAAGTAGAAGAAGCCGAAGGCGAAGAAGACGATGATTGAATATGTTAAATATATAAAATACAGTTCTTCATTTAAAAAGGAAAACTATGCAAGAATGGCACAATTTAACTGTGGTGACAATGATATAAATAAGTTGTTCTGTAAGAAAACTGATAAACTTCATTCCACAACATATATCTTTTCAGACGAAAAAACAAAAAAGATAATATCTTTTGTTTCTTTCTGCACCGGAGCTATTCAGATAAGAACAAAAAACGGATTACTTGCACTTCCGGCGGTTGAGTTGAAATTATTCGGAGTAGATAAAGCGTACCAGCAGAAATATATATCTTCTGAAGATATGAAAGTTAAATATTCAGAATTTACTTTCATATGGCTGATTAACTATATACAAAGAGTTATCACCCCTGTTATAAATGTTGAGTATCTGATACTTCATTCAGTACCAACTAAAAAGACTTTAAAGTTTTATGAAAAAATGGGAATGAAGTATTTCACTGAAAACGAAAATATACATAAAAGTGATTTTTCCAATGGGTGTATACCAATGTACCTTAAACTATAGAAAGTTATAAAAAATCCGGCATCATAAAAGATACCGGATAATTTTTTAAGGAGGAAAAAATATGGATGAATATTGTATGTATCTGCGTAAGTCACGCATGGATTTGGATGCAGAGGCACGGGGCGAAGGTGAAACCCTTGCACGTCATCAGGCGATGCTTATGGAGCTTGCTAAACGTCAGGGACTGAATATCGTGAAAATTTATAAGGAAATAGTAAGCGGTGACAGTATTTCCGCACGTCCTCAGATGCAGATGCTACTTTCAGACCTTGCACAGAACAGGTACGCCGGTGTGCTGGTCGTTGAGGTGGAACGTCTTGCACGTGGCGACACCATAGACCAGGGAATAGTTGCACAGGCTTTCAGGCAGTCGGAGACTAAAATTATAACGCCTGTCAAGACTTACGACCCTAACAATGAAATCGACGAAGAATACTTTGAGTTTTCGCTTTTCATGTCACGTCGGGAGTACAAGACAACAAAAAGGAGACTGGAGGCAGGTAGATTGTCGGCAGTAAAGGAGGGGAATTATATAGGTACTAATCCACCTTATGGTTATCAAAAAATCAGTCCCAACCCTAAAATACATACTTTGGAAATCATACCGGAAGAGGCTGAAATAGTAAAACTTATTTATAAACTATATCTTGAAAATCATGGCTCCGCATATATATCTGCCGAACTGAATCGTATGGGAATACCTACTAAGCGTGGAAGTCAATGGGAACAGTCAAGTATAAATAAAATTCTCACTAATCCGTTGTATTGCGGTAAAATCAGCTGGAAAACAAAATCAGGAGTTGCAGTATATCAGGGCAAGCATAAACCGATAATTTCAGAAGAGTTATTCAACGAAGCACAAATAAAAAGAAAAATAAACCCTATAGCACAGTTTCATTCTCATGATGAACTCCGTAATTATTATCATGGTATACTTTTCTGTAAAAATTGTGGGCATCAGATGAGACGTAAATTTGACAGAACCGTCAGAGGTGAATTTATTCTGTGTGCATATAATCAGTGCAGAGGAAAAACAGTAAGTACTTCAATAGCAGACGTTGACAAAGCAATGCTGTCAGCTTTCCGGTACAGAATAGAAAAACTCAGTGAACTGGTTGACACTCCGGATAATAAAAAAAATGACATCAATTTTGATAAGCGTAAACCCATTGAAGCAGAGTTGACAAAAACAAGAAAGCAAAAAAATAAGCTGTACGACCTTTTGGAGCAGGGAGTATATGACACTGATACTTTTCTGGAACGTTCAAAGATTGTCAGCGAAAAAATAAAAGCCCTTGAAACCGCTATTACAGAAATAGATAACTTAACTAAATCTGAAAAACTGTCACCTAAAGAGTTGACAATACGTCTTCAATATGTGATTGACCGCTTTGAAAGTGCAACTCCGGAAGAAAAGAACGATATGCTGAAAAGTGTTGTCAAAAAAATCTATTACACAAAAACTCAAAAAATGTGTTATCGCAAAACAATATCCGATTTGACCCTTGAGGTTGATTTTTTATAATCAATAACGATAATATCTATACGTTAATGCTCTTACTCTTATGGATTTGATTGATGATGGTGTGGATATTCACGAACAGGTGGATTTACTTATACGTTCCCGACAGCTATATGATTTCCTTGACAAATGTCTTGATGACCGTGAACTTGAAATAATTGTCTACAGATACGGACTTTATGGAAAAACTCCACATACACAAAGTGAAACCGCTGAAAAACTTGATATTTCACGTTCCTATGTCTCACGGCTTGAAAAAAAAGCTATCGAAAAATTAAAGAAAATGTACGATACTACATCTTTTTAAATGCAAAAAAAACAGACCTGCTTATTAATTCAGGTCTGTTTTATTATTAATATCTTCTTTCATTTTTTTCTTATTTTCCTTCTTCTGCCATCGTATGTCCGTACCAAAAAACTTTAAAATTGTATACTGTGTAGTAATACGTGATGTTACTCTTTCATCATAGCTTTCACGGATTTCGTCAACATCAAGATTAGTACTTATGATAACAGGTTTACGATAATTAAGGCGTGTATTGATGATATTATATATTGTGGAATCATAAAAAGGTGTTCTGTTTTCTGTGCCTAAGTCATCGATAATCAACAAATCCGTCTGCATGACAAGGTTTATCATTTCTCTTTTACGATTATAGCTGAAATTCTCTTCTTCTATTTTAGATAATATATTTATTACTGAATCATATATGACGCTGTAACCCTTTTCAAGTACTCTGTTGGCTATTGCAAGTGAAAGATGCGTCTTTCCAAGACCGGTTTTTCCATACATAAGAATACTGCTTGAATCAGGAGAGAATTTTTCTGCATAATTTTGGGTATATTCAAATATACTTTCCATTTCATTATATTCATCACCGGTATAATATGAAAGATTGAAAGTATCAAAACTTGAAAGTTCAAGATTAGAATATCTGTTTATTTCATCAGCCTCAAGTTTTCCACAGAGTTTTTTGAAACATTCGCACATTTTCCCTTCAACATAGCCTGTATCTCCGCACTTTTTACAATTATAATGAATATCAAGGTAATCATCACAGAAACCATTTTGTATAAGCAACATTTTTGACCTCTGTTGTATGCTGAGATTATCTCGTTTGACTCTTTCTATGTCCGCTTTAATCTGCCACTCGTTTTTACCTGCTTTTTTTCCTGCCATAACAACATTTATAATTTTTCTGCCGGTATTGAATAATCTATCATTTATCTCCTTTATTTCAGGAATTTTTTTATTTATCTCGTCAATGCGCCGGTCATTCTCAACTATTGCATTATGGCGACGGTTCTGCATAATGACCTGTGCTTTTTCCAATATTTCCGTTTTCATTTTATATTACCTCAAAATCATTTATAAATATCTTATACATATCTACATCAAAATCCTTATCATAATGTACTCTTCTTCCGTATGCATTATTTTTATTATAATTATTCTTATTATTTTTATAGACGGGCTTTTTACTTTCTGTGCCTGATTCGCCTGAAGAACCTTCACGCCTTGATATTATCACTGTATCCATATACGGAAAAGACAGTTTATGTATACTGCTTATTGTAGTGTCATAGGCTTCTTCTATAAGTTCAAGAGGAACGTTTAATTTATACCACTTTTCAATAAGAATTTCATCATTTTTTGAAAGTCTTTCAGTCTGAGTAATGCGTTTCACCTGATTAGTATAATTATTGGTGGACATAAGTCTTTCAACTTCTTTCTGTGCGGTTTCAAGTGTATTGATGTTATTTTCAGCCCAGCTATACGCCACTTTCTCAATATATCCCTGCCACGTCTTCCCTATTCTCTTACAGTAGTCTATAAGGGTTATTATCACTTCTGTTTTAAGACCAAGATAATTATGCATATGTATTATTGAGGTCAGCTGTGTATTATTGAGAATACCAAGTGAATTTTCAGCAACTTCAATAAGTTCAGATATTTCAGAATCGGAAGTCTTTATTTCAGCTATATCAGATGCTGAAAGATAGCTTTTCATATATTTTTTATTCTGACCGGACGAATTTTCCGAAGTATTTTCCGTAACCGTCTGTAAGGCTGCATTTCCACCGCCTGTATTGTTTGATGTAAGTATCTTTGCACGTCTCCAGAAGTCAATAGCCTTAGTTACTTCTTCCTGACTTACACCCGTTTCATCTGATATTTCATTTTCTGCAAAATCTCTGCCCGAACCTCTGAGAATATACAACAGAACTTTTATATATTCACCGGTTGCCATCTGTAAGAAGTTATCAACAACCACACACGGAACGTTAAACACATTATCATTATTTGCTTTTGATTCCAAAAAAATTCCTCCCCTCCGGATTATACTTTAATTATTATTATATCATATTTTTCTGAATTTGTCACCGGTAATAATGCACAATTTTTACCCCTGAAATTTTTCAAGTATGTGTTTTGCGTCTGTATATTTGCGTTTCCAGTGTAAAAGTTTTTTTTCCGGAACTGCATTGACATCTGTTATACGGCTTGTATCTGAATTATGTGCAATGTCAGCCAGTTTCACAGTACGTGCAACGGGATTAGTTTTGATTTTTTCTATATAGTCAAGATATTCTGTTCCGTCATCATGTGTAAGAAGTTTAAGAGGTTCTGTAACTTCTGCCGGAAAAACCTGCTCCAGTTCCTCTATTGTAACGTCCGTATCTTCGACAACATCATGAAGCAAGGCAACACATGTTGTTATTTCGTCGGTCATCTGTTCGGCAACGTGATAAGGATGAAAGATATACGGCACACCGTTGATATCATACTGACCGTGATGCGCATTATAGGCAATACGCATAGCCTTATTTGTTAATTCTGTATAAATCATAATTATACTCTCCGATAGAAAAGGGACTATGCATAACAGCACAGTCCCTACTATTATGTGTTTATTAAGTCTGAGGTTCAAGGGAAGACAAATCCAGCTTGAAAGGTGCATACCTCTTGAATGAAGAATTATTCTTTTCAGGTACTATATTATCAGCAAGTTTTTCCATATAGTCAGTGAAATCATCATTATATCTGAGGAGCTGGAGACTATATATATATTCATCTGACCAGAAATCATCTTCTGTCATACGTTCCCTAAGGTCTCCCCTGATTAATACGTAAAGTGTGTTTTCGTCGTATTCATATAAGACGGCTTTATTCATTTCAAGTTTTTCAAAGACAAACTGCTTGTATTCTCTGTCAGCCTTTTCATAGTCTGATTCTTCTGCTGTAGTTGTAGCTGTGGAATCTGTTTCCGATTCGTCAGCGGTAGTAGTTGTGTACTTCTGTACAAGTCTTTCATTTTCATAAGGGTCAGTGGTAGTAGTAGTCTGTGTTTCGTCCGTATCTGTAGTTGTGGTTGTAGTCGTCGTTGTAGTTGTTGCTTCCTCATCCTCAACGGCTGTGGTCTGTGTGGAAATATATTCTTCGTAATCTTCCTTACATTCGTTCATTTTGAACATCTTGTCCATATCGGATTTTTCACCGTTGATTTCCCTGACATATTCTTCTGCCTTACGGCGTAAAGCTTTTTTATCGTCGTCGCTGAGTGGTTCGCCCTCTTCGTCGGTCATATCAATAGAGATATATTTTACTCTTGCAAAATTTTCCTCAAAATAATCCTTGAGTTCGTCTTCCGTACAGCCCTTTTCACCGTCAAAACCGTAATAATAATCAAATATATGTTTCTGCATATATTCATATTCACCATAGTAGTTAGAGCCGCTGCCTGTAGTGCTGATTATCTTCTTTATAGATTCCTTTCCGACACCGTTCTTTGAATAGATGTCAGTTCCCTCAGGGTCAAGCCGATTGTCAGCGAGTTCTTCAATTTCGGCAATTTCCTCACTGGTAAGCTGACCGCCTGTTTTGTTAAATTCATTTTCAATAGCGGCAATATTCATACAGTATTCAGTTGCCTTGTCCTGAATCCAGTCAGAAGCCTCTATATCGTCGATATGTGAGTTTTTGACTTCCTTTACAGTAGGTGCAGTGCCGTTCTTACCCTCAATAATATCTGCGGCGTCCTGATATGCACGGATAGTATAGAAGATAAACAGTCCGGAACTTATGTCCGTACCGTCGGCGGTCATAGCCATTTCAGTACCCTTGCCGATTGTAGGAGTACAGCCGACAGTAGTTGCTGCCAGTGCAAACGACATAGCCGCCGCTGCAAACTTATTAAATTTCATCATTGTAACATTCCTCCATTAAAATTTTACAGATACTAATTTATTATACAACTTTTTTACTGAAATGTCTATACCCATTTGAAAATTTTTTTATTCTCTCACAAATTTATTTAATTAAATATTTTATCGTGAATTATTTCCATTACCTGTCTTGACTTATAGCTCCGGAAATGGTAAAATGTATGTATATGTATTTCTAACCACAAGCGGAGGTATCAAAAATGAAAGTAACTCTAATCTCACATACGCCTGAACCTGAAAAAATTGTCGCCGCCGCCGCCAAACTGTGTTACTCCAGCAGTGACATAGACGATATACGGGACGGTCTCACAGAAGAGAAGACAAGAAGTTTCATTGAAATGCTTGTTTCCGTCGGTCATGAAAGCGTAATGGAACACGTGACGTTTACATTCGGCATAGAGGGGATTTCCCGTGCCTGCTCACACCAGCTTGTACGCCACCGCATAGCTTCGTATTCACAGAAAAGTCAGCGTTATGTAAACGAAAACGGATTTGATTTCATAACTCCCCCTGCTGTACAGGCTGTTCCGGAGGCACTGGAAGAGTACAACAGGACAATTTCTGAAATAACTGAAAGTTACGGAAAAATTGCCGACCTGCTCACAGAATACCATAAAAATGAACTTATGAAAAACGGTCTTGATGAAAAAACAGCTACTTCAAAAGCACGGAAAATCGCTAATGAAGACGCACGTTTTATACTCCCTAATGCCTGTGAGACTAAAATTGTCGTGACTATGAACGCCCGTTCACTGTTTAACTTTTTCCGGCATAGGTGTTGTAATCGTGCGCAATGGGAAATACGTGAGGTAGCTAACGAAATGTTAAAGCTATGCCTGAAAGTCGCTCCGGATATATTCGGTCATGCGGGTGCGTCATGCGTTGCGGAGGGAAAATGTCCGGAAGGTAAAATGTCATGCGGAAAAATGGCAGAGGTAAGGGCAAACGCCGAAAAACTCAAAGGTGATTTCCGGAATGCTTGAATTAAAAGATATTGATATTTCAGACAAGAAACGCATTAACAGATGTCTTGCTATGTCTGATTTTATGGGCTGTGAGTATACTTTTGCCAACAATATGGCTTGGAAACGTCTTGCAGATTCACAAATAGGCTTCTATAAGGATTTCTATATAGTGTGTTCCCGTACAGAAGAAAATACACCATATTTTGTCATGCCGTCCGGTTCTGGTGACTATACGGAACTTTTCAGCGAACTGAAAAAATATTCCGGTTCTATGGGTGTTCCGCTTACTGTTTCCGGAGTAACTGAAAAATCACTCCCGTTATTCAATGAACTGTTTCCGGACAGTTTCACGGTTGAATATGACCGTGACAGTTCAGACTATATATACTTTGCCCATGACCTTATACATCTTGACGGAAAGAAATATCATTCAAAAAGAAATCATCTGACGCATTTCAGGTCTTATGACTATGAATTTTCAATGATTACTGAAAAGGATTTTGATGACTGTATTTCTTTCTGTACCGAAGACTATAATAAAAAGTATCAGAACCATTCTTCCGTTGTTGAACAGTATGCTATAAATACTTATTTCAGTTATTTTGAGGAACTGGGACTATCCGGCGGAGTTATCCGCATTGACGGAAAAGTCACCGCCCTTACAATTGGTGAACGCCTTAACTCCGATACTTTCTGTGTGCATATCGAAAAGGCGGACAGGTCTTTTGACGGTATATATACGGCTATAAACAATATGTTTGTTTCGTCTGCCTGTGTGGACTACAGATATATAAACCGTGAGGAAGATTTAGGAATAGAGGGTCTCCGGAAATCAAAACTTTCATATCACCCTGTTTTCCTGTTGAACAAATATATTATTAAATTTAAATGAAAGGATTTTTTTATTATGATTTATGTTTTTCTTGCAGAGGGTTTCGAGGAAACCGAGGCTTTAGCACCTGTTGACCTGCTCCGTCGGAGTGGCAGAACCGTTATTACTGTAGGCGTCGGCGATAATGTCGTTACAAGTTCGCACGGCATACCTGTTGTTACGGACACCATATCACAGGAAATAATTCTTAATGATGACCTTGAAATGATTGTACTTCCTGGTGGTATACCCGGAACTCTCAATCTTGAAAAGTCACAGTACGTCCAGAACGCTATTGACTATTGCGTACAGAATAACAGGTTTATCGGTGCTATATGCGCCGCACCGTCCATACTCGGACATAAAGGACTTCTGAACGGTAAAAAGGCAGTATGCTATACCGGCTTTGAAACACAGCTTACAGGTGCAGTTATCGGAGACGGTCTCACGGCAGAAGATGGCATTTTCATTACGGCACGTGGAGCAGGTGCGGCTATTGAATTTGGTCTGAAACTCGTTGAAAAGGCTGTTTCACTGGAAGAAAGCAAGAGACAACGTGCTGCTATCCTCGCCGACTGATTTCAATTCATGGAAGATAAAAAATCATTGCGGAAAAAATTTTCAGAAATAAGAAAAAATATTCCGCACAAAACTGAAAAAGATATACTTATAAAGAATATTTTTCTTGAAAATGCACAAAATGCCGATACTATATTGATATATGCGTCTTTCGGGACGGAAATTGATACCCTTTCCATTGCCGGCGAACTTATGAAAAATCATATTACAGCGTTTCCGGTATCGCACAAGAATGGCATCATGACATTTCATATAGTCCGTTCATTTGAAGAACTTCACAAAGGTATGTACGGCATATATGAACCGGATATTTCACTGCCACAGCCTGAAATAACTGACAATACTATATGCGTACTCCCCGGACTTGCCTTTACAACAGATGGCGCAAGGCTCGGCTATGGTGGCGGCTATTATGACAGATTTCTTGAAAAATATCCGCAGATAAATAAAACTGCCCTCGCTTATGAGGAACTTATTACCGAAAATCTGCCCGTCATGCCACATGACATAAGGGCTGATTATATTGTTACTCCAGAAAGGACGGTATTCTGTCATGCAGAACAAAGACAACAATGACATTTTGAATGAAGACATTACAGACAACAACGACGAAAACTTTACGGAAGAATCTGCTCCCCTGATTGATGACTATGAAGAACAGTCATTTACGGAAGAAGAAGATTTCACACCGGAAGAAGATTATGAACCTGAACCAAAAGCCGTTCAGGAATTACCACGCAAGCGAAAGAAAAAGAAAAGAAAGAGAAGGCGAAGCAGACTTCCCGGAATTATTATTCTTACTACTTTTGTATTCGCACTTTCAATATGTCTTTCACTTGTTATAATAGCTTTCGGACGTGATATGCTGGGTATAGGAAAAAGCGACAGCACACATCTGATTGTTATTCCAAACGGTGCAACAACTGCTGAAATATCGGAGCTTCTTAAAGACGAGGGTATTATAAAGTCACCTGAATGTTTTCAGTTATTCAGCCGTTTAAGGAAATCTGATTCAAGCTATATTGCCGGTGAGCATTTTGTGCGTCCTAATATGGCTTATGAAACGATTATAAACGAACTTACAACTATTGACGAAGTAAAGGAACAGGAAACCGTTGAAGTTACGTTCCCTGAAGGCTGTACTATTTCGGAGGCTGCATATATCCTTGAAGAAAACAGTGTATGCTCAGCTGATGACTTTATTTTCTATTTCAATTCCGCCGGTCTTGGCTTTGCGTTTGAAAACAGACTTCCTACAGATACATCACTTAAATTCTACAAAATGGAGGGATATTTATTCCCTGATACCTATTTCTTCTATGAAAATATGACTCCGGAGCAGGTATGTCAGAAAATATATCTCAATTTTGACAACAAAATGACTCCCGAAAGATACGCTAAAATGGAAAGTCTTGGTCTCTCACTTGATGAACTTATTACTTTTGCATCTGTTGTACAGAAAGAAGCTGCAAATACTGATACTATGCTTTATGTTGCCTCTGTTTTCTGGAACAGATTAAGAAATCCTGGTGATTTCCCGTTGCTCCAGTCAGACCCGACTTCAAACTATTCACAATTCGTAAGTGCAAAAATGGATGTATACGATAAAACTATTGTTGATTCCTATGATACATATAAAAGTCCCGGTCTGCCCCCCGGAGCTATATGTAATCCGGGAATTGAGGCTATTGATGCTGTACTTGAAAACGTTGAAAGCAACTACTTCTACTTTATAGCAAATATTTATACCGGTCAGACTTACTTCTCTGAAACTCTTGAAGAACATGAAGCATATCAGGAAATGGTGGAAGGTCAGGTTGATGAGTATCTTATTGCCTCACGTGAAGCCGAAAAAGAGGCTGAAAGAGAGGCTGAAAAAAATGAAGAAACTTGAGGTACTTGCTCCGGCAGGCGATGAAGAACGTTTCAACGCCTGTATAAATTACGGTGCGGACGCCGTCTATCTTGGACGGAAACAGTTTGGTATGCGTTCATCTCCTATGAATTTTGATTTTGCACAGCTTGTAAAGGCTGTGCAGTCCGCCCACGCAAAGGGAATTAAGGTTTACCTTACGTGCAATACTCTCCCACGCAATAACGAAATATCACAGTTTGAACAGTTTGTACGTGAAGCTGTCAAGGCACAAGTTGACGCCCTTATAGTCGCTGATATAGGACTTCTTGCACTTATAAAGAAATACGCTCCCGATATGGAAATACATATTTCCACACAGACGGGTATTGTGAATTACGTCACAGCACAGGAACTCTATAACATGGGTGCAAAAAGGATAGTTCTCGCCCGTGAGCTTACACTTGATGAAATAGCTGAAATCCGTGCAAAAACAAATCCGGATATGGAAATAGAAACTTTCGTACATGGCGCTATGTGCGTATCTTTTTCCGGACGATGTTTACTTTCACAGTATCTTGTTAACCGTGACGCCAACCGTGGTGAATGTGCCCAGCCGTGCCGGTGGGGTTATCATCTTGTTGAGGAAAAACGTCCGAATGAATTTTTTCCGATATTTGAGGACGAAAAAGGAACTTACATTCTTAATGCTAAGGATATGTGCATGATTGAACACATTGACAAACTCGCACAAGCAGGCGTGGACAGTCTTAAAATTGAGGGGCGGGCAAAGTCTGCATATTATGTAACAGTAGTCACAAACGCTTATAGAATGGCTGTTGACGAATATTACAAGAATCCTGATAATTTCATACTCCCCGACTGGATAAGAGATGAAGTATACAAAGTAAGTCACCGGAAATACTGTAATGGTTTTTTCTTTGGTACTCCTGAAAACTCACAATACTATGAAAACAGTGGTTATATACGTAATTACGACGTCGTGGCGGTTGTTGAAAAGTGTGAAAACGGTACAGTCTACTGCACACAGCGTAACAGATTCTTTGCCGGAGATACTGTTGAATTGCTTGCACCATCCACAAAACCAGTTGTACTTAAACTTGACGTTCTCTATGATGAAAATGGTGCGGAAATCCAGACCGCTAACCATGCTATGATGAAATTTTCCTTTAAATCTGATTTGATTTTCCCGACCGGAACTGTTATCAGAAAGGCAACAGAATAATGATTGATACGATAAGGGGATAGGAACTAAGTTCCTATCCCCTGTTTCTATACAATTTATATTTTAATTTTAGTTATTTTCAAAAAATTCCAGTTCTTCGCAAAGTGCCACGAAATCTTTATATACAGTAATTGTCTGTAAATAGCGGAAATCCAGAATATAGCCAGACGCCCGATGTTTCAGGAAATCAGCGTCCCATAAGGGAACTTCAACAAAACCATCTTTATAATTATATTTAACAGGCTGATATTTATCAATATTTGTACGGAAATATTTGACTTTTGCCATACATAGTTTATTGATGCGGAAAAGAAGTCCTATAATATCGCTTTTTTCAAAGAACGAATCTTTAAAAATAAGGTGTTTATGGGAGTTTTCCCTTTCCGAATACCATGCATTGTTTTCGTGTTTCAACTTATATTTTTCTGTAAGTAAATACTTTTCATTCATTTTATTTATTCTTCCTTAAATATAGTTTAAACTGTCAATTAATATATGATTACAAAACAGTCCCGATTTCTCAGGACTGTTATATAAAACTATTCAATTTCACACATTATCTTTAACCTTTGTGCTTCATTTGCGGAAAACCCCTGTTTTTCATAAAAAGGTATTTTATCAGGCATTGCGCATAACTTAACAAAAACACCAGTTCCTTTAATGCCATTATCTTTAACAAACTTCATAAGTTCATTAATAAGCATTTTTCCGATTCCCTTATACTGATATTCAGGTTTTACCACAACATCTTTAATGTAGTAATTCAGACCTATATCACCAATCATTCTTGCCATTGCTACAATATTATTTCCGTCAAATACAGATACTCTGAATAATGTATTCTGCATTGCAAGTTCAGTTTGTTCCAGAGAGGGAGAACCATTCCATACACTTTTCCACAGATATATAAATTCTTCTGCACTGAGTTCATTATATTTTATCGTCAGATTATTCATAATTCTCACTTATATATCATTGCGGATTATATCGTCAAGAGTTTCACGCTTTACGGCAATTCTCGACTCACCGTTATTTACGAAAATGACAGCTGGTTTCTGAAGTCTGTTATAATTAGATGACATTGAATAGTTATAAGCACCTGTAGCACAAACGGCTATAATATCACCTGATTCAGCGTGCTGTAACGGCATATTCTCACCGATTAAGTCACCGCTTTCGCAACATTTTCCGGCAATGGTAACACGTTCTGTACGTTCTTCTGTAGCCTTGTTTGCAACGATTGCCTCGTACTCGGATTTATAAAGAATATATCTCGGACTGTCCGCCATACCGCCGTCAACTGATATGTACGTACGGATATCCGGAATTTCTTTTCTTGCACCGACCGTATAGAGTGTAATTCCTGCTGGTGCGGCTATGGAACGTCCCGGCTCGATGAAAATATACGGCTGTGTAATATTCAACTCGGAGCAGGTTAGCTTTACGATTTCCGAAACTCTTTCCATGTATGTTTCAAACGGTGCGGGGTCATGTTCGTTAAGATACTTAATTCCGAAACCACCACCTAAATTAAGACCTTTTATTTCATAATTGAGTTCATTTCTGATTTTTGCAATGAATGAAAGCATAACTTTAGCGGCTTCCTCGAATGGTGCAATATCAAAAATCTGTGAGCCTATATGGCAGTGAAGTCCCATAAGATTGACATTTTTACATTCTACAGCCTGTTTTACAGCCTCGAATGCCTCACCTGTTTCAAGGGCAAAACCAAATTTACTGTCTATCTGACCGGTTTTTATGAAATCATGTGTGTGTGCGTCAATACCTGGTTTGATACGGAACATTATATCAGGTTTTACATTTTTTGATTCAGCGATTTTTTCAAGGCGGAGAAGTTCGGAAATATTATCAACAATAATATGGCCTACTTTAATATCAACGGCGTATTCAAGTTCCTCGTCTGTCTTGTTGTTGCCGTGAAATCCTATTTTAGATACATCAAAGCCGGCTTTTACAGCGGTATAGAGTTCACCGATTGAAACAGCATCAAGACCCATTCCCTCACTTGCGACTATACGGCACATTTCCAAACAGGAAAAAGCCTTACTGGCGTAACACGCAAGACCTTTGCCGTCATAGTATCTGTCAATACTGCTTTTGAAACGCTGACAGGCTTTTCTTACTGCCTGCTCGTCCATGACATAAAGGGGTGTTCCGTACTGTTTTGCAAGTTCGACAGTATCAGCACCGCCGATAGTGAGATTTCCTTTTTCGTTAACGTTTAAATTTTCAGATACAAACATTTTAAAACAATCCTTTCTGATTAATCATTTTCCGATACATCTTCAACTATGTTCCGGAGTTCCTCCACGCCCTCACCGGTAACTGACGAAAACGCAACATAATGTATATCGTTGAAACATGGTATTTCTTCTTCAAAGGCTTTCATACGCTTTTCACGTTCAGATTTTTTCAGCTTATCGGCTTTTGTCAGAACTATAACAAACGGTGTTTCTGTATCAATAAGATAATTTATCATCTGCACATCGTCTTTAGTCGGAGCGTGTCGCATATCAACAAGCATGAAAACAAGTCGCATATCCCTGTCTGCATTCAGATAGCCCTCTATAAGCCCCGACCAGCGTTCTTTTTCAGATTTTGAGACTTTAGCATAGCCATAACCTGGCAGGTCAACAAAGAAAATATCATCAAGCCGGTAAAAATTTATAGTAGCGGTTTTTCCAGGTACGGAACTCACACGGGCGAGATTTTTTCTGTTGAAGAGCTTATTTATAAGCGTCGACTTGCCGACGTTTGAATGTCCGGCAAAAGCTATCTCAACATTTTCCGGTGGTGGTATCTGTGAAAATTTTCCGTATGATGCAGAAAATTCCGCTTTATTATAATTAAATTTCATATATCATTCCTTTCATTGTTTCAGGAGTGCAGTATTGAGAACGTCGGAAAGATTTTCAGCATATACAAACTCTATATTTTCCTTTACGACGTTATCGACTTCCTCAAGGTCGGGTTTATTGTCAGCCGGAATAATGACAGTCTTCACACCTGCTTTATATGCAGCCATAGTTTTTTCACGGAGTCCGCCTATAGGAAGTACTTTTCCGTGTAAAGTAATTTCACCTGTCATAGCGACATCAGACCTGACCGGTATTCCGGAGAGCGCCGAAACAAGTGCGGTAGTCATTGTCACGCCGGCAGAAGGTCCGTCTTTCGGTACAGCTCCTTCCGGTGCGTGTATATGAATATCCTTATTCTTGTAAAATTCCGGATTGATATTATATTTTCCGGCAATACTTCTGACATAACTTACTGCAATCCGTGAACTTTCTTTCATGACATCGCCGAGTGAGCCGGTAACTTCTGTCTTGCCTGTACCGTCAAGTACGAGAACTTCAAGTGGCATTATAACACCACCTACAGAAGTCCATGCAAGACCATTGACCACACCAACCTGATTTTCCTTTGATAATAAATCGGCGGAATATTTCTGTATGCCAAGAAATTCCCGTAAATTATCCGGCTTGACAGTGACTTTCTTTGTTTCCTCCGCCGCTATTTTTCTTGCGGTCTTGCGGCATATTGAGGCTATAATTCTTTCAAGTGAACGTACACCGGCTTCTTTAGTATAGAAACGTATAATATTGTGAAGTGAATCGTCAGTTATTCTTAACTGTGAGGCTTTTAGACCGTGTTCTTTTATCTGTTTCGGAACAAGGTGTTCCTTTGCTATATGGAATTTTTCTTCTGCCGTATAGCTTGGAAGTTCTATAATTTCCATACGGTCAAGGAGTGGTGCGGGAATATCAGAAATATTATTGGCTGTCATGATAAATACTACATTGCTTAAGTCAAATGGTATTTCTATGAAGTGGTCACGGAAAGCGTTATTCTGTTCACTGTCAAGGACTTCAAGCATAGCAGACGATGGGTCACCTTTGATGTCACTGCATAACTTGTCTATTTCGTCAAGAAGTATAAGCGGATTGCTTGTGCCTGCCTGTTGCATGGCTGTAATGATACGTCCGGGCATTGCGCCGATATAAGTTTTTCTGTGACCTCTTATATCTGCCTCATCACGTACACCACCGAGTGAAACTCTTGCATATTTGCGACCCATAGCCTTAGCAACGGATTTGGCAATAGAAGTCTTACCAATTCCGGGAGCGCCTGCAAGACATATAATCTGCCCTTTGATTTTAGGATTAAGCATATAGACGGCAAGAAATTCTATAATACGTTCCTTGACTTTTTTAAGTCCGTAATGTTCTTTTTCAAGGATATTTTCAGCTTTTGATATTGTTGTTTTAGTTTTTGAATATTTTCCCCACGGCAGTTCAAAGACTGTATCAAGATAATTTTTTATTACAAAAGCCTCCTGTGAATAAGGTGGCATTTTACTTAATTTTTCAATTTCTCTGATAAGTTTTTCACGGCTTTTTTCATCACAGTTAATATTCATAGCTTTTGACATATAACGGAAAGTTTCTTCATTTTCGCTTTCACCTAATTGTTCCTGAATAACTCTCAATTGTTCACGGAGGTAATATTCTCTTTGGCTTTTGTCTAAACTATCTCTTGTATGTTCATGGATTTCTTCTTCAACTTCAAGTACATTATTTTCAGCGGCAAGATATGAAACCAGCATAGAAAGCCTTTTAATAAGATTATTTTCTTCCAGAAGTTTTTGTTTTTCCCTGTAGCCTATGCCACAGTTAAAGACTATAAGTTCAAAAAGTTTTTCGGGGTCTTCCTGTGTGAGTACGGAGACTTCAAGTTCTTTAGGCATTTTCTGAAAAAATGACGCATATTTTTCAAAATTGTTTTTTATAACACGCATAAGAGCTTCTATTTCTGTTTCATCATATTTCTGTTTTGAATGTGACGAAACACGCTTTACTTCTGAAACAAGTGTTTCACCGTCATCATTAAAGCCAAGTAGATTTGCCTTGTAAACGCCTTTTACAAGAACTTTCATTATATTGTCAGGAAGTCTGAGAACCTGTTTTATTTCAGCAACTACACCGGTTTTATAGAGGTCGGAAATTTCCGGATTATCTGTATAGGGGTCTTTCTGTGTAATAAGGAATAATCTGCCGTTCCCTTCAGCCATGGCAGATTCAATTGACTTGATTGTTTTTTTACGTGCAACATCAAAATGCATTATCATATCCGGAAATGCAACAAGTCCACGCATAGTAACGGTATAAAAAGCGTTATCTTTTTCGATTGATTGATTATTATTGATAATCTGTTTCATTTTTATCACCATATCCTTTAACTTAAGTCATGAATACTGCTCCGGATAAGCAGTTCACAATATATATTTGTATTCTGAATAATATCCGGCATCACAGGAAGTCACCTGTACATTATATTATACTATAAAGCTGATAAAAATGCAAGCATAAATTTCAGATAAGAATAAAAAGCGGAAAAAAACTCACAAGATAACGGCATCTTGTTTCCCATACCATAAGAAACATGGCAAGAATTATGATGACAATTTTAATAATATTATATTCCTGATTATATTTATATGAAATATATTTATGGGAAATATTATACAGCATTTTAAAATGAAATACTGCCGTGAAAACATAAAATCCATAATTTTTAAGAAAACTATATTTATTGTAATATCCTGCCATGTATGTACCATCACGCCATGTATACGAAATCTTACAGATTAAATGACTCAGAAAACCATAAATTCCAATATATGAAAGTTTTTCGGTAAGCCGTGAAATATCGGCATTTAACTTGTTTTCATAGCCATTGAAACTCAGGGTATACCGGAAATCCTCCGCACAGTAGCCACCACGTCCGTGTGCGCTCATCATTATCCAGTGAATAAGCGGAAAACGATATTTTTCAAGTTCGACGTCGTCAATATTGATTATTCCGGCAGAAATTTTATTGAAACTCATACAGAATATAACAAATGCGGTAATTAAAACGGAAATATTTTTCAGACAGTTTGTGCGTTTGTTAATCATCATATCAAGAATTACGGACGGTATAAGCAACCCTGTACTACCCTTGAATTTATACCCCACTGCAATAAGTATACTGCATATTATTATATCAGATATTTTATATTTTCTGATATATTTTATATAAAAATATACAGCTCCGATAACATACGGCATAGCCATTGAATCAGTATAGAAAAATGCCGAATAAGTTATAAAAGGCGTTAGCAGAAGTCCACATAAAGCACACGTTATCGACTTTTCCGGAGTATGAATTATTTCGGAAATTTTATACATTAATATATATGATATATCAAGACTTATTATATTGAATATAACCGGAAATATATTTTTTATATTTCCAGTAAATATATACTCCAGTCTGTAAAGTCCGTAAATTAATGTGAATATCATGTGATTATTAGGATATACAGCGAAATAATGTTTATGTATTTCCGGAATATTATTATAAAGAGGGTCTCCGGTGACAATATTTTTCGCACCCGTGCATATATACGAAAGGTCATTTTTAGGCGTAAAATCCTGAATAAATGCAAAATTCACTTGAAATACAAACAGAACCAATGCCAGTATACAGAATATTTTTCCGGCGGTCTTCTGATTTCCACGGATAAATTTTTTAAGCAGTTTTTCTGACTTCCCTGCTCCCGACGATATGAAATATGTTACTGTCAGAAACAGAAATACAATAATAATTCCGGCTGTCATTGAGTTTATTTCATGGCTTACAATGGGTATAAACGACGTCGCCGATACAGCAATTACAAACAGGAAAAATATTCCGGAAATAAAATTAAAATATTTTTTTACCATAATTAATCACTCCCGATATTATAATATATCATCGTGCTTAATTATGGTGTATCTTTTTCTTAAATAATTCTTAAAAATGATATTTTTCTGAAATTTGCAAATCATCTATTTACTTTTGCGTGATAATGTGTTAAAATGTAAAAGTAAATAATGCCATACGGCAGACAGGAGTAATAAAAATGATTGATAAAATAAAATCTGAAAATATGGATTTGCTTTTTGAGGCAATACTTACGCTGGAAACAGTTGACGACTGCTATAAATTTTTTGATGACCTCTGCACAAGCATAGAATTAAAGTCGTTTGCACAGAGATTACAGGTTGCAAAACTTCTTGATGAACATAAAGTCTATAGCAATATCGTAACTGAAACAGGTGTAAGCACTGCTACTATAAGCCGTGTACATCGTTCACTTAAAGACGGTAATGACGGATATAACATAGTTTTTGACCGTCTTAAAAAGAAAAATCTTATCAAATAAGCTGAAAATGTTTCAGGGCGTTATATATTCCGTCGTCTTCAATGCCTGATGTCACGTATGATACAAACGGATATAATTTTTCTGCACCACCCATAGCAATACTGTTAGGGACGGCTTTCAGCATAGGTAAATCGTTCATGCTGTCCCCTATTGCATAGGCGTTTTTACGTGAGATATTTAGTTTTTCAAGGATAATATCAATAGCAGTAGCCTTTGTATATCCAAGAGGTACATTTTCATAGAAACCGTTTCCACGGTCTATAATAGAAAAATATTTACTCACTTCCCTGTTGAAAAGTTCCATATCACTTTCCGGATTAGTCCATACAACGAACTTATCAAAAATAAAATTTTCGTCATCGGCTTTATGGCTTATGTCTGTGCCTTTTTCAACGAAAACATTCATGAAATAGTCAAGACCTGCATTATGTACCGCCTTGTCGTCAAAAAAATAGCCGTCGCTGTGTTCATATACCGGAGTTACACGGCATTCACGCATAAGACCGGCTATTTCACGGCAGAAAGTCTTTTCCGGCGTATGATGTAGAATGACTTCATTTCCGTACTCTATATAAGTACCGCACCCACATAAAAAGCCGTCAAAACCTAAACTCCGGACTTCCGGACTTATATTGAATGCTGTACGTCCGGTATTTATGAATGTGAGATTTCCTTTTTTACGTGTATGGATAATAGCTTTTCGGGTACTTTCGGGAATAATACACCGTGAATCTTCTGTGGAAATAGTACCGTCTATATCGAAAAAAATAACTGATTTCATTTGTAAAAACACTCCTTAACAAAATAATACGAGGTGAGATTTATTTTACACATTTATCATGGAAACGGCAAGGGAAAAACTACCGCTGCTGTTGGTCTTGCGATAAGGGCGGCGGGAGCTGGTCTGAATGTTATGTTTATGCAGTTCCTGAAAAACGGAAATTCTTCAGAAAATGAAATCCTGAAACAGATAAAAAATATAAATATATGCTGCTGTGATGTCTGCAATAAATTCACTTTCCGTATGAATGACACTGAAAAAAAATTTGTCACTGAAAAGCATAATGATATGATTAATCGAGCTTTCAGGAGCTATGCTGATATTATCATACTTGATGAATTTCTTGACGCATACAACAAAAATATGATTGACCGAAAAATTTCCGGAAATATGATACTCAGCGACCAACGGGAAATAATTCTTACCGGACGCAATCCGGCGGAAATATTCCTTGAAAAAGCCGACTATATCAGCGAAATAAACGCCATACGTCACCCATACGAAAAGGGCATTACTGCACGTAAGGGAATAGAATATTAATCTAATATATTGTGTGCCTCGCCGACAAGTTCCATATCCTGTGCGGAAAGTTTTAAATTTGTAATATATTCCTTACCCTCAGAAGTTGTGATTTTTACTTCAATAATACTTCCCTCGTCAGCCTCCCTGAGTGCTTTTTTCACAAACGGGAAAAATTTCGGGTGATTACCCTTGAATGTCTTAATCATAGGCATTATTTTAGTTAAAGATTTTGTTAAAGCAATTGGATTCATATTTTTACCTCCGATAATAACAGGCTGACTTTTTCCGCCAGCCTGTTTTTAATTTTTATTTTTTGATTAATGATTTTCCTGTCATTTCTGTCGGCTGTGGCATTTCAAGGATTTCAAGCATAGTCGGTGCAAGGTCAGCAAGTACACCGCCGTCACGAAGTTCACAGTCATATCCCACACAGAAAAGCGGTACGGGATTTGTAGTGTGAGCAGTGAACGGGCTTCCATCGGGTTCGTACATCTTGTCGGCGTTACCGTGGTCGGCTGTGATAAGAGCTGCACCACCCTTGGCAAGAATTGCATCAACCATTTTTCCTACACACTCGTCAACGGCTTCAACAGCCTTTACAGCAGCATCGAAAACGCCGGTATGCCCTACCATATCACAGTTTGCATAATTTAGAATTATAACATCGTACTTGTCGGAATTTATAGCATCAACTACAGCATCGCAAACTTCGTAAGCACTCATTTCAGGCTTCATATCGAAAGTCTCAACATCAGGTGATTTTATAAGGATTCTGTCTTCGCCCTCAAATTGCTTTTCCTCACCGCCGTTAAAGAAAAATGTAACGTGTGCATATTTCTGAGTTTCGGCAATACGGAGCTGTGTTTTTCCCGATTTACTGAGATATTCACCCATAGTCATAGTGAGCTGTTCTGGCGGATACGCAACAGTTACATTTGGCATAGATGCATCATATTGTGCCATACATACAAAACTGAGATTAAAGAATCCATTTTTTCTTTCAAATCCTGTGAAATCAGGGTCAACAAAAGCACGGGTAATCTGTCTTGCACGGTCTGGACGAAAATTGAAGAAAATAACGCTGTCATCAGACTTAATCTGTGCACCGCCGTCAATGACTGTCGGGAGCATAAATTCATCTGTTACGCCGTTTTCGTAAGAATTTTTTATAGCCTGAACCGGACAAGTTTCTTTAACGCCCTCACCGTAAACCATAGCGGAATATGCTTTTTCTACTCTGTCCCATGCGTTATCTCTGTCCATAGCGTAGAAACGTCCGGAAATTGTGGCAATCTTTCCGAGACCTATTTTTTCAAGTTCTGTAACTGTCTGTTCCATAAATTCGGCGGCAGATGACGGCGGAACATCTCTACCGTCAAGAAATGCGTGTATATAAACCTTGTCAAGACTGTTTTTCTTAGCCATTTCCACAAGACCGAAAAGGTGTTCCATATGACTATGAACACCACCAGGGGAAAGAAGTCCCATAAGGTGAAGTGCGGAATTTTTTTCCTTACAATTTTTTATAGCATCAAGCAGAGCCTTATTTTCAAAGAAAACACCGTCTTTAATATCCTTAGAAATCTTTACAAGCATCTGATATACTATGCGTCCTGCTCCTATGTTTGTGTGTCCGACTTCTGAATTGCCCATCTGACCGTCCGGAAGTCCAACATCAAGACCGCTTGCACCAATAAGAGTATTTGCACCTTGTCTGTATTTATCAATGTTCGGAGTTTTAGCAGCAGTAATAGCATTGCCGTAATCGGACGAATTATAACCGAAACCGTCCATAATAATAAGTGCTACAGGTTTTTTTGACATTTTTTATCTGTCCTTTCAAATTAAATTAATCAGTACCAGAATACAGCAAGACCGGAATTATAATCAAGCATACAGCCCTTGCCGTAATGTGTATATATTATAGCCTTTCCAAAATCGTGTATGTGTTCGGGTTCAAGCCTCTGTAATACGTGTTGTGGTAGTTCTTCGGGACATTTCAGCCATGAATCATCATAAGTGACATACTTTTCTTTATCGGGCATATGTGCTGTATGACGTTCTGCATCATAAACAGAATTGAAATGTTCTTCATATTTTTTCAGAGTTTCTGTGTCGGTATGAAATGCAAGATATGCAGACGGGTGATAATCCTGTGCGGGAAAACTTCCTTGTGTGATAAACATATAGTCATCGCATTTTTTCGGCAGACTTTCGGGAAGAATATCATTATTGAATCTTTCCGAATATACTCCGTAACCGTAACAGAAACGCTTTACAGGATACACTAATTTTGTATTTCTGAAATTAATCAAAGTAAACGGTGTAAGTATTCCCAGTAATAAAATAGTTACAGCAACCACACGCAATATAATAACAGTTTTTCTGAAACTACCGTTTTTCTGATAAAATTTATAAATCAATGCAAGAACAAAATTAACCCAGAATCCAATAAAGAACAATCTGAATGTTATTCCGCTTGCAGTTCCGAAGTATATTACACCCAAGAAAAGAAAAAAGCATATTAATATATTAATAGCATGCAATGTGTCTCCTGATGTGGTTTTCTTCATAGACGTCCCCCGTTCTGAAAAGGCAGTGGGCAAACAGAAAATTTACCCACTGATATACATAATTTTTTCAGAATCAGCCGTTTACAGCAGCCTGTACAATTGTGTTGAAATCTTCTGCCTTGAGTGAAGCACCACCGATAAGTCCGCCGTCAATGTCGGGCTTTGCAAGGAGTTCAGCACAGTTCTTAGCATTCATAGAACCACCATACTGAATTGTTATGCCGTCTGCAACTTCCTGATTGAAAAGTCCTGCAATAGTTTTACGGATAAATGCACAAACGTCCTGTGCCTGCTCCGGAGTAGCAACCTTGCCAGTACCGATAGCCCATACAGGTTCGTATGCGATAACAACATTCTTTATGCACTTAGGGCAAGTACCCTGTAAAGCAATTTTTGTCTGCATAGCGATAACTTCTTCTGTAATGCCCTGTTCTCTCTGTTCAAGAGTTTCACCAACACAGAGAATCGGCTTTAAACCGCCTTCGAGTGCGGCAAGAAGTCTCTTGTTTACAGTTTCATCTGTTTCGCCGAAATACTGTCTTCTTTCGCTGTGTCCGATAACAACGTATTCAACACCGAGTTCGGAAAGCATATCAGCGGAGATTTCACCTGTAAATGCACCGCTCTTTTCAAAGTGAACGTTTTCAGCACCGATTTTTACATTAGAACCTGCTGTTGTGTTTATAGCAGTTTCAAGGTTTGTGAATGGTACGCAAGCGATAACTTCAACATTGCCCTCAGCGTTGGCAACAAGGGGCTTTATAGCCTCTAAAAGCTCCTTAGCCTCCGGACGTGTCTTGTTCATTTTCCAGTTACCAGCAATAATTGCTTTTCTTGTTGACTTGTTCATTTTAAATAACTCCTTTTAATTAATATTATCATCTTCGTCGTCATAACCATAATTGCAGTTTTTGTAATTTTTTGTCTTGTTGTTGCAGCCGTTATAAGAGCATATCGCAAAGCCCTTTTTAACAGGTGCGAGAAGTACTCCCACAACAACTCCGGCAAGAAAACACGCAATAGACAAAAGCATGATTTCCGAAGAATAATTTTCTTTTAATTTTTCAGTAATTTTCATACTTCTAACTTCTTTCAGAAAAAAAATTGTATGCAACGGGTAAAAATGCACTAAAAAATAATCTTAAAAACAATCAGCATACTTAATGCACACGATATTATTGAGCATATCAGATTTGAAATTAATTTCTTTTTAAAATATTCTTTATCATAGGGAATATATTTTTTCGGATTACTTGTCCTGTACAGAATATTTACTGATTTGCCCTGAAAAAATTCACATTCGGTATCGCTCAGATTGGCATTATATATTCTTTCTTCAGTAATGTATGTGATACTTGTATCATAATCGGAAAATCTGTCCACTTTTGCGGTAACAAGTTTCCATTTCTTATCTGCAAATGTAAATTTTTTTATTATCAGATAATTTGAATAAGCATTTGACATCTTTAAGACAGATACCCAGAATACTATACTTATTATGAAAAGAATAATTATTGAGAATAATAATTGATTTGCCCACGTGTTCATATCATGAATATGGTCTTCAATATGTGCAAATATTGTATCTCCCATTTCAGCACCTCATTTAAAGCAACCCTAATGTATATATGCTAAAAAAGCTAAAAGCACTAACGGAATAGCAGTCATAATTGAGTGGAATATAATTTTTTTCTTACAGGCTTTTAATTTATCAATGTCGGATTTGTCGGTTTTTCTGAATTCTTCCATTGCAGAAACCAGCTTTGTTGCAGATACTGCAAGCCATAAAAAATAAATTATTATAAGTACATATGCAAAAATTATATAATAAATAATCGCACCTGACAGGTGACCCTCCAGAGCTAAATATATAATAATCCACTCCCTTAAATTATGTTATTACTTTAGTTTGTTTATCTTTTCATATATGCATCTCAGTAAACAATATTTTAAGTATATGAAATTTTTCAATGTACTAAACGAAAAAAGTTGAAAGCACTATCGGAACAACATTCATAATTGAGCGGAATATAATTTTCTTCTTACAGACTTTTAATTTATCAATGTCGGATTTATCGGTTTTTCTGAACTCTTCCATTGCAGAAATCAGCATTATTGCAGATACTGCAAGCCATAAAAGCCAAATCATTATAAGTACATATAAATACATAATAATGCACTCCTTTAGTTTGTTTATTATGCACTTCAGTAAATATTTGTTAGCAATTGTGGTTAGACATTGCAAGTCCGTAAAGGTACAAAACACCGCATAACTGTCCGAATCCGAATATAAGAACAGAAATTAGAATAATGGTATATTTTTTCAGCTCTTTTTTCAGTATCGGAATACGTTCAGGATAGATTTTTTTAGCTTTATGATATACTTTTATTGTTCTTATTATTTTTATCAGAAAAACCAATGCAATCAGCATTGATATAAAAAATATAGCGTAAGAAAACAATAATAATGACCCATCAATAGAAAATAAAGCCATATTCATAATTTACACATCATTGCATTAAGGGCGAATATTTCTACCCGCCCTTTTTGAGATTGAATTACTTTTCAGCGATTACAGCAACACCAGGGAGTACTTTTCCTTCGAGGTATTCGAGGGAAGCACCACCACCAGTAGAAATATGGCTCATCTTGTCTGCAAAGCCGAGCTGCATAACTGCTGCTGCTGAGTCACCACCACCGATAATAGTAGTAGCATCTGTTTCAGCGAGTGCCTTTGCAACTGCAATTGTACCCTTAGCAAGTACAGGGTTTTCAAATACACCCATAGGACCGTTCCATACAACAGTTTTTGCAGACTTTACAGCTTCAGCGAAAATCTTCTGTGTTTCAACGCCGATATCAAGACCCATCTTGTCAGCCGGAATTTCATTAGATGCAACGTTTTCTACTTCAATTTCAGCGTCAATCGGGTTCGGGAAAGAAGATGCTACTTCTGTATCAACAGGTAGAAGAATTTTCTTTCCGAGAGATTCAGCCTTAGCAAGCATTTCCTTGCAGTAGTCAAGTTTTTCGTCGTCAACAAGTGATGTGCCTATTGAACCACCGTTAGCCTTGATGAATGTATAAGCCATTCCACCACCGATAATAAGCGTATCGCACTTTTCGAGAAGGTTTGAAATTACATTGAGTTTGTCTGCAACTTTAGCACCACCGAGGATAGCAACAAACGGTCTTTCAGGAACTTCAACAGCGTTTCCGAGATACTGGATTTCTTTCTGCATAAGATAGCCTACAGCAGTTTCCTTGACAAACTTTGTAACGCCTGCTGTTGATGCGTGCGCACGGTGTGCAGAACCGAAAGCGTCCATAACGAAAACTTCACCGTCAACGAGTTCAGCGAGTTCCTTAGAGAAGTCTTCACCGTTCTTTGTTTCTTCTGCACCACGGAATCTTGTATTTTCAAGTACAACGATTTCACCGTTGTTCATTTCAGAAACAGCCTTTTTAGCGTTTTCGCCTACAACTGTATCATCAGCAGCAAAAACAACCTTAGTATTTACGAGTTCTGCAAGTCTTGCAGCAGCCGGAGCAAGTGAGAACTTAGCTTCCGGACCATTCTTCGGCTTGCCGAGGTGTGAACAGAGTACAACCTTTGCACCATTTTCAACAAGTTTGTTGATTGTGGGAAGAGCTGCCTGTATTCTGTTATCGTTGGTGATAACACCGTCCTTGAGAGGTACGTTGAAATCTACTCTTACGAGTACTTTTCTGCCGGTAACGTTAACGTCTTCGACAGTAACTTTGTTTAATCCTGCCATTGGTATGACATCCTTTCATATTATAATGTATTGAGCATATGTTAATTAAATAACAGCTCACAATAACATTGTACACCATTCTGACAGATTTTTCAAGTACTTCTGAAAATTTTTTCATGAACTTTCAGTAAATTTTTACAGAGTTATTTTCATACGCTTGACATTATAATAAGTATATGGTAAAATCTAATAAAGGAGTGATAAAATGAAGATAATACTTGCATCAGCCTCGCCGAGACGGCGTGAACTGATGAAACTTATTACTGATGACTTTGAATGCGTTGCAATGGACGTTGACGAAACATTACCAGAAAATTACCCTTACAGTCCGGCGGTTTACCTTGCGGAACTCAAGGCAAAAAAAGCCGCTGAACTATATCCGGACTGCATAGTTATCGGCTGTGATACTGTCGTGAAAGTTGATGGTCATGTACTCGGCAAGCCTAAAGATGTTGACGAATGCAGAAAATTTCTGAGAATGCTTTCCGGAAAAGTACATAGCGTGACAACTTCATTTTGCATAATCGGCGGTGGTAATTTTACTCTTAATTCACGGACAACTTCCGTGACATTCCGGAAACTTTCCGAAAAAGATATAGAATGGTATATATCCACCGGAGAGCCGTTCGATAAAGCCGGCGGATATGGCATACAGGGAAAAGGTTCACTGCTGATAAAGAACATGAACGGAGATTATTTCAATGTGGTGGGTCTGCCTGTATCGGCACTCAATCAGGAGTTAAAACAATTTATAAAATCACTGGAGGAAAACAACATGAATACAACAGCTTTTCACAATGCGGATATACTTATTCCGGAAAACGTCGATATGAATAAATGGTCTGTTATTGCCTGCGACCAGTACACCAGCGAACCGGAATACTGGAACGAGGTATATAATAAAGTCGGTGATGCACCGTCAACACTTAATCTGATACTGCCGGAAATTTTCCTTGAAAATGATGATGTTTCCGAAAGAATAGAAAATATTCATAATTCTATGGATAAATATATTTCAGACGGCGTTTTCAAGGAGTATAAAAATGCTATGGTTTACGTCGAAAGAGTACAGAGCAACGGCATTATAAGACGTGGTATAGTCGGAGCGATAGACCTTGAAAAATATGACTTCTCAAAGGGTAGCCGTTCTGAAGTACGTGCAACGGAAGCTACCGTTATAGAAAGAATCCCACCACGTATAAAAGTACGTCAGGGAGCAACTCTTGAACTGCCACATATAATGATTCTGATTGATGACCCTGAAAATACTGTCATTGAACCGCTTGCGGAGCAGGATATGGAAAAATTATATGATTTTGAACTTATGCAAAACGGCGGAAGTATAAAGGGCTATCTCGTAGACACCGAAACTCAGAAAAAAATTGACTCCGCATTATGCGAACTCGCTGACTTTCAAATATTCAATAAAAAATATAATCTTGAAAAATCACCGGTACTGCTTTACGCTATGGGTGACGGAAATCATTCACTTGCAACTGCTAAAGAATTTTATGAACAGCTTAAAAAATCAAATCCGGATATTGATTTTTCCGGACACCCTGCACGTTATGCACTCGCTGAAATAGTGAACCTCCATAGCGACGCACTTAAATTTGAGGCTATACACCGCCTTGTATATGACGTTGATTGTGATAAACTTATTTCTGAAATGACAAAAGCCCTTGAACTTTCTGAAAATTCTGAATCAGACCAGTATGTTATTATGTCATGCAACGGCACTGAAAAGAAATTCTATATAAATAAAGAATCTTCAAATCTTTCTGTAGGTTCGTTGCAGAATTTCCTTGATGGTTATATAAAATCAAACGGCGGAAAAATTGATTACATTCACGGTACGGAAACGGTTAAAAATCTCGCTGAAAAACATAACGGAATCGGCTTTATTCTTCCGGATATGGATAAATCACAGCTTTTCCCGACTGTAATAAAAGATGGTGCATTACCACGGAAAACTTTTTCTATGGGTCATGCGGAAGATAAGAGATTTTACATTGAGGCAAGAAAAATAACTGAATAATGTTAATGAAATTTGTTGACAACTTTATAATATTGTGATACAATATAAAAAAGGTACTTACAGCAATTAACTTCCGTTCATACCGGCTTTCCACCATATTGGGAAGAATAAACAGTACCTTGTTTACGTGACCTGTGTCTTTTAAAGATGCAGGTCATTAATTTATAATCGGCGTTTTTTTATGTAGTAATTCATATTGTCTGTCAATACGTTCTTTTGCTTTCCGGCGAAATTCCGGCGGTGAAACAATTTCTATCACAGCACCGAAGCTAAGCAGACGGATTAATAATTCTGTTTCGTCCAACCGGTCATACCATAGCTGAACCATGCATACACCCGTTTCTGAATCATATTCCGTACGCTTTTCATATGGTGCAAACTCCATGAAAAAACGTTCTGTGGCGTTTCTTTCGGTTGATATACGGACGGTCACAGGATTCTGACATTTATGCTCACTGAAATATCTTTCAACGGAAATATTTTCATGAAATATTTCACCGGTATTTTTTATATCCGTAATTCTGCCAATATTTATTATACTGGTGCGGTCTTTCTGTACGGAAAATGCAAGTATGCGGAAACGGTTATTTTTCGGGGAATACTGTATTTTTACAGGAACGTATAAACCGCTTATTTTCTGATTGTTTCTGCTGTTGAAATTTATTTCAATTATTTCATGCATTTTTACAGCGGAAATAATTTTCCTAAAATTTTCCTGATAATTAACGTCAGAAAAATTGTCGCCGTCGCTGAAACGGTCAGTATAACGGAAATTATTTTCACTGTAAAGAGGCTTTACGTTTTCAAGACATTTTTTCAAAGAATTGATAATATCTTTTTCAAGAAAAAGATTTATTTTAGGACTTTCAAGTTTTGCCTTAATCCAGCGTTTCTGTATTTCAGTAAGAACTGAAACAGGTTTATTTTTTATGACAGGAATATAATTTCCGGAATTATTTTTTTTTAGCAGTCCCCATAAATCGTCAGGGATATAAAGACTTGTTTCACTGAAACCAAGCCGTGATATTATTTTATTTTTGTCTTCTTTTGTTATTTCCGGAAATTTAAGTATTTCAGAAGCTATCCGGAAATAATTGCTGTATATTTCATGAAATATTTTCATAATTTTCGTCCTTGTATATAATGTTTTTCATACGACATACATCATTGTAAAAACGTCTTGTAACCATCTTATTATCACTGTTCAGTGAAAGTATTCTACCGGTAAACGTTCTTATCCACGGTATAAGTTCATTGGAATCAAAAGTCTTTACAGTCAACCGGAAATAATTATCTTCAATTTTTTCAAGAATACCACTTCCTTTTTCACGTTCAAGACGTTCAATGACATAATTTTCATTTTTTTCGTCAATAATAAAATCAATTGTTATTGTTTCAATTTCACAAGGTTTTTTCCACAAACCAAATGATGCACTGAAACAATATTTTCTGCAATTCAGAAATTTGTCATATATATCATCATAGTAATCACATACCTTGCCGGAGATAACTTTTTCAGTGAAATCAAGACGCATTGAAGTAAAATGATTATCAACATATATTGCCAGATAGCGTCTGCCGGTCTGCAATGAAGACATAATCTGCAAAGGTATTATATTTTCTATTTTTTTATTTTTATTACGAAAATTAACAACGGTTATATATTTTTTATTTTCGATAGCGTTAAGAATTTCACTGCATCAGCAAGACCCTGATAATTTTTTAAAAATTCGTCTGTTCTGTCCGGAATAAGACTATAATAATAAATTTTCCCTTTTTTACGGATAATTATAATCCCCTCTTCCGCATATTCACGGAGTTTGATTCTTATTGTCTGAGTTTCAAAGAGTTCATTATATAATTCATAAATTTTGTCTGTAATTTCATTAACAGTCATAGAAGTTCCGTCACTGAGAACGTCAATAATAAAAAAGTGTAATTTTATATCATTTGCAGTAAAACTTTTTGAATAATAAGCATTATAAAGTGGATTTTCGGAAATACTGCCGCTGTCAAGCGAAATAGAGACTTGTTTTCCACGTTCTGAGTTATCATGCTTTATGTAGTCGCTTAACCAGCTCTCTATACGTCGTTTTTCGTCGTCATAAGTCCGTGAGCTTTTCCGTTCAAAATCGCTCCTTACCTTGAAACCATAAATAAAAAAATCACGTATATAATTTCTTGTCTTGTCAAAATTTTTGACCAGTTCCGAAAAACTACCCATAAAATGCACACGTCCTTTCATATATAATGATAACACAAAAATAATATTTTTTCAAGTACAAGAAAAAAATAAGTTCGCAGATTTTTTTATATGATTTTTTCAGAAAGATGTGATATACTTAGAACATACAAGGGAACGGCTCATACAGCAACCAATACCCTCTAATTAGTTTATATTAGTATTAGGTGAGGGCTGACAAAGTTTCGCAACAGCCATGTCATTACAATGACCACCGAAAGTAATTAAACTTTTCATGGTATGACGGTTTATGGGAATTTAACTGAATATCAGAACATTCAGCCGTGAAAATTGTAAGGGCATATATAGGGGGTAATATATACCCGCTTTTAATGAACGATTCTGACAGCATCATATCAGGGGCGCAGTATGCCGGACGGAAACGTCATCAGGCGCTGTGGAAAAATGAATCGTGTAAAAATCAAAAGCTGAAAGGTTCTTACAGCAATATTTTCGCTTATCTGCCAAATAAGATTGAAATGAACCTTGACGGCTTTTGTCCCCGAAAGACACATACAGCAGTTTTTTACATATTTATGGAAAATTTTAATGTGTCTTGTTAAAACAAAGGCTTGTACAAAGCCGTGTACAGAAAAGAGGTATTTTATGCTTGATTATCTGAAAAAGGAAAGTTCCGTTACATATACTGAAAACGGTGCTTTAGCCTACTCAACAACCGGAAATGAATGTCTTGACTTGTTTTTCAGGGCTGGTGCTATGCGTGATGCCGACGAAAAGGAAATAGCTAATGTTGTAATTCGTGCATATGTCGAAAATCCAGAAAAAACTATGAAGATTATTTTTTATGTCCGTGATATAAGAGGTGGTCTCGGTGAAAGACGCTTTTTCAGGACAGCTATAAAAGCCCTCTTGAAATGTTATCCCGACGCAGTAGAAAGAAATATTCCGTTTTTTGCAGAATATGGACGATATGACGACTTAATGACAGTTATCGGAAGTCCGTGCGAAAGTACAGCCATCGAAGAAATAAAAAAACAGCTTTCAGTTGACATTCAGGCTATGAATGACAATAAAAACATTTCGCTGCTTGCAAAGTGGTTGCCGTCCGTGAATGCGTCATCAGCAGAAACAAAAGCTCTTGGTAAGAAAATGTGTCGACTTCTCAGCATGAATGAAAAAACATATCGTCATACACTTTCTTCATTAAGAAAATATATTGATATAATTGAAAACCGTCTCAGAGAATCGGACTACACTTTTGACTATTCTAAAATGCCATCATGTGCAATGTTCAGATACCGCAAGGCTTTTTTAAGAAATGACAATGAACGTTATATAGAATATCTTGAATCAGTAAAAAAAGGCGAAAATACTATTAATACATCGGTTCTCTATCCGTATGAAATAGTAAGAAGATGTCTTGTAAATCTGACCGAAAACGAAAAACTTTCACTTAATGTAACATGGGAAAACCTCCCCGACTATGCCAACAACGACGAAAACGCCATAGCCGTCATAGATACTTCCGGTTCTATGACATGGAGCTATTATCAGTCTGTACGTCCGTTAGATGTTGCTCTTTCGTTGGGTATTTACTTTGCAGAACACAATAAAGGCGCTTTTGCAAATCACTTTATAACGTTCTCTGAAAATCCACGTATTATAGAAATAAAAGGTGATGACATATATCAGAAAATACAATACTGCATGAAATTTACAGAATATGCAAATACAAATCTTGAGGGCGTTTTTGATTTGGTTCTTAAAACAGCTATTAAAAATAAAGTTCCGACTGAGGAATTGCCATCAAAAATATATATAATATCCGATATGGAATTTGATTACTGTATATCCGGCGGAAACAGTCTCCCGCTTTTTGAGACCATGCAGAAGAAATATCAGGTCAACGGCTATAAACTGCCAGATGTTGTTTTCTGGAATGTCAATAGTATGCAGTCAAATATGCCTGTTAGTATATCTGAAACCGGTGCGACCCTTGTTTCAGGATTCTCCCCCGTGGTTTTTGATATGACTATATCCGGCGATATTTCGCCATCTTCCATTATGGAAAAGGTTATTTCCTCTGAACGTTATGCAAAAATAAAATAAAAAAAGCGGTTTTGATAACCGCTTTTTTTTATAGAAAAATAAAGTTTAATTGTAATTTTGTTAAATATAACTGCACAAAACTTTTATTTTGTGCAGTTAATATAAATAAAAATTTAAAATATAAAATACAGAAAAATTCCGTGAAACGCTGGTGACAATTTCACGGAATAATCATTCATGTTATACTTTCAAGTTTCACACGCAATTTATGTATAATCTTCTTTTCAAGACGTGATATATATGATTGTGAAATACCTATCTGTTCGGCGACTTCTTTCTGAGTTTTTTCCTTGCCGTCGATAAGTCCGAAACGCATTTCCATAATTTCACGTTCACGGTCACATAGTTCCGCAACGGCATTGCGTAATATTTCACGTTCCGCCTCAGTTTCTATGCCCTTATTTACAATATCGTCATCAGTTCCGAGGACGTCCGATAAAAGAAGTTCATTTCCGTCATAGTCTATATTGAGTGGCTCGTCTATAGAGAGGTCATTTCTGTACTGTGATGACTTCCGTAAAAACATAAGTATTTCATTTTCTATACAGCGTGATGCATATGTTGCCAGTTTTATATTTTTGGTCGGACAGAAAGTATTTACTGCCTTTATAAGACCTATAGTTCCGATTGAAATAAGGTCTTCCAGACCTATTCCGGTTGATTCAAATTTTTTCGCTATATAAACAACAAGTCTTAAATTATGTACAATCAGTCTGTCACGGGCGGAGGGGTCATTTTCAAGAAGTCCCTTAAAAACCTCCTCTTCCTCCTGACGTGTAAGCGGTGGCGGTAAAGTATCCGAACCGTTTATATAAAAGACATCATCGTTAAAAATATCCCTGAATTTTTCAAGAATTATTTGCAGAATATTCATAAATATATTTTCCTCCTCTTCAGATTTTAAGAATTTTAGGATTAAAGACAGCATTTCCGGAATTTTCACCCAGTCCTATGACAGCGTCTACTTTTTTTCGTTCTCCTGAAAGATTATTCTTTATAAGAACCTCGTCCGGACGGAAAACTTCTATAAATCCGCTGTCCGATATTGTGGAACACGGCAGAAGCCGGAAACCTTTAGGAATACTTCCATTATTTTTTATTCCGCTGAATTTTTTCCTGTCACATACTATGACCGGAGAACCGGAAAAGAAATCTGTCAGTGAATTTCCGGTATCAGCAAGACCATCAAGGGTTACAACAGTGTCCTTATATTTTATTATGACGTTGTAACAGTCTGTATCTTCAGGTGTACGGTACAGAAAGTTTTCAGCGATATATACAAGAAAATACATGACAGCAGTTGTCAGGACAAGCAACAGAAGTGAAAAATCTATATAAAAATATGAATTATTAAAATGCATAAATTCGGGTTCAAGCCACGAATATACAGCGTATACAGTTCCGGCAAGAATAAAGTTAGCCGAAAAAAAAGCAGCTGTATTTATAATAAAGCGTTTCCTACCCTGAAATCCGAAAGCAATAACAACTATCGTCACTGCCGCAAAAAATTTTATCAGTATATTAATAAAACCGTTCAGGTGTGGTGCAAGTATAAGAAGTGAGTATATGCTTCCATAGACAGCAGTTATTATGCACCGACGGAATTTCAGCGGCGAATGCGTAAGCCGTGCGGTTATACGCAGAAGAAAATAATTTACATATATATTCAATATAATCAGAACATCAACATAAATAGTCTGCACATGACACCTCCTGAAATCTGCATTACTTGTCTGTATATATTATAATATGTATGATGTGCGGAATTTGTCGAAATCACAGACCAGTTGCAAAAAAAATACTCCCGAAAATGTATCTTTCGGGAGTATTTTATTAAAGGAAAGGAAGTATTATAGCACCAAGTATCATAAGAATTGCCACTATAAGAACAGCTATTCTTTTGGCTTTTGTTTTTTCGTGATTGTTACGGCTCAAACCTGCTCACCTCTTGTTTTCAGTGTCTTTTTTTGGTACGTTTTTTACGATTCGGGATATAGTCGTTATAGACATCATTCTTTTTCCTGCTCCCGTATGCACGGGCTTTGCGGTCAAATTTAGGTTTTTCCGGATTTTCATAATGTCTGTTTTTCATTTCCGCACCTTTGTATAGCTTGACTTCAACTTTGTTTCCGTTAATTTTCATAGGATTTGTGCTGTCAAGTATGTAATCTTTTTCAGTCTCCGGAATTTCAACGGTCGTGTGTGTATCAAATATATCTATCTTTCCGAAATCACGTCCGGACATACCTGTTGCGTCGACAAGTGCGCCAAGTATAAAATTAGGTGCTATATGTTTGTTTCTGCCTATGTTTATATCCACCTTGACGGTCTGTGTGCCTTTTCTGCCTTTTTTAAGCGGACGTGGTCTTTCAAATTCGGGGATATTTTCAATCTCAGCTTTAAGCCGTGCGGATATAATTCTTGCAGCGGTTTCACGGTAATCAATACCGGATTCAGCAAGCCTTTCAAGAATTTCATAAGATTCATGGATTATATTATTTTCTGCTGATATTTCTGAAATAATATTTTCCTGTTTCATAGCGGTTATTTCAGATTTTATCGGTAAAGCCTTTTCAATGATATTTGCTTTTGTGTATCGTTCAATTTCACGGAGTTCATAGAACTGTCGGCGACCGCTTATAAGTGTATAAGCTGTTCCGGTATGCCCTGCACGTCCGGTACGTCCTATGCGGTGTATGTAGTATTCATTATCTTGTGGCAAATCGTAATTAAAAACAGCGTCAACACCGCTGACGTCTATTCCACGGGCGGCGACGTCAGTAGCGACAAGAATTTCAACCGATTTATTTTTGAAACTGTTCATAACCTGTGTTCGCTGTGATTGTTTCATATCGCCGTGTATTCCCACAGCTCTGAACCCTGATTTTACGAGTTCTTCCGTCAAATCATCAACCATTTTCTTTGTATTACAGAAAACCATCGCCGACGTCGGAGAATATGCCGATAATAACAGTTTAAGTGCATCGGTCTTACGACCCATAGCGACTTCAAAATAAAACTGTTCAATAAGTCCTACTGTTTTCTGTGGAGATTTTATTTCAACGTGTACGGGGTTTTTCTGATATGTTTCAGTTATGGCGAGAATAGCCGGTGGCATTGTTGCGGAAAAAAGAACGGTCTGCCTTTCCTCCGGAACTTCTGAGAGTATTGCCTCTATATCCTCTCTGAAACCCATGTTTAACATTTCGTCCGCTTCATCGAGTACAACACAGCGGATATTATTTAATTTAATTGTACGCCGACGGATATGGTCAAGAATACGTCCGGGAGTTCCTATAACGATATTTGCACCACGTTTGATTTCAAATATCTGTTTTTCCATGCTTGCACCGCCATATACAGAAACTGGCTTTACTCCCCTTTTGTACTTTGCAAATTTGCGTATTTCACCGTGTGCCTGCATAGCGAGCTCACGGGTGGGACATAGAATAAGTACGTTTAAATTTTTTGTATCGGTTATGCTTTCAACCGCCGGAATACCGAAAGCGGCAGTTTTGCCCGTACCAGTATTTGAGTGTCCTATAACGTCTTTTCCCTCAAGAATAAGGGGAATACTCTGCTGTTGAATTTCGGTCATTTCTGTAAAGCCGAGTTCATCAACAGCCTGTAAAATTTCCTGTGATAAGTTCAATTCATTAAAATGCATTATAATTCCTTTCTTTTAAAAACAAGTCTTATAAAAAGTATATCACATTTTTTCAGAAACGTCAAGAGGAAAATAAAAATACGGGCATAATACCCGTATTTTATATAATTATTTTACTGCATCAAAACCTTTTGCGAGGTCTGATATAATATCATCTATATGCTCCGTACCTATGGAAAGCCTTATGGTATTCGGCTTTATTCCGGCGGAAAGTAATTCATCTTCATTCATCTGTGAATGTGTCGTTGAGGCTGGGTGAATTACAAGCGATTTTACATCAGCGACATTCGCAAGCAGTGAGAATAATTCAAGACTTTCAGTGAATTTTTTAGCAGTATCGGCATTTCCTTTTATCTCAAATGTGAAAATTGACGCTGAACCATTCGGAAAATATCTGTCATAAAGTTCTTTTGCCTTTCCGGTTTCAAGCGATGGGTGATTTACCTTTTCAACCTGTGGGTGATTATTCAGGAAATCAACGACTTTAAGGGCGTTTTCGACGTGTCTTTCAAGACGGAGTGAGAGTGTTTCAAGACCTTGTAAAAGAAGAAATGAATTAAACGGTGAAATCGTCGCACCTTGGTCACGCATAAGGGTTGTACGGATTTTCATTATGTACGCTATATTTCCGCAAGCCTCCGTGAAAACAACGCCGTGATATGACTGATTAGGCTTTGAAAGTGCCGGAAATTTATCATTCTGTGACCAGTCAAATTTACCGGAATCAACTATGACACCACCCATTACTGTACCGTGTCCGCCTATGAATTTTGTGGCGGAATGTACTACAATATCCGCACCGTGTTCGATGGGTCGGAGCAGGTATGGTGTGGCAAATGTATTATCAACGATAAGCGGAATGCCGTGTCTATGGGCGATTTCTGAAATTGCCTCAATGTCTATAACGTCGGAATTAGGATTACCGAGAGTTTCCGCATAAATTAATTTTGTATTCGGCTGGATAGCCTTTTCAAAATTTTCAGGGTCAGTGGGATTGACAAACGTTGTAGTAAGTCCCTGTTCAACAAGTGTATTGGCAAAAAGATTATAAGTACCACCATAAAGATTTGTCGAGGAAACAATATGGTCGCCGGCTGTGGCTATATTTTGGACAGCGTATGTTATCGCCGCCGAGCCTGACGCTGTAGCCAGTGCTGCCGCACCGCCCTCAAGAGCAGCTATTCTCTTTTCAAAGACATCTGAAGTAGGGTTCATAAGGCGTGTATAGATGTTTCCGCCCTCCGTGAGTGCAAAACGTCCGGCAGCCTGTGCGGAGTCCTTGAAAACATATGAAGTTGTCGCATAAATAGGTACTGCACGGGCATCGGTTGTAGGGTCTGGCGTTTCCTGTCCGGCGTGAACCTGCATTGTTTCAAATTTATAATTCATAATTTATCATACCTTTCATAGTTAACATAGTTTTTAAGTAGGTTAAGAATATAATAACATATATTTTTCAGTTTGTCAAGACCTTTTACAAAAAAAATGCAGATATTTTTAATATCTGCATTTATATATCAATCTATCGCATTAAAAGCCTGTTCAATGTCTGCTATGATGTCGTCGACGTTTTCAAGACCGCATGAAAATCTAATCATACCGCCGTTTATTCCGGCAGCTACAAGCTGTTCTTCTGTGAGCTGTCTGTGAGTTTCGCTTGCAGGGTGCAGAACACACGTTCTTATATCAGCGACGTGTACTTCATTTGAGGCAAGTTTAAGACTATCCATGAATTTAATTGCGTTAGGTCTTCCGCCCTTGATTACGAAAGAAATAACACCACTGCAACCACTTAAATACTTCTGTGCGAGTTCGTAACCCTTATCAGATTTTAAACCAGGATATGTAACAGATTCCACTTTATCTGATTTTTCAAAGTATTCAGCGACTTTAAGGGCGTTTTCACAATACTGCTTCATTCTTACGGCGAGAGTTTCAAGACCTAAATTAAGCAAAAATGATGAATGTGCAGCCGGATAACAACCGAAGTCCCGCATCAACTGCATTCTTGCCTTAGTAATGTAGGCGGATTTTCCGTAAGTCTGAACGTATGAAATACCGTGATATGATTCGTCAGGCTCTGTAAATTCAGGGAAATTGCCGTTAGCCCAGTTAAAATTACCGCTATCAACGATAACACCGCCGGTCTGTACTGCATGACCGTCCATGTATTTACTTGTCGAATGTATGACAATATCAGCACCAAATTCAATAGGTCTGCAAAGTATCGGAGTAGCAAAAGTATTGTCCACAATAAGAGGTACGTTATGTGTGTGGGCAATACGTGCGAATTTTTCTATATCCAGTACAGTAAGTGCCGGATTAGCTATAGTCTCACCAAAAACTGCCTTAGTGTTCGGCTTGAAAGCCTTGTTTATTTCATCTTCGCTTGCCGACGGGTCAATGTATATGCATTCAATACCTAATTTTTTAAGAGTATATGAAAAAAGATTAATAGTACCGCCGTATATTTCCGGAGTGCTGACAATGCTGTCACCGGCTTTGCATATATTCAGGATTGCAAGAAGTGTAGCGGCTTGTCCGGAACTGGTACACATTGCACCTATACCGCCCTCTAAAGCGGCTATTTTTGCTTCGATAGCCATAGTAGTGGGATTCTCAAAGCGTGAGTATATAAGACTTTTTGTGGGGTCATCGAATACTGCCGCAACTTCTTCTGTTGAATCGTATACATACGTTGTACTCTGCACTATCGGAACTACTCTCGGTTCGCCGTTTTTAGGAGTGTAACCCTCGTGCAGACACTGTGTCTCTATCTTCATTTTAAATCCTCCTCAAAATAAAAAAGGTCATTGCTGACCCGATTATTTTTATTTAAAATCCGCATACGGATTTGCACCGTAATCTTTCCCCTTAGCAGGGGGACTGCTCTTATACTTGAGCTATGCGGAAGTACCGGACGGAAAACCGTTTCCCTTTCATGCGGTGAAAGTGCTTTATATAAGCTACCGGCAATGTTATTATATCATATTATTTTCATTTTGTCAATAGAAAAATAAAAAAAATTCAGTCCCAAAAGACTGAACCATTTTTAAAGACCGTTTGCGGAGTTGAACCGCAGTTTCCACAACTGTGGGGAGGTGGCGTTCTGACGTTGAACTATACGGAAGTGTCAGGCGGATAACCGCATCGCCAGCGTGGAAGGCTGGAGTTCTTAACTTAAACTACTGACATTGTTATTATATCATACTGTTTTTAATTTGTCAAGAGAAATTTGACATTTTTTTTATTTTGTGTTAAAATAGTTTTAATAACTTAATTAAGGAGGATTTTTTTATGAAAATCTGTTTAATGTGCCGTCAGCGTAATATGGAAGAATACGGAATCTGTCCAGACTGTCTTGCTATAAATGAAAAAATGCGTACTTTAAGTTGTGACCTTACCGGAAAAAATGCGGTTGTAACCGGTGGCAGAATTAAAATCGGCTATGCGGTTTGTCTTAGACTGCTGAGAATGGGTGCAAGCGTGATAGCAGTTACACGCTATCCGAAAAACGCTCTTGAAACTTACGCAAAAGAACCGGATTTTGAGGAGTTCCGGAGCAGGCTTTTCATTATCGGTTTTGACCTTATGAGAGTTGACAGGTTGAATGAATTAATCTATGAAATTGAAAGAATATTCAACGGACATCTTGATATACTTATAAACAATGCCGCACAGACCGTCAAGAAATCGACTGAATACTATGCAGAAATTGAATTGAAAGAAAAGTCAATTGAATGCAGTTCCGGACAGCTTTTATCTCTGAAAGCTCCGGAGCAGGAAAATTTTTCTATTATCCCGAATAATCAGCTTGTAGATTACAGTGAACAGCCTGATAAAAATTCATGGGTACGGCGTCCGGAAGAAATTTCCCCACAGGAACTTTTAGAAGTACAGTTAATAAACGTTACTGCACCGTTTATACTCACAAACGGTTTAAGAAAATATCTGGCTCACGGAAAAGATAACAAATCATGGGTCATAAATGTAAGCTCCGTTGAAGGACGTTTCAATACAAAACAGAAACTTGCCCGTCACGTACATACGAATATGGCAAAAGCATCACTCAATATGATGACACATTCCATTGCATCGGATTTTGTCCGTGACGGAATTTATGTCTATTCCTGTGACCCTGGTTGGGTATCGAATCAGTTTCCGCCGGCGTATGAAATAAGTATAAATTTCAGACCCTATCTTACTTATGATGATGGTGCAATGCGAATCCTGTACCCTATTATAAAAAATTTCAATGAAATCAAAATAAAAGATTACGGAATGTTCTATAAAGATTATAAAATTATTGATTATTGAAGTTCTGTATTTCATGCGGAAAGTCTCCGGTTTTGCGGTAACTTCTCGGCGTCGTTCCGGTGAATTTTCTGAAAAGACTGTTGAAATTGGAAAGAGAACGGAAACCACATTCTTCCGAAATGGTCAGAATACTTTTATCAGTGTTTATAAGCAGATGTTTAGCCTCTGTAATCCGTTTCCGGATAATATAGTTGACCGGTGAAATACCTGTCAGCGACTTAAAAGTATTACATAGATAAGGTCTGCTGATTTCAAATTTATCTTCTAAAAATTTAAGGTCAATAGATTTCTGATAGTTCATGTCAATATAAAGAATTATACTCCGGATTTTATCAAAGGCATTACGGCTTATTATTCTTGTATTTACAGGATTTTCCGGAATATTCCTGAAAAGTATCGTGAAAAATTTCAGCAGAAGTGATTTTATCATCATTTCATAACCTTTTTCCGTGTTTTCGTATTCTGCTTGTATTTCGGTGAGGATATCCGCAAGAACGGGAGCATATACACATGAATGGTCAATTTTTTTGTATCCGCTGTAAAGACTGTCTGTAAAGAATCTCAGATACTCAAAATCAAGGGGATTTGCAGAACCGCTCCCGATAAAGAAAAAATCAAACATTACCACCTGCATAACAAGATTATTGTCATCATGGCATAAATGAATATCATCATTGTTTATAATGAATATATCTCCGGCAGTGAAATTGTAATCAGTTCCGTTTATCAGATATTTTCCCGTACCTTTTTTTATGTAACATATTTCGGTTTCGTCATGCCAGTGCAGTTCATGGAAACCCTCTTCAACACCGTAACTTATACTGCTCTCCACCGGAAATTTATGCTCTTCTATAAGTTTTGGCTTTGGTATTCTATTCATTCTGAAATCATCTCCCGAAATTCATTATAGCATATTTTCTGAAAAATTTCAATAAAATCATAAGATACAATAATTTTTCCATAAAAAACAGGTGGAAATTATTAAAAATCTGTGATATATTTATCATATAAATATCATTCAGGAGGTCTTAATTATGAAATGGATTAAAAAAATACCAATGTTTGTTCTTTCAGCGGTAATCGCTCAGGGAATAATACCAGCTTATGTATCGGCAGAAAACAAACTTTCAGAAGATACCATAAATTTTTATAATCAATGGAAACAAAAATATCTTGTTCAGGATAATTATGTCACGAACGAAACGCAATATTATGTTTATTACAGTGAAGAAAAATATCAGGGCGGAAATACTTCCGTTGCCGTTACCGTTTCAGAGGCACACGGCTATGGTATGCTTATTACGGCAAGTATGGCGGATTACGACGAAAACGCTAAAGAATATTTTGACGGAATGTACCGTTATTTCAAGGCACACCCAAGCGATATAGGTGCAAACCTTATGTCATGGCAGCAGTGCGATAACGGAACTGAACTTATTGACGGTGCGGAAGAAGGCAATATGACTGGTGGTTCATGCGATTCCGCAACGGACGGTGATATGGATATTGCATATGCTCTCCTTATGGCTGACTCCGTATGGGGAAGCGACGGCGATATTGATTACTATTCCGAGGCATTGGCTGTCATTGACGACATTATGAAATATGACATAAATCATGAATACTGGACTATAAATCTCGGTGACTGGGTATCGGAATGTGATAAAACAGAAAATTATTATTCTGCCACAAGATGTTCCGATTTTATTGTACAGTATCTGCCGGTATTTGCAGAGGTCTCCGGAGATGATAACTGGCTTAAAGTCTATGATACTACATATGGAATAATCAATAGCATTGTTGAAAAATATAAAACTGGTATACTTCCCGATTTTGTAATAAGAAATTCGTCTGGTGAATACGTACCCGCTCCTGCTGATTTTCTTGAAAGCGAAAACGACGGAAATTATTATTATAACAGTTGTCGAGTTCCGTGGCGTATAAGTATGGATTATCTTATAAACGGCAATGAAAATGCGCTTTCTTTCGCTGAATCAATTGATAATTTCATGATGACCACCACCGGTGGTGACCCGTGGGAAGTCTTAGCCGGATATACTCCCGACGGAAAAGCTATTGAAGATTATAATGATTTATGCTTTGTCGCTCCCCTGCTGATTTCCGCAAAATGTGGTAAAAATACACAATGGCATGATAATATACGGGAAGTTCTGATTGATTACGGGGAAGATGTATATTATGGCGATACAATAAAAATGTTATGTCTTATCGTCGATGATGATGGCTGGATAGTTCCGGAAAAGTCAATAAAAGGCGACGTCAACAATGACGGAAAATTTAACGTCGCTGACCTCGTGACAATGCAGAAATATATTCTTTCCGGCGGAGATATGCCGGACTGGAAAGCAGGCGACTTAGTAAAAGATTCAAGAATTGATATATTCGACCTTTGCGCTATGAGACGTGAATTTCTGAAAAACATGAAATGATAACAAAATAAATGCCCTCTGAATAAGATTCAGAGGGATATTTTTATTATCTCTTTACAAAATATTCTTCATACCATACAAGAAATGTATATATTGTCCAGATTTTACGCCAGTTATCAGAATTTCCGCCGATATAGTCATTGAAAATTGCATTTATTTCATCAGGATTGAAGAATTTTCCTGCAATATCGCTGTTGAATTTAGCTTTTACATCGCCGTTGTAACGTTCATCGGCAAGCCATATGCGAATAGGAACTATAAAGCCCAGTTTCTTTCTGAAAGCGATTTCATCCGGAAGTACTTTTGATGCAGCCGTCCTGAATGCGACTTTATTCATTTCTGCATTTACCTTGTATTCTGATGGCATTCTTGAAGCTATATCAAAAATTCTCCGGTCAGTAAGCGGCATACGGATTTCAAGACCTGCACAAGTACTCATCTTGTCGACATTAAGATAAATATCGCCTTCTAACCAGATTTGTATATCAACATCTGACATTTTTGTGAGTGGGTCAAGACCTTCTGTTTCATCGTAAATATACTTGACAAGATTAATAGGGAGGACATCAGGATTATAACTTTTCAGAATTTTTTGTTTTTCGTCTTCTTTCATGATGTTTGTGTTGCCGACATAGAAATTTTTCAGATTATCGCCGTATCTTTCAGCATTGCGATACATATTATATCCGCCGAAAAATTCATCTGCACCCTCACCGGAATAGCATATCTTAGTATGTTCAGCTGTAGCCTTACAGGCGATAGCAAAAGCAATAGCGGAGGCGTCGCCTAATGGCTGTTCCATGTTATACATAACATACGGTACAATATTGAAATACTCTTCCGGAGTAATCAGACATCTGTTATTTTCACGTCCGAGAATATCAGCCGTCTGTTTTGCCAGTCCGGATTCGTCAAAGCGTTCATCATCATAACCGCATGAATCAGTAATTTTCACGTCGGACATAGCAAGGACGTATGAAGAATCAACACCACCAGAAAGAAAAGATTCAGCGGTTTCACCGTCTTCCTTGACTTCCGGAAAAATTTCCTGTATAGTATTATGAATTTCGTCAGCCCATTCTTCAAGGGATTTTGTATTATCAGGATTAAACGTCGGAGACCAGTAGCGTTCAATAGTAAGCTTTCCGTTTTCGTATTCCAGCCAGTGACCTGGCATTAATTTCTTTACACCCTTAAAGAAAGTATCTTCACCGGCAACATACGTCAGGGACATATAAATCTGGAGCATATCAGCATTTAATTCCTTAATAAAGCCGTCCTGCTCCATAATCCGACGTATTGTAGTACCAAAAAGAAGTTTATCGTCTGCCGTCTGATAGTAATAAAATGGTTTAGTGCCGAACTGGTCACGCATACAGAAAATTTTTTCACTGTCGCTGAGTGCAAATGCAAACATACCATAAATGTGGTCAGCCATATCATGACCCCATTTTTTATATGCCTCAACAATTATTTTTTCTTCACGTTCTTTACGGGAAAGAGAAGAGTTTATACCGAGTTCTTCACAAAGAGCTTTCCAGTTACGGATATGCCCTCTGTATTCGATAATATGTATCATTAAAAAATCACCTCAATTAATATATACTGTGAACATATCCGGAGATATGCTTTTTTTATTATTTTTTTGAAAGACTTCCGCCCTTAAACGAGAATTTATTTTCATTTCCTGCCATAAGCCTTTCAATATTCGTTTTATGTTTCCATACTATAGTAACAGCTATCACGAGTGAAAATACTGTATAGAGAATGCTTCTTCCTAATGAAAAATCATTGACAACAAATGACATCATAAACACTGCAACCGGACAGAATGACGCCGCAAATATTGAGGCAAGCGAAACATACTTTGAAATTGAAAGTACAACTACAAATATTGCAAATATCGCAAGAAATACTTTCGGTTCAACTACAGCAAAAGCGGCGGCAGCTGTAAGTACACCCTTACCTCCTCTGAAATTGTAGTATATCGGGAAAATATGTCCCATTATGGAAGAAATAGCGGCAATATATCCTATGTAAATAACGTCGTTGTCGGGCTTGAATCCTGCATTGAGAGAACCTGCAATCATCGTTGAAACGGCAACGGCAATAACTCCTTTTAGTACATCACCGGCAAGGGTGAGCAGTGCGCAGGTTTTTCCGGCACACCTCAGTGTGTTTGTCAGTCCCGCATTTTTACTGCCCATTTCCCGTATGTCTTGTCCGGTCATAAGTCTTACAACTATGATTGAAAAGTTAAGACTTCCCATAAAATAACCAGCTATTAAGGCAATCAGAACAGCTGACAGAATTTTCATTTGTCGCTTCCTCCCCTTTCACGTACTATAAAGCGGACAGGTGTTCCCTCAAGACCAAAAGTTGAACGTATCTGATTTTCGATATATCTTCTGTAGGAAAAATGAAACAAATCCGCTTTATTGACAAAAGTAACAAAAGTAGGCGGTTTAGTGGAAGGTTGTGTCATGTAGTAGATTTTAAGACGGCGTCCCTTATCGGACGGGGGTTGTACTCTTGTTGTGGCATATGCAAGAACATCATTAAGCATACCGGTTGAAATTCTCATACTGTTCTGTTCAAAGGTATATTTTATAAGTTCATATAATTTATTTATACGCTGACCGGTCTTGGCAGAAATGAACACAAACGGTACATAAGACATAAAGCTGAAATCATTTTCAAGTTTAGTCCGGTATTCCTGCATGGTCTTGTCATCTTTTTCGATTAAATCCCATTTATTTACGGCAACCACACAGGCTTTTCCCTGTTCGTGTGCATAGCCTGCAACTTTTGAATCCTGCTCCGTGAACCCCTCCACGGCATCAATCATTACAACGCATACATCGGCACGGTCAACCGCCATGTATGCCCTCAGTACGCTGTAATGTTCCACTTTTTCAGTGACTTTCGATTTTTTACGTATTCCGGCAGTATCAATGAAGACGAATTTTCCACATTCATTTTCAATGACAGTATCCGTTGAATCACGGGTAGTGCCTGCAACGTCGGAAACTATAACACGTTCTTCACCTGCAATCTTGTTTATAAGTGAAGATTTTCCGGCATTTGGCTTGCCGATTACAGCAACTTTTATATAGTCTTCATCGTATTCTTCTTCGTCGGTATCGGGGAGATAGTCATATACAGCGTCAAGCATATCACCAGTGCCGTGACCGTGTACTGACGACACAGGGTACGGGTCGCCTAGACCGAGGTTATAAAATTCATATATTTCCATAGGTGGTTCACCGAGCGTATCGCATTTGTTTACTGCAAGAACTATAGGTTTACCACTCTTTATAAGCATTTCGGCGACTGCATAGTCATCGGAGGTAACACCACACCGTATATCAGTGACAAAAACAATAACATCAGCCTTTTCAATGGCAAGTTCGGATTGTCTTCGCATCTGAGCTAAAATAACGTCATCGCTGTCGGGTTCAATACCGCCGGTGTCTACAACCATAAATGACTTATTACGCCATTCACATTTGGAGTATATACGGTCACGGGTGACACCGGGGGTATCTTCGACTATAGAAAGTCTCTGACCGATTATCTTGTTAAAAAGCGTCGACTTGCCGACGTTTGGTCTGCCGACAACTGCAACAATTGGTAATGACATTTTTTCTGCACTCCTTTCAGTCAATAAGTTATTCCCATAATGGCGTCAAGCAGTTCATAGCCATCATTGGAAACGGGTTTTATTTTTACATTAAGGGAATTTTCCACATCTTCTATGGTGAGGTCATCAAGGAATACCGGTGAGTCAGTCATAAGCATTGATTTTGAGATAAGCAGATTATCACCTAAACTTTTTCCCTTAAGCTGTGCCGTCAAATCCTGTGCCGTGATAAGTCCGGAAACGGTAATAGTTTCCCCGAAAAAATCATTTTTTATACGACAAACATTACACGTAAGCAAGGGGAATTTTTTTTCTGCTTTTTCTGCAAGGAATCCGATTATTTCATATGCCGAATATCCTGTAGCTATTGTGACATGACGTTTACCGCCCTCCCATTCAGCTATTTCAAGGGCTTTTTCAAATTCATCAATAAGTGAACGGAACATACCCACACCGTTTTCATACTGTGGGAAATCTTCATAATATTCAACCGGCGGAAGTTCACGTCCGGCAATAAGGAAAAACTCGTCAGACGGAAAGACAGTTCTTGTGCCGTATTTTTCAAGGAAAATTTCTTGAAATCCCGCTATTATATCGATAGTTTCGGCGGCTTTTTCCGGTGTGAAACAAGTCAGAGGAAAGAGACCATCACGGAACTTGGTCAGACCTACCGGAACTACAGCCATACTTGAAATATTCGGCATAAGTTCCCCTAAATCTGTAAGTGAGCGGCGTAATTCGTCACCATCGTTGAGATTCGGACAGCATACAATCTGACAGTTAAGGCTTATACCGTTATCGGCAAGCTGACGGATATATTTAAGTTTTTCACCTGCAAAGCGGTTATGCATCATCTTGACACGAAGTTCCGGATTTGTAGTATGAACCGAAACATTGATATTAAGTTTCATTTTAACAATGCGGTCAATGTCAGACTGTTCAAGATTGGTGAGAGTTACATAATTTCCCTGAAGAAATGAAAGCCGTGCATCATCGTCCTTGAAATAGAGAGTTTCACGCATATCAGGAGGCATTTGGTCAATAAAGCAGAAAACGCATTTATTCCGGCATGACTGTTTTTTATCCATAAGAAAGGTATCAAACTCAAGCCCTAAATCGTCGTATTCGTCTTTTTCTATAAGAAAAGAAATTTTTTTGTCATTCCGGAGAATTTCAAGTTTAACGGAAGTTTCGGCGGAATAGAACATATAATCAAGAACATCATGAATTTTAACGCCGTTTATTGAGATAAGAAAATCTTCCGGCATAATTCCTGCACTTCCGGCAGGAGAACGGCGGATAACATTTTTAATTTTAACCATATAACCTCCTGACAGATATTCAAAAAGGAGAGCAGGACTTAACTCCTCCTCTCCTTCTCAATGTATCGGATTAAGCCGATTATTCAGCGTCAATTTTAAGAACCTCAACGCCCTTATAGAAACCGCAGTTCTTGCATACCTTATGCGGAGCTTTGAAAGCGCCACAGTTGTCACACTTGGACATAGCCGGCACGTCAAGTTTCCATACGGCAGAACGTCTCTTGTCACGTCTTGCCTTGGAAGTTTTTCTCTTTGGTACAGCCATTTTTCTCTACCTCCTTACGAAAGAGCTTCACAGCTCAGAATTGAGACAATTGCATTGTGATTCATTAAGATTACAACCGCATACCATGCACAGACCTTTACAGTCCTCTTTACACAGATTTTTAGAGGGCAGTTGCAGTAACAAATCAGTAACAGCAATTTCATTAAGTTCGATGCTTTCGCCGTCAGCCACAATATATTCATCATTGTCATTGCTTACAGACGGTACGACGATATGTGAAAAATCAAAAGAATATGTTGTTTCAAATTCTTTAAGACACCGGTCGCAAGCGGCGGTAAGCGTAAAATCAACAGTATATTCAAGATATACAATACCTGCACGGTTAAAGACTTTTCCGTTTATATTCACTGGAGACGTGAAAGTATATCCGTGAATATCTGACAGTTCGTCAGTACCGATAGAATAATATATATCCTTTGATTCGCCGACGATATTGAAAAGTTGTTTTAAATTAATCTTCATATATAAAAACCTTTCATAGCACCATAAGATATATTATACACCAATCAACCGGATATGTCAAGAGGTGTTTCCGGAAAAATAAAAATTTTTTTCCGGATTACTTGATAAACTGCTTTACGTTTTCGGAGAGTTCCTCCACGTCGGCAGAAACAGTGAACACAACAGAAACATCTTCACCGGTGAGCTTGTCGATGCTTTCAAGCATTTTGCCGAAAGCTGTATAGTCACGACCGCCGATTCTGAAAATACCGTCAACGTAGATGTCGGTGATATCGTAATTGCTTGCGAGAAGACCAGCGATAAAGCCATAGAAAGCGTCATAGCCCGAAACGTTGTAGTATTCAGTATCACACCATCTTACCTTACGGCTGATAGAATATCTTACGGTAGAACCTTTTTCAACACAGACTACAGAACCGTTTGTTGACTTTACAGATTCGTTAATCTGGTCAATAAGAACTTTTGTCTTGCCTGAACCTTTTTTACCGGTAATAAGTTTAATCATAAATTTACTCCTTCCGATGCCTTGCGGCATTTTTACATATTTTGTGTTTCAAACAAATATATTATATCACATTTCAGATAAAATGTCAATAGACAATTTGTTTTTATAAAAAAAGAGGATTTCAGCTGAGTTTAGCTTCCAATGCAGCTTTAGCGCCTTCATATCCGGGCTTGCCGAGAAGAGCGAACATATTTGACTTGTAACTTTCAACACCGGGCTGATTGAATGGGTTCACGCCGAGAACATAGCCAGATATTGCGCAAGCCTTTTCAAAGAAGTAAATCATATAGCCGACGCTTTCTTCTGTTGTGTCATCAAGTTCAAGAATTATATTCGGAACACCGCCCTCTGTATGAGCAAGAACAGTACCCTCAAAAGCTTTCCTGTTTACAACGGACATATTTTGATTGGTAAGGAAGTTAAGACCGTCAAGATTTTCTGCATCGGGTTCAAGGAAGAGGTCAGTTTTCGGATTCTTTATATCAACGACGGTTTCAAAGAGGATTCTTGCGCCGTCCTGAATATACTGACCCATAGAATGTAAATCAGTAGAGAAAACAGCGGCTGACGGGAAAATACCCTTGTTGTCCTTGCCCTCACTCTCACCGAAAAGCTGTTTATACCATTCGGACATCATAACAAAGCTGGGGTCATATGAAACAAGCATTTCAACAGACTTGCCCTTTCTGTAGAGAATATTTCTGAGAGCTGCATATTTATAGCAGTCGTTGTTGTCGAAATCAGCACAGAAGTCAGCTTGTGCCTTTGCAGCGCCTTTCATAAGAGCGTCAATATCACAGCCTGCAACGGCAATCGGGAGAAGTCCTACAGCTGTAAGAACTGAAAAACGTCCGCCTACGTCGTCCGGAATAACGAAAGTTTCATAACCCTCAGCGTCGGAGAGGTTCTTGAGAGTACCTCTTGCCTTGTCAGTAGTTGCAAAAATACGGTTTTTAGCCTCATCCTTGCCGTACTTGTCTTCAACCATTTTCTTGAAAATTCTGAATGCAAGAGCAGGCTCTGTAGTAGTACCGGATTTTGATATTACATTTACAGAAAAATCCTTGTCTTTGCAGAGAGCGATAATTTCGTTAAGATATGTAGGGTTGATGCTGTTTCCGACATAGTAGATATCAGGAGTATCTTTCTTCATGTTGTTGTAGAGCGGCGATTTGAGAAGTTCAATAGCAGCTCTTGCACCGAGATAAGAACCACCGATACCTATAACTATAAGTATATCAGAATTTGACTTTATCTTTTCAGCAGCGGACTTAATTCTTGCAAATTCTTCCTTGTCATAGTCTGTGGGGAGATTCACCCAGCCGAGAAAATCATTTCCGAGACCGTTTTTGTTATGGAGAGAATCAGCGGCAGCCACAACCTGAGCTTTAATGCCGGCGAGTTCGTCACAGTTGACAAAATCGGCAAGATACTTTGTATTAAGTTTTAAAGACATTTTTTATTACCTCCAGTCTGCACGGCATAAGCAATGCAGATAATTTATCATATTTATAATATACTATATTTTCGGATTTTTTTCAAGAGCAATTTTAATATTTGACATATTTCATAATATTCAACATTACTTTTTGATAATATCTGACAAAATTTTCCTGAAAGAGTACGGAAAAGAAAGCGCTTTTACATCATCTTTCACGATAATATCAGTTTCACATACAAGAGTTTCACCGCTGTAGAAACCAGCCGAACCTATCACCTGACCTTTTTTAATCGGGGCGGTGAGGAAGTCCGGAAGTACTACAACGGTATTCAGTTCATGAACGCTCTTCGGGACTACTAAATTACTCTGATTTTTCAGACATACTTCAACAGCGATTTCAACGCCGTTTTTAACTTTTATGGGCATAAGCATTTCATCGGGAAACATAGTCGCCGTAACGTGATAGTCACTGAATCCCCTGTTGATAAGTTCTTTAGCCTTTTTTATGGAAATATCATCATTTTCAGCACCAAGAACAACAGCTATATAAGTTGTTCCGTCGCTTTTGCGACCACCCTCAGCTATACAGTAGCCGGATTTTTCCGAATGTGCCGCCTTGAATCCTATATGGTTTTCATACGTCCGTGAAAGTGTATTTTCATTCACGAGTTCTGCCGCACCGTTTCTTATAAAGTCACGCCATGTCCGGAAATATGGTTCAAGTACTTCATATTCAGAAAGTCTTGCACATATTACAGCCAAATCATGTGCGGTGGTATGCTCACGCTCATCATAGTAGCCATATGGCGAATAAAAAGCGGTGTTGCGAAGTCCAAGGTCAAATGCTTCACTGTTCATGCGCATGACAAAACTTTCAACAGATTGTTCGGAGTATTCCGCAAGAACCGTCATCGCATCGTTTGCATTACCGATAATCACAGCTTTCAGCAGTTCATCAGCGGTGATATTTTCAGCGGGTTCAATCCATACCACAGCACCGTCAGTACCGGTGACAGCTTGCGACGCTGTCATAACAGTGCTGGTTGTGTATCTGCCGTCTTCAATATCTTCTGCTATCAGAAGCAATGCCATCAGCTTTGACATATAACCAGCGTTTAACTGCAAATCCGGATTGTATTCGTCCAGAACAGCCCCTGTGCGTGCCTCCATCAGAACATATGCTGAATAATCTGCCTGAACATCTTCGGTTTTATCAGCAGACATGAACAGTGCGGATATAAGCAGCGATGTAAATACTGCCATTATCTTTTTTAAGATGTTTAAAGTATTTTTCAAATATACCGCCTCCCTTTTTAATGTATATGTGTAAGGGAAACGTATAATGATGTTAAAATTTAAGTGAAGTTATAATAAAACTGCCGGTATTGTCGCCTGATATTGTATACTGACTCTGAACAGGCACACGGGCTGTAGTTTTCTGACCGGCGGACTTTACAGTATATATATAATACATAATACCATCAAGGTTATAATAAAGCGGGTGGTCATACGTATATTTTCTGAGTAAATCAAGATATTCTTCAAGACAGCAGCCAAGTTCATTCATAACGGCTGAGTGAACTTTTCCGACGTACCTGAGATGCCACGGACAATATGTATAACCTGTTTTTTCTGATTTGTTTTTAGGAAACCGGACTATATACCCATACCGATGACAGTTTTCAACAAGCCATTTTTCAACGTCGCAACCGTCGTAAGTCAGTACGGACGAACCGACATTAACAGCAATATCTATAGTATTTCCGGTTATTGATTCCGGAAATGAATATGGACAGAAAGAGCCTTCACCTGTGTAAGTGTCTGTAGTGCCGTATACAAGAAAATTTGTCTGTCCGGTAGATTTATAGTAATCTTCCATCATAAGATTAAGAGCGTCTGCCGCTGCTGTATTAAGTATAACAGGGTCTGTTTCATTTATAAGTGTATAGTAATCATTTCTGTAGCTGACAAGGTTGACAGTGGGTGTCATTTCAGGAGAGACATAAGGTTTCTGACTGTTTACTTCCACGAGTTCACCTGAAAAAAGTTGTGAGTAATCTATTTCAAGTTCCGTAAAAGTATTGTTGTATTCATTATTGTTTTTTTCCGTTTCAGGTTCGGTATTTATTTTAACGGTTCTTTTCGGAGCTTTTCCCTGAATTTTCAACTGAATGCTGACAGAACTGTATTTATCATTTTTTTCGTTCAAATAACGCCTGATACAATCCGACAGAAATATAACCGCTACCATTGCAAATATACAGATAATGAACCGACCCACTCTGAAACGACGTTTTTTCTTAACCATATAATCCCTCCGAAATTGTCAGACACTGTCCGGAGACAAATTTTCCGGTTCAGACGGGGAATGTTTCTTCTTCTGTTTCTGTTGTTTCCTCTTCTTTTTCATAGGTATAATATTTTTCGCCGCCTGCTCCGTATACGCTGTATATATTGAGTGTATCATAAATAGCGGTCCACTTGTCACGACATTTGCAGAGAACAAGAATATATGTCTGACCGTTTATTTCAGCGAAACTTTCCACACAGTTTCCTGCTTCGTCAGTGAAACCTGTCTTTCCGCCCTTTATCGAAACGCCGGAAATTTCGTCACCGTACATACGACTGAAGAAATTGCTTGTGAAAGTCATTCCTTCCGGATTCTGTTCTGTAGGCGCTATGATATATTCATAGGTAGAAATAATTCTCCTACACGTTTCATTCTGTATCGCATAATCAAGAATCAACGCCATATCCTCCGCCGTACTGTAATGCTCCTTGCTGTGCAGACCAACTACATTTGTGAAGTGTGTTCTTTTAAGACCTATTTCAGTGACTTTATCGTTCATAAGTTTAACAAAATCCTCTTCTGAACCTGAAACGTATTCAGCAATGGCAAGTGCTGCATCTGCACCGGAACTGAGAACCATTCCATATAAGACGTCCTCAACGGTAGGCGTTTCACCGGGCTGGAATCCGGCAAGAACCGCATCAAGTTCCGCCATAGGATAAACCATATCTTCAGTTATTGTTACTTTATCGGACATATTTTCAATGTTTTCAACTGCAACAATAAGCGTCATTATTTTAGTGAGTGACGCCGGAAACATCGGGGAACTTTCGTTATATCCCGCTACTATTTCGTTTGTATCGGCGTTCATAAGTATGGCGTAACCTAAATCATAATCATTTTCATTGTCAATTTTTTTTGAATTTTCAGTCCATTCAGGATATACATCAATAATTTCTTCTACAGATGATTCAGTTTCCGGCTGTACGGATTCAATATTTTTTTCTGTTTTTGCCGGAATTGTAATTCCTGTACGTGAAGGCGGTTCATTAATGATTTTTTCACCGGAATTTCCTTTTATATAAAAATAAGTTGTTGTACCGCATATGCATACAATAATTAACAGAAATACTAAAGCTGTCAGAAGATTGCGGGCTTGTTTTTTCTTTTTGCTTTTATTTTTCACTTTCTGCACCTCTTTGTGTATAACTACTTTTCTATTATAATGCAAAAGATTTAAAATGTCAACCCTGAACTGACAATAAAAAAATCCCGTGATGTGTATCACGGGATTTTAAGTATATAATTATTTGAATACTGCAAGCAGGAATCCGGCTGCTATTGCCGAACCGATTACACCGGCAACGTTAGGACCCATAGCGTGCATAAGCAGGAAATTTTTAGGGTTAGCTTTCTGACCCTCAATCTGTGAAACTCTTGCAGCCATAGGAACAGCCGATACACCAGCTGAACCAATAAGCGGATTTATTTTTCCACCGGAGAGCTTATACATTATTTTTCCGACAAGAAGTCCGCCTATAGTCGAGAAGCAGAATGCAATAAGTCCGAGACATACTATTTTAAGTGTTTCCAGTGAAAGAAAACGTGAAGCTACTGTTGTTGCACCGACTGAAATTCCAAGAAATACAGTTACTATATTCATTAAGGCATTCTGAACAGTATCGGAAAGCCTTTCAGTTACACCGCATTCTTTCCAGAGGTTTCCAAGCATCAGACAACCAACAAGCGGAGCGGTTGACGGCAATAACAGAATTACGAAAACTGCCACTAAAATCGGGAAAATTATTTTTTCCGTTTTAGAGACTGTCCGGCTTTGTTCCATTACTACCTTACGTTCCTTTTCAGTTGTAAGCAGATTCATAAAGAAAGGCTGAATCATCGGGATAAGTGCCATATATGAATATGCGGCTATTGCGATAGGTCCAAGAAGATGTGGTGCAAGACGTGTTGTTAAAAATATAGCTGTAGGGCCATCAGCACCGCCGATAATTCCTATTGAAGCGGCTTCCTCACCGGTAAAGCCGAGGCATACAGCTCCGAAAAATGCGAGGAATACACCCATTTGTGCAGCCGCACCAAGTAAAAGGCTTTTAGGGTTTGAAAGTAGTGGTCCAAAATCTGTCATTGCTCCTACACCTAAGAATATAAGTGACGGATATAATCCAGATTTTACACCTATGTAAAGAATGTCAAGAAGTCCTCCGGCTGACATTATATGTCCGTAACTGTGATAAAATTCACTGGACGGGTCAAGAAAAGCGTCCCATAGTTCAGGGTGATATAAGGCGTCGGGTGAACTTATTCCGCCTGAAAAGAAGTTTGAAACATTTACAAGCAGACACCCGAAAGCAATTCCGACAAGTAAAAGCGGTTCAAATTTCTTTACTATACCTAAGTACAACAGAAGAAATGAAATCAGTATCATTATCAGGTTTTTATATCCCTCGTCCACGAAAAAACCAGCAAATCCGGAATCAGAAACAAGTGTTTTAAGGGTTTCAAGAATATCCATTAAAATACCCCCTTATGCTATGACAATAAGCGGTGAACCTGTTTCAACAACTGCTCCCTTGCTTGTAACCACCTGTGCTATAGTGCCGTCTTTGGTGGCTACTATTTCATTTTCCATTTTCATAGCCTCCAGTATAACAAGCACCTGACCGGATTTGACTTTATCGCCCTCTTTTACGTCCACACGGATTATATTTCCGGGCATTGGGGCGGAAATCGTCTCACCGTCGGCAAGACTTACCGGAGCAGGTGCAGACGGAACGGGTGTAGGTGCAGACTCTACAGGAGCAGGAGCAACCGCCGGAGCTGATGCAAGTGCTTCATATTCATCAAGCAGAATTGCTTTTCCGTGTTCAACTTCAACTTCATAAGTTTTTCCGTTGAGTGTAATTCTATACTTCATTATTTAACCTCCCTGATTGAAATAAAATGGAGTTCATTTATAGGTTTCTGCATAGTATCGGCAACAATCGCCATAATCATAGCGGCTTCCTTGTCAGGAACGTCATATAATTTAACGTGTCCGGCTGAACCTTTTGCGACCGGCTTGTTGACTTTTACCAGCTTAGGAATTTTATTCGGTGATGTTTCTTTCTTTGCTGTTTCGGCTGAAATTTCGGGGGCTTTTTCCTTTGCCTTGAAGTATGCACCCATTCCGGAGATTACAGCCATAAGGATTAAAAGTCCGGCAAATACTACCACATAGCCGAATATTGCAGTAATTCCGGCATCTGCTATATTCATGTAAATTCCCCCTTAATCTTCTATAGCCTCAATGGTATAGACGGCTTCATTTTCTTCTCTTGCACGACGTTCTTTCAGGAATTTAACAGTCTGGTCGGGATAGCATATATAACTCATAATATCTTCCTCAGAACGTGCTAACGAACCTAAAGCCTCTTTGGCGGCTTTAAATTCCTCACCTGTACGTTTTGTATCTTCAATGCGACAGTCAACCGGCTTTCCGCCCTCACCGATAACTTTAGTAATAAGTTCCTCACTCACGGAGGCGGGAGCAATACCATACTCGCCCTTGATGTAATTCTTTATTTCTTTGGAAATATTTTTGTAACGTTCACCTACAAGTACGTTAGTTACTGCCTGATTTCCTACCATCTGTGAAAGAGGCGTTACAAGCGGAGGATAACCTAAATCTTTTCTTACTTCCGGAATTTCTTTCAGGGCGTCTTCAAATTTGTGCATAGACTTCATATCAGTAAGATTTGCAATCATATTTGAGAGCATACCACCAGGGACTTTATATACAAGTGCCTGTGCGTCGGTGGAAAGACTTTTCGGGTTTATCTGTCCGTTATCAACATACTTCTGCTTTATGGGTTTGAAGTAATCATTTACCTTGTTTATGATGTTTTCATCAAGACCTGTTTCAATACCGTACTGCTGTAATGCATAGAACATTGTTTCCGTGGATGGCTGAGAAGTTCCGCCGGAAAAACATGATGTGGCACAGTCTATAACGTCTATGCCGGATTCTATAGCTTTTGTGAGTGTCATATAAGCCATACCTGTTGTGCAGTGTGTATGCAGAATAAGCGGAATATCCCCTACAGCGTCTTTTATGCCCTTGATAAGATGTTCTGCTTCATAGGGTGTCATAGTTCCTGCCATGTCTTTAAGACATATTGTCTGGAAACCCATTCTTTTAAGTTCACGGCACATTTTTACGTACTTTTCAACGGTATGTACGGGACTTTGCGTGTATGATATACAGCCGGAGGCTATAGTTTTAGGGGTTGCATATTTCATAGTTGCGTCAAGAGCTGTGCCGAGATTGCGGAAATCATTCAGGGCATCAAATATACGTATTATGTCAATGCCGTTTTTTATGGAAAGTTCTATGAACTTTTCAACGACATCATCGTGATAGTGTTTGTAACCAAGAAGATTTTGTCCCCTGAGGAGCATTTGCAGCCTGTTGTTAGGGAGACGTTTTCTTAAATTCCGGAGACGTTCCCACGGGTCTTCGTTGAGGTAACGGAGACACGAATCAAATGTTGCACCTCCCCAGCACTCTATTGAGTAGTAACCTGCTTTGTCCATATCCGACAGAATATCTTCATAGTCGGAATACGGAAGACGGGTCGCCATAAGTGACTGGTTTGCGTCACGCAGGACGGTTTCTGTAATCTGTACTTTTTTCATGTACATTCCTCCTTTATAAATTCAACGATTTTATTATAACATAATTTTAAAAAAAATTCCAGTTATTTTTTTAAGTTTTCACATTTTGTTCATATCAATAAGGCATAGCATTATGATAATGTTGTGATATTTGTTGCATAAGGTTAAAAGGTACTTGCATTTTTCTGAAAAGGGTGTTATAATAAAATTACGTCCTGTAGCGATACAGGACAGTATATATTAATAAGGAAAAGAAGTGTTTGATATGACGAAAATCACAATTTTTTCAGGTTTTCTTGGTGCTGGCAAAACAACCTTAATCAAGAAACTGATTTCCGAGGGCTATAAGGGTGAAAAACTTGTTCTTATAGAAAACGAGTTCGGACAGATAGGCATTGACGGGGGATTTCTTCAGGACGCCGGAATTGAAATCACTGAAATGAATTCCGGTTGTATCTGTTGCAGCCTTGTCGGAGATTTCGGAAAGGCTTTGGAGCAAGTCATTGAACAGTACCACCCCGACCGCATTCTTATTGAACCCTCTGGCGTCGGTAAACTCAGCGACGTTATAAAGGCTGTACAGAATATCCACGTACACGACGTTGAACTTGACGGCTTTACAACTGTTGTTGACGCTAAAAAATGCAAGATGTATCAGAAGAATTTTGGTGAATTTTTCAATAATCAGATAACTTATGCAAGCTGTCTGATACTCAGCCATACGGCAGGAGTTTCACAGGAAAAACTTGACGACTGTATAAAACGTCTCCGTGAGTGCAACCCGTCCGCACCTATTGTTACTACAGAGTGGGAACAGCTTACAGGCGCACAGCTTGTTGATGCCATGACACAGAAAAACACTCTTGATGATGAACTGAAACACCTGCTCCATGAAGAACATGAACACCACCATCATCACCACCATGAAGACGGTGAAGAATGTCACTGTCATGAACACGACCACGAACATGAAGAACATCACCACGAACACGGTGAAGACTGTACTTGTGGTTGTCATGACCATGACCACGAACATGAACACCATCACCACCATGCAGACGATGTATTCACAAGCTGGGGTGCTGAAACTGCAAGACCTTATACAGAAGACGAAATCAGAAACGCTCTTGAAAAACTTGCAGATTTCGGCTCTTTCGGCATGATTTTACGTGCCAAGGGTATCGTACCGGCAAGCGATGGCGAATGGATTCATTTTGATTACGTCCCCGGAACACCTGATATACGCCGTGGCAGTGCCGGAACTATCGGCAGACTTTGTGTAATCGGTTCTGGAATTGACGAAAAGGCTATAGCTGAACTTTTCCACGCTGAATAAGGAGGTATCTTATGCCTTACGAGGAAGAAGAAATGATACCGGTGTATCTGTTTTTAGGTTTTCTTGAATCGGGAAAAACAAAATTCATTCAGGAAACTCTTTCCGACAAACGCTTTAACACCGGTGAAAGAACCCTCCTTCTTGTTTTTGAAGAGGGTGAAGAAGAATATGATACAACAAATTTCAAAAAAGATAATATTTTCCTCCGTACTGTTGATGATAAATCAGACATGACACCGGAAAACTTACAGCGTCTTGTTGATGAATGCAGTGCTGAAAGAGTTATCATTGAATATAACGGTATGTGGCAGGTTACGGAACTTTTCAACGCTGCACCGGACGGCTGGGCTTTCTATCAGATTATGTGCTTTGTTGATGCAACGACTTTCGCACAGTATAACGCAAATATGCGTAGTCTTGTTGTTGATAAGTTCAATGTATGTGAACTTGTTGTATTCAACCGCTTTGAAAGAAGTTATGACCCTAACCAGTTCCATCAGATAGTAAGAGGTGTAAGTAGGCGTTGTGAAATTGCCTATGAATATAGTGATGGCACTGTTGCTTACGATGATATTGAAGACCCGCTACCATTTGACATTGATGCACCACATATCATAATAAACGATAACGATTTTGCACTGTGGTATCGTGACATAATGGAAGAACCCGAAAAATACGACGGAAAAACCATTACTTTTCGGGCATTGATTGCTAAAAATCCTAAGTTCCCGAAAAATACCCTTGCCGCCGGAAGACATATAATGACCTGTTGCGTCGATGATATTCAATACTGCTGGTGCGCCGCACAATTTGAAGATATATCCGGTATACAGGAAAAATGCTGGGTAATGCTTACTGCAAAAATAAAGGTTCAGCGCCATAAACTCTATCATGGAAAAGGTCCTGTGCTTTTTGTCACGGATTATGCACCGTCCGCACCACCGGAAAAGGAAGTAGCTACTTTCTATTGATAAAAATAAAATGCCGATGTCTAACACCGGCATTTTTGTTAAAATAAAAAAATTTTTCCAGACCTATTGATTTTTTAGAAACAATATGATATAATTATATGGTAACATTGGGGTATAGCCAAGCGGTAAGGCAACAGACTTTGACTCTGTCAGTCGCTGGTTCAAATCCAGCTACTCCAACTTAAAACCCTCCGGATTTTTCCGGAGGGTTTTTTATGTGTTTATTTATAACAGACTGTCAATAATCATATCAGTTATTTTAATTATGTGTTTCGTATGTAAATCAAGCGTTTCAAGAGCGGATTTTACAATATTTTTTGCACGTGGAATATCCGCATTTTTTAAAGAAACCATAGGCATAATAAGTAAAAAAATACGAATGTCTTCAACACCGGCAGTTCAGAAAAAAACTGAAAATCTATTTTTCCTATAATAAAATGTCCGCCTGTACAGCCGATTTCCTGACTGTCAAGAAAATAAACAGTATCTCCGGGGTGAAATTCAATCCTGAAATCATGACCATTAAGATTTAAATCAATTGTATTCGGATTATCAACATACCCGTTGTTTTCGTCGAATATTTCTTCTGAATATTGTGTAAATTCATCAATCCATTTTTTATCATAGTTGTATTCGTCCATTAATTCGGAAATATCTGTATCTGTGATTTCATCATAGGCATTCGGGAAATTCACACTCAGGAAATAAATACAGAACGAATTATTATTAATAATTTCATTTACAGAATACATAATTATTTATATTTTCTTCTCAAGTTTTCTGATATTACTGAACTCAACCGTTGCCATTATGACCGTGACTATTGCCGCCATTAAGTCAGCTACAGGAGCAGCATAAACTATGCCGTCAATCTGGAAAAATTTCGGCAGTGTCCATAGAAGCGGTACGAAAAATATTATCTGTCTTGTGAGTGAGAGGAAAACTCCCTTTATTGGCTTGCCTATAGACGTAAAGAAAGTTGCTGTTATAGGCTGTAAACAGTTAAGCCATGTAAAGAAAAGATATATCCTGAAGAATTTTTCACCCAGTTCGTAATATGTAGCCGTACCGTCACCAAAAAGCGAAAGAATCTGTCGTGGAAACATGAAAAACAACGCAAATGAAACAACAGAAACACCTGCTCCGGCAGTAACCGCTAATTTATATGCCTGTCGCACACGGTCATAATTTTTCGCACCGTAATTGAAACTTTCAATAGGCTGTGTACCCTGTGCAAGTCCGATAACAATTCCAAAAAGAATCATTGCAACTTTCATTACTATACCGCATACGGCTATAGGTTCGGAGTCACCGTATACTGACCTTTCACCGTAATATTTAAGTGAATTGTTTAAAACTATCTGTACTATTGCAATAGCTATCTGATTAAAGAATGAAGCCATTCCGATAGAGGCTATACGCTTTGCGGTAAAGAATTTTATTTTTATCTGTTCTTTTCCGAGAGATACCGTTTTATAGTGCATAGCATATACCAGTACAACGATAGCAGATACAACCTGTCCGATAACAGTAGCTGCCGCCGCACCTTTCATGCCCCAGTGGAAACCCATTACAAAAAGGGCATCAAGGGCAGTATTGACCATCGCACCTATTATATTGCAAGTCATAGCCATCTGTGGACTTCCGTCGGCTCTTATAAGATGACCTCCGCCCGTCGTGAAAATAAGAAACGGAAAGCCTAAAGCTGTTATTTTAACGTATTCCTGTGCATACTGCATTACTTTTCCTTCCGGTGAACCGAAAACTTTAAGTAACGGATTAAGGAAAATAAGCGTCACTGCACTTAGTATTATACCACTCACCGCAAGCAGTGAGAATGAATTTCCGGCAAAATATCCGGCTTGTTTCTTGTCACCCCTGCCCATAGTAAGATTGAAACATGACGCACCACCTATACCGAAAAGCAAGGCAAGTGCCGTACACGCCGTCGTGAACGGAAACGCAACGTTTGTAGCGGAATTTCCGTCAATGCCTACCGCACGACCTATAAACAACTGGTCAACAATGTTATAAAGCGATGATACAAGCATACCAAGTATACTTGGCACTGAAAACTTAACCATAAGCCTTATGACCGGCTCTGTCGCCAACGGACTGACGGAATTACTCTTTGTTTCTTCCATAAATATTATACCTCTTTCTTATATTATTCATGTATTATTATACTACTTCCGGCGAAAAATTTCAATAGTCCTGAAGAAATAAAAAGAAATTTGTAATATTTCCGTATAGTTTTCAGTTGACTATTAAGTAATTTTGTGGTAAAATAATAATGAATACTATTATGAACGGAGATTGATTCCATGAAAAAAAGCAATATTCCATACGTATGGAAAGAATACTATAATATTAATTCGTGAGGTGAAAAAAATGCTTTCTTTTATTACTGAAAAACAATCATGCTGGGACAGACTTTCGGCAGAAAAAAGACCTATCTTTATTTACGGTATGGGTGACGGCGCACTTAAAATAATGGCGGTTTTTCGGGAACGCAATATAGCTGTTGCTGGAATTTTCGCAAGTGATGAATTTGTACGTGGTCATTCATTTGAGGGTTTTAAAGTTCATAGACTTTCAGAAGTTGAATCAATGGTTGATGATTTTGTTGTAGTACTTGCCTTTGCGGCGGGCTATCAGGAAATTGTTGACAGAATCCATAATATAGCCTCACGGCACACACTTTACGTTCCGGACGTTCCTGTTGTGGGAAAAGGTCTTTTCACATATGAATACTGCATGGATAATGCGGAAAAAATACAGAAAGTATATGACAGTCTTGCCGATGATTATTCAAGAAAAGTATACGCTAATATAATCAATTTCAAGATAAGCGGCAAGATAGAATATCTTTCAGCCGTAACTACTACAAAATCTGAAATCTACAGGAAAATAATAAAGCCTGGTTTAAATGAAGTATATGTGGATTTAGGAGCTTATAACGGTGATACGATACAGGAACTTCTTGAATTTACACGTGGCAAATACGCCGAAATATACGCCGTCGAACCCGACCGGAAAAATTATAAGAAACTTGTAAAATATATTGATGATATGCCTAATGTATTCACCTACAATGCGGCGGCATGGAGTACCGACTGTGAACTTCCGTTCTCTGCAAAATCCGGCAGACAGTCTGCTATTTCCGCAAATGCCACAACTATGGTCACGGCAAGAGCGGTTGACAGCATGGTTAACGGAAACCGTCCGGCAACTATAATAAAAATGGATGTTGAGGGTTTTGAACGTGAAGCCATATGGGGTGCATCAAATACCATTTCACACGACGCACCTAAACTTATGATAGCACTTTATCACCGGAATGAAGATATTTTTGAAATTCCGCTTCTTATCATGACTCTTAACCCGAATTATAACCTTTATATAAGACATCAGCTTTATATTCCGGCATGGGAGACAAATTTATATGCAACTCTCTGAAATAAAATCAAAACTCAAAAATCATTATAAAAAGATAATTGCAGTTATGTGTGTAATAGTTCTTGTAATATTCTCCAACTGCATTATAGACGGAAAAGTAGTCTGTCGTTTCACTACTGAATTTAATTCAATCAACGTCACTGAAGAAGACTTTGATAATATCAGAGGACTTTATTTCCTGAAAAAACTTATGATTGATTGCTATGATACAAATAATGTCAGCTTTCTTGAAAATAAAAACTTTCTTGAATATTTTTCCATAATGTCAAAAGCTGATGACTGGTCATCACTGAAAAACTGTCCGAAACTGCAACTTTTCTATGCTGACGGACAATGTACTTTCCATAATCTGAAAGACTTTTCAGGCATGGAAAATCTGAAAAATTTATGTATAGGGTCATTTAATTCAAACTCGCCGAAAATCGAAAGCCTTGATGGATTACAGGATATTTCAAAAACTCTCACACTTTTAATACTCAACGGCATTGAAAATGAAACAATTCTCAATCTTGAAAAATTCTCAAACCTCAGATACCTTGAAGTTAAAAACAGTTCTTTAAGGGAAATACATGTCAATTCATACCTTGAAAGCCTCAATGTTTCCAACAATCCGAATTTAAGGGCGATATATCTTCCGTCAGATTACGGCACACCGGAAAAAATAATAACAGATAATTCCCCATACGTCAATATCATATACGAATAATTAAAAACCTGCTCCATGTAATCTGATACATAGGGAGCAGGTTTATTTTTTTATATAAGTTTTCTTTCGTCACAGAACTCACATTCAAGAAGTGTTTCGTCACCACTTGAACGGAAGCTCTTCGGGAGATAGTGTTCATGATTCGTTATACAGCGTGGATTATCGCATTTTACAGCATTATAGACTTTTCCCCTTAGAAGCTGTGTTGATTTGTCTTCGTTAAGCATGGTGAGTATAAGTGCCATACGTGCAAAAACACCATATTTAGCCTGTGTAAAGTACATTGCACGGCTGTCATCATCAACATCAACTGTTATTTCGTCAACTCTTGGTAGCGGGTGAAGTATTATCATATCTTTTCTTGCAAGGAGCATTTTTCTGTGGTCAAGGACATAAGTATTTTTCTGTGCCAGATATTCTTCTTCACTGGAAAACCTCTCCTGCTGAATACGTGTCATATAGAGAACGTCAAGTTTACTGATAGCCTCTTCCAGTGTGTCAACTTCTTCAAAAGTACTGCCATTAGCTTTTATAATGTCCTTTATATATTGTGGCATACGGAGCTCCGGTGTGGAGATAAATATAAATTTATTGTCTTCAAACATACTAAGCGCCTTACAGAGTGAATGTACTGTACGCCCGTTTATTAAGTCACCGCACATACCTACCGTAAGACCTGAAAGACGTTTCTTTTCAATTTTAAGTGTGAGCAGGTCTGTAAGCGTCTGAGTCGGGTGAAGATGTCCGCCGTCGCCGGCGTTTATTACGGAACAGTCGGCAGTAAGTGCGGCTGCTTTAGCTGCTCCGGCAACGGGGTGACGGATTACAAGAATATCCGCATAACTGCTGACTATCTTTGTTGTGTCCTTGATAGTCTCACCCTTTGATACCGACGAATTAGCAGGATTGTCAAAACCTATTATCTGACCACCAAGACGTATCATAGCGGTCTGAAATGACATCTGTGTACGTGTTGACGGTTCATAGAAAAGAGTCGCCATAATTTTACCGTCACATTCGTGTGCGTATTCTGACGGATTGTTTTTTATTTTTTCACCGAGTTCAATAACTTTTTTCCACCATGCAACCGGATAGTCGCTTAAATCTATTAAATGCTGATGTAACATGAATTTTTTACCTCCGATTAAATTTTAATATTCTCCGTTTTTATTGAAATAGACATCATACCATACAAGGAAAATAAAGACAGTCCATATTTTACGGCTGTTGTCTGCTTTTCCGTCCCTGTGGTCGTCAAGAAGTTTTATAAGAAATTCCGTATTGAAAAATTCCTGTGCGTTATCGCTTTCAAAAGCATTTTTTACTTTATTATAGTATTTGTCTTCCTTAAGCCATACACGGATAGGAACGGGAAAACCTAATTTCTTTTTAGCGGCTGTATCTGACGTCTGTGGCGGAGTATCTTTCTTTGCAGCAAGACGCATAGCATATTTAGTGATATATTTAGTTTCGTCAGTTCCCTTGTCGTGAGTAACTCTGTATCGTGTCGGAATCTGTTCCGCAAGAGCCATAATTTCCTTGTCAAGAAACGGTACACGTAATTCAAGGGAGTTCGCCATACTCATCTTGTCGGCTTTAAGAAGTATATCGCCAGCCATCCACATATGCAAATCAAGATACTGCATTTTCGTAACGTCGTCTTTACCCTTTACACGCCGATAGAATTTAGATGTGATTTCAGCAGGTTCTGGAGCATCTGTCTTTATTTTAAGAAGTTTTTTTCTGTCCTCAGAAGTGAACATATATGCATTACCGATAAATCTTTCCTCAACGTCCCTACCCTTGCGTACAAAGAAATTGATGCCTCTTTTTGCCGGAAGTTTTTCCGCTATATCTGCAACAGTTCTCTTTACAGCCCGTGGTAATTTATCGTAAAGTGTACCATCGGGGTCGCTGTAGACGTTGTAACCACCAAATATTTCGTCTGCACCCTCACCGGAAAGCACTACTTTCAGATGTTCAGATGCTATATTACATACGAAATACAACGCAACGGCGGAAGGGTCTGCTAACGGTTCGTCCATATGGTACTGGATTTTTGAAAGATTCCCCCAGTATTCTTCCGGAGTAATAACCTTGCTTGTATTCTCCTTACCGATAGCCTTTGAAAAGTTTTTAGCCCAGCCTATTTCATTGTATTTTTCATCTGTACCGAAACCAACCGTGAAAGTCTTGTCAACGTCGGCGACGGCGGCAACATAACTTGAATCTACACCGCTTGAAAGAAATGAACCTACTTCAACATCTGCTATTTTATGTGCCTCAACTGAATTATGGAAAGTATCTGAAATTCTTTCCACCCATTCGTCAAGGTCAGGAGTGTTATCTTCATTGAAGTTTACGTCCCAGTAGCGACGTGCTGTAAACTTTCCGTCTTTCAGAGTAAAGCAGTGTGCAGGCGGAAGTTTATAAACATTCCGGAAAAATGTTTCATTTGTCGGTGAATACTGGAAAGTAAGATAATTTTCAAGTGCATCGGTGTTGAGTTCTTTTCTGAAGTTCGGATGTTCAAGGAAGCATTTTATCTCCGAACCAAACATGAAACTTTTACCCATTATCGCATAATAAAGCGGTTTAATACCGAAAAAATCCCTTGCTCCGAAAAGTTCCTTTTTATTTCTGTCCCATATAACGAAAGAAAACATACCACGCAATTTTTCAAGGAGTTTTTCGCCGTATTCCTCGTAACCATGTATAATAACTTCTGTATCGGTGTTTGTCCTGAAAGTGTGACCTGCTCCCGAAAGTTCTTCACGGATTTCAGCATAGTTGTAAATTTCGCCGTTGAATACAATCACCATTGATTTATCTTCATTAAAAATAGGCTGGTTCCCCTGTGAACTTACATCAATGATACTCAGACGGCGGTGACCTAATGCAATACCATCATCAATATATTTTCCCTCAGCGTCAGGTCCTCTGTGTCTGATTCTGTCCATCATCTTGCCAAGAACCGCATTTGAATTGTCAATGTCGTTAATAAAACCTACAATTCCACACATATATTTCAACTCACAATACTATAATCTATGACGGAAAAAAATCCCGTCCTGAATATTATACTACATTTTCGGGCATTTTGCAACACCACAACGGAAAATTTTTCTATATCATATAATATATAATAGTATTCCGTTTAATTTTTACGGAAAACTCTTGACAAACCGTGAAAAAAATGTTATAGTTAATAAGCAGTGTACAGTTGTTCACCGCTGACGGACGATTTCCGGAGGTGCTTTCTATGAAAAAATCACAACTTATTGTTGCAGATGCCGATATTCTGCCGGAAGTTTTCACCAAAGTACTTGAGGTGAAAAGACTGATAGTCTGCAAGGACGCAAAAAGCCTTGCATCTGCCTGCAAACGTGTCGGCATATCCCGCAGCGCATACTATAAATATAAAGATTCCGTCTTTTCCTATGAAGAACTCTTTACAAGAAAAATTGTAAATATGTATCTTCTTCTTTCGGACAGCCCAGGCGTCCTTTCAAATGCGCTTGCGTTTCTGCATGGTCTCAAGGCGAATATCCTTACTGTCAATCAGAGTATACCCGTAGACGGTGCGGCAGCAGTAAATATCTCCTTGCGTCTTACCGACGAAGAGGACAAGGAGCTTGAAAGGCTTAACTCTATCAGGGAACTTGGCGGAGTCCTTGAATTACGTATCATATCCGCTGAATAATCAAAAAACGGAGGTTTTAACCATGAAAAAATTTGCAGTATTAGGTCACGGCGTTGTAGGTTCGGGCGTTGTTGAACTCTTCTACAAAAACAAGAACAGTATCGAAAAACACGCAGGTGATGAAATGGACATCAAGTACATACTTGATTTAAGAGATTTTCCGGATTCACCCTATAAGGAAAAATTTACGAAAAATTTTGATGACATTCTCAATGACGAAGAAGTAACAGCAGTCGCAGAATGCATGGGTGGTGTTGAACCAGCTTTCACTTTTACGAAAAAACTTCTTGAAAAGGGTAAAAGTGTTTCTACGTCAAATAAGGAACTTGTTGCAAAAAAAGGTGATATACTTCTTAAGACTGCCAAAGAAAATAACTGTAATTTCTTCTTTGAGGCAAGTGTAGGTGGTGCTATTCCGATAATCAGACCACTGCACAGATGTCTTGCCGCCAATGATATAACTAAAGTAGCGGGTATTCTGAACGGTACTACAAATTTTATTCTCACTAAAATGTATAATGATAATATGCCATTCGATGAAGCGCTTGCACTCGCACAGAAACTTGGTTATGCCGAAAAAGACCCCACAGCAGACGTTGAAGGTCATGACGCATGCCGCAAAATCTGTATTATTTCCTCACTTGTTTTCGGCAAGCACGTTTATCCGGACAGCGTCTATACAAAAGGAATTTCAGAAGTAAAGTTATGTGATGTTTCTTCTGCTGATGTTCTCGGCTATTCAACAAAACTAATCGCATACGTTACAAAAAATGAAAACGGAAAAATTCTTCCGGTTGTAATGCCTATGCTCGTACCGTTTGAAAATATAATCTCCGGCGTAAATGATGTCTTCAATGCTGTACTCGTTTACGGCGATGGCATTGACCAGACTATGTTCTATGGCAGAGGAGCAGGAAAACTCCCTACTGCAAGCGCCGTACTCGGTGATGTTATTGAATCCGTCAAGCATAATGTAACTGTATTCTCACAGTCATGGGAATCTACAGATGACAACTCTTTTATTGATACTCCGGAGAACTTCTCGGCACACTGGTATTTCCGTACACTTGCCGAAAATACCCCCACAACCGGAATAAGTAATACTTACGACGTACACGGTGATGGCACAGAATATGCATTTATCACCGATGATGTTCTTACATTTGCACAAGCTAAATTTATAGCTGAAAAAATAAAGGCACTTGCTGTAATTCCTGTTTTTGAGTAAAATTAAAAATCCTGTATTGTATATGCAGTACAGGATTTTTTTAAATTTAAAATTGTAATGGTTCACGCAAAAAGTGCAAAAGTAACTTAGTCTGAAAAAATCAAAACACCGAATTATAGCCATTTTTTAGACATTACTAAGTTACCAAAATGTAGAAAATATGGTACTAAGTTACCAAATATCAAGAGACTAAGTTACTAAATAAGAAAATCCGCTTATAAATCATAAGCGGATTTTTTGTTATATATTCATTTGTTGTCAGTCAATTCGACTATCAGATTCATAACTTTAGCTTTATCTAAAAAGCTTAGTTTTGAAAATGCCTCTGCTACCTGATTAGTTGTTTCATCATACTGTTTTCCATTATTTACTCTGATGACAGTTGAATTATCAATCTGAGAGTTATTAGCAGTGTTAATATTTGTAATATTTTTTTCTTCTCTACCTAAAAGGTAGTCGGCTGATACGTCGAGAAATTCGCAAATGAGCAAAATATATTTTGCTGGAGGGTCTGTTCCTCTTATTTTCCAAGTCGAAAAAGTACTATTACTAATGCCTAATTTGTCACATAAATCACGTTGATTTAGATGCTTTGTTTTCATTATTTGTATAATATTATCAATAATATTCATAAAATCACCCTTTCATTTAGCTAAATCAGCAATAATCATTCAAATACGTAATTTAGTATTGAATTTTTTTGCATTTGCGTGATATAATATTGATTGTAATAACAACCACTGTTGTTATTAATATTATAACATTTCAGTAAAGAAATGTCAAGCAGTAAAGGAGGTGTGATAGTGAAAATATCAGAAAATGTAAGGATTTTCCGCACAAAGTCCGGATTCAGTCAGCAGGAATTAGCCAAAAGAATAGGCGTATCACAGCAAATGATATTTGCTATTGAAAAAGGCTTTAAAGTTCCAAGTATTGCAGTATTACAGCAATTCCATTATAGACAAATCAATAAAGATACGATATAATAGGTA
>JAMPEF010000059.1 GCA_023665275.1 Alistipes senegalensis | reverse complement strand
TGTATCTTCTCATATCTTTTTACAGCATTATTGTCCTAATATTGTCCTCACGCTTGTTTTAAAATAAAAAATAAGCACTCTCAATCTCTTGAAAGTGCCTATTTTACGTTGGTTGCGGCGGCTGGATTTGAACCAACGACCTTCGAGTTATGAGAATCAAAAAATCTTTTCATCTTATATCATTTTATCGAAATATCTTCAAAAAACAGTGTTTTCTTTCACGGAAAATACCGTTATTTTCATTGTTTTCATAGTAATTTTATTACGGTAAGGGTATGAATAAGGGTATGAAATTAACCTTATGCTTTAACACTTTTCTTCTAAGAATTTTATAGCCATTATATTCAGTATGGATTTGATACTGTTTTATCAATACATAGTTAAAAATAATATAATGAACAGATTTAATCAAATTTCATTTTAAATATTTTTTTTGAAGCATTCTAACCATTTCTACATATGTATCCTTACATTTGTTCATTTCACCATGTTGAATAAACTCCAAGCATGATTTAAGGAATTTTTCTTTTATTTCTGTATAAATAATTTCAGGATTATTAGAAGCATCAATACATTTTATTATTCTGGGAGCAGTATCATAATATTCAGCAATTAAATTTTCACCATCAAGTTGTTTTTTCAGCCAATTATCTCTGAATTTCCTAAATATTTCTAATTCATAACAATTATCTGGCTTATTTTCAGTTTTACAGACAGCAGTTGTTATATAACAACCACTATTTGTTGTGCTTGATGGTTTAGAAACTGCATCTTGTTTAATACTATCTGATTTCCGAACCTCTATAGTAATAAGTGCAGGACTACAAGTTTTATGTATCTCAAAACTTGCATTATAATTTCTATCTATGCGATTATAACCATCTTTATTATAATCATTATAACCTGATGCTTTTGCCGCAACTGAAAACAGTTCTTCATCTGTGAATTTATTGATTTTATAATTAGCAAGACGTTCCATCTCTTTGTAATATTCAATACTATTAGGGAAATTCTTCTTGTTTGGCAATTCTTCAGAAGCAAACCAAGGATGCCATTCATATTTAATTAAACAAGTTTCTATAGAACTTGAGTCACCATACCATCTTAAAGTAATCTCCCTGCAAGTACAATCTTTATTAAATTCATTGACATTGACTCTTTTATCAAATAATCTATTTGGGTCAATATAGATATATTTCTTTAATTCTTCATATGACCGTGACATTTTAAATACCTCTAATTTTATAGGTTTTCTTGTATGATTTGTATACTTTTTAGCAGCAATGTTTCTTCGTCAGATGATAAATTCAACTGTCCTAATTCCCATTGTCTTGCTTTAAAATAAGAACGTGCTTTGATAATTATTTTTGTAAGTTTACAATAATTATCATCATGCTTGAACATATCGCCAGTAGCAGCATAATTTGCTCCATAACAAGTAGGGCATAAAACTTGTACTGAACATTTTTTACATTTGTCTTCAATCATATTTTCGGGAATATTCTGTCCAAAAAACTTTAATCCGCTTGTTTTTTTATCACCTATTGAAAGGGGCATAAAGAAATGGCATGGATATTTATTACCTAAAACATCATAAGCTACCGTACCAACACCTGCACCACAATAACTAACATACTTTCTGTTTTCATAATTTACTGCAACATTTGAAATGGGAGTATCAAGCATAGAGCATACCTTAACATCTGGATTATACAAATAATATTCAATCAGTTTATGGAGTTCATATTCCAAAACAGATTTATTTGAATAATCAGACCAATCTATATTGTATGCCAAATTGCATATAACTTCAAACCCTTTATTATGCAAGAAAATGACACCCTCGGATAAATTATGTAATGTTTCAACAGAAACTGTCATTTTAACTGTTTGATTTGGATATGTAGATTTAAAAAAATCGAGGTCTATTAAAGACGACGAATTGCTTCTATTAATATCCTGCATTACATTTGTTCCATCAAAACTCAATCCGCAAATGAAATAGTCTTTTCTTTGTTCCAACCATTTTTGCATCTCACCATGAATAAGAGTTCCATTTGTTGAAGCAAAAATTACTATTTTAATATTATAATTTGATACAACTTCTTTTAAGTAAGTATCTATTTGTTGAATCAGCTTAAAATTTAGAAATGTCTCTCCACCAAATAAATCAAATTCAATATTTTCAACAGTACACGATTTCAGTTCTTCATCAATAATTTTTTTAGCCGTTTCAAAATTCATAGCAGAGATTGTTTTGTTATGTTCATAGCAATAACTACATGATAAATTACAGTTTTCAGTAAGCGTAATCATAACGGTTCTTGTGTCTAATAATGCCATATATTTCTCCTTTCATAAAAATAGAAAAGTTTACAGACAAGTAAAATTGAAATTATAGGTAATGATATATTTTGGACTTTTAACCTCTTGTTGATTTAAGTCCTGAACCACATGCACCAACACAACTACCAAAGCAAGGGCTACATGCTGCTCCTGCTGCCAAATTTGAATTGTCAACAGAAATCTTCTTATTTTTAACCTCATTAGAAATTTTTTCTGAAAGTTCTTTGTTCAGATTAAACATAAACTCACCTCCTTTGTGACCTGTCTGTAAATTTTTCTATTTTTATGGAAAGCACAATAAACGAATAAATTTGATTATAAATTATTAAACAAATCATCTAAAACTATATCAGCAGCATTAGTAAAATTATTGTATTTAGTTTCTTTTCCAGAAGTCATAACATTTACATCTTTCGAAAGATAATAAAACAGTTTATTATTTTCTCTACAACATAAATTCAAGTAACCCAAAGATATTGCTACATCATATTCAATTTTGTATAGTTCAATAGATGATACATACAAATTACTATGTGATATTATGTCAATTATCCTATTACTGCTTTGTAATTTAATTATGATTTCTTTTCTGATTTTTTCACTTTCGTCTATAGATTTTATTTTAATATCTGAGTTTGATATTTTAATTAAATTTTCTACCTCCATTTTTATGCCTATCACTTATTAACCTCTAGTTGCACTTTACTTTTTTATTATATCACACTCTTTTTAATTTGTCAATACCTTTAGGCAATTTTTTTATGCTCTCAGTGTTATTGAACGTTATCCTCAAAAACGTTAAAGTAGTAATTGGTTATAACTTCAATATGAAGGAGCAGTCAAAATGAATATCGACCGTGAAAGAATCTCATATATTATCGGACAACGAATTTACACTTTTCGTACACAAAAAAATCTCAGTCAGGAAGCTCTTGCATTTGAGTCCGAAATACACCCAGCCTATTTAGGACGTGTAGAACGTGGTGAAAAATGCCCCACTATAGAAACATTGTATAAAATTGCTAAGGGATTAAAAATTCCCCTTCATGAACTTTTGGATGTTTCATCAGAAGTCAAACCAACTAATACAGAAGCTATGCACAGAATCCAGACTGCTATGCAATGTCTTTCAGATGAAGAAGCCGTTGAAATTGCTGAAATTGTAGAAAAGCTGATTAAATTTAAATATCATGAAATATGAAAAGCTCGGTATGTCCATTGGTGGGCATACCGAGTTTTTATAATTATTTCATTCTTTTGTTTAATTTTTTCAAATTTCTTACTTTCTTCATCATTATATATAAACTAACTTATAAATCCAAGTATGAAAATAATTCTATTTCCTGCTATGTTATTCTTATCTTTTTAAAGATAAAGATTTAAATTAGAGTAAAAATCATTCTGTAAAAATAAATAAACTAACTTATTATTTTTGAGGAACAAGCAATTCATTAAGATGAGCAGAGTTATCTACAACTTCGCTGACAGCTTCATCTGCACAACCATGTTTTTTCAGCCATATTTGTTCATCAAATCTGAGTCGCTGGAGTAGGTAATCACTTTTCACAGAAAAATCTTCGAAAATTTCCGACCATGTTTTAACATATATTTTATGATTTGCAGCACAAAAGACTAATCCGCTTTCTCCATGATGCTTATTGGTTTCCAGTTCTCCTTGAATATAATTATCCTCTGTGAAATGATTTCCAACTAAGTAATATATCCATTTTGAATCAGGCGAATTAAATCTATCATCTGACTGAATTACACGCATATATCTTTTAACTTGTGATAGTTGTTTTTCTCCAATAGGAATCGAAGGTCGTTTCAATTCAACAACCACATTCTCGAAATATCCTGATGTTCTATTTTGCTTATTCATAAAAATATCCATTTCTTTATTGACATCCTCATGTTCAACTGTAACAAATTCAGAAGAACCAGTCTTTGCATATAATAATCTACGAAGAGCTTCGTTAAAATCAGGTTCAGCAGATGTTAATAAATGATACTGTTCTCCAAACAGCCAATAATGTTTTTCCACAATAGCTTGTACATGTCTTACTTCATATGACTTAAATTCCTTAGTAAAAACGATTTCTTTCAATGCTTGAACAACAGCTATTCTATCTTCAATCAACTTTATTGTTGACACAATATTTGAAAGAGTTGTTTTTTCAAGTAAGCCTGCAAAATCATTGCGTTCAACTTCATCAAGTTCTATTACTTCTTCAATTACTTTAAACAAGCTTTCTTTATCTTCGCTATTCATAATAGTATTTAAAAGTCTCACAAATATTTTCTTCTGAGAAATATTAAGACTTGTAAATATTTTAGGTTCTGCCTGATAAAGTGATGATACAATATTATCAAGTTGTTCCTTTCAATAAATATCTAAAAAATCAGACTTATTAAAATAAGGATAAGCTTCTTCGTCAATTAATTTTTCAATATATGCTTTTGATGCTATTTCCAAATATTCACGTCTTTTTTGTACCAAGGACGAATTGATAATTCCTATTAGTGTTTTGTATTCTGAATCACTCTTTCCTGCTGCGAATGTCATTTGACCGTTATCACATGATTGAAAATCAAAGTTATTGAAATAATCACTCTTAATAATAACACTGTGCCAAAACTCATCAGACTTTTTGTTAAGTGTTGTATTTTCTTTATAAACTTCCTCACCATTGGAATTTACAAAATAATATTTTGAATATTCCAATCCCAAACTGCTATTCCATAGAATAGCAGTTATTTCAAATTTATGTTTTATATCATCATGTCCAGAAACATCAATAGGATATTCTATTTTCTTTTTTGAAGAAAAATCTATCAACTCACCATTCAATCTTATTTCATATTTCTTATATGAATATAAGCATATAAACCAGAAAAATTTATCCCTTATCGATTGAATCAAATCTTCCTTATCAATGCCGAAAACATTGGTGAAAGACACTATCGTTCCAGTAGCTTCTGATGTATTAGTCGGTTCTTTTTCATCATTAGGATTGTACTCATGCAGAGAAATACTGTTCATATAAATAGAGTATGTCTTATTTTTTCCTGAATCATCAATATACACTGTGTTCCATTCAGCATTGACTGCAAAACTAAAAAAGGTTAATCTTCCTACACCATTCTTTCCATGTGGAATAGAATGATGTAAATTATTTTCTCGGCTTTGATACTTTGCAGAATTGTTGAACGGCTTAAATTTCTGAGGTAATTCACTAAAATTTATACCGCTGCCATTATCTTTAATGCTAAGAAAGTTGATTGCACCCAGTTGATTTTCCCTGCACTCAATGTCAATAACAGAAGCTCCTGCATCAAAGCCGTTCCATATATACTCGCAAATTGCATCATATGGTTTTACTTTACGCAAATTTTTCTGTATGCCTTCTGACGTAATCTGTATATTTTCCATGACATAACCTCCTTAATATTGTGAGATAGCTATTTCTTCAACCTTTCATAAACCACATTACCGATAGATTCCATAACCTGTTGCATCATTACTGGGTCTGAAAACATTTTTACAAAGAAATCTTCATTCTGCTCGTAACGTGCCGCAGCCATTTCAGGAAAATCCTTTGCAAACAGAAGCATAAATGTTTTGAAATCGTTATTCTGAGCATAGCTTTTCCACTTATCCTGAACTGCATAGTCATTCTCAATCTGAAGCAACACTTTATCCATCTCAGTAAAAGATGTACCATATTTTTCATTTATTTTATCAATAATAATCGTAAGAGGGTCTTTTTGCTTCTCACGTCTGCCTGCTTCTCCTGTGATTGGAGTAAAACCTTCACTGGTAGGTTCAAGTTGAATACTTCCATCAAAATCTTTTTCAAGTTTATAATACTCAAGCAAAACCTTATCATCAATATAAACCTTCTCAGAACCACCCTTTGGGAGCATTATACTGAGAAACTTCGCATAAATGCTGAATTTATGAATGTCCTTATCAAACAAACGGCAAACCTGAGTAATGAAAGAATATACACGGTTAAATCTTGAAAGAGTGGATTTAAACATATCCTTTTTTTCTGGTTCGAGTGCATCAAATCTGTCAAGAGCAGGCTGTATTTTGGATTTAAGCTTACCTAAATCAGCATATTCTTGGTTTTCGGCAGAATACCACACATCAGCAAAGCTGTTAATTTCAATCTGTTGATATACTCTGTACTCATCAAGTGTGTTTTTCAAATCATAAAGAACATTTGGGTCGGTTTCTCTTTCCAAAACAGTTTCTTCATAATATGGCTCAAAGGCTTTTTGTATATCCTCCGCACTGTTGACAAAATCAAGTACAAAAGTATCTTGTTTCCCTCGGCAGGTACGATTAAGGCGAGATAGCGTCTGAACTGCTTTCACTCCTGACAGCTTCTTATCCACAAACATTGTATGTAAGAGTGGTTCGTCAAAACCCGTTTGATATTTTTCTGCAACAATCAGCATTCCAAAATCATCTGTATGAAAGGTCGCAGGCAGAGCATTTTCTTTTATTGTTTTTCCATCTTTGGTTTTATTGATTTTTTCTTCTGTATAAGTTTCTCCTTTATCCTCAATTTCACCTGAAAATGCTACAAGTACATCAAGGTCAGTATATCCTTTTTCCGCAATCTGTTTCTTGAATTCAAGTACATAACGTACGGCATGAAGTCTGGACGGTGTCACAATCATGGCTTTTGCCTTGCCGCCGATTTTATATCTTGTTATATTTCGGAAGTGTTCAAGCATTATTGCCGTTTTCTGCGATATATTGTGTGGATGCAAGGTTTCATAATTTCGTATTGCCTTTATACCTGCTGTTGTATCAAGCTCAGGATTATCAGGGATAGTTTTTGAAATCTTATAGTACATTTTATACGTCATATAATTTTGCAGTACATCAAGAATGAATTGCTCTTCAATCGCCTGACACATAGAATAAATGTGGAATGGATGATATTTTCCGTTCTCGTCACGAGCCCCGAACATTTGCAAGGTCTTGTCCTTTGGCGTGGCAGTAAAGGCAAAGAAGGACAAGTTATCGTGAATGCCCTGTGCCGCCAGTTCATCAAGGAGTTTTTCATCATTGTCCTTACGCTTACTTTCGTCCTCATATTCAAGCTCTGCCATTTCTTCCAGAGCTTTTTCCGTATCAGCTAAGGCACGTTTCAGCTTTTTTGCTGCATCGCCTGTCTGGGAAGAATGAGCCTCATCAACAATAATTGCAAAACGTTTATTTCCCGAATTTACCTCTTTATAGATAACGGGAAACTTCTGCAAAGTTGTAATGATAATGCCTGTTCCTGCCTCAATAGCCTCTTTCAACTGCTGTGCATTCTTGTCGATTTTCTGTACAACGCCCTCAACGTGGTCAAATTGATAAACTGTATTCTGCAATTGACTGTCAAGCACACGTCTATCCGTAACAATAATAACAGACTGAAAAACCTTTTCGTCCTTGTTATTGTGAAGTCCTGAAAGGCGATGTGCAAGCCATGCAATGGAATTGGACTTTCCAGAACCAGCACTATGCTGAATCAGATAATTCCTGCCTGAACCGTTTTTCTTTACATCTGCAAGTAATTTTGTCACAACGTCAAGCTGATGATATCGAGGAAAAATCATTCGCTCTGATTTCACATTTTCCTTTTCGTCTCGCTCAATCTGCAAGTGTAAATACTTATGCAAAATTTCAAGCAAACGGTCTTTGCAGAGCACCTGCTCCCAAAGATATGCCGTATCATAGCCGTCAGAGTTCACGGGATTACCTTTGCCACCGACGTTTCCAGCACCGTTTGAACCTTGATTGAACGGCAGGAAGTATGTATTTGCACCCTCTAATTTTGTAGTCATATAAACGTTAGATAGGTCAACTGCAAAATGCACAAGAATACGGTTCTTAAATTCAAATAAAGCGTCCTTTGTTGCACGGTCAAATTTGTACTGCTTAATTGCATTGTCCGCATTCTGCCCAGTAAACTGGCATTTCAGCTCCATTGATACAACAGGAATACCATTTATAAAAAGTACAATATCAATGCTATTTTCATTTTGAAGTGAATAATGCAGTTGTCTTGTGCAGTGAAGAATATTTGCGTTGTACTGTGCCATCGTAGTGGGATTGATAGTCGTTTCAGGCTTGAAGAAAACCGCACGGAACTTGATTCCCCTGTCGGTAAAGCCCTGACGAAACACTTTCAGAAGCCCCACCATTTTGACTTCACGACAAAAACGGTCAATAATCTGCCTTTCGCTGTCTGCACCATAAATCTTTTCAAAACGCTCCCATGCTTTTGGCTGGCTTGTTTTGATAAATGAAATAAAGGTATTCACATCAAGAGCAAGCTTTCTATCAAAAGATTTCGGGTTTCCCTTTTCATAACCGCCTTTTGTGGTGAGATATTCTTCTATGTCCTGCTCAAAGCGTTTTTCTTTGTAGTCAAAATCAGACATAATTAAATTCCCTTATTTTGATGTCTCTGCATATAATCAAACATAACCGCACAAAATTCAGTGGACGCTATATTCTGATACTGCGGTTCAATTTTATCCGTACTGTCCAGAAAATCTTTCAGTTTGTTTACTGCATCAGCAACATTATGGACCTGCTCATTGTGATGTTTCTGAGCCTGCTGTTGAATGTAATCATAATTAAACATATTATTAATATACATATATTTTATACCTCTTTCTTTCCTGTAACAACCTCATAAATGAGGGATTTTTTATATTCTGTAAGTTTTTCAATGAGTGCTTGTTTTTTCGCAATTGCTGAATCTATTGCAGTGCATTTTTTGTCGAGATAATTGGCTATTGCTTGTTGTTCTGACTTTAATGGAAAAGGACAGTATATTGAAAATAACCCACTTGTATATAGACGTGTTAAGCCATCTGCTACACCTGAAGATTTTTTTCTAAATTCCAAAATACATTGTGGAGTTTTAAATAGGTATTCCAAGTATTTTAATTCCGCTTTTCCCGTCGAATAATAAACCGCATAATCTGGACTGACTAAACCATAGTATCTTGATACAGAAAATACTCCTAAATGTGCTTTTAACTTATTAAATACTAAATCGTTAGAATAAACGATTTTTGCACCCACATATGTAGAAGCTACATTTGGTATCATATCCATTTCTTTTGTGGGAATAAGTCCATATTTCTGACTCATTGAAAGGGGTTCTTCTATACCTTTTTCAGAACGCTCTTTTCGTTCATCTAACAGCCATTTTATACGAATCATATTCCAATTCTCAGGAATCTTCCCAATCCACTCAACCCCGCTGTCTTTCATCTTCACATCAGGATTCAGACCTTTTGTGACCGTTTCTGTAATCAATGACAGTTTGTAGGCTTTCAGCTTTTCAATGATTTTCTGCTGTTTTTCTATTATGGTGTCTATTTTGGTGCATTTTTCGTCAAGGTAGGCGGAGATTTTTTGTTGTTCGGAGATAGAAGAAAAAGGTGAACGTTCAATAGACAAAAGCGAACTTATATCAAGATTTTGAATGCCTGTTGTTTGCTTAATATAATTAAGCATATGCCTATTTTGATAAAAAGCAGTTAAGATATAAAGAAAATATTTTGGATTAACATTATTTCTTGTTCTTAATCGTTCCATAAAGTTTGCAAATAGTGCCTCATATTTTTTATCAAATATAACTGCTCTTCCAACAGGAGTTTTCTCTCCACCACCAGATTTTTCAATAAGAATATCATCTTTTAATAAGAGTAACTTGTTTTTTACTTCAGGTTTATAATTTCGAATTGTTAGTTCGTTTGTGTCTTTAAATCTCAAACATTGATAATCAAAATCTGCTATTCTTAAACAAATAACATCATTCTCATCATTTGATTTTTCTTCTCCCCAAGCTCCGCCATCCCTTGAAATAATCATATTTTTCATTCTGATTATTTCCCATTCTTTCGGTATTTCACCAATCCACTCAATACCGCTGTCTTTCATTTCACGCATTTCTATTTTCACCTTTCAGAATTTTTACAGAATCATTGTCTTTTACTGATTCAACTCCTAACTTATCCCAGAAATATAAACCGTCACCGTCAGCTTTTAATGAAATTTTACTATTCGGATATACAATATTGATTACATATTCAGCAAGTCTTCTTCCATAACCTTTCCGTCTGTACTTTTTTGCAATCATACAGTCTGATATTACTGTTGGATATTCTTTTAATACAGATAATGGGATTTGATAACCTGCTTCAAGATAATCTTGACAATCTTCAGGCAAATATCGAATATCTTCCACTATGCAATATCCTATTAAATTAGTTTTTTGTTTTTTGAAAAACAAAATTCTAGATTCATACTTTCTGAACATCAGAAATACATTCTTTTTAGCCAAATCAAAAGTTTGTCTACTAAGAGTATAAAACTCAGATGGCACACACACTGAACTCAAATTTTGCTTATATTCAGCATAATTGTCAATATTAAATCGCTCTATAATTATTTTTTCATTTTTCATTCTTATTAAGATAACCTTTCAAAAGCATATACCTTATTTTTACTATCAAATAAAAAGTTACTGTTTACAAATTCGTCAAATGAAACTATAGCAGAATATTCCGAGATGTTACCAATATTAATCGTCACACTTTGTTTAGCAGTTTCTTTTGGAATGAAAAAATATGGGGTACCATTTTCTGTGATATGCTCAGTTACATTATCTAATTGATTTTTTATATAAAGTCTAAATTCTTGCTGATATGAAAAGCTCTTTTCCTTAACGAATGCAGGATTTAGCGTATTCAAATTAAAATTTATCAGCTTCATTGATTCTTTATTGCGTTCATCTTCACTCAAATATGCAACATCACAGTAATTATACTCAATATTCTGCTGCTGACAAGCTGTTTCAAACTGAGTATAGAACGCTTTAGTGTCAAAAATAATCATTACACTATCTGAATTAAAGGATGATAATTCTTTCCTTGATAAAGCAGAAAGTCTATATCTAATACCTGTTCTACCATATTTTTCAGCATCTTTTGGATAATAATGAAAAAAACACTTTACAAAAGTATCAATCATCA
>JAMPEF010000058.1 GCA_023665275.1 Alistipes senegalensis | reverse complement strand
CATTATGTTCTTCGGTATCCTTAATATTCTATTTTAAAATAGGATAACTATATTTGAAAAATGTAAGCATGAATGATAGTACTATGAAAGGTATCTGCATAACATATAGTGATGGTTCGGAACAGTACATATGTTTTCAGCAACCTAATGTACCACTCAGTTATGAAGCTATGGAAGAGATTTTCCATGAAAAGTTCGGTTATTACATAATATAAAAAAAGTCCGGAGCAGGTCAGAATTGTTCCGGATTTCTGTTATTTATGTATCATTTTATTACCTCCACGTCGTCATATAATATCTGAACGTTATCACGCACAAGCCGGTTTTTATGGAAATGCCCCGCAAACCATCTTTTAAATTCAAGTTTTCTGTAAAGCCATTCAAAGTAGCCGGTAAGCTCCGCATCATGACTGTCCGGAACATGACCTATATAATATATAACGGATTCCGGTATGGTATGTGTAATAACATAGTCCACCTTGTAACCGCACTTTTCAAGAGTTTCACCGGCAGTTCTGTAGTCGTCGTTGTTCGGGAGTTCCTCAGACCACCAGTTTACACCTTCCTTACGTAATGCCTTGTCGATTGAGTAAGCACCGCCCATTGTAAAGAAAGTTTTCCCATATATCGTGAAAAGCTGTCCACGCATAAGGTGTACTATATTTGATGCCAATTTATGGACTTTTCCGCCGTGCCATTCCTCAATGGGATATTCATTAAGTAAATTAAAGTCTTCATGGTTGCCGTCCACAAACGCTATTGTAAAAGGCAAGCCGGAAAGTTTTTCAAGCCGGTATCTGTGCCGTGTACTGTTCCATATAAAGCCGAAATCTCCGCATATAATGACGGTATCGTTTTCGGTCACCGGATAATTGCGTAATCTGTTAATCAAATCATTGTATTTGCCGTGAGTATCTCCTGTAATGTAAATCATATATATCACCTGTTATTTATTATAACATAAAAAAGCGTTTCTGTCAAGAAAAAGCCATCATAATTTTACAGATTTTAAAATTTATGTTATAATATTCACAAAATATTTACAATTCAAGCCGCACATAATAACCTGTTGAAACGTCATGCATTATGAAGGGAGGTTTATATGTGTCAATCGATTTGCGCAGTCAATATGACAAGATATACAGATACTGCTATATTCGTGTTCAGAACCGTGAAAAAGCGGAAGACTTGACACAGGAAACTTTCCTTCGTTTTCTTGAAAAACCGCAGTATCACAACCAAAATAAAGATTTGCAGTATCTCTATACTATAGCGGGAAATCTATGTATAGACGAATACCGCAAAAAAAGTACCGAGGAACTTCCGGAAGAACTTCCGGACAGTTCCTGTAATGAAGAAATTATACTTAACAGTGTCGCACTCAGTACGGCACTTGAAAAGCTGTCCGAAGAGGACAGGGAAATTATCCTGCTACGATATGTGAATGAAGAACCTGTCGGCGTAATAAGCAGGCTGTATAATATATCAAGATTTGCACTTAACCGCCGGATAAAGAAAATACTTGAATTTCTGCGGAGTGAGTTTGAAAGGGAGGATTTTAAGTGAATAAAAAGTCAAAAAAGACTTTAAAAAACGCCTTTAATATTCCCGAACCGAAAAGAAAAGAAGAATTTTTCAGCAGTCTTGAAACAAAACAAAAAAAAAGTTTTTCATTTAATATTCCGTTATATATTTCAACGGCAGTCACAGCGGTAGTAATCATGGGAATATGGGGCGGCGTAAAGAATCTCCCTCACTTTCAACAGCCCGAAAATATAGATACTCCCGTTTACAGCGAAAGCACTTCCCTTCCGCACCATACGGAAAATACCGAAAAACCCACCGTTCAGACCACAGTGGTATTTTCAACAGAAAAAAATACAACTGTAAATTCTTCCGTTTCCACTGTCAGAACGTCCGGAATAAGCACTGTTTCCGGAACTGAACCGACAAAAAATACTGTTTCAGTACAGACAACTATAAAAACTGAAACAGCTCAGACAGAAACAACAACCACCACAATAAAAGAAAATAATAATATTTCACATAAACCGACAACTGAAATCTATACTACTGAAATAACTTCCGCACCGGAGACGGAATTTCTGGAAACGACTACAACAAAAATTACAACCGTAACTACCGCACCACGAATCACTACTAAAACTACTGTAAAAATCACAACCACTACAACGAAAATATTTCATGAAATCACTACAACAAGTACAGACGAAGAACCAAATGTACCAGACATTACTAAAACAACAAGCAGAGAAGGTGAATTAAATGTTGCAGTAACTACTAAAACATATATGAATAGTGGTGTTCCGTCGTCCGTTCCGCAGACAACAACTTCACTGGATTTTAATATACATCCGATGGCAACAACAACAACAGAGGATACAACCGGAGCCTGTGCCGAACCGCAATGGGATTTTACAGTAGTTCCGCCGGTGCGATACTATCCGGACGGTGAAATATACATCACAGACAGTGTATCAAATAATGTCATACCGTCTGCCCCCAGCTCTGTTAATGAAATATTTCGGGAAATGGCTGAAAATTCAGATTTAATCGTTGTTGTTGAGGTTGACGAAATCATTTACACGGGATTTGATGGCAAGCCCTATACACAGGAAAACGCTGTTATAAAGGACGTTATATATGGTGATATTCCGGTAAATTCAAGAATTTCAATATACTGTAAGGGCGGATATATTCCGGCAAATGAATGCTCTTCAGACATTGAGATTGGTAATACTACAGAAAATAATGTCACTGTCCTTGACTATGCCGGAAACAACAACTTCTCACAGGAAGGCGACGTATATATGTGTTTCCTGAAAAAAAGTTACGGAGATTTTCCGGACGGCAGTTACTACCTGACCGGACTTAACAATATAAGTAAGTTTACCTGCTCCGGTGATGATTTTATAAATTATAATAATCATAACTCTATCACTTCCGGTGAGATACAGAGTTTTTTTAATCAATAAGGAGGTTTTATTTATGAAAAAAATTTTATCCGCTTTAATGTCAATGACAGTTGCTTTAAGTGCAATGCCTGTCATTTCAAATGCAGAAACCGAAAATCCCGATATTAAAGAGCCATTTCTTTCCGAAGCGCTCCCATGCTACGTCGACGGAAAAACCGCAGTTTTTGAGGGTGACAAGAGTTACGATTTTGTGACAGTCGTTGCACCGGATTCAAAGTTTACTACTGAAAGAACCGATAACACAATGGAATTTACACCGGAGCAGGACGGAAAATTTATTGTTTCAAAGGTATGGCTTGAAGAACAGATTATAGATTATCCTATTAGAGTTTGGTATGACCTTATGCCAGATATTAAAGCAGACGCCGGTTATATAGATGGACATTGCCATTATTTCTATCCGCATATACAGAACTATGAAATAACATATAATTCCGAAACGGGTACTAAAATTGAATTTTTAGGCGAAAGATATTATATAAACACCCAAACCGTTTCAGATATAGCTTCAGGTAACAATGGCATATGTCAGGACTTTATCGAAATGGAAACAGATGATATTTTCAATGACGGAAGTTATTACGCTCTTGCTACACGTGTTTCACCGGCACCGTTTATATATTTTGATTACGGCTATGAATCCGAAACCAAAAAAGATAAATCTGTTTTCTGCATAGAGAGCGGATATTATGAAGATTTTTACGAAAGCGGAGATTATAAGGCTATAAGCGTTTCCGGCAATGCCGAAAAAACAGACACTTTTTACGGCGGAAGCTATATTGATGGAAATCTTATGGAAGGTACCTGTGATATAGTTGCCTATACGCTTATCGAACCCACCGGCGACGGTCTTGCAGAAGTATATTATGACCCGAATTATAATAGTCCACTTGATGTACTTCTTCCCCCTGTGATAATGATGCTTACTGTAAAAGACGGAAAGTTTATTCCCGATATTACAACAATCGGTGATGACCTTATGTCAGGTGACATGAATTTTGACTATAAAGTAAATATTGCCGATGCTGTTCTTTTGCAGAAGTATATATTTGGAAAAACTAACTTTACTGCAACACAATATGCCTGTGCTGATATGAATTTTGACGGAATTGTTGATATATTTGATATGGTTCTTTTCAGACAGGAAATGGCCGGCTCTGAACCGGTTATCTATGAACCAATCGACACCATAAAATGAAAGGAGATAAATTTATGAAAAAATTTTTATCAGCTTTAATGTCAATGACAATTGCCTTGAGTGCAATGCCTGTCATTTCAAATGCAGAATACAACTCATCTGAAGCAATTCCGCCGTATGTCCAGCCATATACCGTCGACGGCGACACCGTTATTTTTAAGGGTAGCAAAGATTACGACTTTATAGTGAGTAGCCTTTCAAAATTCACTTCCGAAAGAAAGGACAATACTTTTACATTCAAACCGTCCTATAACAGCACTTCTTTTCTGATTTCAAGAGTTTATATCTCAGAAGAAATTATAGACTATGATGTGGACTATGACATAGCGGAAGATGTGACTTTTATTGAATCACACTGTCATTATTTCTATCCTGTTATTGAGAATTATGCAGTATCGTATAATATAAATACCGGTACGCAGGTTGAATATATCGGCAGAAGGTCTTACAGAAACGAAACAAATATTGATAAAATAAAATCCGGCGAAATAGCGGTAAATTTTGACTACTTCGAGGATTACGACACCGACAAAATCTGCAACAGCGGTGATTACTATGCTTTAGCATCATGTACAGCTGACAGTAATACGTTCTTTACATACTTTGATTACGGCTATGAGTACACTAAAAAAGATAAATCTGTTTTCTGTCTGAAAACTCCGTACAGTGCAGATGATATAGAAGGTTCATATATAGATGTTTCGGGAAATGCCGAAATAACAAACACTTTCCATAGCGGAAGCTATATTGATGGTAATCTTATGATAGGAACTGATGATGAAGTCCGCTATACTACTATCGAACCCACAAGCGATGGTTTTGTTGAAATATACTCTCCTGATATTTTTCCTATGTCTTCAATCATACTTAACGTTGCCAACGGTAAGTTTTTACCGACTTACTCGACAATCGGCTGTGTTATGCCCGATAAGTGTGATTTGAATATGGACGGATATATAAATATTTCTGACGCTGTTATATTCCAGAAGTATATTTTAGGTCAGACCAAACTTACAAGTATACAAGCTGAATGTGCTGACATGAATTATGACGGAAGTGTTGATATATTCGATATGGTGCTTATCAGGCAGGAAATTATTAAGGATAATTATTCAGGATTAATCCCCGAATCTTACAACACTATAAAATGAAAGGAGTTAAGTTTATGAAAAAATTTTTATCAGCTTTAATGTCAATGACAGTTGCCTTGAGTGCAATGCCTGTCATTTCAAATGCAGAAGATACCGCACTTGCCCCCCTTGAACCACTACCACCGGAAGCACTCCCCTATAGTGTATCAGATTCAGGCGATACAGTAATTTTTGATGGCGACAAGAGTTATGACTATATAATAAGTAGTACAAACACGAAATTTACAACCGAAAGAAACAACGACTCAATGGGATTTAAACCGGAAGAAAACGGAAAATTTATTGTTTCACGTGTATGGCTTGAAGAAAGCATTATAGATTATTCATTTAGTACTGCTATTGATTATGAAACAGGTGAGACAATTTACATTAATGACCCTATCAAGACACATTGTCATTATTTCTATCCACATATACAGAATTTTGAAGTAACATATTATTCAAAGACTGGTGCGGAAGTTGAATTTTTAGGCGAAACAACTTATTACAATGAAAATACTGTCAAAGAAATAAAAACAAAACCGTCAGCAGTATGTTATGACTATATGGAAATGAACACAGCAGATATTTTAGACCATTCAAGTTATTATGCTTTGGCATCAAGCCGTCTGCTTAATGAAACAGGTGCATTTTTCACGTATTATGACTATGGTTGGAACGACGAAAAAGACAAGTCGCTTTTCTGCGTTGACATCGGATATTACGCAAATGAAGAGATGGATATGCCTGTAAGCGTTTCCGGCAACGCTGAAATAACTAAAACTCTTTATGGCGGAAGCTGGATTGACGGCAATTTAGAAATTGCTACCTGTGATATGGTACCATATACGCTTATCGAACCCACCGCCGACGGTTTTGCGGAAGTTTATTCATATATTGTAAGCCCGATGTCATCAACTATACTTACCATTGAAAACGGACGGTTTACTGATAGATGTTCAATTGGCTGTTTTCTGCCCGAAGCCGGAGATTTGAATATGGACTACAAAATAAGCATTGCCGACGCTGTTGTATTTGAAAAGTATATTCTTGGAAAAACAAATCTTACAAGTGTACAGTATACCATTGCCGATATGAATAATGACGGAAGTGTTGATATATTCGATATGGTTCTTATCAGACAGAAAGTTATTGAAGAAAATCATTTAGGTTTAATTCCTGAACCAATTGATACTATCCAATATTCAGGCGAGGAATGCGGAAAAAATCCGAACGTCTGACTGCAAAAAAACTATTGACAAACTTAAATTAATGTGATATAATGAAAACGTCTTCAGGGCATGGACTCTGCAATTTTCCCCGCATTTGCAGGGGTGACCCACGACGGTTATAGTCCGGACACGAAAAGATGTTTTTGCATTGTATCTATGCCCCGAAACGTATGCTTTCGGGGATTTTTTTATCGGAGGTGCTTATGAACGAAGAATATATGAGAATTGCCCTTGAACTCGCTGAAAAAGGTATGGGCTATGTCAGCCCGAACCCAATGGTAGGGGCTGTAATTGTCCGTGACGGAAAAATTATCGGCAGTGGCTGGCATAGAAAATACGGTGAACTCCATGCCGAACGCAACGCATTTGCAGACTGTACGGAAGACTGTTCCGGTGCGGATATGTATGTTACACTTGAACCGTGTTGTCATCACGGAAAAACTCCCCCGTGTACCGATATTATCATTGAAAAGAAAATCAGGAGAGTTTTTATAGGTTCGTCAGACCCTAACCCGAAAGTCGCCGGAAAAGGTGTCCGGATTCTGAGGGAACACGGAATAGAAGTCACTGAGGGTGTTTTGAAAGAACAGTGTGACCGTCTGAATGAAATATTTTTCCATTATATCACTACCGGAAAACCGTTTGTCACCATGAAGTACGCCATGACTATGGACGGCAAAATAGCTTGCCATACAGGGCTTTCAAAGTGGATAACTGAAGAACCGGCACGGCAGTACGTCCAGTATGAAAGACTGAGACATTCCGCCATAATGGTGGGCGTGGGTACGGTTATTGCTGATAATCCTATGTTAAATTGCCGTCTTGAAAACGGACGCAATCCGGTACGTATCGTATGTGATACAAATTTGCGTATGCCTCCGGAATGTAATATAGTCCGTACTGCAAAAGAAATCCCTACCATTATTGCCACCTGCTGCGATGATATGGAAAAAATAAGCCAGTATGAAAATTCCGGCTGTCGTGTTATGATGGTTAAGAAATCCGGAAATCATATAGATTTAAATGACCTTATAAATAAAATAGGTGCTGAAAAAATCGACAGTATACTTTTAGAGGGTGGCGGAGAGCTGAATTATTCTGCACTTAAAGCGGGTATCGTCAATAAGATTCAGGCTTACATAGCACCGAAAATTTTCGGCGGAAAAACCGCACAGACAGCAGTTTCCGGACTGGGTGTCGATACTCCAGCCAACGCTTTCCGGATTGAACGTACTGCTATAAAGCGTATCGGCGATGATTTTCTGATAGAAGGCTGGGTGAAGTAAATGTTTACCGGAATCATTGAGGAAATTGGAACGGTTAAGGAAATCCGGCATAGCGGTGACAATTCTTTTATAAAAATTCAGGCAGAAAAAATTTTTTCAGATATGCACACCGGCGACAGTATAGCGGTTAACGGCTTGTGCCTGACGGTGACGGAATTTAATAATAATATTTTCCGTGCGGACGTCATGAACGAAACTTTAAAGCGTTCATCACTGGGAAGCCTTAAAAACGGAAGTCCGGTCAATCTTGAACGTGCCATGTCCGCCGGCGGACGTTTCGGAGGACATATAGTTTCCGGACATATCGACGGTACGGGAATTATTTCAGATATAAAAAACGACGGCATAGCTATATGGTATACTGTCACGACAAAACCGGAAATAATGCGTTATATCGTTGAAAAAGGTTCGATAGCCATTGACGGCATAAGCCTTACGGTAGCTAAAGTAACGGAAAGTAATTTCAGTGTTTCTATAATTCCGCATACTGCCGGAAATACTATTCTTTCTTATAAAAAATCCGGAGATATTGTCAATCTTGAAAACGATATAATCGGAAAATATATCGAAAAATTTACCCGTCCTGAAAAAAACAAAAGCAATATTTCAATGAATTTTCTTAAGGAGAATGGTTTCATATGATGGACATTGACGAAATAAAAAGATATATCCACGTAGGTTATGGGTATGTGGAAGTTTCACGGGAGTATATGTATAACGGACTTTGCCGACGTACTTTCATTCGTGAAAACAAAATACAGATTGACTTCTGCACAGCCGGTGAAATTGAACTAAACGAGGGCGAAACTACTTTTTATTTTGGTTATGAAAATTTTGAGGACGTTATAAAGGCGGCTGAAAAATTCCTTGAAAAGCCTGTTTCTGAATGGACTAATTATAACCGTACATGGAATGAATGGTATTTCCCTGAAACTCCTGATAAAAATTATGTCCGGAATTTTTTCAGTGATTTACAGCAACGTAAACTGATTTTTCCGGAAAATTTCAGATATATGCGTATATGCAGTATTTACGCACTGGGAGTTTTCATAGGAAAAATAAGCCCTGACAATATTACTGCTGACATAGACTTGACTGAACTTTACAGAATGAATCACGATTTTACAGAATATTAAGGAGGTTTGTTAAATGTTTGAATACAACACTGTTGAGGAGGCTGTACAGGCTCTCCGGAATGGTGAAATTATCCTTGTAACTGACGACGAAAACAGGGAAAATGAAGCTGATATGATTTGTGCGGCTGAGTTTGCAACTACAGAAAACGTCAATTTCATGGCTACACACGCAAAAGGGCTTATCTGTATGCCTATGGGTCGTGAACTCTGCCGGAAATTATATCTTCCACAGATGGTCAATGAAAATACAGATAATCACTGTACGGCGTTCACGGTAAGCATTGACCACGTAAACACTACCACAGGCATATCCGCTGAAGAGCGTGGCTATACTGCCCGTATGGTTGTTGACGATAATGCAAAGCCTGATGATTTCAGACGTCCGGGGCATATGTTTCCGCTGACCGCAAAAGATAACGGCGTTTTAGAGCGTGATGGTCACACGGAAGCAACTGTTGACTTAATGAAAATTGCCGGACTTAAAGAATGTGGTTTGTGTTGCGAGGTCATGCGTGATGACGGTACTATGATGCGTTCCGGAGAAGTTCAGGAAAAAGCTAAGGAATGGGGTTTTAAGTTCATAACCATTCAGGCTATAAAGGAGTACAGAAAATGCAACGATAAACTTGTTGAATGTGTTGCAGATACGAAACTACCGACCCGATACGGTAACTTCCGTGCGATAGGATTTATAAACAAACTCAACGGAGAACATCACGTAGCACTTGTAAAAGGTGATATCGGCGACGGTCAGGACGTTTTATGTCGTGTACATTCGGAGTGCCTTACCGGTGACGCTTTCGGCTCTCTTAAATGCGATTGCGGTCAACAGTTTGCATCTGCCATGACACAGATTGAAAAAGAAGGACGTGGCATATTGTTGTATATGCGACAGGAGGGACGTGGCATAGGTCTTATAAACAAGCTCCGTGCGTATGAACTTCAGGATAAGGGTATGGACACACTGGAGGCAAATATAGCGCTTGGATTTCCGGCAGATATGCGTGAATATTATATCGGCGCACAGATTTTACGTGAATTAGGCTGTAAGACTTTACGGCTTCTGACAAACAACCCCGATAAGGTTTACGGACTGAACGGTTTCGGACTTGAAATAAAAGAACGTGTACCGATACAGGTACAGGCTACCGACTATGATTTATTTTATCTGAAAACAAAAAAAGACAAAATGGGGCATATACTGAATTATTAAGGAGGATATAATTATGAAAATCTATGAAGGAAAATTAGTCGCAGAAAGTACAAGAATAGGAATTGTAGTGGCAAGATTCAATGAATTTATAACATCTAAACTTCTTGGTGGTGCTGTAGATACTCTTAAGAGACACGGCGTAGACGAAAGCAACATTGATACTGCATGGGTACCTGGTGCGTTTGAAATACCGCTTATCGCAAAAAAAATGACGGATTCCGGCAAATACGACGCCGTAATATGTCTTGGTGCGATAATCAGAGGTAGCACCTCACATTATGACCTTGTCTGCAACGAAACCGCCAAAGGTATAGCACAGGTATCGCTTAATAGTAATATTCCGGTTATGTTCGGAGTCATCACGACGGAAAACATCGAGCAGGCAATTGAAAGAGCAGGCTCTAAGGCTGGCAATAAGGGCAGTGAATGTGCCGAGGGTGCTATTGAAATGATTAATCTGATAAGAGAGATTGATAACAATGACTAATCTTGTTTTTGATTATGATGGTACTATACACAACAGCATGAAGACATATGCACCAGCATTCCGGAATACGTGTAAGTGGCTTTATGAAAACGGCTATATTAAAAAATGCGATTATTCAGACAGACAAATCAGTTATTGGTTAGGATTCAATTCAACGGATATGTGGGAGCAGTTTCAACCGGAACTCTCCCCCGCAATCCGTGAAAAAGCCCGTGTTATGCTTGGTGAGGATATGGCACAAAGAGTTGAAAACGGTGAGGGTGCATTATTTGAAAATGCCGAAAACGTCCTTGAAACGCTGAAAAATAACGGATATAATCTTATTTTCCTGAGTAACTGCCGTGTGCATTATATGGAGCGTCATAAACGTGTTTTTTGTCTGGAAAGATTTTTCAGTTATTTTTACTGCTGTGAAGATTTCGGATTTATTCCGAAGTATGAAATTTTCCGGAAAATAAAGCCTTGTCACGACGGAGATTTTATAGTTATCGGTGACCGTTTTCATGATATTGAAACGGCTGTTAAAAATAATCTTCATTCAATCGGGTGTGGCTATGGCTACGGCACACCGGAGGAACTTTCCGGAGCTGATATTATCGTAAATGATATAACGGAAATTCCTGTAGTTTTAACAAAATTTTCATAAGCAGATAAATAAAAAATCCATGACTTTACTTCTATGGATTTTTTATTTTTTATATATATTTTAGATTTAGATGGTAAAATGAAATGGGAAAGAT
>JAMPEF010000057.1 GCA_023665275.1 Alistipes senegalensis | reverse complement strand
TGAATTCAAGGAAAATGACAAATCCAGATTTGGATATTCGCTATACTTTGCCTGAACGCATTGAAGAATATACAAATAATCAGATAAAAGATAATGGATATGATTATATTTCCAATACTGAATTAGGATTATGGCTTGAAACTGATAATTCTGTAAATAATGTAGAAAAAATTATTAAATTGATAGAAACAGAAAAATTTTCAGAAAATGACTTGTCTAAAATAGCCGATATATTTATTTCAGAAGAAGAATGTGCAGAATTTGAACAATGTCGGAAAATATATCCAATATAAATTTTATGTGAATAAACAAATAATTAAAATAAGCCCGAAAGCAGTTAAAAAACTACTTTCGGGCATTTGTGCTGATTTTTTTACTGTCTGAAAGTCGGCATAAGCTGTAACTTATGAAGATTATTTCTGTGCATACGGTCAATTTTTTCCTTTAGTTCCGGCTTGTCGGAAAGGTCTGTCAAACCTCTTATATAGGTATCAAGTTCCGCATAAGTAAAGCCTAAATTTTCCTCGTCGGTTTTTCCGCAAAGCCCATCGATTGGCACTTTATGAACAAGTTCATATGGCAGACCAAGTGCGTCGCCTATCTGAAGAATTTCCGTAACCGTAAAATCAGACAGCGGTGAGAAGTCACCGGCGGCATCACCGAATTTTGTTGAATATCCTACCCAGTCTTCCGAAAGATTACAGGTATTCACAACACGTCCGCCGACCGTCGCCGCAACTGCATAAAGCGTTGTCATTCTGATACGTGCCGGAGTGTTTACAATTGCCTGTCCTGATGGTTCAATATGCTTTTTTATTTCGGTCATGAAAGAATTTACAGTTTCACCGATATTTATTATATAATGCTGAATGTCAAGAGTTCTGACTAAAAGTTTACTGAACTCTATATCAGCCTGTTGACCTTGTGGCATAAGTACGCCTATAACTCTTTCCTTGCCTAAAGCCCTCACGCAAAGTGCCGACGCAACCGAACTATCCTTACCACCGGATATGCCTATTACGGCTTTTGTCGTGGGAGTGGCGTTTTCCTCAAAATATTTTCTAATCCATGTGGTTATGTTTTCTATTGCCTGTTCGGCGTTAAAATTTCCCATAGTGATAACCTCCGTTTTTTCTAATTATAATACAGTTGCCGGAATTTGTCAAGACAATTCTTTTTCAAGAGTCCGTCTTAATTCGTCTAAAGTATATTCACGTAATATTTTACCATCTCTGAAAACCGGTTCAAGTAAATTGCCATCCGGAATAGTACTCGCCGTGAAATTATCTTTATACTGTAAGTTTCCGTTTTCGCCACGGTAGACGTAACATAAACCTTTCTGGCTTTTCTTGAAACCACTGTCTTTAGGATTTTTAAAAACCGGATATTCTTTCCCGTCGATTTCCGCATAGCAAGCCTTTATGGCACAGCCGAAAGTATCACGGGTAAACGGCTTTAATATTCCGTCTTCCTCAATGCAGTGCATGGAAAATGACCCTACACCTAATGCGACATTTGAACATGCAAAACCATTTTGCATTAATATTCTGTAAATTTCCTCACAACGCTGTACCGTTATGCTGTCGCCGTAAATAGCTTTTACGTGTGGGTCAAGAACTTTATAGCCCTTACTGTTGACTGTTCCGCCGAACTGCTCCCATAATCTGAAGACTGTTTCCGTAACGACTTCCACACAGTCACCGGAGTCACCACGCATAAGCATACAGCCGTTATGATTCATAATTTCGTCGTGTAGTTGCGGAAGTATGTTATCAATAACGTTCCAGTAGTCGTAAGAATCAAGTACCGCTGAAAAACTCGTATTCGGATAAAGTTCAGTCAATAATTTTCTTAAAAAAGTTATCTCGTCGTCGTCTACGGCATAGTTTGAACACATGACAAAATGTTCCGTACTTACTGTACCGAATGCAACCGGTTCTTTTGTGCAGTCGCAATTGAAAATCTTTTCAAGATACGGAATCGCCGGCACTGTAGCGGTATTCTCAAAAGACAAGCACCAGCCGGCAGAGGCTTTTAATGCGGAGTCAAGCCCCATATCACCCCTGAAATCAAATGACCCTAAGGCTTTTGAACGGCTTACGCTGTCGTCACAAGTCAGATTATAATATTTATTTACTATTTCACGGTACGTCGCCCCGACTGTCGCCGTAATCTGCGGATACCATATTTCCGCACTGATAAGACTTTCAAGAGCTTGCGGTAGCCATGAAAAATCTTCATGGGTGTTGCTTATCGAAAATATCGGCACGTGTACCGGAACTTTCACGCCCTCCGGCAATGCGGTAATTTCCACCGGAAGATAGCCCAGACGGTGCAATTTCCGGATTTTTTCGGAATTATAAATACCTTTTCCCAGTGATGCATCAAGTACACGCTCAAACTCACCGACTACTTCATTTTCAGGACGTCCGAAAAAGTTTTTATTAAAGTAATCGATTAAATAAGTTTTTATAAACATCTGCAAACCGAAATTAACAACACTGTCCCAGCGGTTAACCCTGCTCATACGTGGTGTGTAATATGATACGGATTTTGTCATTTTCGGATTAATCATGTCGCTATGGACGGTTTTATAAAAATCACACAGCAACATAGGATTTATATAATCGTACAAAAAAATCACCTCTTTATCAATTTATCCAGTTATTAAGCGTTCCAATCAGATTAACGGCGTTTTCTGCCTGCTCCGGAAAGTCACCGCCGGCTATTTTTAGCGATACCGCCATATCAAGTTTTATATTTTTCCGTTCAATCTTAAAGACTGCTTTTATGTTGTAAATCGGCATTAACGGAAGTTTCTTTATTTTAAGGCTTTTCAGGTCACTGACGGAAAATATATATTTTCTTTCCGTTCCTAATACGGAATATTCGGAAACAAAAAGTTTTCCGTTATCAGACACCGCCACAAAACCGCTTTTTGCACGGTATCTGCTGAAAAAACCGCTCCGACAACATACCGACGCATAAACCGGATATTTATAATTTCCGCCGAAACCGTCAAGACTTATTTTCATGAAATCAGCTGTAAATTTAATCATAATTCACCTCCGGAATTATTTATATGCCAGTTTTTAAGCGTTTCAATAAAATTAACAACGTTTTCTGCCTGTTCTGTAAATTCGTGACCGTATACTTTCAAGGAAATCAGCATATCAAGCCGGAATTTTTTCCCGTCCGCCATGAAAAGAGATTTTATACTGTATATCGGAAATAACGGAAATTTTCTGATTTTAAGACTTTTCAGAACACTGACATGAAATATATATTTCTTTTCCGTTCCCATTGCATAGTATTCATCAACAAAAAGCTTTCCGGTATCTGTTACAGCCAAAAAACCGGCTTTTGTATTATAGCTCCTGAAAAAACTGTTCCGGCAGTCTATGGACGCATAAACCGGATATTTATAATCCTCACCGAAACTGTCAAGACTTTGTTTCATTAAGTCAGCTGTAAACCGAATCATATGCAGTCAAAAACGGTTATTTTTCCGGACGAACCACCGTCAAAAACGGAATCGGTCGTATAGATATGATTTATCAAATCTCCCTTTAATAGTTCTCCCTGATATATTGAGTTTTCACAATGCGTGAAATAAAGGTTTATATCCTTACAACCTGACATTTTCAGCTTTTTTGCCGAATAATAAGCCGTACCACCATAGGAGCATATATCATCAATTATAAGGACGTTTCTATTTTCTGGAGAATCCCCGAAAATATCCAGTCCGATAATTTTTCCGGTTTTCCAGTCACGTTGCTTTATGCCGAAACCGATATTATTAAAATCCTTAAAATATCCGGAATATCTTTTAAAACTGCTTTCGTCCGGAAAGAAAATATAATCCGATTCCGGATTTATTCCGGAAAGTTTTATTGCAGAATTTATATATTTCAGCGGTGAAAGATTTTCACAACGGTCAAGGAGTGCCGAACCTACCGTTGAATGAACGTCAAGAATTTTCACGCTGTCAAATTCAAGAAAGTTTATAACTTTACAGAAATATTTCAGCGTAAAGACTTCATTTTTTTCTTTCACTCTGTCCATGCGGGCATTAGGGACGTACGGCATATAGAGATTTACGGGATTTTTATAATTTTCCCTAAGATTTCCGGTTATATAAATCAGAAGCGTTAAATCCTGTTCTTTTCTGTAAGTCCATACCACATCAATGGGTTGATTGTCTGTCACGGGAATTTCAGGTATATTCACCCTGAAAGTCCCGTCAGGGTAGGTATGGACTTCCGGATAGCAGAACTTTTTATATTTTATTGAAATCATAATTTTTCACTCCTCAATAATAATCTGACAAGCACGCATAGCATTAAGGGCTATACGGTGACTTTCCGGCGTGACGCCTGCACAGCAGTCCGCAATGACTTTTACAGGCACTTCCGGAAACGCTGATTTAATAATCATTGCATTTGAAATCACGCATATATCGGTACAGACTCCGATAAGCTGAATTTCATCAATTACTTCATCACGTCCGACGGCAAAAGGCAAATCAACTGCTCCGAATGTTATTTTTTCAAGTTTTATGCAGTCATCAAGTATTTTGTCGATTTCCGGAATAAGTTTCCAGCCGTCCGTACCTCTTATGCAGTGCGGAACAGGTAAAAATTTCCCCTCCTGAGTTTCCATGTAGTTTTCATAGTGAGTGTCAAGAGTAGCAATTATTTTTCCGTCGGGATTTTCCGCACGGAATTTATTTATATAATCTGCTACCCTGTCCACAACAGCAGACGTTTCAGGATTTCCTAAAATTCCGGTTGTAAAATCGTTCTGCATATCGACTACTATCAAGACTTTCATAATAATTCCTCCTGTGGTATTCTTTCGTAAAGTTTCGATGTTCTGTGTGCTGATTTTTCATCAAAAAAATCTGTCTCACGGATTTTAGATGACATTTTTTTCCGGAAATTCTGTGGTGAAGTTTTTTTCCCTGTGATTATTTCATAGGGTTGTTGCAAATCTGAAATTGCAAAAAGCGATGGCATAAGGTCAAAAATTATGTCATGATTTGTAACTTCATCACGGAGTTTCATAAAAGCGTCATAGATGATTTTTGCGTGGTCGAATGCAAGTGGATTTTTTTCGGGCTGACCGTTATTATAATGTATGATAATTTCTTCCGTACCGTCGGAAAGATTTATTTTTTCGTTTTCGTACTCAAAAGTAAGCCAATGGGCATCCAGAGCGTCGGAGTAATCGGCGGTAGAGAGTGCAACCGTTCTTGTGAGGGCAAGAAATGCACATGAAATAATCCAGCCACGTGGGTCACGGTCTGCACGGCTATAGACGCCGATATTTATTATTTTAGGGTCTGAAACACCAGCCTCCTCTTTGAGTTCACGGAGGGCAGTTTCTTCTATAGTCTCGCCCTTACGCAGAAATCCTCCGGCAAGCGAATATTTATTAATGAATGGTTCTTCACCACGCTTTACAAGCAGAATTTTCAGCTTGCGTTGCCTGAGACTTCTAGGCGAATCCGGCTCTATACTGTCTATGCCGAAAACTACACAGTCAGAAGCTACAGATGGTCTTTCAAAATTTTCTATGGAATAAATAATTATCGCTCTCCTTGATATTAATGTTTAGTTAATAACTTTTAGTTTATAAGTAGTATAACACATATTTCCGGATTTGTCAAGAGGTTTTTTCAAAAAAATAAAAAAATTCCTTACATTAACATAAGGAATAAAATATATATTATAGTTAAAAAATTTGTTCTTCCGCTATAAATTTAAAATCGTCTGTTTTATCAATTTTGTCAGTATTTTCTTTAATTCTTTGTATCATAACAGACATTGCAAATTCATATAGTTCATCACAAAACTTGTAGTCTATACAAAAAAGCATTATACGCAAAGTTTTAATATCAGGTATTATATCATTATCATGACAGTAGACACAGGTGTTATCTTCTGCTCCTATATAATTGCAATTGTCAATAACTTTCTGCACATCTTCCGGAGTGTATGCATTTACAGAAAAATCCAATAAATCATAGTCATATAAATAGTCAATGAATAATCTTGAAACTTTTTCTTTGCGTTCAATGATTTTTTCGGAAATCCAGTCACCCCAATAACATGAATACTGATAAATAGTTTTTTTAGCGTGTTCGTAGTCATGGAAGTTTATATACATCAATTCCGTACTGTTATTGCGGTATAACTCCATGTATTTTATAACGCCGTCGCTGTCGTAAGTGACAGTAAAAAAGGGATTATCATTCAATGAATCTGAATAGATAAGGACTTCCCTTTTATATTTTGGTACGATATATCTGTACAAAATTCCACAATCTAAATATTGCAAAAAAATTGATTCTCCACTGAAATATTTGATTTCTTCCAATTTGTATGTACCCTCTTTGTAATTTAAAGGAATATTATAATTTTCTGTCATTTTCATTCTCCTTGTTAAATTTAGTCGTATTCTTGGGCTATGAATTTGAAATCTTCCGTCTTGTCGATTTTGTCAAGGACGTTGCTTTTTATTCTGTTTGTCATCACGTACACCGCAAATCCATAGAGTTCTCCGGCAAAATCCGGACTGGTACATAAAAGCATTATCCGCAAAGTTTCAATATCGGGTACTATATCCCTGTCACGATAATAATTACCACTGCTGTCTTCAACGTGGCAGTCAGGACATTTTTTATATTTTTCACCCTTTGATTCTATGTATTTATTGTAGTCGTCAATTACTTTCCGGACATCTTCCGGAGTGTATGTATTTACTAAAAAGTTCACTGATTGACCGTCATAAAAATAGTCAATGAATAATCTTGAAATTTTTTCTTTGCGTTCAAGAATTTTTTCGGAAATCCAGTCCCCCCAGAAACATGAATACTGCCATATATTTTCTTTGGCGTGTTCATTGTCCCTGAAGTTGATATATACTAATTCTATCCTGTTTTCACGGTGTAATTCTATGTGTTTTATAACGCCGTCGCTGTCGTAAGTTGCCATAAAAACAGGATTTTCCGACACTCCATAGATGCGGACTTCCTCATCATGTTCAGGTACTATATAACGGAATATCTCACAGCCTATATATTCAATATTGATTGTTTCACCGCTGAAATCCGTTATTTCCTCCGGTTTGTATGTACCCTCCTTATATTTTAATGGTATATTATAATTTTCTGTCATTTTTACCTCCTTTAACTTTAATCTGTTATTTTTTTACATTATAATATTATTATAACATGATACGGACGGAATGTCAAGTACATATATTCGGATTTGTAAAAATACAGAAAAAACCTCTGACAAAATTTCTTTTGCCAGAGGTTTTTATTATATTACTTTATAGTCTTATCCGTTGACCACAAATCAATAGTTGAGAGTTACTGAAACGAGGTCACCGAGTCCCCAGTAATTGTAGAGGAAGATAACGTCCTGAGGATTGCTTATATCGAACTTAACAACGCCGTCTTTCATTTCATTCTGCTGAACAGAGTGGCTTTCATTCCAGCACTGACCGAGAACCAGACAACCGCTTCCCCATTCTATGCCGTTCTTGAATTTCAGTTCAATTGACTTGATATTCTTGTAATCGTAGTCAGCGAGTGAGTAGCCTGTGCCATATGCTACATCTGTAAGAACAACGCTCTTTGAATCAGATGGAGTTGTAGTAGTTGTAGGCTTTGTTGTTATAGTTGTAGTAGTAGGTTCTGTTGTTGTGGTTGTAGTAGTAGGCTTGGTTGTTGTAGTTGTGGTAGTAGATTCTGTTGTTGTGGTTGTAGTAGTAGGCTTTGTTGTTGTAGTTGTAGTAGTAGATTCTGTTGTTGTGGTTGTGGTAGTAGGCTTTGTTGTTGTAGTTGTAGTAGTAGATTCTGTTGTTGTAGTTGTGGTAGTAGGCTTTGTTGTTGTAGTTGTAGTAGTAGATTCTGTTGTTGTGGTTGTGGTAGTAGGTTCTGTTGTTGTAGTCGTAGTAGTAGATTCTGTTGTTGTAGTTGTAGTAGTAGGCTTAGTTGTAGCACTTGTAGTAGTAACTTCTTCTACATCGCCTGTGCTTTCGCCCTCGTAAGTAACAATACTTACAAAGTTAGAGCATGCAAAGTAATCAGTATCCATGCTGTTTTTACCGTAAACCTGAACAACATTCTTTGTACCTACTTCACTTGTCATGTATTCGGCAGGAACGGTTACAGTTGCCATGCCGTTTTCTGTCTTGACTGTATCAACGTAAACATTGTTTACATAGAAATCCATGTAATTAGCTTCCCACGGATTGTTTACCTTACCAGTAATCTGGAAATCTTTACCGGACTGAATCTTTCCGCCACCTGCAACAACTGACATATCATCAGCTTCAAGTGCTGAACCGTCTGCATTCTTTACAGATACAGCAAGATTATCGCTTACAGTACCCTCAAGGCTCTTAACTATGCTCTGTTCTGTAGCAAACTGTTCATCAAGCCAGCCGATACGCTTGTTAATCCATGTAATCATTGTATCAAATGAAGACTCAAATTCAGTATCTTTCCACTTAGCATCGTCTGCCTTGGCAGATGCGTATATTTCGTCGTAAATCTGATTTACATAACTGTCCGGATTTGATGTATCAAAATATGAAAGAATATCATCACGGTTATTCCAGTAGTATTCCTGTTCCTTGATTGCAAAGTAGCTGTTTTTGCCGACTTCATAGAACCATCTTCCAGCCCACTGACCCTGATTAATCCACTTATTATATTCAAGTGTAGGCCAACCAGGAATTTCATTTCCTAATGCCCAGTCGAAATCCCATACAGGACCAAAATTAAGTTCATTGTCTTCAAGGTACAGATAGTTACTTCTGTGACCGATTTCATTCATGAATGTCATGCCGACAGTCCAGTAGCCAAGAAGTGATTCCATATCACAGAGTTCATTGAAACCTACTTTTTTGCCGTCAATAGTTGTACTACCGGTTTTGCTGTATACAGCGTTTTCGAAATTCTGGAGATATGTTTTAACATTGCTCATCATTTCGTCGTTGGTAGCTGTAAATTCAGGCTTTACAACTGCAAATTGTACGCTCTTGTTTGTCTTGAGATGTGATGGGTCTTGGTCTGCATCAACAGTCATTTCAAAAAGATAGCCTGCATTGTTTTCAATCTTTTCACGGAGTAAATCCCAGTCTGCATATACGGAAGCAACATCGTATGAATGACCCTCAAATTCAACAACGCCTGTTGACATCCAGTCGAGATTTTCTTTCATGTAGTCTTCAAGACGTGACTTTAATTCCTTATCCTTTATGCCGAGTGACTTATAAACTGCACTTGCAGCGTCTTCAGCGGCATCTTCAAAATCATATATATCAACACGGTTTTCGTCTATTCTAATGTGTTCACAGAATTGATAGTTACCATTGTATTCACCGTTAACAACAACGTCAACAAATACTGAATCCATAGCGGTCTGACCAATAGCCTGAGCTATAGTATTAGCTACAGTATTTCGCATAAAAGTACCGTCCATATGGTTAGCCATAAGAACCCAGTGTTTATTTTTACCCATACCGAACATATCGGTCTTGCTGTCGAGCTTGAGTTTGTATGGTTTCTTTTCAAGACCCCATGTGGAGCTTCCACGTCCTTTTATTTCAATAGCTCCGTCATAAAGCTGTTTAGCCTTGGTGTACTTGCTGTTGCCCTGAACCTTCATAGTAGCATCATAATAAGTATCATGACTTGCTGACCAGTTCATTTTATAGAAATCCGGACAATCAATATAGAGAACCGGAAGATTACTGCAATACATAGACTGGCTTGCAACCACCTGACCAGCTGAAACGACATCAACTTTCACGAACTTTTCAAGGTCGTTTTCGGAAATAGTGTATGTATCTTCTGTAGAAACTTCTTCACCGTCAACGTACCATACAAGAGAATAATTTTCAACGCCGGAAACTGTCACGGTCATTTTCTCACCGGCGGAAGCGTACTGGTTATTAAACGATACGGAAAGTTCTTCTACTGTCTCAATTGCTGAAACTTCATTATCAGCAGCACTTGTTGACATAACAGCTGTCATGCCGGTAGATGATACCATAAGTATAGATGCCAGCATAGCAGACAAAACACGATAATTTTTACTCATAAAATCAGCCTTCTTTCTGAAAGATTTATTGGATTGTCTATATTATACACTATTTTTTCTGAAATGTCAAGTGTTTTTGAAAAATTTTTCTATAAATTTGCCTTATTTTTTCAGAAATTAACTTAAAAAATTTTTCCGGAAAATAAAAAACTCTCTGTTTTTCAACAGAGAGTATAATTTTTATAAATTTCAGTTCATTAGATTTTCAATCTGTTCAGAAGTAACCGGCAAATCCTCTGCATTCAATAAGCTGATGTCAACCATCTGTATGGCGAGGGCGTCCATAGTAGTTATACCGTCGCCCTTGTTAACAACGTCAGCGGATTCAGCATTTTCAGGTGTTAGTGCGTATTCAGCAGGATTTGAAAGCGACTGCATAATGAATACAGCATCAGCGACGCTTAATTTATTATCGCCGTTAGCGTCTCCGACTGTTTTATTTCCGGATGGTGCTTCAGCGGTAGTGGTTGTAGTAAACGGAATATTAATGGTTGTAGTAGTTGTAGTAGTAGTCGTCGTTGTGGTGGTTGTAGTAATTTCCTCCGTTGCAGTAGTAGTTATGTGAGGCCAATCCATATGGTCTTCACTTTTCAGCAATCGGAAATTGAAATCAGTATCATGTTTCTGTATATCATCAGCATTTCTTTCCTGTACATAATATTCACCGCAAATCATTCCACCCCAACCAACATCAGCTAACTTCTTCACTTCTTCTTCATATTCTTCAGGGACGTTATCGAATTTAAAACCAAAATATATATTATCATATTCTGAATTGAAAGTTTCTTCCGTTGTAAATTTAATCGTATCAGTTTCGGAAGTATTCCATTTACCTATTAAATCGCCGACTACAAAACGATAGGTTGCGTCCCAATTGATTTTTACTATTTCAACGTCAATATCCGGAATCATAGGAACATCAAGACAAATTGCGTTGAGTTTGCCGTTGGATTCTTTATAGTCTAAAATTTTTGATGTCCACTCAATAGTTTTTGTTACCGGAAAATCTTCCCATAATTCATATGGTGGTTTATCTATAAGCTGTAAATCAAACGTACCTTGTACATGGTAAGGACTAAGTGCTATAATTTCTTTGACATATCCTTTACCATTCCAGTTGTAATTTTCGGGGAGTTCGTCGATTTCAAATACATAAACGTATTCTTCAGGATGTATATCATCACAGTTTATGTGTTCAGCCCCTGTATCCGATGATGTCCATTCCGCAATAGTACGGATATATTCACCCGGTTGCCAATAATCTTCCTTATTTAATTCATACTCTGCAAGACGTACATTAAGTCCGCCGACAAAAATGTCATGATTTAAATCAACAACACCTACATCCAGAGAAGAGGTTTCAGGTTTTGCCTCACCGACTGCAAAGCACGTTACGGGCTGTATCGCCATAAGCACAGACAGTGCAAGAGAAGTAAATAAGTTTTTTGTTTTTTTCATAAGTACCGTCCTTTCGTAATTCTCCGCATAAGCGGATTGATTTTTTATTTTTTCATGTTTCAGTTTATGTTTATCTATATTAATATTGTATCATATAATTTGCGATTTGTCAAATTTTTTCTATAAAAAAGTAATAACTTCAATGAATTTTATTCTTATAATTTATATTATAATAATTTAATTTCTTCCCAGTAAAAATTATCAGTATAAAATTATTATACGAAACGTGAGTTCGACAGAAAAAATCAGTCAAGCAGGCCTAAAAAGCCCTCCTGC
>JAMPEF010000056.1 GCA_023665275.1 Alistipes senegalensis | reverse complement strand
GACCTTCGGGTTATGAGCGATTAACATAAGGATTTTTACCGTTTCTCAGCATACGAGATGCGTTAAAATGTGCCTATTTTACGTTGTTTCTGAAATTTTATATTATTCAGCTTACGCACTGTGAGCAACTTTTATGGGGTCAAATAAGGGGTCAAAACTGCATAAAAACATAACCCACGTAATCCAATCGATTACGTGGGTTTAGTGACATTAATTTTTGAAATCGCTTTATTCTTCGAGCTACAAAAACACTAATGCTGATTTTATGTTTGTTATAATGAATTATTAGTAGAATCCTAATCAAGAAAATTATTTAAATGTATATTTCCATTTTCCGTTATTTTGTATTTCTGAAACACCATTTTCAGACCATTCTTTATATTCAAATGAATATGTATCTCTATATGTGTAATAGGCTCCAAATGCTCCACTACAATTATTCAATGCACCGTAAGTATAGCAAGGAGTTTCTTTTAGTTTAGTTGTAATCACAATTCCTTTTCCATTTTTCATTGCTTTATTAGCAGCATCAATAAAATTATTCCATTCAGTATTCTTTCCGTCTTTATACATTAAACACAATGGTTTCAAAATATAAGTATTAACCTCACTGATTCCTGGAATATATTCTGCTATTTTGTCTATTATCTTACCATACGCTTCGTCTTTTGCATAGTTTGATAAAGCTGTTGAAAGTGTATCCTTTTTGGCAGAATCTGTTACCATATCAATTATTTTGTCCTTATCAATATATGTAACAGAATATAAACTGTTTTTTGAAGTAGAAGGATAATACCAACGACCATTTTTTATGTATCCAAATTCTGATGTACAAACATTATTAGTTGACGAAATGGTGAAATATTCATATGTAAGTGCATCAGCACTTGTTTTCCACTCAGCATCAATAATATCTGAAGAAGTCATTTTCACAAGTTTAAACTTTTCAGCTGTTGTCCCATCACTATAATATTGAATGAGACGAGTACCATTTTTAGTTTCGTTTCCTTCTACATTAAGGTACTTTCCAGAATTGACATTTACAAATGAATATGAACCATCAGAATTCAAAATAATGTTCCACTGTTGACAAGTCTTCTTAACATAATCCCACTGAGCGACTGTCGCTCTATCTTCCTTACTAGAATCACGAACTTCAATTGCTTTCTGCGAGTGATTAGCATAAATAGCATATTTACCGTTGCATTTGTTTTCAATATAAAATATTTGATTTTGATTTCCTTCAGCATATTCCCAAATTTGGAGTGTTGCTCCATTATCAGTACTTTCGTCTTTTACATCAACATATTTTCCACTTTCAATATGTATAATTCTGTAATATCCATTGCTGATATCGCTTGCAGCAGATACAGTAAAATCTGTGCCAAAAGAATAGCAATAAAAAAACGAAAAAATGATTGTAATTACAAGAGCAAGGGATGTAATTACTTTCGAGGATTTCTTAACATTCATTGACACTCTTCCTTTCTGTTATTAAACTTAGCGTTTATAAATATTTCTATAAACCATTGGACTCACCTTACCTTTCGAGCAATGCTCTGCGAAAATCTTTAGTCTAATTGGCTAGCCTCTCGTTTGATTATATCAAATATTTCTAATAAAGTCAAGTCTTTTAAGAAGATTTCGTGCATTTATACAAGATTTGAAAGGAAAGATTAGACACATTTACGAAATGTAATTCAAAATAACAATTGACAATTGTGAATCTATGTGTTAAAATAAATTTATATGCAGTTTTAAGGAGATGATTCTATGCCAATAGATAATGATAGTTTAGATGGAGTTTTCCTGAATAAAAATAGATTTCTAGAGGTTTTTCAAAACGTTTTTTCTGGAATAAATATCACAACAGTGCAAAACGATTCATATCGTTTACCGCCAGAACGTGAAATTGAAAAGAAATTAAACCATAATTTTTCTAGAGCAGAGATTGGTTATCATATGCGTAGGTTAAGGGATAGCGGAGTTATAGATAGCCGACGTGGTGATGGAAACTATTTAGTAAGTGATGTTTCTAAAGCTGTTACAAACTCTTTAGAAATGTCTTTACAGCAACTCATGTACCTACAATATTTTGATTCTAAGGACATTAATAAGACAAGAATGATATTCGAACTATCCATTTACGAATATTGGATTAATGTTCATTATGATGAACAATCAGTTTTAATTTGTGAATTAAAACTGATTGCAAATCAAATGCGAATGCTTTTTCATAGATATGAAGCATTATCACTTGAGGAAGAAAAGGAAAAAATTGTAAAAGAAATAATAGACAAAGATATTAGCTTTCATAAAACAATGGGAAAAATTGTTGATACAACCTTAATTAACATTTTTATCAATGCTATATCCGAGTTACAAAAAGGTGAAATTCAAAATTTTTGGAACAATTCACTTAATTCGGTAAAAGCAGATTTAATTGACAATCATTTTAGCATTATTGTTGCTTTAGAAAAGATTGCTGAAATAGTCAGGAAATCGTCTGAAAATATAGAAGATTTTAAAACTTTGGAATCAGCAAAAAACGACTATCGTTTAGCAATCATATCTCATTATGAAAATTCTATTTTATAGAATTTTCAATGTATAAATGCGTGTTATTTACCTTTTATAATTTCAATCGTGAAAATCACTTTCTTCAGCCTACATACTGCATATCATGATACAATTTGACTTTATACATATGTATTTCACAGTAGTGTCAAGGGCAATGTACAGACAGAAACGCCGAAAGCTCACTACAGAGCTTTCGGCATCTTTACGGTTCAAACTTTCATTCTCTTATCAACATACTCTTCAATTGAATCAACAGGAACTTTATATCTGTTTCCCTCTTTAAAACCTTTTAATTCACCGTTCTGAAGTAATTTATAGAACGTACTTCTGCCGATTTTAAGAATCTCCATAACCTCTTCACGGGTAAGAATTTCTTTTCCTGTAATTGTTTCCCTCATGGTTAAATCCTCCTCATTTTCGATTGATGTATCTTTCAAGTTCTTCTACTTTGATAACTGTTTTTCTCGTACTTACTTTTACAGCAGTCAACTCACCCGAATCAATAAGTCTGTAAACAGTATGAATACTTACGCCTAACACCCTTGCAGTTTCCTGAACTGTAAGCATATATTTTGTCTCTGTATATTGAAAACTTGTCATAAATCTCATCACCTCCGATTATTATTAATATGTTCCTATTTTTTCGAAGCATTTGGTGATATTTTGTATTACTGAGAAAATTCTTCCTGCAATTCAGGTTTCTATTACTTCCACTTTCACATTATTGCAGATTTATTTGGATTATTTCGCTATATTGATGAAAAAGAAAATAAGACCTGATTACTTGGAAAATCAAAAATAAAATAATCAAGCCTATCATAAAGAAATAGCCGCATAGGGTTTAAACTCCCTATACAGCTTTCACTTATTTTTCTATTCTGCAATCTATTAACCAGCAACTGTATAGTAGCGAATATCAGGGTCAGCAGACCAAGTAGGCTGAAGTCCTGCAATAACGTCATTCTTGAATATATCGGTGTCAAGATAAGCCTTTGCGTATTCCCCATACTGTCAAAGCCATGGATAACCTGAACGTCCTCGTCACATACAAGAAGTTCCTTTGTCAGAGCACCCTCAACGTTATCGAGGAATGGCTGACGATATTCGTTATCGCTGTACCACCGTTGGATGCTCCGAAAAGTCAATTTGGTTGTTTTTTCCATACCTCAACACCTTGTCTGTGTTTTTTAAGGTATGTAGCAAAAAGCCGTCAAAATAGGGGCTTTCAGCCGATTTGTCTATGTTGAACATTTCCGATGCTTCTGTGGGTCTTATTTAGAAAAATGATGTCATTCGCATAAAAATTATTTTTCTATTTATTAATATGAATCCCTAGTGCATCTTCATAAATGTCTATTTTGTGCAAAAGGGAATCTCTACCTCCTTCAAGATAGTTAATGATATGCTTTTTAATGCGTTTTTCGCCAGGGTATCCCGTGGTCTCTATCCAACCATGCTCATTATCTGAACGCATTATACATACTTGGTCAGCCTTAGCATTTGTTACAATTGTAGCGTTATGTGTTGCAATAATAACTTGACGTTTTTCTTTTATGGAACGCAGTTGTTTCACAAGATTTTTGTAGATATATTGATTATCCAAGTTATCTTCGGGTTGGTCAATTATAAGAGGTCTATAATCTTGAGAATATTCACTATATCCTAAAATAAATGATAACATCGCTACTACCTTTTGTCCAAGAGACAATGTTCCAACAGACTTATATAAAGGAGCAGCGGAAGTGCCTTCTTTATTGTTAATGTTGAACTCTAAGGAGAAATTTTCAATGTTTTTGATATGTTTTTTTAAATAATCAGATATCATACATATATTGTCATCAGTAATCAGCTTGTCAAAAATATCATTGAGAACATCTGTTGCTTTCGTTGCATCTATAGAATTGATGCCTTGTTCCACCATACTCTGATTCATTTCTGTGCAGAAATCTATTAGTTTAGCAATGGATAATGCTTTTGTTATATCTTTACTTACAACCAATTTAAGAAATTCAAAAATTCCCAATTCACTATAAAGATTTAAAAGATATTCAATGATATTTCCTTCCGTAATATTCCGCTTTTTATACCACTTGTTTTCATTGTACTTCTCTCCAAATAACCAAAAAGCAAAATCAGGCTCAGAATATGTTCCATCTTGTGAATATATGATTCTTAGTATATTGGTTTGGCTGATATTAAATGGTTTGATTACCGAATCGACTTCTTCTTTTCTTTTTTGCATAACATTTTGAACATTATCAAGTGTTTTTATTAAGCCAGATTTTTTCTTGAATCGGATAACATCTTCTGGCTTGGATAAAACTTCATTCTCAAACAATGTTTCATATAAAAAGCTGTTTATTCTTTCGCTGCTTGCCGTATTTACTAAATCATTGACAGAATATCTTACATCGAAAAAACGATTGAGCATTTCTCTCTTATTTGCTACTGTTTCAAGATACCATTTTTCATAATTATATATTACCTTTGAAATCTTAAAAAAATGTTTGAAAGCATAATCCCTCACGTCCTCTTGATTAAAATAATATCTATAGTGATATCTATCAGAAAGATTCTGACCAAAACAACGTAAGATGTTGTCGTCTGAATTAGGCTTAACTGGCATTCGCATCTCAATTAAGAATTCTTCACCATGATAGTCATAAAGAAGCCATGTATTCCCATGTGAGCATATAAAGTCTAACCTTTTTTCACCATTGCACTTCTGACTAAGGACGTATTCTAATAGTTCCAATACTGTACTTTTTCCAGTGCCCCTACCGCCTATAAGACAATTCAATGCTTTAGAAAAAATTAGGCAAAAATTATTTTTGTCATTACCTCTTAGAAAGCCACTTTCACTATTTTGAATATATATGCCTTTTATATATTGCTTAGCAGACTTTTCGTTTTCAAAACTAACAGAAATATCATAATCGCTAAGGGCTTCTTTTATCATTGAATAATTCCGTTTGCTTCCCTTTATCCAGAATGTCTTAGTCGAAATTGTATCAATATCGTGAGCATCGTTATCAATAACAACTTTTATTGCTAAAGAACGGTATTTGTTAATTTTATCTTTTATATACCCGATATGTGCATAATTTGATATTCCTACTATTTGTAACACATTATCTGAGAACAGTTTATTTTTATATGCACCACTCAAATATTTTTCATTAAATATATCAGAGGTATCGATGTGAGCAATATATCCAATGCCACCAATAGATTTAACGAACTCTAAAACTTCAATACTTGTTTTGAAGGAACCGTCTTGGATAGATAACAGATTATTACTTAACCATCTATTAATTTCATCTTCATTAGATTGATTATCTTCAAATATTCCAACAACATGATTTTTATCGGCACAAGAAATTTCTATTCCCAGTAAGACCTCTGGATAAACTTTGTGTTTTTTCATTTTACATAACTCATCAATAGCAGTCTTTAGCTTTCTAACTCCCATAACAGTATGATGGTCTGAAACCAAAACTACTTCAATCTCATTTACGATTATCGTTTCCGCCAATAGTAAATATGAAAGAAATTCCTTCTTGCTACAATAACAGGAAAGAGCGTTGTCAAGCGCTATATTGTCTAAAGTGATTATTTCTGGTAATACCTTTCTTTCTATACAAATATCAAAGATGTCTTGTTCGGAAGCGGAAATATAATCGTTATGAGACCACTGACTAAGCAATTTGTAATCGTAAGATTCGGGAGTATGAATATGAAAGCATGTCTTATGAAATGTTCCAAACTTTTCTTTTCTATTCTTTATTGTTTCATAAGCATTTTTTTCATCGGACATCGGTACTGTCATATTCATCTCTCCTTATCTTTGATTCTAACTATTTGTTCTTTGTAAAAAATCTAATGTATTTAAATACTTAGGTGCAATTTCAGGCACGTGAGGTCCCTTTTTCTGAATAATATCATATAGCATTTTTTCATCATCAAAAGACCATTTAACGCATAAATCTAGAGTTTTCATACTTCTTTTAAATGGAATACTACTATACTCAATAACAAATTCGGGTAATTCGCCTCTCAAATACATTTTTGCAGATGGAGTCAATATAACGCCAATCCAATCTGTGGTTTCATGCCAACTCGCAGATTCATCTACGGCATAGCCCAACATAATATTATCGGCTATAGAATACTCGCCATAACTTATTGCACCACGTAAAGGTAACTCTTGTTCTAACGAATACGCCAAAGCCCAAGAACATAATTCTGCATGAATTGCAATCGCTATTTTGGGAGATGCCGAAGTGAAAATGGCAATAGTATCTGAAATGCTTAAAACTTCTGTCGGCTTTGACTTACCACGTAAGCTTGTGTCATCCATATATTTATTAGTAATCTCCTGAGCCTTTTCTTGCATTTTATAAATAAAATTCTGTAGTTTACTTATAGCAAACTGGTTTCTTTCCCATATTCCTTTCCATCCCAAAACATCAAGAAAAGTGGCTGCACCTTTTCCACTTGTAATTTTTCTTTCGTCCATTATATTAAGCCTCCAAAAATGCCACGGGGCGTGTTCATTTCACAAGAACTTATCCACTCTCCAAGCATATCAAAACACTCTTGAACTTCTTGAGCTGTTAATCCCTCTGATGCCTGTTCCCAAAGATACTCAAAAAACTCACCGATTTGCTTAGGATAGCAAACACTATCATGCTCTAATGCTCTACAGAGGTTAGGACTACCATCTTTTTCACACTCGCCAGAATTCGATATGAGCATTCCCTGGAAATTCCAACCACTTTCGGTTCTCGTCATTGAATAATGGTCATAATGTCCCCACCTTCTTGTATAAATTCTTAAGGTAAACTCTTCACCTATTGTTGTATCTTCTGGGTCATCATTAGCGTTTACATCATCAATGAATTTCAACAAATCATCAACAGGATGAATGTGGTTGTAAAACTCCATATCTTCGACAGAAACACCTCTGTTTTCAAGCATATATTTATGATGTTTTGGCTCATATCCACTACTTTTTAATGACATATGCAATTCATGGGCAGTTTCTGCCATTTCTTTATACAATGTCTGTAATTCCTCATGTTTCGGTGGTGGAGTTTCTTTCTTCAAAATCGCCCACAATTTTTGATTTACTTCATAAAGTTTTTCTTTAAGTTCTTTTTGCTCAGTTGTTAAATTTACTGGTTTTCCCATAAATAATTCTCCTTTAAAATCTATCTAGTTTTATTTAAGCCAACATTACTTTTGTGCAATCCCATGTTTTTTGCCATTCTTTCTCATTCGCAATCGCATCAAACACAGGCTCAAGGAAAGTCTTGATTTCTGCAATCACAGCAAAAAACTCAAGCGAGTCATCCTTGTTATTTTTCAAGAAATATTTCCACCGCTTTTGCATATCCTCATCTTCGGCAAGTGCCACAACACGCTAAAACTATCTTTGCCATAAGGTGTGCCACGATGCTGCAAGGTTTCAAAGATAGCGGATTGTAATTTTGCTCCCTCAAAATCGAATATCCTTGAAAGATGGTAAATATCGTAAAAATCTTTCATTCTGCCTGTCAGTTCAAAGCGTTGAAGAATAGCGTCAAGCTTTTCAGCTATGGTGCTTTCAAGAGAATAGGTTTTGATTAAAGGAGCATCAAAGTTTGGAAGCTGCGTATTGATTTTACGCTGTTCCGCCTGTCGGTGTGTCAATAATTTTGCAAATCAAGTCCCTAACATTGTCTATTGAATTAGAATATCCACGAAGCAGGAAATCAACATCAATGGCGGCTCGGCTTTCAAAGTTTATAAGAGTGTAGATAAACAAACCGCTTTTTAACGCCAGAAAGTCATCATATCCAGAAATTCTTCTCGTTTTGTCCTCCGCTTTCTCAGGCTGTATTCATAACCACTAAATGTCATCTGGCCCATTGTTGTTTCCTCCAACTTCATGTTCCTCTTATATTTCTATTTTACCACATTTGAACCTAAATTGCAAGATTAAATCAGTGTGTCCTTAAGTTTCGCCAGAACGGAAGCCACTATATCTGCCATTACAACCACACTCCAATCAAATCTTTTACTCATTTTTGAACTCTCAACTATTTTGCATACTGCATAAGGTTGGGAATGTTCTTCTTGGGGTCTTTCACATAATTTTGACTTGCTTTATTGAAAACTTCTTTATCTATCTTGTTCATATTTCATAGAACATCGCAAATAGTGCGGTCACGGTCGTAAATACGCACTTCAATAAAATCTATCTCACCTTTTGTCTCACCAAAGAAAGCAAAGCAAGCTCAACCCGATAAGCCTTGACAAAAGGGTAATCTATTTTTGTACGCAGCCTGGAAGTATTCTTGTCTATTGTAATATTCCATAGTTTCCCCATAATGCATACTACCTCAAAACGTTGTTCTCGTAGTAATGTGTAATTACCTGTCTCATGAAAACCATTCCGAAGATAAAAATTTTTTCTGCGAATCCTTTGAGCATAGTTCTCTGCATCTTCATCAATCTCTTCAAAATCCAGAACAATTTGCAAATTCGAATAAGTTTCAATTGCAGCACTTCCATATCCTTTAGAACGAACATTTTTATCTATTGCAATGAAATACACATATCCGCACTTGTCGTTCATCAAAATAACTGCAAATCCAAACAGCATAGAATCATCATAAATTCCAAGGACATCCGTATTTGTATCTGACGCAAAAGAAAATATGTCATCAATGCTCATCCACTCAGAAGATGGAAACCCCTCGTTATTTATTTGCTCAATATATTCAGTATGATTGCAATTTAATTAATTCCAAATTCATTATCCTTTGCCTTTCTCCATCTACCTCTCAACCACTGCAATCAGCATAACTGAATTCTCTTAGTTGCTATAAAACTTACTGAGCATCACTTCTTGTATAAAAAGTATTTCTTCCAGAACCATGTTTGACAAGCAATCCACCTTCTACAAGCTGTTTGATAGAATTTTCAACAGATGCTTTGCTCAAGGTAGGGCAAAGTTCCATTACTTCACTTTTGGTAAACTTTCCAATTTTATTATAAACAGCTCTTCGCACCATTTCAATGGCTGGGAGTTTCTCGCTCACAATATCAACACGTTCCTCAAAATCACGATAGGCAGATAAAATTGTTTTCAGCAAATATTTTATAAATGGAGTTGGGTCGTCCTCATTCTCATACCAGCCCTTCTGACAAGATTCCAGAACGTCATAATAAAGGCTCTTATTCTTAGCAATTTTGTTTTCAAGTGAAATATATCTGCCAATGAAGTAGCCTGACCTGTAAAGCAGAAGCGTTGTTAACAGTCTACTCATTCTGCCGTTACCATCATTGAACGGATGAATACAAAGAAAATCATGAATAAATATAGGAATTAAAATCAGTGCATCAATTTCCTGCGTATCGATGATGCGATTAAAGCTTTCACAAATTGCATCAATTGCAGGAGGTGTTTCATACGGTGGCAAAGGAGTAAACAAAATGAACTCATGTCCATCCACATCTACTGCACTGATATAATTTTGATTGTTCTTAAAAGTTCCACCGATACTTTTGTGAGAATATTGATACAAATCACGATGAAGCTGTAGAATATAATTTGAGCGGATAGGAATATACTCAAAATTCTCATGAATCGCATTCAATACGTCACGATACCCCATAATTTCTTCTTCATCACGATTACGAGGAGTTGTCTTATCAACAATCAATTGCTTTAAACGTGTATTTGTGGTACGGATTCCTTCTATCTCGTTAGAAGCCTCTGTACTTTGGATTTTTGCAATCTCAATTAATCGATTAAGTTCAACGGGTTTTTGTTTCAGATATGACTCCTGTCGTCCCTTGAACTCGTGAATCTGTGCCACAAGTCCCAATATCTCGCTATCCCATGTTCTGCTTTTCAAACTGCTATAGTCAAATATTCGCATAGTCCCATCTCCTTTATCCTAATTATAGCTTATTTTAGGAGATTAGTCAAGAGATTATGTGTATCTCTATAAAATAACCAGGTTCATTTTCAGATTACTTACAATCTGCTCTAACAACAAAAAAATAATGAAATTTGTCGTATTGCACAACTGCATAACAGCGCTTTTGTCTATTTTCACATATTGACAAATCTCTATATGTAGCATATAATATAGATAGATAAACTTGAATGTGAGGTGATAAGATGGAACTGGATGTAAAAAGAACGGCAGTCATTTTCAAGGCATTTTGTGATGAGAATCGCATTAAAATTTTACAGCTTTTATCCGACGGTGAAAAATGTGCTTGCAAATTGCTTGAAGAAATGAACATTACTCAGCCTACGCTTTCCCATCATATGAAAATTCTATGTGACAGCGGTATTGTTGAGGGACGTAAAGAAGGCAAATGGATGCACTATTCCATATCAAAAGAAGGTACAGAATATGCAAGAAAATGCTTTGACATATTAACTGATACAGATTGTGCAACAGAGAATCAGTCGTGTTGTAAAAAGTAATTTTGGTTACTTCTGCACACGACTAAAATTCAACGCATAATATAGATACATTTCTATATTTAAATTTATAAATTAAGGAAGGAGCTGTTCACATGGAAATAGTAAAAACAAGCTGGAATTTCTTTCAGGATGAAATTCTCGGCATGGCTTGGCTGAATCGTCTTATTGGTACGATTCTGAATTCACTTGGTCTTGACACAAGTGAAAAAATCGGAGGAAGTATCAACTTCTTTATTTATGACATGATTAAAATCATGCTTCTGCTTGGATTTCTGATTTTTATCATCTCATACATTCAGAGTTATTTTCCGCCTGAACGAACCAAGAAAATTCTTGGACGATTTCACGGAATCGGTGCGAATTGTATAGCGGCATTACTCGGAACAGTAACACCATTCTGTTCCTGCTCATCAATACCATTGTTTATCGGATTCACAAGTGCAGGATTACCGCTTGGCGTTACGTTTTCGTTCCTGATTTCATCGCCTATGGTTGATTTGGGTTCGCTTGTCCTGCTGATGAGTATTTTCGGCTGGAAAGTTGCTGTTGTTTATGTGGTAGTAGGTCTTATCATCGCCGTAGCAGGTGGAACGCTGATTGAAAAGCTGCACCTTGAAAATCAAGTGGAAGAGTATATCAGAAACGGCAAGGCAATTGATACTCCGCAGGAAGAATTGCACTTTAAAGACAGAGCAAAGTATGCATGGGAACAAGTATGGGAAACAGCAAAAAAGGTTTTTCCTTATGTTATCGCAGGTGTTGGCATTGGTGCATTTATTCATAACTGGATACCACAGGATTTTATTGTGAAAATTTTAGGCGATAACAATCCTTTTGGTGTTGTGATTGCGACAGTTACAGGTGTTCCAATGTATGCTGATATTTTTGGTACGATTCCAATTGCAGAAGCATTGCTTGCTAAAGGTGCATTACTTGGAGTGGTTCTTTCATTTATGATGGGAGTTACAACTCTATCGCTTCCATCAATGATTATGCTCAGAAAAGCTGTTAAACCCAAACTGCTTGCAATTTTCATTGGAATTTGTACTGCTGGCATTATCATTGTGGGATATTTCTTCAATGCATTTCAAACAATTTTAATTTAATCTG
>JAMPEF010000055.1 GCA_023665275.1 Alistipes senegalensis | reverse complement strand
GAAGCATATCAACGCCGGAATTTTCAATTTTTCTGATTTCACTTTCAAGGTTAAGCATATCCGCACTCAGAACAGATGCAGACACAAGACTTTTTTTCATTATTTATCCTCTTCTTTCATTTTAAGCTAATTTTATTATATATTATTTATTCTCTCACGTCAATATGTTAGATTTGTTTTTTTCTTTTACTCAAATAACTTGAAATTTTCTGAAAAAATTTTTGAAAAGCCCTTTACAAATCAGAAAAGATGTGATATAATAAATATACCGTGTTCTCGGATAAGGGCTTGTCCTCGCACGCACCCTTGTCTTAGTCACTGGAATATTTTTTATAAGAGGTGCTTTCAATGTTACTGAAAGAAGAAAAAACAGCCGTTATTGAGGCTAACAGAACTCACGAAACCGATACAGGTTCACCGGAAGTACAGGTGGCTATTCTCACAAAGAGAATCAACGACCTTACTGCACATCTCAAGGAACACAAGAACGACCACCACTCAAGAAGAGGTCTTCTTAAGATGGTAGGTCACAGACGTAACCTCCTTGCTTATCTCAAGAAAAAGGACATCAACAGATACCGTGCTGTTATCGAAAAGCTCGGTCTCCGTAAGTAATTCCGTATTCAAGGCAGACGGGTCTTTTCACCCTCTGCCTTTGCGTATTTAAATTCACATTAAGGAGCTTTTAATGAAAAAATTAGCAACAGTAATTATAATTGCTGTCCTTGCAGCAGCCGGATATTTCGGTTATGATTACGTTATGGATAAGAATATTACAAATAATTCCGCATGGTCTGAAACCGGAAATTCTGAATTTACTGTTACTCTTCCTGAAAGTATGAAGTCAAGTTCAAAGTTGTACTCCGTTTCTACCGGTGAGGAGCAGATTGCATTTTATGAAAACTCAAAAGTCGCTTTTAGTGTTGCAAAAATCCCCTACTCCGTCAATGAAAATCTGAAAAATATTGATTTGGCAAGCTATCTTGGTAATATCAGTATCAATGGCGAAAAAATAAACGTCAAGCCAGTAAATGACGGCTATTATTATTCAAGTCTGAAAAAATCTTCCTTTTTCAAGGATAGTGATAATGTATTTGTTATTGAAAGTATGTTCAAAGGTGATGACGCCGTTTACAGCGTTGCAATCCAATGCAGAGAACGTGACAGAAATGACTATGAAAATTCTATGATTGAATGGCTGGAGAGCTTTAAACTCAAATAAAAAGAAAACGGCTTTTAGCATTAAACTGTGGTACAGTCTGCTGTATCAGAGTTTTTTGCTAAAGCCGATTGAAAAATATTTTTTTGGAGGCATTTTTTTATGTTTGAAAATTACAGAAAATTTGAAACAACATACGCTGGCAGACCTCTTGTCGTTGAAACCGGCAAGACTTGCGGACTTTCTAACGGTTCGTGCTGGGTTCGTTACGGTGAAACAGTAGTTATGGCTAACGTAACCGCAAGTGCAAAGCCTCGTGAAGGTATCGACTTCTTCCCGCTTTCCGTTGATTACGAGGAGAGACTTTATTCCGTGGGAAAAATCCCCGGTTCTTTCACCAAAAGAGAGGGCAAACCCTCTGAAAAGGCTATACTCACTTCCCGTTGCGTTGACAGACCTATAAGACCGCTTTTCCCTAAGGACATGCGGAATGATGTTTCTGTAGTCATGACCGTACTTGCAGTAGAGCCGGATAATTCACCCGAAATAGCCGGAATGATTGCTACTTCAATAGCTATTTCAATTTCAGATATTCCATGGAACGGACCAATAGCCGGAATTAATGTAGGACTTGTTGACGGTGAAATTGTCCTTAATCCTACTCTTGAACAGCGTGCCAAAACTGACCTTACACTTACTGTTGCCGGTACTGCTGAAAAAATCGTCATGATTGAGGCAGGCGCAAATGAAGTGCCAGAGGATACAATGCTTGAAGCTATTATGACCGGTCACGAAGAAATAAAGAAAATGGTTGCTTTTATCGCCGGCATACGTGAAGAAATCGGCAAGCCTAAATTTACTTTTGAATCTCAGGAAGTTGACCATGATATGTTTGACGCTATTGAAGAATTTGCGTCAGAACGTGTTAAAATCGCTCTTGATACTGACGACAAGACAGTCCGTGATGAAAGACTTGCGCCGATTATTGATGATATTCATGCTAAATTTGATGAAATCTATCCCGAACAGATTTCCATGATTGACGAATGCATTTATAAGTTGCAGAAAAAAATCGTCCGTGAATGGCTCTACAACGGAAAGAGAGTCGACGGAAGAGGTATTGACGAAATCAGACCCCTTGCCGCTGAAGTAGGTTTATTGCCAAGAGTTCACGGTTCAGGACTTTTCACAAGAGGTCAGACACAGGTGCTTACTATTGCTACTTTAGGTTCTGTGAGCGATTCTCAGAAAATTGACGGTCTTGACGAAGAAGAATCTAAAAGATATATGCATCAATATAACTTCCCGTCATATTCTGTAGGCGAAACAAAGCCAAGCCGTGGACCAGGCAGACGTGAAATCGGTCACGGTGCGCTTGCTGAAAGGGCATTAGCTCCGGTAATTCCGCCCGTTGAGGAGTTCCCATATGCATTCAGGCTTGTTTCAGAAGTTCTCTCCTCAAATGGCTCTACCTCACAAGGTTCTATATGTGGTTCTACCCTTGCTCTTATGGACGCCGGTGTACCGATTAAAGCTCCCGTTGCAGGCATTTCGTGCGGACTTATCACCCTCCCCGACAGTGACGACTTTATGACTATGGTTGACATTCAGGGTCTTGAGGACTTTTTCGGCGATATGGATTTCAAGGTAGGCGGTACTCACAAGGGCATAACCGCTATTCAGGTGGATATAAAAGTTGACGGTCTCACACCCGCTATCATTAAAGAGGCTTTCGAAAAGACAAGAAAAGCCCGTCTCTATATCCTTGATGAAATTATGCTGAAAGCTATTCCCGAACCAAGAAAAACTGTAAACCAGTACGCACCTAAAATGCTTCAGACAAAAATTCCGGTTGACAAAATCCGTGAAGTTATCGGTCAGGGCGGTAAGGTTATTCAGAAAATTTCCGCCGACTGTGAAGTTAAAATTGACATCAGCGATGACGGAAACGTATTTATCAGCGGTGTTGACGGCGATAAGGCAAACAAGGCTCTTCAAATTATAAATACTATCGCCAATGACCCCGAAGTAGGTGCGATTTACAAGGGTAAAGTTGTTAAGATTATGGATTTCGGTGCATTTGTTGAAATCGCCCCCGGAAAAGATGGACTTGTTCATATCTCAAAACTCGACAAGCAGAGAGTTGAAAAGGTTGATGATGTTGTTTCAGTCGGTGACGAAATCGTTGTAAAGGTTCTCGAAATCGACAGACAGGGCAGAATTAACCTCTCACGTAAGGACGCACTCGCTGAAATTGAAGCCAAAAAGAAAAACAAGTAATATAAAAAAAGTCGCTCCTTTCGGAGTGGCTTTTTTTGCGTTTTGCTTGTTAAATTATATCAGCTATAGTTATGTTTCTGCTGTAAAACCATATCTTTCACTTTCATAAGCGATGTGGTTGTATTCCGTTCGTTTTCAGAAAGTTTCATAGTAATATATTTAATAGTCTCTTCATAATCGGGTATCATGATATGTTCAAGAGCGTTTACACGCCGTCGGGTTTTTTCTATCTCGTCTGCCATAAGCTGACAGGCTTTTTCCACTTCCGCAAGACGTATCATTTTCGGGAAAACCTCACTCAATGCACTTATAGCACCATCAAGGTCGGTGGACGTAAAAGCCATACCATATGAAACGGCGTTTACATCGTCCGTTTTATAATGGGTTCGGAACTCCGGAATACGTACACTCATGACGTTTTTTTCACTTACTTCCAATGAAACTTCCTGTTTCGGCAGAAGTAGGGCAGTTTCAATAATTTCCCTCTGCATGACCGAACCGGCAACCGCCATATATTTACCTGCCTCAGTAATAGCCGTCTCGACTTCCTCACGGAGTTGACGGTTTTCTTTAATTAAAATCATAAACTGTCGCATAAGTTCATCACGTTTATCTTTTAACAATTTATGCCCACGTCTTGCAGACTGCAATTTCTTTTTTAATTTACTTAACTCCATACGGGTGGGATTAATGTTAAGTCTTGCCAAAATATCACCTCTTTTAATTAAAAATTAAAAATTATTTCACGTGGAACATTTTCAGCCCTCGTAATATTTGTCAAGATATTCTTCTTTAATTCGGCGGAGTTCACTTCTTGGCAACATACGGAGCAGTTCCCAGCCTACTGACAAAGTATCTTCAATTGTTCTGTCGTTGTCAAATCCCTGTGAAACATATCGTTTTTCAAATTCATCAGCAAATTTCGCATAAAGCAAATCTGTCGGAGTGAGTGCCGATTCACCAAGCACCACCATTAATTCTTTAGCATCCTTTCCACGGGCATACGCCGAAAATAACTGATTCATAGTGTCGGAATGGTCTGCACGGGTTCTGCCCTCACCTATTCCCTTATCTTTCAGACGTGACAGCGATGGCAGAACATCAACAGGCGGATTTATACCCTTCCGGTATAGTTCACGGGAAAGAATAATCTGCCCCTCCGTGATATAGCCGGTAAGGTCAGGAATAGGGTGAGTTTTATCGTCCTCCGGCATGGTGAGAATCGGTATCATGGTAATACTTCCGTCCCTGTCCGCCTGACGTCCTGCACGTTCGTAAATCGTTGCAAGGTCTGTATACATATAGCCCGGATAGCCACGCCTGCCAGGTACTTCCTTACGTGCCGCTGAAACTTCACGGAGTGCGTCGGCATAATTGGTTATATCAGTTAATATAACAAGAACGTGCATACCCTTTTCAAACGCAAGATACTCCGCCGCCGTAAGTGCCATTTTAGGCGTTGCAATTCGTTCTATTGCCGAATCGTTGGCAAGGTTTATGAAAAGTACTGTTCTGTCCAAAGCTCCGGTACTCCGGAAGCTGTTCACGAAATATTCCGATTCTTCAAAAGTTATTCCCATAGCTGCAAACACAACCGCAAACGGTTCATCAGTACCACGTACTTTAGCCTGTCGGGCTATCTGTGCCGCCAACTGTGCGTGAGGCAGTCCGCTTGCCGAAAAAATCGGGAGTTTCTGACCTCTTACAAGAGTATTAAGCCCGTCAATAGCTGAAACACCCGTCTGAATAAATTCCTGTGGATAGCGTCTTGCAACCGGATTCATGGGCAGACCGTTAACGTCCATACGCATTTCCGGAATAATTTCCGCACCATCGTCGATAGGTCTTCCGAGACCGTCAAAAACTCTTCCGAGCATATCTTCCGACACACCTAATTCCATCTGATGACCGGAAAAAACTACACTGCTGTCATGGAGATTTATTCCGGCGGCGTTCTCAAAAAGCTGAACAAGTGCATTTGTGCCGTCAACTTCAAGTACCCTACAGCGTCTTTTTTCGCCGTTTTTAAGCCTTATTTCAGCAAGTTCACCGTATGTCACACCTTCAACGTCCTTTACAAGCAACAAAGGTCCGGCGGCTTCCTCAATGGTTCTGTATTCTCTTGGCATTACGTATCACCTCTGTTTAAAATTTTATCCATTGCCGACGATATTTCAAGCGAAATTTTTTCAAATTCCTCAGCGGTCTTTTCTTCCGGAACGTACTTGAAACGTCCTATTCTCTCACGGACGGGCAAGCCGGAAATCTCCTCAACGTCCGCACCCTTTCCGACAGCCTCAACCGCCTTGTCATTGAACATCAATATTAATTTCATCATATATAACTGTTTTTTCAGGCTTGTGTACGTATCGACTTCATGAAACGCAAGTTGATGTAAAAAATCCTCACGGATAGAACGTGCCGTCTCCATTTTGATACGGTCGTTTGCCGAAAGTGCGTCCATACCGATTAGCTTTACAATTTCCTTGAGTTCGTCCTCATCATGTAGAATTTCCATAAATCTCGCACGAAGTTTAGTCCAGTCGGCAGAAACGTTATTATTATACCAGTCCGCCAGCGAATCAACGTACAGTGAGTAGCTCGTAAGCCAGTTTATCGCCGGAAAATGTCTCTGATAGGCAAGGTTTGAATCAAGTCCCCAGAAGACTTTTACAATTCTCAGCGTCGCTTGTGAGACGGGTTCAGAAATATCACCACCGGGGGGCGACACCGCACCGATTACCGAAAGTGTACCCTCTCTGCCGTCCGTACCGTTTGAAATTACACGCCCCGCACGTTCATAAAACTGAGCCAATCTGCTACCAAGATATGCCGGATAGCCTTCATCACCAGGCATTTCCTCAAGACGTCCGGACATCTCACGTAGAGCCTCCGCCCATCGTGAAGTTGAATCAGCCATCAACGCCACGGAATAGCCCATATCACGATAATATTCAGCTATAGTAATTCCAGTATAAACCGACGCTTCACGAGCAGCAACCGGCATATCGGAAGTATTTGCGATTAAAACCGTTCTTTCCATTAAAGATTTATTGGTGCGTGGGTCAATAAGCTCAGGAAATTCATTCAGAACGTCGGTCATTTCGTTACCACGCTCACCGCAACCAATATAAACGATTATATCAGCAGCCGCCCACTTTGCAAGCTGATGTTGTGTGACAGTTTTTCCGCTTCCGAAAGGTCCGGGAATCGCCGCAACACCGCCTTTTGCTATCGGGAAAAGACAGTCAACAACACGCTGACCGGTCACAAGTGGCATATCCGGAGATAATTTTTTCTTATAAGGTCTGCCCCGACGGACTGCCCATTTCTGAAAAAGCGTAAGATTATAATCACCCTTTTCTGTCTCAAGAACGCATACGACGTCATCAACGTGAAACTCACCGGCGGTTATTTTCTTGACAATGCCGGTAATACCATTTGGTACAAGTATTTTATGAAGTACAATATCTGTCTCCGGAACTGTTCCTATTATGTCGCCTCCGGTGACCATATCGCCGGTTTTAACAATCGGGCTGAAATTCCACAATCTGTCACGTTTCAGTGACGGAACGTCAACGCCTCTTTTCAGGGAATTTCCGCAAATTTTTCTTATATCGTCAAGTGGTCTTTGAATGCCGTCGAAAATACTTCCGATAAGTCCCGGACCTAATTCAACGCTCATAGGCTCACCGGTGGAAATGACTTTTTCACCCGTACCAAGACCGGCTGTTTCCTCGTAAACCTGAATAGAAGCACGGTCACCGTGCATTTCTATAATTTCGCCAATAAGTTTCTGACCGCTTACACGCACGACGTCAAACATATTGGCGTTTCGCATTCCCTCTGCAACGACAAGAGGACCGGAAATTTTAACTACTGTTCCAGTACTGTTCATTTAATCGCCTCAATTCTTCAAAATATCAGAGCCGACAGCTTTTTCCACTGCCTCGTGGACTAATCGCATACCGTCGCCGGTATTGCCACTAATTGCCGGAATAAGCACTATTGATGGCAACTGACTATTTTTATATTTATTTATCGTATCGCTCACCATGACCGCCACCGGTTCGGTGATGTATATTACTGCAAAATCATTTGCTGCAAGACGTCTAATTAGTTTTCCTGCTTTTTGTGGTTCGGTCTCACAGAAAACGGAAAGTCCAAGTGATGCGAATCCCGAAACGCTGGCACTATCGCCGATTACTGCTACTTTATACATATAATTTCCTCAGCCTTTCCGTAATAGTTTCCTTATCCGCACCACATTCACGACAAACCGATATTATCCGGAGATTTTTTATTTCCGTCTCTTTTGCGATATAGTAAGCTATAAGTGGTTCTATTCCGAATGCTTTCATACGTGCAGTTTCTGCCAGCTCCGTTATCATGTCATCACAACGCTTTTCAAACTGTGCCGGACTTTCTTTCAGCAGTATGGCAAGTTCTCCATAGGTGGTATGTTCAAGAAAAGACAAGAGATTTTCAGTTCCGCCGAGTGCTGACCTTATAAGTGACTCCTTGTCAAGTTCACAACTTCCGCATATGGCAATTTCAAGAAAAGCCCTCGGTTTATTCATTTTACTACAACGATAAGCAGTTTTTATATCGGCACAGACGGTTATTAAATCGACGTATTTCCGCAAGAAATCACTTCCAGAATTATCCGCCGATTTCTGCATAGCGGTCATGCAAGCCGTATCAATAAGCGAATCGGCAAGCTGCCCGTCAAGAGTAGTCGTAAGGATTTCATAAGCCTCCGAGGCTGTTTCACGCATATAATCCGGCAGATTATCCATATCTTTAGTCCGGAATGCTTCTTTTAACGTATCAAGTCCGATGTCTGATGGCTCAATGAAATAATTTTCCGGCTCTTGATTTGAAATCATAGCTTTTAAAACCGCCTTTAAATTATGAAAATCATTTCGGTAAAGAAGTATTTCAAGTTCCTTGCTGTCTGGTGCAAAAGTCCGGAGCATATCCCATACTTCCGAAAGAGTTCCGGCATTTTTTGAGTTAATCAGCGTTTCAAATTCATTCTGATTACGGGCATTTATAAGCTGTTCCAGTTCGCTATGTGTGAAAAGCGAATTTTCCATAGCCTTTACAACGGCTACTGCATTTGCATATTTTGTACCCATGCCGTCAACCTCCAAACAGTACACGTGCAAGAATATCCCTGACGGTATCTTTTTCGGTTTCAAGAATTGCCCTGAAAGTGCAGTTTTCCGAAATAAGCCCGTATTTCAGTATAAAGCCGTTTTCTATATCTGCCGGAATGTCAGATATTTCAACTTTTCCGCCTGAAATCTCCGAAATTTTTTCCGGAAAGTCTGCCGGAAGTCTTGCAATGTCATTTTTACCGAAAAATATTTTACCGTTTTTGTTATGGAATTTACGTCCGGCAAGCCTTAAAACCATATTGAAATATTCACTATCTGGAAGACTTTCAAGACAATTGATAATATTTTCCGTTGCCTTGTTGATAATTTCAACCTTACATTCAAGAATTTTCCGACGGTTTTCAGCGTCGGCGGAATTACAGGCATTCCGGAAATCCGTTTCAGCTTTCATAAGATTTTTTTTCATGTATTCATTGTATGCCTTTTCAGCTTTCATATCGCCGTCAGCCTCAATAGTATGGGCTTTTTCCTCAGCGGTACGGATAATATTATTTTGAGTCTGTTTCTGCTGACTGTCAATAATATTAAGAATTTTGTCAATTCCTGACATTTCCGCACCTCCTTATATAGTGATATTGTAAATAAGAAGTATTGATACAAGAAGTGCAAGAATAGCATAAGTTTCAACCATAGCCGCCATTATAATAGCCTTGCCGTTATGTTCAGGCTTTTTGGCGGTAATTCCGACACCAGCAGCGGCGGAGCGTCCCTGTGCTATGCCCGAAAATAAACCGACTACAGCTATAGGGAGCGACGCACCTAAAAACATAAGTCCTTGTGCCACTGAAAGTTCTGCGGTATTTCCGCCGATAACGCCTATACGGCTTAACATCAGTATTGCCGTGAGAAGTCCATAAAGTCCCTGTGTACCGGGGAGAAGCTGTAAAATAAGCACCTTACTGAATTTATTAGGGTCAACGGAAACAACACCGGCGGCAGCCTCTCCGACAAGTCCTACACCTTTTGCCGAACCTATTCCGGCAAAAAGTGCCGCAAATGATGCTCCTAAAATTGCCAATGCTAAACCTATACTGTTCATAATTATTTTTCCTCCTTGAAAGTGATATATTGTGTATCTGCGGTAAACGGTTTAAATTCACGTCCGCCACCTGTGTAGAATTTAGAGAACAGTTCAACAAACTGCAAACGGTCTGTATGAACATACGCTCCCAAAAGATTTATAGCCAGATTTGCCGTGTGTCCCACTATGAAGACCACCACAAGCAGAATGGTTTTTACTATCATGTTTTCTGGCATAGTGCCTATAAGGTTGATAACTCCGGCAATGCTTCCGGTGGCAAGACCTAAAGCAAGAAGTCTTGAATATGAAAGAATATCGCTCAGATAACCCGTCGCCGTATTGTAGAGGGCATAAAGTCCGCCGAAAAATTTTCCGAAAACCGATTTTGAAGAACGTCCGGACGTGAGAATTATTAAAATTACTCCGACTATCATAAAATATGTGCCTATAGTTTTGAGTATTGCCGGAACGCTCACCAGTATGCTTGCGGCAAGCGGTGCAACGCCTAAAATCGTAAGATATACCGGCACGGTATCAAGAAATGCGTCAAGTTTTCTGCCGTCGTCCCACGCCATTTTAAACGATACTCCCACACCTAAAAACAGGTGAAGTATTCCTAGTGCAAACGAATATAGTAAAAGTTTTATCGGGTCATCAAGTGGTTGAAACCATAAGGCTATACTGCCGATTTCTTTTCCGAAATACTCACGCCCGACTACCTGTACTATATCCCCGAACCAGCTCCCGAACAACGCACCCCATATTACCGTGGATATACCGCAATTCCTGAACATTTTCATAGTTTTTTTCATGGTGCTGTCAAGCCGGAATTTCTTTAATACTATCGTTGTGCCGATAAGCATTAAAAGACCATATCCGGCGTCAGATAACATCATACCGAAAAACAGATAGTAAAAAAATGACATGACGGGTGTCGGGTCAACGTCCGATTTAGACGGCATAGAGTACATTTTGGTTATGCTCTCAACCGGTGCGGAAAAACTTCCATTTTCAAGTAATACCGGTACGTCATCATCTTCTGACGGGTCTGTAAATTCCACGTATGCCGTGAATTTCTTTTCAAGCTCCTTTTGCAATGAACTGACATATTTTTCCGGAATATAGCCATTCAACACAAAAGTGCTTTCTGTAAATCCAAGCAGACTTAATGCATTGTATTTGTCTTTCCGCATTTGCAGATAATCAACGGCAAATTCAAGGCTTTTCCGTTTTTCAGAAAATCCGGCTATATTCTTTTCAAGTTCTGTAATTCTCCGGATTAAAACTTTTCTTTCATTCTGATAAAGTGCTGTTATTTCCGCAGGAGTATTGTTTTCCGGTTCTGACAGCGAAATAAAACCGTTTTTCCGGAGAATATCTTCCGTTTCGGCGGAGTTTTCCTTATCGCTGAGAATGAAAATATTAGTTATTTCTTTTGACCGGAAAATTATTTCCGTATACGTATTTTCCGGTAAAATTTCCTCAATCTGCACGCCCGACGGTACAGAACCGATAAAAGCCGTTGTAGTCGCCGTACCCTTGAAATTCATCGGAATATCAAGTTTTCTCCACTGACTGAGAATATCGCATTTAATATCAATCTGTGAGATTTTCTTTTCATTGTCGGCTATTTCCTGACTGCTCCGGACAATTTCGTTAACGGTTGACATAATTTTTTCCAGATGCATAGCACCTTTGCCGAAATTATCAACTTCAACTTCCGTCCGGCTTTCAAACATTTCAGTTATCGGCTTTTTTTCCGGAGAATATCTGTCCAGTATGTCAAGTGCCTGTGCGGTTGTACTCCGGAATTTTTCAAATTCACTGACCACTGTTGTTATGTTCATTCCGTCAAGTTCGCTGTCGTTGTTACGGGAAATTTCAACAACGCCACGCCTTTGGAGAAGTTCAATAATTTTCTTGCTGTCGGTCAGGAGTGCAATTAATTCGATTTTTTTCATTCTGAGTTTTGCCAATTCACATCACCCCTTTCAGAAAAATTCTTTAATGACTGCTGAAACGGCATTTTCCATGTTTTTTTCAGCGTTAAGACGTATTTCAACGATTTTTTCAGCACTTTTTTTACTGGACTGTTCCGCATGAACATCAAGTCTTTTTTTATAGTCTGAACGGATTTTTTCCATTTCTGCCGATGCCTGACTTATTTTTTTCTGAATGGCAAGGGCAGAATATTTTTCAGCCTCCGTGATGATATTTTCAGCGGTTTCACGAGCTTCAGCGGTTTTCCTGTTTGCCTGTGCCTCTGCCGAAAGAACCTTGTTTACTGCTTCTGATGCCATATTGTCACCTCCCTTAAAATGACTGTTGGTCATTTTTAATAATGCTATTGTATCATAAAAAATTTGATTTGTCAATAGTTTTTTAATAAAAAAATGACTATTATTCATTTTTCTAAAACATAAGGGGAGCATACTTCTACAGACAGCTCCCCATTGAACATTATTGAATATTTTTCAGTGAATTATGCAATAAAAGACAACGGGAGCTAATCTCTACAGACAGCTCCCGAAAAATTTCCAGCACATTCTC
>JAMPEF010000054.1 GCA_023665275.1 Alistipes senegalensis | reverse complement strand
AAAAAGACGTTGAAACAATGGAAAAACTCGGATATATTGCGACAACAAGTCCAAATGGGGCAGGGTCTAAGTGGAAATCAGAGTATACACCACTTTTTCAAAATTTTGATGTGGTTATCCTTGCTGATAACGACGAAGTAGGCTTGAAATCTGCAACGAATACGGCTGAAAGCATTGTTACGGTTGCTCGTTCCGTCAAATTAGTACCCTCACAGGCTCTGTACGCTCCATTACAACCCAAAGGCGATATATCAGATATTGTGGAGTGCATAGGTACTGTAAACGCTACACCGCTGATTGAGAACGTTCTGAATGGCAATGAATATATTTTCACCTCTAAACCGTCATCAGAACTGCAACAGGATAATTCAAGCAAGAAAAAACAGATAATTAAATACGACTTGTTCGCTGAATTTCTCGAAAAACAGGGATATTCCATAAGATATAATCAGATTACACATAACTTTGAGTTTTTCGGATTTGCCGATAATGAGAGCAAAGAACATTTAGCGGAGAATGTACCAACAATCCTGCAAGACCAACTAAAAGAAGTCTATACCCACGTTTCAAAACAAATCATAATTGATTACATAACGCATTATGCAACATTACATAAATACAACCCTATATTGAACGCTATCAAGACGGTAAAATGGGACGGAAAAGACCGTGTTACTGAAATCTACAACATATTCAGAATACCAGCCAATACAGAAGAAGGACTGTATAGTCGTATTTTTATTTTCAAGTGGCTTAAACAGTGTGTTTGTGGGTTGTACAATAACATTGACAATCCATTTTCACTGGATATTATTCTTGTTTTTCAAGGCAAGCAGGGTATAGGAAAGACACGTTTTTTTGAAATGCTCGCTTTGAACTCTAAGTTTTTTGGTGAGGGCATATGCCTCGACCCACGTGACAAGGACAGTATAATTCAGGCTACAAGCAAATGGATAAGTGAACTGGGCGAACTTGGTAGTACCATGAAAAAAGATATGGACAGTGTTAAAGCGTTTCTCACGAAGTCTACAGACGAGTATAGAACACCTTACGGCAAAGCAAGCCTGCACTATCCACGTATGACTTCCTTTGTTGGTACAGTTAATGATGAGCAGTTCCTAATAGACCAGACAGGCAACAGACGATTTGTAACAATTCCCTTACCGTTAGACCTTGTAATTGATTATAACACGCAAATCAAGCCATTTAACGCATTACAGCTTTGGGCGCAGATATACAACATTGTCAAGGACGAGGACAAGGCAAGCTGTTTCAGATTATCAGAAAACGAAAAACAATACCTTGAAAAGCGTAACTCTGCATTTGTTAAACCCATGAAAGCAGAATGTGAAGTGCTTGATATACTGGAAGAACAACAGACACCACAACAAGGGTACATCTGCACATTCAAGGAAATGACGGTTTTACAATTCATTCAGCAACATAATCTAAAATATGATGCTAATGTTGTTGGTAGAGTATTAAAAAAATATGGTTATGAAAGTAAATTAAAAAGAGAACAGGGAAAAGTTTCAAGAGTTATTAGGCTACCCTACAAGCAGTGGAACGGTAACAACCCATATTAACATACAAGCTGTAACAGCATTTACAATTTGCTGTTACAGTATTTTTTTTTGCTGTTACACTCTTTTTTGGCTATTTATAGGAATTATTATTTTTTTTGTGCATTTTCACGAAAAGTGTAACAGCAACAATTTTAGTTGCTGTTACACTGTTTTTTGGCTATATATATGGAAAAACATTGGTAAAAATGAAAAAGTGTAACAGCAACAATTTTAGTTGCTGTTACACTGTTTTTTGCCTATTTATAGCCGAATATAGAACAAAGTGTAACAGTGTAACAGCAATTTTCCTATTCTTTTTAAAATTTTTTAGTGGTTAGCTTGTACTAATAGTTACAAAATGGTAACAAAAAAGTCAAAAAAAGCACTTTTTTAAACTTTTACAAGAAATTTGCTGTTACGCTGTTACACTTTGTTCTATATTCGGCTATAAATAGGCAAAAAACAGTGTAACAGCAATTTTTTTATTTGCTGTTACAGCTGTTACACTGTTTTGATTGTGCATTTTGCCCACTTTATGTGAAAAATCACAAACAAAACATAATATAACAAAAAAATATTATATAATAAATTTTTAACATAATTTGTAACTTGACATTCCAACAAAAACCGATAATTAAGAAAAAATCAGAAAAGAGGAACGTAAATGGGAAGAAATCTCGAAAAAAATCCATTGTGCTTTAAAAAAGGCTATTTTCTTTTGTTGGCACAGCATAAATTAACTCCGTGTGAGTTTAGATGTCTGATTGTACTGGTAGAGGGTGAGGAACACAAAGGCGAAGATTGCTGTTATATTGGCTGATACGCTCCAGCACGTTGGCACGGCAATGATACACCTTGAAAAATTTGATATGATTGAGCATACGGACAGAGGGCAGAAATTCATTTTTAGATTAATCTTGATTTCAAGCCAGAGAATTCAGACGTTGACCCTAATCAGCTTGCTATATATTACTTATTGTTTGATATTATAGTGGCAGTGTTGGAAAAGTATTTTTTATCCATATGAGTTTATTGTCAGTGAACATGTAACGGCATTATAATTACATTTGCTAAACTAATACCACTATATATTTTTATTGCAACAATGGTTGAGCGGTTACAGGATAAGTATAGTTTCAACCGTGAAGTCAATGATATTTGTATCAATAAAGGAGAAAGTGTTACTGTCCGTTGCTGAAACCGGCTTGCCAAACCGGAACTATATGGAAGAATATGCAAAATTCATGTTAAATCAATTAAAATTGAAGTATTTGCGAAAAATCTACAACCAATACAAAAAGCAGTGTGCTATAAAAACACACTGCTTTTTGGTTAAATAAGTTCTATTTCGCCGTAGATTATATCAAAGACTTCTTGAAGAATATCGTCCGGTAGATGTTCAATAAATATATAACCTCTTGAAACAACGTCCAAAGACTTGATATGCTGACATAATATGCTCCCTGTTGTAGCGGTTCGGTTATCAAGCTTAACGTGTAGCGGAAAATCATTGGGAGTATTGCTTATTGGACACACAATAAAAAGATTTGTTTTCTGATGAAACACTTCATTACTTACAACTAAAGCTGGTCTATATCCTGCCTGTTCATGACCTGATTGCGGATTAAAATCAAGTTTTATTATATCTCCCTGTTTGAGCCTTACCATATTTCTTCTCCTTGTGGTTCTCCCCAATCATATTCACCGCTGGGAGTTTCACCTGTATAATTGGCAAAACGTTCAGCAAGTGTGATGTGTTTTTTAGCTGCTTTTTTGATAATAATACTATCGTCTTTAACCGTTATAGATACATCAGAGTTAGCATCAAGATTGATTTGCTCCAATATAAACTTTGGTATACGAATGCCTTGACTATTTCCCCATTTCTGTATTGTAGCAGTTGTGGTCATAAAATCAGTCCTTTCTGAATTTATTGTATATACTTAGTATACACCATGTTTTTAATTTTGTCAACAGCTATTTTTAATTAAGTACAACAAATATAGATATATTTTATATATTATACAAAATCTCTGCAATATTCCCATTGATGCAGACAGACTGCTTTTTAATCTGTTCGGGACAAAATGCCTCACCATAATTGATACAGGCATAAACAGCGTTTGGATTTTCAGCGGTCATCTGCCAGAACGGATATTTAATGATGACAGGTGTGTTATATCCCACACCAAGCTCCAGAAAAAGAATGTGATGACTTTTTCTTGTATGGAGAAAATTTTCATACCGTTCAGCCGCCTTGTACCAGCCTTCATCTTGCACGAATGTATCATCTGCACGTAGATTCATAGTCACAAGCTTGCCACAATGCGGACATTTCGGAATAAGTTCTGTAGGGATTTTCATATCGTCCTGTGAATCAAGCATAGGAATAATCATATCTTCATTGTCCCACGTTTCCTGACAGCAAGGCTCACTGCACTGAAAAAGTCCATAATCGCCCTGTGTATAGAATAATCTGTGCTTGTCAAAACCTGCTTTCTGAAACTGGTGGTCGACGTTGGTTGTGATGACAAAGTAATCCTTATCCTTTACAAGTTCAAAAAGCTGGCGGTAAGTGCCGTTATCAACGTCCATATAGCGATTGACATAGATGTATCTTGACCAATATGCCCAGTGTTCTTCAGGAGTTGAAAAGAGATAAAATCCGCCTGAGTACATATCCTTAAAGCCATATTTCCCTATAAAATCAGAAAAGTGTTTTTTAAATCTCTCGCCTGAATAGGTAAAGCCTGCCGCTGTGGACAGCCCTGCACCTGCACCGATGACGATTGAATCGGCGGTTTCTATTTCATGTTTCAGACGTGCAGTTTCAGCCGAGTAATCTTTTGTAAATTTCATAATCATCATCTCCGAACACATTAAAAATAACCTTTATACTATGATTTTTCAGAAATTCCCTGACCGTTTTCACGGCAATTTCAGCAGCTTCTTGTTTTGGAAAACCGAAAACGCCTGTAGAAATACAGCAGAATGCAATACTTTCAATATTATTCTGTATAGCAAGCTCCAGACAGCTTTGATAACAGCTCTGCAAAAGTTCACAGTGTTTTTCTGTAAGTCTGCCGTTTACGATAGCTCCAACAGTGTGAATGACATAATCGCACGGCAGATTATACGCAGATGTGATTTTTGCCTGACCTGTCGGCTCTTCATAACCTTGTTTCCGCATGATTTCCCCACATTCAAGCCGTAACTGCACACCTGCAAAGGTATGAATACAGTTGTCAATGCAGTTATGGCAAGGCTGATAACACCCCGTCATTCCACTGTTAGCTGCATTGACGATTGCACCGCATTTCAGCGTGGTAATATCGCCCTGCCATAGATAAATATTGTTCTCAACCGGCTGTAAATCGGCAATATCTGTAATGCCTTTCTGCTCTGTCAAGCCTTGTAAGAACAGATTTTCTGCGTTTATATAGTCCCGTGAAATCGGCATAGCAGGACGGATATTGACAAGACTTCTGTAAAGCCTGAACTGCTCCTGTTCGGATTTTGGAATAGTAATTCCGCTGTATCTTGGATTTTCATTAAGAAAATATTTTATTAAAAAATTATTCATTACACATCACCTAAACAAACTTAACTGACTGTTAATATAACTGTATTGCTTTGCGTTGCTGACTTTATCGTTCGGCAGACTTTCACCTATCAAAAATGGCGATTTCGGGTTGTGATGCACCATATTTCTTTTTACCGACTGAATATTGGCGTTTGCATAGCAGTATCTGCAAAAATGTCCACAGGAATTGTATGCACCTATATCCGTGCCAAAAAAGCAGTTGCAGTCACGCTGAGACTTTTTCTTCGGAAGGTTTAGAGCAACACCCAAAGCCTTTTCGTAAACGTCTTTATTCAGACAGCCACTCATATCAACACCGTACTTTGCAAGTTTTTTGCTCTCGTGACAGCCTTTAATGGTGATTCCATAGGATTTGCCGATTTCTGCAAATGATTTAACAATCATAACTTGTTCACTGTCTGATACTTCACGGATTTCAGGAGCATTCCGCTTGACTTTTTCATACAGGTCAACAAAGCTGATAATACAGGTTTCCGTATAGCCCAAAAGCTGTTCAGCTATTCTTTTAAAGGCGGAAATATGATAATCAACAGTATACTTGCTGTTAATCAGAACGGGGTCATAGCGCCAGCCTATAGAATTTATACCGACCATATCATAAAGTTTCTGAAAATTCTTTATAACATCAGCCTTTTGTGGAACATTTGGCTCAAGTTCTGCTCCGTATGGCGTTATGGTGACAAACCAGTATTGACCGTAATCTTTCAGTTCCTGAATATACGGCATCATGGGGGCAGGATTTTTTGTACAGAACGCTATCAGGTCGACGACTTCGGGAGTGATTTCATATCTTGTTACCTGTTCCGTATGGTATGGATTACGCACAAGTACATAGCCCTCATGTACTCTGTTCATAAACCATTCTGAATAAAATGCCGGTATATCCGTCCGCATACCTGTCTGTAAAATCATAGGCTTTCAATCGCTCCTGACGGACATTTCTCAAAACAAGCACCGCAATGCAGACAATTATTCTGCCTGATAGTATAAGGCTTTGAAGTTCCTTTGTCAATGCAGTTCTGGGGACAGACAGTCAAGCATTTTCCGCAGCCTATGCACTTATCTGTAATTCGGTAGCCTTTAAACTGAATATTGCCGTTTCCGATTGTATAGCATTCCCTGAAAATAGGATTTACACCAAGATTGAAATACTCAATAGAAGCATCTTTTATCTCAAAGCATATACCGATATACCGCTTGTCATCGGGATAGAGATTTGCAAGATATGGCTGTTCCTTAAAAATCGTATCAATGCATTCTTTTTGCCTATTTTCAGAAACAGAATAAGCCTTTGCGGAAAGTCTAATCATTTCTTTGAATTTTGTATATACAAGTATCTGCACACGTCCGTCGGCAAGCAGTTCCCTTGTTACGTTCTTACCTTTTGCGGTAAAAAAATAAAAGGAATCTTCGTCATAATGAACAGCACTGATACAGCGAATCTGCGGCGAACCGTTCTCGTCAACAGTTGCAACATTCAGCACACCGCAAAGTTCCATTTTCTTTAAACAAGTTTTAGCGTCCATAATAACACCTCATTCAATAATTTTTACTCTGTCCGATTTGCGAGGCTTTGTTTGGGGCTGTTCGCCGTCAATATATCCTAAAACTACAAAGCATACAGCACTGTAATTTTCGGGGACTTGCCATTCTCTCAGTAACTTCTGTCCCTCATCGCTTGCAAAGGTTTCTTCTCCACGTGAGATAATACATGACGAAATACCGAGTTCCGTTGCCTGTAAAACCATATTTTCAGCCATACAGAAAGCGTCTGCCACACGAAATGCAAAGCCGTTCTGACAAAATACTACAACAACGGCAGGAGCATCATAAAATCCGTTTTTCATAGTTGGGTCGTCAATACAACTGGGTTGTTCTCTTGAAACGTAACTGCCTAAAAGGGTGGAACGGTCGAATCTTGCAAGGTTCATTCTGCCGATTTTTGCGGTCAGTTCCGCATTACGTACAGCAATCATCATGCTACGCTGTCCGCCACCTGCATTGGGAGCATAATTGCCAGCCTCAAGAATAAGTTCCAAATCTTCACGGCTGATTTGTTTATCTGTATATTTTCTGATAGAATGTCTGTTTTTAATAATATCCATTAAACTCATAATTTTTCTCCTGTTATATTATTGTATTCTTTCCAACACTGTGGGTCTGATGCATACATATTTCCAGTATATCCGAATGTTACAGCAGGACAACCTCTGCAATATCCACGCAATTCGCATTTACTACACTTTTCAAATTTATTCCACTGCCTGTATTCGTCAAGTTCTGCCCCCATAAATAAATCATAAAACGATGTTTCAAACGCATTTCCTATTCTGCTCTCCATTCTCCGACAAGCATAAACGTCACCTGTGGGAAGAATAGTCATGTGTCCGATACCGCAGTGACAGCCGTCATAAATCATATCGGGATTGTGATTTTCGGGAATCTGAAACAATCCGTTCTCATAGAGATACAATGTCCATAAATGGTCTTTAAGCTGAAATGTAGTCTTACAGCCGTTCTTTTTATGCTCCTGAAACTTATGCCAGCACATATCAAGAAAATTTCTGTATTCATTCGGCGTAATGTGGTATTCTTCGGATTTCTGATTACTTGTGGGACAATATCTTCCAAATGCAAAAACGTCTACTTCCTTTTCTGCACAAATGTCAATAATCTGCGAAAAATCGGAAATATTGGCACTTGATACGGTTGACATGATTGCACAATACATTCCCGATTTTTTAATGCAGTCTATTTTTTCAAGAATTGTATCAAATGAGCCTGATTTTCGGAACATATCGTGTATTTCTCTCATGCCGTCAAGGGAAAGTTGATATTTTACACAGCCATAGCTATGAAGTTTCCAGCAGATTTCATCATCAAGATGAAACGGATTTCCTAGAATTGCCCAGCGGATATTGTTTTCTTTCAGTTTTTCGGCAAGTTTCCAGAAATCCTTATGTAAAATCGGGTCACCGCCTGTAATATAGATATAAGGCGTTCTGTTCAGTTTCTCGCACATTTCAAGAATATCTGCAATAATCTGTTCCATTTTATCAAAAGGCATTTCCGTAAGCTGTTTGCAGTTGTCCTCTGCAAAAATATAGCAGTGTTTACAGCGTTGGTCGCAGGTATCTGTAATATGCCACTGGAATGCAAAATATGGGTTCATAGCGGTTTCCTCCGATAGATAATTAAAGTTCAGACGGTCAGCAGTATTCCGCCGACCGCCCGTTTTTGCGACTTGAAGCTGATTACTTCTTGTCAGGGTCAGCAGCACCGCAAGCAGAGCCACAAGCAGATGCAGGTTTTTCAGTAGGGTCAGCAGCACCACAGGCACTTCCGCTGAAAGCGGCAACGTTTTTCAGTGTTTCACTCATTGCAAGCAATCTCCTTTCATTTATTCAGGTTATCCCTGTAATTCTATGATAACACGGCTTTTTTAGTCTGTAAAGAAGGCACTTTTTTGTAACATAGTTACTTTAAAGTAACCTTTGCAGAATATAGAGAATTTTCCCGAAAAAATTTTTTACATTGACTTTTAGAATGTTATATGCTATAATAAATGTAACATCATATTTTGAACTAATGGAGGTTTGCTATGCTTAAACGTGAAGAACTGCCTGAGTGCGACGTTGCCACAACGGTGCAGATTATCGGGAACAAATGGAAACTGCTAATTTTAAGAAATCTTCTTGTACGTCCGTGGAGATTCAACGAACTCAGAAAATCGCTGGAAGGCGTAAGCCAGAAGGTACTGACCGACAGTCTGCGACAACTTGAATCGGACGGAATTATTTCCCGTACTGTATACCCTGAAGTTCCGCCAAAAGTGGAGTATGCCCTCACAGAACTGGGAGAATCCATGCGTCCTATCCTTGATGCTATGGAAGTATGGGGAATGAATTTTAAAAAGAATATCAAATAAAATCAAAAATATTATAAAAAAAAGTTAGAATATCTAATTTGCTCTTTTATTTATTTTTTAAACTAATAATTTTTCTTGTAGTTTTTAATGTAACAACGCACACCTATATACAGAATATGGCTTAATATCAGCGTAAGTATTATGTTTAATGGTATGAAGTCGGCGAACCATACCAACACGGCTACGGTTATAGCGATAACAAACAGGCTGATTTCATCAAAACAGTTTTCTTTGTATACGTTCACAACGAATTTACCGACAAAATATAGTAATGCAATGAAAACACCTAAAATAGCCACAAAAACTATAAAATTAATTAATATGCTGATTATCTCTGATACAATGGGTTGTTCTATTTTATCGCCGATATTTCCGGCTTTTTCTGCTACACCTATGATTTTATAAAATCCATTTACACAGAAGTTCTTTATAGCCATTATAAAGCCTGTAAAATCGGAAACAACTCGCTCTGATTGTATGCACGTGAATAGGGTAGACAATACGCTATACAAGAGGACAGCAAGCCATATAAGCTGACAACGGTTGCGGTAATTTTCGTTTAAATTTTCAGCTTTTTTCTGCACAATATTCGTTTGATTTGCTATTAGTTTATCGTATTCAGACTTAGCCTTTTTTGCTTTTTCTTTTTCAGAATTAGCCTGTAAAATGGCTGTATTAGCTCTTATTTCAGCGTTCAAAGTCTCCTCTTGACTTCTTTTTATTTCGTTCAGCCAGTTCTTTTCTTTCTCTTTCAAGCTGTTCTGCAATTCTTCGGCTTTCTTCAATTCTAAGTCGCTCTCGTTCAGCCTCTCTATCATTTCGGCTTGTTCCGCTACTCTCGACTTTAGTCTTCGATTGTCTGATAACAGCAGTTGTGTCTGTTCGTTCTGCTCTGACTGCGCTTTGGTTAGTCTCTGAACCATTGATAGTAGTCTCTGCCTGTCTGATGACAGCGTTTGTATCTGCTCCTGTAGTGCTTTGTTCTCCGTCCGGTACTGCTCGTTTTCCGTTTGGAGTACCTCGTTCAAGTCCGCCAATTCCGTTATTAATTGTTCGCTGTCGTCTGGCAAGTAGTTCTGCAATTCGTCCATTATTCTCAACACGTCCTTTCGCTATTTCTTCCTGTAATTGCTTGATTTCAATATCAATTTGCCTTAAAATTTCAGCCGATTGAGCCAATATCTGATTGCCTTGTCTGATGTCGTTATTCAAACTCACAAGCGGAGAAGTACCGCCACCAGCAACAATTTTTCGTGCGGTATATCCCTCGTGTACAGTCGGCACTTGGTCTATGCCACATCTTGCATAACTTCTGTGGTCTATCCAGTCACGCTCTGATAGACGTTTATTACAGCACTCCGCCCATAATGAACGCCACTCCTCAACACGTTCTTGTGCGTTCCAGTTGTTGTAGTCTTCCTTATGGCTCTTGTATTGTTTGCGCCCCTGCTTGTTTATTTTCTGAAAAATACGCTCTCCATTCTCGTCAAGGTCATATACAAGTCTGCTCTTGGAAGCCCACGTGCCGTCCTCGGTAATGCTCCGCATGGTCGTCATGATATGGGCGTGTGGGTTGCCGTCTCCTTTGTCGTGCAACGCCCAGTCCGCACACATTCCGCTGTCGGTTAGCTGTTTTACAAACTCACGAACAGTAGCTATCTGTTCTTCACAGTTCAACTCCTGCGGTAATGCTACTTCAAACTCTCTCCACAACTGAGCATTTTTATTCTTTTCAATTTGGTGAACTGCGTTCCATAAAGTTTCACGGTTCATATATTCCTGTGGAGCATTTGCACACAACGCAATTTCATTGAAACAAACTCCGTGTTTTCTCGTATAGTCAGAAGTCAGACCTGTTTCATAATCTTTTAATTTTGCTCCTGCCCTGTATGCCGATGCGGATATTGCGCTTTGTCCTTTTGAGCGACTGCCTATCTTGATATTCATGTGATAGATTGCCATTATTATTCTTCTCCTTTCAAGGGAAGTCAAGAGGGGAAAGTTCTTGCGGTGAGGTCAAGGAGAGGCAGAGCCTCGCTTTGTGGGATTGAGGGGCGAAGCCCTCACCCTCGGAGAGCGCACGGCATAATATAGCTTTGCTATGTTATGTATAAGTGCGCCCTTACCTATCGGCAAGGGACTTATTAAAAGCTGTCGCCACCCCTAAAGTTACAAGTATATTATATCACTTCTGCTCCCTACTGTCAATATTATTTTTGCTCTGTGCCTTGACTATTGACAGCAAGTATTTAATATGATATAATAGAATAAAAATTACCGAAAGGAGATAACTAAAAGTGGCTAAAACAAAACAGGAGCGACTGGAAGAACTTATTGAAAAGCAGAAACAGCTTAAGGAACAGGAAAGAAAAATCCGTTCGCAAATTTCCGCTGATGAGAGAAAGAAACGCACCAAGCATCTTATTGAAATTGGCGGTGCTGTCTATTCCGTTCTCGGTGACAGCTATCAAGACGGCGATGTGGAACGCTTGATAGACTTTCTGCAAGGACAGGAACAACGTGGCAAATACTTCTCAAAGGCTATGCGTGTTAACAAATCTGATAATGAAGAACAGTAATTTTTAATAAATAATTATTGATTTGCATACATCAGAATACAAAAAAGTGTGTCACGGTGACACACTTTTAATTTTTGCCGGATTTAAGCAATTATATTTACAATTTAGGCTTGACAAATTTAGTCATATCCAGTATAATAATTATGGATGCAATGCACCTACTGTCTAACTAAGGCTTCGGACACCTTAGAGAGACACTGAAACAAAGTTAACGGAACTAACTTTATTTAAGCTGTAAGAATACATTACACCCAAACTTTATGAATATTGTAACATAATCTATGGATTATGTCAATAGGTTTACGGGTGAAAATTTTTCAGAAATACAAAGCTGATTTTGTCAGTTTTTATATACAGTGAAATATAAGTTGCGGTTACTTTCTTTCAGTTCCGCAGCTTTTTTTGTTGCCGGAACGAAAAAAATTAGAAAAGGACTGATGAAACTTTGAATGACAGAAAAGAACGACTAAAACCATTTCTGCTTGACTACATACAGGAAATAACGCAGAAATCAAAGGGCAGAGACCAATACATATGCCCACTCTGCAACAGCGGAACAGGGCATAACGGTACAGGAGCGTTTACTTACTACTCTGATAGCCACACCTACAAATGTTTTGCTTGTGGCGAATACGGCGATATATTCACGTTGCACGCACAACTGAATAACTTATCATCAACTTCAAATTTCATACAGATTGTTGAGGAACTGGAAAAAAAATTCAATATCATATCAACATATTCTGAAAATTCGGCAAGTAAAAACGAACCTTGGGTACAGCTTCGCACCCATGTATACCAAAGCATAAACCATGATAATATAGCCACAAAGACCATTTATCGCAAGCCTGACGGCTCTAAAACAGCTATATGGCACAGATATGAGGGCAGTACCCTTGTAAAAGGTCTGAACGGTTTGAAAATGCCATTATACCATGTCTATAACCTTACCGACAATACCAAGCCTGTATTTATCGTTGAGGGCGAAAAAGACGTTGAAACAATGGAAAAACTCGGATATATTGCGACAACAAGTCCAA
>JAMPEF010000053.1 GCA_023665275.1 Alistipes senegalensis | reverse complement strand
CATTGAGCTTTAAAAAAGGCTATTTTCTTTTGTTGGCACAGCAGAAATTAACTCCTTGTGAGTTTAGGTGTTTGCTTGTACTGGCTGAGGGTGAAGAACGTACAAAAGCACAGGTTGCTGTTATATTGTCCGATACGCCACAGCACGTTGGCAAGGCAAAGGCTATGAAAAGGGCGAAAGTCAAAAGTTTTGGTTAGACTTGTTGCAGAACGTCTTAGGCGTACCGGACGTGACGGAGTACATTTCTTTTGAAGAACAGGTCAAGTTAGACCATACGTCTTTTATTGACGGATATATTGAAGCAACACACGTTATGATTGAACAGAAAAGTCTTGATAAAGACCTAAGAAAAGGCATTAAGCAATCAGACGGCACACTTTTAACGCCGTTCCAACAGGCAAAGCGTTACGCATCAGAACTGCCATATTCCAAACGTCCACGCTGGGTGGTGACTTGTAACTTCTCGGAGTTTCTCGTGTATGATATGGAAAAACCGAACTGCGAGCCTGAACAAATCTTCCTGAAAGACCTGCCGAAAGAGTATTACCGACTGCAATTTCTTGTTGATACAGGTAATGACAGCATTAAAAGGGAAATGGAAATCTCACTGCAAGCCGGAGAACTGGTCGGCAAGCTGTATGACTTGATACTCAAACAATACAAGAACCCCGATTCTCTGGAAACATTGAAAAGCCTGAATATGCTTTGTGTACGGCTTGTATTCTGTCTTTATGCAGAAGATTCCGGCATTTTCGGAAGTCATAAGATGTTTGGCAACTATTTGAAGCAGTTTCCAGTTAGAGAAATTCGTGAAAAACTGATAAAGCTGTTTCAAGTCCTCGATACTAAGCCGGAAAACCGTGACCCATATATTGATGACGATTTATCAGCGTTCCCATACGTCAACGGCGGACTGTTTGCGGACGAAAATATAGAAATTCCCCGATTTACAGAAGAAATAGTTGACTTGCTTTTAAATGGTGCAAGCAAAGTATTCAACTGGTCTGACATCTCGCCGACAATCTTTGGTGCGGTCTTTGAAAGCACCCTTAACCCTGATACAAGACGTTCAGGAGGTATGCACTACACGTCCATTGAGAACATACACAAGGTTATTGACCCTCTTTTTCTTGACGATTTAAAGACAGAATTTGCGAATATTCTTGAAATCAAAGTCAACAAGATACGTCTTTCAAGGTTGGAGGATTTCCGCAACAGGCTTGCTTCACTCACGTTCCTTGACCCTGCTTGTGGTTCGGGTAACTTCTTAACTGAAACTTACATATCGCTTAGACGACTTGAAAATCAAGCTCTGAGGACAATTTATGACGGTCAAAAGATGTTTAACATGGACGGTCTGATTAAGGTTGGAATACACCAATTTTACGGCATTGAGATTAACGATTTTGCCGTAACAGTTGCAAAAACAGCTTTGTGGATTGCTGAAAGTCAGATGATGAAAGAGACGGAAGAAATCGTTGAACACGAACTTAACTTCTTACCGCTGAAATCATACGCCAATATTACTGAAGCAAACGCCCTCCGCATTGACTGGGAGAGCGTTGTGCCGAAAGAAAAACTGTCCTATATAATGGGAAATCCGCCCTTTGTTGGTGCGAATAATGTTTCAAAACAACAAAAAGCGGAATTATTTAAGATTTTTGGCGAAAAAAGCAAGGCTGGATTATTGGACTATGTAACAGGTTGGTATAAAAAATCAGCAGAACTGATGACAGGTACATTAATCAGAACTGCTTTTGTTTCCACCAACTCTATAACGCAAGGCGAACAGGTGGCTATTTTATGGAAAAATCTGTTTGAAAATGATGTGCATATTGACTTTGCATACAGGACGTTCCGGTGGGATAGTGAAGCTAATCTGAAAGCACATGTCCATTGTGTTATTATCGGTTTCAGCACTATGAACAATAACAATCCTAAAAAACTGTACAATTCGGAAAATTTTCAGCTTGTAAAAAATATCAGTCCTTATTTAGTCAATGCCGATAATATCCTAATAGAACGCCGAAAAAAGCCAGTTTGCGACGTTCCGCCCATTACTAAGGGTTGTCAACCAACGGACGGCGGAAATTTGATTATTGAAGAGGCAGACTATACAGATTTTGTAAAAAGAGAGCCTAAAGCTAAGAAGTACATCAAGAAACTTGTCGGGGCAAAAGAATATATAAACAACCTTAATCGCTATTGTTTGTGATTAGTAGGCGTTTCACCAAGCGAACTGCGTTCAATGCCATTAGTTATGCATAGAGTGGAGAAGTGCAGGGAAATGCGACTGAACAGCACTGACAAGGCAACTCAGAAGTTAGCCGAAACTCCTACAACGTTCCGTGAAACGTATAACCCTGATACATATGTTATAATACCAAGTACATCATCTGAAAACAGAAAATATATTCCTATCGGATTTTTAGGTAGTGATATTATATCAACAAATGCTAATCTTATTATCCCTAATGCTGAACTGTATCATTTCGGCGTACTTACCTCTAACGTGCATATGGCGTGGGTGCGTACTGTCTGCGGACGTTTAAAGAGCGATTACAGATACTCTAAAGACATTGTGTACAATAACTTTCCGTTCCCTGAGCCTACATCTGAGCAACAAGAACGCATAGAACGCACTGCAAGGGCTATTTTAGACGCACGCAACCTTTACCCTACTTGTACCCTTGCTGACCTCTATGATGAGCTGACAATGCCACCAGAGCTTCGCAAGGCACACCAAGCTAATGACATAGCCGTTATGACTGCTTACGGTTTTAATATCAAGATAACCGAGAGCGAATGTGTAGCAGAATTAATGAAACTCTATCAGAAACTTACAGAGAGCAGTAACAAATATAATTTATTTTACAAAAGAGCAAATAAGAACGTTGACATGATAAAAATATTGTGATATAATAAGATTGAAATTTATGGAGGGATTAAATGAAACTAAAGCAGAATTTTAAACGTGTTGTCAGTAGCGTACTATGCTTGTCAACACTGGCAATGTATATACCGACTATACCGGTTTATGCAGAGCCGAACACCGAAGACTCAAAAGAGTTCCAATACACTATGTTTGCCTCATCTAATGAAGATGGTGCAATCGCTGTTAATGCTTCAAATTTTACTATCAATGGTCAGATAGCAACAAACGGAACAATTAAGTGTACCGGAAATACCAACATAGATTATGAAAACTCTAATAACATCTGTGTTGACATGGTATACATTCCTAATAAGATTGACAGTGATTTCTTTAACGGAAGAAAAGTGGATAATGTCGAAGATGATTACAGTGTTGAAGAGCCTAACATTGATATATCGGAACCGCTTGCTGTTAATGGCGATACCACAATGCAGGGAAACGTTACTATTCAGGCGGGCGTGAAATCTAAAGGTGATATTAATATTTCCGGTGATGTTAAAAATAGTTACAATACAGTAATCTATTCTCAGTATGGTGATATAAATATTGACTGTAACAATGTTAGTCTCAATGGTCTAATCTATGCACCGTTTGGTACAATCCACATTAATGCTATCAATCTGAATATGAACGACACCATGATTATTGCAAACAAAATTATCATCGATGCTCCTAATGTGAATATGAATTACAGTAAGCATTTCGGTTCATACTTCAGCGAGGTCTCTGATAAGATGGAAATACCTGAAGAGGATTTTGGTTATCTGAAAGATTTAAATGATAATGGTATTCCGGATTTCTTTGAGAATTCTATTAACTGGAAATATCTTGAGGATACCGATGGTGATGGAGTACCTGATATCATTGAGATTAATACAGGCACAGACCCTAATGTTCCAGACAGTGATATGAATGATATTGTCGGTGGTATCACCTTAGAAATGCTGTATAAAAATCCGTTAGTAATCCTTGATTCAGAAACAGGAAAACCTATGGTTTATGGTGATATGAATTTTGACCGCACTAATCCTGACTATATACCAGTTCTAGATGCATTTGATTTAGTACTGATGAGAAAGATGTATCTTGATGGTGGTTATGCAGATTATGCTGACCTCGATGATGACGGAGATTTAGATGCTGATGACTTTAAATGGTTAGAAGATTATCTGCTATCTAGGGTAAATTCATTCCCAGTATATAATAATTTTGATTCTGACGGAGATGGATTAACCGATTATATAGAGGTTGAAATTTATGGAACTAATCCACATAAAGCAGATACTGATGGGGATGGGCTGAGTGATTATTTTGAAATTGTATGGATGGAAACTAATCCACTCAAAGCAGACTGTATAGCTTATGAAGACCCTGATGAAGATGGATTGATAAATATGCTGGAGTCTGCACATAAAACTAATCCATTTTCTAAAGATACCGACGATGATGGTTTAACAGATTGGCAAGAAGTTGAAAAAGAAACAGACCCACTTTCACCAGATACTGATATGGATGGTCTTGATGATGGATATGAAGTAAATACTTCAAAAACTAGTCCTATTAAAGCTGATACAGATGAGGATGGTCTGAATGATTATGAGGAAATACAGTTAGGACTTGACCCTTTGAGCACTACTACGCATGGTATTCCTGATAGAGACTATACTGTAAATCAGATTATACCTGCTGATGACCCAGTATTTAGAGATATAAATACACCTGATAATGCTTATACACTCTCGGTTGAAATAAAGGCATCAGGTTATGCAAAGAATAATCTAATAGTAAGAGATAGTAGTTACGCCTATGCACTTCAGGATAGTTCTGCTGTAGGTTTTACCCCTGAATTCATTTATAATGACGATTATAAGGTTGAAAGTATTACTTTGAAATTTGAGATTAAGGAAGAGTTTAGAGATAATGTTAGTCATTATTTTGATGCTATTAATTCAGGCGATAATTACTATGATTATAAATATGAGATAAATTCTGAGCTTGATGGTATCAAAAGATTTAATGTGTTTAAGTATTTCCAGAGTATCAATTTGCCTATGCCTATATATACCAAGTATGATGACAATAATCATATTGTATCTGTAACAGTGGATACATTTGAAACAGATGATAAAGGTAATTCTTATGGAATAGGTTCATATTCACTAGTAGACCTTGAAGTATGGGGAATGCTGATGAATAAACCAAATAATACACTTAGTACATTTAGTGATACACAGAATTATGCACGCTCTACATCATCTATAAATGGCAGTAAAAAAGTTAAAAAGAGTATTGTAGAGATAAGTGATTCTGTACGTGATTTTATCAGTCGGAATTATCAGTCTTATAATGCAAGAAAGGCTGAAAAGACTGGAGAAAAGTTAAGTACTGATACCACATCTATATCCTCTTTGTTTGGACATAGGTATGCTTATTATGAAGCATGGGGAATATCATATTCTAATGCTGATGCAGCCTGCAGAAAAAAGGGCGGACATCTTCTGACGGTCACTTCTCCATTTGAATATAGTTATCTTAGTGGAACACTTTTTTCAGGAAAAAATGGACTTTATTGGGTAGGTGCTTCAGGTAAACCTAATAGCTGGTCATGGATAACTGGCGAATCAACAAGTTATGTTCGTACTATTAGTGTAAATGGCTATATGATGGATAGTTGTGGTTTTTATTTCAGTGAATTTGATGATCATTTAGCTTACTGTCCTAGTCTTAACTATAATGGTTTTAAACCTCCGAAATTCTCAGATATAAAAGGTTATATTTGTGAATGGGAACCGGGAGCTGCAATAACTGATAAAGGTGCTGGTATATTTTCATTAAATATTGCAGGAAATTCTGAAGTTGTTTTAAAAGGAGAATTATCTGAGTCAAGTGGTATTGATTCGGATGGAGATGGTAAAAGTGATTGGGATGAGATAGACCATAAAACAATTAAAAATCTTGGTGGAAAAGCTTCTGATATATCTGTTCCGTGGAAGAAGGCACTGGATTATACTAATACTACATTAAAGTTGACAGAAGAGAAAACTGCAGAACTTGTCAAAAAGATAGGGCTTGTACATGATGGTAGCAAAGATGTGACACCGACAGTAACAGACCCCGGAGATGATGATAGTGATGGTGACGGATACAAAGATGGTGAAGACCCACGTCCCAATTACAATGATATAGTTGTAACAAAGTTGTCTAAGGATTATATAATGATAGATTATGATACAGTAAGTCCATCTGATCGTGTTACTGATTGGACAAATAAAACGGCTAAACCTGGTATGGAATATATATCTTATGGTGGATATCAAGGATGGATTGGTGGACTGACTAATGATATTACAGATGATACGGAAAGAAAATATCTTGTTGACCAAGGATGTGGTCTTATAGCAATGGCTGATTTGGTATTATATCTTGCAAGGAGAGACCCTGACATATTCGGTACTGGTGTAACTAATATTGCAAATGTTTCAAATCCAATAGACTTTAATAAATATAAGGAGTATATTTTAGGTTTCAATAAATCATATATAGATTTTCATAAACCTTGGTATGGTTTCGTTGGTGTGAATAGTAATGATGGAAATATGGGAACTCTACTGGATGATTATTTTAAATATAATAGTATTAATTATAATGCTAGATGGTGTGGATTTGAGATTTCACGAACTACTGAAAATATCTGTGCAAAACGTATTAAAGATATGATTTCAAGAGATATGCCGGTTATTATTTCTATAGGACCTGCTAGTGATAAGGATGCATTACATTTATATAATAGGTCGAAAGATGATTTATATAAAAAGGCTGTTTATAGTAGTATTAGATCTGTTAAGAATCATTATTTCAATGTTACCGCTGTCATAGAAGATAATGTTAGGAAGGAAATTGATAATTTTGATGGTGTAATGTATGAGGTATCGACTTGGGGTGAAAAGTATTATATGTCTGAAAAAGAAATGAGTGATTTTATTAAAACACATAATGCAGATTTCACCAATCTTGTTTACATTGAGGAAAAATAATGCGAAGGTTTATTATTGTATTTTGCTGCTTTATGTTGCTACCGTTCCAAGTTCTTGTAGTTAATGCAAGAAATATACTGCAAAATCTTGTTGTAATATCTTCAGAATTACCTAATGAAGCAGTATACATGGATATGTTGATCTCTATGGACGAAACTGATGAAGCATATACTCCATTCAATGAAGAGAATATGAAGCAGTATAGTTTTGACACAAAGACGATAGCTGGATATAATAGTGAAGGATTTATAAGTATGTCCTGTCATTATAAAGATAATCTAACAAGAATGGGAATACAGACTAATGCTAGAGGGGAGTATACTAATGCATTTACTTTACACAGAATTTCTAATGGAGATTTGGCCCAGAATAGTAGTTTAGTTTATAAGCTTCTCAATGAAAAGAGACGGTTCCGCATAGCGTTGCTAGACAAAGATGGTAATATTATTCAGCTTTCAAAAGTTTTTGCTGGTAGTGGAAAAAAAGGTCAACTTATCAATTATATTGAATATGATGCAAGAAATAATATACTTTCTCTTAATTATGAATATGATGATACACCTTTGTATTGGGTTATAATTGCCAATCCGATATATATTATTGTAATAATTGCCTTTATATTTATTATTAAAATCCTTACTTGTAAACTGAGACATTATATATCGTAGAAGTAAAATGAGAGTTATTATTGCTATATTTTCTTGTATTATATTATTATTTATTAATACACACACAGCGTATGCACAAGCTAGGCTTGATAGTTTTGCTGTAAAGTCTTATAATTTGCCTGAGGAAGCAGTATATATGGATATGCTGATTTCTATGAATGAAAATGATGAATCCTATACAGTATTCAATGAAGAAAATATGAAGCAGTATAATTTTGATGCAAGAGTATTATCTAGTTATAATAAAGAAGGTTTCATCAGTATGTCTTGTCATTATAATAATAACTTTACAAAAATGAAGATATTAGATAATAATACAGGTAGTTATCATAATTCATTTGTTCTAGATAAGAATTCAAATGGTGGTCTTGTTGCAAATAATCTACGTGTACATGAAATTTTTAGCGAAAATAGACAGTTTTGTATAGCATTATTAGATAAGGATGGTAATATTATTCAATGCTCAAAGACCTTTAATGGTAATGGAAAAAGGGGATTTCTCATAGATTACATTAAATACGACGCAAAGAGTAACACGCTTTCTCTTAAGTATGAATATGATAATGTACTGTTATGGCGGTTGATAATTACTAATCCAAAATATTTTATTATTATCGGAATCATAATCTGTATAGTTATTATAAAATTACCTATAATACTAATTAAGCGCTTTATACCTAAACATAAGTATACTAATGTAAAATAATTTATACATTGATAATAGGTATATGCGATATTATATAACCAGTATTATTAAAGTTCTCCATATTACTCGATATGTGTAGTAGTTTGGATAATATGAAAATACTATATTAGTTAGGTATCTTAACGTTTAATATAGTTTTTATTTTATGTTTTAATTTTCTCGTCAAGTTGCTTCGGTAACTTGGCGATATTTTTTTATATAGCTTAATAATCCCAGTAGTGATATAATCATAGTGTCATATTATATGCTATAATTTCCATTATTCTCGTATCATCACATCATCTAGTAATCATCAATTCATATGATAAATATATAACATAATATTTTATATGCTTTTTACAATAATAAAATAGATTTAATGAAAGGACTTGAGATGATATGAGTATTGATAATACGAAAATATTCACTGAAAAATGGAAAGGTAGGGGGTATGAAAAGGGAGAAAGTCAATCTTTCTGGTTATCTTTGTTACGTGATGTTTATGATATAGAGCATCCAGAAGATGTAATTAAATTCGAAGAGCAGGTTAAGTTAGACCGTACAGCTTTCATTGATGGATATATAGAATCTACTCACGTTATGATTGAACAAAAGAGTGTAAACCTTGACCTGAGAAAAGCTATCAAGCAATCTGACGGGACTTATCTAACCTCGTTTCAACAAGCTAAACGTTATGCTTCAGAACTCCCGTACTCTAAGCGTCCTCGTTGGATAGTAACTTGTAACTTTGTCGAGTTCCTAGTTTATGATATGGAAAAGCCAAACTGTGAACCTGAACAGATTCTGCTAGCCAATCTAGTAAAAGAATCCTATCGTCTAAGATTCTTGATTGACACTGGCAATGATTCCATTAAGAAAGAAATGGAAGTATCGCTCAAGGCAGGTGAATTGGTTGGTAAATTGTACGACCTAATACTCCAACAGTACAAGAACCCTAGTAACCACGAATCGCTTAAAAGTCTGAATATGCTATGTGTTCGATTGGTGTTTTGTCTCTACGCTGAAAGTTCTGGAATCTTTGGAAAGCATAAAATGTTCCATGATTATTTAAAGGATTTTCGTGCCACGGAGATACGTCCTAAACTCATCGAGTTATTTAGGGTGCTAGATACCAAGCCCGAAGACCGTGACCCATACCTTTATGACACTCTAGCAATGTTCCCATATGTCAATGGCGAATTGTTTGCTGATGAGGATATTGAGATACCTAAGTTCACCGAAGAGATTGTTAGTCTGCTACTGAATAATGCCAGTGAAGAATTTGATTGGTCAGATATTTCTCCGACTATTTTCGGTGCAGTTTTTGAATCCACTTTGAATCCCGTAACACGTCGAGCGGGTAGTATGCATTATACTTCAATTGAGAACATACACAAAGTAATCGACCCATTATTTTTAGAAAATTTGAATAACGAGCTGGAAAATATTATGGAAATACAGATTAGCAAGACCAAAATTAAACGTCTTGAGGAGTTCCGTGACCGCCTCGCCCATCTAGTCTTCCTTGACCCTGCGTGCGGTTCGGGTAACTTCTTAACTAAAACATACATAAGTCTCAGACGGCTTGAAAACAAGGCTCTGAGGGCTATTTATGATGGTCAGAAGATGTTTAACCTTGACGGTCTGATTAAAGTCGGAATACACCAGTTTTACGGAATTGAAATCAATGATTTTGCGGTTACGGTTGCTAAAACGGCGTTGTGGATTGCCGAAAGTCAAATGATGAAAGAAACAAAAGAAATCGTTGAGCATGACCTTGACTTCCTGCCGTTGAAATCATACGCCAATATTACAGAAGCTAACGCCCTCCGTATTGACTGGGAGAGCGTTGTGCCTAAAGAAAAACTGTCCTACATAATGGGAAATCCGCCCTTTGTCGGCTACTCGTTGCAGAGTAAAGAACAAAAAGCAGATATATTGAGTATTTATGTTGACGAAAACGGCAAGCCATACAAGACAGCCGGAAAGATTGACTATGTAGCAGGTTGGTATTTCAAGGCATCGTCTCTTGCACTTTACGGCATTCAAACGGCTTTTGTGTCCACCAACAGTATAACACAAGGGGAACAGGTTGCAAGCGTCTGGAAGCCCCTGTATGAGCGTTTCGGAGTGTCTATTGATTTTTCATACAGGACGTTCCGGTGGGACAGCGAAGCAAGCCTGAAAGCACACGTTCATTGTGTTATTGTTGGTTTCAGCACTATGAACAATAACAGCCTCAAAAAATTGTACAATTCGGAGAATTTTCAGCTTGTAAAAAATATTAGTCCTTACTTGATAGCCTCTCCAAATATTTTCATTGAGAGCAGAAAACAGCCTGTTTCTAATGTTCCTAAAATAATCAAGGGTAGTGGTGCAGTAGACGGCGGACATTTTTTCCTGACTACAGCTGAAAAAGAAATGATTTTGAAATCAGAGTCGAAAGCAGAAAAGTATATCAAACGTTTTCTTGGTGCAAGGGAATTTCTGCACAATGAAGAACGGTGGTGCTTATGGCTTTTAGACATAACGCCCAGTGAATTGAAGTCAATGCCTGAGATTATGAAACGAGTGAAAGCCGTTCACGATTTCAGAATGGCAAGCAAAAAAGAGGCAACAAGAAAATTTGCCGAATATTCAACAAGGTTTATGGAACTCAGACAGCCGAACACAAGCTATATACTTATACCACGTCATTCGTCGGAGAACAGAAGATATATTCCGTTAGGCTTTATGAGTGCGGACGTGATTTGTGGAGACGCTAATAATATGCTCCCTGATGCTACACTATATCATTTCGGAGTATTGACTTCTAACGTTCATATGGCGTGGATGCGTGCTGTTTGTGGACGGCTTGAAATGCGATACAGATATTCAAATGACATTGTGTACAATAACTTTCCACTCCCTGAGCCTACATCTGAGCAACGAGAACGCATAGAACGCACTGCAAGGGCTATTTTAGACGCACGCAACCTCTACCCTACTTGTACCCTTGCTGACCTCTATGATGAGCTTACAATGCCACCAGAGCTTCGTAAGGCACACCAACAAAATGACTTTGCTGTAATGAACGCTTACGGCTTTAGCAAGACCATAACGGAGAGCGAATGTGTAGCCGAACTGATGAAGATGTATCAGAAACTCACAGGCGGTAAATAAAGCTATGTACAGGTGTATACACTGTATACGTTTGTATACATACAAAAAACTGTACAAAATAAAAATTAAGTCTTTTTGCTGATTTTTTGAAGCAAAAAGACTTTTTTTAGTTATTCAAACCAATCTTCAAGCTGTAAGCCCTCAACACGTTCAAATTCACGTGTATTGTGAGTTACAACAATAAGGTTTTCTGATTTAGCGTGTGCAGCTATGAGCATATCCATGTTGCCGATTGGTGTACCTTTCTTCTTTAAGTCTGCACGAATTTTTCCATATTCTGTAGCAGCACTACTATCAAAGTCAAGTATTTCTACAATGGATAAGAACTTGTATAAAGCAATGGTGTTTTTCTCAACATTAGCACTTGCCTGTACGCCAAATTCTAACTCGGCAAGAGTTATTGATGAGATAGCCACGCCATACTGAAAGTTATTTTTCATCTTTTCAATAACTTGTGGAATGTTCTTCTGAGCATAGATACACATATTGGTATCAAGCATATATTTCATAACATTTCCCTTTCGTTTGACACGTCATCAGAACGGCTTTCCATTATCTGAATGTAGTCATCGGTAAAACCGTTGATACCCTCTAAAAACGTTTCCCACGCCTTTTCTTTGGGTACAAGCATTACAGTATCACCAATCTTCTGAGCATATACTTCTGTTCCTGCGAAACGGTATTCCTTTGGAAGCCGTACTGCCTGACTACTGCCATTTACAAATAATTTTGCTGTTAACATAAACAACACCTCCCACAATTAGTATATACTATAATATATACTTTGTCAAGTGTTTTTTTGAATTTTCTTCTTTTCAATTTTAAAAGAGCTACATGTAGCACTTATCAAAAAGAAAAATGTGGTACAAATACCACATTTTTCTTTTTCAGCTCAGTAAAAAAACAAGTGTAAAAGTTGACACATGTGTCAAGAAAAAAGTTGCTATTAGTAGCAACTTTTTCTTTTGTCAAATTAATAAAAATAAGGTTCGGGGTATCACGATTGACGGAGTCAACAGAAATTTTTTCTCAAAATTCTTTGTGACAGTTTTGTGAAATGCTTTTCAAAACCATTCAAAAAGTTTCGACTATCTTTGTCACAACCTTCACCCAATAAGTGCATCGGAGAGGAATGTTCTGTTTTGATAGACCGTCAAGGGTTGTCAAAACAGGTATTGGGTAAACACTATCTGTTCTGTCATAACATTTTTGATTTTTTATTTTACTCAACACTTTTTTGAAAAAATTTTCTCAAAAAAATTCTTTAAAATCTGAAAAAATAATTGTGATGGTTTTGTGAAAGATTATTTGTTCTCTTATAAAATTTTTATAGATTTTATTTAATTATAAAATTTAATTTGATATTTTAGAGGGTTTGGGAGACTTCCCAAAAATATTTTCAAAACCTTGAAAATC
>JAMPEF010000052.1 GCA_023665275.1 Alistipes senegalensis | reverse complement strand
TTCAAAAAGACTTGATTCCACCTTTAAAGTTATGCCTAAACGCTGGAAAGTCGAATGCACTTTTTTATGGTTATGCCATTCCAGACGTTTATCAAAAGACTATGAAATCAAAACTGTTTATGCTGAAACTATGGTTATTATTTCACATCTGCACACTCTGTTAAAACGTTTTTAGCTTATTGGTACAAATTCTTAAACTACAACGCACGAGAAGTAGGAAAGATGTTGAAAAAATATGGGCATACCAGTAAAATTTCTAAATTAAATGCATTTTAATATAGACAAACTAAAAAATAAGTGATATAATATAAGCATAATTTTTTGAAAACAGAGGTGACTTCCTATGAATTTTGACAGAGTTATAGCTGTGCGGAATACAAAGACAATTTACCGTGACGGCGATAGGTGTATAAAAGTATTCAATCAGGATTATACAAGTGCGGACGTACTGAATGAAGCCTTTAATCAGGCTATGGCATCAGAATCGGGACTGAGTGTTCCTAAAGTAAAAGAGGTGTCTGAAAATGACGGCAAATGGTATATAACTTCTGAGTATATTATTGGTAAATCTCTTTCACAGCTTATGGACGAATTTCCCGATAAAACAGAAGAATATCTGAATTTGTTTGTTGATTTGCAGTTGAAAGTCCATTCAAAAAGCTGTCCGACCCTTAAACGTCTCAGAGACCAGATGAATCGTAAAATTAAAAATTCAGGTCTTAATGCTACAGACAGATTTGCACTCCATACACGTATTGACTCAATGCCGAAGCACAACAAATTACTGCATGGTGACTTCAACCCCTCGAATATAATAATTTCCCAGTCGGGAACACCATATATTATAGACTGGTCTCATGCCGTTCAAGGAAATGCTTCATCTGATGCTGCCATTACTTATCTTACATTCATGCTCGGTAGGAATAGTTATACGGCAAACAGATATATTGAAATGTTCTGTGAAAAAAGCGGAACTGAACCGGATTATGTAAAGAAATGGTTTCCTATAGCCGCCGCCGCAATGTCTGTCAAACGCAATGAGGAAGAAAGAAAATTCCTGCTTGATTTTGCAGAAAAATCCATAAATGAAAAGAGGTAGATTTTTATGAAATTAACAATATGTATCGGGTCATCATGCCATATCAAAGGCTCACGCAGTGTTGTCGAACAGCTTCAGGAACTGGTTGCTGAGAATAATCTTGGTGACAAAGTGGAACTTTCAGGCACTTTCTGCATGGGCAAATGTCAACAAGGTGTATGCGTAACTGTTGATGACGAATTTTTTTCAGTATCTCCCGAAACTGTAAAGCATTTCTTTGAAACGGAGGTTATAGCAAAAATATGATTTATATTTTAACTCAAAACGGAGGTAATATATATGTCTGATTTTCTTACCCTTAAAAAATCCAACTGTAAGAACTGCTATAAGTGTATTCGTCACTGTCCTGTAAAATCAATACGTTTTTCGGGAAATCAGGCACATATTATCGGAAATGACTGTATTCTGTGCGGACAGTGTGTTGTTGTCTGTCCGCAGAATGCTAAGAAAATTGCAGATGGTACAGAAAAAGTCCGTGTTCTTTTGCAGTCCGGAAAGCCCGTTATTGCAAGTATAGCACCGTCATTTATAGCCAATTATGAGGGAACAGGAATAGAAGCCTTGCGTGAAGCACTGAAAAAACTTGGTTTTCATGATGCTGAGGAAACGGCAGTAGGTGCAACCATAGTCAAGACGGAATATGAAAGACTTCTTAATGAAGAAAAGAACGATATAATAATTACGTCCTGTTGTCATTCTGTAAATCTTCTTATACAGAAGTATTTCCCGAATGCATTGCCTTATCTTGCAAAAGTTATTTCACCTATGCAGGCACATTGTGCAGATATAAAAAAACGTATTCCGGAAGCTCAAACTGTTTTTATAGGTCCGTGCCTTTCAAAGAAAGACGAAGCTGAGATGTATGGCGGAGCGGTTGATGCGGTTCTTACTTTTGAAGAACTCACTGAATGGCTTAAATCAGAAAATATTGAACTTAAAAGGGAAGTGATTAAAAATGATGAGAGCCGTGCCAGACTTTTTCCCACGACAGGCGGTATTTTAAAGACCATGACAAATAAAAATCCTGATTACATATATATGGCAGTTGACGGAGTGGAAAACTGTATAGATGCACTCAGGGACATTGAAAACGGCAGTATACATAATTGTTTCATTGAAATGTCGGCTTGTTCGGGAAGTTGTACAGGCGGACCTGTTATGGAAAAATATTATCGCAGTCCTGTTAAGGATTTTATGACGATTTCGCAGTATGCAGGAAAACAGGATTTTGATGTTGTACAGCCTGAAATTCCTGAACTTGTAAAGAGTTTTCCGTATATAGCAAGAAATGCAGATGTTCCGGTTGAATATGAAATAAATGAAATTATGAAACGTATGGGAAAATTCCGTCCTGAGCAGGAACTGAACTGCGGAAGTTGTGGTTATAATACTTGTCGTGAAAAAGCCATTGCGATATATCAAGGCAAGGCAGAAATTTCAATGTGTCTGCCGTTCCTGAAAGACAAAGCGGAGAGTTTTTCAGATACTATCGTAAAAAATACGCCCAATGGTCTTATTGTTCTCAATGATATGCTTGAAGTACAGCAGATAAACAAAGCTGCACTTTCTATCATGAACTTGCGTTCTGCTTCTGATATTCTGGGCGACCAGGTTATAAGGATTCTTGACCCATGTTCATTTATTGAGGTACAGAGTACAGGCAGGGGAATTTATAATGAACGTACTTATCTTGCCGAATATCAGCGTTATGTTGAACAAACAATAGTCCTTGACCGTGAAAGTCATATGCTTATCTGCATTATGCGTGATGTTACCGACGAAGAAAACGAACGTGAAAAGAAGGAATTAATAAGCAGACAGACAGTTGAAGTTGCTGACAAGGTAGTTGACAGACAAATGAGAATTGTTCAGGAAATTGCCTCTCTGCTCGGAGAAACTGCCGCCGAAACTAAAATTGCACTGTCGAAGTTAAAGGAGTCAATAACAAATGAATGATTTATGTGCAGATATTGGGTATAAAAGTATAAATCATTATGGAGAACAGCTCTGCGGTGACCATGTTGACATAGTTGAACAGAATGAAAATTCTACTGTAATAGTTCTTGCTGACGGTCTCGGAAGCGGAGTAAAGGCAAGCATTCTTTCAACCCTTACTTCTAAAATTATTTCGACTATGATAGCCGCAAATCTGCCTGTAGAGGAATGTGTTTCGACTATTGCGGCAACACTGCCAGTGTGTTCCGTAAGGGGCGTTGCTTATTCGACTTTTACAATAATACGTCTTATAAACAATGAAACTGCTGAAATTATCCAGTACGACAATCCGCACGTTATTTTTATACGTGATTCTGAAAGCACTGATTATCCGAAAACAGAAATGAACATAGACGGCAAGAAAATTTATCGTTCTGTAATAAAACTGCGTGAAAACGACATATTTGTTGCTATGAGTGACGGCTGTCCACACGCCGGTATTGGCAATTCATATAATTTCGGCTGGAAAACCGAAGATATAGCTTCATTTGTGGAAAGCCTCGTCCCTGTGGGCTTTACGGCAAAGACCCTTTCAACCATGATTATTGATGAATGTGAAAAACTTTATGGATACAAAGCCGGTGATGATGCTACTGCGTGTGTTGTGAAAATCCGTAAAAGACAACCTATGAATATTCTGTTTGGTCCGCCCTCAAACCGTGACGACTGCGGAAGAATGATGAGCCTTTTCTTTTCAAAAGCAGGAAAACATATAATCTGCGGAGGTACTACAGCATCTATTGCAGGAAAATGGCTCGGCAAACCCGTTAAAGCAAGTCTTAAGTTTGAGAGGAGCGACGTTCCCCCGACTGCTGAAATAGAAGGCGTTGACCTTGTCACAGAGGGAGTTATTACAGTAAGTAAAGTGCTTGAATACGCTATTGACTATGTGAATGAAAATAAACTCTATGAAGAGTGGAATTTTCAGGAAAACGGTGCTGCAAAGATAAGCCGTATGTTGTTTGAGGAAGCCACGGATATAAACTTTTATGTAGGAAGAGCTGTAAATCCTGCACATCAGAATCCGAATCTGCCTATTAATTTTAACATAAAAATGAATCTTGTTCAGGAACTTTCAGAATGTCTGAAAAAAATGGGGAAAAAAATTAAGGTTAGTTATTTTTGAGGTGAGATATGAGAAAATTTGATACCAAAGTACAATATCTTAAATATAAAGTATTAAGAGAAGTTGCAAAACAGGCGTGGCATGATACACTGCTTGAAAACCTTATGAGCATTCCAAAAATTATAGTTCCCGGAAAAACTCCTACAATGCGTTGCTGTGTCTATAAGGAAAGGGCTATTTTAGGGGAAATGGTAAAACTTGCGATAGGTGGCGACAAGGAAAATCCGAATATAATTGAAGTGATTGACATTGCCTGTGATGAATGTCCGGCAGCCGGATATGAAATAACTGATTCATGCAGAGGGTGTCTTGCACACCGTTGTGAAGAAGTTTGTCCAAGAGGTGCAATTACATATGACCACAATCATACCGGACATATTAATAAGGAAAAATGCGTTGAATGTGGAAAATGTGCGTCTGTCTGTCCTTATTCGGCTATTGTGAACAGAAAACGCCCGTGTCAGAATGCCTGCAAAATCAAAGCTATATATATCAATGATGATAATGCAGCTTCAATTGACAATGACAAGTGCATAGAATGCGGAGCTTGTGTTTATCAGTGTCCGTTCGGTGCAATTATGGACAAGTCATATATTCTTGATGTTATTGATATGCTGAAAAAAAGTGATGGCGGAAAGAACTTCAAAGTATACGCAGTTGTTGCACCATCAATTTCAAGCCAGTTTTCATATGCGAAACTCGGTCAAGTAATAAGCGGACTGAAAAAACTTGGATTCCATACTGTAGTTGAGGCGGCACTTGGTGCTGATATGGTTGCAGACGCTGAATCACGTGAACTTGCTGAAAAAGGTTTCCTTACAAGTTCATGTTGTCCGGCTTTTGTAAAGTATGTAAAATCCGCTTTTCCCGAAATGACGGAACATATTTCACATAATCTTTCCCCTATGGCTTCGATTGCAGAGTATATAAAGAAAAGCAACGAAAATTCAAAAGTTGTATTTATAGGTCCGTGTACTGCTAAAAAGTCGGAAGTTCAGCTTGAAACGGTAAAACCTTATGTTGATTCTGCCATGACTTTTGAAGAGCTTCAAGCATTGTTTGACAGCAAAGACATCGATATAACAACGCTTGATGAAGACGTTCTGAATAATGCGTCATATTACGGAAGAATCTTTGCAAGGAGCGGTGGGCTTTCTACAGCTGTCGAACAGGGTCTTAAAGAAAACTGTATTGAAGATTTTACACTTGAAGCGTGTATCTGTGACGGAATAGAAGAATGCAGGACGGCTCTTATGAAAGCAAAGCGTAATGTACTCAAGGCTAATTTTATTGAGGGAATGGCGTGCAGCGGCGGTTGTATTGGAGGAGCAGGCTGTCTTACTCACGGTGAAAAAAACAAGGCTCAGGTTGATAAGTACGGCAGGGAGGCTATGGAAAAGAATATATCTGATGCTATATCAATCCTTAAATAATCTTATTCGGAAATTTATTATTTCATTGTTAGCATTCAGTTCTGTTGTAATGGGTCATGCAAAATTTAAAAATGGGTCACGCAAAAATTAAAAACGGGATTTCACGGGTAATGGTGGGATTAGACGGGAAACGGAAAAACTATGGCGGTACACATACGGGATTATGCGAATTTTTAAGAGACAAAAAACACGACTTAAATATATATTAAAGACCCCTTAAATGAGCATTTAAGAGGTCTTTAAATTGTCTTTAAGGAATTTTTTCAGTTCTTTATATAGCTTCGGGTTTTCGTCTTTCATTGCCTGATATGCAACTGAGTTGAATTGTTCCACACCATTTTCAATAAGTGAGTTTGTTTTTGCGTCCACGTTCTTTTTGTAAGCTACTGCCCTCGTTAAAGCAACCGTATTTTTAATAAGCGTTTCAATATCGACTGTCTGAATTTCTTCATTTGGTAGCCTGTTTATCTGCTCTAAAAGCTGATTGCATAAAAGTCTTGTAAGCGGTTCTGTAAAATCAACGTTCTTGTATTTTTCGGTTTCGTCCATGATAGCACGGAAATTTTCCTGCGTCATTCTGAGAGTGTGGAGCGATTCCATAAGGTTTGAGGCGTAACGCTGTACGGCTGATTTTGACACACTGTTTCCAGTTTTCTTTATATAATCGACAATTTCCTTGTATGTAAAATCTGCCTTTATCATTTCATCAACGGCTTCTTTAACGTCTGGGTGCAGTTTTTCAATAGCATAATGCTTTCTTTTCTTCTTTCCCATAAAGCCCCTTTACACGTCTATACAGTCGTCTGTAATTGCTCCTCTGAGTACCTGTATACCTTTTGCTGTAAGTGAAATTTCAGTGCTGTCAAATCTATCTGCTTTAAAGTTTGTTTTCTTTCCGGTTTCACTGTCTGTAAGTTCCACATATCCGCTTGAATCAAGGTATTTTATGCTGTCCATAAATTCATAATGGTCAACCCCTTTGAACGAATATTCAAGGCTTGAAAGGCGACAGCGACTATCTGAAATGATATTCAGGGTTCTTAAAACAGACCCGTTGCAGTGTATAAAATTTCCGGTTTCAATTTTATTCTGAATTTTTTCACGATTATTCATATTATTCTCCATTCGTTTTTTAGTTGAAACTCCGTTCCCGATAAGCAAGAACGGAGTTTCATAAGTTTATGAGAGTTTACGTGATAGCTTTACTGTGTTTCTTTCGGTGCTTCTTCATCGGACGGAGCTTTTGAAACAATAATAGCTTTTTTCTTGTTATTCAGCACAAATGCGTCGTAATAAATACGTCCCTCGCATAACCAACCGCTTATCCCTGGGGGATTGTCGTGTGTCTTGTACTCTGCAAGCTTTACCGGACTTACTGTAGCCATAGGGTGAGTTATAATAAAATTTGTTCTTTCGGGCAAATAGTCACTCGGTACAACTATAATATTTATTCCGTCAATCTTGGCTATACTTCCGGTTACTGCAACATTGTTGACTTTATCGCCGTATCCTGTGAAATTCCTGTCACTTTTCATGAACATATAAAACGCTGGTGAAACAAATGCTATTCTGTTTTCAGTCGGTACTTTGTTTTCAATCAGTTCAACGGACGCTGTAATAAAGTTCTGATAAGCATTGTTATCTGTTGTAATCTGTGTTAAAACAGTTCCTGCATTTTTAGCCATTACATTAATACGGTACTTGTCAACCGCTGGTGTTACAACCTCGTCAATCTGCCTCTGTAAAGCATTTCCAGCACTGTTTGCAAGCACTGTATCTTCATGGTTGCCCCTGTCAATCGTGAATGTAAAAGACTTATCCTGCGTAAGTTTAAGCGACTGTATGGCATTTCCTAACTCTTTAGCCGTTCCGTATCTGTTTGAGGCTGATTCCCTGTTATAATCATTTAAAGGTGCTGTTTCGGCTGAGTAAATATTGATTTTGTTCACTCCGTCAAAATTGTAATTTCTGTTGACGGCTGATTCTGTAACAGACGCAAGCTTAAAGCGTTCATCAACCTGTGCTTCATATTTTTCAGCGTAATTTATATCCGGCATTTAAAATCTTCCTTTCCTTATTAAAGCGGTTTGTTTCCTGTAAATCCTGCTAAAAAACCGCTTTTGTCCTTGTCCCTTATTCCTGATACTCCAGTAGTTGAAACAGAAAATTCAGGTACTTTCGGCTTGAATGCTTCAGGGTACATTTTCTGCATAAGTTCAAACGCTTTTTCTTCACTGGTGCTTTCATCAGCAAGCTTGACAAGCGTTGCAGAAATCAATTCACGGTGTTCAGGTATGACATGGTGACGCTCCATCGCAAGCTCTGTCTGCAACTTTTTTATAGTTTCACTTGATTTTTCAAATTCCGCTTTATAGTCAATAATAATTTCCGGTGCTGTTTCCTGGATTGTTTCTGTTTCCTGTACCTGCTCCATGTTTTCGTTCATTTTCTGACCGCCTTTCTTGTTTCTTATTCATTTTTTCTTTTTACCGCTATAATATTTCTTACAGTGTTTTCCTTAAGTTTGTACTTTGCACTGAGTGCTTTATAACCGATTCCCTTTTTATAATCCCCGTAAATTTCTGAATCCCTGTATTCTTTAGCAAGCTTCCTGAATTTTGGAATATATACCTGATTTCCGTTGAAATACTTCACCACTATGACTGTATTTTCAACGCCTATCAGGTCAACAAGTTCTGATACTGTTTCATTCCTACACTCTGATATTATCTTCATATCGTCCATACAGATACTCTCCTTTATAGTAATATATAATTTCACTTTTTTCAAATAAAAAATAGGCGGTTCAAAGACCGCCTGTAAATTAAAATAAGTCAAGATATTCTTTTATGTTCTTATCAAGTAAAAATTCCATTCTGCCTTGCAACTGGAGCTTCTGTTCATACGTAAGATAAGGCAGTATTTTTTTTGTATATTCGATAAATACAGGGTTAAATTCTGACTCCTGCTGTACCGGAGTATATCGTTTTTCTGTCTCGCTTGGAATATGATGTACTATGTGTATTTCGGGCATTTCAGCAGTCAACAGATTTTTCAATAAACTGAGACCAATTTTTAAACCGTTCTCAAATGAATTTACTGATACATAATCAATTGTAACATTCAAATCCGTAACAAATTCTTTTTTAAAAGATACATCAAGTGCCATGATATTATTCAAACGTTCGATTAATATATTTATTCTTTCACTATCTTCTTTACAAAAATATTTAAGATATTTTTAATCTATTATGTAAGAAAATAACATTTCCTGTATTTTATCCATATTAAATTCATAAGAATCTGCAAATTTTATTTCAGACATTTCTTTCACCTCCTTAACCGTCATTTAAAAGCTATTTAAAGGCTATTTAAACGGCTTTTAAAATTATTTTTCATGTAAATTTATGGGTAATTCTCACCTCCTCTTAAAATTAATTCTAAGCGTTCTGAAAAAACTCTTGACAACGCCTGAAAAGTGTGATATAATACTTAATGTTCTAAGACTTTTTGTATGTTTGGTGCTTGTTGTTGGTAGCAACAAGTGCCAATTTTTTTATATCACAATTAATCTTCATTATAAAATCTCTCCTAAAAACTGCTCCTGTACTAATTTCAATTCAGACGCTCTTACAATATTTCCGGTACTTACGCCTAATTCTATAACCGCATTGAAAAGTTTGACTGCCATTCTTAAGCTTTCACGTTCTGCAAGCTTTAACAGTACGCCTATTCCCTTTGGCTCGACGTTCGGGAAGATGTTCTGCATTTCATCAACCGTGTAAGTGTTGCTGACTTTCGGACGCATAAAAATTCTTGTTCTTACCTGGTCAAACTCCGTACATCTTGCACCCATGACCATCTGATTATATATACGGTTGTTTCCTGACAGCAGTATTCCGACGTGTGCTTTGTCGTTCAAGTTCCTGACTGCCTGAATAGCATTGAAAGTCAACTGGTCGGCTTCATCAATGATTATCAGTCTGTTTGAATTACTTAACGCTGAAATAAGGTTTTTTTCAATCTGACTTTTGTTTCCGGTCGCTTTTTTGCCTATTGCTGACGCTATTTCCTTTAGAATTGCCGTCGGTGATGAGATACAGGTGCTTGCTGTTATGAAAATAACTCCGGTGTTGTTCTGCGTGTAGTATCTAAGAGCGGTTGTTTTGCCTGCTCCTGCGTCTCCTGAAAGTAACACCACGTCACAATTTTTATGTGCGTATTTTACTGCAAACAGTGACGTTTTAGTGTTTCTCAACTCCGGATAGAATACCGTGTTATCAGCACTTTCAAGGCGTTCTGTAGCGATTACAAGGTACTTTTCAAGGCTGTCTGCGATTTTGTCATTATCGCCCTCGTATGTACCGCTGATAAACTGTGAAATGACCGCTCCGGAAAGTCCTGTTTCCCTTGCTATCTGAATCTGAGTTTTTCCGGACTTCTCCATAAATTCAAGAAGTCGTGTAATTGTTTCATTATACATTAAAAATCCTCCTATGCGTTTTTCTTGTAATAATCAAACATAATGTCTTCCATTATGCTCTGATTTTTTGCTTTTTCCTGCTGACTGTCTTCAAGCGTCCTTTCGATTTCATCTGAATATGATGTAGCGACTTTCCGCACCTGAACGTCCGGTGACTGTTCTTCCTTGTACTGCAATTCTTCAAGCTGATATTCTGCTATCATATCGAATGTACTTTTACATTGCTTAGGCTTGTACTTCTTGGCGAACTGTCTGACTGCACGTTTTTCCTTTCCGGCTCTGATATAGTCTTCTTCATTACAGCTCCTGAACGGTGTCTTTAACTTTGCAGACGCTGAACATATGTAATTATAGTCCGTGTCAAATATGTAAACCGTTTCCAAATCGTCGGGGTCATATGTCACAAGCACTTTTCTGTCATAGTATGGAATCAGTTTTCCGTCGTTGTTGGTGAAAGTATTGTTATACATCGCTATGCCGTTTTTCTGTACCGTTCTTTCGACTGTCTTTCCGAAAAGCAGACGTAAAGCATTACTGTCACCAATTTCTCTTTTTTCGGTAAGGTTTTCGTCATATACCTGATTTGGTGTTTTTCCGTCCATACCGTCGCCGTGATGGGCGGTATTGTTGTACTCGTTGATGTATTCCGTAAGCTTTTCAATGTAAAATTCAAGTGTCGGAATGTTTTTGTCACCGTCAAGGACTTTGTTTGTTTTCTGCATATGCTCCGGACGTTTTTTAGCGTCATTGCCGGCATACGAATAGAACATCTTTCCGAAACGTTCTTCAAGCGTCCTGAAAAAACGTTCCACCGGTTTAGCCTGTCCATGATATGGGGTAGCTGTAATTTTTCCTATGCCTAAAACATTCATGACCGACAGCGGATATTCTTCACTGAGTTCTTTTGCCGTGTAATCCTTGCCGTTGTCGGTGTAGATTTCATTAGGAACGCCGTATTTTTCAATACCTAACCGCAAACATTTCTTGACTACTGTTGTGTTAGGGTCTGCCTCTCTTACGATAAATGACATTATCTTTGTTGACCGTATATCCGTGAAAACTGTAAGCCACGGTCTGATAACGTGTCCGGTGCTGTTTTTCACAAACACGTCTGCACGGTGATGGTCAGAACACCATATATCATTCGACATAACACCGCTCTTATCACGTATCATGTGGGGCAGAACGTCGTTAAACGCCTTTGTGCCTGTACGGTATTTCAGTATTGCATATTCTGGAATAGTCCTGACTTTACGCTTGAATGCAGATACTGACGGAACGTCCGGAAATGCAAGTTTTGTCTTATCGTAACACCACTGAATTGAACGTCTTTGAGGTGTCATATATAGCGTATAGAACATATCCCACGCTTTTTCGTCGATACTGCAAGCCCCTTTATTGTGTCCGCCCCTGCTGTCAATCAGGCTTTCAATACCGCCGTTTTTGTGCTTTTTTTGCCACAAATATAGTTGTCCGGTCGTGATACTTTCATTGTTTTTCAGGTTAAATTCCTGTACGAATTTATCCGCTGACATTCCGGCACGCTGAAAGTCCAACACGATTGATGCTTTATATTCTGCCTCTTTTATCTGCGTGAGTGAGTAACGTTCTATCAACAATTCAGGCTGCTTATCCACACCGTTGTATCTCCTGTGGTAAGCTCTCCAATGAGATTAACAACTGTTTTCCGCCACGTCCTACGCCGTTAATGATTATGCTTTTGTATTTTCCGGCTGATACTGCTTTCTGTACAGCTCTTTCCGAAATATTCAAAAGCTTTGAAACTTCCTTAACTGTTAAGTTCATAAAAATCTTCCTTTAAAAAATTTTCGTCAATTCCGAATTGCAGTGAAATTAAACGTATTACAGCTTTTGACGGATAATCCTGTCCGCTTTCTATCCTTGATAAATGCGACTGTGATATACATATCATTTCTGCAAAATCTATCTGTCTTAGCTTGTTGTCTAAACGGATAGACTTTATTTTTTGGCTAATATCATTCAAAACAATCCCTCCTTTCATTGACTTTAAGGCAGAAATAGAGTAGAATATTAATAGCAGATATGCATTAGGCATATTTTTATTATAGTGCGTTTAAATACACTTTTCAAGCTTTTTAGGTAATTTTAAATGTACTTTATAAAAACTGCACAAATTTAAAGGAGTGATTTTTATATTTTATGACAATTTAAAAAAAGAGTGTGAACGTCAAGGATTAAAAATAACACCAATTGTTTTAGAATGCGGTGGAAATAAGGGGTCTTTAAGTGGGTGGAAAAAAGGAGCATCTCCTAATTCAGACATTGTGATGAAATTGTCAGTAAGGTTAAACGTACCTACTGACTATCTTTTGTTTGGAAAAGAAGAAACATCAAGAATTATTGAAATGCCTACAATATCATTAACAGAAAATGAAGCAGAACTGTTAAACCTTTTCAAACAGCTGTCAGACCGTGAGCAATTAAAGCTGATAGGAAAAGTAGAAGGTATGGTAGAAGAACTTCGGAAAAATAACTTACAAGAAAATGTATGATAATAGACATAACCGACCAAATAAAAAAATAAGCACCTTAACTCAAAATTAAGATGCTTATTTATATAAAAGTTCGTTAGTTTTGGCGAAAATGGTTCGTTAGTCATGATTTTTTCAATTTTTGGTTCGTTAGTCGTACATAAAAAAAGGCTATAAATAGACTTTTTCATTTTTCAGACTAACGAACTTTTTAATTTTTGCATGACCCATTACAATATTCTTTGCATATTTCATAAAGTTTGTTTTTACGATGAAAGGATGCATTGTCC
>JAMPEF010000051.1 GCA_023665275.1 Alistipes senegalensis | reverse complement strand
TTCAAGGGCTATCATATCGAATTTATCGCTCATACCGTAACACGTAACCATGGAACGTGCAATTTTAGTTGCTTTTTCTATATCGTTAGATGCACCGCTTGTACACGTATTGAATATAAGTTCTTCTGCTGCACGTCCTCCGGTAAGGGTTGCGATACGTGCCAGTGCCTCTTCTTTTGACATAAGGAATTTTTCACCTTCGTCAACCTGCATTGTATAGCCCAATGCACCGGAAGTACGTGGAATAATAGTAATTTTATGTACCGGTGCGGAATCTTTCTGCATGGCGGCAACAAGTGCATGACCTATTTCATGATATGCAATAATTTCTTTTTCTTTCTGCGAAATAACAGCGTTTTTGCGTTCGTAACCTGCTATAACCACTTCAACGCTTTCTTCCAAATCCGACTGAGTGACTTTCTGTCTTCCGCTCCGGACAGCTCTTAAAGCGCCCTCGTTTATTATATTTGCAAGTTCCGCACCGGAAGCGCCTGCGGTAGCTCTTGCGATGGCGTTATAGTCTATATAGTCTTCTGTCTTGACTTTTTCCGCATGTACTTTAAGTATAGCCTCACGACCCTGTAAGTCGGGGAGTTCAGCGGGAATACGTCTGTCAAAACGTCCGGGTCGGAGAAGTGCTGGGTCAAGTGATTCAGGTCTGTTGGTGGCAGCAAGAATGACAACACCTTTTTTACCATCGAAACCGTCCATTTCGGTTAAAAGCTGATTGAGTGTCTGCTCTCTTTCGTCGTTGCCGCTTAAGTTGCCGTCACGTTTTTTGCCTATGGTGTCGATTTCGTCAATGAATACAATGCACGGTGCTTTTTCGTTAGCCTGTTTGAAGAGGTCACGGACTTTAGCCGCACCCATGCCGACGAACATTTCAACGAACTCAGAGCCGGAAATTGAAAAGAACGGTACATCAGCCTCACCGGCTACCGCCTGTGCAAGTAAAGTTTTTCCCGTTCCGGGAGGTCCTACAAGTAATGCACCTTTCGGCAGATTTGCACCTATTTCAGCGTATTTTTTTGGATTATGCAGGAAGTCAACTATTTCAACAAGTGCTTCCTTTGCTTCGTCCTGACCGGCAACGTCACCGAAAGTTTTTCCCGTCTGTGCCTTGACGTATATTTTCGCATTACTTTTGCCGAAAGACATGGAATTTCCACCCATGCGCTTATTCATGCTTTTCATCAGGACATTCCATAGCACAAGCAGGAATATAAGTGGCAGAATCCACGAAACGAAAAATTCCGCAAGAGGATTTATTTCCTCAATACTTCCGGTAAAATCGATTTCATTTTTGCCGTTGTTGTAAAGCCTTTCAACTAAATCAGGGTCATATATACGGACAGTTGAATATACCTGTTTAGCACCGTTTTCGTCTTCGGTCTCAAATTTTATAGCATTGTCTTCAATCTGGACTTTCTTCACTTCGCCGTCATCGACTTTTTTCAGGAAAAAACTGTAATTTGTTTCCTTAATCTGTGCTTCCTTGATTGAAGGTACTATAAACATATTGAACACCAGTAAAAGCGCCATGCATATACCTACGAAAATTGCCAGCTGCTGCCAGCCGTTTTTGTTTTCTTTCAAAAAATCATCTCCTTACGTTAGAAATTATACCACATGACATGATAAAAAACAACCCTCAAATTGTGACAGAAAGTGAAAACTTAATGAAAAATGCAAGTTATTTTATTCCGGAGTGAATAATTGAGGAAAAATTTTCCGATTATATACACGAGGTGAAAAAAATGAAAAAAAATAAATTCAATATTATCTTTATCGGAGGATTTATTCTTACACTTATACTTTCAAATGCCGGAACGTTTGTCCGTGATGGCATGGCACTTGATAACCTCCGGAGCAGTGTTTTAAGACTTCATATTCTTGCTGAGTCGGACAGTGAACGTGACCAGAATCTTAAACTGAAAGTCCGTGACGAAATACTTAAAAGCGGTATTCTTGACGGTGCGGAAAATCTTTCTGATGCCGAAAATATCGCCCGTGAAAAAATTCCGGAAATAATCAGGATTTCAGAAAAAACTTTACAGGAAAACGGTTGTAATCTGCCCGTTTCCGCTGAAATAACAGATATGCATTTTGACGAAAGAGTTTACGGAAATATCACCATGCCGGCAGGAGATTACAAGGCTTTACGCATAAAAATAGGCAGTGCGCACGGTCATAACTGGTGGTGTGTGATGTATCCGCCGTTATGTCTTCCGGCTGCTTGCGAAGTAAAGGAAAATCCGGAAACGACTGCCGTGTTTTTTAACGAAAAGGAAAACGATATAATGAAAAAGCCTGAAAAATATCGTGTCCGTTTCGCTTTATGGGACAAATTGAAAGAAATTCTAAGGTAAAATATGTATAAAATGCTGAAATTTTGTTTTTTGCTTGACAAAATTATTTCTGCATATTATAATATTACAGTAAACAAAGCGGAACATTATTCGTTCTCACCGTAAGGTCTATGCCGAAACGGTAAATATTTACAGTTTCAGACTTCATTATTATTACCTTTTTTTATTGTATTTTTTGATTTCTTTAATCTGTATTTATTTGTGAGTGCGGAAGTGTTTCCGGCACTCTTTTTTGTTTTAATTATTAGTTGGAGGTGCTTGACTATTAGTAAGCAGGAACTGCAAATCAATGAAGAAATCAGAGACAAGGAAGTTCTCGTGATTGACGCTGACGGTAAAAAACTTGGTGTGATGTCACCTAAAGACGCTATGGAAACAGCTTTTGAACAGGATTTAGACCTTGTTAAAATCGCTCCGCAGGCTACACCGCCCGTCTGTCGTATCATGGATTACGGAAAATACTGTTTTGAACAGACAAAGCGTGAAAAGGAAGCCAGAAAAAACCAGAAAGTCGTTGCAATAAAGGAAATCAGAATGTTTTCAACTATTGATACTCACGATTTTGAAACAAAGGTGAATCAGGCTGTAAAGTTCTTACAGGGCGGAGATAAACTTAAAGTTTCAGTGCGTTTCCGTAAAAGAGCTATTGCACACCCTCAGCTCGGCGAAGAACTGCTTGAACGCTTTAAAGAGGCAGTTTCGGCAGTCGGCACAGTTGACAAGCCAGCTAAAATGGAGGGGCGTAGTCTTGTTATGTTCGTCTCCCCGAAATCATCAAAGTAAGAACTGACCTGTTCTGAATCAAGGAGGATATAAAAATGGCAAAGGTTAAGGTTAAAACTCATTCAGGCGCAAAAAAGCGCTTTAAGGTTACAGGAAGCGGCAAGGTAAAGTATCAGCACACTAACAAGAGACACAGACTTACCCAGAAAGACACAAAGCGTAAGAGAATCGCCCGTAATGCAGGAGTTGCAGATTCAACTAACGCTCCTACAATTAAAAAGCTCGTTCCTTATCTCTGATTCGGAACGCACAAACAGACGTTTTTCATTAATTAAATTTACTGGAGGTATAAGACTATGGCACGTGTTAAAGGTGCAATGATGACCCGTAAGAGAAGAAACAAGACTTTAAAGCTTGCTAAGGGATATTTCGGCGCAAAGAGCAAACATTTCAAGATGGCTAAGCAGGCTGTCATGAAGTCAGGAAACTATGCATACATCGGCAGAAAACAGAAAAAGAGACAGTTCAGACAGCTCTGGATTACAAGAATTTCCGCAGCTGCCAAGCTCAACGGCATGAACTACTCAACTTTCATGAACGGCTGCAAAAAGGCTGGCATTTCCCTCAACAGAAAAATGCTCTCCGAAATTGCTATAAACGACGCAGCAGGTTTCACTGCTATCGTTGAAAAGGCTAAGGCTGCTCTTTAAGATTTATGAAACACGCTTCTTTAATCGGGGGCGTGTTTTTGATTATGACACAGGAGGTGTCCGGACTTTTGGAAAATATTATCACATCAAAGGATAATCCCGTTATCAAGCTGTATCAGAAACTTTCTTCCTCTAAAAAAGAAAGGATTCAGTACGGCTTATTTGTATTGGAGGGTCTCCGTATTACTCAGGACGCTATAAACGAAAACACCCGTATAACACACCTTATTTTAACGGAAAATTCCGCCGGAAAATATCCGGATTTATTTCAGGCTGATTTGAGGAACACAAAGGTAATTGTTATTTCAAATGAACTTGGAAACAGAATATCCGCCACAAGTACCACACAAGGCGTATTTGCAATATGCGGAATACCACAACATAAAAAAACTGTTTTCAGCGATGACGGAAAATATATCATTCTGTATGGCTTGCAAGACCCTGGAAATGTCGGAATGATTATCCGTACCGCCGACGCACTCGGCATGAACGGTGTTATTATGTCCGGTTCGTGCGATTTATACAGCCCTAAAGTTATCCGTTCTACAATGGGTTCAGTTTTCCGGACAAATATTTTTATTGAAAATAATACGGAAAATTTATTCTCAATGCTTGAAAATAATAAAATTACCACATCGGCGGCGGTAATCGACGGTGAAACAAGCCTTACGGAATGTACTTTCACCGGAAAACACGCTGTATTTATCGGTAATGAAGGTAACGGGCTTCCGCATGAAGTCTCCGCACGTTGCGACAGGCGTGTGACTATCCGTATGAATGGAAATATAAACTCACTTAATGCGGCTATGGCGGCAGGTATTCTTATGTGGGAAATGCACAGATAAGGAGTACAGCTTGAAAGAATTAAAATATCTTATATGGCTTGCGATGGTTTTCGGCAGTTCTTCCGGAACTTTATGGCAGATTATACGTTCATATGATACAGTATATCAGGCTTACTCCGGACTGATAAATAATTCATGTCCGGTAAGTTTAAGCGAAAATCAGAAAAACAACATAAATAAAATATCTGCGGAAAAAGCCGGTGAAATAATTTCATACTGTTCCGACAATGATATATTTATAATACCGTATACATCACCGGAATATCCGGAAAGCCTCTTGAAAATAAGCAATCCGCCACCAGTGCTTTACGTTCAGGGTGATATATCTTGTCTTTCCGGCGGAAAAAATATAACCTGTATAGGTACAAGAAAACCAAGTGAATATACAAAGAAAATAATTTCCATGATATGCACCGGACTTGTCAAAAATAATTTCACAATAGTAAGCGGTTTTGCTATGGGTTGCGATATAAAAGCACATATGTCAGCCGTCGGAGCAGGCGGTAAAACTGCCTGTATTCTGGGGTGTGGTATTGATATAAATTATCCTGTACCTAATCAGCTCTACAGAAAAAGCATCATTGAAAGCGGTGGCGTTTTCATTTCGGAGTTTCTACCGTCCACACCGGCTTTTTCAAGAAATTTTCCGCAAAGAAACCGCATACTTTCGGCACTGAGTAGGGCAACAATAGTATTTGAGGCAGCAGGGAAAAGCGGTTCACTGAGTACGGCAGGGCTTGTGAAAAGTCAGAACAGAAAATTATTTTGTATTCCGCCCGCTGATATTTCTGACAGTCGTTATGCCGGAAACATACATCTTATCCGGACGTCTGCCACACCGCTTTATTCAGTCGGCGATGTTCTGGAATTTTATGGTGAACCGGAAAAAATTTCAGTCAGAAAAACAGAAATAAAACCACAGAATCATGAAAAATTAAATATTATATCTGAGCCGGAGTTTACTCCCTTACAGCAGAAAATACTTTCAGCGTTTGGCAATAATGATGTTATCCATATGGATACATTGATTGACAGGCTGGATATGGATATTTCAGAAATAATCACGGAAATTATGGAACTCCGTATGTCAGGAATAATTGAAGAATTAACCGGTAACCGATACAGAAAAACAGAAAGGGGAAAAATATAAATGCCGGATTTAGTTATAGTAGAGTCGCCGGCAAAGGCGAAAACAATACAGAAATATTTAGGTTCAGGATATGAAGTCATAGCCTCTATGGGACATATTCGTGATTTGCCTAAATCTAAAATGGGTGTCGACAAGGAAAACAATTTTGAACCTAAATACGTCGATATGAAAGGTAAAGAGGACGTTATAAAAGAACTTCGCAAACAAGCTAAAAAATGCGATAAAATATATCTTGCTACCGACCCCGACCGTGAAGGTGAGGCAATTTCGTGGCATATAGCACAGATGTTAAATCTTGATATGAATGACAATAATCGTGTTGCATTCAATGAAATAACTAAAACGGGTATTCAGAACGGTATGAATAACCCGCACCGAATCAATATTGATTTAGTCAATGCACAGCAGGCAAGACGCATACTTGACAGGCTTGTAGGTTATGAATTAAGTCCGTTCTTATGGAAAAAGGTAAAGCGTGGACTTTCCGCCGGACGTGTACAGACTGTTACAGTCAGCATTATTGTCGACAGGGAAGAGGCTATCAAAAAATTCAGACCGGTTGAATACTGGACTATTGACGCCCGATTCACTGCACCGTCATCAAGGAAAGTTTTTGAGGCGTCACTTGTATCAGTGGACGGGAAAAAAATTGAAGTCCCTGACCAGTCCGGAAAGAAAAGTGATAACAAAATACAGATTTCCAGTAAAGAAGATGCCGATAAAATTCTTAAACGTCTTGAAAATGCCGTATATAAAGTGATTTCCGTCAAGAAACGTGTCACTAAAAAACAACCTGCTCCACCTTTTATAACTTCCACCATGCAGCAGGAGGCTTCAAGAAAACTGAATTTCAGTTCCAAGCGTACTATGAAAGCCGCACAGGAACTCTATGAAGGTGTTGACATTGAGGGTATAGGGGCGGTAGGTCTGATTACGTATATGCGAACTGACAGCCTCCGCATTTCCGCTGAGGCACAGACAGCCGCCGCACAATACATTGATACGGTTTACGGCAGTAATTATCTTCCCGACAAACCACGTCAGTATAAATCCGGAAAAAACGCACAGGACGCACACGAAGCTATAAGACCTTCCACGCCGGAACTAACACCGGAACGTGTGAAAACAAGTCTCACTACTGACCAGTATAAACTTTACAAGCTTATTTGGGAAAGATTCATAGCAAGTCAGATGGCTAATGCACTTCTTGATACGACTTCCGTTGAAATAGAGGCTGATAACTGTATTTTCAGAAGTTCGGGCTATTCAGTGAAATTTGATGGCTTCATGATTCTTTACGTTGATTCTGATTCAGACGACAGCGGAAAAAAGGAACTACCCTTCATAAATAATGATGATATTCTGAAACTTGTTTCCATTGCCGGAAATCAGCACTTCACACAACCACCGCCGAGATTTACAGAGGCGTCACTTATCAAGACTCTTGAGGAAAACGGCATAGGCAGACCAAGTACGTATGCCCCGACTATCACGACGATAACAACACGGCAGTATGTTGAGCGTGACGGCAAATCTCTTAAACCTACCGCACTTGGTGAGGTCACAACGGAAATTATGAAAGAACATTTTAAGAAAATCGTTGACGCAAAATTCACCGCTGAAATGGAAAATTCCCTTGACGAAATCGAAAATGGTAACAAAAACTGGGTTGATACTCTGCACGAATTTTACGACGATTTCGCTGAAACTCTCCGCAAGGCTGAAACCGCTATGGAGGGTAAACGTGTTAAAATTCCCGACGAGGAAACAGATATTATCTGTGAACAGTGCGGCAGAAATATGGTGATAAAATTCAGCAAGTATGGTAAATTTCTTGCTTGTCCGGCATTTCCTGAGTGTAAGAACTCAAAACCGATAGTTACAGAAGCTGACGGAAAATGTCCACGCTGTGACGGGAAAATGCTACTCAAAAAATCCAAAAAGGGAAGAAGTTTCTATGGTTGTGAAAAATATCCGGAATGTACTTTCATGACATGGAACGTTCCATCAAAAGAAGTCTGTCCGGAATGTCATAAGACTTTATTCATTAAGGGCGGTAAAAGCGGAAAACTTGTCTGTGAAAATGAAAATTGCGGATACGAAAGAGAGTTGAAGAAATGACAGTAAATGTAATAGGTGCAGGGCTTGCCGGCTGTGAGTCGGCGTGGATTATCGCACAGAACGGCATAAAAGTTAAATTATTTGAAATGAAACCGGAAAAATTCACACCGGCACATAAGTACATCGGTTTTGCGGAGCTGGTATGTTCAAATTCGCTTAAAGCCTCACGGCTTGAATCAGCTGCCGGACTTCTCAAGCATGAAATGGAGTTGTTAGGTTCGCTTACAGTTCCGTGTGCAAAGGAAAACTCTGTTGATGCCGGTGGTGCATTGGCGGTTGACAGGGAAAAATTTTCCGATAGCGTAACCGAAAAAATAAAAAATCACCCGTTTATAGAAGTAGTCGGCGGTGAGGTGACGGAAATCCCCGACGGTATTACGATTATTGCCACCGGTCCGCTGACCTCCGGTGCTATGGCAGAAAAAATAAAATCCCTGTGTGGTGAGGGACTTAGTTTCTATGATGCCGCCGCACCGATTGTAACGGCGGAAAGTCTTAACATGGAAAAAGTTTTTTATGCCTCACGATACGACAGGGGCGATGCTGATTATATAAACTGTCCAATGAACAAGGAAGAATATATGTCATTCTATGAAGCGATAATTTCAGCGGAAAAAGTTCAGCTGAAAGACTTTGAAACACACCCTTTCAGCGTATACGAGGGCTGTATGCCGGTTGAAGTTCTTGCATCACGGGGAGTAGATACAATGCGTTTTGGTTGCATGAAACCCGTCGGAATAACCGACCCACGCACCAATAAAAGACCTTATGCCGTTGTACAGCTCCGGAAAGAAAACCGTGAGGGAACTTTATTTAATTTAGTAGGATTCCAGACTAATTTAAAATTCGGTGAACAGAAACGTGTATTTTCCATGATAACAGGTCTTGAAAACGCCGAATTTATACGATACGGAGTCATGCACCGGAATACGTTTATAAACAGTCCGGAAATTCTTAATTCTGATTTTTCAATGAAAAATAATCCGGATATATATTTTGCCGGACAGATAACAGGTGTTGAGGGCTATATGGAATCAGCTGCAAGTGGACTGCTTGCCGGAATAGCCGTCGCAAGAAAAATAAAGAATCTTGAACCACTGAAACTTCCTGTTGATACAATGACGGGTGCTTTATCGGCATATATAAGCGACCCATACAATGCCGGAAAATTTCAGCCTATGGGTGCGAATATGGGCATTCTTCCTGATATTCCGGTAAGAATAAAAGACAAAAAACAAAAATACGGCGTATATGCGGAACGTGCTGTAAACTCTCTTAAAAACGAACTCGAAAGGATTAGTTATGAAAATAATTGTTGATGCATTCGGCGGAGATAACGCACCGCTGGAAGTTCTTAAGGGCTGTGAACGTGCGGTCGCTGAACTTGATGTGAATATTATACTCACCGGACACGAAAAAAAAATAAAATCCTGTGCAAAGAAAAATGAAATAAGTCTTGACGGCATAGAAATCGTACACACACCTGAGGTTTTCGACATACATGAAGAGCCTAAGGAAATTATAAAATCCGGAAAAAATACCTCTATGGCGCTTGGGCTTAAACTTCTTGCTGACGGTAAAGGTGATGCTTTTGTATCAGCAGGGAGTACCGGTGCGCTTGTCATGGGAGCAACTTTCATTGTAAAGCGCATAAAAGGCATAAAACGTGTTGCACCATCTCCAGTACTTCCGGCAGATAAGGGAAGTTTTGTCCTTACAGATGCAGGCGCTAACACTGAATGTAGACCCGAAATGTTAGTACAATTTGCGATTATGGGCAGTGCCTATATGGAAAAAGTCATGGGTGTGAAGCGTCCTAAAGTGGCGTTGCTTAATATAGGTGCGGAGGAAACAAAAGGCAGGGAACTTGAAATAGAGGCATATAAACTGCTTGAAAAGTCTGGACTTAATTTCGTCGGAAATATTGAGGCACGTGATATGCCTTCGGGTGAATGTCAGGTAGTTGTTACCGACGGTTTCACGGGAAATATAGCGCTTAAACTATATGAAGGCATGGGTTCGTTTTTCGGCAGAAAAATGAAATGGATTTTTTCCGGAGCTGGCAAAATAGGTGCAGTATTTTCAATCGGCAAAATAAATAAATTCCGTAAACAGATGGATTATAAAGAGGTAGGAGGTTCGGCACTTCTTGGTGTAAGAAAGCCTGTCATCAAGGCGCATGGAAGTTCCGACAGTACAGCGTTTTTCAATGCGGTAAGACAGGCTAAAAAATGCATTGAAACCGATGTTTCCGGCGTCATAGAAAAGTATGCCGAAAAAACAGCGGAAATCTCAAAGGAGTTGAATAAAATTGGACAGGATTGAAAAATTTGAAAAAGTTATAGACTATACTTTCAAGGACAGAAATTTAATTTATCAGGCGTTATCACATTCATCATATGCGAATGAAAAGAAAAACCCCTCCGGCAGTAATGAACGTCTTGAATTTTTAGGCGATAGCGTACTTTCAATAGTGGTATCCGATTATTTATATAAAAGTCTGAATGTTGCGGAGGGTGAACTTACAAGAGTACGTGCTTCACTGGTATGTGAAAAGTCCTTACACATTTTCGCAAAACAGATAAATTTAGGAGAATTTCTTTTCTTAGGCAGAGGAGAGGAAAACACCGGCGGACGTGAAAGACCCTCAATTCTTGCCGATGCTTTTGAAGCTGTTATAGCGGCTATCTATCTTGACGGTGGCATAGAACCAGCCACAAAACATATTCTTCGCTTTATGCCGGAAGACGTTCAGCATCTGCAAAAACCGGCATTCAGCGATTTCAAGACGGTTCTTCAGGAAATTGTACAGAAAAATCCGGAAGAAAAAGTTGAATATGTCCTTATCGGTGAGGAAGGACCTGACCATAATAAAAGATTCGTCGTTGAAGTACGTTTAAATTCACAGGTTATCGGAAGTGGTAAGGGTAAAAGTAAAAAAGAGGCTGAACAGCTTGCCGCTAAAGAGGCACTCGGATTAATGGGCTATGAAGCACAGTAATATATCAATATTCGTTGCGCACGTGGGCTGTCCGAATAAATGCAGTTTCTGCAATCAGCATACTATAAGCGGTTCACAGAAAGCCCCGTCTGCCCATGAAGTACGGTGCATATGTACACAGGCACTCAGTGAGATAAAAAATCCTGAAAATGCCGAAATAGCTTTTTTCGGAGGAAGTTTCACGGCTATACCTCGTGACTATATGATGGAACTTCTTCGCACGGCATATGAATTTATCGGTGAGGGGAAATTTCATGGTATAAGAATTTCAACCCGTCCGGACTTCATAACTCCTGAAATTCTTGAAATTCTGAAAAAATACGGCGTCACGGCAATAGAACTTGGCGCACAGTCTATGAATGATGATGTACTCCGCATGAACGAAAGGGGGCATGCAGCAGAAGACGTTTTCCGTGCAAGCCATCTTATACGTGAGTACGGTTTTGAACTGGGTTTACAGATGATGGTGGGGCTTTACGGAAGCACTCCGGAAACGGAAAACGAAACAATGAATAAAATCATTGAAATAAAGCCCGATACAGTCAGAATATATCCGGTTGTTATATTAAAAGGTACACGCCTTGCCGAACTGCTGAAATCCGGTGAGTATAAGCCGTTTGATTTTGATTACGTCGTTGAGTTTTCGGCGGAATGTCTTATCAATTTTGAAAAAAACAATATAAAAGTCATCAAGTGCGGACTTCATGCAAGTGAATTTGTTGAAAACGATAAAATCGGTGGATTTTATCACCCTGCATTCCGTGAACTATGCGAAAACATTATATACAGAAATAAAATATCTGAAATTATAAGAAAAATGTCTGAAATTATAAGACCTAATGTAAAGCAATATATTTTCAAAGTAAATGATAAATGCATAAGCAAGGCACTCGGACATAAAAAGTCGAATGTTGAGTTTTTCCGGAAAAAGGGAATAGAAATAGGATTTATTCCGGATAGTTCCATACCGGAATATGAAGTGTTCTGGAGGTGAAATAATTGTATCTTAAATCACTTGATATACATGGTTTTAAATCTTTTCCGGATAAAATAAACCTTACTTTTGACAAAGGGCTTACGGCTGTTGTAGGACCTAACGGCAGCGGAAAAAGTAATATCGGCGATTCTGTGCGCTGGGTTCTCGGTGAACAGTCAACAAAGACTCTCAGGGGCAACAAAATGGAGGACGTTATTTTTTCCGGTACTGTTGCACGTAAGCCTATGGGTTTTGCCGCTGTTACACTGAATATAGACAATTCTGATGGTACGATTTCCGACATGGAAGAGGAAATAGCCGTCACCCGCAAGCTGTACCGGAGCGGTGAGAGCGAATACATGATTAATGGAAAATCTGTCCGGCTGAAAGATATAAATGAACTTTTCATGGATACCGGTTTAGGCAGGGACGGTTATTCTATTATAGGTCAGGGACGTATTGCCGAAATCGTCGGCGCAAAAAGCAATGAACGTCGTGACATTTTCGAGGAAGCCGCTGGAATTTCAAAATTCCGCTATAAAAAAACAGAGGCTGAAAGAAAATTATTACAGTCACAGGAAAATCTTTTTAGGTTGACGGATATTCTTTCGGAGCTTGAAAGCCGTATAGAACCACTCCGGATTCAGTCGGAAAAAGCAGGGAAATTTATTGAACTTTCAGAAAAAAAGAAAAAACTTGAAATTTCCGTATGGATAAACCGTCTTGATGAAATGAAGCAGAATCTTGAAAAACTTGAAGAAAAAATATTAATCAGCAGGACGGAATACGAAAATATAGAGAACGATATTCAGGAGCAGGAAAGACATCTTGAAAACGGCTACAGGAAAATGCAGGAATGTACTATAAAATCCGACGAAATACGCCGGAAAATGATTGAAGAGGAACAAGCCTCCTCAGAAATGAAATCTCAGATAGCTGTACTTGAAAATGATATAAAACACTCCGGAAATGATATTGTTTCGGCAGAAAAAAGCATTGAAGAATTTCACAAGACAAAAAATTCCCTCACCGAAAAGAAACGGGAATCAGTTCAATTTATTGAAAATCTTGAAAATGAAATAATAAATTTTGAAAATGAAATTTCCGGTACTGAAAAAATTCTCCGGAAAACTGA
>JAMPEF010000050.1 GCA_023665275.1 Alistipes senegalensis | reverse complement strand
TGTTATGCCCTATCATCTCTGTAGCGTTTTATTTTTAAGTAGATTCACTATAAATGCAGCAATCGTCGATATAACACCAAGTATCATCAGAAAAAGAATGCCTGTAGAAGCGTTTGCTCTAACCTTTTGCTCATTTTTCGCTCCGAAATGTTGTGCCACCACAACACCGTTTCCTGCGGAAAATCCTGTAGCAAGTGCAAGGAACAGAAATGCAAAGCTGCCTGTTGTTCCGACCGCCGAAAGTGCGTCCTCGCCAAGATATTTGCCAACGATGATCGTATCAACGGTATTGTAGAGTTGTTGTAAAAGAGAGCCTGCCAGTACGGGGAGCGAGAACAGCAGGATATGTTTCCACGGAGTTCCCTCCGTCATTGTCTTAGATTGCAAATCATATCACCACCAACCAAACAGACTTTTACCGAGATCAAGCGCATAGAGTGCGTTCATTTCTTCTTCCGTAAGTTCAAAGTCAAGTAAATCGAGATTCTCTCTCATGCGCTCAATATGTGTTGATTTCGGAATGATAATAATATCCTGCTGATAAAGAAAACGCAAACCGACCTGTGCCGCGGTCTTGTCATATTTTGCAGCGATCTCCGCTAATACGGGATTACGGAAAAATCCGTTTCTGCCACAGGCAAGGGGCGACCACGATTCATGTATTGTTCCTTTTTCATCAAGCAGCTTTCTTAAATTCTTCTGCTGTCGGAAGATATGCGTTTCCACCTGATTGACCGCAGGAATGGCAGTACAGTTTTCCGTCAGCCGTCTGAAGTTATCCTCCAGAAAATTAGCAACACCGATTGCACGAAGTTTTCCTGCTTTATAAGCATCTTCCATAGCACGATAAATTTCAAGATAATCGCCTGTAGGTTCGTGGATAAGCAAAAGGTCGATGTAATCCATTCCAAGAGCTTTCAGCGAGCTGTCTATCGACCTTACAGTATCGGAATATCCTCTGCCGCCCCATAGCTTCGTGGTGATAAAAACCTCATCTCTTGCAAGTCCTGACTTTTTTACTGCCTTACCGACTTGTTTTTCGTTACCGTAACACTGTGCCGTATCAATGGAGCAATAGCCAACATTAAGAGCATCAGTTACACAGCGTTCAGTCATTACAGACGGTATCTGATATACTCCATAACCGATTTTGGGCATTTGCACGCCATTGTTCAGAATGACTGTGTTTTCCATCATATATCCTCCTCTCAAAAATATTCAATTTGGTCTTGTCTTTATATCCATTATAGTGTATAATAGTGATAAAGTCAAATACCAATTTGCTTAGAAGGTCATAAGTAAATGATTATGTTAAACAATAATCTGCATATCTTTATTACTGCTGCTCAGACAGGCAGTCTGACCGAAGCGGCAAAGAAGCTCTATGTTTCGCAGCCTGCAATCAGTCAGGCAATCAAAAAACTGGAGGAGGAGCTGAATGTAAAGCTGTTTATCCGTAACAAAAGAAGTAATCTGATACTCACGGATGTTGGAAAAGAAATATTAGTCCTTGCAAATCAGATGTATGATCTTGAAAACAGATTGTACCAGACCGCTTATGAGGAAAATCACATGATGGGCGGTATCGTTCGTGTGGCTTCTGTGCCGTTAGCTACTGCACTTATTTTGTCTCGTATTCTGCCTGTTTTCAAGAAACAGTTTCCAGATGTAAAGATAGAACTGTTTGAAAGTAATCCACTGAATGTGAAAAATATGGTGTTGGACTACAAGGCAGATATAGGCATCAGCACCTCTCCTTATCTTGGTCTTGAACATAAGGTTTTGATGACAGATCGTATCGTTTCGATTGATCGTAATTGTTCAGTTAAACTTGACTTATCGAAAGATACCAATGATTTGATATTATGCCGTGTGGCATACGAATCTATCTCAGAACAGCTCAAGGGCAGGAATATTGATTTTTCACATTCGATGATCGTAGAAGCGGCAAGCACACAGATCAATATGGTAGCGAACGGAAATGGCACAGGTGCAATATCGGAACTTATGCTTGCAACTATACCAAATGAGCTTGTGATTGGAGAGATTAAGCCTACAATGAAAATGGAAATAAGTCTGATTACACATAATTTTAATGAGCTGTCTACGGCCGCAAAGTGTATATCAGATATGATTTTGGAAAGAGTAGTAACAGAATAGTCACAAAAAGCGATGTACTCTTAATTTGAGAGCATCGCTTTTGTAGTTTATTCACATTTACATATTTGCCCATAGTTATCATGTCAACTCAAAGGAATTGACGATTTTAATTTTCTTCTTTTGAGCCATTCTGACAGTTTGTCCTATTCCGCTTCTTTGTCTGCTCCAATGATGAACAGATAGAAAAGTGAACGTAGTAAGAAAAGGCTGAATTATACCGTATTATTTACCTTGCCGATACGGTGGAATATACGAGGAACGTGAACAATATAATACATTTGCATTCAACTCATATACGAGTTAAATGAGTGGTTGGACGAATAATCATCAATAAAGAGCTTTGCATCGGCAAAGCTCTTTTGCTGTCTATAAAATACAAAAGCTCCTTACAATTTCTACTGTCAGAAATCGTAAGGAGCTTTTTTCACATATTCAGCGCGCTTTAAGCGCAGTATTAGCGCAATAACCCTTTATAATTACAAGAGTTGATTTCTTGAAATGAGCAATTTTAACGAAAACCGTTAGTTTCAACAAGAAAGAATACCAAATAAGTACACTTTCCTATTTTTCATAGCCTGCTTATTTATCTTTTGCTTTAATAGGACACTTCATCTTTTATTTATCGGTATAAGGTCACTTTGGATTTGTCCATTGTTCACCTTAACAAATGTCAGTGAGTGTATTTGTTGTCAGGATATTTTTGAACGCTGATTGCTTTCCAAATACAGTAAAAACTGCTTTCAATGAGGAGGATTTTGTTAGCTATATAAGAGATATTTCCTGATTATATGCATCAACACGAGCCATAGCACCGTATGGGAGTATTGCTCTTGGTGAGGCATGACCGAAATTGACATTGTAAACCATCGGAAGCTCCTTGTTATTGACGGTATCGCGCCATACAAACTTGTATTCCTCATAGTATTTCTCGTTCATGGGCTTGCCGATGATGATGCCGCTGATGTTATCGAAAACTCCCTCACTTTTCAGTGCTGTGAGGTATTTTCTCAGCGTTTCGGGAGTGGGAGTGACCTCGCTTGTTTCTGCAAACAGTATTTTGCCCCGCCATTCATCTGCTGTCGGGAAGATATGGTATCTGCGAGTAATCTCGCTCTGCTTTTTCAGGTCTTCTGCAAGTTGCGGACATTTCTCCATGTCTGATGCGAGAAACTCGCCGAATCTTTCGATATTCCCTGCGATGAGCATTTCTCCCATACTGTCGATACAGCCGCCGAGAAGCTCACCCTCAAAAACGGGGTTGCCCTGTAAAAGCTCATAGCCGTGTTCTTCCCTGTGAGAAATGGGCATAGTGCCTACAGCTGCTTCGGAGAAGTCGATCCTTTCCTCGTACCATACATCGGACGGAGTTATCTTCCTGCCGTGATATGTAGTAAAGCAACTCTGGAACTGAGCCTTTGAGTAGGGGAGCATATCTCCCGAAAGCTCTGCAATGTCACACATAAAAGCCTGACCGTAAAAAGTTTGCAAGCCCAGTCTGTGAAACATAAGGTGATTATTTGTGGTATCCGAAAAGCCGAGAAAGAACTTGGGATGCTGACGAACAGCGTTTCTGAACGACTCATCTTCCATAAGGTACGGGAAAGTGCGGAAAGTCTCTATGCCGCCTATGGAAGTGATGATACCCTTTACGGAATCATCAAGAAAAGCAGCTTTCAGGTCTGCGGCACGCGCCTCGGGATGAGCCAGAATATAGTCCTTTCCCATGAGGGCGTGCTCTGTGAAAACGGGTTCGAGCCCGAATCTCCGAAGTTGGCGCATACCAAGCTCCTTTTCGTGTTCGCAGTAAGCCTCACCGATAACGCCGCTTGAAAGGCATATAATGGCAACCTTATCGCCTTTTTTCAATGGAGAAGAGGATACCATGGCGGAAACCACTTCTTTATTTGTAAACGTATTTATATCTTTTGAATCCATAATCTCCTCCTCTGTGCACTGACAGCGCTGTACAGAAATATATCTATTTTTCCTCGTTTTACATCCAATCTCCGCATCACCAAAAACGTATGCGTGTATTGGCTGTCAATCATTGAATCAATTGAATGACAGCCAAATGACGCACTCTCAAACGCCTGTTATCCAATCTACGCACTAATGTCAGTGAGTGTATTTGTTGTCGGGATATTTTTGACCGCTGATTTCTTTCCAAATACAGTAAAAAGGGCATTCAGGTTGAGTGTGCTATTTAGTACAACACTCGAAAAGTACCGTAAAATTGGGATTTTTACGCCTTTTTCCTTGACATCAAAACTACGCACTCAACGTGCCGTGTACGTGGAAAGAAATCCGCACCACAGACTTTTTTTATTTCATAACCCAATTCACTGAAAATTTTAGCATCTCTTGCTGCGGTAGCAGGATTACATGAAATCATGACTATTTTTTCCGGTTCAGCTTCTGCAATAGTCCGGACAGTTTCGGGCGTACAGCCCTTACGTGGAGGGTCGATTATAATTATATCCGGATTTATATTTAATTCCCTGAAAACTTCTCCGGCATCTCCGCAATAAAACTCAGCATTATTTATATTGTTGACAAGTGCATTTTTACGGGCATTTCCTATAGCCTCCGGAATAATTTCAATACCAATTACTTTTTTTACGCTATGTGCCATAGAAAGCCCTATAGTACCTGCTCCGCAATATAGGTCAGCAATAACATCATCAGGTGACGGGTCGGCAAATTCAAGAGCTTTTCTGTAAATTTTTTCTGCCTGAATTGTGTTCACCTGATAAAATGATAATGGTGAAATTTCTGTTTTATTTCCGCACATAATATCTGAAATTGTATCACTTTCGGCAAGTGTAACACATTTTTTTCCCATAATAACATTAGTTTTTTCAGGATTTATATTCATGACTATACTTTTTATATCATGGAATTTTTCCGTAATAATCCGGCAAAGTCCGGCAAGCTGTCGGGATATATCTTTTCTTACGACAAGACAAAGCATTATCTCACCGGAATAAGTCCCCTGACGGATATAAATATGACGCATTATTCCGGTATTTGTACTTTCTGAATAAACTGATATTTTATGCGAATTTATATATTCAAGGACGGTTTCAAGAATATCATGAAAAATTTCAGGCTGTAACATACAATCTGTCACCGGAATGACCCTGTGACTTCTTTCGGCATAAAATCCACATATGGCTTTACCGTCGACGACAGCAAGCGGATATTGTGCCTTGTTTCTGTAATGGCTTGTTTTATCCGCTATTATAAAATTTTCAAATTCAGGGTTTAAACCGCCTATTCTTTTAAAAGCGTCCCTGACAATATCGTTTTTAATACGACATTCCGCATCATAGCTGATATGCCGGAATACACATCCACCGCACTTTTTATAAACCGGACAATCCGTCGTAATTCTGTCCGGTGATGGTTTTTCTATTTTGTCGATAATTCCGTATGCGTAATTTTTAAGGACTTTTACAATTTTTATTCTGCAAATATCCCCTACTGCCGTATCAGGTACAAAAACCGCCATACCGTCCACACGACATACACCATTTCCCTCTGATGTGATGCCGGTTATTTCAGCATTTATGAATTGATTTTTTTCAAGCATTGTGTTATCTCCTCTTTTTTTGTCATAAGCCTTTCAAAATTGCTTATATACTCATACGGAAACTTATAATTATGTATTCTTGTAATTCTGTTATCCGGATAGACAAGTTTTGTAGATGCTCCGCTACCTGCTCCGATTATTGTCTGTGTTTCGTCCATAATGTATATATTGTAGTAACTTTCATAACCTTTTTTTGCATAGCCTATATTTTCCAGATTATCAAGAGTGTTTTTCTGCCGGTACATATAATATGGGTGATAATTATTATTCATAAGTTTTTCTATGCTGTAATCAACCATTTCCGCTGCCGGATTAGTTATATTTTCCTCACCTTGTGTAAAGAGATTTGCGGCACGTTTGAGAGTAAGCGTATGCACGGTTATACTTTCCGGTGAGATGTCAATAATCCTGTCAAGTGTATTCCGGAAACTCTCCGGTGTTTCCGTTGGAAGTCCAGCGATAAGGTCAGTGTTTATATTCCTGAAACCCTCTTTTCTTGCGAGTTCAAAGGCTTTTAATGCCTTTTCACTGGTGTGTCGTCTGCCAATGACTTTAAGAACATCATTATTAAGTGTCTGAGGATTTATGGAAATTCTGTCCGCACCGTATTCTTTTATTATATGAAGTTTTTCCGCTGTAATAGTATCAGGTCTTCCGGCTTCAAAGCTGTATTCACGGATTTTGTCAAGGTCAAAATTTTTTTGTACGCATTCCATAATAGTGCGTATATTCTCCGCCGGAATAGCACTCGGAGTGCCTCCGCCGAAATATATCGTATCAATTTCAGTGCCGGTTTCATTTATAATACGGCTTATAATTTCAAGTTCACGGCAGAGGCATTTAACGTAATCAGGAATTAATTTTCCGGCGGATTCTATCGAATGTGAAACGAATGAACAGTAACTACACCTTGACGGACAAAACGGTATAGAGATATATAAACTTACAGCTTTACGGTTTATTTTTTTGATTATCGGCAACTGATTTACTGCCGTGACGTATGCAAGTTTTAATTTTTCTGGTGAGAGTTCATATTTTTCAGTAAGTATTTTTTCTATTTCCTGAAAACTCTTTCCCTGTGTGATAAGTTCCGTTACTTTTTTTACCGGACGTATTCCGGTCATAAGTCCCCACGGCGTATTTACTTTGAGTTTTTCCTTGAGAATGTGATATATAATTCTGCATAATTCGTGTTCAATGTATTTGTCGTCACTGGTCGGAATATTTTTTTCACTATGGAAAGTTTCACCATTAAGCCGGATATCCGCATAAATTCTGTTATTTTCAACTCCCGCAACTACAAAACATTCACTGGTTGCATTCTGTATATCGTCCGAAAACTGAAATTTTTTTGTCGGAAAAAACATCTTCAATGTGGACTCTATTTCATATTTAAAAGAATTGCCGATTAAGATAACCGGCATTTTAGAAAGATTATTCATTATTTTCTGAATCTCCTGAAATATGGATTTGATTTTTTTTCGTATTCAAGTTCCGTACTGTCTCCGTGTCCCGTTAAAACCTTATAATTTCCGTCAAGATTATATAATTTTTCAAGGGATTTAATCATCATTTCCGGACTGCTTCCGGTAAAATCTGTTCTGCCGATTGAACAGCAGAAAAGAGTATCACCGGAAAATATAACGTCATCACATATATAGCATACACTGCCCATAGAATGACCGGCGGTATGCATGACCCTGAAATTATATTCACCGTCGGAAATAATATCGCCATCGTGAATAACTGTGTACGTACTTACCGGATTGAACGGCATACATGAAATTGAATCAGCCAGCGAAAGACCAGCGCTTTTCAGCATAGGAGCATCACCTTCATGAATAAATACCTCCGCACCGGTTTTATTTGCGATTTCTTCAACGCCGTTCATGTGGTCATAGTGACCGTGTGTAAGAAGTATTTTATTTAATTTCAGTTTTTTCATGGTCAGAAACTCAGACAGAAGACGTGCATTGCCGCCGACGTCAACAGCTACACACTGATTAGGTGCAGTTTCGGCAATAAAGCAGTTAGCACGGAGTTCACCAAGTTGTAATGTATGAATTTTCATTTTTTGTCCTCCTTAAACAGCGGCACGCTCAACGGATATTACACCGGAAATTTTTCTGATTTTTTCAAAAAGTCGTTTAAGCTGTTCGATATTTGTAATAATTATAGTACTTTCAAAAAGAGCGTTTCCATTTTTCAATGCCCTTGAAGAAGAATGTACTATTGGTATGCGGGCATCGTAAAGAAGTTCCGTAATATCATGTACAAGACCTACACGGTCAACGGCTATTACTTCAAAACTTGTATGCAGTTGTACCGGACTTTCCGCATTCCATCTGACTTTTACCCATCTTTCCATTTCCTGTGGAATATTACGTTTTGCGGCTGCAATATAGTTTGTACATTGTTTTGTATGTATTGAAAGACCGTAACCTCTTGTGATATATCCCACAATATCGTCACCAGGCAGAGGATTACAGCATTGCGCACATTTATAGTTTAATCCGTTTACATTGTCAAGTACAATGCCGTCCTTTATGTCGTTACCGGAAACAACTACCGGAGCTGGTGTAGATTTCTTTTCATTATTGCCGTACAGTTTGTCATATTTTTCTTTAAGTCTCGGAATGATGCTGACAAGCGGAATACCGCCATAACCTATGGAAGCATAGAAATCATCAAGGCTTTCACAGTTGTGTTTTTTTATGTCTTTTCCGAAAAAATCCATATATTCTGATTCCGGAATATTTATCCCGTTTTTCCTGAACTCTATTTCAAGTCTTGTACGACCCTCTTTTATATTTTCTTCACGACGTTCATTCTTGAACCATGTCCGTATTCTTGATTGTGCATAGTTTGTCTTGGCGATTTTTAACCAGTCACGACTTGGTCCTTTGTTCTGGTCTTTGGAAAGTATAATTTCGCATATATCGTCGTGGTGCAGTTCATGTTGTAATGGGACTACTCTGTTATTGACTTTTGCCCCGATAGCCCTGTGTCCCACTTCCGTATGGATTTTATAGGCAAAATCAATAGGATTTGCACCGATAGGAAGCATGATTCTTTTTGCCTTAGGAGTAATTATAGATATATTATCCGGTGAAAGTTCTGTATTTATAACCGAAATAATTGTTTCCGGTGCGTTTGAGGCTTCACAGGCGTCCATAATTCTGCTAATCCATGAAAGGTCTTTTTCAGCCTTGCCATCGCTCTTTATAAGTGATTTATATTTCCAGTGGGCAGCAAGTCCATACTCTGCAACCCTATGCATCTCCCATGTTCTTATCTGGACTTCAAAAGGCACACCTTCCTGACTAAACACCGTAAGATGAATTGACTGATAGCCATTTGACTTAGGGTTATCTATATAGTTTTTAATTCGTGATGATATAGTAGGATAATCCTTGATTATGTCTGCCATGGCGATAAAGCATTCTTCCCTTGTGTTCACAATGACCCTTAAAGCATATCTGTCGTATATTTCATCAAAATTTTTCTGTTTGTTAAAAATCTTGTTCCATATGCCGTAAATACTTTTTACACGTCCCTGAACGAAAGGTTTTTCTGAATAATGTCCGGTATTTTCAAGGAGTTTTTCAATATCGTTCTTAGTGGTATCAATAAAGGCGTTGCGCTCCCTGAGGTCATTATTTAGACGTTCTTCAATCTCAACGTATGACGACGGGGAAATATAAAAAAATGCAAGGTCTTCAAACTGGTCTTTAAGTGCGTTCATGCCAAGACGTCGGGCAATAGGTATATAGACATTTTTAGTTTCATAGGCTATGCGCTTTTGTTTATCGGGAGGACAGTATTTAAGTGTACGCATATTGTGGAGACGGTCAGCAAGTTTTACAATTATTACCCGTATATCCCTTGATGTTGCAGTGAGGATTTTAACTATAGCTCCGGCTTGCTGTTCGCTTTTTGTCATATCGTCCATTCTCTTCATTTTTGATACGCTGTCAACGATAAGTGCAATATCAAGACCGAATTTTTTTCTGAGGTCTTCAAAAGTCGTTTCAGTGTCTTCAATGACATCATGGAGCAGGGCGGCACATATTGCATCTGTATCCATTCTGAGTTCAAGGGTTATATAAGCAACAGCCAGCGGGTGCGTTATATAAGGCTGACCGGAAGAGCGTTTCTGACCTTTATGGGCTTCTTTTGCAAAATTATAGGCAGAAATTATTTTACTGAGGTCATATTGCGCATCGTCGTCCATGATTTTTTTAATAATCATGTCTATTGTAAAATTGTCTTCATACCCCCGAATGCTTATAGGCACGATGTCTACTGCGGAATTGTCGTCAACAGGGACTTTCTTTTCAATTTTTCCGGAATCCATAAAAAAATTCTCCTTTCATGAACATTAAGCGATAACTATTATCTGCCGGTCTTCTTCATAAGGGCAGATATTACAGGTGCTGAATAAAAATCCGATTTTTTATCCGTAACTGTTTTTTTTATGACAGAATCAGAAGACGAAACCGTTATAATACCAAGCTGCCGGAGCGCTTCCACGGCAACGGAAAACTTACAGTAATTAAGTGCCGGACAGAATTTCATATAGAGCTTGTCAGAAGATACACCCGCTCCGGATATGGCTTTATATATCATTACAGCTTCACTGTGAGTCGGGAGCATAGCACGATAATAATTAGCTGGAAGTTCTTCACCACGTGTGAAAGATTCAAACGCATCACGGGCGGAAAAATATTTATTCTGCTGGAAGCTATGCGGTCGTATATCCTGAATAATAAAATTTATGCTTGTATTTCCGTTAAATTCATTTATACTAAGTTTAACTACCATGTCGCATAAGTCACCTGATTTTACTATAAGTGAATCGGGTGATGTGAAAAATGCAAGCGCCTCAAAACGTCGTTTTTCAATTTCAATGCGGAGTTTACTATGTTTACCGTCTGAAAGCGGAATGACTTCATTTATAAAGGCGTTTTCTATGATAAAACAAGGTTTTTCATTTCCCTCACCGTATGGTTCAAGTAAGTTCAGGTCATTGATGTTCTTGATATTAATCATTTCAGAAGTAAGTACAGCGTCTGCACATACCGTAAGAAGAGGCATTTTCTTATGATTTTCAAGCGCATATTTTTCAAGGAGGTTTTTAAAATCTTCTTTCATGCCGGATTTTATAGTAAATCCGCCTGCACTCTGATGTCCGCCGAATTTTTCAAGCGTTTCTGCCGCATAGGACAACGCACCAAAAACTGAAAATTCCCCGAAAGCACGGGCAGAACCTCTTATTTCGCCGTCTGAAGTTTCCGTGGCTATAAAACACGGCTTGCCGAAATGTTCTTCAATTCGGGCGGCTACAATGCCGATTACTCCGTGATGCCAGTTGCTGCCGCATATGAAAATTACTCTTTCACGGACTATGTCGGGATTTTCGTCTATAATACGGTATATGTCGTTCATTATGACGGCTTCTTCACGACGACGCTTTTCGTTGAGTTCGTCAAGGTTCTGTGCCATTGAAAGCGCATTTTCATAGTCTTCACATAGGAAAAGTTCAACGGCTTGTTTAGGTGAGCCGAAACGACCGGCGGCGTTTATCCGTGGGGAAATCCTGAAACCGATTGAATCAGTATCGACCGATTTTTTTATTTTACATATTTCCTTAAGTGCCATAAGTGCGGGTCTGTCCGTATTTTCGATAAGCCGCATACCGTAAGAAACAAGGTATCTGTTTTCACCGGTAATGCTTACAATGTCAGCAACTGTAGCAAGCGCCGCAAGGTCTGCAAACTGTTCAAGAGCGATTGTATAGTTTCCGCCGTCAAGAGCCGCAACAAGTTTGAGTGCCAGACCAGCTCCGCACATATATTTGAATGGTGATGTACAGTCATGACGGTGTGGGTCAATTATAGCCTCAGCCTGTGGGAGAGTTTCACCCTGCTGGTGATGGTCAGTTATAACAAGGCGCATTCCAAGAGAATATATGTAATCTGCCTCACTGACTGCCGCTATGCCGTTATCTACAGTCAATATTATCTGTACACCCTCCGAATGTATGGCATCTATTGCATTGACGTTAAGCCCGTAACCCTCTGAACGTTCCGGAATATAATAAATTACGTCTGCTCCTACTTCCTTAAGGTAAGAATACATAATCACTGTTGACATGATGCCATCACAATCATAGTCGCCGTAAATACATATTTTTTCACCGTTATTTATGGCGGAGTTAATGACATCAACAGCTTTCTGCATATCTTTTATAAGAAACGGGTTTGAAAGTTCTTTTATTTTAAGACTTTTCATAACCTCCTCTGCTGTACTGAAACCCTTTGATGCAAGCACCGTTGCAGTAAGAGAAGTAACACAACAGCCTTTCATAAGTTTCTGTATAATATCACTGTCCGGATTATTTGCAATCCATTTTATCATATGAAACCTCCTTTATAATAGGTAAGTAAATATATTATATCACTGTCCGGCGATTTTTTCAATAGCATACAGACAAAAATTTTCATAAAAATTTCAGTTTATGCCCTTGCAGTGAGTGTTTTTTTGTGGTACAATATTAAAATATGTATGCTTAATTACAGACAGGGAGATGATTTTATAAAAATTAAACTTAAATTTATAATTCCGGTTATTTTATTCATTGTGTTGATACTTTGCATAACAGCCAGACCATCTGACGACAATGAAATTCCGGCAGGCATAGTATCGGCATCAGATATAGACAGAATAGAAATAAAAGAAGGTGATTATTACTTTCAACGTTATTACGGATATATAATAGACTTCAATGAAAATACCCTTACAGAAACTACAGAAACTACAGAAGGACAAAGCAAATGTATTAAATATTTCAGCGACGAAGACAAAGAAAATTTCGTTAACAAAGCAAATATATATGGTTTTTTTTAATGGAAAAAATCATATTCAATAAAGGCAGAAGACGGCGGATATACAGACTGTCTTGTAATATATAAAGACGGCTCACAGCATGAAACAAGTTGCGATAACGCCTACCCTCCTACATACAAAGCAATGTGGGATTCTTACATTGAAATATTCAATAACTGCATGATAAAGGAGAGCGACTATGAAAACAAAACTTAAATTTATAATACCGTCATTGCTTGCTATTTTACTGACAGTATTTGTAATCTATTATATTTCCGGCTGGAAAAGTCCGTCTGATATAGTCAGCATTGAAATAAGTGCCGAAGCACCATATTTTCAGGTACACTATAAATATTTCATTGACTTCAGCGAAAATACATTAACTTACAATAACTTAAAAAATGATTTGAAAAGAGTTACAACATTCAGCGACGAAGATAAGAAAGATTTTGTCCATAAAGCCAATATGTATGGTTTTTTCAACTGGAAAGAATCATATAGTTGTCCTATTTGACAACAGAAGCAAAATATGGTATAATAAACACATGA
>JAMPEF010000004.1 GCA_023665275.1 Alistipes senegalensis | reverse complement strand
CTTTTCTGCAAAATTTACATTTTGTTCATATCTTTTCCTTAGCTTAATGGTGTTGGTATTTTGTAGATATTCCACAAACTTATAAAAATGAATGATTTTCTCTTGACAAATTCACAAAAGTGAGTATAATATAATTATAAACAGAAAATAAAAAAATATTACAGCTTAACTATATATTATATCATAATTCTGCCGTTTCTGCAATAAATTTGTCGAAATTTGTAGAATAATGTAAAAGATGTATATTTTTTTCAAAACGGAGTTTATAAATAATGCAGTTTTTGACTATTGTGCACTGAGGTGTTTTTGCTCGAGCTATTGTTAGTTAAATTTTTATTTAATTAGCTAAAAAAAATCTATGATGCGGAAGTACAGCCGTTATGATTCGCTCTGACAACTGTTTCTGTTATATGTATTTGTGCATAAATACAGTTATGCAACTGATAAATCACATTTTTTGAGTATTTTTACCAAACTTTCATTATAAAATAAAGTTTTTAGTTCGGATATAATATAATATTTTTACTAACTATATATGCGGAATATTTCCGGCATACATCTAATTATGCATTATAAACAACTTATATTATATCTCTTAAATCCTATACTGACAAATTGTTCAATTTTATTCCGCTATTGACAAATTACGGATTATGTGATATAATTTTGATATCACATTGTGACAATATTTTCTAAAGGAGTAACAAATATGGAAAAAGTCCTTGAAGTAAACGGACTTACAAAACAGTACACAAAAGTACTTGCGGCGGATAATGTTTCATTTGATATCGGAAAAGGTGAAATATTCGCTCTTATAGGTCCAAACGGAGCAGGAAAAACTACCACAATAAGAATGATTTCCACATTGCTTAAGGCAACCGCCGGTGACGCTATTGTAGGAGGTTACAGCATAAACAAAGACCCTGAAAAAGTTCGTGAATGTATAACGTATCTCCCCGACGAAGCAGGTGCTTACAAGAATATGACCGGCATTAATTATCTTAAATTCATGGCTGGACTTTTCTGTACAGACCCGAAACAGATTATTGACTGTGTAAACCGTGCTAAAGATATATGCGGTCTCGGTGACAGACTAAATGACAAGATAGGAAGTTACAGCCGTGGCATGATAAGAAAACTGCTGCTTGCAAGAGCCGTAATGACACGCCCTAAACTTGCCATACTTGATGAGCCAACAAGTGGGCTTGATGTCATAAATGCAATAGAAATCCGCAAAATGATTAAAAAACTTGCAACAGAAGAAGGAATGTCATTTCTTTTGTCGTCGCATAATATGCTTGAAATAGAGTTTGTTTCAGACCGTGTTGGCATTATTGCTAAAGGTCATCTAATGGTGACCGGTACAGGTGAGGAACTCAAGCAACGTTACAATGCCGAAAATCTTGAAGAAGTCTTTGAAAGGGTGGTGATTGAGAATGAAATTCATTAACCTGCTCCAGAAAGAACTTAAAGAACTCATAAACGCACAAATGATTTTAAGTCTTGTTGCTATTCTAGCTATACTGTCTATTATAGGAAACGTCACCAAAACTGCTATAAATGATGCTGTTGAAGAAAATATCAATCCTAAAATAAGCATAAGTGACCTTGATAATACGGATTTCACAAAAAGCATTATTGAATCACTTAAGACTGCCGGTGCGGAAGTCACAGAATTTGAAGTTTCCGGTGATGACTATGCATCTATTCTTGAAAAGAATGATATAAAAAATATTATCATTATTCCGGAGGGTTTCACGGCTACTATAGAAAACGGTGAAAAACCGGAAATTATTACAGCCTCACGCATGACTTCAGCGTCTACAATGTCAACTATTTCAACGGGGACTTCCGGTGCGGTGACACTTATAAGCAATACCATAGCAAGCACAATAGCGTCTCAATATGGTATGTCAACGGAAGACTTTGAACTTATGGAAAATCCCATTACACTTAACGAAAATACAGTAGTAGACGACAAATCAGCTTCTGCCTCCGTTGACAGCATAACTAATAAAATAATGATGCAGAATATGATGCTTCCTATTATTGTATTCCTGCTGATTATGATGACCTCACAGTCACTTATAAGTTCAATATCAAACGAAAAAATAGACAAAACCCTTGAAACACTTCTTTCAGCACCTGTGTCACGTTCATCAATAATCACTGCTAAAATGCTTGCAGCTGCTGTGGTTGCACTGATAAACGCCGGTGTTTATATGTTAGGATTTTCAAAATTTATAAAAGATTCCTCCGTACAGGCGGAAGGTATGGTTTCAAGCATTGCCGGAAATGTTCTTTCAGTAGACGACGCAATAAAACAGTTAGGACTTTCGTTATCAGCCGGCGACTATGTACTTGTCGGAGTGCAGTTATTTCTTACAATAATGATATGTCTTTCAGTATCAATAATGCTTGGTGCATTGGTAAACGATACAAAATCATCACAGACAGTAATCATGCCTATCATGATGCTTGCAATGGTTCCCTACTTAATTTCAATGCTTGCCGATATAAACACACTTCCTATGGCTATAAGAATACTTGTATATGCTATACCGTTTACACATACATTTTCCGGAATGTCAAATCTTATGTTCGGCAATACAGCAATATTCTATGGCGGACTTGTTTATCAGGTAATTGTATTTTCAATATGTATGTTCTTTGCACTCAGACTTTTCAATTCCGACAAGATACTTACTATATCCCTTAACTTCGGTCAGAAGTCCAAATACAAGAAATCCAGAAAATCCTGTGACGATTAAAGGAGATATATTATGAAAAAGTTTACAGCAATTCTTGTTATGATGGCTATGTTGTCTTCGTTCGTGTCGTGCGGAAACGATACGGCAGACGAAATCGAATCTTCTGTAACATCAGTGTCAGAAGATTCTGAAGAGGAAACAACAGAAGAAAGTTCCGAACCCGAAACGGTGGAAGTTGAGGAAGAACCTACAGAAGAGACAACAGAAGAAATCACTGAACCCGAAACGGAAGAAATATCAAAAACTTCCGTCGAGGGTTCAGAAGAATATGCGGAAGTTATTGAAAGTTTCCTTAAATGCAAAAACAAGGATAGTGATAATGTAATAGATTTATGCTTTCCGGACAAATATTTTGATACAGTAAAAATACTCTATAAAACTAACCTTTTTTCCTTATACGGCATTATGGGAGCGACACGGTCAATTGACTTCGAACTTATAAGCATTGATTCAGTAGAGCCAGTATCAGAAGAATATATTCCATATTTCAATGCATATTACGGAGGTTTTCAACCTGTTTACGAATATATCGAAAAGAACGGCACTGAAAATCCCGATATAGATAAACTATCTGAGCTTATGTCAACTCCCATAAATGAACCAATTGGGATATGTTTCAATATTGAAAAAGCCGTAACTGTCAACTGTACAATATCACGTTATTTCCATGACGGTACAGAATCTGACTATGATTTTTATGAACATGATTTCAAAGAGATTATGGAAGACGAAGAATATACCCTGTACTACATTGACGGCGAGGGCTGGAAAGTTGATTGTATGACAATGGGGCACCTATATGAAGCAGAAAGAACAATGGTATTGGACGAACTAAAGAGTCTTTATAGTGCCTCCGAAACCGTACTTTCCGAACTTGAAGAAACATGCACGGAAATTCCGGAAAACTGTATTATCTGTTCCGACAGCAGTAGGAATTACAATGTAAGTGAAGAATTTTTAAATACATTTGACAGCACGCTTGACGGCTGTTATCAGAAAAAGGATGGCTTTGATTATTTTGTGATGATAAATGATGGTGAACTTGCCTGCGTGGCGGGACAGTACGCCACAAAACCAAAGTTTTATCGGGCATATCCAACTGAATATTTTTATGATGAAGACGACTATGTAATAGAATCGTATGACGAACGCTATAATCTGTGTCTTGACAGAATGAAAAACGGTCAGCCACAATCCTACATGAAGCATTAGTGATTATTATGAAGACTTACAAAACGGACATTCAGAAATGAATGTCCGTTTTTTTGTGTTCCGTATGTTAATTTTTTCCCGTATCGTTTATAAAATCAGCTACTATAAAGCGTGGTCTCTGCTTGACTTCGGCGTAAATTTTGCCGACATATTCGCCGATTATTCCCAGACAAAGCAACTGCAAACCACCTATAAGCCATATTGAACACATTGTACTTGACCAGCCACCCACCGATAAACCGGCGACTTTAACAACAAAGCTCCATATAAACGCAAAAATACTTATTATAAACATCACAAATCCTAATGATGTTATAAGTTTCAGAGGTTTTGTGCTGAATGAAGTAATTCCGTTTATGGCGAATGCGAGCATTTTTTTCAGGGGATATTTACTTTCACCGGCGAAGCGTTCATGACGTTCATAATAGACATTACAGCTCTGAAAGCCAATAATTGGTATCATGCCACGCAGAAATAAATTTACTTCCCTGAAGTTTGCAAGTTCCTGTAACACACGCTTACTCATAAGACGGAAATCCGCATGATTATAAACGACGTCCGCACCCATGATTTTCATGAATTTATAGAAACTTTCTGCCGTGAATTTCTTGAAAAAAGTATCTGTTTTTCTTGCACTTCTCACGCCATAGACAACCTGATTTCCATTATAGTATTCTTTCACCATAGCGTCGATAGTGTCTATATCGTCCTGTAAATCAGCGTCCATAGTTATAGCCATATCGCATATATCCTTGACTGTCATAAGTCCGGCGAGTACCGCATTCTGATGACCACTGTTATGTGCGAGGTTTATGCCTGAAAAAAATTCCGGACTTTCTGCATGAAGTTCCTGAATAATCTTCCATGTAGTATCTTTTGAACCATCATTTACAAATACCACACGGCTTTTTTCGGAGATAAGTTTCTGCTGTATAAGTGTTGTATATTTTTCTTTAAGCTGTCTGGCGGTTTCGTGCAGAACTTCCTGTTCATTGTAGCACGGAACTACCATATATAAAATTTCTGGTTTATCCATGTTTTTTTTAACCCTTTCTTTTTTTGTTTATATAATTATAGCACATAAAATCCCGACTGTCAATAAAAAGTTTAACAAACCGAAAAAAAACAATCTTAGATAATTTTTAATTTTAACAAAAGAAATTCTTTAATAACTCTTGACAAATACGTAATTTTGTGATATGATATTATATAGAGCATTGCAACTGCTCTGATTCAGGAATTAATTCCGGAATATAGATGTGTGGGCCCTGTGCAACAAGACCCCGTGAACCATGTCAGGCGGGAGACCGAGCAGCATTAAGCGGATTGTTTTGTGTGCCGCAGCAAGCCTGCACATCTATGCTCCGGAATTTTTTGCAGAAGAAAGGAAGTGTTATGGTGTATAAGGCTCTCTACCGCAAGTGGCGACCGATGACTTTTGATGATGTCATATCCCAGCAGCATATAACTGATACCCTTAAAAATCAGATTACAAGCGGTAAAACGGCGCACGCTTATCTTTTTACCGGCTCTCGTGGAACTGGTAAGACTACTTGCGCCCGAATCCTTGCCAAAGCTGTAAACTGTCCTAATCAGAAAAACGGCAGCCCCTGCCTTGAATGTGATATATGCCATGACGCCGACAACGGTTCTCTTACCGATATTGTCGAAATAGATGCCGCTTCAAATAACGGCGTCGATGATATCCGTGACCTCAGGGACGGCGCTGTATATACGCCGGAACGCTGTTCATATAAAATTTATATCATTGATGAAGTTCATATGTTGTCAACAAGCGCATTTAATGCACTTCTTAAGATAATGGAAGAACCGCCGGCATACGTCATGTTTATACTGGCAACAACTGAAATCCATAAAGTGCCGGCAACTATCGCCTCACGCTGTCAGCGATATGATTTCCGGCGCATACGTCCACAAGATATAGCAAACCGTCTTGAATATATCGCCGGACAAGAAGAACTAAATCTAACGGCAGATGGTGCATCACTTATAGCGAAACTCGCCGATGGTGGTATGCGTGACGCTGTATCGCTTCTTGACCAGTGTTCAGTATGTGCGGAAGTAATCGACGCTGAAACCGTCTCCAATGCCGCCGGTATTGCTGGTCGTGAATATCTGTATGAAATTCTTGAAGCCATCTCCGCAAAAGATACCGCAAAGGCTCTATCTGTAACCGGAAATCTTTATGATATGTCAAAAGACCTTACGCGCCTCTGTGAAGAACTTATAACCCAGTTAAGAAATATTATGCTTATTCAGGTATTACCACAGACGACACAAGGACTTATAGTATGTATGCCCGAAGAACTGGAAAAACTTAACTCACTTGCCGGAAAGTCCTCTACTGAAGAAATCATGTATCAGCTCTCAGCATTACAGAAATGCCGTGAAAATATGTCACGGGTTATGAATCGGCGTGTGGAATTTGAAATGACTGTTATAAAATTATGCGGAAATAAAAATAATTCTCCTGAAAGTATTGACAATTCTGAAATTTATGATAAAATAAAACAGTTGGAGAATAAACTGAACTCCGTTTCAGCCGGAAATTTTCACCGTTCTGTACCTGCTCCGCCGGAAGTACTCACCGCTAACAGTCCTGTCCGTGAAACAGAACCAATCGCAAACGTGGATATAAAATCCCTCAAACCCGAAGACATGATACCATGTTCACACTGGGGGGAAGTCGTCGAAGAACTCAAAAAAGTAAAACCTGACCTTGCCGGTGCACTGAATGGTTCTTCCGCTATGACCGCCGGAAACGTTATCTTCATAAACGCCGTGAACCGTCTTTTTATAACTATCTTCAAAAATAAAAAGGAAAATGCTATAGCTCTCGGAGATGTTATAAATAAAATTCTCGGTCAGCGATATGCCATAAGAGCAAAGTGTACAACAAGCATTGAACAACAAAAAAGTATGGCAGAAACACTTATACAAAAAGCTAAGGACTTCAGCATTGAAACTGCTGTTGACAATAATCAATAATTTTTAATTAAAGGAGTTTTAAACATGAAAGCAAGAATCCCTAAAAATGCTGGCGGAAACGCTCAGAACATGAATCAGATGATTAAACAGGCTCAGAAAATGCAGGACCAGATTACAGAATTACAGGAAGACATAGAGGAAAGGGAATTTTCTGCTGTTGTCGGTGGCGGAGCTGTTGAAGTCGTTATCACCGGTAAGAAAACTATAAAATCACTCAACATCAAGCCGGAAGTCGTTGACCCTGAAGATATTGATATGTTACAGGATTTAATCATCAGTGCTGTTAACGAGGCTGTAAACAACGTTGAAACAACTACCGAGGCTGAGATGAGCAAGATTACCGGTGGTGTTTCCATACCGGGTCTTTTCTGATGGCTGACCATAACGCTTTACCACTTATTATACTTGCCGAAAAGTTCGCATCACTCCCCGGAATAGGCATGAAAACCGCACAGAGACTGGCATATTATGTCATGTCAATGCCCGTAAAGGACGTTGAAGACTTTGCGTCGGCACTTGTAAGTGCAAAAAAAAACGTACACAAATGTAAATGCTGTCTCAATCTTACGGAACGTGAAATATGTCCTATATGCTCTTCTGACGGACGGGACAAAAATATTATATGTGTTGTGGAAGCTCCGAGAGATGTTACAGCTTTTGAACGTACACGGGAATATCACGGTGTTTATCATGTACTTCACGGACTTATTTCACCCCTGGACAATGTAACTCCCGACAAAATACACATCAGAGAACTTATTGCAAGAATTTCAGGCGGAAAAATAAAAGAAGTAATCATGGCAACAAATCCCACTGTTGAGGGTGACACTACTGCAATGTATATAGCCGGACTTCTTAAACCTCTTGGTGTTAAAGTCACACGGCTTGCATTTGGTCTGCCGGTCGGCGCTAATCTTGAATACGCCGACGAAGTAACACTTTACAAAGCTCTTGAAAACAGAAACGATATGTAAAAAAGGACGGTTAAAACCGTCCTTTTTAGTATACCTGATTATATATATTTTGTCCGTAATCAAGAATTTTTTCAATCATTTCCCGATTATATGCTTTACAGATATTTTCCGGCAATTCTGAACCGTCAATACTACTGTAATAATCCTCACCGTTGCCGTCCGTCACCGTAAGTGAACGTATTTCGCCGGAAAACCTCACATTGAAAGTATATTCATTTTCTTGATAACTACAGTCAAGAAACTTTGCATGGAAATCCGTTGAAAAATCCCAGAATGACGGCATTTCCTGATGTGGAAGTACATATGTTATGTTATTTTTCCGGAGAATATAATAACGTTCATTGCTTTCCGAAAAACCAAGGGAATTTATACCCTGACTGAATTTCTTTTCAAGACTGTTTTTTCTTGATACCCATACAGTACCGTATACAGCAAGAGTTATCATAAAACATATAATCATTACTGAAATAACTATAAATACCGTGCGTCTAATCCTGTTCCATTTTATGCCGGTGGCTGTTTTTTCTGAAATTTCATTTACCATTTTTTCGTCCTCCTTTAAAAGTTTATCAAGCGATACACCAAAACGGTCACTTATTTTGACGATAGTGTTCAAATCCGGATAGCTTTTTTCATTTTCCCAGTTTGAAATCGTCTGACGTGTAACAAAAAATATCGCTGCAAAATCTTCTTGTGACATATTATTTTCTGTTCGTATCTGTCGTATTGATTTGCCTATATTCATAAAAATTCACCTCCTTGTGTGATAATTATAATCCGGAATTTCAGAAAAGTAAAGCAAAAATCATTTTACACGTCCGCAAAGATTCTTTGCACGGCGATTTACAGCCGGAAAACTCACACGCTGGACACAAAAAAAGCCGGAATAATTCCGGCTTTTATATTTTATGCTTTTTTCTTGATTGTGCGTTTAACGATACCTTTAAGACGTTCACAAGTATCATGCGGAAATTCCGTCACAAATTTAACGGCGTGTTCGTGTGCCTCCTCCTGAGGAAGTTTAAGAAAATTATGGAAAAACATATATACTTCATTAAAATTCAAAAATATTTCCTTTACAGCTTTTTCGCCGTCGGCGGTAAGTACAACGCTGTTACAGAAATCTTCATAAACCAGCCCGCAATTAGCCATACAGCGTAACATCTTGCTTACACTCGGACGTGATACGCCTAAATGTCTTGCAATACTCACGCTCCGGACGTATTCATCAACTTCAGAAAGTTCTTTTATAGCGATAAGATATTTTATATGTCCTGCACAGTGTTTCATTTAAAACCTCCTTTACTTGTCAGAATCAATAAGATGCCAGTATCCCTTGAGATAAACACCACCTGAAATTATAGTCAGTGCCGTTGAAATCCATATCAGCGCCGGAATAATTATATTATCCACTGCATTTTTCACACCGTTCGAAATGATGAAATCAAAATCATGGTATACACTTAACCATATCAAAGCCACCACTATGGACACCATAGTAAACGCCGTCTTGAGTTTTCCCCATATGCCAGCGGCGACTACAATTCCGCTGTCTGCTGCAAGAAGTCGCAAGCCGGAAACCATAAATTCCCTTGCGCTTATTATGATAAGCGGTACAGCACCCATATTTATTTCCGGAATTTCCACAAAAACCGTCAGTGCAGATATTACAAGTACTTTATCGGCTAACGGGTCAAGGAATTTTCCGAAATTAGTTACAAGATTATGTTTTCTTGCTATTTTTCCGTCGAGTGCGTCGGTGATTGACGCCGCCGCAAATATAACAAGTGCAATCAGATAATGAAACGGAATATTCCAGTACATGAAAAGCAGAAAAAACGGTATAAGAAAAACCCTCAGCAATGTCAGCTTGTTTGGAAGATTCATTAACCTATCACCTCTCCGATTAAGTCGTAATCAAGCGTATCAGTAATTTTTACTTTCACGTATTCCCCGACATCAAGCGGAATTTCAGATATAAAGAAAATTTTTCCGTCTATATCGGGAGCATCTGCCTGTGTACGTCCGAACCAACATTCAGCAAGACGGTCAAAACCTTCAACGACTGTTTCAAATACCACTCCCATAAGTTTCTGATTATTTTCAGCACTTATCAACATCTGCTGTTCCATGATAATATCCGCACGATGATTTTTTATTTCTTCGTCAATCTGATTTTCAAATTCAGATGCTTTTGTACCCTCTTCTTGTGAGTAGGCAAAACAACCCAGTCTGTCAAACCGCACACGCTGTACAAATTCAGATAATTCCGTAAACTGTTCGTCAGTTTCGGACGGAAATCCGGTTATAAGAGTAGTACGTAAAATAACATTCGGAATTTTTTTCCTTATATGTGTGAAGAGATTTTCAAGACTTTCACGGTCACCCCACCTGTTCATGCGGTCAAGGATTTCACCGTTGCAGTGCTGTATCGGAATTTCAAGGTATTTTACAAGTTTTTCCTCACTTGCTATAGTATCAAGTAATTCATCGGTTATCCTCTCCGGATAGCAATATAATGTACGTATCCAGTGAATACCGTCAATTCTGCACAGACGGCGGAGAAGTTCCGGAAGTTTCGACTCACCATATAAATCTTCACCATAGCGTGATGTGTCTTGTGCAATGACTATAAGTTCCGTTACACCATTTTCCGCAAGCCATTCGGCTTCTTTTACGACGTCTTCCATGGGAACGCTCCGAAATTTTCCTCTTATCTGAGGAATTGCACAATAAGTACAGCAGTTTGAACAGCCCTCCGCAATTTTGAGATACGCAAAAAAAGGTAGTGTGGAAATTATTCTTTCACCCGTGAGTTCTGCATCAAGTTTAGGTGCGAAATTAATATATCTTTCGTCTTTCATTACATGGTCAAGGACATCAACAATATCCTTGTTGTTGCCAATTCCTATTACGGCATCGGCTTCCGGAAAAAGTTCGGCAGTTTCTTCCCTGTAACGTTCCGTGAGACAGCCTGTAATTACGATTTTTTTAATAGTACCCTCTTCTTTGAGTTTAGCCAGTTCGAGTATAGTCTCAATAGCCTCCTCTTTTGCAGACTGTATAAATCCGCAAGTATTCACAACTGCAATATCCGAAAGCCCCGGCTCTGTAACCAGCTTATAACCATGACTTTTCAGCTTATACAACATTCTTTCTGAATCAACTAAATTCTTTGAACAGCCTAACGATACCATTCCAACTTTAACCGGCATATTATTAATCCTCCTGACAATCAAGGTATTCACTTACAGAATGATTTATTTCATCATAGCTGTAACCATATCTCACAAGTGAGCTTTTGACTTTTTCTATTGATTTTCTGTCTTTCCTGTCCGTAAGCAGACCAGCATATTTTGTCCTTAATAAAACGGCGATATTTTCCGGAAATTTTTCCGCATAAATCTGTAAAGCGTCTTCCGCAAGGTATTCGCCTATGCCCTTAAGCATTATTTCACGCTTTGCACGTTTCAGACCGTATTTTTTTCCCTCAACAAATCGTCGTGCCAGTTTTTCGGCATAACGTTCATCACTGATAATTCCGCATTCCTCAAGTTTTTTAACGACAGCCTGACATAAATTTTCATTCTTATATGACTTGATAAGTTTATCACGCATTTCCTTAGTCGAATAGTCCCGATAATCAAGACAGTAAAGCGCATACTGATAAGCACGGCGGAAATTTGAGGCATAAATTATTTTACGGAGTTCAGTGCGTTCAAGCTCCATGCCCTCACGCACCCTGAAATCCGCTATTATATCGGCGTGGAGATAGATTTTTTTTTCATTGTCTATCTCCACTTCAAAGGTAGTACCCTTGTAAACTTTTACAGAAGTTATTTTCATTATTCTTCAGCGGGTGTGAACTCTTCAAAATCTTCTTCCATATCGTCGATTATTTCTTCAATGTTATCGGAAACATCTTCAGGATTTTCGGAATTATTGACAGAATTTTTTATTTCTTCCTGACGTGCTAATATTTTTTCTTCAACTTCTTTCATAAGTTCAGGATTATTTTTAAGTAATTCCTTTACATTGTCACGACCCTGACCGAGTTTCTGGTCATTATAGCTGAACCATGAACCACCTTTTTTGATTATATCAAGTTCAACGGCTATATCAAGGACTTCACCAACACGGGAGATTCCCTGACCATACATCATATCAAAAGTAGCCTCCTTGAACGGCGGAGCGACTTTATTTTTTACAACCTTACAGCGTGTGGACGCTCCAACAATTTCACCGTTATTCTTGATAACTTCGCCCTTTCTTACTTCAATACGTACAGAAGCATAGAATTTCAATGCACGTCCACCGGGGGTAGTTTCGGGATTACCATACATGACGCCTATTTTTTCACGAATCTGATTAATAAAAATAGCTACACAATTGGATTTCGATATAGCACCGGTGAGTTTCCGCATAGCCTGTGACATAAGTCTTGCAAGCTGTCCCACGTGCAAATCACCCATATCGCCATCAATTTCCGCACGAGTAGTCATAGCGGCTATTGAGTCGATAACGATTACATCAATAGCACCGGAACGTATAAGGGCTTCAGCGATTTCAAGAGCCTGCTCACCACTGTCGGGCTGTGAAACAAGCAAATCATCTGTATTTACACCGAGTGCCTTAGCATAATTAGGGTCAAGGGCATGTTCAACGTCGATAAAAGCAGCCTCACCACCAAGTTTCTGTGCCTGTGAGATTACGGAAAGTGCAACGGTAGTTTTACCGGAACTTTCAGGACCATAAATTTCAACAATACGTCCCTTAGGCACACCACCTATACCCAGTGCCATATCAAGACGCATAGAGCCTGTAGGGATAGCGTCGACATTAAGGGTTTCAGTCTGTCCGAGACGCATTATAGCACCTGCTCCGTATTTCTTTTCAATCTGCTTCAATGCACTTTCAAGTGCAAGTTTTTTGTCATCTTTTGTTGCATTACGTACAACCGGTGTTTTTTTTGCAAGTTCCTTTTTAGCCATTATAAATCCTCCTGTTTCTGTGCCGTCACTGACCTGATAATTTTCTGTAAGTCACGGCTGAATGTTATATTTTTAAAATTATTATGTTTTAATATATTTCCAACTTCTTCATGCTGATTGTCACCAAATTCAAACATTATGTAGCCGCCGTTTTTAAGAGAGTTTTTCCATATCGGAAGTATTTTCCGGTAAAAGTCCAAACCGTCCGAACCACCAAAAAGTGCCATTTCCGGTTCAAAAGTTACTTCTTTCTGTAAGTCCTGCATTTCCTCCGATGTTAGATACGGCGGATTTGCAACTATTATATCAAGTCCGGAAAATTTTTCAGCAGTTTCTTTTTTTAGGACGTCCGCACAGAATATCTCAATATCTGAGTTGTTCATTTCCGCATTTTTCCGGATTGTTTCCACTGCCTTTTCAGAAATTTCAACCGCACTGACCTGTGAACCGGTTATCTCCTTACTTAAAGCAACCGCTATACAACCGCTTCCGGAGCATAAATCAGCTATTACCGGACGGGTTATATTATTTTTTCTGCATAAACTGATTACGTTTTCAATAAGTAATTCAGTTTCCGGACGTGGTATAAGTACATTTTCATTGACCATCATTTTATAGCCGTAAAATTCCCACATACCAAGAATATACTGCAACGGATAGCCGGCAGAACGTCTTTTCACCATATCAAGAATTTTTTCACGGCTGACGTCTGGAAAATCTTCAAAGATACATTTAGTATCAAAATATGCGGATTCTATACCGTTTTCCGCCATAATGGAAACACATTCACGGAAAAAATCATTATTCACCATCTGTCCTCCGATTTATCTTCCGGAATGCATTCTTTCAGAGCTGTTATTGCAATTTCAATCATACTGTCATCGGGTTCACGGGTAGTTATTCTCTGCATGGCAAGTCCGGGAGCGGATAATATTCTTGTAAACAAATTATCATGATTTCCCGCAAGTCTTATACATTCATAGGATATACCCACTATAAGCGGCAGCAGCACCAATGATGCCACTACTCTCTGCCACGTGACAGTGAACGGTACAAGGCACATAACCAGTATACTTATTATAAGTACTATAAATATAAAACTTGTTCCGCACCTCTTGTGAAAGCGTGACTGTTTACGGACGTTCTCTATAGTAAGTGGTAACTCTGCTTCATGACAAGCTATCGTTTTATGTTCTGCACCGTGATATTCATATTGTCGTCGAATGTCTTTCATAAGGCTTACAAGTGCCATATATGCGACAAATACAGCTATTTTTACAATGCCCTCAAGTATGGAGCGTATTATTCTTTTTTCGGCTATGCCGGAAAAAAGACCCACTATCCATTTAGGCAGAAACATGAAAAGTCCCACAGCCATAATTATTCCGATAAACATTCCTATATACATAACCACATCGAATATTCCGGATTTTTCTTCTTCTGCTTTTTCCTCTTCAGTAAGCTGTTTTTCGGCAGATTTCATCATATATTTATATCCTCTTATCATGGATTCGATAAAATTCACACAGCCCCTTACAAGCGGAGTTTTTTTATACCACGGAGCATTTTTCCCGTTATTTTCCTCCCATGTTTCAAGGTCTATAGAGCCGTCGGGCAGACGGCAAGCCATAGCACCTTTATTAGGACCTAACATCATTATGCCCTCAATAAGAGCCTGTCCGCCTATTTTTGACTTGAATTTTTCATTGGATTGATTTTTTCCCATAAATTAAATATCTCCTATTGTGTTTTTGCCGGAAGTACAATAGTAACAGTTGTACCCTTGCCCTCACCTTTACTTGAAATATCCATAGTTCCCTTATGCATGGCAATAATTTCATCTGCAACCGCAAGCCCTATACCTGAACCACGTCTGGTATGATTAGCCTTATAGAACTTAGTTTTTACTTTTGCTAAATCAGATTCTTTTATACCACAACCCGTATCAGATACAGTAACTATAATTTTCCCGTCCGATTCGGTGGCGTTTATTGTGATTGTATCGCCGGCAGAAGAATATTTCACGGCATTATCAATGATGTTTATAAAAACCTGTCGTATGCGGTTTTTGTCGCCGAAAACAAACGGCAGCATTTCAGGGTCATTATAGATTATTTTCATATTTTCCCGACGTGCCTTGTCGCTGTAAATCCATACAGCGTCACCGAGTTCAGCAAGTATATCCATATTTTCTTTCTGTAATGTAAAATGTCCGCTCTGCATACGTGAAAAGTCAAGGAGTTCTTCCACCATCTGTGAAAGCCTTTCAGTTTCATTGACGATAACACCCACACCCTTACGGACGGTATCGGGATTTGATTCACTATCAAGCATAAGAGTTTCTGCCCAGCCCTTTATAGCAGTGAGAGGTGTACGGAGTTCGTGAGAGACAGATGATATAAATTCATTTTTCATAGCCTCAGCGTTTGAAAGTTCGTCCGCCATATGATTTATTGCCATACATAAATCGCCTATTTCGTCGTTGCTGTTGTTGTTTATACGCACGGTGAAATCTCCTATAGCTATTTTTCGTGCTATACCACTTATCTGCCGTATTGGCTTTACTATAGAGCCGGCAAAATAAAGCCCTGTTATTATTACCACAAATATAATTGCAAAGCATACTATCGTTATTGCAATGGCACTTGTTTTTATATTGAGGTCAATATCCGTGAGAGATGTTACCATGCGCACGGAACTGTATTCACTGCTGAAAGAGTTCACCGGTACGGAGACAGCCATAATTTTTTCACCGCTGGGCATTTCCCCGACGTAATAACCCTCACCGGAAGACATAGCCTGTTCATAATCGGGCATAAGTAAATTTCCATCCGGTGAGAAGCCGGAAGATGTCAGAACTACACGACCTTTTGAGTTTATAGCCATAAGTTCTATTTTGTCCTTTTCGTTGAAAGTTTCAAGCATATTGCGCATTTCAGCGGAAAAATTCGCCGCATTGTCCTGTGAGTATACACTCAGGACGCTTGTAACAGCATTTATTTTTGATAAAAGATATTGACGGGCTGAACTATAGAAATAACTTTGTATTGCATATATGAATGCAAGGTCAATCATAAACAATACTAGTACTACAACGCCTAAATTATTTACAATCCAGCGTTTAGTTATACTTTTTTTAGCCATTATTGTGTATCATTCCATTTATAGCCGTAACCCCATATAGTAATTATATATTTAGGGCTTGAGGGTTCTTCTTCAATTTTCATGCGTATTCTTCTTATGTTTACGTCAACTATTTTGTCGTCGCCGTAATAACTCTCACCCCATATATGATTTAATATGCTTGCACGGTCAAGGGCAGTATTTTTATTGTTCATGAAAAATTCAAGTATCTGATATTCAACTTGTGTAAGTTCAATCGGAACACCGTTTTTAGTCACTGTACGGCTTTTAAGGTTCAGTGAAAACGGTCCTGATTCAATAACAGACTGCTTTTCATTTTTTATAAAGCTCATACATACACGTCTGTAAATAGCGTCAACTCTTGCGGTAAGTTCCGACGGTGAAAAAGGTTTAGTTATATAGTCGTCCGCACCAATCATCAGACCGCTTACCTTATCCATTTCCTGTGTACGTGCCGTAAGCATGATAATTCCTATCGTGGAACTTTTTTCACGGATTTTTTTACAAACCGTGAATCCGTCTATACCTGGCATCATTATATCAAGAAGAACTATATCAAAATTGCCGTGTTCCATTTCAAATGTTTTAAGTGCCGCCTCACCGCAGTCAACATCAACGACCTGATAGCCTGCTCTTTCAAGATTTATCACAACAAATTCACGAATAGTTGCCTCGTCTTCACATATAAGTATACGTTTCAAAAATTTTCAGCTCCTTTTATAAATTACTCTCTGCACCTGAACCCTACAGCAACATCGCCCTCTGTGACTGAAAGACCGTCGGTGCTGTCGTCCTGAAAAGGTATATATGCAAGATATGCGGAATCGCCTTTTGTTTTCAGGAGCATATAGCCGTTTGAAATTCTGTCCTCCAGCGATGGAGTATCAGCAGAAAAATAAAGCCTTAATAATTCCCTGCCTGTCTGTCCGTTTTCATAGGAACAGAAAACTATTTCATCATTTATGAAATCATGTTTTATTGTGACATGATTTTCCCATTTTTCCGGAAAGACAAATATATAACCGTCGTTTATATCATAGTATGAAGTATATTTTTTTTGAAGTCTGCTGTTTTTCCCGACAAAAAACCACTCTGTTATTTTAATCTGTTCACTTTCGGAAACTTCTTCATAACCTAATGAAATCTTCTGTACGGGTATTTCCGGAACGCCGTCACCGTCAATATCAAAAGAAGTACACCCTGTCGGTCTCACTGTAAATGAAGATTCGTCCGCCGTGGAAAATACTTTTTTAAGACTGTTGTCGTCCATATAAATAATATCCGTTTGGATAAGCCCTGTACCCGTAACGGCATCTATATAAAGTCCGGTGCGTTCATCGTCGATTTTTCCGTAACTTAAATTATCAAACTCTGTAAAATTTCCGCTTAAATTGCAGCTGTATCTGTAGTAAAGTCCATCTTCTTTCAGCCGGAATGTCTCAACTGTTGCGGTACTTCCCGACGTCGCCCCCGATAATAATAAAAATTCGTTTTCCTCGTCGCCGTCAAGGTCAGTGACATCTATAAATGAATACGATTCCGAAAAAGTTTCTTCTATGTTACCGTCGGCATAATTATATATTGAGACGTTTTTTTCTGAACGGTTTATCAGGCTGCTGCCGATAATAAGATTTGTACGGTCATTAGAACCCAGTTTGGAAATCATTACTTTTTCTATTTCAGCGCCTTTCGCCGGAGTATCACAGACAGAACGCCATTTACCGTCGGAACGGTCAAGAATATTTATCCTCAAAGTATTTTCTTCAAGTGCTATGCTGTTTTTTTCATAGAAAACAACAGCTTCACTTTCACCGTCGCTGTCAATATCCTCGACTATGAAAGCAGACAGATATTTTCCCGATTTGGGATATTTAAGACTTATTGAAGTACCTGTGGCGTCCGTAAGCGCACTGTAAACCTGCTCCTGTTCGACGCTTAGTTTTGGCGGTGACATAAGATTATCTATACTTGAACTGAACGCACAGCCCGTAAGAAGAAGTACCACAGGAATAACAAGTAATTCAAGAATTTTCATATTTCCTGTTTATATGCGGATTCCCTTTCGGATAATTTCACGTATTTTTTTTCCTTTGCAATAGCCTTGTATGCAGGACGGATAATTCTTTTACCGGTTATGATTTCTTCCATACGGTGTGCAGACCAGCCAGCCATTCTTGCAACTGCAAAAAGCGGTGTAAAGAGTTCGTCCGGAATGTCTAACATTCTGTATACAAGACCGGAATACATATCAACGTTAGCGCACATTGCCTTAGTATTGCCTTTCATTTCGGCGAAAATCTCCGGTGTAAGACGTTCAATAGTTTCAAGGAGACGGAATTCAGCTTCAATTTCCTTGCCTTTAGCGAGTTCAAAGGCTTTTTTCTTGAGAATTACTGCACGTGGGTCAGAAATTGTATATACCGCATGACCCATACCATAAATAAGACCTGAACCGTCATTCGTTTCCTTGCGGATAGTTTTGCGCATATAGTCGGCAACTTCACCCTCGTCATTCCAGTTCTTTATATTTGCCTTGAAATTATCAAGCATATTGATAACCTGTATATTTGCACCGCCGTGTCGGAAACCTTTCAGCGCACTTATAGCGGAAGAATAAGCAGCATATGGGTCAGTTCCCGAAGACGTAAGAACACGGCACGTAAATGTGGAGTTGTTACCGCCACCGTGTTCAGCCTGCAACATAAGCAGACGGTCAAGCATTTTAGCCTCGTCGTCAGTGTACTGCCTGTCCGGACGGAGAAGCGATAATATACACTGTGCTGTATTTTCTTCATAGTTTATGGGGTGCATAATCATACTTTGATTATCAAATACACGCCTTTTTACCTGATAAGCAGCCGTCATTATGACGGGAAGTTTTGCCATAAGTCCTATAGCTGTACGCATTTCAGTTTCAAGGCTTTTGTTTTCGCACTCGTCGTCATATGAATAAAGTGCAAGTACTGACCGTGAAAGTTTATTCATTATGTTTTTTGATGGCGCTTTAAGTATCATGTCTTCAACAAAACCACTTGGAAGGTCACGCCTTAATGAAACATATGCATTGAACTGTGAAAGTTCCTTTTCTGTCGGAAGGTGTCCGAACAGGAGCAGGAAGACAGTTTCTTCATAGCCGAACCGGTTTTCCTCTTCAACATTGTTTACAAGGTCATTGATGTTATAACCTCTGTAAATAAGTTCACCAGGGATAGCCTCAACTTCCCCTTCATTCAGCACATAGCCATGAACGTTACATATATTCGTGATGCCGGCAACAACACCTGTACCGTCACTGTTTCTTAAACCTCTCTTGACGTGATACTTGTCATAGAGAGATGGTGATATACTGGAATTTTCTACCAGTTCACTGCATAAATTTTTAATATTGAAACCCGAAATTATTGGCATATCAACAACACTCCTTAAATATTTTCCATATTATAATTATACACCATACGGGGCGTTATGTCAAATACTTTAGTGTGAGGTAACTGTGAAAATGAAAAGATATTTTTCAGGATTAATTTTTTTAACTGTTTCAATAGCGATACTTCCAGCTGTACCAGTACTTTTTTCCGGAAATGCCGGAGCTGTCACGGAAAAAGAAACACCGGAAACTGTATCATATACCGGTGAACCGTATAAAGTTCTGGACGTCTCAACCGGAGAAGTCACGGAAGTTGATGAAAAAACATATGTTGTCGGAGCAGTATGCGCCGAAATGCCGGCAACTTTTGAAGAAGAAGCATTAAAAGCTCAGGCGGTTGCGGCGCATACGTATGCAGAACGTCAGCGGATAATGGAACGTAACTCACCCACTCCGGAGCTATGCGGTGCGGATTTTTCAAACGATACAAATAAATATCAGGGATATTTTACAAAAAATCAGGCTATTGAATATTATGGTGATAACTTTGCAGAATATTATGAAAAAATAGATAATGCCGTAAGTGAAGTACTTCCATACATAATAACATACGATGATGAACCCGTTATAGCGGCGTTTCATTCCATGTCTTCCGGAAAAACCGAAAGTGCAGAAAATGCATGGGGTACAAGCGTTGAATATCTTGTACCGGTTGACAGCAGTTATGATATCTCAGAGCCGGAATATCTGAATGAAGTACGCTATGAAAAAGAACAGCTCCGGCAGATATTATGCGAAAAATTTTCCGGCATAACTTTAAGTGAAGACTTTACATCATGGATAACAATAATTTCCGTTTCAGATTCTGGTACGGTATTATCTGCAATGGCGGGGGATTTCAAGGTAAGCGGAAATGATATACGTGAAATACTTGGTTTACGTTCAGCCTGTTTTGAAATAAATTATGACGGCGAAACGGCAGTAATCACTACCAGAGGTTTCGGACATGGTGTCGGTATGAGTCAGCATGGTGCAAACGCTATGGCATCTGAGGGTAAAACATGGAGGGAAATTCTTTCGCATTACTATCCTGAATGTAAAATAGAAAAATAAATAATTTTCCTGAATAATCCGGACTGAAAAACCGATAATATCATTACAGATTACCGCATGGAAAATCAGGAAAGGAGTGTAAAAATGGTTGAAGTGTATTTTTCCGAAAACTGCATATGGTGCAGACGTATGAGACGTTATCTTGACGAAAAAGGTGTATCTTTCCGGACTATCAATGCCCGTGAGCCGTTCAATTCACGGCACGTTATGAAACTTACCGGACAATGTTCACTTCCCGTGACCGTTATCGGTGATACGACCGTTATCGGTTTTGACAAAAAAGCTGTTGATATGGCATTACAGAATATGCAGTAAAAAATCAGGACAGGAACTAAGTTCCTGTCCCTTTTGTTATTCAACAGTAATTGTACCGGACTGCATATGTTCAAACGCATATTTTTCAAGTGAAGAATTATTTTCAAGATTTCTGAACATATCTGTACTAAGATAATAGAACCCTACTGGATATACTGTGCCGGATTCAGCATCTTCCGGAACTTTAAGATAGAGAGTAACAATTTCACCGTCTTTACCGTTATTCCCGCCGAACATTACAGTAAAAAACATTGTGCCAAGACCTTTTATAGTAAGCTCTTCCGGAGGATTGTTTTCTTTTTTCCATTCCATAGCAATAATGCCGGTATTGAATTTTGATGCTTCACCGACTTCATAATTAAGGTACATATCATCATTATCCTGATAAACGCATTCCAGAACATCAGGATATGTCAGATGTATGCCACAGTTGCTCCAGTTAAGGTCAGCGCCCTCAACATATACTTTAACTTCTGCAATTTCACCGGCTTTTGCGGTAGTATTTCCCACGCTTATTAAAGGACCTTCGTCAACAGCGGGAACGTCCTTGAAATTTTCCTCCATAGCCTTTTTACTGTCAGGAAGCTGTATTGTATCGACTGTCGAACCGTCGGAATCAAATGCAAGGTCAGCAGCCAATGAACTTTCTTTATTACTTGAATATGAATTTTCTGATTTTTCGCCGCATGAAACCATACTTAAACAAAGCATTGCAGCAACTGCCAGTATTTTAAACTTCATTTTCCGACGCTCCTTTTTTCCTTGCAGTAACGGTTATATTTTCACCATCTGCTGATACATCAATACCCTTTGTACCGGAAACATTTTCAATAATTATTTCTGCTATCTTGTCTTCTATTTCCTGACGGATAACACGGCGTATATCTCTTGCGCCGTATGGCTTGCCATAGGACTTTTCAGCAATAAGTGAAAGTGCTTTACTGTCATAGCTTATACTGAGGTTCTTTTCGGCAAGAGGTTCTATCATTTCGTCAAGCATAAGTGATGCAATGCTTGCAAAATCTTTCTTGTCAAGCTGTCTGAATACAACAACTTCATCTATACGGCTTATAAATTCCGGACGTAAGAACTCACGCAGACCTTTCATAGCCTTGTCACGTGAAATTTCATTTTCAGTTCTGTTGAATCCCACACCTACAGACTTATCCGTTGAACCGGCATTTGAAGTCATGCAGATTATTGTATTTTCAAAATTGATAGTTCTTCCGTGTGCGTCATCAACTTTTCCCTCGTCAAGAATCTGCATTAAAATATTCATAACGTCAGGGTGTGCCTTTTCTATTTCGTCAAAAAGTATGACGGAATACGGACGACGGCGGACTTTTTCGGTAAGCTGTCCTGCTTCGTCATAGCCGACGTATCCGGGAGGTGAGCCTATCATTCTTGCAACGGAGTGTTTTTCCATATATTCGGTCATATCCAGCCTGATAAGCGGTTCTGTGGAATCAAACATTTCTTCTGCAAGAGCCTTGACAAGTTCAGTTTTTCCCACACCTGTAGGACCTACAAAGATAAATGATGCCGGACGGCGACGTTTATTCAGACGTACTCTTGTACGCTTTATAGCCTTTGAGAGAGTTTCTACAGCTTCGTCCTGACCAAGAACACGCTTTTTAAGTGCGCCCTCAAGACGTGCGATTTTAAGGAACTCAGTTTCTGCTATCTTGCTTGCAGGAATACCAGTCCATAACTCAACGACTTTAGTTATATCCTCTTCTGCAACCTGAACATTTTCAGCTTTAGCCTTAAGTTCTGTTTCTTTTTCATGTGTACGGATAAGTTTTCCCTTTACTTCAGCAAGTGCCTTATAATCCGGCTCTGCCTGTTCGGAAATATTCTTTTCCATACCCTCAAGTACAGCAATTTCTTTTTTGAGTTTGTCATATTCTGCAATTTCGGGTGAACGTATACAAGCTCTTGCACAACCTTCGTCAAGTAAATCAATAGCCTTATCCGGTAAGAAACGGTCTGTTATATATCTTTCGGATAATACAGCGCATACCCTTACAAGATAATCCGAAATATGCACTCTGTGATATTTTTCATAATATTTCTTTATGCCAAGAAGTACATCAACAGTATCTTCAATTGTAGGCTCAGCGATTGTTACCGGCTGGAAACGTCTTTCAAGTGCGGAATCCTTTTCAATATATTTTCTGTATTCGCTGAAAGTAGTTGCACCTATAACCTGAATTTCACCCCTTGAAAGTGCCGGCTTGAGAATATTTGCGGCATTCATTGAACCTTCTGAATCGCCTGCTCCTACAAGATTATGAACTTCATCGATAAAGAGGATAATATTTCCCTCACGCTTAACCTCGTCAACAAGACCCTTTACACGACTTTCAAACTGACCTCTGAACTGTGTTCCTGCAACAAGTGCGGTAAGGTCAAGAAGATATACTTTCTTGTCAGCAAGATTAAAGGGAACATTTCCCTCGTCTATGCGCTGTGCGATTCCCTCCGCAATGGCTGTCTTGCCCACACCTGGTTCACCGATAAGACAAGGATTATTTTTAGTTCTTCTTGAAAGAATCTGTACTACACGGGCAATTTCCTTGTCACGACCTATAATGTTATCAAGTTCACCATCGGCTGCTTTTTTGGAAAGATTAGTACAATAAGTTCCAAGGAATTTAAGTTCCTTTGATTTTTTTTCACGTCTGTTGCCGAAAAGTCCACGTTTTTCCCTTTCGGGCTTACCATCGCCGGAGTTTTTGTGTTCAATTTCAGCAGAAGGCTTATTCTTTGCGTCACCATTCATTCCAAGCATACTGGCGAAGAAGTCGGGCATAAGTCCTGACCCACCCATTTCAAAGCTGTCGCCATCAAGCATGCTCATCATCTGGTCGGAAAGCTGGTCTATTTCGTCCTGTGTTATATTGAATCTGTCCATGTACTCCGAAATCTGTGGTATTTTCATTTCATTTGCACATGAAAGACAAAGTCCTTCATTCTTTTTTTCAGTTCCCTGAACGGAAGTAATAAATACCACCGCTGGTCTTTTTTTACATTTACTGCACATCATCATATAAGGTATTTCCCCCTGTTATTAGTTTTTGTTGTTTCGTAAAATATTATACGTAAAAATGCAACAGAGCATTACAGTTTATTTGCGATATTATAAGCATACCTGAAAATATAAGTTTTGTCAATAGTATTATTATCAAAAAATAATTCCTGATTACTTCCCATTACAACATATAACTTTGCAAGAACAGCTATAACAAATACAACCGCCACACCCGTGAAAAGTCCGCATATACCGCCACCGATTTTTGCACCCGTGCCTAAATCAACATCACGCATACTGCCTGAAAGTGAGTTGGCAGTAAGAATACCGATAACAAGCACCAATGCAAAAAATACAGCACACGCCACAAGTCTTATAACAGTAATATAAGCATCATTTATGTAGTCATCTGCGATTATTTCGGCAATATCCCTGCGGTTTTCGCCGTCACGCATCATTTTCAGGAGATTTCCTGCGTCCGTCTTTCCGTTACATATTTTATTTTCTGCGGTTTTCATAGCATAAACGCTTATATCCTTTGAAAATATATCACTTATCGCCTCAGCATATGCACCATAGAGGTTAACACGGAAATTTTCTTCATTGTCAACTTTTTTTCCGTTTATGTTGTTGAGATATTTATAAATCTGTTCGTCAATATCCTTGTCTGAATCAAGAATATCATTGAGTTTGCCGCCGTTTACAAGTACGTTATAACCCATATTTTCAAGTGCTTTTCCAAGATATGAAGCCACTTCCACTTCACCCAGCGACTTATCAAGAGTTTTTACATTGTTGTCACGGACTACTGTCTTGTATATGCTTTCCGAAACAGCGGCACTTACCGGAACAGCCATCGTAACGCCGATTATACAGCTGATAAGAACTATTGCTCCCCTGAATACTCCTTTTTTTGCGGAGAGCCAGCAACACAGTACTACCGCCACAACAGCTATAATATCATATAGCCACCAAAATTCTTCTTTCATTTTATTACACATAAAGTATTTATATACTTATGTGTCTTCCTCCTTTCCAAAAAATAAATATCAGCTTTCATAGTCTATTCTGTCGATTTTATTATAACCTTTCAGGAAAATATAATCCTTACTTCTTGCAAAGCCGGAATATGAATCGCTTATTACAGCCTTTGAACGTATTTCCCCGTTAAAATCATAAGCTCTTATTTCCTCTTTGCACATGACATATGCAAGATTGTCATATACTGTAACATCAACCGCCTCTTGCCCGAGGTCAATTATAAGAGGTTCGGAACTGTTTCCGCTGAAAAGTACCATAATATATTTACGTCTGTCATCGTTGTTTATGATAACGGCTGAAAGACCATTCACGCTTGCACCGCCTTTAAGTTCGCCATCATAACGGTAATATGAACTTATCTGACCATTTTCATTTATGTAACCGCAGGCGTCAATACCAAGTACAAAAGCCCCGTCATTATAGCCGTAAACGTCAAGCCCTGCTGTATCAAGTCCCGGTGACGTCCAGTTTTCAAGGCTTTCTGAAAAATCTATCTGCTGTACAGCCGTTGTAAGTGAACCGTTTTCAGCCATCAGATAGCTTACAACACAACCACCGCTTTGATTTATAAAGCTGATGTCACTTACATGTTCCATGCATTTTCTTTCATAGATAACATTTCCCTTATTATCAAATACGATTATTTCACAGTCGTAATTTTCAGATTTTGTCACAACTGCTGTATAACCTTCATGGCTGATACGTGCAAACATTATATTATTACTGAAAGTATTTTTATATATAATTCCCTCTGTGTCCTCAATGCAAAATTCATCGCCACCATTTTCATATATAAGTGCTTTACCGTTTTCAGCCTGAAGTACTGCATTAGTATACGTATGCTGACGTTTTCTTATTAATGTACCGTCGGTATTATAGAAGAAAATATGTATATCGCTTAAAATAATAAAATTATTCTGTGTCTGGCGGAGCTGGTAATTATATTCGCCATTAATTTCAATCGGAAAATTACCCTCTGCAAGAGTACCGGAATTTATTATAGTGTTGTACTGTCTGCCTATACCACGTATCTTATCATACCACATATCTCTTGTGAAATAAAGTCCTGAAATTATTCCGGCGATAATCACAAATATTAAAAACCTTGTGAGTTTTTTCTTTCTGTTTTCATGGTTCTTGATTTCTACAATGTCGTTCTCGTCATAAAGCGACACACTGTATCACCCCTTTGAAAAATCTTCTGTTTCTACACCAATAAATCTTTTTCGTTATAAAATACCCTGTTCAGATATAAACCGTGTGCCATAGCTGTGCGACCGGCTTTTAATCGGTTATGTGCCGAAAGGATTTCCGGAATATCGTCCGGCAAAATTCTCCCTTCGCTTATATCAAGGAGCGTCCCGACAATAATCCTAATCATATTATACAGAAAACCATCACCTTTTACAAGTATTATCACCGTATCACCATAATTTTCTATGTCAAGCGAATAAATAGTACGTACAGTTGTTGAAATATTCGTACAGTCTGCACAGAAAGATGCGAAATCATGCGTACCTACAAAATAGCCGGCGGCTTTTTTCATTGCTTCATGATTGAGTTTACGCCTGTAATGGAACATCAAATCAGTTGCAAAAGGATTTTTAGACTCACTGCAATGGATTTTATAAATATATTCCTTGCCTTTGCAATCAAACCTTGCGTGAAATTCCGGCGGAACTTCTTCACATGATAAAATTGATATATCGTCAGGAAGTTCACCATTGACACCACGTACAAAACCGATTGTACTGATTTTGCTTTCCGTATGGACGTTAAAACAGAACTGGTTAGCGTGTACGCCGGTATCTGTACGGGAACAGCCTGTTATGGTCACAGGGTGATTGAGTACTTTTGAAACACATTTTTCAATGACAGCCTGTACGGTAATAGCATTATTCTGTATCTGATACCCGTGGTAATTCGTCCCCCGATATGCTGTCATCACTTTCAGATTCTTCATTTTCAACCTCCTGTCCGGAAATTTCATTTTCTGTAATATTTTCTTCTGTAGTTTCTTCCGGAATATCCGGATTTTCTTTTCTGCGTCTGCGTCTTCTGAAATCAAGAAACGCCACAACACCAAAAATTATAACTGCTACTCCGGAAACTATAACACCCATAACAAGACCTTCCGGCATATATTCAAGGGTTATAGTATGATGTCCGGCAGAAACTCTTGCGCCCATCATTGAATGAAGTACCGGCATAGTTTCTGTTTTTTCGCCGTCAACATAGACTGTCCAGCCCTTTTCATACGGCATTGACATAAATAATATACCATCCTGAATGACATCTATTTCACCGGATATTTTATCATCACTGAATGATGTTATATTTAACTGTTCGTCGGCAAGTTTATTATATGCTTCCTCAAAAGCGGACTGTTTCAGTGCGTATACCATAAGATTATAAGTTCCCGATTTATTGTCTTTCTTTGCAGAAATTTCAATATCAGCAGTCGTACCCGCCTGACCGTTACCCATAGGAAACACTACAGGATAATCCTCAATGGAAACTTCACTTTCAATAACAGTCCCGTCCGATGTTACTTTGATTTTATCACAACCACCGTTAGTGGCATATCCGTAAAGATAACCACCGTCTACACCGTCATAACTGTATATGGCACTTCCGGCAAGATTTTCATTATCTTTTATGAATGAATAATTTCCGTAACCGCTTTTACTTACAGTGATATTATTATAGTCAACAAGCGCTACCGGTTGTGCTGTAAAGCATGAATTTTCAACACCTGTTGCAAGTTTTATTATAGTATTCTGAAACTCAAACGGATTGACACCGTTTTTATCCTCAAGTGAAAGAATATCTTCATTCATCATATAGCCCAGCGACAACGGATATTTATTCTTATATGAATATACACTATCATTGATTTTCTGCATTTCAAGTGACATTTCTTCACTTCTTATAGCGCCTTTTTTGGAAATAATATACTTTATTCCGAAAAGTGAATTTACCACCGGTGTGGAAGTTCTGTAGTAATATCTGTTTCCGGCTTCTGAGGCATATAGACCTATTCTCCGCATAAGACGTGTTACAGACACATTTGCAGATGATGAAAACTGTGAAAGTCCGTAATATCCGTATAAAGCACTGTCATTAAGAGTGTAGGAGCTGGTCATTTCTGTTCTGTAGAAAAGTTCATCATCATTCTGTCGTATGTTTTCAAGAAGTGACTGAACTTGTTCATTTTTATCAGGATAGTTGTCGTAACCTGATGTATTGACTGCCTGTACGCCTATGACGGAATTTACAACAAGTTCAAATCCAAGTACACATGATAATGTTACACCGGTAACGGCATTACGTAAAGCAGGATTTTTTATGTCTATTATTTTTACAAGTGCAAATATCATGAAAAATAAAATCGTCACTAAAAGTGATGTCATAACGGCATCATTTTTTTCAGTATCAAAAATATTTTCAAAATTTATGCGTTCTTCCGAATCGGCGTACATCATGAAGAAAATTCCCCACGCTACCGCAAATACTGGTACGAAAATAATATTATATTTTCTGTTTTTCAGCACGGCGGAAAGTATTATCAATGCAAGAGTCACACCTGATACTATAAGTAATACCGTTCTGTTTGTGGAACTCAATGGGAAATTCTTAGGTATTTCATAGTAATGCAGATAAAAGAATACAGCCGGTGCGACTATCAGCAAAACAAACTGATATATTGTTATGCCTTTTTTCATTATAACGTCGTATGCACGGAATGCCGATGCAACAAGTACAAAACTGAATATAAATGCAAATCTGTATGGTATCTGATTTGTGAAATGAAATCCGTGCCATATATAATTCAGTTTATTCATGTTACAGCTTACGACGATTACCGCAAGCATTACAAGTACCGAAATTTTTTCACGTATTTTTATACCATTTGAGAATAAAAATACTCCGAATAACAATATTGCTAACATTCCGCACGCAAAGTTAGGCAGCCCCTCCACTTTTACGGGTTCGCTGAATGAAAGTAAATTCCTGAAAATATCTGTCCATTTTTCATAGAAAACTGTATCTTTTGGAAAACTGTTGTCTGCACTGTGAGTGAGTTTCAGTCCGAAATATGCCGGCAAAGTCATGAATGCCGACAGTGCTATTCCCATTATTGAGGAACGCACCATAATAAATAATTTCACAAAAAAGTCTTTAATGCCTTTCGGTTCGATAATTCCGGTAGCAGCAAACATGAATACACAGAATATACACGTGAAATATCCTATATAATAGCTTGAAAAAAGCGACAATGCAAGCGATATAGTGAATAATTTCCATTTTCCCTCACGACATATAGCTACAACTCCGGTCATTACAAGCGGAAACAGTGCTATTGTATCAAACCACATTACATTCCAATAATAACCTAACATATAACTGCATAATGCAAACATTGTTGAAAATATACATACTGAAAAGTTTTTCTGTTTATACGTATATCTCAGAAAACAACTGAAAAATGCTCCGCTGAAACCTATTTTTGCAATAAGTATGTATGTCAGAGCGTCTCTAGTGTTATCGTCGCTGAAAAATACTGAAAGCCAGTTCAACGGACTGCACGCATAGTACGAAATCAGCGAAAGAAAATTAGTTCCCATACCGTTCTGCCACGAATACAGAAATGAATCACCGTTCATAAGTTTTTCCCGTTCCACACGGAAAAACGGATAATACTGATGCCATAAATCAACAACAAGCATTTGTCTGTCACCGAATGGGTGTATATTATTCCATGAAAACGCATAAAGCATTATCACAGCCGGAATAATAAACGACAACAGAAAACATAATATTCCCTTGTCATAAATAAATTTTATAAATCTGTTTTTTCCGATAATATCAATTATCTCTTTTAAACCGTTTCCGGTAGTTGTTTTATTATCTTCCATTTTATGTTAACCTCAAATAAATATATTTAAAAGAATTACGCACACAAAAAAAAGTATTGTCACGGAAAGTGATATATAGTCCCTCAATTCAGATTTCAACTGCCTTAAACGTGTGCGACCCTCTCCGCCGTTGTAACACCGACACTCCATAGCGGTGGCGAGTTCGTCCGCCCTCCTGAATGCTGATATAAAAAGCGGTATAAGTATTGATACCATGTTTTTAGCCCTGTTTGTGATGCTTCCGGTATCTATTTCAGCACCTCTTGCCTTCTGTGCGGAAATTATCTTGTCCGTTTCTTCAATAAGGGTGGGAATAAACCTCAATGCAATTGACATCATCATAGCAAGTTCATGAACCGGAAATTTAAATCTTTTCAGTGGTGAAAGAAGTCTTTCTACAGCATCTGTAAGCGTTATAGGCGACGTTGTATACGTAAGCAATGAACTTCCTATGATAAGCAGTACAATTCTTATTATCATGAAAACACTTATATTTATTCCGTCGGAAGTTATTTTAATGAATTTCCAGTGGAAATAAACTTCACCATCACCCATAAAAAGTAAATTCAGTACAGCCGTGATAAGCAGAAACGGCATTAACGGCTTTATGCTTTTCACGAACATTTTAAATTTTATCTTTGAAAGAAGTACGGCAATTAATGTATAAAATGCACTTATTCCCATACATATGAAAGACTCTCCCGTGAAAAGCATTATTATAAATATAAGCGTCATGACTATTTTAAACCGTGGGTCAAGGCGGTGAATAATGCTGTCCATGGGGAAATACTGTCCTATTGTAATATCTTTCAGCATATGATACCCCTTTTCCTGAGTTTTTTTAAAATAAGTTCACGTGCATAGTCAACCGTATATACTTCCTTGCCGAAATCATGACCGTGTTTTTTCAGTTCCATGAAAACTTTAGTTATCTGTGGTACGTCAAGACCTATCTGTGAAATCTCCTCCGCACGTGAAAAGACTTTTTCCGTCTTGTCAAAACAGAATACACCAGCATTATTCATGACAAGTATTCTGTTGGCAAATTTTGCTATATCCTCCATGCTATGCGAAACTATAAGTATAGTACTTTTTGTCTTTTGGTGATAGGCTTTTATACAGTCAAAAATTCTGTCCCGACCCATAGGGTCAAGACCCGCTGACGGTTCGTCAAGAATTAACACACGGGGATTCATTGCCATTACTCCGGCTATTGCTACACGTCTTTTCTGACCGCCGGAAAGTTCAAACGGTGATTTTTCAAGAATTTCTTCCGGAAGTCCTATATCATGGGCGGTCTCAATGACACGACGTTTTATTTCCGACTCGTCAAGACCCATATTTTTACAGCCAAATGCTATATCTTTATATACAGTTTCTTCAAAAATCTGATACTCCGGATACTGAAAGACAAGCCCCACCCTGAAACGTACTGAACGGATTTCCGACTTGTCCGCCCATATGTCCTTGCCGTCAAGATAGACCTTTCCGGAAGTAGCTTTCAGAAGACCGTTGAAATGCTGTATCAGCGTGGACTTTCCCGAACCCGTATGACCCATTATTCCTATTATTTCGCCCTCGTTTATTTCAAGGTTTACGTGGTCAACGGCGGTCTTTTCAAACGGCGTACCCTGACTGTATATATAAGTGAGTTCTTCTGTTTTAAGTACCGCCATTATATCGCTCCTTTTTATTTATTATCCTCAATAATCTTTTGTCTTAACAGAACCATATCAAACGAATCAACAAAGCCGTCGCCGGTAAGGTCAGCATTTTTATACTGTTCTTCCGTGAGTTCCTGCTTACCTAAAATATAAGACTGAAGAAGTACAGCGTCGGCTATACTTACTTTATTGTCGCCGTTTATATCGCCTGTTATGGTATCTTTTTCCGGAGCTTCTCCCAGTGAGACAAAGTTTCTGTTATATTTTTCTGCGTATGCCTGTGCGGTGGAGTTTTCATAGCCTTTTATAGTACCATTAAAATAACCTTGATAGTGTTCGTCTACACCGTTTGCAATTGTATCTTCTAAATCATAAATTTCACATTCAGGATTTAAAATAGTTATTTCTGTTAAACTACTGCAATAATTAAATGCACCAATACCAATATTTGTTACACTTTCAGGAATTGTTACTGATGCTAAACCACTGCAATTATAAAATGCAACACTTTCGATATTTGTTACACTATCGGGAATTTCTATTGATGTTAAAGCAATACACCAACTAAATGTATTGGATTCAATGCTTGTTACACTGTCCGGAATTTCTATTGATGTTAAATTCCTGCAATCATAAAACGCCATTTCGCCGATATTTGTTACACTATCGGGAATGGTTACAGATATTAAACTTTTACACTCCATAAATGCCATTTCTCCGATACTTGTTACATCGTCGGGAATAGTTATATCACCGGAGCAACTTTGACCGTCAATAAGAATATTATTTACAATAACAAGCGGATTTTCAGCCCGTTTTGATTCAAGCCAAGGAGTAGCATTAAATGCAAGTCCTCTGATATTTGTTACACTATCAGGAATTGTTACTGATGTTAAACTAATACAATCCTCAAACGCTCTGTATCCAATGCTTTTTACACTTTCAGGAATTTCTATTGTTTTTAATCCACTGCAATTGTAAAATGCAATACTTCCGATACTTATTACACTGTCAGGAATTTCTATTGATGTTAAACCACTGCAATCAGCAAATGCACCTCCTTCGATACTTGTTACACTATCGGGAATTTCTACTGATGTTAAGTTACTGCATTCATAAAATGCATAATCTCCGATACTTGTTACACTGTCAGGAATAACAACATCTCCGGAGCAGGTTTGTCCGTCAATCAGAATATTGTTGATAATAACAAGCGGATTTTCTTTTCTTTTTTCCTCAAGCCACGGAGTACCGTCAAAAGCGTATCCTTGGATAATTGTCACACTGTCGGGAATTTCTATAGATGTTAAACTACTGCAACCGTTAAACGTACTCCTTTCGATACTTGTTATACTATCCGGAATTTCTACAGATGTTAAACTACGGCAACCCTGAAATGCAGCATTGCCGATACTTGTCACACTGTCCGGAATTTCTATTGATGTTAAATGACTGCAACCCTGAAAGGCAAGTTGGCTTATATCTGTTACCGGAATTCCTTTAATCTCCGCCGGTATAACAACATCTGTTGCGAGGTAATCACAACCAGTAATTTCTATATAATCACCGCAATTTATATATGTGAGTTGTTCGTATTTACTCGTTGTGTATTTTTCGTCGTTCTCCGCAATGGCTGTGATTACGGAATTATTCTCCGTAATCGTATTTACATACGGAACACCAAAACCCATAACGCATACAGCCATAATGCCTGCAATTATTTTATTAACTTTCATAATTAAAACTCCTTTTTATTTATTATTCTCAATAATCTTTTGTCTCAGCAGAACCATATCAAAAGAATCAACATAGCCGTCGCCGGTGAGGTCGGCATTTTTAAACTGTTCTTCTGTGAGTTCCTGTTTACCTAAAATGTAACTTTGAAGAAGTACAGCGTCTGCTACGCTTACCGAGTTGTCGCCGTTCAGGTCGCCTGTGGTGGTTTCTTTTTCGGGTTCTGTTCCGATTAATGCAAAGTTATAGCCGTATTTTTCGGCATATGCCTGTGCCGTTGAGTTTTCATAGCCGTATATAGTGCCTTTAAAAGCACCATATCCATTTGAAATTGTACCATCACCATCAAAAATATCACATTCAGGATTAAAAATAGTTATTGATTTTAAATTAGGACAATAAAATGCATTATTGCTGATAGACTTAACACTTTCGGGAACTTCCACTGATGTCAAACCATAGCAATTAGAAAATGCAATTTCCCCGATACTTGTTACACTGTCCGGAATTTCTACTGATTTTAAACTGCCACAAAAATAGAAAGCACCTCTTCCGATACTCGTCACACCGTCCGGAATGTTTATAGATTCTAACCTACCACAACTATTAAACAGACCTTCTGCGATACTTGTTATATTGTTTGGCATTTTTACTGACTGTAAATTCATACAATCAATAAATGCACCATATCCGATACTTGTTACACTATCGGCAATTTCTACTAATTTCAAGCTGCTGCAATTAAGAAATGCATAGTCTCCGATACTTGTTACACCGTCCGGAATTTTTACTGACGTAAAACCGCAATAAGAAAATGCCTTGTCTCCAATACTTGTTACCGGTACGCCGTCAATCTCTGCCGGAATAACAACCTCTGTTGCGGATTTGTCACAACCGAAAATTTCAATATAATCTCCATAATTTTTATATGTAAGAAGTCCATATGTACCATCTGTATAGTTCACCGCACTGGCTGTTATTACGGAATTATTCTTCGTAACTGCATTGACATACGGAACACCAAAACCCATAACGCATACTGCCATAATGCCAGCCATAATCTTATTCATTTTCATAATAAAAAACTCCTTTTAATTTAATAATTTTAATAATGCTTTTACGCATTCTTCTTCCGATACTATTTCCGCTGGAATATCAAGACCGGCTTTATTCAGTCCCCAACACAATTCCGTGACCTGTGGAACATCAAGACCGATTTTCCGCAAAAGCTCCACCTGTGAAAAGACTTTTTCGGGAGTATTATCAAGGATTATTTTTCCCTTATCCATGACAACAACACGGTCACATTGTGCTGCCTCGTCCATATAGTGAGTTATCAAGACTATTGTTATACCATATTCACGGTTCATTTTCCGGATGGCTGAAAGTACTTCCTTGCGACCCTGTGGGTCAAGCATGGCGGTAGGTTCGTCAAGAATAATGCACTCCGGACGCATTGCAATAATTCCGGCTATAGCAACACGCTGTTTCTGACCTCCGGAAAGCTGTGCCGGTGAATGAAATCGGTACTCATACATATTTACGGCTTTTAAAGCATCGTCAACACGTTTACGCATTTCCTGATACGAAACGCCTAAATTTTCCAGTGCAAAAGCAACATCTTCCTCCACTACAGAAGAAACAATCTGATTATCTGGATTCTGAAACACCATTCCTGCACGCTGTCTTAACTCAAAAAGTTTAGTTTCATCGGAGGTGTCTATACCGTCAACCGTGACAGTTCCAGACGTGGCGGTAAGTATTCCGTTAAGATGTTTGGCAAGCGTGGACTTTCCCGAACCGTTATGACCTAATACTGCAATAAATTCACCCTTTTTTATATCAAGATTTATTCCCTTTAATATTTCCGGTGAGGAGTTTTCACCGTCTGCATCATAGCGGAAATGTAAATTTCTTATCTCAATGATATTATCCATTTATACCTCTCTCTAAATATCAGGAATGTTTCTTTATAAAATTTTTCACATCGTCCGTGCGAATATCAATATAATTTCCGTCGTCTGTCTTAAGGTAAAAATAAAATGCCATCAAATCGTTGTCGTAAGTTCCTCCGCCACCAATCCACAGGGAAAGTTTTTCATTGATTTCATAAACACGGATACACAATCCAGAACCAGTTTCATAATATGAATACTCATCAAAATCAGACCACCGGAGAGAATTTTCCTTTTCAGAAAGTCTTATTACATCATCAGCAGTAAGATTAATACCATCAAAATGTGGTAAAGCAACTCTTTCCGATTCTTTTGGCTGATATGTACCACATTTTTCATAAAAACAACCAGTCAGTGAAACAAGCATAGTAATTATAAATAAAATTTTTTTAATATTCATCATCACAATACGATATACGTCCGATTACATCTATTTTAATAATTCTGGTGACTGAATAGCCCTCATCAGTTATGCAATCCATTTTAATCCACTTGTCGTCGACTTCAACAATCGTTCCGCCACCTAAAAATCTTTCCTGTATATTATATATTTCAACAAAATTCCCGACAAGATTTTTTATCATATCCGACATAAAAAATCACCTCTGCCATATAGCCGTTGAACCACACGGGAGCGTCATTCCGGTTGATTCCACCGGAAGCCCTATCTCGTCAAATGAAACGTTTCCGCCGAATTTTTCCGTCAGTACAGTTCCTAATATATAGCCCATTACCGACGGTGAAAGTCCTGTTGTATAGCTGTTTATCAGGAAAAATAACGGATTATCCGATAATACCCCTGAACATAATTTAACAAGGTCATATATTGAGTTTTCAAGTTTCCATATTTCGCCGGCTGGACCTCTGCCATAGCTTGGAGGGTCCATAATAACAGCGTCATAACGTCTTCCACGACGGATTTCACGGGCTATGAATTTTTCACAGTCGTCTACTATCCAGCGGATTGGTTTTTCAGAAAGTCCCGAAATACCGGCATTTTCCCTTGCCCACTGTACCATACCTTTTGAGGCGTCCACGTGACACACAGAAGCACCGGCATCGGCACAGGCAAGCGTTGCACCACCCGTGTAGGCGAAAAGATTAAGTACATTTATTTCACGTCCGGCAGTGTGGATTTTTTCAGCCATGAAATCCCAGTTGACAGCCTGTTCCGGAAAAAGTCCGGTATGCTTGAAACCGGTCGGCTTTATATTGAATTTAAGATTTTTATAATTTATATTCCAGACGTCTGGCATTTTGCGTCTGAATGACCATTTACCACCACCGGAAGTTGAACGGTAATAATGACCGTCTGCCGTATTCCAGAGAGGATTTTTTTTATCAGTTTTCCATATTATCTGTGGGTCGGGACGCACAAGGCTTATACCTCCCCATGATTCAAGTTTTTCACCATCTGATGTATCAATAATTCTGTAATCTGTCCAGTTTTGTGCTGTTCTCAAAATTAATGCTCCTTTCGGGGATTCTTTCCCTGATTTTTTCGGCTATACTGTTGACAGCCTCGTTAATATCGTTGTAATCCATACCCTCAGCAGTTATATTTATAGAGGTTTTTTCGGGGTTTTCATGTACAGAAAGTTTTGCTCTGTTCCCGAAAAGATGTATATAATTTGCTATATGTTCAGTTATAACACAGTCATTTTTCCATATTTCCCGAAATTCCGGCGGAATATCAACATCAAGCATCATTTGTGAATAATGCTTCATGTCGTCAAGCTGACTGAGTGGAAGTCTTGTCCGTTTCATTATGGAAAGAAGTTTCACAGCCGTGAAAAAACCGTCACCGGCTGGCATTTCGTCAAGAAATATAATTCTTCCGTTGTTATCCGTACCATAATTGTAGCCGCCCGCCAGCATTTTTGTTATGACGCTTTTTTCATCGAAACCTGCCATCACGACAGATATATTATTTTCCTCCGCAAACCGCATAAAGCCGTAACCTGCTCCGTAAGTCACGACAAAAGTATTATTTTTCAGTAAATTATTTTCCTTATAGAATTTAGCAAATACTGCTGAAAGCCTGTCACTGTCGAGAGTGACATTATTTTCATCAATGACCGTACAGCATTCACAGTTATTGCCGAAAATAAAGCCGCAATGACAGCTTTTTGCAGATATAAAATAAATATCATCTTCCGGTATTATATGGACTTCTGCATTGAGTTCACTGAAAAGTTTCACGGCTATATCGTTGTTTCCGTCCGGACATCTTATGGCTATTTTCATTCCCTGAAAACTCTGTCCGACAGATTTTTTTATGAAGTCAATATATTCTTCAACGGCATTTTCATAGATTATCACACCACCTTTTCTGGTGCGGATACGCTTCTCAAGTTCTTCCGGTGCGTTGAAAATAATTCTTTTTATTTCCGACCATGTTTCATGACTGAGTTTATGACCACCACCGGCATAAAGCCTTATTTCACAGAATTTCCCGTCTTCTGATGATGTAATCATTATTCCGGAATCGGCGTCATGCAAACCGGTCAAACATGAAATAACCGGTGGTATAAGTACACCTGATTTTTCCGCCACCACACCGGCTGAACTTATCCCCCGACATACTGAATCATAGATACTTCCGGCGGAAACTCCCCCGTCATGACCTACCACAACAAGCGGATTTTTCTTGTTTTTCGGCGAAAATACAGCGGCGATAGTACGTCCGGTTTTTTCAGCTAAAACATGGTCTGAACACTCAATTTTCATATATCCACCATAAAAATTTTCCATATGGCTATACTCCTTTTATAGTGTATACGGCTATAATTTTTTTCTGTCCGGCAATGTCCGAATTATTCCGGCATAATCTCACATCAGGACAGTTATTGTATCGGTTATAGACAAGTATTCCGTTTTTATTCCGGACACAGAAAACTGTATGAATCGTCGAAAGAAAACGCTGACCCGTCCAGAAAGACACAATAAAAATTTCTGATTTTCCTATCTGACGTGATTTTTTATACTCAATGCCGAAATGTTCAAGTGCATTGCCGACTTTATGGGGATTGCACCCGAAAAATCCGGTAAGCATTCTGAATCTTTCCATATACCATGAAATTTCGTATATCGGACGGGATTTTTTCATATAAACAAGTGCATTGTGAACCGCTATAACCTCACAGCCGTTAAATCCCATACTGCATATACCGTAACGCATTCCGGAAACATAGTCCACTGCCTGACCGTTAATCATTCTGCCATAGAAAGATTTTTTATACAGACTTAAATTATATCTGTAATTGTTTTCCGTAATCATAATTTCAATTGTCCATCGTCGTCCTGAAAACTAAATCCAAGATGTTCATATGCAAGTTTAGTGGCACAACGTCCACGGGGTGTACGTCCTAAAAATCCTAACTGCATAAGATACGGCTCACAGACGTCCTCAATAGTCACAGCCTCTTCACCTATTGCAGAAGCAAGAGTTTCAAGACCTACCGGACCACCGCCGTAACCTTTTATAATCATTTCAAGCATACGCCTGTCTAGACTGTCAAGACCTAACGGGTCAATTTCAAGACGGGTCAAAGCCATTGAGGCTATATCCTGATTTATTTCACCATTTCCCATTACGTCCGCAAAATCACGTACACGTTTCAGAAGTCTGTTAGCTATACGGGGTGTACCTCTTGCTCTTCCGGCAATTTCGCCTGCTCCGTCCGCCGTACATGGTATATTAAGTATCATAGCACTCCGGCGGACTATATCCGTCAACTGTTTCTTTGAATACAATTCAAGACGCTGTATAACGCCGAAACGGTCTCTCAACGGTGCGGAAAGCTGTCCGGCACGTGTAGTAGCTCCTATAAGCGTGAAAGGCTTCAAGTCCATTCGTATAGAACGTGCTGAAGGTCCTTTTCCTATGATAATATCAATTACTCTGTCTTCAAGTGCCGGATATAAAATTTCCTCTACAGCCCTTGAAAGTCTGTGTATTTCGTCAATGAAAAGTACATCATTATCAGAAAGACTTGTCAGCAGTGAAACAAGGTCTCCGGGTTTTTCAATCGCCGGACCTGTGGTAACACGTAAATTGACGCCTAATTCATGGGCTATTATGGCAGAAAGTGTAGTCTTGCCCAGCCCCGGAGGACCATATAATAAAACGTGGTCAAGCGATTCACCACGGAGTTTAGCGGCTTTTATATATATTGCAAGATTTTCCTTTACTTTATCCTGTCCGATATATTCGTGAAGAGTCTGCGGACGGAGTGTTATTTCTATGTCGTTATCATCGGTAGTATTTTCCGGTGTAATAACTCTCGGGGCAAACTCCATATCATCAGTCTGTATCAATTCAGCACCTCCATGATATATTTATTTTTCAAAATATCTTTTTTTGCGTATGTAAAACGGTTCAGTGACAGCAGCGGCTTTTTTTCCTGTTTCCTGTTCATAGCTGATAAAACATAACTGGTCATTAGGCTTTGTTATCTTTGAAAGATACTTTGAAAGCGGTACAAATAATTTTCTTGTATTGCCCATCATATCAAGCACAACAAGTGTACGGGGACTTTCACAACCCTGTATCATCTCGACTATAAAAGCCCTCTCAACATTCAGATGCTTTGCAAGGAATCGTGACGCCGGACGTGTTATATGTGTAACTTCACGCTGTGGCGGACGGTACGAAAAAGTATCTTCTTCACGTAAAGAAATAGCCTTTATATTGAATTTACGGGCTATCATCAGAATACTTTTTATTTCGTCGGAAGAAAATTCCTTTCCGTATGAATTAGGATTAAGAACCGCTGACGCTGTTTGTATGAGGTCAAAAAGCCTCAGACAGTTTATTTTATAATATTCAACGTATCTTTTTGCAAACTGCTGTAATGCCCGTTTGCTTGTAAAAAACGGTATAAAAATTTCCCGTTTCGGATTATGGATTGTAATAAGTTCAAGCCTTATTCCGTCGGAACTTTCAACGGCAGGATTTTTACAGATTACATATACATTGCTTTTTATCAGGGTCTGTAAAAACAATGCACGTTTTGAAGCGTCTGTTATAGCTGCCCTTAGAAGTTCATCAAGATTCATAAAAAAATCTTCCTTTCTGTCAGATATTCCCCGACGCAATCAAACGGAGTACTTCCCTTATAAGTTCCTGTGTATTCATGCCGGAGTTACATTTTCTTAAAAGAGGGGCTATTTCCCCTTGTGAATAGCCGAGTACCATAAGGGCTTCCATAGCCTCCGAAACAGCAGAAGAAGAAACGTCAACAGCACTGACCGGTGCGGTGATATTTTTTCCGGTAAATGATTCCGCTGAAATTTTGTCCTTGAGTTCAAGTACTATACGCTGTGCGGTCTTTGCGCCTATGCCTTTTGTTCGGGTAAAAGCCTTGCTGTCACCTGAAGCGACAAGAAAAGCGAAATTTTCCGGTGTTATATCCGAAAGTATGGAAGTAGCAGCTTTTCCGCCGACACCCGATACCGATATAAGCAACCGGAAACAGTTCAGCTCCTGTAACGTCGCAAACCCGAAAAGTTCTATATTATCATCTCTTACGTTCATATGTGTATAAACCATCACTTCACTGCCGGTTGCACCAAGCTGTGAGATGGTATTATATGAAGTCTTACAGCTATAACCGACACCGTTACATTCTACCACAATGAAATTCATATCTTTTACTATAAGTATTCCTTTTAGACTATATATCATAAAAATCTTCCTTTGTATATTAAATTATCTCCACCGGATTGTATGTCCGTGACATATTGCAACCGCTAAGGCGTCGGCGGCGTCGTCAGGTTTCGGAATGCGTGCCAGTCCAAGCAGATTTCGGGTCATTTCCATCATCTGACGCTTTTCGGCTTTTCCGTAACCGGTAACGGACATTTTCACCTGTAAGGGTGTATATTCTGAAACGGGAATAAATCTTTTTGCGGCTGAAAGAATCGTCACACCTCTTGCCTGTGCAACGTCAATAGCAGTTTTCTGATTAGTGGTGAAGTAAAGTTTTTCAATAGCCATGCAGTCGGGCTTAAATTTTTCAAATATGTATTCTATATCTTCGCTTATTGCTCTCAAACGCTCCGTGAAAACAGTTCCGGCATCTGTAGTGACTGCACCATATTCAACCGGACGGAAATTAATTCCGTCATAATCAAGCACACCAAAACCGACTATTGCATAACCGGGGTCAATTCCTAATATTCTTATTTTTTTCCACATTATTTTACCTTTTATGTTTAAAAAGTCTGTACGATTGTATATACTTGCCCATATACTTTATTATTATACCACACCGTAAAGGCTTTTTGCAATATATTTACATCTTTTTTATTGATTTTTACAAAAAAATCTGCTATAATGAATTGTATGCTATCAGTTAAATTTTCCGGAGGTAAAAAATATGGATTTACAGGAATTACGTAACGGCATTGATGTTACGGACGAAAAAATACTATCGCTTTTCATGGAACGCATGGAGCTATGTAAGGGTGTTGCTGACTATAAAAAACAGAATAATATGCCTGTTTTTCAGGGCGGACGTGAAAAACAGGTCATTGACAGAATAAAAAGTCTCACCAATGACCCCGAACTTGAAAACGGTACAGCAGCACTTTTTACTACAATCATGGATATAAGCAAACTATTACAAAACAGAAAACTGCTCCCCGATACAAATGAATATATTTTCACTGCACCGGATTTCAGAAATGCTGAAAAAATAGGCTGTCAAGGGACTTCCGGTGCAAATTCGGAAACGGCTGTAAAAATGATTTTCGGAGATAAAAAACCAGTTTTCTATAATTCTTTTGAAGATGTTTTCAGGGCTGTACAGTCCGGTGAGATAGATTACGGCGTTATACCACTGAAAAATTCCACTGCCGGAATGATTGACAGTGCATATGACCTTATGGCTAAATACAGCGTATATATTGTAAAACAGGTATGTGTTGAAATAAATCATTGTCTTGCCGTAAAGAAAGGCACTTCAATTAATGAAATAAAATGTATATATTCACACCCGCAGGCACTTGCACAGTGCAGTGCTTTTATTGCTGAAAGTGGTCTGGAGACTTCCCCGTACAGCAATACAGCCACGTCCGCCGAAATGGTCAGCAACAGCGACGAAAAAATAGCCTCAATATGTTCCGTGGACTGTGCGGAGCGTCTCGGGCTGGATATTCTCGCTACAGATATTGCAGACTGTTCCGTGAATCGTACACAGTTTGTATGTATTTCAAGAGATTTACAGGTATCACACGCTTCTGATACAATTTCAATAATGATACAGATTCCGCATACAGAGGGTAGCCTTTACCGTCTTCTGACAAAATTCTATGTCAACGGCATGAACCTTATCAGAATTGAAAACCGTCCAATACGTGACGGCAGTTTTGATGTTATGTTCTATCTTGATTTCAGCGGAAAACTTGATGACCCATCTGTAAGGGCTTTAATGAATGACCTATCTGAAAATATGGAGTATTTCCGTTGTTTAGGAACTTTCCGCAATGAATGAAAGGAGTGATTTATTATGTCTGATAAACTAAGTTCTTTGCTTGAAAGAAAATTTGTTTTTCTTGATGGTGCAATGGGAACTATGTTACAGGCACACGGCATACAGACTGAACACGTCCCCGAACTACTGAATATAACAAATCCGGAGGCTATTATGAAAATCCACCGTATGTATGCGGAAGCTGGTTCGGATATTGTTTATGCTAATACTTTTGGTGCTAACCGTTTCAAGCTCGAAAATACCGGTTACAGCGTTGAGGAAGTCATAAGAGCAGGCATAAATAATGCCCGTAAGGCAGTTGCCGGAAAGTCTCTCGTGGCACTTGATATGGGTTCACTTGGGCAGATGCTTGAACCTTCTGGAACTCTTTCATTTGAAGATGCCTATGATGTATATAAAGAAATCGTCATTGCCGGACGTGATGCCGATATTATAGTTATAGAAACCATGACGGATTTATATGAAGTAAAAGCCGCATTGCTTGCCGTCAAGGAAAATTCCGATAAACCAGTACTTGTTACTATGACTTTTGAGGAAAATATGCGTACATTCACGGGAGTTTCACCAGAATGTATGGTAGCGGTTTTAGAGGGTCTTGGTGCGGACGCTATAGGTGTAAACTGTTCCTTAGGTGCAGACGAACTTTTCCCCGTACTTGATAAAATATGTTCACTTACGTCGTTGCCGGTAATAGCTAAGGCAAACGCCGGACTTCCTGACCCTGTTACAAACCTTTTCAATTTAAGTCCGGAAGATTTCGCTGAAAGTAATCTGAAACTCGCCGGAGCAGGTGTAAAAATTTTCGGTGGTTGTTGCGGAACTACTCCGGAACACATAAGACAAATGATTGAAAAACTCAAAAATGCCGAAAATATAAAAAGACCCATAAAACGTATAAGCCTTGCGTGTTCCGCCGTGAATTGCGTGACGATAGACCAGCCACGTGTTATAGGTGAAAGAATCAACCCTACCGGTAAGAAACGTTTCAAGGAAGCACTTATAAATCACGATATTGACTATATTTTAAGTCAGGCTGTGGAACAGGTACACGCCGGTGCAGAAATTCTTGATGTAAACGTGGGACTTCCTGATATAAATGAAAAAGAAATGATGATTACAGCCGTAAAAGCCATACAGAGTGTATGCGATACGCCACTACAACTTGATTCCACTATACCAGAAGTCTTAGAAGCCGGATTACGTGTATATAACGGCAAACCTGTTGTCAATTCCGTAAATGGTGAAGACGAATCTTTAGAAAAAATTTTACCATTAGTAAAAAAATATGGTGCATCTGTTGTGGGACTTACTCTTGATAAAAAGGGTATTCCGAAAACCGCTGAGGGACGTTTTGCAATAGCAGAAAAAATTCTTAACCGTGCGTTATCTTACGGAATACCAAAAGAAGACGTTTTCATTGACTGCCTCACACTTACTGCCTCCGCTGAACAGGACGGCGTTATGGAAACTCTCAACGCCCTGAACCGTGTAAAAAATGTATTAGGATTGCGGACGGTATTAGGTGTATCTAATATTTCATTTGGACTTCCTAACAGGGAATTAATTACACGTACATTTCTTACAATGGCACTGCACAGCGGACTTGATTTGCCGATTATCAATCCTAATATCGAATCAATAATAGGTGCTGTACGTGCTTACAGACTTCTTGCAGGAATAGACAGAAATTCCGCTGAATTTATAAGCGTATATGCCAATAACGCACCTGCTCCGAAAGCACCAGTAAATCAGGAAAAAAATTCTCCGGATTTGGTTTATGCTGTTGAAAACGGTCTTAAAAACGAGGCATTGAAAGCAGTTCGTGAACTTTGCGAAAATACCGACCCTATGGAGATTATAAATAATTATTTGATTCCGGCACTTGATTCCGCCGGTGAAAAATTTGAAAAGGGTAAAATTTTTCTGCCACAGCTTATATTGACAGCCGGTTCAGCACAGGCGTGCTTTGAGGTACTGAAAGAAAAACTCTCCGCAAACAATATAGGAAGTGTTTCAAAAGGAAAAGTAGTTCTTGCAACCGTAAAAGGTGACATTCACGACATAGGAAAAAATATTGTAAAAGTCTTGCTGGATAGTTATGGCTTTGAAGTGATTGATTTAGGAAAAGACGTTCCGCCACAACTTATAGTTGATACGGCTATACAGCATAAGGTTAAACTTGTAGGGCTTTCCGCACTTATGACCACAACTCTTTCGGCTATGGAAGAAACTATTAAACTTTTAAACAGGGAATATCCCGAATGCAAGACAGTAGTCGGCGGAGCAGTTCTTACAGCGTCGTATGCTGAACAAATTCACGCTGATTTCTATGCAAAAGACGCTAAACAGACAGTTGATGTTGCATCACTTATTTATGGAAAATAATTAAAGAAAGGTTATATTTTTATGATTATACTTGATGATTTAAGGGTTGAAATGACCAATTACAGAAAAGAAATGACTGAACTTGCAGACGTTCTCAACATTCAGAAAGCTAAGGAACGTATTGCAGAACTCAATGAAGAAACTGCTAAGGACGGTTTTTGGGACGACCTCGAAAACTCACAGAAAGTACTCCGTGAGACGAAGGCTCTTGAAAGAAAAATAGAAAAATTCAATAAACTCAATGACAGTCTGGAGGATTTAATAACTCTTATTGAGTTATCCATTGAAGAGGACGACGACAGCTCCGTTGAGGAAATAAAGGCTGATTCTGAGACTTTCAAACAGAAACTTGAAGACGAAAAACTTTCCACACTTCTTACCGGAGAGTATGATAATGCAAATGCTATACTTACGTTCCATGCAGGAGCAGGCGGAACAGAGGCTCAGGACTGGGCAGAAATGCTTTACAGAATGTACAATCACTGGGCTGAACGTCATAACTATAAAGTAACTCTGATGGACTATCTCGATGGTGACGACGCCGGTATGAAATCCGCCTCTATACTTATTGAGGGTGATAACGCATACGGCTATATGAAATCAGAATCAGGTGTACACAGACTTGTACGTATATCGCCTTTTGATGCGTCCGGCAGAAGACACACATCTTTTGCAGCACTGGAAGTCATGCCAGAAATTGACGACTCAATAGAAGTTGACATAAGACCCGAAGACATTGAAATGGAGGTATACCGTTCAAGTGGTGCGGGTGGTCAGAAAGTCAACAAGACAAGCTCCGCTGTACGTCTTATTCATAAGCCGACCGGTATTGTCGTTTCATGTCAGACACAGAGAAGCCAGTATCAGAACAAGGATTATGCTATGAAAATGTTACGTTCAAAACTTGTCGAAATCAAGGAACGTGAACACCTTGAAAAAATCGAAGATATAAAGGGTGTTCAGCGTGAAATTGCATGGGGTTCACAGATACGTTCATATGTATTTATGCCGTATACCCTTGCAAAAGACCACAGAACAGGATTTGAAAACGGAAACATTCAGGCTGTTATGGACGGTGATATTGACGGCTTTATAAATGCCTATCTGAAATCGCTTTCACACGGAACTCTTGAAAAATAATTCGTGAAATAAAAGGAGGTTGCGCCCTATGGGTGAATTTATTATATGGCTGTTGATAATCGGCATTTTTTTCATGGTTATCAACAGTTTCAAACCGAAAGAAACTCCGCCTGAACCGGAAGAACCAGCGCCACCTCCTCCGCCTCCTCCACCGAAAAACGACGACACCGAATATAAACAACACGTCAAAGATACAATAGCCGTTGAGTCTCTTCAAGGGAAATCCGACGAGGATATTATAAAAGAACACACGTCCGTTACGGCGGAGGACATAAAGGCATGGAAAGAAGATTTACTGAATAATTTTTCACGTCTTTCAAGAAGAAATGAAGAACTCTTAATCAATACCGGACAACTGGATATGGAGGTCAAGTGGCTCAGAAAAACGTGTAAAAAATTTATCGGCGACGACTGGAAAGAAATAACCGGATATAAATATTTATAGCGTGTTCACTTATGGGCGGACACGCTCTTTTTATGCACACTATTGTATGGGAATTTCATATAATACAGCAGAAAATTTTTTTCTGTAAGCCGTTACTGACGGCAGAATGGAGAATTATATGAAAGATAAAATCAGAATACTTGTTGCCGGCGGTGATATGCGCCAAATATATTGTGCCGGAAAACTTTCAGCTTTATATGATACTTACGTAATGGGCTTTTCAGCCGATTCAATACCTGAAAAAATGAACCTCACACAAGTCGTGACGGATAAAAACAGCTTCTATGATTTTGTAGTACTGCCTGTTCCGCCTCTCGACGAAAACGGCAATATTACAGCACCTTTCAGCGATAAAAAAATAAATCCCGAAGAAATACGGGGACTTCTCAAGCCCGACGGTATTATATTTGCGGGAAAATATAATAAAAAATTATCAGATATTTTTATGAACCATGAAATAATCGACTACATGGAATGTGAAGATTTAAGTCTTAAAAACGCTGTTCCCACTGCCGAAGGTGCTATTGAAATAGCCCTCAATGAACTGCCCGTAACGCTTAACGGTCTTAAAGTTCTTATTGTAGGCATGGGAAGAATAGGAACTTCACTGGCAGAAATTTTAAAGGGGTTCGGAAGTGATATAACTGTTGCTGTACACAATGCAAAAGGTACAGCAAAAGCACGTATTACAGGCATAAAATCGGTATGTACTGATAAAATGGATACCGATTATCAGCTTGTATTCAATACAGTACCGGAAATGATTTTCAATACAGAATTACTGAAACGTTTCAGTAATGATACATTATTCATTGACCTTGCCTCAAAACCAGGCGGAATAGATTTCAAATCGGCGGCAATGCTCGGCAAAAAAGTAATATGGGCTTTAGGTATTCCCGGAAAAACTGCACCGGTTACATCAGGAGAATTTATAGCCGAAACCGTCGCCGGAATTATTGAAGAAAGGGGTCTTTATAAATGAATGAAATATTCAGCGGTCTTAAAATAGGATTCGCTATGACAGGTTCTTTCTGTACATTCTCAAAATGTTTTGAGCAGGCGGAATTATTAAAAAATATGGGTGCGGAAATTATACCCATTATGTCGGAAAATGCTTCCGGAACATCAACACGTTTCGGAACAGCAGACGCAAACATAAAAAAACTGTCTGAAATTGCCGGAAAAGATGTCATAATGACAATAACCGACGCCGAACCCATAGGACCTAAAAATATGACCGATATTATGGTAGTCGCACCATGCACATCAAATACCGCATCAAAACTTGCAAACAGCATAACCGATACATCGGTGACAATGGCAGTAAAGTCACATCTGAGAAGCGGAAAACCTGTAGTTCTTGCGATAGCATCCAATGATTTACTTTTAGGGTCGGCAAAAAATATAGGTGAGCTCTTCAACAGGAAAAATTATTACTTTGTCCCGATGCTACAGGACGACTGCACAAAAAAACCAGCCTCACTTGTTGCTGAATTTTCCATGTTGCCACAGGCGATTTCAGCGGCTCTTGATGGCATACAATTAAGACCTATAATATATCACCGTTCAGACTGAAATTTAAGGCGGTCAATAAATTACTGACCGCCTTTACATTACATAAATATCAGAGCTATTGTATATACAACCTGCACGGAAACTGCAATAATAAACATTACCGAACTTTTCGCCAATGCAAAACCTCTCCTTGACTGTGCCGGAGTAGTCGCCGGTATTTTGTTATTTTCACGGAAAACACATAAAAGAAAAAATCCCATTAAAGCAATTACAAGTACAAGCATTGATGTAAATATATATCCCGCACTCTCTTCAATGACCGAAATAAGTGTAGACATTGTATTTGTAAAAATGTGTACGATTACAGCCGGTATTATTGAATTATGTTTCAGTGTTATATGTGCGAGGAAAATTCCCATTATAAACGCAAGCACAAACTGTGGTATATTATGGTGCGAAATCCCGAAAAAGAACGCTGTCACAAATACCGCAAAACGCTGATTTGTCCGTGAAAATGCCCTTAAAAGCATACCTCTGAAAAAAATTTCTTCTGTAATTGGTGCTATGATACAGGTATAAACCGTCATTACTGCAAAGCCCGTACCTGTAACCGCTATGCCGTCCATGTCCATGACGTCCGTTGTATAGCCGTATTGTACAAAAATATCATCTATTGCACCTGCAACAATTGCCGATAATTCCCACAGAAAAAACGCTATAAGACAATACTGTATGGCTTTTCCGAAACTAAAGTTACGAGTCCGGACAAACTGATTTTTCGGAATACGTGCCATTTTCATTCCCATGAATGCAATCCCGACATTTGCAATCAGAAATACAAGCATATTCACTGCCGCAAATATTGAAGAACTTTCCATATATATTGATATTGTTTCCATATCTGCACCGTCATTCATGGAACTTATTATCATGCGTAATATATAGACTATTGCATATGTCAGAAGATTACTGATAAAAAACTGTCCTAATACACACCAGCCTCCCACTGAATAAAAACGCCTTATTTTGCGACGTTCAGTTAGTTCAGGTTCAAGGGGAATTGTGCAGTCGGGTGCGTCAAGCTCCGGCATTATGTCGGAGTAGTCACCGCTAAATTCCGGATATTCTGTCGGATTGTCAAATGGGTTCATTTTGTCGGGAGATTTCTTTTTCCTTTCCTCTTCAATCTGCCTGTTGAGCCTGTATATCTCACTGTTCAGAAAAGATATTTCCGCCTTATAATATTCTTCGTTCATTTTGTGCCTCCTTTCAAGTATTCCGATTTTTCATTATGCCTCTAAAAAATATAGAATGGTTCATTGCTTTTGAGAGCTTCTTCCGGAATGACCATCATTAATTCTTTAATATGGCTGTGCATTTTGAAATATTCATTTCCAGTTAAATTATCATCGCACCATTGTATTAATATACTTAGTTCATCAAGCACTTCATCTATCTGATTAGGCGTGAAACTTCCCCACTCCATGAATAACTTCAATTTACTTTCAGTAATAGCAGTTGTCCAGACGTTTCTGAAAAAATTTTCAGATGCAACCGGATAACTAAAAATTATTTCGCTGTTAACATCATTCCAGTCACCGTCAAACCTTAATAAATCTACTGCCATATTGTCACCTACTTGTGATATTTTCCGCCCTCTGTAATCTGAAAAGCCCTGTAAATCTGCTCCAGTAACATGACTCTTGCAAGCTGATGCGGAAAAGTCATATCTGACATGGAAAGTTTAAAATTTCCCATTGATTTTATTTCCGGTGCAAGTCCGAAAGAACTTCCGATTATAAAAGTAACCACACTTAAACCATTCACACCGGCAGACGATATTTTTTCCGAAAACTTAACACTTGTGAGTTGTTTGCCCTCAATGCACATGGGAATTATCATGCCTTTTGCGTATTTCTTTATCTGTAAAGCCTCTTTCTGTAATGCCGAATTTATTTCCTTTTCCGACGGATTTTCACTGAGCCTGCATTCATCAAGTTCATGAATTTCAAAATTACAATATCTTGAAAGTCTCTTTATATATTCTGCACAGGCACTCCGGAGATAATCTTCTTTCAGTTTTCCTATGACTATTAATTTTATTGTAATCAAAAAACAACCGCCCCCCCGTTTGTCTCAACGGGTGCTACACCCATTATATAATCTTTACTGAATTTATATTTTTCGTCAAGGAATTTCCTTGCTGTAGCGAATGCAGTTTTAGGTGTATTGTTTTCCTGACTGAGATGCCCTAAAACTATATGTGTAGTACCGTTTTCTATTAATCGGGCTATCTGTGTAGTACAGTCGTCATTAGAAAGATGTCCGGACTCCGAAAGAATACGCTGTTTCAGGTGAAACGGATAATTTCCCTGTCGTAACATATTTTCATCATAATTCGACTCAATCAGTACCATTTTACAGCCCTTAAAAGCCGTTTCAGCCTCTGGAGTTATCATGCCTGTATCGGTACATATAGCACAATATTTATCATCTGAAGTATGTATCTTATAACCGCACGGGTCTATAGCATCGTGGGATATTCTGAATGTATTTATTTCCATATCTGCACAGACTATATTTTTTTTCATTTCAATAACCGGAGATTTCGGGGAAATTTTATCATCATCGCAAAGTTTCCGGAGTGTTTTTTTTGTACTGTAAACCGGTATACCTGTTTTTTGTGTAAGGACTTTAAGTCCGGAAACATGGTCGCTGTGTTCGTGGGTTATAAATACCGCCTGCACTGCTGTAAGCGGTATTTTATTTGCGTTAAGTGCGGTGGAAAGTTTTCGGAAACTCACACCACAATCTATAAGTATTCCATACTTTTCAGTTCCGATAAAACAGGAATTTCCCTTACTTGAGCTGAAAAGTGGATATATTCTTGCCATTTTATATCACCTGATTTTCTTAATTTCAACACCCTGTCTTGTTTCACGGACTTCATAGCCGAGTGCTGTAATTTTATTTCTGATTTCGTCGGCGAGTGTGAAATTCTTTTCCTTACGTGCGGATTTTCTTTCCTCAACAAGTTCAAGGACTTCTGCCGGTATTTCTTCACCCTGATTTGCTTTCATGGCATTTTCTATAAGGTCAAGACCTAAAACTTTATCAAATTCTTTAATCAATGCAATTTTTGTAACTGAATTAGTTTCAGATTTCAGAACATCATATAATGCAGTAATTGCAAGTGATGTGTTTAAATCATTATCAAGTGCATCTGTGAAATTTTTCATAAGTCTGTCATATTCTGACTTGTCAATATCTCCGGAATTTTCATTCATAAGAAGTGCTGTCTTTTCGATAATCTTATTATATGATGTCACCGCATTATTGAGATTATCCCAGTCAAAAACAAGAGACTTTCTGTAATGCGACAGCAGACAAAAATATCTGTATACAACCGGATTATAGCCCTTTTCCTCTAAAAGCGATACTGTAAGAAATTCACCTTTTGATTTACTCATCTTTCCGCTGTTTGTATTCAGGTGGTGTACGTGAAACCAATAATTACACCATTCGTGACCTAAATAAGCCTCACTTTGTGCGATTTCGTTAGTATGGTGCGGAAATGCATTATCTATACCACCACAATGAATATCCAAATACTCGCCTAAATTTTTCATGCTTATGCATGAACACTCTATATGCCACCCAGGGTAGCCCGTACCAAATGGACTATCCCATTTAAGTTCCTGTGAATCAAATTTTGATTTGGTGAACCATAATACAAAATCTGCCTTGTTTCGCTTATTGGAATCTTCTTCCACGCCCTCACGGACGCCTACCGCTAAATCCTCTTCCCTGAAGTCATTGAAAACATAGTATTTTTCAAGTTTCGATGTATCAAAATAAATATTTCCGCCGGATTCGTATGCATAACCTTTGTCCATAAGTGCTTGTATAACTCTTATAAATTCGTCTATATAAGATGTCGCCGGTACAACAACGTCCGGAGTTTTTATGTTAAGTTTTTTGCAGTCGCTGAAAAATGCGTCTGTATAGAACTGTGCTATTTCCATAACGGTTTTATGTTCACGCTTAGCGCCTTTTAACATTTTGTCGTCACCCGTATCGCCGTCACTGGTAAGATGTCCCACGTCGGTGATGTTCATTACACGTGTAACGTCAAGCCCTGTGAAACGGAGGTATTTTTCAAGGACATCTTCCATAATATACGTCCGGAGGTTTCCGATATGTGCGTAATGGTATACAGTAGGACCACAAGTGTATATACTTGCCTTTCCCGCTTCATGTGGAATAAATTCCTCTTTTTTATGTGAAAGTGAATTATATAACTGCATTATAGATACTCCTTTTTATTATTATGTATTCTGATATTCCGAAAGTATTTCTCTTTCGTTTTCAAAAAGATTGAAACTGCTGTCTTTTTCGTGTTCATTAGATGCAAATTCAGCCAGTCTTCTTTCGTCGGTGAGAAGTACACAAGCCTGATACGCAAGCTGTTCATACCAGTCCCACGAATAGCGGTCATCTGGAAAGCCATGCGGAAACTCTATCTCCGATATAGTACCGGTTTCACAGCTTTTCACGCCACGGGCAGTAAAAAAATTATTATCAACAGATATAATTATTTCTATGCTGTTGTATTCCGTGGTATCATCAAAGAAAACTCTGCTCTGAAAACTGCTCCACTCAAGGATGGAGGCTTTAACTCTTCTTGTCTTGTCGGCAACACCATAACTGATAGTCATTCTTTCCGGAGGTACTGCAATATCGTCTTTATTCATTTTCAAATCATACTGCATATAATTGACGATATTTTCAATCTGTCGTTCCCGAAAACGTATGTATTCAAGTCCGAAATTAAAAAATACAGACATATTATTAAAAACTCCTTTTTATTTTTGTTCGTACAGAATTTTTTTACAGCCGGTATTCTTCCGGAATACCGGCACTTAACAGACTTATTTTTTCATATATGAAACTTCCTGTTTAAGTCTTTCAAGTTCTGTCCTGAGGCGACACATTTCCAGTGATACAGGGTCGGGAATGTGTATCTGGTCAATTTCACTGCAAACGTCCCTACAGATTTTTTTTCCGTTTCTTCTTACTATTCTTGCCGGAACACCTACCGCTGTGCAGTTATCGGGAATTTCATTCAGAACTACCGCATTTGCAGCGATTTTCACATTGTTTCCGACTTTAAAAGGACCTAAAACTTTTGCACCAGCACCTACAAGAACATTATGTCCAAGTGTGGGGTGACGTTTACCCTTATCCTTACCAGTACCACCAAGTGTTACACCCTGATACAAAAGACAGTTATCACCGATTACAGCAGTTTCACCAATAACAACACCCATTCCATGGTCAATGAAAAGTCCTTTTCCTATTTCTGCACCGGGATGAATTTCAATACCGGTTTTTCTTCTTGAATGCTGTGATATCATTCTTGCAATGGTAAACATCTTTCTTTTATAAAACCAATGCGCTATACGATAACTTCTTACTGCTGTAATACTGGGATATGTCAACAGTATTTCAAGCGTACTGTGTACAGCGGGGTCACGTTCCCGTATAAGCCTTATATCTTTCTTTATATATTCAAACAAAGCATTTCCTCCTTTTAAAAAAATTCAGTCTCCGGAGGCACAAAAAAACACCCTCCGGAGACGTATAATAAACGCTGTTCCACTCCGTTTATAGCTTTTCCCGTAACGTGAGACCACGCCGCAGAATACTATTATTTCCTCTGCGGAGCTGACAGCCGCACTTCACTTCTATGGTTTATATCGTCGCACCACCCCGATACTCTCTGAAAAACTGATAAAAGTTACTCTGACTGCTACGCTTTTATTAAATATTGCTTATAATATTATATACCATAACGCCGGATTTTGTCAAGGGTTATGCCCATAATTAAAATATTTCAAAAAAACAGAACTCCGGAGAGTTCTGTTTTATTATCTGAATTATTTTTCCTTGCGTTTCTTAGATGCTAACATCACACCTGCTGAAAGCGCAAGAACTGTAAGAACCTTTCCGGAAGTGTCGCCGGTTTTTGGTGAGTCTTTAGCTTTACTTCCTGAAGAAGAGGAGGAGGAGGAGTTGCTGCCACTACCGCTGCCATTGCCACTACTACTGTCGGAATCGCTGTCATTGTCATTATTTGACGTACCTGCTCTTTCGCCTGTAAGTTCGATTACACCCCACAAACCTGTTGAATGGTCTTTTACCCATGCAAGACCGTTACATACAGGGCGTACTTCTGCGAACTCACCTACAGGGATTACAACTTCACCGTCTGTAGCATAGTAGCCGCCACCCCATGCAGTATTGAAAGCTATATAGTCTTCTGACGGAAGATATGGTATATAATTGCCACCCACAGCATTAAAGCTATATGATGCGTCACATGGGTCTTCTATAATCTGATAGCCATCTTCATCGAAATAATACCATTCGCCGTCTTTTTCAAGAGCTGTTATGCCGTCCTTGTATGAAAGTGCATTATCATAATCAAAATCAATGATAATTTCGCCGTCTTTCATTATGCCGTAACTGTCAGTAAGTTCAACTTCATCATCTGATACAACGTAAACCATTCTTACGGGAATTATTTTTCCTTCCGGAAAGTCAATAGTTTTATTACTGCAATTCTGACCTTTCAGGGATATAACATCTTCTGTATCATCGCCAGGCATTGCCCCGATATAAACAAGTACATCACTTTCAGGGTCATAACAGTAGTAGCTTCCACATACAGTGGTTGATAAGTAACCTTCGCACCATGCGCAACGTGGCTCTTGTGGTTCTAAAAATTCACCTGTTTCACAGCAGAAATATGAAATATTATCATCTTCATCATATAATATAAAATGGTCGTTTAATTCACCACGTATTGATACATAATCAGATTCAAGAACCGTATTTCCTTCCATATCAATAACGCCGTAAAAGTCGCCATCTTTTATCACAGCATATCCGGTATCGATAGTCTGACCGTATGTATATTCATAGTCTTTATAAGCAGAATTTCCATAAGGTATGGAGGTCATGAATACACCTACTGCATTTATATCATCTGCCTTTATTGAGGGGTGAACATACCATTGATAAGTTGTTACTGGTGGTTTGGTGGCTGTGACTGTGGTTGTAGTTTCAGTTGTTGTTTCAGTAGAAGCAGTATCAGTTGTTGTGGCAGATGATACAACAGTAGTAGCTGTAGCTTCGGCTGCCATAACAGCAACAGGCACAGCAAAAGCACTGCCTACAACTGCAACAGATAAAATCTGTGCAAGTATTTTTTTAGATTTAATGTTCATACATTGTACTCCTTAATTTTTTTTACTTTTCACAATTATATCACATTTTTTCTGTTTTGTCAATAGATATGTAAAATTTTATTCAAAAATTTGTTATCATCAGAACCAAAGAACGCATTATCTTGACACTTTATGTCAATTATGTTATAATAAAATAAATAATATCCGGAGATGATAGCTATGAATAAATCTGTAAACACAGAAGAAATAATGTCACAACTGAAACGTGATATAAAAGAAAAAAATATTCCTGATTTTGAAGATATTCCATATAAAAAATATTCAGGTTCTGAAGTTCCTGAAAATCCTGACAATGCTATTAAAAGTGTCCGTGCATATTCATACGTACACCCATACAGACAATTTTCAGGAAATACTCTTAAAGTTTTCCTGAAAAAATCTGTAAGGAAAATAATTAAATTCTATATTGAACCAATCGTAAATGAACAGAATAATTTTAATTCCTCAACGGAAACGGCACTTACTTCTATGCGGAATACTCAAAAGAAACTAATCCGACGCATAGAAAAACTTGAAAAAGAAAATAAACGTCTTATGCAAGACTTATACGGTGAATAATATGAAAATTATACAATTACTCCCGACCGTATCACATGGTGACGCTGTAAGCAATGATGCATTTGCTATTGAAAAAGTAATAAAAAAAATGGATATTGATACTGAAATTTATGCAGAAATATACGGAAAAAATCTTCCTGTAAAAAATATATCCGGACTGAAAAATATTTCCCGAAATGATATTATTATTTATCATATGTCCACGGGTACGGAACTTAATTTCAGAATAAATAAAATTCCTTGCCGTAAAATCATGATTTATCATAATATCACACCACCGGAATTTTTCAGACCATACAGCCGTGAATTATTTGCACTGACAAATTACGGTTACAAGGGACTTGAATATCTAAATAATACCTTTAATCTTTGTATAGCAGATTCGGAGTACAATAAATTACAGCTTACTGAATATGGCTACAAATGTCCTGTTAAAGTACGTCCGGTGCTAATATCTTTTCAGGAATATAAAAAAACTCCTGATATTTCCGTAATGAAAAAATATTCTGATAACTGGACTAATATTATTTTTATCGGCAGAATAGCTCCGAACAAAAAGCATGAAGATATTATAAAAACTTTTTATTTCTATAAAAAAATAAATCCGAAATCGAGACTTATTCTTGTTGGTTCGTGGACTGGTACGGAAATTTATTATGAACGTCTTAAAAAATATGTTGAAATTCTTAATCTTAAAGATGTAATATTTACGGGTCATGTAGATTTCAGTGAAATAATTTCATATTATCGTGTGGCGGATATTTTTCTGTGTATGAGTCAACACGAGGGATTCTGTGTACCACTTGTTGAGGCTATGTTTTTTAATGTACCTGTAGTCGCATTAAATGCCGGTGCTGTACCGGAAACTCTCGGAAAAAGCGGAATAATTATTCCGGAAAATAACCCGATACGTACAGCCGGAATAATCTACGAAATAACAAATAACAAAAATTTACGCAAAAATATTATAAATTCACAGAAAAAAAGACTTTGTGATTTTTCGTATAAAAAAACTTCCGGTCTTCTTAAAAAAATACTGAAAGACTTCATAAATGGTGAAAATATATGAAAAAAATCGGCTTTGTTACGGCTTGGTATGGAGATGATATTTCCGGTGGTGCTGAAAATATGCTCCGTGACCTTACCGCTGAACTTCATAAAAAAAATATCCCCCTTGAAATTCTCACGACGTGCGTTAAGGATTTTAATTCAGACTGGAATAAAAATTACTATAAAGAGGGAATTTATTTCAATAAAAACAATATTCCCGTGAGACGTTTTGCCGTCCGGAAACGTGATACCTATGCCTTTGATAATGTAAATTTCAAGTTAATGAATAATATTCCGGTAAGTTATGACGAGGAAAAAATTTTCCTCCGTGAGATGATTAACAGTAATTCCCTTTATCGATATATGCGTGAAAATTCCGATAATTATTCACTTTTTGTCTTTATTCCGTATATGTTCGGCACGACGTACTGGGGTGCTAAACTTTTTCCGGAAAAATCAATAATTATTCCATGTCTGCATGATGAATCATATGCATACATGAAACACTTTAAAAAAACTTTTCCGGAAGTCGCCGGAATGATTTTCAATTCTTTGCCGGAAAAAATTTTTGCTGAAAAAATATACAATTTGCAGAAAACAAAAACTCTTGTTGCCGGTATCGGAATGGATATAAATATCAAGTCAAATCCGGAAAATTTCAGGAAAAAATACAGAATAAATCAGCCGTTTATACTTTATTCCGGCAGAAAAGACACCGGAAAAAATATCGATACGCTTATAAAATATTTCAGCGAATATATAAAAGAAAATAATTTAAAACTTATCCTTACAGGTGGCGGAAAAATTATAACCGGAAAAAATATAATTGATTTAGGTTATGTTTCTGAACAGGATAAATATAATGCCATGAATGCCTGTGAATTTCTTTGTCAGCCGTCATTTAATGAAAGTTTTTCGCTTGTAATCATGGAAAACTGGTTGTGCAGACGTCCGGTACTTGTCCACGAAAATTGCGACGTAACAAAAAATTTTGTTACACAAGCAAACGGCGGTTTATATTTCGGAAATTATCCGGAATTTAAAGCCTGTACCGATTATTTACTGAAAAATAAAAAAATTGCGGAAATAATGGGTCTTAACGGCTATGAATATGTAAAAAATAATTTCGGCAGGGAAACTGTAACCGGAAAATATATAGATTTTTTCAAAAATATTTTAAATGAAACATAAGGAGAAAATTTTTTCATGAACGTTAAAGAAACACTTCTCGGAACTCTTGCGGAATCCGGCGGAGAATATATTTCAGGGGCTATGCTTGCGGAAAAACTCGGTGTGAGCCGGAATGCTGTATGGAAAGCTGTCAAATCCCTTGAAGCTGAAGGCTATTCAATAGAGGCGGTAACATCAAAAGGCTACAGACTTTCCGCTGAAAACAACAGACTTTCCGAAAAACTCATACAGGCATATCTTAAAACCGAAAATTTCGGCAAGCAGATTATAATTTACGACGAAGTCGATTCAACAAATACCTGTGCTAAAGAAATGGCATCTTCCGGAATTTCCGCCGGAACTGTCATTGTCGCCGATACACAGAACTCCGGCAAGGGCAGATTAGGCAGAAATTTTGTTTCACCAAAGGGAAAAGGTCTTTACATGAGTGTTATAATGCGTCCGGATTTTGATATAAAAACAGCATCACTGATAACATCGGCGACAGCATGTGCGGTAGCAGATGCTATTGAAAAACTATGCAGACATGATGTAAAAATAAAATGGGTCAATGACCTCTACATGAACGGAAGAAAAATATGTGGTATACTTACGGAGGCGTCTTTAGGTATGGAAATGCGTTCCCTTGATTATGCGGTTGTTGGTATAGGAATAAATATCAGGAGTGCAGAAGGAAGTTTCAGCAGAGATTTAAGGGCGTCGGCTACTTCTGTTGAAGATGAAACAGGTCTTAAAATAGACAGAAACAGACTCTGTGCGGAAGTCCTCAACAGTCTTGAAAAATATATTTCCGGAATTGAAAGCCGTTCATATATAAGGGAATACAGAAGCAGGGAAATTTTAACCGGAAACACTATCACTGCAAACGTCAACGGAAATACGGTCATTGCATTTGCGGAGGGAATCGATGATAATGCAAATCTTATTATAAAACTTCCTGACGGAACTATAAGGCATTTAAGTTCCGGTGAGGCTAACTTCTGCCGTGTGATAGAATAATTTAAAATCAAAATAAAAAATTTTTTATATTCGCAAAAAAGGACGGTTTTCCCGTCCATTTTTGGTTATAATATAAATACGGAATATTTTACATAGAATAAAAAATCAGTATCCGTGAAATTTAACAGACAAAACACAAAAAATTATGTTCTTTTTTGATTTTTCTGACATTTTTAGTAATTACCATGTATTTTTATGGGATAATCAGTAAAAAATGCGGTAATTTCTCAATTATAAAACCGCACTGTAAACATATAATAAAAACGTTCACAACTTAAAAGATAAAAGAAAGGATTTATATTAATGCGTTTTAAAAGAAAAATCATTAAAGGCACAGCAGTTATATTATCTGTCGCACTTGCCGGATTATTCGGAACAGCCGGATATTATTCTGTACATCTGCCGTCTTCACTTACGACACAACACGGTCAGGAAATAAGAATAGCACAATATCCGGAAATTTACTGTTTCAGCAGTTCAGATGATACTATAGCAGTATCGGGAAATTCAACAGGTACTTCACAGGCAACTTTAACACTTTTCGGAGCTATTCCCGTAAAGAATATTGAAATTCACGAGGAGCAAGCCCCCGTACTTGTTGCAGGCGGAAACCCTTTCGGAATAAAACTTCTTATGGACGGCGTAATGGTCACTGAGCTTGGTGAAGTGGAAACTGAAAACGGTGAAAAAATCTGTCCGGCTGAAAGCGCCGGCATACAGGTAGGCGACATAATTAAATCTGCCGACGGAAAGAACATAACCTCTAATGACGAAATACAGGAAATTATCAACAGCAGTGAGGGAAAAAAAATTAAAATAATTATATCCCGTAACGGAAGGGATTTCCCTGTATTCTTAAAACCGGAATATTCGTCCTCTTCTGAAAAATGGCGTGGTGGTATGTGGGTACGTGACAGTATAGCGGGTATTGGTACAATGACATTTTTTAACAAGACCACCGGCGAATTTGCCGGACTGGGTCACCCTGTATGCGATTCAGACACCGGAGAACTTGTACCCATTTACAGCGGTGAGGCGGTACAGGTAGAAATTACCGACAGTAAAAAAGGTTCAAAAGGCATACCCGGTGAACTACACGGACAGTTCATGTATGGTGGAAGTTTCGGCATTCTCAATAAAAATAATTCATGTGGTGTATACGGACTTCTTTCAGAAGAGGCGGTAAAATCTCTTTGTGAAAATTCCCGTGAATATAAAATGGGTTATCGTCAGGAAGTAAAAACAGGTGAGGCAGAAATATTAACGACAGTTTCCGGCGATATTCCAAAAAAATATAAAGTTGAAATAGAAAAAATAGATTATAACAGTCCGGAAAGTACAAAAAATATGATTATCCGCATAACTGACGAGGAGTTACTGGAAACTACCGGCGGAATCGTTCAGGGTATGAGCGGAAGCCCCGTCATACAGAATGATAAGATTATAGGTGCTGTTACACATGTTTTTGTTTCCGACCCTACAAAAGGATATGCTATTTTTGCCGAAAATATGGCGGAATACCTTAAAGGATAAAATAAAAATGGGCGTTACCGAAGTAACGCCCGAAAATAAAAACAGGATTCAGATTATCTGTTTTCCTCACTGAAACCGCTGTCCACGAGGTCAATAAGTGCATCAACAGCAGCTCTTTCGTCTGCACCGTCAGCGATAACTTTTACATTAGTACCGCCTACAATACCGAGTGAGAGGATACCGAGCAGACTCTTAGCATTAACTCTGCGTTCTTCCTTCTCAATCCAGATAGACGACTTGAATTCGTTAGCCTTCTGAATGAAGAAAGTAGCTGGTCTTGCATGAAGTCCAACCTGATTTTTTACCATTACTTCTCTGACAAACATATACAACTCTCCTATTCTATATATTGCACCCACAAAGTTCGGGTACTTACCGCAAATATATTTCAATTGCTGATATTAATTATACATTCAAAAATTCTTATAGTCAACGACTTTTTTTCTTTAAACGTCGGTTTTTAAAGAAATTCTACATTTAGTTTAAATGTAAGAGTTATTTTTTCGATTTGGTTGTTGATATTCACTATAAAAAAATTTAACATAAATTGTTTAATTAGCACAATATTCAACATATTAATATGTCGAATATTTCTAAACGGAATTTTTTTAACATAATATACTTAATGTTTAGATTTATTATAACTTTCCAGCAAATCCGGACGGCGTTCGGCAGTAATTTCAATGCTTTTTTCAAGACGCCATTTTTCTATATTTTTGTGGTGTCCGGAGAGAAGCACCGCCGGAACAGCTTCACCCTCCCAGACTTCTGGTCTTGTATACTGTGGATATTCAAGAAGACCGCTGTAAATGCTCTCGTCCTTAAAACACGCCTCGTCAGAAAGTACACCATCACACATTCTGGCGACAGCATCAACTACAGCCATAGCAGGAATTTCCCCACCTGTCAAGACGTAATCACCTATGGAAATTTCCTCATCAACTATCCTGTCAATAATACGCTGGTCAACACCTTCATAATGACCGCATATAATCAAGATATTTTCCATTTCTGAGAGTTCAACAGCTCTTTGCTGTGTGAAGATTTTTCCTTTAGGAGACATATATATTGTATGCGGTTTTGTTCCGGTTTCGTTACATACTGCCTGATAGCAGTTATAAATCGGCTCACACTGCATGACCATGCCCATACCACCACCATAGGGGGTATCGTCAACACGTCTGTGCTTGTCGTGTGTGTATTCACGTATCTGTCGACAGTTTACTTGTATTTTTCCGGCTTTTCTCGCCCGACCGACTATACTTTCACCGAGTACAGCCTCACACATTTCTGGAAATAATGTAGCTATTTCTATTTTCATATTTCTTTCCACACTCTGTCCTCACAACCATAAAAAGCACCTTCACCGCATTCACAATCAGCAAAAATAGCAATTCTTGCTCCTGTCATAAAAAAAGCTTGTTCACCAATTTTTTTAAGACTTCTTGAAAATTTAAAAATTTTTCCTTTCATCCCCCCACACATATAAAAGGATGATTTTCCAATTTCTTCAATAGAAGCAGGAATATTTATCTTCTTTAAATTTTGGCAACAAGAGAATGCATTATCGCCAATCTTTGTAACTGTATCAGGAATATCTATTTCCTTTAAATTATGGCAATTGCAAAACAAATCGTTTGGAATTTCAGTAATTCCATTAGGAAGATTTATTTCTTCCAAATATTCAAGATTAGCAAATGCTCCTTCTTCTATTTCTGTAACAGAGTTCGGCAAAACTATTTTTCTTAGTGGTTTTGGATTCTCTTCTTCTGTTTCTATACAAAAGCGTTTCCAATCTCTTTCTCTCTTTTTCTTATTTTCTAGATACTTAAATGCATCTTTTGTAATTTTTTTCACATCGCTTGGTATTGTAACTACTGTACTTTCTGCATAGCATCTATTTAATATGCCATTGTCTCTCGAAAAGTCATCATCTGAATTATATGTCTCATAAGATGGAACATTAATAATTTTTTCATTATCATTCATAAATAAAAATCTCCTTTAATCAAAAAGTCCGTCGAGTACTTTTATAGTCATAACATTGTTGTCTATGTCAGTGGAAACAACGACATCTGCAATAGCCGGTATAAGATACTCTCTGTCACTGCCTTTTATTACATAGACATCATTTGCGCCGGTCTGCATGACATCGACTATTTTTCCGTAAATAACGCCCGTTTCCACGTCCTTGACCTCAATGCCGATTAAGTCTTGTATGAAATACGTATCGTCGTCAAGTTCGAGGTCATCACGGTGCATATATAAAATTTTATTACGGAGTTTTTCTGCCTGCTCCGGAGTGTCCACGCCCTCTAACTTTGCTATTACCATATTTTTCGCAACCCTTGAACGTTCTATAAAAATTTCTTGTTTATTGAGGAAAAGCCTGTCAAATTCGCATAAAAGCTCCGGAACGTCCGTATATGGCATAATTTTTATCTCACCTCTTATGCCGTGCGTATTGACTATTTTTCCAGCCTCTAAATATTCTTTTTTCATTTTATAAACCTCCTTAACCAGTAATCTAAATTCAGGGTCGCACCGGAATGTTTTCCCTCCGGTACAACATAATTATTTTTTATGACTTTTTTTGTATAATCATGATAACTTATAATTTCGTCCTGTCCACCGATTATAGCGGTTATATTATGGAAATTCATTTTTTCAATCATGTATTTAAACACTATAAACGTCATTTTTCTGCTTTTATCCATTTTATAGCCAAGTTCAGACAGAGTAACACACGGATTAAGACAGGGACTTACAAGCACAGCAGGAACATCAGTATTTTTTGCGACAAGCAGTGCAAAGAATCCGCCTAAACTCGTCCCTACTATATAATCGGGTTTATTTTCATCAAATATTTTTATTAAATCCCTAAGAATTTGGCGAGGTCTTTTTGAATCATAGTCAATTTGAGGCGAAATTACTTCATGACCGAGTTTCTTTAAAGTCATACAAGCGGAATTTTCTGCACTTCCCTTATATCCGTGAATGTTCAGTATTTTCAAAATTTACACTCCTTTTCCATGATACGTCTTTTTATTTCAGACAACTCAACAGGAGCATAATTTATACGTTCCGCACTCACACAGAAACTTCTTTCCGAAACATCTGTATATATCGGATTCCCGTGAACGTGTCCGAAAATATTCGCATACGGCATATTTTTATTTATATATAGCGGTTCATGTGAGACAAGCCAGAAATTTTCATAAATTATCGGATAACGGCTTACTCCCGAAAATCCGCATTTATAGTAATAATCTTCACTTTCTGTATCGTGATTGCCCATTACAAGAAATTTTTCACCGTTCAGATTCTGACATATTTCCTTGTTTTTTTCCATATCATAAAAAGAAAAATCCCCCACCAGAAAAACTTTATCATTTTCTGAAACAACATTATTCCAGTTATTAATAATAGTGCTGTCCATTTCCTTAACGCTTTTAAATGGTCTGTTTTCGTAAAGCAGTATATTATTATCACCAAAATGCGTATCGGCTATAAAAAATACTTTCATAATTTTTCCTCGCTATATTTTTTTACATCTTTTATATGGGATTTTTTTATATTTTTGTCGGCGTTACAAAATTGTCCCAGATATTCAGTTATGTATTTCATTTGTTTTTTATCCATGACATCAGGAAATTTTTTAAAAATATCCGATATTATAAAAAACATTTCATCACGATTAAATACATATATATCGGAATTTACATTTATTTTTTTCAGTTCACAACGTTCAGAAAAAGCTATCATTGAAAAACAAGGCACACCCCTTAAATGTTGATGAATTGTATTTATATGTCCCTGATTCTGCAAGACCGGATTATATAATTTCCACTTGTTATTATAATCGCATACTGTCCAGTATTTATCATTCTGACTACCGAAAATCCAGCCGGAATAATTTTTACTTTCAATAACAAAAATTCCCTTTTTCGTTACAAATAAAACATCAATTTCTGAAGTTGTTCCGTTTGGACGTGGAATATAAACATTGGAAATAATATTTCCGTCATATCCTTTGGAGTTTAAAAATTCCAGTTCAAAAACTGTTAATTTTTCACCATAACCACCAATACTTTCAGAACTATCTGAAAAACGTTCTTTAAAAGTACACTCTTCTCGTTCTTTCGTTCTTATAAAATTTTCTCTTTCAAAATAAAAAGAATTTTTTTCAGACTTATTATTACTTTCTACATTTTTTAAAAGTTCCTGAAGTTGATTTTCAATGCTTTCAAACATTGATTTAAAATAATTATCATTCATATTATTAATCATTGCCTATTAAATTTAAAATACAATTCAACCCTCCACCCGAAAAAATGGAGGGTTTTTTTATTATAACTAACTTTCCATAGTCATTCCAGTCACTCGCCTGCCTTGAAATTATAAACGGGCTTGATAATCTCGTTGACCTCAACGGTATCGCCGATGTTGTCAAGAATATCGTCGATAGACTTGTACACCATAGGCGACTCGTCAATCGTTCCTGTACCGACAGAAGTTGTGAAAATACCCTTCATCGACTCCCTGAACTCATCAAGGGAGATTGACTCCTTTGCTTTCGAACGGGACATAATTCTTCCTGCACCGTGGGGAGCAGAGAAGTTCCAGTCAGGATTACCCTTTCCTGTACATATAAGGCTACCGTCCCTCATATTGATTGGAATAATCAGCTTTTCCCCTGCCTGTGCAGAAACAGCACCCTTGCGAAGAATCATATTTTCTGTGTCGAGATAGTTGTGAATGGTTGTAAAGCCACCAAAGGACGAAAGTCCCATACCTGTCAGAATTTCGTCGAGCATAGCCTTACGATTCCAGACAGCGTACTGCTGAACAAGCTTCATATCGTGAACATAGTCCTCGAAAAGCTGTCCTTCACAGTATGCGAAGTCAGCAGGAACGCTCTCAGCCGTAAGCTTTTTCAGCTCTGCCTGAATATCCTGTATTCTGCCCTCTGCCTTACAGCGAGTGATAACAGCGTTCTGTGCTTCCTTGTTGAAGTGCTTGGAAAGCTGTCTATATGCTTCCTTTTGATAGAACGAAGCAACAGCCACGCCAAGATGACGAGAGCCGGAATGAATGACGAGATAGTGAACACCGTCACCGTTGACATCGACCTCGATAAAGTGATTTCCGCCGCCGAGCGTCCCGAGAGAACGGATAGCTCTTTCCTCGGTCTCATTGATTTTCTCACAACAACGAAGCTGTTTCAGGTCAACATTGGAAGCAAAACGATGTCTCTTCTCACGGATTGTAAATCCGGAAGGAACACGGTTACGGATAACATTATCGAGCTTTTCAAAGTCGACAGCTTCATTACCAAGTCTGCACACTTCCATTCCGCAGCCGATGTCCACGCCCACAAGATTCGGGACAACCTTATCTTTTATCGTCATTGTAGTACCGATAGTACAGCCCTTGCCTGCATGTACGTCAGGCATAATACGTACCTGAGAGCCTTCAAAGGCTTTCTGGGAACACATATTGATAATCTGGGAAATTGCTTCCTGCTCAATAATGTCTGTAAATACCTTTGCACTGTTATATTTTCCCGTGAGTTCAAACATTTTAATCACTCCTTATCATTCATCTTCGTCCATATTCTTATTTTATTCAGTTTTTCATTTCAAAGTTTTCACCGAGAACGTCTTTATTAGCTTCAAGAATGGGATTAATGAAATCATTAAGAAATTCTTCAACCTGTTGTGAACTTCTTCCGGTATAGCTTTCCGGTTTAAGTACGGCGTCGAGTTCCTCTTTTGTAACCATAAACATAGGGTCTGCTAGAATCAGTTCACAAAGATTATTGTCTTTTCCGTAAACTTTTACCTGTTCGCCGGCAATCATTGAATAGTCCATGATTCTGTCGTGGAGTTCCTGACGGTTTCCGCCTTTCTTTACAGCGTCCATCATGATATTCTCACTTGCCATGAAAGGAAGTTCAGCCATTACACGACGACGAATAATTTCCGGATAAACAACAAGTCCGTCTGTAACGTTCATCATGATATTAAGAATAGCGTCCACACCTAAGAATGCTTCTGCTACTGAAATTCTCTTGTTTGCGGAATCGTCAAGAGTTCTTTCAAACCACTGTGTACCAGCCGTGAATGCAGGATTAAGACTGTCAATCATGATATACCTTGCAAGTGATGTTATTCTCTCACAACGCATAGGATTACGCTTGTAAGCCATAGCAGAAGAGCCAATCTGTTTCTTTTCACGAGGTTCTTCCATTTCCTTGAAACTCTGTAAAATTCGCATATCGTTTGAGAATTTACTGCATGACTGTGCAATACCACTAAGTACCGCCAGCACCTGTGAATCCATTTTTCTTGAGTAGGTTTGTCCGGAAACGGGAACTACAGCATCAAAGCCCATTTCTTCAGCAATCATTTTTTCAAGCTGTTTTATCTTGTCCGTATCGCCCTCAAAGAGTTCCATAAATGATGCCTGTGTTCCGGTAGTACCCTTTGAACCAAGTAATTTCAGTGTGGATATTCTATATTCAAGGTCTTCAAAGTCCATAAGAAGTTCATTCAGCCAGAGTGTAGCACGCTTGCCGACTGTCGTAAGCTGTGCCGGCTGTAAATGTGTATATGCAAGACATGGCATATTCTTGTATTCGTCGGCGAATTTTGCAAGGTTATTCATGACATTAATAAGTTTACGCTTTACAACCTGTAAGGCGTCACGCATAATAATAACGTCCGTGTTGTCGCCGACGTAACAGGAAGTAGCTCCAAGATGGATAATTCCGGCAGATTCCGGACAAGCCTTTCCGTAAGTATATACGTGTGACATTACGTCATGACGGCATACTTTTTCACGTTCAGCCGCCATAGCATAATCAATATCATCAATATGCTCTTCAAGCTGTTTAACCTGCTCTTCTGTCACGGGGAGACCCAGTTTCATTTCAGCCCTTGCAAGAGCTACCCATAACTTACGCCATGTAGTGAATTTCTTGTCTGCTGAAAAGATATACTGCATTTCCTCGCTTGCATAACGAGTACAGAATGGGCTTTCATAACTGTTTGTGTTCATTTTAAAAAAACTCCTTTATTATTAATTTTATTATAAACTTTTATTCAAGATTTTCAAGTAATCCGTGCTTTTCATAACGTGCGGTACGGATTATTTTGTTGTTATCGTCCACGAATACCACTTTAGGCGGATTTTCTTTCAGTTCTTCCGGCGACATATCAGCATAGGACATTATTATAATACGGTCACCACGCTGACCACTACGGGCAGCCGCACCGTTAAGACAGATAACACCGCTTCCACGTTCACCGGCAATAACATAAGTTTCAATACGGCTACCGCTGTTGACGTTCACAATATGGACGTGTTCATATTCATAGATACCGGCTGAATCCATTAAATCTTCATCAATGGTTATACTGCCGATGTAGTCAAGTTCCGCCTGTGTAATCACAGCACGGTGAATTTTACTTTTCAATGCTGAAATCTTCATTTATATATCCTCTGTAAAAAAATTATCAATAAGCCTTGTTTTGCCGATATATACAGCCATAGCACATAAAGCCGGACGGTCAAGGGTTTCAATCTGTTGCATCGTTTCTGCGTCAACGATTTTCACATAATCGATTTTTGCAAGCGGTTCGCTGTCTATTACGGACTTTATTTCAGAAATTATTTCCCGACAGTCTTTCATACCGGATTTTATAAGTTCCTTACCCTTTTCAAGAGAACGTGAAAGAATTAAAGCGGATTTTCTTTCATCGGCATTAAGATAAGTATTCCGTGAACTCTTTGCAAGACCATCATTTTCCCTGATAATCGGACAGCCGATTATTTCTATATCCATGTTTAAATCGTCAACCATATGACGTATAACCGCTAACTGCTGTGCGTCTTTTTTTCCGAAATATGCCTTATCGGGCTTTACTATATTGAAAAGTTTTGAAACTACTGTACATACACCCCTGAAATGTATCGGGCGACTAAGTCCGCAAAGTTCCTCTGTAAGAACTGTCATATCAACGAATGACGAAAAATTTCCGTGATACATTTCACAAGGTTCGGGATTGAAAACCATATCACAGCCGTGTACCTCCGCTAAAGCCTTGTCATGTTCGAGGTCACGGGGATAACTTTCTAAATCTTCATTTGGTGAGAACTGCATAGGATTGACAAAAACAGATACTACAGTACGGTCATTGTCCTTATGGGACGCATCAATAAGGCTTGCATGACCTTCATGCAGATAACCCATAGTCGGTACAAAACCCACTGTAAGCCCCTCTGAACGCCATTTTTTTACTTGTTCACGAACTTCTGAAATAGTCTTTACGGTTTTCATTTCAAACCCTCCCTGATTTCTGCTATGATTTCGTCATCTATGCTGAAAGTGTGTTCATCTGCCGGAAAAGTACCGTTTTTAGTTTCCTCAATGTATGCTGTAAAGCCTTTTCTGAAAACTTCGCCGGCATCTGCAAAAACTTTTGCAAATTTCGGTGTATGACCCGTTGTAAGACCTAACATATCCTGATAAACAAGCACCTGACCATCACAACCATTTCCCGCACCTATTCCGATAGTAGCAATAGAAAGTTTTTCAGTGATTATTTCTGCAAGTTTAGCCGGTACGCACTCCAGAACGACGGCACAGGCTCCGGCTTCCTGAATTTTCAAAGCGTCTTCAACAATCTGCTTCGCCCTTTCAAGAGTCTTTCCCTGTACCTTGAATCCGCCGAAAGCGTTCACGGACTGCGGAGTAAGTCCGAGATGTGCGACAACAGGTATTGACGAATCAACAATAGCCCTGATTTGTTCGCATACTTCCGCACCGCCCTCCAGCTTGACGGCAGACGCACCACCCTCCTTAATAAGACGTCCGGCATTTACTACAGCGTCATAAATGCTTGTCTGATATGACATGAATGGCATATCTGCTACAACAAAAGCATTTTTTGTACCACGTGTGACGGCTTTTGTATGATGTATCATATCCTCCATAGTCACCGGAAGTGTAGTATCATAACCTAACATGGTCATTCCGAGGGAATCTCCCACAAGAATAGAGTTAACACCGCATTCGTCGATAATACGGGCTGTTGTGTAATCGTAAGCAGTAAGCATCGTTATTTTTTCGCCCGATTGCTTCTGTTTAAGTATTGTAGCAACAGTATTTTTCATAAGCTCTTTACTCCTTTTTTAATAAATCTTTTCAATAAAAATATTCCCTGTTTTAAAGGTTCAATTCTTTTTGATTTGATTTTAATTCATTATAGCATAGTCAGGAAAATTTTTCAAGTTTTTATTTACAGAAATTATAGAATAAAATATAAACAAAAAAACTCCCTGACTGACATCAGGGAGATAATTTTATCAGGGTGGGAGATGGGATTCGAACCCACGGTCTTCGGGACCACAATCCGACGCTTTAACCAGCTAAGCTACACCCACCATAAATATAAGTGGCGCGCCTTGCTGGATTCGAACCAGCGGCTTACTGCTTAGAAGGCAGTTACTCTATCCAGCTGAGTTAAAGGCGCATAAAAAATGGAGCGGGTGATGGGAATCGAACCCACGTAACCAGCTTGGAAGGCTGGAATTCTACCATTGAACTACACCCGCATCGGTGTTTGTGTTTCAACAAAAAATATTTTATCACATAATGCGGAAAAAGTCAATAGCAAAACGCAAAAAACGTTATTTTATACAAATAATTTTATTATAAATCACGCAAATTATAGATATTAAACAATAATTTGAAATTATTTCAGCAAATCGGCGGAAAGTTTCAGTATCTGAATAAGTTTTTTCTGGTCAGTTTCTGAGCGTTCCTGTAAAATTCTGTATGCCTCCAGCGGTATATTTTCGCCGTCATTTTCAGAACCCATATTCTCTAAAAGTCTGCCAAGAGATATTGAAAGTCCGTCGGCTATTTTTCCGATACTTTCAAGAGTAGCATTTTTTTCACCTCTTTCAAGCTGTCCGATGTACGTCGGGTGCAGACCGCATTTTTCGGCGAGTGCCTCCTGACTCATATGCTGATTAGTGCGGTAACTTCTTATGCGTCTGCCCGTTTCGATAGATATTTTACCCATGTTCAAAGCCTCCTTTTTAATTAAAGTATATAGTCATTTAATTTTATTTTAAACAGACTATTGACATTTATTTTGATATGGTATATACTATAAATATTAAAAAATGTCGAAAGATGTTTTTTCTTTTCTTTTTATGTCTATTTGAAATGTAACATTTTTGTAATATTAAAGTCATTTAAACGTCACAAAAAAATAATAAAATATAAATTAAGAAATTAATAAGGATTTCCACTTGCATTATAAAGAAAAGTATACTATAATGTATTTGTGACAGCGGATTAAGTTAAAATAAAAAAATATATTTTTACGTCAACTTTTTTGTCCTTTAAAGTCACTTATATATGAAAGTACTAATCAGGAGGTAAATAAATTGTAAAAACAAAAAAATATTTTAGAAAACTGTCACTTATTGTGTTGATGAAATGTTATATTAAAGGGACAGTATATATTTTTTCAAAGGTTGTGATAAAATATGAAAAAAAAATCCAGAAATCAATGCGGAAGACGAGGTGAAAAAATTTTCAGCAATGTATGTATTGTGCCGAGTATAGCCGGTGTACTGATATTCTTTCTTATACCGTTTGGAATAGTGATTTATTATTCACTGATAAGCAATCCGGTGACAAAAGAATTTGTACAGCTTGATAACTATAAAGACATAATACATAATACGGCATTCCGGAAAGCTACCACAAATACGGCATTTTTTTCAGTAATTGCCGTACCTCTTGCGGTAATAATTCCGATGTGGCTTGCGGTACTCCTTGAAAGAAATATCCCATGTAAAAGTATATTCCGAACTTTCTTTCTTAGTCCGCTTATGACGCCTACAGCATCTGTAGTGCTTGTATGGCAGGTTATATTCCATAATCACGGAACAGTCAATCAGGTAATTGAAAAATTCGGTGGTACGCCTGTTGATTGGCTTAGTTCAGAATATGGAATTTATGTCATAATATTAATGTTTCTATGGAAAAACACAGGTTATAACATGATTTTATTCATGTCGGCAATAGGTGGTATTCCTAAAGATATACTGGAAGTCGCAGAACTTGAGGGAGCAAGCAAAGCCTATCAGTTTTTTCATATAAAGCTCCGGTATCTTTCACCGACTATATTATTTGTACTTATATTATCGCTGATAAGTTCATTTAAAATTTTCCGTGAAATATATCTTTTAGTCGGAAATTATCCTATTGACAGGTTGTATATGCTGCAACACTTCATGAATAATACGTTTGAAAAACTAAATTATCAGAAACTTTCCACAGCAGCGGTATTATTCTCACTTGTGATGATTGTCATAATTGCCATACTTCTTACTGCTGAACACTTTTTCGGAAAGGACGTGGAAAACTGATGACTTTCAGAAAAAGAACACATATTTTTAATATCATGATTTCGGTATTTATGGGGCTGTCGGCTGTTATGTTCATATTACCTACAGTACTTACCATTGCAAATTCTTTTATGACATCAAATGAAATTTCCGCAAACTATGGGGCAATGATGGGTAATATGTCCGGTGAGGGAAAAAAAGTTTTCATTTCTGAAAATGTAAACCTGAAATTCATTCCTGATAAGGCGACGCTTTCACAATATAAAAACGTTCTTTTCAAAAATCCGGAATATCTTTTCAAGTTCTGGAATTCTATAATACTTACAGTACCGATAACAGTCTTTCAGCTTGCTGTAGCGGTCATAACTTCATACGGTCTTTCACGATATAACAACAAATTCAAAAACCTTATATTTTTTGTTTACATAATTTTAATGCTTATGCCATATCAGGTCACACTTGTACCAAATTATCTTGTTGCAAAATATTTCAGTCTGCTTGATACAAGATGGGCAATAATACTACCCGGAATATTTTCACCATTCAGTGTTTTTCTGCTTACTAAGGTTATGCGGAGAATACCTATATCATACGTTGAGGCGGCGAAACTTGACGGTGCGAATGAATGGCAGATTATGACTCAGATATATCTTCCTATGTGCAAAAGTGCAGTAATTTCAGTCGGTATGCTTGTATTCATAGACTACTGGAATATGGTTGAACAGCCTATGATACTTATTACAGACCCCGATGCAGTTTCTTTACTGCACCCGCTGTCCGTATTCCTTTCACAGATAAATTCAGGGGATATAGGGCTTGCATTTGCCGTGGGAACTGTCTACATGATACCTACAATACTTATGTTTCTTTATGGTGAGGACTATCTTGTTGAGGGAATAACCGCCGGAGGAATAAAAGGTTAATATAAAAGGAGATTACACAATGAATGAAAAAAATACAGGGGGATATACCCCTAACCGAAAACGGGAAATAATAAAAAATGTCCTGATTATTTTTCTTATAATAATGCTTATACTAACATTCTGTTCAAATACAATAATGAATAAATCTCTTGCAGAAATCACTACTGAAACGGCTACTTCCGGCAAACTCACGGAACGCATACGGGGTAGCGGTCTTGTTGAATCCAATCAGTCATACGATGTCAAAATTGACGGAAACAAAGTCATTGATACCATCATGATTAAAACCGGTCAGGAAGTTAAAAAAGATGATGTGCTTTTCACTATAGGTGGTGAAGAAAGTGAAGAACTTGAAACCGCTGAAGCATCATTAAGGGCATTGGAGCTTGAATATCAGAAAGCATTGCTTGTAACTCCGGAGGATTATTCTGCTGAAAATCAGGCTATCAGCAATGCCCGTGATGACCTCAACGCTGCTGTGGCAAAACGCAACAATGCCATAGCTAATTCCGGAACTTCACAGCAGGCGCTTTATAATTACAACAGCAATCAGAATGAACTTTCAAGGAAAACTAAAATTCTTGAAAAATTGCAGTCAACTATAATTGCAATAGATTCAGATAATTATTCCGGTGCGGCTGTGGAATACACCGGAGACCTTATTTTCCTTTACAATGCCTACACTACTGCTGAAGTTGATTATAATTCCGCATATCAGCTATATATGACAATGCTTACAGGTAAACCGTCAGAAAAACCCACGGAAGAAACTACTGAAAATAATGAAAATTCTGAAAATATTCCCGAAAATGAAGAAAGTATTATTAATGAATCTATACTCGAACCCATACAGTTTGATAATTCATATGATATTGAATCACTTAAAGCTGATATGGAATCAAAAGAAGAAACCCGAAATAATGCCCTCAATGACTACAACAATACAAAATACAGTATAAGAAATGATTTAATGAATCAGCTTTACAATGTTGAAAATGATATTGATTATCTAAATACACAGATTACTAATTATGAATCCTCACAGACCAGTGGTGCGACTATGTCAGTTGAAGATTATGATGAGGAAATAAGACAGAAACAACAGGCTCTTGAAACTTTAATAGCTGAACTTAACAAGTCAAAAAGCGAAAACGATATAGCAAACAAGACCAATATGCTTGAAATCGACGCAAAGAAAAAAGAAGTAGACAAAATGAAAGAAAAAATAGAAAAACTTAAAGAAGAAAGTGAAATTACTGAAATAAAGTCAAAATACAACGGTATTGTAAGCTCCATAAATGTAAAAGCCGGTGAAGAAACAGTACCCGATATGCCACTTGCCGTTATTGACATTGCAGACGAGGGTTACACCGTGGAACTCACAGTAGATGCCGAAAAAGCAAAGAAAATCAAAAAGGGAATTGAGGCAGAAGTTGTAAACAACTGGAACGGCGATATTACAGCAGTTCTTACAGATATAAAAAACGATACAAAAGCAGGCTCTAAAAACAGAATACTTACTTTTTCAGTTACCGGCGACGTAAGCACCGGAACTATGATTGATTTGTCCATACCGTGCGGTAGTGGCTCTTATGATACTATTGTGCCTAAAAGTGCAGTATACAAAGACAGTAAAGGCTCTTTCGTACTTATGGTAAACTCAAAGAGTTCACCACTTGGTAACAGATATTTTGCGGAAAGAGTAGATGTTGAAGTGCTTGCTTCCGATGAAATTTCAAGCGCTGTACAAGGTGGTATTACTTCCGGAAACTACATAATCACAACCGCAAGCAAACCCGTAAAGCCTAAAGACCAGGTCCGCATGAAAGACAACTAAGGCGGTGTTGCCCGTGAAACCCAAAATAAAATATATAATTATTTCAGTTCTGAATTTTGCCGTAATCATAGCAATATGTATATTGTCGGCAGTCGGGAACTCAATGGCAGTATCACAGCGGTATAATTATACTGCTGATACGTGGAAAAATAACGGAAAAGAAAATTTTGCACAGATAAGTACTTTTTTTGCAGAAGGTTCAGGATTTACAACCGATTCACTTAATTCAGTACGTGCGGAATTAGTAAAGGAACTACAGAACATCTCAATAGAAACAGATGATAAAAATCTTCCGTTTGCGGAGGCATACAGCACACAAGCAGGAACTTTCAATATAAAAGGCGATATTATCGGCGGTTCGGAAGCTGTACTTACGGCAGTGGGTGGTGATTTCTTTGTATTCCGGAACTTCCGCCTGATAAACGGTTCATATTTCAATGACGGGGATATGATGCAGGACGGAGCAGTTATTGACAGAAATCTTGCATGGGAATTATACGGCTCTTACGACGTTGCCGGAATGAATTTATACATAGACGGCGTTAAATTCTATATATCCGGAGTTATTGAAAATCCTGAAACAAAACCAGAAAAAAATTGTATCGGAAAACTCCCACGGATATATATATCATATGATGGTGCGTCAAATCTTTCAGCACTTACGGAAAATGCAAAAACGTCAATATCCAATGATAATTTACAGACTGGATTTAAAAATATAACCTGTTATGAAACAATACTTCCGAACCCCGTTGAGAATTTCGCATACAATACCGTAAAGAAACAGTTTTCAGAAAACTATAAGGATAAATGTTCTATAGTAAAGAACAGCACACGTTTTAAACCGTCTGTGCGTTCTAAAGCATTCAGGAAAATTGCCGATTATGCAGTGATAAAAAACAACATAAACTATCCATACTGGGAAAACGCCTCACGGATTGTGGAATTTAAGTTGACATTTCTGTATTTTTTCCGTAAAATATTATTTATAGTACCTGCTCTCACGGCTTTATGGCTTGTGTTACTGGCTGTGATATTCCTGAAAAGAAAAAAACCGGCTGTCTTACGGGCAGTATCCATATTCATTGACAGACGGCGAAGAGATATAAAAGAAAAAATATTAAAAAAACAAGAGAAAGTATAAATAAAATCCAAACAGAAAGGTTAATGTATAATGAAAAATTCAATTATAAGACGTTCAATCAGCGGTGTGCTTACTGTAGCTATGGTATTTTCCGCTTATTCATGCGGTGAAAAGAAAAACAATGATAGTAACAACAACTCCGGTGAAAATTCCGGCACACAGACCGCACAGACCGCACAGACCGCAAATGAAGTAATAAAAAACTCTTACAGTTCCATTGATATGGATACTGAAATTCCGGCGGACTACATAGACAGTATGTACTATATCAAGGAAACTTCACAAGTGCTTATCATGGGCGGAAAATATGATGGCTCAAACAAATTATATATTACTGATATGGATTTCAGCGGTTTCAATGAAATATCACTTGATTTCCCTGAGCCTGAAAACTCACAGTCATATTTAAGAACTACTGTTTCACCGGACGGCTATATATATGCACTTCTTACACTTATTGATTACGGTGATTTCAAACTCCCTGATTATGATGACCCTGATTTTGACTATGAAAGTTTCGATTTTGATGCTATGTATGAAGCTGCTGAATACTCCTGTATTCTCTATAAATTAAGTCCGGACGGTCAGGTTATATCTGAAAATGAACTTTCAAACATCGACGATTACAGCAGTGACTCCATATATGACGGAATACATATAAATAATATGGTTGCCGACGCTAACGGAAATATTGTCATGGCTATGAGCGGTGAGGAAGATATTTATCTCATCGCCGACGAAAACGGCAGAATTAACGGCAAAATCAGTGCCGGAAATGACATTAATTACATAAACTGCTTGACAACTGATACAGAAGGCAATATTTTCGCCTGTGGCTACACAAGAACCGGTAGTGGTATATTCACTATTGATATGAACTCTAAAACTTTCTCTGAAGTAAAAGTAGATTCAGACGAATTTTCCCATATGAACGGCATAAACTACGTATATGCCGGAGCAGGTGACTATAATCTTTTCTTTCTGACAAGAACCGGATTATATGGTATGGGTGAAGACAATAAACCCGTTGAAATAGTCAACTGGCTTGACTCCGATATAACACCCGACAGCGTACAGAACGTCATAGGACTTGAAGACGGTGATTTTATAGTATATTGCAACGACTATAACAATAATACATCAGGTTTTTCACGTCTTACTAAACGTAATCCTGACGAACTCGCTAACCAGACTGTAATTACTGTTGGTATGCTGTACAGTGATTCAGCAATTACATCAAAAATTACAGAATTTAATAAGTCGCATACAGACTACCGAATTAAAATATCCGACTACAGCAAGTACAACGAATGGGACGAAGAATCAAACAAACAGCTTAACTCCGCACCGAAACAGCTTAAAATGGATATAGTCTCCGGAAACGCTCCCGATATGGTTGTTACATATGATACCAGTCTTATTGCAGAACTTGCACCGCATGGAACATATGCCGACTTACTGACTTATCTTGAAAAAGATGATGACTTATCCGAAAAGGATTTTATGCCTAATATCCTTAAGGCAAGCAAAATCAACGGAAAAGTCTACTCACTTTCACCGTCTTTCAACGTCCAGACTTACGCCTGCAAAACAAAATTTTTTGACAAGGAAAACTGGACTCTTGATGAACTTATTGATACTTACCATGAACACTCTGATATGAAGTTAATGCGTTATGAAAATACAAAAGAAGGAACTCTTAATTTAGCTAATGCTATGCTGTCACAGTTTATTGACTATGATAAGGCAGAATGTCATTTTGATTCGGACGATTTCAAGAAATTACTTGAGTTCTGTAATGAGTTCCCCAAAGAAGACGGGCTGGACTGGGAAACAGCTACTGACGACGAAATGGAAGCATACTGGAATGAACAAGAAACTTTATTATTAGAAGACAAGGCTTTACTTGACAGTGTATATCTTTATGACTTTACAGAATACGGAACAGAAAAAACCGTTTATTTCAATGATGATATTACATTTGTCGGTGCACCGTCAAACGACGGAAAAGGTGCAGTTATTTCATTCAACAACGCTATGGCAATCCTTGAAAGTTCACCGTCAAAAGATGTCTGCTGGGAATTTATAAAACAGTTCTTTACAGAGGAATACTATGAAGGTGACAGATATTACGGCGGTTTTCCGACAATTACAACGGCATTTGAAAAGAAAGCCGATGCCTCTATGGAAAAACCATACTACCTCGACGAAAACGGAAAAAAAGTTGAATATGATAATACCTACTGGGTAAACGGTCATGAAATAAACGTCAAACCGCTTACACAGGACGAAAGAGATTTTATTGTTGACTATATAAAGAGTGCCGACAAGTTGGCAACAGACGTTTCAGCAGAAGTCGGCGACATTTTAAGGGAAGAAGTACAAAAGTATTTCGAGGGTGAGGCTACCTCACAACAGGCTATTGACAAATTGCAGAGCCGTATTTCCATACTCCTTAGTGAGCAGTCATAATTTTATGTCATCTACTTTTTAATATATTAACCTCCTTTTCGGAAACGGCTTTCTTGTAAAAAGAGAGCCGTTTTTTCGTAGGATTTTAACCATAATATCATGTTTAAAAACTGTAATTTTTAGTAATTCACACAAAAATGTATAAAACACTTGACAAAAAGCTATAATAGTGTTAAATTATATTTAGCACTCAAAGCGATAGAGTGCTAAATAAGCGAAAGGTTGTGTTAATCGTGAACAGCAGAAAGCTGAAAATACTCGCTGCTGTGGTTGATGAGTATATAAGAACCGGCGAACCTGTCGGGTCTAAGGCAATCTCTAAGCTTGATAATATTAACGTTTCCCCCGCAACTATCCGTAACGATATGGCGGTACTCGAACAGCTTGGCTATCTTGAACAGCCACACACCTCCTCCGGCAGAATACCTACATTTGCGGGCTACAGGCTCTACATTGATGAGCTTATGAATCCTTCCGCACTTTCCGACGAAGAAAAAAATTATCTTGATAAGATGCTGGGCGACAAGGACACTCCCGAAGAACTGTTGATACAGAATGCTACTACAGCTCTTGCGGAACTTACACAATGTGCTGTTGTTGTTACAAATTCAGTACCAAAATTTTCGGTAATCTCGAAAGTTGAAGTTATTCCGACAGGTAAACGATTATATGTTATTCTGCTTATAACTTCAAACGGAAGTATCAAAAACAAGGCGTGCCGGCTTGAATTCGACCTTAACCATGAACAGCTTGAATTTTTCACAAGATATATAGAGGAAAATTTAAGTGGTGTTTCTGTTGAGGAACTTTCAGAAGAAATGTTCAATAATATGGTATCAGCATTAAGTGCCTACATGGTATCACTTTCACCGCTTGTGAAAGGTATATGTGAACTTTCGGAAGACCTGAAACAACAGAAACTTACAGTAAGCGGAAGTGAAAAACTTCTTTCTTGCGACGAACTCGATAAAATGGAAGTCGTCCGGTTTATCGAACACAAAAACGGTCTTTCAGATTTGCTTGACGAAACTTTCAACGGCATTCAGGTTAAATTTGGCTCTGAAAATAATTTCGCTATAGGAAATTCAAGCCTGATTGTTTCAAAATATCACCGTGGCAACAAGGAAGCAGGCTCTCTTGGAATTATTGGTCCTGTAAGAGTAAACTATAAAAAGATTATCCCCTACATCGAATACCTGACACAACAGATTTCATGCCTTATGTCCGGTGAAGATGATGACATTATTATAACTGACCCGACTGACGAAAATAACTCTCAGTCATGAAAGGAGAAACAGATGGGAAAAAATAAAAATACTCCGGAAGAAACAGAAGAAATCATGGACGAGGAAAATATTCCCGAAACATCAGAAGAAGATGACGCTGTAGCAGAATACAATGATACGGCAACGGAAATAGCCTCTCTTGAAGACGCACTCAACGAGGCAAACAACAAATATATAAGGCTTTTCGCTGAATATGATAACTACCGTAAGCGTACAGCTAAGGAAAAATCCGAAACTTATTCAAATGCATCTGCAAAATGCATTGAAGAATTACTACCAGTAATTGACAGCTTTGAACGCTCCTTAGAAGTTGAATGCAGTGACGAGAATTTCAAGAATGGTATGTCAATGATTTTCGGACAGCTTAAGACTTTCCTTGAAAAAATGAACGTTACCGCCATTGACGCACTCGGTGCGGAATTTGACCCGAATATTCATAATGCCATAAGTCAGCAGGACGGCACGGACTATGCAAGTAATCATGTTTGTACTGTTTTTCAGAAAGGCTATAAAATAGGTGACAAACTTATAAGACCCGCTATGGTGGCTGTTGCAGTATAATGATTGATTAACAAAACTACATGACTACTACAGAGAATATCACGGAGATATTCCGCATTATTAATAAAACTCAAAAAAGCCAGAAGGCTTTATTATAGAAAGGAAGATTTATTATGGGAAAAATTATAGGTATTGACTTAGGTACAACAAATTCATGTGTTGCTGTTATGGAGGGTGGTAACGCTGTAGTTATCCCGAACAGCGAAGGTGCAAGAACTACACCGTCAGTAGTTGCATTCACAAACAGCGGTGAAAGACTTGTCGGTCAGGTTGCCAAAAGACAGGCAATCACAAATCACGACAGAACAGTATCATCTATCAAGAGACATATGGGTTCTGATTACAAGGTTGAAATCGATGGCAAAAAATATACACCACAGGAAATTTCCGCTATGGTTCTCCAGAAACTTAAGGCAGATGCAGAGGCTTATCTTGGCGAAACAGTAACAGAAGCTGTTATTACCGTACCGGCTTACTTCACAGACTCACAGCGACAGGCTACAAAAGATGCCGGACAGATTGCAGGTCTTAACGTAAGACGTATTATCAACGAACCTACAGCCGCTGCACTTTCATACGGTATCGACAAGGAAGAAGAACAGACTGTTATGGTTTATGACCTTGGTGGTGGTACTTTCGATGTTTCCATTATCGAAATGGGTGAAGACGTTCAGCAGGTACGTGCTACAGCAGGTAATAACCGTCTTGGTGGTGACGATTTCGACCAGCGTATTATCAACTGGATTGTTGAAGAATTCAAAAAGGCTGAGGGCGTTGACCTTTCAAGTGACAAGATGGCTGCACAGAGACTTAAAGACGCCGCTGAAAAAGCTAAGATTGAACTTTCTGCAACAACAACTTCAAATATAAATATCCCATTCATTACAGTAGACGCTTCCGGAACACCTAAGCATCTTGATTTGACACTTACACGTGCTAAGTTCAATGAACTTACAGCAGACCTCGTTGAAGCTACAATGGGACCTGTAAGACAGGCACTTGATGATAGCGGTTTGAGCATTTCTGAAATAAGCAAAGTTCTTATGGTTGGTGGTTCTTCAAGAATACCGGCAGTTCAGGAGGCTGTAAAGAAAATTCTTGGTAAAGAACCATTCAAGGGCATCAATCCCGACGAATGTGTTGCACTTGGTGCTGGCTATCAGGGTGGTATTCTCGGCGGAGATGTTGAAAATGGTCTTCTTCTCCTTGACGTTACACCACTTTCACTTGGTATTGAGACAGCCGGTGGTGTATGTACAAAGATGATTGAAAGAAATACAACAATCCCTACAAAGAAATCACAGGTATTCTCAACTTACGCCGACAATCAGCCGGCAGTTGATATAAACGTACTTCAGGGTGAGCGTGAATTTGCAAGAGACAACAAACAGCTTGGAACATTCCGTCTTGATGGTATCGCACCTGCTCCGAGAGGAATCCCACAGATTGAAGTTACTTTTGATATTGACAGAAATGGTATCGTACACGTTTCCGCAAAGGATTTAGGTACAGGCAAGGAACAGAATATCTCTATTACAGCATCTACAAATATGTCCAAGGACGATATAGACAAGGCTGTAAAAGAAGCTGAACAGTATGCGGCAGAAGATAAAAAACGTCGTGAAGAGGTAGACACCAAGAACGAGGCTGAAAACCTTGTATTCCAGTGTGAAAAGGCACTTTCCGATTTCGGCGATAAGGTTTCAGCTGACGAAAAGGCAAATATTGAAAGCAAATGCTCTGCACTCAAGTCAGCAATTTCTGCAAACAATACCAGCGAAATCAAGTCCCTTAAGGAAGAACTCCAGAAGGCTTTCTATGACCTTTCTGCTAAAATCTATCAGCAGGCTAATCCTAATGGCAACGCCGCTGATATGGGTGGTATTGACCCGTCACAGTTCGATAAGGGAAGCAGCAATAATGACAAATCCGGTGATGACGGTTTTGTTGATGCTGATTTCACAGAAGTTTAATTAAAAAGAATATAATATATCGCAGGGCGGAAATTTCTTTCGCCCTTGTGATATTTATTTATCTGGGAGAAGTATTTATGGCTGAAAAAAGAGATTATTATGAAGTACTGGGTTTACAGAAAGGTGCATCTGAGGACGAAATAAAAAAGGCTTATAAGAAAAAAGCCCGTGAGTATCACCCCGATTTGCACCCCGATGACCCGACTTGTGAAGATAAAATGAAAGAAGTCAACGAAGCTTATGAAGTTCTTTCAAATCCTGACAAAAAATCACGTTATGACCAGTTCGGACACGCAGGCGTAGACCCGAGTTATGGTGGCGGAGCAGGTGGATTCTCCGGCGGTATGAGCGGATTCGGAGACATGGGTGATATTTTTGAAAATATTTTCGGTGGTTTTGGCTTCAATACCGGTGGTAGTTCACGCTCAAATGCAAACGCTCCACGTCGTGGCTCTGATATACAGTCGTCTGTAACCATAGACTTTATGGAGGCTTGCGAGGGTGTCAAGAAAGAAATTAACATAAACAGAATGAGTACGTGTGAGGCTTGTAAGGGTACGGGTGCGGACGGTTCTTCTACTACTGAAGTATGTCCGGACTGCAAGGGACGTGGTTCTATAAAGACTACACAAAACACCTTATTCGGTGCAATACAGTCAAGCAAAACGTGTCCTCACTGTTCAGGTAAGGGAAAAATTATTAAAAATCCTTGTCAGAAATGCCGTGGTATAGGAAGATTAAGAGTACAGAAAACTGTTTCCGTTGATATTCCGGCTGGTATCGATGACGGTCAAATCATACGCCTTAGTGGTCGTGGTGACTGTGGTGTTAATGGTGGTTCAAGTGGTGACCTTATGGTAAGTATTTCCATGAAATCACACCCCATTTTCAAGAGAGAGGGTTTTGATATTCACTGCGATATTCCCGTAACATATATGGAGGCTGTCCTTGGCGCTGAAATAACTGTTCCGACCATCGACGGAGATGTAAAATACAACATAAGCGAAGGAACACAGACCGGCACGGTATTCCGCCTTAAAGGCAAGGGCGTAAAGAAAATCAACCGCACTGAACGTGGCAACCAGTTTGTGACTATTTATGTTGAAGTACCTAAAAATCTTACAAAGAAACAGAAAGATTTACTCCGTGAGTTTGAGGCTTCACTTACTGAAAAAAATTACGCAAAACGTCAGAGTTTTTTTGACAAACTCAAAAAGAGATTTGAAAAATGAAAAAATAAATGGTACAGGAATTAAATTCCTGTACCGTTTTTTATTATAATTATTATAAATCAATTCTTGTAAAAATTTCTTCAGTTCCGTCCTGATTATCAATAATAAGATTATCTCCGGAAAATTCATATTCTATAGCACTTCCGTCAGGTATTCCCATACTCTCCAGACCCTCAAAGACTGCGTTTCCGTTTTCTGCCGTATACCTGAAAAGTCCGGTAAATTCAACATACATTTTTTCACCGTCAACAATGGCATATACTACAGCATTTTCCGGCTCTACACCGAAACTTTCACCAAGTGAAATAGCCATACCTTCATAGAATGCACCACTCTTGAAAGTATATATACCATCGAAACTATCCGGATTGTTTCCGTCATTGCGTGTCATGGTGAGAATATCATTTCCCTGCATTGTTATTGAAAGATTTGTACCATCAAAATTTATAGTTTCAGGTTCAAGGGTCATTTCAGACATGAAAAACTTTCCGTCCGCTGTAAAGTGGAGCATTTCTGTAGCGTCGACAAATACACCACCGCTGCCGTTTTCGTCAAATCTGAAACCATAGGAAGCACCGGAATACCAAGCTCCGACAATACTTCCTTCAGTTGTTCTGTCATCTTCCGTAATTTCAGAAGTCTTTTTTTCAGTTGATTTTTCTGTTTTGTCATCTTCAGCCGATTCAGTGCTTGCTTTAGAAACGCTTACGGGTTTATAAGTTGCAAAATCAAGTTTTTTCAGAATTATATCACTGCCATCGTCATCTGCCTCAAAAAGCGTGATTTTATCGCCTGATAATTCATATTCAACTTCAGCGGTGTCAAAATCATAGTCAAGATTTTTCAGACCATTCAATGAAACAATATTATCATTTATTGTATATGAAAGAATATCCCTGTACCCTGCAAACATCATCTCACCGTTTACAATAACACCAACGTCATAATTTCCGTCATCTGATACGCTGTCATACATCACACCGCTTTTTAGTGTATATTCACCGTCGTAACTGTCAGCGTCACCGGAATCTTTTGTCATATTAAAAGCCTCTTTGCCGTTGAATTCTATAACAAGATTTTTGCCATCGTAATCAATATATTCAGATTTCAGAATATCTCCATTCATAAAAAGTCCGCCATCTGCTGTAAAATGTGACATTTCCGTAACATCAACAATCATATCAATTTTACCGTCCGGTTTTATTTTAAATCCGGCAAAAGTTCCGTCTTCATCTTCTGTGTACCACATACCTGTTAAATCTTCAACAGATTTTTCTGTTGTAGCTTCTGTAGTTTCTTCTTCCGTCACGATTTCGGTTGTAGTTTCTTCCTGAGTTGTATCTTCTTCTGTTTCAGTTTCTGATGTTTCAGCCTCAGATTCCGAAACAGAAACGCTTTTTTCTGAACTTTCTTCGGTTTTTTCGTCACCGCATGATGCAAAACTACACGTTATCATCATGCATACTGAAAGAACTGCAATTAATTTTTTCATTATAACAAATCTCCTTTTTCGTACTGAATATATTATATCACATAAAAAATGACATTTCAATAGTTTATCCGGATATTATCCATATTGTAATAATCAGGAAATATTTAAATAATTAATAAAAAATAAAGCCCGTCAGAAATTCCGACGGGTTTTCAATTATTCAATAGTAACAGAAACTTTGAGGTCTCTTTTTGCCGCACCTGCACGCATAATTGTACGGAGTGCCTTAGCAATTCTGCCCTGTTTTCCGATTACACGACCCATATCGTCGGGAGCTACTGTAAGATGAAAAACAATAACGCCCTCTGCATCGGGTTCATCTTCGGTAATTTTTATAGCGGATTTGTCTTCAACAAGTCCTGCTGTAATTGCATAAAGTAAATCTTTCATAAATACCTCCACAGACTTCCGGAACAGAGGGTAAAGACTGAAAGTCTGCCCTCCTCCGCAAAATCATTAATCAGAGTACGCCCTCTTTTTTGAGGATAACTTTTACTGTATCAGTAGGCTGTGCACCCTTCTTAATCCAGTCCTTAGCCTTATCAGCATCAACCTTAACAACAGACGGATTTTTTGTAGGGTCATAATAACCGATTTCCTCAACAAATCTGCCATCTCTCGGATATCTTGAATCAGCTACAACTATACGGTAAAAAGGAGCTTTTTTAGCACCCATTCTTCTGAGTCTGATTTTAACTGCCATTGTATATTCACCTCCACAAATTTTTGTATATATCAAGCGGAAATATCCGCAAGAAAGCTAATTTTTTATCAGGCATACAAAACCTATGCCCATTATAAATATGCCAATAAATGTATAGAAAATTCTTGCACCTGTTCTGCCGAAAATCTGGACAAATGGCTTTGCCTTGCGATTATTGAAATACCAGTCCCAGTTTTTCACGGAAGCAAGAACTGAAAATACTCCCACAAGAATAAAAATTATATATGCAAAATTTTCCATAAAATCACCATATTAAGCTATCGGCGGTAGATTTCCTCCACCCTGACCGGTTATCTTGTCAAAATTCATACCGGCAAGTTTTTTACGTGCCTTACGGAGTGCCATTTTATTATTGCCTCCGGTGAATTTCTTCATCATGGACTGCATCTGATCAAACTGTTTCAGCAGTCTGTTGACCTCCTCAACCTTAGTACCAGAACCGGCGGCAATACGTCTTTTTCGGGACGGATTTATTATTGACGGTTTGGCACGTTCTGCCTTAGTCATTGAGTAAATAATAGCCTCTATTCTGTCAAACTGCTTTTCATCAATATCTTCTTCATTTATTTTTCCGCTGAGACCTGGTAACATTCCGAGAATTGACTTCATATCGCCAAGACGTTTAATCTGCTTCATCTGCTCAAGTAAATCGTCCATATCAAAAGTATTTTCCTTAAACTTTTTAGTAAGCCTTTCAGCCTCTTTCTGTGACATTACATTTTCAGCTTTTTCAATAAGCGTAAGAACGTCGCCCATACCAAGTATACGTGATGCCATTCTTTCAGGGTGGAACTGTTCAAAATCATCAAGTTTTTCACCCATTCCCACAAACTTAATTGGCTTACCTGTAACCGCCAGTACGGAAAGTGCCGCACCACCTCTTGTATCAGAGTCGAGTTTTGACATAAGAACACTTGTTATTCCTACAGATTCGTCAAAAGTTTTAGCGACATTTACAGCGTCCTGACCGGTCATAGCATCAACGACAAGCATAATTTCATCAGGCTTTGTGACTTCCTTAATATTAACAAGCTCCTGCATAAGCTGTTCATCAATATGAAGTCTTCCGGCGGTATCAATAATAAGAATGTCATGTCCGTAATCTTTAGCATAGGAAAGCGCCTGTTTTGCAATAATAACAGGGTCAATCTGTCCCATCTCGAAAACTTTTACATCGGCTTTTTTTCCGACAACCTGCAACTGATTTATAGCAGCCGGACGGTATATATCACACGCCGCAAGAAGCGGTCTGTGTCCCTCTTTTTTAAGGAGCTTGGCAAGTTTTGCGGAATGCGTCGTCTTACCCGAACCCTGTAAACCACACATCATAATTACAGTCGGAGGCTTGGACGCAAAATTTATACGGGCATTGCTGTCACCCATAAGGGAACACAATTCCTCGTTTACTATTTTTATAACCTGCTGTGCCGGTGTGAGACTTGCCAGAACCTCTTCACCTATAGCACGCTCCGTAACGCCTTTTACAAAGTCTTTGACAACCTTATAGCTTACGTCAGCCTCAAGGAGTGCAAGACGGACCTCACGCATAGCCTCCTTTACATCGCTTTCGGTAAGCTTTCCTCTTGACTTCAGCTTTTTAAAGACGTTATTCAGTTTTTCGGAAAGACCTTCAAATGCCATGCGATTTCCTCCATTTTATAATAAATCAAGACCGTTATTTATTTCATCAGTGATGATATTTCTGATATTTTCGTTTTCAATCTGTCGGACAGTTTCAAGAATTTTTGTGAAACATTCATTCATTTTTCCGAGACGTTCAGCGAAACCGAGTTTTTCTTCATAATTAAGTAAAATGTTTTCGGTACGCTTTATAATGTCACGGACTGCCTGACGGGTGATTCCTAACGGATTACCGATTTCCGCAAGGGACAAGTCCTCACAGTAATAGAGTTCCATTATATTTTTCTGATGTTCAGTGAGCAAATCGCCGTAACAGTCAAGAAGCATTACAAATTTAAGTTCCTTAGCCATAAATGAAAACTCCTGTCGGGGTGTAATCCAAAATCACTTTACACATTATACTACATTATTTCTGATTTGTCAAGGGGTAAAATAAAATTTTTTATAAATTTATGAAAATCTCCCCCACCTGAATAGGTAGGGGAGATGCTGTATTACATATTTATTTCCATTTCCTGTATTCTGAGAGCGTCTGCAACTGTTACTCCGTCGCCGACTATATCAGCGTTAGCCGCACCCTGAGGTGTAAGCTGGAAATCATCAGGGTTTGAGAGCGCCTGCATTATCAATACGGCATCTGCTATAGTCACTGTGCCGTCCTCGTTGGCGTCGCCTAAAAGGGTGGGTTCAGGGAGGGTGTTTTCTGTTTCTGTTACCTGTACTAAAGCTTCAGGATTCATAAAGATAGTCTCAAGTCCTGTATCATCTTTTATTTTCTGCAAGATGTCAAAATATTCATCATTATTTACATCGTGTGTAAGATAGAGTGCATTTTCATCAGACTCATAGAGTACATATGCTATATTATTATCTGAAAGATATTTTTTAAAATTTATGAAATCTTCGTTGTTATCAAATGCAAAGCGACCACCATCGCCAAGTAATAATACACTGCAATAGTCAATCCATTTTTCAGCAATGGTATCATAATAGTGAACATGAGTAGATATCATTTGATATGTGTATTCTTTGCAGTAGTCATCTGAAAGTGTATCAGAAATGTATATTTTTACATCTTCATCATCAAAGTAATCTGTTGCTTTCTGCCATAAATGAAATTTAACATCTTTTTCATACATTGATGCAGAAAAAGAAGTTGTTTCAGGTCTTACTTCTCTATCTTTAAATACGGCTATTGCACCCACACCCATTGAAATAACAGATGTTGCACAAATAGCCATCGCCGAAACCGCAGCTAACATCTTTTTTATTTTTTTTTTCATAAAAACACCGCCTTTTTTTTTTAGGACGTACCCTTGAAAGTACGTCCCTGTTTTTATAATTACATATTGATTTCCATTTCCTGTATTCTGAGAGCGTCTGCAACTGTTACTCCATCACCGTCGCCGACTATATCAGCGTTAGCCGCACCCTGAGGTGTAAGCTGGAAATCATCAGGGTTTGAGAGCGCCTGCATTATCAATACGGCATCTGCTATAGTCACTGTGCCGTCCTCGTTGGCGTCGCCTAAGAGGGTGGGTTCAGGGAGGGTGTTTTCTATGTCTGTTATTATTATATCAGCAAAATCTGGTAATACCATATCGTCAAAACTCCAGTTGACGTACTTTCTTATTTCAGTTGCCAGTTCAGCTGTTTCATCAAAATTCATATTTTCGTTGTCAAAAGTAATATTAGTACGGTTAGTATATTCATTAATAGTATATGGTATGGAGTTTTCTGACAGATATTCCGCTATTAACTCAATTTTACCGTCATTTACACCACCTTTTTCGGCAGAAAAGAAATTGAATGAATCTGCTCTCCGAAATGGAACGACTTCATCATAAGTGTATACTCCGGTATAATATTGATGATATAAAATAGTTCTAGAGTATATTTTTTCTTCACCGGTTTCATAATCTATATCTTTTATTGGTTCTGAAATAAAAACTCTGTCATGTTCACGACCCAAAAAATCCGTTCCTGCCTGCCAGAAACTATACTTTATTTCGCCATGTTCATAATCATCTACAGTAAAAGAAGTAGTATATTCATTAACTCTTCCAATAAGGTTAACAGGTACTGCTGAAGCCGAAATAGTCGGAACTGATACAGCACACATAGCTATAGCAGAAATGGTAGCTAACATTTTTTTTAATTTTTTATTCATAAAAACACCGCCTTTTTTTTAGGACGTACCCTTGAAAGTACGTCCCTGTTTTTTATAATTACATATTGATTTCCATTTCCTGTATTCTGAGGGCGTCCATGACCGTTACACCGTCGCCGTCGCCGACCATATCAGCGTTAGCCGCACCCTGAGGTGTAAGCCAGAAATCGTCCGGGTTGGAGAGCGCCTGCATTATCAATACGGCATCGGATATAGTCACTTTGCCGTCTTCGTTGGCGTCGCCGAGGAGGGTTGGTTCAGGGAGGGTGTTTTCTATATCTGTTATTATTACATTAGCAAAATCTGGTAATACCATACCGTCAAAACTCCAATTGACATGCTTTCTTATTTCAGTTGCAAGTTCAGCTGTTTCATCAAAATTCATGTTTTCGTTATCAAAAGTAATATTGGTAAAATAAATACTTTCATCGATAGTATATGGTATAGAGTTTTTTGACAGATATTCCGCTATCAACTCTATTTTGCCATCATTTACGTCGCCTTCCGTGGAAGAAAAGGAATTGAATGAATCTGCACGCCAAAACGGAACAACTTCACTGAATGCTCCGTTATTATATTGATGGTATAACATAGTACCATAGTATGATTTTTCTTCACCGGTTTCGTAGTCTGTATATTTTATTGGTTCTTCTGAAATGAAAATCCTGTCATATGAATGACCTAAAAAATCTGTTCCAGCCTGCCAAAAATTATACTTTATTTCGCCATATTCTCTATTTACAGTAAAAGAAGTAGTATATTCATTAACTCTTCCAATAAGGTTAACAGGTACTGCTGAAGCCGAAATAGTCGGAACTGATACAGCACACATAGCTATAGCAGAAATGGTAGCTAACATTTTTTTTAATTTTTTATTCATAAAAACACCGCCTTTTTTTTAGGACGTACCCTTGAAAGTACGTCCCTGTTTTTATAATTACATATTGATTTCCATTTCCTGTATTCTAAGAGCGTCTGCAACTGTTACTCCATCGCCGTCGCCGACTATATCAGCGTTAGCCATACCCTGTGGTGTAAGTTTGAAGTCGTCAGGGTTGGAGAGCGCCTGCATTATCAATACGGCATCTGCTATAGTCACTTTGCCGTCTTCGTTGGCGTCTCCTAAGAGGGTGGGTTCAGGGAGTGGATTTTCTGCTTCTGTTACCTGTACTGATGCTTCATTACCCCACCAAGTAGCTTCAATTCCTGTATCATCTTTTATTTTTTGCAAGGTGTCAAAATATTCATCATCTATATAGGCGGTATAATCAATATAAACCGTATTTTCACCGAAACTTGATTTTAAATATGCTATCTTATTATCTTTCAGATATTCCTTGAAACTTGTTAAATCTTCTATGTTATCAAATGCAAAGAAAAAACCATTAAGCAATCCTACACTACAATAATCCATTGTACCATAGTGAACATGATTGGATATTAACATATAATTATATTTTTCCCCTTTGTAGTTTTCCAATATATCAGAAACATATATTTTTATATCTTCATCATCAAAGTAATCCGTTGCTTTCTGCCATAAATGAAATTTAACATCTTTTTCATACATTGATGCAGAAAAAGAAGTTGTTTCAGGTCTTACTTCTCTATCTTTAAATACGGCTATTGCACCCACACCCATTGAAATAACAGATGTTGCACAAATAGCCATCGCCGAAACCGCAGCTAACATCTTTTTTAGTTTTTTATTCATAAAAACACCACCTTACTCCGTTTTATATGGGTTATCCCCATAAAATTTTAATAATTCTGCTGTCATTCTAGCACCCCAATTTCCACTAGCTTTATTAATTGCAATTACTGTTTTGTATTCCTCTAATTTACCATTGACAGTTATTCCTTCTTCGATATATACAGGACCACCGCTGCATCCGCCAGCTGTATCTGCGTTATATTGAAAGGCATCAGAAGTTTTACCTGTAATATTTCCTGCTGCTTTAAATCTTATTCCCCAACTTGCATTTTCATAACCTTCAGGATATTCCTGTGGAAATCCTGAAACAATAACAGAACCTTTTTTATCAGCATAGCTATCAAGTGCAAGACCTAAATTAAATTTTCCATACTGACTTAAGTCTTCATCTACATAAATCATTGCATAATCATATGGAGAAGCATTATCTTTCCTAGCCGTTTCATAATTTTTGTTTATATGCACATAATGAGGTGATATGGTTTTTATAACATTATTATTTGCATCTATAATTGATATTTTAAATTTCAAAAACTCATCTTTATCTCGACTATATACACAGTGAGCAGCAGTGGCAATTGTGTGGTCACCAACAATAAAACCTGTTCCGCCAGGACCATCAATTCTTACAACAGCAGAATCTGTATCTCTGACCATATCATTATCACCAAAAATTGTTCTTGCATTAGATTTACCATCTACTATTAATGTGTAGTCGTCATGTAATGTTAAATCACTGTCACTATAATTATGTCTCCAGTAAGTTCTTATCTCTGGTGTTTTTATAGCATCAACCTGATTGCTCTGTGTATAGGAAAGTGATAAAGTCGTCATAAGTGTTGCCATGAATGTGGCTACACATTTTCTGAACTTAAGAGCTGTTATTTTACTCAACGTCATTCACCTCCAGTAAGCCAATGACATGGAGCTGTATTATATATGCGTCCATAGGGCTGATAACACCGTTTCCGTCGATATCACAAAATTCCGGATGTGTCGGCTCGAAACAACCACAGAGATACTGCATTATATACACAGCATCAGATATATTTTCCTTACCGTCGCCGTTAGCGTCATAGTTATATGCTGAAGATGTTAAAGAACTGCATGACATAACTGCCATTATTCCGGCAACAACAAAAGACGCTAATTTTCTTTTGAGTTTCATAATAAACTTCTCCTTAAATTATTATATTTTACAAAAAATATATAATTATTATATTATATGTTCCTTGTTACTATAAGTATAGCATATTTTTACAAAAATGTCAATATGTTCTAAAAAAACGAATGTACAAAATATTGATATGTTTTTGTGCATAATGCCTATTCTTGACTGAAACAGAATAATATGTTATAATTTTCCTTGTCAGTTTAAAGAAAAGGAGAATTTTTTTGAAATCAGATTTTTTACGAGGTATGTCGCATGGTATACCAATTTCATTAGGATATTTGTCGGTATCTTTCGGGTTCGGAATAAAGGCAGTAAGTGCAGGACTTTCTGTATTAGCGTCGTCACTTATATCGGCAACAAATCTCACATCAGCCGGACAAGCCGCAGGAGTTGATATAATAGCCGTCGGTGGAACTATCATTGAAATGATACTTGTACAGCTTACTATAAATATAAGATATTCACTTATGGCATTATCGCTGTCACAGAAATTGGATGGGAAATTTACATTTCCACACCGACTTATAGCGTCATACGGCATAACAGACGAAATTTTTGCAGTATGTTCCGCCCAAAAACAGAAACTCACACCGGCTTATATGTATGGAATGATTTTAATATCTGCTGTCGGGTGGGTCACAGGAACTGCTCTCGGTGCAACCGCCGGACAGCTTTTGCCGGAAAGTATTTCAAATGCTCTTGGAATTGTGCTTTATGGAATGTTCATGGCTGTAATAATTCCGCCGTCACGCAAACAGAAAAGCGTACTTGTTGTGGTGATTGTTTCGGCATTGATAAGCGTTCTGTTTAAATATTTAGTAACCGCTGTATCATCGGGATTTGCAGTAATTATAAGTGCGGTTATTGCCTCAGTTATAGGTGCGATATTATTTCCTGTCGGGGAGGAAAACGAATGACTATAACTTTATATATAACTGTCATGGCAGTTATCACTTACTTAATACGAATGATTCCGTTTGCATTTTTCCGGAAAAAAATAAAATCACGTTTTTTCAGGAGTTTTTTATATTACATACCTTATGCGGTTCTGAGTGCCATGACAATTCCGGCTATATTTTACAGTACCGGAAATATTGTCACTGCTGTAGTCGGAACGCTTACGGCTTTTGTGTTGTCTTATTTTAATTTACCACTTATAGTTGTGGCACTTTCCGCAACCGCAACGGCGTTTATTGCCGGATTATTTTAATCTGAAAGGAGTTTATTATGACAAGAGAAGAATTTAATGATTTCAAGAAAAACCATGCACTTTATGTGTGGGATATAGATTTGGACAAACTTTTAAAAGAAGCTGAAGAAAAATCAATCAGGGATAATTTCAACGAACAATTTAAAAAGGCTGATATGAATAATATTATTGAGTTCTTCAGGGATTTCGGAAGTTTTTCTTTCAGACGTACTGAAAAAAAGTCAGGAGATGTTATAACGTTTGACTGTAGCCCTTTTCAATGGTGTGACTACTGGAAAGACCTTAAACAGATTGCCTTTCATATCGGACATTTTGAAAATTCAAGCGGAGATATTGAACGTCTCTATATGTTGGAAGACGGTTCTTTCTATAATTACGAACGGAAAAAAATTGCAGACAATACACCGGATTTTCTTGACTATATAACTACCGTTGAATATGACTATCATGCACCTATTTCAGAAAATACTTATAAGCAGTTAAAAAAAGTCGGCTGGTATGAGGGCAGAAAAATTGATATTTCCGGACTTGTCAGGGAGTGCGAAAAAGACGGCGTTTTCCTTACTGAACCACAAAAACGTTTTATTGAAGAATTTGGAGGTCTGGATAATTTTTTTAAGGATAAGAATGATAATTATTGGTTTGATATAAGCGATAAAAGAACTTCTAAACACAATGAGGACAAACCTGTTTTTTTTATTAATATTTTTCATGATAAACTCAGGAATTTATCAGATGAAAAAATTATTGATATTGCAGAAAAATACGGTGAAAATACTGTCTGTATCGGTGCATATGGTTATTGGTGTGATGAAATTCTGCTTACTGAAAAAGGCTTGATGATAATTAATTTTGAAGGAGATATTGAGGAGTACGGGCGTACCGCTATGGAAGGCTTTAACAAAATGCTTGGATAACTGATACATTATATCTGAAAGGAGTTTATTATGACAAGAGAAAAATTTGAAAAGTTTAAAGAAAATCATAATGCTAAAAAATGGGATTGTGATTTGGACGAACTTTTAAAAACGGCTGAGAAAATATCAATTAAATATAATTTCAACGAACAGTTTAAAAAGGCTGAAATGAATAATATAGTAAACCTACTTTACAAAAGAACGCAAATGTGATATAATAAAAATAT
>JAMPEF010000049.1 GCA_023665275.1 Alistipes senegalensis | reverse complement strand
CACGGACAAACTTCTTTTTTGGTATGTCTATTTTGTGTTCTGTACAGTAAAGCCCGTCTGTAAGGTTCGGACAGCCTGAATGTCTGCACGGTCTGAGTGCCTTGTGTGGCATGAAATCACCTCCGGACACAAGAAAAGCCCTCACGGATTTACCGCAAAGGCTTTTTTGTATTGTTTGCTATTATATATTATATCACACTTGGCAGTGGTTTTCAATGGCTTTTAGTGGCTTTTTCAAAAATTTTTTGCATTTCGGACAATGCACGGTTATGAAGTCTGTGAACCCAGCTCAAATCAAGTGACAGTTCAACAGCTATCTTTTCCCATGCCTCGAAACTAAGATATCGCTTTTCAAGAATTGTACGTTGTCTAAGGTCCGGTATTGCGTTTATGGTCTGAGTAATGTTGCGTTTAAGGTCAACAAGTTCATCAGTATCATCAAGGATTTCATTTTTCAAATCTATAATCTTGTCCATTGTTTTTTCAAGACGACGATTATCAGGTGTACTGCTGTGAGGCATATCGCTGAATACAGAGGTGACTCTTGTTGCAAGACTTCTTAAGGATTCTACCTGTATCAGCTTGCTGTTGATTCTCTGGTCAATCTGATATGCCTGATTAAGATATTCTTTTGGTGTCATTTCAAAGCCTCCAGTTTTGCGAGATTGGTTTTTATAAAGCTATCATCGTGCGTCATCAGACCGACGGCACGGACAGCCATCACTGCAATATCGTACATATCATGCGACTTCTGAATATCGGTTTTCAGCATTTCAGAAACTTTGATATTATCCTGATATTTTTTCCATACACTACGGCAATAATCGAAATTCTCAAGATATTTCCGGTAGTCTATCAACAGGGATTTTTTCTGACGTTCCGCCTCTTCCTGAGACAGCTCCTCAAACTTGAAAGCATGGTATATTTTCCGGAGTTCAGAAAAATATTTATATTCCGGTGGTGAAAAGTCTGAGTAATCAAGAGTGCCGTCATATGTAAGACGTTCGGCACGGCGGAAATCTTCTGGATTACTAAAGTCAAATTTATTTTTCAAAATATCACTCCTTTCGTGTATAGTCGCATAAAACTATACACTACATTTTTTTGCCTATATATAGATATAATTTTATATTTTGCTTTTTCCACAGTGTATAGTTTGCAATCTATTATAAATTCCTTTCGTATAAAAAAAGTTATAAAGGTTTATGAAAATAGATACAAACCATACACACTATACACTAACTATACACTGGACTTATCCGATTGAAATATTATCAATTGAAATTCCATCATAGAAAAAACCGGAATTTTTACGTACTTTATTGTAACGTTTGGCTATTTCACGCCCGAATTTAGTACTTGACATTTTATACTCATTGCTTTCACTACACCACTGACAGTAAACCGCATAAAGTGCCTGAGCCTTGACTTCACCGCCCTGCACGACATAATCCGAGGCAAGAAACGCCGATATTACGTCCATTTCGTTACGGTACTCCTCTACAGCATCTTCAATGACTTTCGGCTTACGGAGACCCTCCATTTTCCAAAGCTTATAGCCATCGACTATCCACGCAAGAATATCCGGAAGCTCCCGCATAAGCTTTTGAGACAGATTTTTGTCAACGACTTCTTCCGGAATAGTCACGCAGAACGGAATTATATGTATACGTCGCCATATGCCTAAGTCAGTGCCACGAATGGTAGGCTTATGGTTGGTCGCCATCCACAACTTGAACTCCGGTCGGAATTCAAATTCATCACCGTAAAGTTTACGTGCAGTTATCATGTCATCGCCGGTCAGCTGCTTTAAAAGTCCCTCATTAAGCCTCATTCCCTCGTTTGGCTCAACCGACGTTACAAGCCTCGCACCTTTTAGACGTGCAATGTCACTGTTTGCAGTGTTTGTACTCGCTTTAACCATGATGCTTTCCGGCTGAATGTTCGTCGCATAGTCTCCCATGATTTTCCGGACGACTTCAAGAAACGTTGATTTACCATTTCTTCCCGTACCATAGAGGAAAAATGCACACTGTTCCGATGTATCACCTGACAGCGAGTAACCGAGTGCTTTTTGAATATAGCGGATTAACTCTTTGTCACCACTGAATATTTGGTCAAGAAATGAAAGCCATTTTTCAGGTCTTTTCGGGCTTTTCGGCATTGAAGTACCCAGCATTCGTGTCATCAGGAAGTCAGGCTTATGTGATGCTACGGAAAAGTCGTTCAAATTGAGTACGCCGTTTTTAACGTTCACAAGAAATTTATCTGCGTCAAGTTCGTTCGGACTTACTGCTACAAGATGTTCCATTTCCTTTACCATAGCTCTTTTAGAGTTATTGGAACGGCTTTTCTTCATATGTTTCTGATAGTCCGGCAACATTTCGCCGTTCTGATACTCCGCCCATAATTTCAGCTCGGATTTCATGCTTTCAAGGACTTTGTCCGCCCACACAAACACACTGCCTTTAGTGTCATATTGCCATTTTCCGGCACTGTAGCAGAGCCAACGTCTGTCGGTATAGCAGTACCTCATCATGTCACCGCAAAGGTCATACATTCTTTGGGCATTTCCGGTATCGTCAAGAGAATGCATATTCACTGGAGTACCACCAAAAGAAATTGAATAATTGCCCGTTTTCTGCGCATTATAGACTTCTTGACAGTTTTCAACAGCTTTTTTCAACATAAGTTTACCGTATGTACTGCCCGACTGTTTTCTGTCCCACTTGTCACGCATAAGACCGGATTGTCTGAATATGTCGTCCATTTTTGTGGTATCACGTCCGCACCAGAATGCCAGCATATTACAGAAAGCCATGTCTGCCTCAGACTGTGACGGATAATCCGAAAAATCGCCGTTATACAGTCTTCTGAATTTCTCGCCGGATTTTGATGCAAATGCTTTTTCAATAATCTCCGAAACCGACATATTTACCGGAATTTCTGGCATACTGACAGCCGGAACAGATACAGATTTTTTCGGTTTATCGGCAGAGAGATATTTTTTATGGAGCATTTTTACACTTTCGGTACAATCTGCAACCGGCAGAACGTCATCAGGGTCAAGAGGATTGCCAGTCATGATAAAATAGCGTCCCTTGTCGTACATCTCAAACTTGCCCTTACGTCTTGCACCTTCAGGCAGACTTCCACGGCAGATTATGTGAAGTCCGTGGCACGATTGCGACAGCTCGGTATAGCTTTTAAGACCGTCCACAAAGTCAGATACAAAATTTTTTTCACCTCTGTAAAAGCCGTCTATTTCGGGCAGACAGTCGTCCAAGTCCACACCGAAATAACCACTTCCGGAAAACATAAAACCGATACCGGAATAATTTCTTGAAACTCTCACAGCGGTTTCAAAATCGCTCCATGTCTCCGGATTATTGGACATTGCTTGTCCGCCGGTTTTTGGATTGATAGGTATTTTCTTTATTCCGCTATGGCTTTTCGGGTCAGGTTCAGACCGCCAACACACCCACTGCGGACATCTTTTTAACTCATCAGGAATTTTTTCATACATACTAATTTCCTTTCAAAACGTTCACAGAAGGACAGTTTTCCGTCCTTCTGTGATTTTTTTACATAGTCTTCATTGAATCAGAACGGCAAGTCACCATCGCTGAAAATTTCTTCATAGTCGCTGATATTTCTGGCATTGGTGAACGTCTCTGCCGGACGCTGTGCAACGGTATCACTCGTAACAGCAGTCTTTAAAGTATGCCTGCATTCGGAAAACTGTGATTCATTCATATACTTGACTTCTTCGTAAGTCTTGTCATTATACTCACGATGACCGACAGTCACACGCATGATTTTTCCGCTGAGTTCGTCGCAAAGACTATAGACGGTTTCATAGCTCTTTCCGGACGGAAGTCTGACAGCCTTAGCCAACTGCATAATCTGCTTGAAACTGTACCCCTGCACCTGCATATCCGCTTGAGTCGGTTCACGACGTTTCCACAGTGTATGGAAAATACAACGGTTCTTGCACTTCTGCTCGACATCGTTTCTGATGGTGAGAGCAAAGTTCAGACCTGTTGCACCGTTCTGAGTGGTGCGTTCCTCGATTTTTGTAATGATGACCTCGTATTCACCTTTCGGGATAAGGTCAAAGTCCTGTACGTCTTCGTAATTAGTTGAAAATCCCATTTCATTTACCTCCGTTAATTAAATTTATTGCGTCCTCAGAACTTCTGCAAATTCCGGCAATAACGCCGTATTTCCACATGGTTTCGAGGAATTTTTTCTGTTCTGCTGACGGTTTGCCTTTTGGTGTCTTGACTTCGATAAAAACTGCTTTTCCGTCGGATTTCCGAAAACCGAATAAATCGCTGAATCCCTTTGGTAAACCTGTACTAAAATATCGTCCGTCTTTTGTACAACCTGCACCGACATTCCCACGAAAAATCACGCACGTATCAGCAAGAGCAAGCCGTATTTCGTTCTGTATTCTGTGTTCTTCCGTCATTTTATCCAACCTCTCTGCCTCGCCTGATACCAGCACCAACCAGATTTATAACCATGATTTTTTGCATATTTCTGTAAATCGTGTATATTTCTGCATTGGTCAGGCGAATCATCATATTTCAGCATAAAGCCGGTAACGTTCCTTAGTTCCGTACTGTCTTCAATATCGAGTGTACGTTCTTTTTTCGGGAAAGCATATCCGCACTCCGGACAGATTTTCACATCATCTTCCGGCTGGAAAGTATAGAAACATTCCGGACACTGAATCACTTTTACTTGATTTTCAGCTTGATTATGGGCTTTTTTCGACTTGCTCTCAAGAGTCCATTGACGGTCAGCGTCGGGCATTCCGAAACGGGCATAATTTCCGACATGGTCAATGATTATTGCTGATTTTCTGGGCTTATAACGCATACACCGCATTGACTGCTGAATGTAAAGCGTTAAACTTTTAGTCGGTCTGAGGAGAATTGCACACTCACAGTCCGGAACGTCAAAGCCCTCTGAAATCAGGTCAACATTGCATAGAATTTTAATTTTACCGTTCCGGAAATCCTCAATAATACGCTGTCTTTCGGCTTTAGGAGTTGTGCCGTCAATATGTACCGCCGAAATTCCATTAGTCTGAAATTCTTCCGCCATAGCTTCTGAATGTTTGATTGAAACACAGTAACAAATTGCCTGTTTGCCGTCCGCAAGTTTCCGGTAATGACTTATGACATTGCCGAATACAGTACGGTTAAAAAGGACGTTTTCCGCTGACTTCGTTTCAAACTCACCATGTTGGATTTTTATTCCGTTCAGGTCTGCAACTGTCGGGGCATAGTACGTGTATGGTGACAGGAAGTTATTTTCAATAAGCCATTTAGCCGATACGCCCTCAATCAAAGTCTGATAAACGTCACCAAGTCCACTGCCGTCAAGCCTGACAGGCGTTGCAGTCACTCCGATGCGGTACGCCTCCGGAAAAAAATCATAGATTTTCCGGTAACTTTCGCTTTTGCTATGGTGGCTCTCGTCGGTTATAATCAGGACGGGAGCGGGAATTTTTTTCAGTCTTCGGCAAGCCGTCTGAACCATCATAATCGAGCAGAAAGCCAAATCAACGCCCCATGCCCTGAAAGTCCGTTCTATCTGCTCGCAAAGCTCGATTCTATGGACTAAAAACAGAACATGGTTGAGTTTTTCAGTAGTCCGTTTTGCAATTTCAGAGACGATTACAGACTTTCCGCCACCGCACGGCAGAACGATACACGCCGACTTTATTCCACGCCGGAAAGTGTCATGTACTTTCTGCACCAGTGCTTCCTGATACGCCCTCAGTGCCATTTACTTCCGACTCCTTTCTGCGTTTAAACTCCTGCATCACGCAAGCCCAGCACATTTTTTTACCGTAATTCTTCAGACTTCCGTCGACAATTTCCTGAACAGTTTTCTGTCTGGTCGGGAAAATCTTCTGTTTGCAGACCTCGCAGATTTCAGGTTCAATGCCGTCATCAAGCCATTCTTTCAGACTTTTTCCGAGTTCCGACGTAATCACGCCCGACCATTTGTCAAGGAAAGTAGTATCTTTTGAGGCACTTGCGATGTGATTTCTTGCGATATTCAGCACAATGTCAAATTCATATTCGGTATTTTCACGCTGTACTGGTGCAAGCCCGATTTTCACGGGGACGTTTTTACCCTTGTCGTTCTGCTCCATAGCGTAAGCCATTTTTGCCCTCATGGTCACGATTGTGTGACAGTTTGCCGACAAAACAGAATTGACAAGATTATTCTGAATTTTCCCTGCATCTGCCCATGCGGAGTAGTCATTTTTCTTCGGTTGTTCGGCGATTTTTTCCTTGATGTCAAGCACACCGCCTTCGTTGTCCCAAGCATGACTGAAGCTGTCGACGATAACAACACCATCAGCACCGACAGCCTCCGCACCCTCATTTACCATGGAAATATACTTGTCCGGAGAGTACGGAGCAGACATTTCCTGATACAGAAATTCACCCGTCCCGAAGTCCGAACGGTTAGCATAAAATTTTGCTCTGCCGTGTTCTGTGTCAATGAGAGCGATTCTTGACCAGTCGTTTGTGATGCCGTATGCCAGCAACAGTGCTGACAGGGTTTTTCCTGCACCTGATGGTCCTGCAAGTGCAAGCCTGAGTTTAGATTTTTCTCTTGTTACTTTCTGAAAAGCCATTGTTCTTCCTCCTTGTTTTCTATAATATTGTCATAAAATATATCTGCCTGCCAGCTTATACCGACGTGCTGATAATTCACGTCATATGTAATTCTGCCTGTTGTGAACTCGTCAACAAGTCGGTCAAGTTCATCAAGGCTTTTGGCGTACAGCGTTTCAATGTACAATTATTTCACTTCCTTTAAAATAGACCTGATTCTATTTTCAGTCAACTGGTATTCCTGAGCAAGCTGACAATAATTTGAACCATTGAATTTCTTACGGATTTCGGTGTTACGTTCTTTTCGGGTAACCGTATCAGGCTTGTTGATGTAGATGTAACTTCCACCATAATGCTGTACAAGTTTTTTGTAAGCATCAAGCCCGATGATGTTTACAAGTTCCCTTTTATCGCCATCAATCTGTTCAGGACTGATTATTTTTTCAATATCAACCATAGAAATCTTCCTCCTTTTTATTTTAAATAATCTGGTATCTGCAAATCTTCAACGTGACAGCCGAAAAAGCCGGCAAGTCTCCAGTAAGTCTCTTTTGAGACAACGCCCCTGTCGAAAGCACCATACAGAATACCACAGTCTATACCGCTTGCCCTGCTTAACTCCCGAACCGTTTCCAGCCCTTTTGATTTCATAAGCCGATAAAGTTCGCTGATATTCAACACTATTTTCAAATTTTCACCTCTTTTCAGACCCGTCGGTTTCTTTATACTGCTTTTTGGACGTCAAACAACAGATAATCAACGCTGATATCCAGTGCAGTTGATATTTTTGCAATCATGTTCATTGACGGGTTGAAACTGCCCTTTTCCAGACGTGAGATATACGGCTGTGTAGTATGTACACGCTTTGCAAGTTCTATCTGTGTATAGCCGAGTTCTTGACGGCGGATTTTCATTTTCTGTCCGAATGTCATTTTAATCATTCCTTCCGTTTTTTATTGAGCTTAAAGCATTAGCCGTACCGATAGCTGACCATACCACCTTTACTATGTCACAAGAGTCGAGTTTGCCCATAAGTGATAATAATGTTGCAAATTCTTCTACATTGATATTAGTATCAGATATAGTTTCAACAAGCTTTATGATTTTTTCGCTTGATGCCATAAAGTCACCTCCTTTCTGTCATCTTTGTTTCAACAAGCCTCAACGGTTGGATAGATACCGTCCGATTTCAGCAAATCATAAATAAACAATCTGCCTTTCTGTGTCCAGTACGTATGTATTTTAGCGTGCTGTAATCCGTCACGCCCATTGAGTGAGTGCGTTTTAGTACTGGTGTAACCTCTTTGTGCGTACTTCTGGTACAGAAGCCATATATCACCCTGCTTGTACTGTACGCCGTGTTCATGAAGATAAGCATTCAGCCACTTTGCAGACTTGCCATAGTCTTTAGCGATTGCCGAAATCGTAAGCAAGTCCGGACAGTTCAGCACTACATCATAGTAGCTTGCCTTTGGCTTGAGTTCGTTTATCTGTTGTTCCTGAACGGCAACAGTAGTTATTAACTGCTGTTTTTCTTTCTGCTCCTCAATCCAGCGTTCAGCACGCTTTACTGGGTCGTCAATCATGTAGCTGTCCTGCTTGATGTAACTTTCCATTGTGTGAAAAGCATTGATGTAGAGTGCTGTAAAAACAACACCTTTCTGTCTGGTGAGTTTGTTGGCTATCATTTCACAGCCTTTTCTTGTGCAGAGGTAACAGGGCATTTCCTTGTTTTGCTCCGTTGTGTAGGTGCTTTCGATAAAGAAATCGGTGCAAGCAATTTTGCTTTCTCCTAAATAATCACAGTATTTGCGAACATCACGGAGTAAATCAAAGTGATTCTTTCCGACTGCTTCTGCAACCTGTCTGCTGTCAACGGCTTTAATGCCATTGAAGTTCATGGGTTTAAGTTCGTACATGAAATCATTCCTTTCAATTTTCAAAATTCTTTCAGCTTTGTGCTGTTACCCTTGCTGTGGGATACGGCTGATTTAGGCTCAACCGTTCAGAAGCCTTTAAAGTTTTTTTACTAACTTGAAATCGTTTTCGATAACATATGCAAACATTTCTTTAACAGTAAGTATGCATACATCCTTTCTGCCTTCTATAACTCTGCGTGTTAGTGTACAAGTATCGCCTACAATTTTTAAATAAAGATTTTGCTTTTTATGAGTTAATCTCATGCAATAGCCTTCTGTTCTCATAAAATCGTCCATAAGGGCTTGTATATTTGAACAGGCATTCAATGTATCTGCAAACGAAATGACTTGTATATCCATTTCTGTGTAAAATTTAAGCGTTTGACATACTGTTTCAAATTTTGATGTACACCATTCACTATCGTCTATCAAATATTTTCGATAATGCCCCAGTAATGCTGATTCATACATTAATGCTTTTTCGTCCGGCATTAATGGTGTAAAAGCAATTTTGATGATTTTTTGATTTGTTGGTTTAGATGCAAGGCATTGTGCTCTCAAAATTATATTTTGAGACACACCAATTTTTACAAGACCACTTTCACTTAGCATAACATATAAACGCTTTTCTTTTGACATATAATCACCTCTTTTCTGTTTATTCAGCTTCGAGCTGTTGCCCTTTCTGTGATTATTATCATATCACAAAAAATTGTTTTTGTCAATGGTAAAATACAACTTTTAGAGATTTATATAAAAATAAAGTTGTGAATTATGTGTTTTTACAACTTTTAGAGAATTTATTTAATTTTTTCACAATTTATATTGACAAATAAACTTTTAGGGATATAATTAAATAAAGAGGAGGTAAATGTATGCCAAAGGTAACTAAAGATAAAGAGGCAATGCAAAAACGAGGAGATATTTTACTCAGCCTAAGAAAAAATAGAAATATAAAGCAATCCACTGTTGCTGATATTTTAGACATTTCTCAACAAGCATATTTAAAATATGAACATGGCGATGCTGACCCAACAATTGATGCTTTAATTAAACTTTCACAATTTTATGGTGTATCGGTCGAATATCTTCTTGGTATCGAAAAGCCAATGCCCCCTGATATAATGACACAACTTGCACAAGAGTTTAAATTAACTGAACTGGATAAATTGCTTGTACAGACGTATATTGCAATCAGTCCGAGCAAGCGCACAAAATTCGTTGAATCTATTGCAAAAATAGTAGAGCAGAAAGAAGCAAAGCAACAAGAAGTATCACAACACCATGACATTCATATTTCTCAAAGTCCTCAGCCCTTCGATAAAGTCGCAAGAAATGGAAAGAGAACAATCCTATCAGACGAAGAAGTTAAAAAACTCCATGCCTTAGATGATGACGAACCACCAAACCTAAATTAAATAAAATCCCCTACTGTTGAGTAGGGGATTTTTTATAAAATTTACTAATATTTACATAATTTTACAAAAATCACCAAAAAATGAATAGAATAAAGTAGAGGTGATTTTTTTATGTTTAATGATTTTTATAATATTTACAAAGGAGCAAGAGACAGTTCATGGAGATTTTTAATTGACCATAAGGTTGATAGTTTACCGGTTGACCTTAACAAAATCTGCGGAAATATGGGAATAAATTTAAGAATCGACAAAGGGATATTGACAAGTGAACGTGGAGCAACCATTACAGACGGGAGTACAACTTACATACTGTTGAAACGTGATACAATACCGGTAATGCGTTACACTACTGCCCATGAATTAGGACACATAGTATTAGGGCATACGTTAAAAAAAGGAAAAATAGGACATACGTTCATAACGGACGACGAACAGGAATATCAGGCGGAACGATTTGCCATAGATATTCTTGCACCTGCCTGTGTTCTGTGGGGAATGAATCTACATACTGCGAAAGATATTTCCGAAGTGTGCAATATTTCCATATCGGCAGCACAAAGAAGAGCCGAGAGAATGGAAATACTGTACAGGCGTAATATGTTCCTTTCGCACCCACTTGAACGGCAAGTATTCCAGCAGTTTAAGCAGTTTATTTCCCGATAAAAAATTTCCCCGAAGACTTTTTATGGTTTTCGGGGGAGTTTTTATTTATATAAAATTTTTTGTAAAATATTGACATTTATTATCAAAAATGATATAATATTTTCTATTATAACATTATAGAAAAGGAGTGAGTATATGAAAAAATATTTATCAATAATATGCGTGTTGCTTACATTGACGGCTTTTGTATCGTGCGGTGACAGTAACGGTAGTTCCGATAGCTCAGAAATTTCGGAAAGCAGTATTTCAATTACAACTGAAGTTAAAGATTTTACTACTCTTGACTCGGACTGGGAATGCGATTATTTAAAGGTTGCTACCTGTTCCAACTGGAAAGAAGAAAGTAGACTGAACGGGAAAATATTTGATGTAAAGTGGGGATGGTCTGAAAATGACGATGAATTAAGCTATGAAAGCGAATACTTTATTCCAAATATATGGTTGACAGTTGGCGGAACTTCATTAGGCAGAAAAGGTCAAGCAGAATTGCAAAAATATGGTGAAGAAATGGTAAAAATTTATACAGACCCAAACAGTGAAGATTATAAGGAATACTACAAAGATTACAGGGTTGTTGATATTTTTACAGAAAATGGACAGTCATATTTGGTTATGGGTGATGACAGTATTCATTTAAGAGATATATATTTTTGGACTGATGATTTCTGGGGATATTTTCACACTTCGACTAATTATGAAGAATTGTTGCGAAGTATGATAGAGACAATTGAATTTTATTAACATTCAGCCTCTCCATAAGCGGAGAGGCTTTTTTTACTGGAAAAGTTAAAAAAAGGGTTGACAAAAAGCCTTTTATGTGATACAATAGTAATTGTCAGATTAACAATTGAATACACACAAAAGGCTTACTATGTCTTATGACTATTTTATTATATCATAAGAATTTAATTTTGTCAAGTCTTTTTTAGGCATGGCAAAATTTTTTTTTTGCTTTTGTAACCGTATTGTAATTGTTATTGGCTCAAATCTAAAAAAAGGAGCAATTACATTATGAATGATGTACAAATTTTCAATCATGAAGAGTTCGGACGCATCAGAACTATTGTTATCAATGGTGAAACATGGTTTGTTTGTAAAGATGTTTGTGATGCTTTAGGTTTAAAAAACTCAAGAAGCGTTGTAAAAAGGTTATACGATGATGAACGGTGTAAGTTAGAGTTACACCGTCAAGGTGCAACATGGTTTATCAATGAATCCGGTTTATATGCTGTCATTCTGCGAAGTGACAAAAAAGAAGCAACAAGATTCAGACAGTGGGTAACTTCCGAAGTGCTACCTACAATCAGAAAAACAGGCGGTTATAATTACAGACAGCAGAAATGCATTGACTGCCGTATCTTTGAAAAACTGGACGACATCAACGCCAATGTTGACCACATCAACGCCAATGTCAACAGCCTGAGGACTGAAATTAAAGAAAGGATAGATAAAACTTTGAATGACAACAAAGAACAGTTAAAGCCATTCCTGATTGACTACATACAGGAAATAACAACGAAATCAAAAGGAAAAAATCAGTATATATGCCCATTCTGCAACAGTGGAACAGGGCGTAACGGTACAGGAGCATTTACCTACTATTCTAATACACATAGTTACAATTGCTTTGCCTGTGGTGAATATGGTGATATATTCACGTTGCACGCAAAACTGAACAATCTGTCACTTGACAATGACTTTATACAGATTGTTAATGAACTGGAAAAGAAATATAATCTGCCGTCATCAAACTACGGAAACACTCCAAGCAACTCAAATTCGTTGCTTCAACTGCGTTCTCACGTGTACATGAACATGAACCATGACAAGATAGCTGTGAAGACCATTTATAAAAAACCTGATGGCTCTAAAACGGCACGTTGGGAACGTTATGAAGGAAATACACTCGCCAGTGGGCTTAAAGGCTTACAATTGCCTTTATATCACGTTCATAATCTTACTGATAACACAAAGCCTGTGTTTATTGTTGAGGGTGAAAAGGACGTTGAAACAATGGAAAGACTCGGATATATTGCAACAACAAGTCCAAATGGTGCTGGTTCTCGCTGGAAAAAAGATTATACTGAATGTTTAAGTGGCTTTGATGTAATTATTCTTGCTGATAATGATGAAGTCGGCTTGAAATATGCTACAAATATTGCAGAGAGTATCATTCAAACGGCACGTTCCGTCAAATTAGTACCATCACAAGCACTCTATGAGCCTTTAAAGCCTAAGGGGGATATATCCGACATTGTGGAGTGCATAGGCTCTGAAAAGGCTGTACAGCTTATTGAAAGCATTCTGAATAGCAGTGAGTATATTTTTACCTCTAAGCCGTCATCGCCATCAGAACCGCAACAGGTTAGCACAAGCAAGAAAAGACAAATTATTACCTATGAATTATTTTCTGAATTTCTTGAAAAACAAGGATATTCCATAAGATACAATCAGATTACCCATAATTTTGAGTTTTTCGGATTTGATGAGAGCGAAAGCAAGGAGCATTTGGCAGAAAACGTGCCGACAATCCTACATGACCAGTTAAAATTGATATATACCCACGTTACAAAACAAGTTATAATGGACTACATAACCCGATACGCAACAAGAAATAGATACAATCCCATTTTGAGTGCTATAAAAGCGGTAAAATGGGACGGCAAAGACCGTGTCAATCAAATCTATGACATATTCAGAATACCT
>JAMPEF010000048.1 GCA_023665275.1 Alistipes senegalensis | reverse complement strand
GACCATTGGTTTTCTGCATGCGGCTATTATTAATCTAAAGTGGAATTGCTGTAAGGAGGTTTTCACAATGAAAAGTGAAAAAGAAAAGAAATCAATAGTGAAATCCATTAAGATTTCACCTAATCAGGAAAGAATCATAATGGAAAAAGCTGAACAGAAAAATATGAAATTCAGTGAATATATGGTTGACTGTGCCATATATAACAGTCAGAGTGTTACACCGCATATGGCTGTTAAGATGCAGGAGATGATAAATATTGTAAGGGATATTGCGGATAATCTTGATGAGAATGATTACATAAAAAAAGAAACGCTTAGAGAAAAAGCAGATGAATTTGAAGGCTTGTTTATACCTGTTTCACCACAAGAAAAATTGAATAAACTTGAAAACAGTATGAGTGTCTTTATAGAAAGGGGTTATGATATATGGGAATCTTTAAAATAATAAGAAATACTGACAGTGGTTTACAATATATGTATTATGCTTTGAATTATGTAACTAAGGGGCATACGGATTATGATAAAATTTATAGTTATAATGTTGATAAGAATTATGCTTATGAACAGTTTTTATTCGTGAAAAAGTATTTTAATAAGACAAGCGGAAATCCTGTTTTTCATTTTATGATTTCGTTTAATTCAAGAACTACTCGTTATAGTGACCTTGTATATACTGAAAATATATGCAGAAGTATTGCTGATTACTTTACAAATGAATATCAGATTATATGGTGTATTCATGAAAAAAGAACTTCAAAGAAATATGGTGGTATTGCTTCTGTATATCATGCTCATTTTGTAATGAATTCTGTGAGTTATATAAATGGTAAAATGTTTGGTGGCAGTTATGCAGAAATATATGCTTTTCTTGACTATCTCAAGAAAGTTACAAGAGACGATTCTTGGATTGTGCAGCATGGTTCAGAAGGATAAAAGCTATGAAATCAATAAAAATGAGATATAAGTGTAATCTGACTGAAATGAAGTTATATTTGATTTCAGCAAAATACAGATTTCTCAGCTGTGGCTGTACGTAAGCTGTAGAGACTATTTTTTTATAATATACTATCAGAAAATAATTATTAATTTTATATTATAGCAGAATAATATTTATGCTGTATCAGTAGTATTTGTTTTATTTGATTTTCTGATAAATAAGGTCTGTTTCTTTTTTAGCATAATATCAGAATAATTTGCTTAAATCTGTTTTAATTCAATAGTGAAAGCTACAGCACAGAAGATTTTATATTAATTGCTGTATATAGTACAATACATCACTGAATATTGAAATAAAATTCCAACATATCTGTAATAATTGGGGAGGTGATGATAATGTATTATTTTCATTATGAAGAAATGAAATCTCTTCTAACAGTGCAGGAGACAGCGAAGGTATTAGGTGTAAGCGAACAGACAGTTTACAGGCTTATACATTCAGAGGAACTTGCTGCTGTTAAGATAAGATTCAGATTTAAGATTAAAGCTGTTGATTTAGAAAAATATATTGACAGAAAATAAAAGGAGGATTACAATATGAAAGAAACATATACAGGAAATGAAATCCTGACCCGTGAAGAAGTTATGGAAATTCTTAAAATAGGCAGAAGCACATTTTATAAATTACTGCGTGATGGATACCTGAAAGGTTTTAAAGAGGGAAACAGATACAAAGTACCTGCTCAGTCAATTGAAGAGTATATTAATAAAAAAATACAGTTATGAGATACATAAACAGACTGAAAGTTCTTAAATGAGCTTTTGGTCTGTTTACTTATGAAAATCTTGATTTTGACAATTAAATATGATATAATAATGGTATATCAGTAAAGAGGGGATAGCTTTGAATGATAAAAAGTATATTCAGAAGAAAACTTTTAAAAGATTGAAGCAAGAGGGTTATGAACTGTCAGAAGCAGAGCAGGTTATTATTAATCTGGAACTTGCTAAAGAAGCCGGTGATGACCTATGGAAAGAACTGATGCTGACTGTACTGGAGGATATGGAACTTATGCAGTCTGGGTCATATCAGCATACAAAACAGAATATTATACGGAGAATGAATGATGAATTATGATGTAGAATATGAAATTTTTAAATATATTTGTAAAGAGGCAGATGAATATGTCTCTTTAAAAGAACTCCTAAACAATCATCATCTGACTTTTCAGGAAGCTTTGCAAAAAGTAAGCGAATATCGAAAAGACTTTTTTGATTTATTAGACAAGTATAAAATATGTCCTGACAATATTGCCTCTGTCTGTATGGATTTGATGAATCTGATAGAAGAAAATCCGGAAAATAAAGATTTACAGTGCATATATTGTGCAGTGGTTACAGACCGTGGGTTGTTGATGGATTTGAATGCTGATGAACGTACAGAGGAGCAGGATATCCGGAACTGGACAGAACAGAAAAGATTTTCAGATGATTTAATGGCTTTTCTACATAAACAGTATGCCATGAAAAAACGTTTGCAGGACATTTTTAAGATACTAAAAAATCCTTGTGATAATATTTCTGAATATGAAGAGGAACTGGATGATATTTTGCATATGACTTTACAGCATGATTTTCTGAGTAAAGGGAAAAACAATAAAATTTATTCTGAAAATATCAGCGAGCTTATGTATCAGGTAAACAGTCATATAGAATTACAGTCATTAAAGCCATATATTATTTCTGCAATTTTAAGTCGGAGGACTACTCTTATGACAGAACGTGAACATTATATCCCAAATATTAAAAGCGTGTTGAAATATCAGGAATATAATATCTATAAGGATAATGGAAGAAATTTCAATGCTTATCAGTCGGCTTTGGAACTGTATGAACATCTTCGCAGATATTATGAGGATTTTCCGGAAGTTGATATTGCGTTTTCAGATTACTGTTTTGCAAATCTTAGTCCGCTCAGTGAATGGTATTATCAAAATTGTGAACCAAATGAACCAATTCCAATGAATTTAAGAAGAAAAGTCATGACAGTAATGGCAAAATCGTTTCCAACACTTCTGAATTATAAAGATTATGAAACACTTGATGAGACTGAAATTCAGATATATTATAGTGCGGAAGATAAGCTAAGAGACAAGATACTGAATATTATTGAATATCTGATATAAAAATATGGCGTGTACTGTGAATAGTACACGCTTTTTTGTTTGTCAAGATAAAACAGTACAGAAAAATAAATTTTTTTCTTGAATTGTTTTATCTTGTAACTTGGGTTTGATTATGATATGATGTAGTCACAGGAGGTGACAGGTATGTTTATGAACGGTGAGGAGCTGTGCAGTCTGGAAGATTTGAAGAAATGTTTCAGCATGGAAGAACTGCTATATTATTATGAAAGCGGAGGACTTGAAATCTGGCTCACAAAAATCGGCGAAAACGAAAAAGCAGAAAAAATACATCATATTCAGAAAACAGATGCTTTTACTTTGATTGAAATTTATAAAATTTTAGGTTTGAATCCACACCTTTCAGAAGAAGAAATACGGGCATCGGTCAATCATCAGAAACAGCTTTGATATATGCATTGACAATGGTAATCAATTCGTTTCTGGACTTTTCAGGGCATCTCTGAATGAGCATGGAGAGCATTTCCAGTTCTGGTGAATTATTAATTTCGTCCCCAAAAAGTATATAGTCTGTATGAAGGCAGAGAAGTTCAGAAAGTTTGGCAAGTGTCTGAATTGAGACACCCTTTACACCAAGTTCAATATCAGAACAGAATTTTGTGGAAACTTCAAGCTTTTCCGCTAATTGTTCTCTTGTATACCCTAAAAGTTCTCTCTGTTTTCGGATTCTGTTGCCCATTTCACAGTAGTTTATTGTTTTCATTCTTTAAAATCCTCCGATTTATAACATAATACTACTTTTATTATAAAAAATTTTTTCAAAAAATAAAGCAACTAAAAGGGTTGACAAAATATAGCTTTTAGTGTATAATAAAATCAGATATATTAATTTGAGTTGGAGTTTAAATTTTAGACAAAAAATTGATTTAGGAGATAAATTATGGCGAAAAAAATAAGATTTCCGTTACAGATGAAGGAAACAAGTGTAAGAACTATAGAAGAACTGAGAGACAATTTCGACCTTGAAAGTGTTCTGGGTTACTTCACAAACGGCAAGCTTGTTACATGGCTGAAAGACCGTTACTATGATAACGAGGCTATGGCAGTAGAGGCTTTAACTTCTGACGATGAAAATCTCAGAAGGAAACTTTATGATATTATGAAAGTTCCTTATACAGAAGATGCAATAGAAATTGATATAGGGACAGTCAAAAGAAGAACAGAAAAATTAGTATTGCTACGTAAATTTATAGATGATGAGAATATTATTGATAATGTAGATTCTGTAGCATTCAATCAGGACGATTTACTTGATATTCTTGATGAGGGGATAAAAACTATATATCTGTATGAGGGCAGATTTGAAATTCCCCTTAGTGTAAAGGGGATTACATATATCGGACTTAAAAATCCTGTTGTCTTGCTGAGAGATTATGATAAAATGGATTTTTCTTCTCTGAATCTGAAATTTACAGACGTTTACTTTGATTTTGATATGGATTCAATAAATGAGGCGGAAAGAAAAATCAATGATTTTATTTTACTGAAATCAAGTTCCGAGATGATTATGTCATGTGCAATAAAAGCTTTGGAAAGGTCGAAGGCTTTTATATAAATTTCTGACATTTATGTTATAATGTCTCTTAACACCAAGCTCTATGTGTGTAAACTATGAGCAATATAAACCCTAGTTGCATAATATGCTAAAATTAAACTGGGTAGGATATACATATGTATATCTTGAAAGGAAAATGTAAGATGAATGAACTTGAAGCTTTAATAAGAAAATATAATGAAGGTATATCAGAAATAAATAAGCGATATGGGAGAGTTTCATGCGAAGAAGACTATGAAGTAGAAGTATGCGAAGAAGAATGTGTAGTATGCGAAGAAGACTGTGAAATAGAAGTATGCGAAGAAGTCGTAGTATGCGAAGAAGACAATATAATACGCAAAGTATGCATAGGAGACTGCGAAGTATGCGAAGAAGACTGTGAAATGAACGAACATAAAAGAAACTTAGGCGAAATAGAAATAGTTACTACTACAGAAGATGGATTTACCTTAGTAACCCCCATAACACTTAAAGACGAATGTAATAATATTGTTGACAGTATTACTAAGGCTTTAAATAATATTTGTATTAGTAATAATAAGAATAATGGAAATGTTGATAATTTTATAAAAAAGAATTATAATTCATTAAGAAACTCAATAGATAGGTTAGAATGTTTGTATGGTTTTATAGATGAAATTTTATTTCATAAGTATGATAATGAATTATTGGATACTACTAAACAGATACAGCAACAGTCTAAACACAAATTGGAGGAAATTGTTAAAAAACAGTCTGAACAGATGAAACAACAGAATGAACTTATAAAACAGCTTCAGGCATACTGTGCAGATTTGACAGACAGATGTAATGAACTAACAGGAAAATTGCAAAACTTACAGGTAAAAGACAAAGAAACAATAGGAGTGGGCTAAATGAACATTAAACAGAATTTAATCTGCTATATTGATGCGGGATATCCGATAATCTACATAAACTCATTTGAATAGGTAAAAGCAGATAAGCTCTATGTGTGTAAACTATGAGCATATAAATCCTAAGTTGCATAATATGCTAAATTTAAACTAGGTAGGATATACATATGTATATCTTGAAAGGAAAATGTAAAATGATGGACAATAATACTAAAAGAAGATTAGCTGAAATATTATCCCCAGTACTTGGACCATTTATGGAAAGTTTATCAGAATCTCAATCAAATAATAATTTAATTACTGAAATTGAAGAAGTGTCAGTCGAAGAAACTTTATCAGAATCTCAACTAAATAATAATCTAGTTACTGAAGAAGTGATAATTGAAGAAACTTTACAGAAATTGGAGGAAATTGTTAAAAAACAGTCTGAACAGATGAAACAACAGAATGAGCTTATAAAACAACTTCAGGCGTACTGTGCCGATTTGACCGACAGATGTAATGAACTAACAGGAAAATTGCAAAACTTACAGGTAAAAGACAAAGAAACAATAGGAGTGGGCTAAATGAACATTAAACAGAATTTAATCTGCTATATTGATGCAGGTTATCCGATAATCTACATAAACTCATTTGAAGAGGTAAAAGCAGATAAGCTCATCAAAGAAGTTACAGGCAGACGAGAGGGGCTGGAGTGGAACGAAGCAAAAGGTTTTGTTGATTTTCGTACAAAACGTCCTCTGATTGAGGGAAAAGGTCTTGTTGAAACACTCCGTCTGCTTGATACAGATGACGAGTTGGAAAGAAAATTCCTTGTGCTGAAAGACATATCAAGTTATCTGGAGGAGCAGGAAGTTACAGCACTTCTAAAAGATATTGCGTTACAGATTTCTCAGGGACTGGATACAGTAGTTATTATTGTTTCCTCAATTGTGAAAATTCCGAAGGAACTTGAAAAATTCATAACTATATTAGAGTTGGAATATCCTACACAGGACGAGATAAAAAGTCAGATAAAACGCTTTTCAGCGGAGCAGGAAGTACCGATTTCTGACGGACTTCTTGAAGAAATGTCCATGACTTTCAAAGGTCTTACAGAGTTTGAGATTGAAAGTCTTTTAGCGGCAGCACTTGCACAGAACGGTATGTTTACACGTCAGGATTTGAAGCTTATTTTTGACCAGAAGAAACAGATGATTATGAAATCTGGTATTCTTGAAATGATACAGATTAAAGAACGTCCGGAGGATATAGGCGGTCTGGAAAATCTGAAAACTTGGCTAAAACGTAAAGCAAAAGTCTATAAGTCAATAAATAAAGCTATGGATTTCGGTGTGGATATGCCGAAAGGTGTGCTTATTGCCGGTGTTCCAGGTTGTGGAAAATCACTTGCGGCAAAAGTCACTGCCCAGCTTTTTGAAGTCCCTCTGCTTAGGCTTGATATGGGTAAAATTATGGGTAAGTACGTTGGTGAATCTGAAGAAAATATGCGTAAGGCTATTGCTTTGGCGGAAGCTATTTCACCATGTGTACTTTGGATTGACGAACTTGAAAAAGCTTTTGCCGGTATTGACGGTTCAGGAAGTGAAGTAACTGTAAGACTTTTCGGAACATTCCTGACATGGATGCAGGAGAAAACCAGTCCGGCATTTGTAATAGCAACAGCAAATGATATTACAAAATTACCACCTGAACTCATGAGAAAAGGAAGATTTGATGAAATTTTCTATGTCGGACTTCCTAATTCCACAGAGAGAAAGAAAATTTTTGAAATTCATATTTCTAAACGCAGAAATCAGGATTTGAGTAGTATCGACCTGAATAAACTGGTGAGCAGGACTAATGGTTACAGTGGTGCAGATATTGAGGGAGTTATAAAAGACGCTGTGGAGAATGTTTTTGCAGACGGTAAGCCGAATCTGACAACTGATTACATTCTGACAGCTATTGATAATACACATTCACTTTCTGAGATTATGAAAGATTCACTCAATAAACTTTCCGAAGAATACAAGAACCGAAAGTTTAAAAATGCCTCTTTATAGGAGAAATTGCTATGAATTCAGAAAAGTATATCAATGAGAAGTTACCGAAGGATAAGGCACAGCAGTTTGCAGATATTTTACATGATGCTATAAGAAGTTATCTTGATAACATGGATAGTTGTAATGTTAAAGAGTGGCTTGGAAATTATCTTTCAGAGCAGATTCCAGATAAAAGTACAGAAGAAATAATTGCTATCAGAGATACAATAATCAACACGATTGAAACTCATGAACATACTATTGAATCAATGAATAATGCCTTGAATTCAGGAAAATCAGTTGAAGCATGGTTTCAGGAAGAAACAAATAATGGAATATCAACAGGTCAGCAGGCATATGAACTTGTTGAAACACATTCTGCTCTTACAGAAGTTTCAAATCAGTATTCTGAACCGGACGAACAGCAGGAAGTTATTGATGTTGAGGTAATACCGGAGGAAGAATGGCAGGACGATAACTGGAATAAGTACAAAATGAAAGATCTTGTTTCTGAAACTGTTCGTCAGGCTGGAGATATGGCACTGAGAACTACAGCAAGTGATTTATATGAGAAAACTATGGAATATGGCTTGAAAAATGTTCTGACCAATAAGGAACTTATAAGCGAATCTGTTATGATTGGTGCAAGTACAGGTCTGAAAGTTGCGGCAGCAGGTGCTATGGAAATTGCTGAATCAAGAAATATAATGCCAACTGGTGAAATTGATATAGAAAGTCGTTCACTGATTGCATCTATGGCGATTGAAAATTTAAAAACACTTGGAAAAGTTACCAGAGGTGAAATAGGACTTGCTGAAGGTTTGAAAAATATAGAAGATACAAGCGTGGCTACAGTTGCGGCAATTATAAAGACAAAAGTTGCTGTTGTTGGTGCAAAAATTGGTACAACTGTAGGAGCAGTATTCGGACCGGTTGGTGCAGTTGTAGGTAACTTTGTGGGCGGTGCTGTCGGTAAAATGGCTGGTACAAAAGTCGGTTCTAAAATAGTAGAAACAGTTAAGAAGATTGGAAGTGCAGCAAAATCTGTTGTATCTAAAGTTTCAAATGCTGCGAAAAGTGTTGGAAGCAAGATTAAAAGCGGTTTAGGAAAAATTTTCGGAAGGTGGTAATATGTTATGATGGCAGCATTTAAACTGGATGGGAATAAGAATCAGCGTTGTGCGTTCTGTAAATACTGGTATGACCATACAAATCAGTACATAAAACCACAGGATGCCAAGAATAATCTTTGGAAGTTTGAAACAACAGCAAAATGTATCTGTTTAAAAAATAATCTAAAAATGGGTGCTGGTATGCATTGTGATAAATTTGAAAATAAGATTTAGTGAAAATAAATACTTGTATACTTTAATGTATACAGGTATTTTCTTTTGATTGTATGCTTGAAAAATTCCGAAAAGTATGATATAATATAACTAACGTTTGACTGGTTCATTTTTATGATTTATTCATAGAAATTTTTGATTGTAATATTTTTAGTCAATCTATTGATATATATTTATTTGTGATATAATTATTATAATATAAATATAAATATAAATAATTTGTATTTTAGACTAATATTATATATGAGGTTTTTGTAATGAGCTATGAGAAATTTAATTTATTTATAAAAAATTACATTGAAAACGACAAAACAGGAAGAGCTGTTATGCTTACAAGTGGTTGGGGAACAGGCAAGAGCTATTACATAAATAATAATCTCAAACCGTTCCTTGAATCTGTTGAAGGAGGTAAACATGATTGTATTATAGTTTCTCTTTATGGTTTAACAGATATTTCCGATATAAGCAAAAGTATATATTTGAAGTTAAGAACTATTGGAAAATATGATAATACCGAAGTCAAGAGTACTGGTAAAACTGTAGCTAAAATTGTGGGTAAGACTATATTTAATGGAATTATCAGTAAGATTGGTTTTGATATTGGTGCAGTAGATGATAATGATTTGCAAAAAGTATATGAATCAATAGACCTGAGTCGAAAGCTAATAATTCTTGATGACTTTGAACGTTCTGGAATAGACAGAGTTGAGCTGTTAGGATATATAAATAATCTTTGTGAGCAGGATGGAGTTAAAGTTCTGATTATAACAAATGAATCTGAACTTATACAGACTAAAGAAATAATGGATAAAGACCAAAAAATTGCTAAGGTATATACATATGAAACGCTGGTATATCTGAAAGCAAAAGAAAAGACTATAGGAGATACTATAAACTTTGTATGTGATTACAATGAGGCTGTTAAATCAATTGTTGACTTATTTAATGACCCTGATTTATCACGTTTTTCAGAATGTGCTGTATCTAAAGAAATAGCGAAAGTATATTATGGTCATCATTTATATAAAAATCTTAGAGCATTTATGCAGACTTGTCAGAAATCATATGATATTTTCAAATTTATGAGATATAGAGGAATCACTGTTAAAGATGAGATAAAAGATGTCATTTTTTATGGTTTAATGGAATTTATAAACAGGATGGTTAAAGGTGAAATTCCAGAATTTCCAAGTAATCAATATGTTTCTTCTGAATTAGGATATTCAGATAAGTATCCTTTGTTTAAATTTTGTTATGATTATGTAGTCTGGCAAATTCTTGATGAAAATGAAGTTCGCAGAGCAAATAAAATTTATATGGAGTATTTCCTTAAAGGAAAGTGGAGTAGTGGTAAAGATTCAGATTTATTGGTCATAAAAAACTGTTATCAATGTGCAGAATCAGATGTTATTGCTGCTATAGAAAATGTGAGACAAAAGTTTATAAAAGATGAAATACCATATCATGACTATGGAATAATAATAAATTATCTTGTATATACCAAATATGAGATAGGAATTGATTTTGACCTTTCTGCAATTGAGGAGTATTCATTGATGAATCTTAAAGGGAAAGGTGATTCTATCAGATATGATGATTTATTTAGCATAGGTCTTACATTATCTGATGAAAATTCAATAGCTCATTTTAGTGATTACAAAAATAAAGTTCGTGAATCTTTAAAAGAAAATGAGATAATTGAGGAATTTAGTTATAGGATAGAAAATGTTGATAAGTTTTGTGATGAGATTCAAAAAATTGATGATGAGCAAGTTAAAATAAATGGATTTGCTAAAACTATAGATATTAATAGATTCAGTAATCTTATAAAACAATGTTCTCCAAAAAATATTAATAAAATCAGATTAAGCTTTCTATATTTGTATAATCAAAAGAGCAGAGAGCAAATCAATATTGATGATATAACTGCATTAATGGATATATATGAATGTATGAATGAGTTAAAATCATATGAACAGTTTGACAAAATTCAGAAGTATCAAGTATCAATATTTGCTGAACAGTTAAAAAATATATTAAATCAAATTTCTTGATAACAGTTTCTCATTTTTATTTGACTTTCTCTTCTTTTTTAGTATACTTAAATAATTAAATAATAATTATTAAAGATATAATTATAGGATATAACAACAAAATTATGAAATTTGATGAAGTCAGAAAGTGTTTAATAGATAAGAGTACGCTGTATAAATTGCTTATAAATGGCGAAATACCGTCTTTAATAAGAAACAAGAGAGGGAAGATATCCAAACAAAAATAAATAAATTTTTAACAAAAAATCAGTCACAATTTTAGTCGTGGCTGATTTTTTGTTTATTGGTAATATATATGAAAAATATTTTGTAAACAATTGACTTATTGTGTAGACTATGGTATAATAAAATAGATAGTATCCTGATTTATGTAGGGTACATGGAGGTAATAAAATGATAACAGGAATCATTAAAAATAAGATAGATAAAATTTGGACTGATATATGGGCAGGCGGTATCACGAATCCGCTGACGGTTATTGAACAGCTTACATATTTGATGTTCATTCGTTCACTTGACGAAAAAGAACTTGAAACAGAAGAATTTGCGAATCTGACAGGCGAAATGGTTGACTTTATCTTTCCTCAGACGGAAATGGGACAGTCTATGCGTTGGAGCAAGTTCAGAAACAGGGATTCAAGAGAAATTTTTGACCTTATTTCTCAGCGTGTTTTTCCTGCCATCAAGAAAATGAAATATGGCAAACTTCCTGACTTTGACAACAGGGGAGAGCTGATTGAAATTCCCGACCGTGAGGACGGTGAACAGGTACAGACAGCTTTTACTCGCTATATGGACAGTGCGGTGTTTGTTATTCCGAATCCGCAGATATTGCAGAAAATCATTACAGGTCTTGATGATTTGTATGAACATGATATATCCGACCTTGATATGCAGGGTGATTTGTATGAATATATGCTCGGCAAGCTTTCAACGGCAGGTCAGAACGGACAGTTCCGCACTCCCAAACATATCCGTGAAATGATGGTGGAGCTTATTGCACCTGCTCCTGATGACCTTATATGCGACCCTGCGTGTGGTACTGCTGGTTTTCTGGTTTCCGCAGCGGAGTATATTCGCCGTCACTATGAAAATACAATGACGAATGAGCAGTGGGCGGATTTCTCTTCAAAGACTTTCACAGGTTACGATACAGACCAGACAATGCTCCGTATTTCGGCTATGAATCTTATGCTTCACTCTATCACGAATCCTGATATTAACTATAAGGACAGCGTTTCAAAGCAGAATGATGTCAGCGGAAAATTCACGGCTGTTCTTGCTAATCCGCCGTTCAAAGGTTCTGTCGATGCGGAAAGTATCAACGATAATCTTAAATCCGTCACCAACACAAAGAAAACGGAACTTCTTTTTCTTGCGTTGTTTCTCCGTCTGCTTCAGAAAGGCGGAAGATGTGCGTGTATCGTTCCCGACGGCGTACTGTTCGGCTCGTCGAAGGCTCATAAATCAATACGCAGAGAGATTATTGAAAATCATCAGCTGAAAGCCGTTATTTCTATGCCGAGTGGTGTTTTCAAGCCGTATGCAGGAGTTTCAACGGCTGTACTTGTGTTTGTAAAGACAGGTGCAGGCGGTACGGATAACGTCTGGTTTTACGATATGAAAGCGGACGGTTTTTCCCTTGATGACAAACGTTCAGAAGTGGCTGAAAATGATATTCCCGATATTATTTCCCGTTTCCATAATCCCGACGGCGAAAAGAACAGAGACCGCACGGAGCAGAGTTTTTTTGTGTCGAAGCAGGAAATCGCAGACAATGATTATGATTTGTCTATAAACAAGTACAAAAAGACGGAATATGTGGCGGTTGAATATCCTCCCACAAGTGAGATTATGGCAGAACTCGACGGCTTATATAAGGAAATGGGCAATGTATTAAAAAATTTGGAGGAATTATTAAATGAGTAATGCAATTAAAATATCTGAGGAATGCTTGAATCAGGCTAATGCATTTTATAATACAGCTAATTCTATTGATTATAAAAAAGATATGAAAATGTTATATCCATATGTTGTAAACATTACTTTTGCTTGTGAATTGTATATTAAATATATTATAAAAAAGGAAAAGGGATTTTATAAAAAAGAACATTGTATTTACGAATTGTTTTTACAATTAGATACATCTACTCAATCTCTTATTGAAAATAATTATAAAAAAAAGTGTGCAATCAATTTACTTACAACTTTAAAAGAAGAAGGTGAAAATTTTATTAATTGGAGATATGCATTTGAAAAAAGCTCCCTTTCTATTAAATTTTCATTTTGGAAGGCTTTTTCTGAAACATTGAAAGAATATGCTGAAGGGTTAAAATGAGGAAAATAGTATGAAGAAAGTAAAACTTACGTGAGTTCGATAAAAAAAATAGAAAAAACCGCTCAAATCTGTTATAATGAGA
>JAMPEF010000047.1 GCA_023665275.1 Alistipes senegalensis | reverse complement strand
AACAGATGCAAGATTTGTGGCAGACCGCACGCATATCTCAGAAAGTTCGGCATCTGCCGTATCTGTTTCAGAGAGCTTGCACATGACGGTCAGATACCGGGTGTTAAAAAGGCAAGCTGGTAAAATACAAGAAGGAGGTCATTCGGCATGCAAATCACTGATACAATAGCAGATTTATTAACAAGAATTCGCAATGCGAATACTGCAAAGCACGCCACAGTTGACGTTCCCGCTTCAAGAGTTAAGAAGGACATCACACAGATTCTCGTTGACGAGGGCTATGTGAAGGACTTCAAGCTCATTGAGGACGGTAAGCAGGGTGTTATCAGAATCACGCTTAAATACGGCGACAACAAGTCACCTGTAATAACTGGTCTCAGAAGAGTTTCTAAACCGGGTTTGCGTATCTACTCAAGCTGTGCAGATATGCCAAAGGTTAGAAAAGGTCTGGGCATCGCAATCGTTTCAACTTCAAAGGGAATTGTTACCGACAAGAAAGCAAGAGAGCTTAATGTCGGCGGTGAAGTTCTCGCATACATCTGGTAAGGAGGAACTTATAATGTCAAGAATAGGCAGAATGCCCGTTACAGTTCCGGCAGGTGTTGAAGTTGCTATCAACGACAACTGCGTTACAGTCAAGGGAGCTAAGGGCGAACTTACAACACAGTTCAGCAAGGAACTCGGCATAGAGTACGCTGACGGTGTTATCACAGTAACAAGACCGAGCGACGATAAGAGACATCGTTCACTTCACGGTCTCACAAGAACACTCATAGCCAACATGGTTGAGGGTGTAACAAACGGATATTCCAAAACTCTTGAAATAGAGGGTGTCGGCTACCGTGCTGCAAAGCAGGGAAATGCGGTTAAAATTAACCTCGGTTTCTCACACGATGTTATTATTGAGGAAACAGATGCTATCAAGCTTGATGTTCCACAGCCTAATAAAATCGTGGTAAGCGGTATCGACAAGCAGGCTGTAGGTCAGTTTGCAGCCGAAATACGTGAAAAGCGTCCGCCTGAGCCGTACAAGGGCAAGGGTATAAGATACGCCGGTGAACGTATTATCCGCAAGGAAGGTAAGTCCGGTAAGGGCAAGAAGTAATTAAAAGGAGCAAATTGCTATGATTAAGAAATTTGACAGCAATAAGGCAAGATTAAAGAGACACCGCAGAGTACGTGCCAAAATCTCCGGTACTGCTGAGCGTCCACGTCTCAATGTGTTCCGTTCATCAAAGCATATCTATGCTCAGCTTATCGACGACGTGAACGGTGTTACTCTTGCTTCTGCATCAAGCATGGATAAGGGCTTTGAGGGCAATGGCGGTAACGTTGAAGCAGCCCGCAAGGTCGGCGCAATGATTGCTAAAAATGCTGCGGACAAGGGCATAACAGAAGTTGTTTTCGACAGAGGCGGCTACCTTTATCACGGACGTGTCAAGGAACTCGCTGACGGCGCACGTGAAAACGGATTAAAGTTCTAAGAGGGAGGTAAAACAATGGCAAATATTGAAACACAGGCTCCTGAACTCGTTGAAAAGGTTGTTTCTATCAACCGTGTATCAAAGACTGTTAAGGGCGGTCGTATCATGAAGTTCTCCGCACTCGTTGTAGTCGGTGACGGCAACGGTACTGTAGGTTTCGGTCTCGGTAAGTCCGGTGAAGTTCCGGACGCTATCCGCAAGGGTATTGAAGATGCCAAGAAAAACCTTGTAAAGATTCCGCTTAAGGGAACTACAATTCCTCACGAAATCGTTGGAGCTTTCGGCGCTGGCAGAGTTCTTATGAAGCCGGCTGCACCTGGTACTGGTGTTATCGCTGGTGGTCCTGTACGTGCGGTAATCGAAGTTGCAGGCATCAAGGACATCAGAACAAAGTCTCTTCGTTCCAACAACCCGTGCAACGTGGTAAGAGCTACTATTAATGGTCTTACATCATGCACTTCTGCTAAGGAAGTGGCTGCAAAGAGAGGCAAGACTGTTAAGGAAATTTTAGGCTAAGGAGGCAGCAACTATGGCAAAGGAAATCAAGCTCGTAAAGAGCCTTATCGGCAGAAAGAAAGACCAGATTGCTACTGCTGAGTCTCTCGGTCTCAGAAAAATCGGTGACGTTACAGTACAGCCCGATAACGCACAGACCGCAGGAAAAATCAACAAGATTTCACACCTCATTGAGGTTACAGAAGCGTAAAACACAAGGAGGTGCAATAAAGCATGAAAATTCACGAGTTAACACCCGCTCCTGATTCAAATAAGGCTGTAAAGCGTGTAGGCAGAGGTCACGGTTCAGGAAACGGCAAAACCGCAGGTAAGGGTCACAAGGGTCAGAATGCACGTTCTGGCGGCGGTGTAAGAATCGGCTTTGAAGGCGGTCAGATGCCACTTGCAAGACGTATCCCTAAGAGAGGTTTTAACAATATCTTTGCAACAAAGTATGCTGTAGTAAATGTATCAGACCTTAACAAATTCAAGGACGATACTGTTGTAGATACAGAGCTTCTCGTTGCTTCAGGACTTGTAAAGAAAGTCAATGATGGCGTAAAAATTCTCGGCAACGGTGAACTTACTGCAAAATTAACTGTAAAGGCTGCTAAATTCTCACAGAGCGCTATCGAAAAAATCGAAAAGGCTGGCGGGAAGGCAGAGGTGATGTAATGTGTTTCAGACACTGAAACGTGCCTGGAGTGTTCCGGAAATCCGAAAAAAGCTCCTGTATACATTACTCATGATTATAATATTCAGATTCGGAAGTGCTGTTACCGTTCCGTTCCTTAACGCCGAAGTAATAGGCGAATGGGTCAAGATGAACACAGAGGGTACAGGTAACTTCCTTGAATATCTAAATACCATGACGGGTGGTGGTCTTTCAAAGGCTACTATATTTTCCCTGTCAATAACTCCATTCATTAATGCATCAATCATCATGCAGCTGTTAACCTATGCACTGCCTCCGCTTGAACGTCTCAGGGACGAGGGCGAAGAGGGGCGAAAGAAAATTGAAAAGATAACACAGTTTGTTTCTATGATACTTGCAGTGTTCATGTCATTTGCATATTATCTGACGCTTAAACGTATGGAAGTTGGTGGTCAGTATGCTGTCAAGTATTCTTCCGGCTGGGAGATGTATTTTTCCGGAGCGGTAATAATAGCGTGTTTCATTGCCGGAGCTTTACTGGTTGTATGGATGGGCAACCGTGTAAGTGAAAAAGGTATAGGTAACGGAATTTCAATTGTACTTTTTGCAGGTATAGCGGCAAGATTTCCGACTGATGCAGGACTTCTTGTAAGACTTACAATGCAGGAACCAAGTAAATATTTATTCGTATCAATTGGCTATCTTGTATTCATAATTTTTGAAATCGGCTTTGTAGTATTCATGAACGAAGCTGAAAGAAGAATACCGATACAGTATGCAAAACGTGTTGTCGGCAGAAAGCAGTATGGCGGACAGAAAACACATATTCCGATAAAGGTTTGTATGAGTGGTGTTATGCCTATTATCTTTGCTATGTCGTTTATGTCACTTCCGGCTACAATACAGCTTTTTAAGCCCGTAACAAAAGCAAGTGGTTTCTACTATCACTTCTGCCACTTCTTCAGCACAAGAAGTGCATCATACGCAATAATATACTTCCTGCTTATAATCGCATTCAACTATTTCTATGTATCAATTCAGTATAATCCCGTTGAGATGGCTAATAACCTCAGACAAAGCAACGGTGGTATCCCTGGCATAAGACCTGGTAAGCCTACTGCCGATTATATTCAGAGAGTTCTCTCTAAGATTACACTTGTTGGTGCATTTTTCCTTGGAATTATTGCTGTAATTCCGATATTTATCTCAATTGCTGATTCACAGCTTGCATCGCTTTCAATGGGCGGAACTACTGTTCTTATCGCCGTAAGCGTTGCACTTGAAACAACACGAACACTTGAATCTCACATGATGATGCGTCATCACCCGGGATTCTTAAAGTAAGGGAGGGGCAGAACCTATGAATCTTATCTTTTTAGGCGCACCTGGTGCTGGAAAGGGTACTCAGGCAGAAGTTGTTTCTGATGCTTTGAATATCCCGCAGATTTCAACAGGCAACATTCTCCGTGAAGCTGTAAAGAACGGTACAGAATACGGTCTTAAGGCTAAAGAGGCTATGGACGCCGGCGCACTCGTTTCCGACGATATTGTAATAGGTATTCTTAAAGACAGAATCGCTGAAGACGACTGCAAAAACGGTTTTATTCTTGACGGTTTCCCAAGAACAGTTCCACAGGCAGAAGCACTCGATGCTATGGGTATTCAGATTGACAAGGTAATTGAAATCCACGTACCCGACGAAACAATCAAACAGAGAGTTTCCGGCAGAAGAGTTTGTCAGGGTTGCGGTGCATCTTATCATATCGAATACAAGCCGTCAAAGGTTGAAGGCGTATGCGACAAGTGCGGTGACCAGACTGTTATCCGTAAAGATGACCAGCCGGAAGTTGTTCTTGACAGACTTGCAACATATCATGAAAAAACTGCTCCTCTTAAGGATTATTACGAGAAGCAGGGCAAACTTCAGACTGTTATCGGTCAGGAAGAAGTTGCCGATACTTCAAAGCTCACTCTTGCTGCTGTAGGAGTCGCTGAATGAGTATAACTATAAAATCAAAGTCCGAACTCGCCATAATGCGTGAAGCGGGTAGAATTACCTGCAACGCAATATGGTATGCGGGCGAAAGATTAAAACCAGGTATGTCCACGCTTGACGTCGATAAACTTATTGGCAGTTATTTTGCAAAGCATGGTTGTAAATCCTGTTTCAAGGGTTTGTATGGATTCCCTGCAAACGCTTGTATTTCGGTAAATGATGAAGTGATTCATGGTATACCGAAATCAAACCGCAGACTTGAGGAAGGCGATATAGTAAGCATTGACACCGGTGCGGCTTATAAGGGCTTCAACGGTGATAGCTGCTGGACTTTCCCGGTCGGCAAAATTTCTGATGAAGCAAAGGCATTGCTTGAGGTTACGGAGCAGTCACTCTATGAAGGTATTGCTCAGGCTCAGGTTGGCGCAAGAGTCGGAGATATTTCTCATGCTGTAGAAGTCTATTGTGCTTCACGAGGCTACGGAATCGTAAGAAATTACTGCGGTCACGGTATCGGAAAAGAGGTTCATGAATCTCCTGAAATTCCGAACTGGGGACGTGCCGGTCACGGTTCAAGACTTGTCGCCGGTATGACTATATGTATCGAACCCATGATTAACGTCAGGGGTGATGATGTGAAAGTCATGAAAGACGGCTGGACAGTCAAAACAACAAGCGGTTCATTATCAGCACATTTTGAACACGCTATCGCAATAACTCCTGACGGTCCCGTCATTCTGACACAGCCGTGACGGAGGGAACTTGTTGTGAAGTTATGCAAAGGCTCAGTTGTAAGGGCTGACGCCGGCAGAGACAGCGGAAAATTATTCGTTGTAACCGACGTTCAGGGCGGATACTGCTTTATTGCTGACGGTAAAACCCGTAAGCTGACCTCGTACAAGAGGAAGAATATAAAGCACGTATGTCCCATAGGCAGTATGATAAATATAAACGATAATATAACTGATAAAAAACTCCGGACGCTGCTCAGACAGCTTGCAGCGGAAGAGTAAAGGAGGTTATGAAAGTGTCAAAAGAAGATGTAATTGAGGTTGAGGGCGTTGTCACAGACGCACTGCCTAATGCAATGTTTAAAGTTCAGCTTGAAAACGGTCACGAGGTTCTCGCCCATGTTTCCGGCAAGCTCAGAATGAATTATATCAGAATAGTGCCAGGTGACAAGGTAAAACTTGAAATGTCACCATATGACCTTTCAAAAGGTCGTATAACATGGCGTGTTAAGTAAATAAAGGACTGTAAAAAGTCCGCTATCCGCTAAAGGAGGTATTTTCAATGAAAGTCAGACCTTCAGTAAAACCTATTTGCGAAAAGTGCAAGGTTATTAAACGTAAAGGCAGAATCATGGTAATCTGCGAAAACCCTAAGCATAAACAGCGTCAGGGTTAATCCGTAACGCATTATTTGGAGGTGCAAATAAATATATGGCAAGAATAGCTGGTGTTGACCTTCCCAAAAATAAGAGAATCGAAATCGGTTTAACTTATATCTATGGAATCGGTCGTCAGACTGCAACAGATATCCTCAGCAACACAGGCGTTAACCCCGACGTGAGAGTTAAAGACCTCGCTGAAACAGATGTTGCTAAACTTCGTGACTATATCGACGCAAACTACACTGTTGAGGGTGACCTCAGACGTGAAGTAGCACTCAACATCAAGAGACTTGTTGAGATTGGTTGTTACAGAGGTGTTCGTCACAGAAAGGGTCTCCCCGTAAGAGGTCAGAGAACCAAAACTAACGCAAGAACCCGTAAAGGTCCTGTAAAGACAATCGCTAACAAGAAGAAGTAAGGAGGTTATGAGCTTTGGCACAGCAGAAAGGTAAAAAGGTTTCTACAATCAGAAGACGTAGAGAGCGTAAGAATATCGAAAGTGGTGCAGTTCATATCCAGTCCACTTTCAATAATACAATCGTAACAATCACCGATACAGCCGGTAACGCTATTTCATGGGCAAGTGCTGGTGAACTCGGTTTCAGAGGTTCTAAGAAGTCCACTCCTTTCGCAGCTCAGACAGCTGCCGAAACAGCCGCTAAGGCTGCTATGGAACACGGTCTCAAGAACGTTGAAGTATACGTTAAAGGACCGGGTGCAGGTCGTGAGGCTGCTATCAGAGCACTTCAGACAGTAGGTCTTGAAGTCAAGATGATTAAGGACGTTACACCTATTCCTCACAATGGTTGCCGTCCGCCTAAGAGACGTCGTGTCTGATTATACAGGAGGTGTTTTAAAATGGCAGTACAGAAAGAACCAATTCTTAAAAGATGCAGATATCTGGGTATCAGTCCGGCAGTAATGGGTGTTTCAAAGAAAGAATCAATCCGTTTCAAGAATGCCAATAACAGAAAGAAGATTTCTGAATATGGACTCCAGCTTAAAGAAAAGCAGAAGCTCAAGTTTATCTATGGTGTAGAGGAAAAGCCTTTTGCACATTATTATGAAATTGCTTCAAAGATGGATGGCAAGACCGGTGACAACCTCATCACTTGCCTTGAATCAAGACTTGACAGCGTTGTATACAGAATGGGTCTCGCACTCACAAGACGTGAGGCAAGACAGCTTGTTGTTCATAGTCACTATACAGTAAACGGAAAGAAAGTTAATATCCCGTCATACAGAGTTAAGGTCGGCGACGTTATCGCTCTCCGTGAAAAAGACAGAACTTCCGAAAAGTTCAAGGCAACAGTTGAAGAAACTAAAGACAGACTCGTTCCAATCTGGCTTGACGCTAAAAAGGACGATTTTTCTGCAACTGTTAACCGTCTTCCCTCAGCAGAGGATATTGACTACGAGGTTTCAACACACCTCATCGTCGAGTTGTATTCAAAGTAATATTCATATTGCTTGAATTATTGAAACTCGAAATAAACAGTTATTGCGAAATAGGAGGGTTTTTATGCTGGAGAAAATCAATAAGCCTGATATAGAAATTGTCGAGCTTAAAAGTGACGGCAAATACGGCAAATTCGTTTTAGCACCGCTGGAGCGTGGATACGGTATTACACTTGGAAACAGCCTCAGACGTGTGCTGCTCTCCTCACTTCCGGGTGTGGCTGTAACTTCTGTAAAGCTTTCGGGCAAGAATGGTACGGTTCACCATGAATTGTCAACTATTCCGGGCGTCAAGGAAGACGTTACGGAAATTATCCTCAGCATTAAGGGACTTACTGCAAAACTTCAGGGTGAAGGTCCTAAGACAGCTTACGTAGAGGCAGAGGGTGAATGTGAAATCACAGCCGGTGATATCAAGTGCGATTCTGAGGTTGTTATTCTTGACCCCGGTATGCATATTGCTACTCTCGGCAAGGACGCTAAACTTTACATGGAAATTACTATCGACAGAGGCAGAGGCTATGTCTCCGCTGAACGCAACAAGAAACAGGTTAATCTTCCTGTTGATGTCATTGCAGTTGATAGTATTTATACGCCTGTTCTTAAAGTTAACTATACTGTAGAAGATACTCGTCTTGGTCAGGTTACTGACTATGATAAGCTGACTATAGAAGTATGGACAGACGGCACAATTTCCGCTAAAGAGGCACTCTCACAGGCGGCAAATCTTCTCAATGAACACCTTAAACTGTTCATTGACCTTTCAGAAGAATCATTGATTGACCCTGTTCTTGTTGAACCTAACGACAAGGGCAAGGAAAAAATACTTGAAATGACCATTGAAGACCTTGATTTGTCTGTTCGTTCATTCAATTGTCTGAAACGTGCCGGAATCAATACAGTAGATGACCTTATTAATAAGTCTGAGGAAGAAATGATGAAGGTTAGAAACCTTGGAAAGAAATCTTTCGATGAGGTTAAGGAAAAGCTCCAGTCACTTGGCTTTGACCTTTCCTCCGAAGAAGAATAAACCATAAAATGTGCTTTTACGCACTGTATGAAAAGGAGTGAATTACATGCCGGGTACAAGAAAGCTGGGCAGAACATCTGACCATAGAAAAGCAATGCTCAGAGGCATGGTAACTTTCCTTCTTGAAAACGGTCAGATTGAAACAACCGTTACAAGAGCTAAGGAAGTTCGTGCTGTAGCAGAAAAGATGATTACTATCGGTAAAAATAATGATCTGCACTCCAAGCGTCAGGTATTGTCATACGTAACAAAGGAATCCGTTGCAAAGAAACTTTTCGACGAGATTTCCCCTAAATATGCTGACAGAAACGGCGGTTACACACAGATTGTAAAAATCGGTCCACGCCGTGGTGACGCTGCTGAAATGGCTATTATCAAGCTCGTTTAATTGGCAGACATATAAATATAAAAGCCGTTCTCTTTCGGGAGAACGGTTTTTTTGGATTTGGCGTGTTAAAATATTTCATTTGATGTTTTAATATAAGCTACTTGCTTTTTCGGGATAAAATTTTTCAATAAATCTGTATAACTGCATAAGTCTGATATTATTGGGAGTACCACTTATGCAGTTTTCAATATCTTCTTTTGTAAGACTATCAGTAAGTTTTAATTTTTCACCATTATTCATAGTGAAAACTATTTCAAGACGGCGAATATGCCCGTAACGTGATGATTGGTCAATTATGGTATAATATACATACTGCATTTCATTGAATTTGACTGTACGTGTAAACCGAAACCATTTCCATTGAATTTTTTCCACATTATATTCAACGATAGTTTTTTTGCCCATACAATAGATGATGACTGCTATAAGAAATATTGGTACAATTAACATCAAAACGATAGTGGAAATATTCGGAAATTCAACAAATACTCCAAACATTAGGATTACCCAAAAAATAGAAATTAATGTTGCTGTTGAACATATGGAATCTGATGTTTGAGTTAATTCAAATTTTTTCATTCTGATACCTCCGTTAAAATATATTGTTAGACTTTACAAATCCGGAACATTTTTCAGGATAAATATTTTCAATGAATTTATATAACTCCATAAATTTTATATTATCGGGAGTATCTTTTACAGACGATTCAATATATTCTATTGTAAGACTATTATTAAGTCTTAATTTTTTACCGTCGTTCATTGTGAAAACTATTTCAACAAGGCGAGTAGGTCGTCTGTAACGTGAGTATTTGTTAACTATGGTATAATGTACAGAACACATTTTATTGAAGTTGACCATATGCGTAAACCACAGCCATTTCCATTGGATTTTTTCCGCATCGTATTCAACAACAGTTTTTTTGTTCATACAATAGATGGTGATTGCTATAAGAAATATTGGTACAATGAACATCAACACGATAGTGGCAATATTCGGAAATACCATAAATACTCCAACCATTAGGTGTACCCAGAAAACAGAAATTACTGTTGCTATTGAACATATCAAATCTGATGTGTAAGTTAATTCAAATTTTTTCATGCTGATACCTCCATTCCGAGCATCACACCGGCAAGACATAATATTATGCTTGAAAATATGTAGACTAATGCCAGTATAATATGATGATTTTCTATTAAATTAAAAGTTTCGAGTGAGAACGTTGAAAAAGTAGTAAATCCACCGCATAGACCTGTTTTCAGGAATAACAGAGCATTTCCGGACAGCCCTTTTTTTATGGCGAGTCCGTTTATTAAACCTATCAGAAAAGCACCAATAAAATTTGTTACTAAAGTAAGAAACGGAAAATCACTCTTGTATGGTATAAGACTTATGCAGTATCTTAAAACTGCTCCCAGACCTCCACCGAGTGCAACAGATATAAAATTCATGAAATCCCCTCCATGAATGAATTATATCATTAAATTTTGAAAAAGTCAATAAAAAAGCAGTTTCCGGAAAAACAGAAACTGCTTTTATAATCAAAATTTATTAATACATACCACCGGCAGGCATTGCAGGAGCAGGCGGAACATCTTCCTTAATGTCTGCAACGAGGCTCTCAGTAGTGAGTACCATAGCGGCAACAGATGCGGCATTCTGGAGTGCTGAACGTGTAACTTTAGTCGGGTCAACGATACCAGCCGGAATCATATCACAGTAAGTTTCATTGTATGCATCGAAACCATAGCCTACTTTACGTGAACGTCTTATTTTGTCAACGATTACGCTTCCTTCAAGACCAGCATTTTCAGCAATCTGACGTACAGGAGCTTCAAGAGCCTTGAGAATGATTTTAGCGCCTGTTTTTTCGTCGCCGTCGAGTGACGGGAGAAGTTTTTCAACGGCAGGAATAGCATTAATGTAAGCTGTACCACCTCCGGCAACTATACCCTCTTCAACGGCAGCCTTTGTAGCAGCGAGGGCGTCTTCAATGCGGAGTTTCTTTTCTTTCATTTCAATTTCAGTAGCCGCACCGACTTTGATTACAGCGACACCACCGGCAAGTTTAGCAAGTCTTTCCTGAAGTTTTTCCCTGTCGAAATCAGAAGTAGTTGTTTCGATAGCAGTACGAATTTGAGCAACTCTTGATTTAATAGCGTCTTTGTCGCCTGCACCATCAACAATGATAGTATTTTCTTTCTGTATTACAACTTGTTTAGCCTGACCAAGCTGACTAATCTGTGTGTCTGTAAGTTCGAGACCAAGTTCAGAAGTGATTACCTCACCGCCGGTAAGGATAGCAATATCCTTAAGCATTTCCTTGCGTCTGTCGCCAAAACCGGGAGCTTTAACGCCAGCAACCTTGAAAGTACCACGGAGGTTATTAAGGATAATAGTTGTAAGCGCCTCACCCTCAATATCCTCAGCGATGATGACAAGTTTTCTGCCCATTTTAACAATCTGTTCAAGAAGCGGAAGAATTTCCTGAATTGAAGAAATTTTCTTGTCTGTGATGAGTACAAATGCATCATCATAAACGGCTTCCATCTTGTCAGTATCAGTTACCATGTAAGGTGAAATGTAACCTCTGTCGAACTGCATACCCTCTACAACTTCGCTGTATGTCTCAGCGGTTTTGCTTTCTTCGAGAGTAATAACGCCATCAGCGGTAACTTTTTCCATAGCTTCAGCGATAAGTTTTCCTACAGCCTCGTCAGCAGAAGAAACTGTACCAACTCTTGCAATATCTTCACTGCCTGAAACTTCCTTTGAATTGTCAGTTATGGACTTTACAGCAGTATCAACAGCCTTTGCGATACCCTTTTTAAGAATCATAGGATTAGCACCGGCAGCGATATTTTTCATACCCTCACGCACGATAGTCTGTGCAAGGAGTGTAGCTGTAGTTGTACCGTCACCTGCTGCATCGTTTGTTTTTGTAGCGACTTCTTTTACAAGCTGTGCGCCCATATTTTCAAAAGCGTCTTCAAGTTCGATGTCCTTAGCAATAGTAACGCCGTCGTTAGTGATGAGGGGTGCGCCGAACTTCTTATCAAGAACGACATTTCTTCCCTTAGGACCCATAGTGATTCTTACAGTATCAGCGAGTTTATCTATACCGGACTGAAGTGCCTTTCTTGCATCTTCGCCGTATTTAATGTCTTTAGCCATGATAAATCAATCTCCTTTTTTTAAGATAAAACAGAATTATTCTACAACAGCGAGAATATCTTCCATTTTCACGATGATGTATTCTTCACCGTCAATTTTAACGTTAGTACCGGAGTACTTGGAAATAAGCACCTTATCTCCCTTGGAAACTTCCATTTTAACATCAGCAGTGCCAGCGCCTACTTCAATGACCTCGGCAACTTCGGGTTTTTCCTTAGCAGAACCGGCAAGAATAATACCGCCCTTGGTGGTTTCTTCTGCCTCTGTCATTTTGAGGACAACTCTGTCCTGTAATGGTCTGATAGACATAACATATACCTCCTGTAAAATCTTTGTTTAGCACTCTCCTTGTTTGAGTGCTAATTATATTTTACCACCTTTTCAGAATAAATCAAGAGTATTTGAAAAATTTTTATAAAAATCTTCTCTATGCACAAATGAATGTGTACTATGTGGAAAAAACTGTAATAATTAATCAAAAATAACTTCTTTAAGGTGTTTAAGTAAAAATTTCCTGTAATGACTTGAAATTTCCGGAAAAATATGTTATAATAACCTGTATATTCAAAAGAATGGAGAGTTTAACTATGAAAAAGAAATTAACTGTTATTATTACAGCATTATCTGCCCTGACGTATTCCGCCATAATGTCGGGTATGACGGCTTTTGCAGTCGGTGAGGAATCTGCCGCAACTACTGCCGCCAGTACCGCCACACAGGCTGAAACAGGTTCAGTATTCTGGACGCTTATTTTTCCGCTTATAATAATGTTTGTACTGTTGTATTTTATGGTTATAAGACCACAGAAAAAACGTGACGGCGAATTAAAGACAATGCAGGAAAGTCTTGAAGTAGGAGACGAAATAGTAACAGGTGGTGGAATTGTCGGTATAGTAGTATCTACCGGTGATGATACTGTTGTTATTGAAACAGGAGGCGCAAGACATAAACTCAGAATAAAAACATGGGCTATCACTGAAAATGTCACGGCACAGGAACGTGTAAAGGCTTTACAGTCGACGGAAAAAAAGAAAAAGGAGTCTGCTCTTGCATCTGCAGGTGTTGTTTCCGACGAACCCGAAAAGAAACCTAAAAAACTCAAAAAAATTGAAGAAAACAACGGAAAAGACAAAGACAAGGAATAATATTATTCACCTCTGCATAGAATTATAATAAATTCTTATGCGGAGGTTGTTTTTATGCGCCGACATCGTAAAAGCGTATGGACAAACAGTATAACCAGCCTGACAATATCGGTGCTTGCCGGCATTGCTCTGATATTCATTACAGCGTTATTATTGGCACTTGTTATGTATTGTATTCTTGGTGATATGAAAGTATCAACAGTTTTTTCTATAATATCAATGGTAATCGGGACTTATGTAAGTACATATTTTTGTGGAAAATTCCGACGGAAGCACGGACTTGTGGAGGGAATAGTATGTGGTGTGATAATCTATACCATTATAGCCATATGCGGAGTTATTTTTTTAGGAGAGTTCACCGGAATAAAAAAGCTCCTCCTGCTGACCGTTTCCGGAGCAGTGGGAGGAGTTACGGGTGTAAATTCAAAACGCCCTAAGAATTTCACGGAATAGATATAGTTATCCTATTTTAAAATAGAATATTAAGGATACCGAAGAAAATAATGAA
>JAMPEF010000046.1 GCA_023665275.1 Alistipes senegalensis | reverse complement strand
GCGGACGTTTAAAGAGCGATTACAGATACTCTAAAGACATTGTGTACAATAACTTCCCATGGTGCAAGCCCACACCAGAACAGAGAGAACGCATAGAACGCACCGCAAGGGCTATTTTAGACGCACGCAACCTCTACCCTACTTGTACCCTTGCTGACCTCTATGATGAGTTTACAATGCCTCCAGAGCTTCGTAAGGCACACCAGCAGAACGATTTAGCCGTGATGACCGCTTACGGCTTCGACAAAAAGATAACAGAGAGCGAATGTGTTGCCAAACTTATGAAACTCTATCAAAAGCTGACAGACAAAAAATAACTATAAATTACATAATCAATTAAAAAAGGAGTTATAGGGTGGATAATAATATTTTAACTAAAATTATAGAAGAATATTATCAAAGTATATACAATTATTGCTATGTGAAATTGAATTTTAATCATAATAATGCCCAAGATTGTGCTCAGGAAGTATTTCTTATTCTTCTGGAAAAGCAGAAAAAACTTAATCTTTCAGATAATATAAAAATCTGGTTATACAAGACAGCGGATAATGTTATTAAAGCATACAGAAGAAAAAATAAAATAAATGATAAAACTTTAAATATTGATGAAATTGAAATAGCTATAGAAAACAACTTTGAAGTTATTGATAAAAATAAAATTTTTGATAATATTTCCGAAGAAGATTATATATTGCTTAAAACTTATTATAACAATGAATATGGAGATAAGGAAGAAGTGGCTAAACAGTTTAATCTTACTATTAAAAATTTATATAAACGAATACATAATATAAAATCTAAACTTAAACATTAATTTTATAAGTATATTTAGTTTGATAGAAAGGTGAAATTTTTATGGATAAAGAGAGATTAAAAATAATTAATAATCTATATGCAGAACTGAACGAAGAATTAAAAAAGAAATTTAACAAGCGTGACTTTGATAAAATAGAAGAACTTACGCAATTAATACGAGAACTTACCGAAAGTAAGGAGGATATAAATAAAAGGACTGAGAACGGCATAGCCATGTTGAACGAAAAAATACATGAAAATAATAATACCATAAAATTTAATTTTAAAAAGACAGTTGTCGGATTATGTATGTTTTGTACAGTTATTGTTATATTTAACTGTATGTCGTTATCAGCATGGGGAACGAATTTTTTTTCTGCTATAGTTAAATTGAATAAAGGCAGTATATCAATTGATTTCGGAAAACAGCATCAGGAAATAATAAATCTGCCAAAATCTCCAGATGACCTATACGGAATAAAAAACAAATGTGCGGAATTAGGTTTATATCCGGAAACTCCTGAATATCTTCCCGAAAATTTCGATTTGGTTAATCTCGAAACTGATGAAATGGAAATCTGTACGTGCATAGATTTTTATTATAAAAATGATAAAATGAAGATAAATATTTCTTATTCTAAATTTAATATAGATGATATTCCCCCTTTAGGTATTCCGGCTGATACATATAACCTTAGCGAAACAAAAGTTAATAATAATACAGTGTATATATTGAAAGAAGATAATCAGTTTACAGCCACATATATTATTGATAATATAGTATATCTTATTTATACTGATAATGTTGATTATAACGAATGTGAAAAAATTCTTGAGTCTTTTAACTAATTTTAACAATTATACTAATATATTTTTGTGTATGTATACAATTTTTTTTATAATTTTAAAAATATTGGAAAAAGTTGAGCATAAAATGACATTTATTATATAGACAGCAAAAAATTTTTATGAAAAGGAGGTTGCTATGAAAAAAAACATATCTGTTTTGTTAGCATTTACATTATGCCTGTTCACAAATCCACAGATACAAGCAAATGCTTCTGATTTTGAAACAATTTCAACAGTATCAACAACTGAAACAAACGTTTCACCACTCGCAGAAGGATTGATAGAAAGTTATTTTGTTTATTGTTCCGGAGGGTCTAAAACATTATATTTGACTGCTTATACAGAAGGTTCGGAGATAATGGGGAAAATTGGCTTTAAAAATATTGCTGTTCAAAGAAGTTCTGATAACAAAAGCTGGACAACAGAGACTACTATCAGCGAGGATATTGTAGAAGATGTGGCAACACATTCTATTGATAACTATGCAATATCTGTTACAGGTGGATATTATTATCGTGTTAAACTTACTCATTATGCCAAAGAACAAACTTGGTTTTTCCCTAATTCTCAAAGTGTAGATAATACATCTTCATCTGTATGGATTTCCTAAAAAGTCCTACACCTCAATATTTAGATTGTTATTATCAATCGGAAAGGAAATTATTATGAAAAATCAATTAAAAAGAACAATAGTTGCTGTTATGTCAACAGTTTTGTCTGCCGTTGGCATGATGGGAATGACTGTCAGTGCAGATGTTGCAGATAATTCAAATGATAGTATTATGGGTGATGTCAATGCTGATGGTAAGTTCACTATTGCTGATGTCACTTTGTTTCAGAGTTGGATTATGGGAAACGATGTTACTTTGAATAACTATCATGCTGTTGACTTCTGTGAAGACGGCATACTTGATGTCTTTGACCTGTGTATGATGAAAAGTGAGCTTCTTACTTATAACAGTTCTGAAGAATATCCGGTCAAAAATCCCATTGTGATAGATGAATTTAAGCCATGTAATGTTACTATGGATGAATCTTTTGATACATGGCACATTCGTGTATATATAAAACATCAATATAGTGTTCCAGAACGTATATGGACAATTGATGATTTTCAAGGTGTTGAAAACATTTGGAGTATTCGTCAGTATGAAACAAAATCGCCATACAGACAATCATTAATTATTGGTATGAAAAATCCTCCAAGTAAGGAAAATGTTTTGGAACTAATCCATGATATTGAAGCTTTAGAATTACCCGAAATCTGGTATGTAGATGTATGTGTTACTGGTAGGGGAGATGAAGTAATTGATGATAATATTGTTGTGGATGTTCCACATTATATAGATAATTAAAAGGAGATGATAAGTTTGAAGAAAAATATTTTTATATCATTGTTATCAGCGTTGGTGTATACTCCATGTATTTTGATGATAAGCAGTTCTATACAGTTCAAAGGATATGCTATAGATAAAACAAACACCATAGATTACACAAAATATGGATTAGGAGCTGAAGAAGTTGACTATATTGGAGATGTTCCATATTATTTAGATTCTAATTCTTCTATTGAACTATTTTCAACGAATACTGCCAATGATTTGTCAAGTAGTGTTGATTTAAGTACAACATCATATTTTCCTCCTATAGGAAATCAAGATCAAGTAGGGTCATGTGTTGCATGGGCTACAACCTATTATCAATTCACATATGAAGCTAATAAATTGAATAACATTACTACTACAAATGAAAATGCATATTCTCCAACTTGGACATTTAATTTTTGGAATGGTGGATGTGATGTTGGTTCTAATCATAGTGTAGCCTATGATATTTTGTTCAAACATGGAGCTGTTCATTGGAATGAACAGCCATATCAAACATTTGATAAAAAGTTAGATAATATAAATGCAGATAATTTTGATTTTAATTGGTGTACAAATACGGAGGCTATGATACAGGCATTAAATACACGACTTACCAATTATCATGAAATAGACATATATTCAAAACAAACACCTATAACTAATAATCAGTCTCAAAGTCTAAACAGTATAAAAGAAGTCTTATATGGTACAAATGGTAAAGATGGAAAGGTTCTTAATATTGAAGTAGTAGCTACGGCTGGTTTAACAAACTGGTCATATGGACATCGTGCAAATCCTGAAACTGGTGAAAACATTTATATTACTGATGCTATAACTAACAATTTAAAAGAAGAAATCGTTGTTTATCGAGCAGAAGGCGGTACTACTGAAGAATATGGTGGTCATTCCATGACTATTGTTGGTTATGATGATAATGTATGGTGTGATATTAATAATAACCAAGAAGTAGATGAAGGTGAACTTGGAGCTTTTAAGGTCGCAAATTCTTGGGGAGAAGATTGGTATAATAATGGATATGTTTGGGTTGCATATGATGCTTTGAATTATAGAACTTCTATTAAAGACAATCAGGAAAATGATACCGATTTAAGGATATCTATTTTTGACCGTAATCGAGGAGGTGCTAATAGATTCTATTACATAAATGTAGAAAACAAATCTCCGATGTATGTTGGACAGTTGGAAATCAATACTAATTATCGAAATACTTTAAAAATTAATGCAGGTAAAAATACATCTGAAACACTAGCTAATAAATCGGAAAAATTTAAACAGTATACCACTCGCATAAGAATAGATAAAAAATGGGTAAGTATAGTAAATAATGTGGTCTCTCACAACGGAACATTAGTATTTGATTATGATGACTTATGCGAACCAATTTCAGATTACATAAACGGATATAACTGGTTTGTCAATGTAGACGGCAATCATAATAGTTTGTTTTTCAAGATTACTGATAATCTTTCAAATACTATTGTCGATTTCGGGAACATAAGCACGGGAGACAGCTATAAACCTATTAATCTATCAATGGGGGATTTAGATTATAACGGCATTGTTGATGTTAATGACTCTAAAATACTTTTCAACTCAATATATAATAATGAAAAACTGTCAAATCTTCAGGAATATCTTGCAAGCAATATGAATAAAGATTTTTCTGTTCATGCAGCTATTACACCGTCTGGATATGATGATATAGGCAAAGTTTTAGATAACTTAAATGCCGGAAATATAGTATGGGATTCAGTTCCGAGTGATGTTAGTCTGCAAACTCTTATTGATGGCAACTATGATGTATTATTTATTAACTGTTCTTCCAATATAAAAACTAATGGAGAAGTTATAAAAGCCTTTGTAGAACAGGGCGGTACAGTATATGCTTCTGACTGGGCATTGGATGCTTTAATTGAAGCTTTCCCTGAACGCAATATTACTTATACTACTGCGAATTCTCAAAATATAATCGCTGATGTTGCAGACAGAGGACTTAATACTTCTACTGGCTTAGAGACAGTACCTGTTAATTTTAACTTATCTAATTGGCGTTTAATTAATTCTACGCTTCAAGAGGATGTTAATACATATATCAAAGGTTCAGTAAAAGAAGAAAATAATGATACATTTCCTTTAGCATTTTCATTTCCTTATGGTAATAATGGCGGAAAAGTATTCTATACTTCTTTTCATCATGAAGCTAACATGACTGATGAAATGCAGAATGTTTTGAATGATTTAATACTTACAATTAATCATAACAAAGATATAAATGATATAAATGAATTCGCACAGAAAAACCAAAGTGATTCTATAATGTATAATGTTGGAATTATTGATGCAAATAAATCATCAAAAAGTTATGTGCTGGACAAGCTTGAAAGTAGTACAGAATTTGCGGTTATAACTAACGAAACAGGAAACTTTTCTATTGAATTAACTGCTCCTAATGGAAATGTATATACAAATTATAAAAACGGCGAATTTTTGTATGGATTAGTCAGTGGTTCATCTGATAGTATTCAGGTGTATAGTTTAGGTAAAAGAGGTCTGCGTATTTCTAATCCTAATATTTTAAGTAATGAAGATAATCATTGGAGTTATAGGGTTATTTCACATCTTCCATACAGAAGTTCATTTGTTACTGGTGTTGCGGAAAAAAATGAAAAAACAGTTTTTGATTATATTATTGATTACAAAGTTACTCAGGACTGGGGAACTGGGCAGAACGTTGAAGTAACAATTACTAACATTGGTGATACTCCTATAAGAAACTGGGCTTTACAGTGTGATAATTTCTTTGGAACAGTTTCACATATATGGAATGGAAAATTACAGGGAGATAACATTATAAGAAATGATATAACTAATTCCGATATTGCTTCCGGTTCTTCAATAACAATAGGTTATACGCTGACCAATGCAACAGGGGAAGTTCCTGAATTTACATTATGTTCTTTCCGTAATGCTAAAAACGATGGATATTCTGTTGATTTTGATGTATTATCAGACTGGGGAGAAGGTTTTGTTGGCACTATTACAATTACTAACACAACGGATACACCAATTATGGCATGGGAACTTAACTTTAATGCTGAAAATTTCATAATATCAGCAACAAGTCAATTTGAAATACTTAAAAATATTGGAAATAATTATACAATAACAGGTACATACAACGGTAATATTCCTATTCCAGCATATTCAAGTGTTATTTTGCAGTTTAACGGCGAAAAAACAGGAATACCATCTATTTCAGATATTTTGATGACAGAAATGATTATTAAAGAATAAATATTTAAATCACAATTGTAAAAAGCGACTAAGAGTTGAACAGAATCAAATTGTGCGGACAGCATAAAAAAGCCCCTATGGCAAAATAAATTAAACAACGAACTGACTTCGCAATTCAAGCGGAGTCAGTTTTGTTTTAAGCTGAATACGCTGATTATTGTAAAAGTAGATGTAATCATCAATAAGTTTACGTGCCTCATTGAAAGTATTTATTTTAGTTCTGTGAATGCATTCTGTTTTGATGATAGAAAAGAAAATTTCAGTCAAAGTATTGTCATAAGGATTGCCATGTCGTGACATTGATGGTGTAATATGATATTTTTCAGTCATGTTAAAGTATGCTTGTGAAGCATACTGAACCCCCTGGTCACTGTGAATCTGCAGTTCCGAAGTGACTTTTTCTTTCCTCCTGGCAGCTTTGATTGTGTTGAGTACAAGGTTTATGTTCTGCACAGTAGATGTTTTGTATGCAACAATGCTGAGGTCATAAAGGTCACGAATAACAGACAGATACAGAAAGCCTTGTGCAGTTTTGATATATGATATATCGGTCACCCACTTCCGATTTGGTCTGTCAGCTTTAAATCCTCTATTCAACAGATTATTATATCTGTGAAGAGCCTAACTGTAGTTGTAATATCTTTTATGTCTGATAACTGAAAGAAGGCTGTATTTATGCATTACTCTAAGTACAGTCTTAGGCTTGTGATGAATACTATTGCGTTCAAGCCATATCGCTACACGACGATAGCTGTAAGTCTGTCTGGTCTGAATCTGACATTCTTTTATCTTTTCAGAAAGTTCCCTGTCCTACGAAGGTCTGTCCATTCTCTTTACAAAATCATAGTATCCGCTACGTGATACAGAGAAGAATCTGCACATCTAACTGATACTATATTTATTTTTGTGACGATAGATTACAAGATATTTTACTGATGCTTTCACTCCCTTTGGTTTCTATTATACCATAAGAGGCTCTTTTTGTCTATTGTCCGTTTTTACTGGTTCTGTTCAAAAGTAAGAGAGTTCAAACTTGCAAGCAAAAAAGAAGCCACAAGAAAAAAACGATACTCCCACATTATTTGACGAAATAAAAGATTCCAAAATAGATTATATTGCATTACCTGTTGTATCATCAGAAAACAGACGATATATTCCTATTGAGTACCTTTCCAATGAAGTTATTGCCGGAAATAAGCTGTTTATGATTGAAAATACAAGTCTGTATCACTTCGGAGTACTTACTTCAAACGTTCATATGGCATGGACGAGGGCGGTTTGTGGACGTTTAAAGAGTGATTACAGCTATTCAAATACAGTCGTGTATAATAATTTTCCTTTTCCTGAGCCTACACCTGAACAGAGAGAACGCATAGAACGCACTGCAAGGGCTATTTTAGACGCACACAACCTCTACCCTACTTGTCCCTTGCTGACCTTTACGACGAGCTTACAATGCATTCTGAGCTTCGTAGGGCACACCAACAGAACGACTTAGCCGTGATGACCGCTTATAGTTTCGACAAGAAGATAACAGAGAGCGAATGTGTAGCCGAACTTATGAAGATGTATCAGAAATTGACTTCTGAAAATCAAGTGAAATGATGTATACAAGCATATACAACAAGTTTATAAAAAACGTGTCCTCTTTGTTGGAGAACCATATAAAAGGCATAGCAATATTTTCCGGAATAGGTGAGTATATAAAAAATCCCCTGATACAATGAGTATCAAGGGGATTTTTTTATAGGTAAATTTCTTCATCGGTATCGCTGTATTCTTTTTCAAAAGCCTGCTTCTTACTCGGAACATACCAGAGAATGTCACTAATATCACAATTCAGATAGTCACATATACGAGCAAGTACAGGCAAGTCAATACATGACACGTTGTTTCGGCAATAGTTATTCAATTGTGTAGCATTAAAGGAAGTCCATTGTCTAAAGCCAATGGGTAGTTCACAAGTTCGTTTTGCGTTTATAGTATCATTATATTGTATATTAACATATTTAAGAAATTATAATTTATATTTTTGCCTGTATCTCTTTTTTATTCTTCCTTTTTAAGTTCACTTAAATCAAACTTAAACTCTTTATAAACAGGCATACCATAGTAAAGGTCACTGTCAGTTCTTTCCTGTTTGTTAAGGATTCTTGCGTATATTATGTCACTTGATGGAGTTGTAAGAGAGCCTGTGCCGATTGTTTCGTTGAGGAAAGGAATTTCATTACCGTCTTCATCATAGAAAAATAGTATCATAGAATATAAAGGTGCATCATATCCATCTACTGTAAAGTGTTCAGTATTTTTGTCATCCAAATCGCTTGGGTACTTCCATTCTACATGAATACTTGCAGGGCTATAATCAGAAAGTCTAACTTTGTATCCATCCTCTATCTGTTCAATTGCATTTCCATTAATCAGGTCTTTATCGACAACAATGCGCTTATTGATTACTATGTCATTCAGTTCAACATTATTATTGAAATAATCATCACCAACGCATACATTTTCAAGGGTAATAACAGCATTTTTCGACTCTGTAAGCATATATTCATCAAGAAGTTTAAGAGTAATCTGTCCGCTGAAGCTGTTTTCTGTACCATCATCAAGCATCATGTTTCCTTCAAGCCACGTGTAATTTGAAGTTCCATCCATTCTGCTTGCTGTTTCAAAAACAACATCGCCACAATCAATTTTTATTGAATTGAAGCCAACATATCTGTATCCGTCGGGATTTCCATTGTTGAGACTTCCTGTAAGACCAAGTACAAGTGTTCTTCCGTCACAATACGTACTATCAATTGAAACTGATATTTCGTCATTGCTGCTAATTTCAGTTTCTTCTTCTGTATTCGCAAAGGATTCCAACATCTCATAGTTGTTTAAATCGGGCATTTTATCAATCTTCCACTCAGTTCCGTTATCATCAATGTGGGTTTTGGTTTTATTGGCTTCAAGGTTTTTAAATAAATTGCTATGGGTTGCTGCAAATACAGTAGTTCCACAACAAGCTGCAATTACTGCTGCAAGTATTACTGCACTCATCTTAGGCTTACGTCTCTTCTTAATCGGCAGAGTGCCTTTTTCTTCTCTAAAACGTTTCATAATATTATTTACCTCCTGATTGCCTATCATTTCTGCTTTTGGCAGTTCACTCGCATCATTATTCAGGAGTTGGTATAATTTTTCATTCATAGTCGTTTCTCCTATTTGAAATAACCCGGATTATGCTTTATAATCTTTTGTTTTCCTCTGGAAATACGCTTGTACAAGAAATTTTGAGATTTTCCAAGCTGCATAGCAACATCGTCAATGCTTTCGCCATTCCAAAAAATCTTTACAAAAATCATTCTGTCTTCCTCTTTAAGACATGATATAAGCTCTGCAAAAAATTCATCGAATAATTTATTCCCTGTAAAAACAGACTCATCTGATATAGGTAATACATCAATATCTTCCATCGGTTCAAGCCTTTTTATTATTCTTAATCGATCGAGAGCAGCATATTTCGCAATTGCTGCAATCCAATTCTCGAATTTATTTTGTTTATTGTAAGAATTTATATGTTTCCATATTTTTAGAACTGAATCATACAAGCATTCCTCGGCATCTTCCGGATAATCGTATAAAATGCGATGAATTACTGCCTTCAATAATCCACCATAATTCTTAACAACGAATTCCAGAGCGTCCTCATTCTTTCGCTGTAACTCTTGTAAGAAATTTTCTTCTGTGATCTTCAATTTGGTACCTCCTTTTATGATCTCGTTTTACCTCCTTCACTTACTAATACGAAATTGAAACAGATTTTCTGACACTTTCAGAAAAATTTTTTTATTTTATGAATCACCTGTTTCTTCATATGTATGTTTTTCTTTTTGATATGCACTGCTGTTTTTCTTAAATCTTTACTTTTACTTATATTTTTATTATATCAATTTTTTGTTTCATTGTAAAATGAATTTACTATACATAGTAAATAAATTGGTGTATACAAATGTATACATAATTTTGAAAAGACGATTTGCAGAATGTTTCCGACAGTCTTACTTCCGCTTTGTCATACAACCTTGGCAATGCTTAATTATGAAAAGTACAAAATTACAGGGACAGAAAAATTGTTACAATTGACGGCGGAAAAAGTCCCGAATGTATTGGAATTTTTAAAATATATTACTCATACAACAAAAAAATCAAAAAAATATACTGGAGTGCCTGATAGCATTCTGGTATTTTTGTTGTATTCAAAAAAATTTTTGTAAGTTTTTGCTGCTCTTGAACGAATGGTATATATAGAGGAGGTGATTAAATGAGCGATTGTGAATTACTTGAATTGCTTGACAGTTCACCAAAAAAAGCATACGAAAAGATTATAGAACAATATAGTAATCTTGTCTATGCTATTACTGCAAACAAGCTGAACCTCTGTGCAAATTCAGAGGACATTGAAGACTATGTAAGTGATATTTTTATAGAAGTATTCCGGAATCTCAGTAATTTTTCAGTTTCAAAAGGCTCATTGAAAGTCTTTATAAGTACAATTGCAAAACATTCAGCTATAGATGCTTACCGACGACTGTCATATCGTCAGAGCGTTACAGATGAAAATGATATAAGTGAGTACGATTTATTAGATATGGACGAGAACGTTGAGGAAACAGTTATGAAAAAAATAAACAGACAAAAAGTCCGTGAAGCTGTAATGTCACTGAAAGAACCGGATCGCTCTGTTATAATTCATCAGTACTACTATAATCATACTATACGTGAAATTGCCGATATACTTTGTATGTCAGCAGGAGCTGTACAGCAGAGAAGTCTCAGGGCAAGAAAACGAATAGAAAAATTTCTCAGGAAAGGTTGATTTTATGAATAACGAAAAAGATAACATAATTTCGGACAGTTTGAATAATCTTGATGATACAGATGTTGAAAAAATATCTGAAAATATTCCTGCGCTCAACAGCAAGGCACAGAAAAGAATATTAAAAAACTGTATTAAAAAAATGTCAGGAGAAAATATAACTGAACCTGAATATGAACCGGAAACTATTGTTTCAGGTGTAGAAAAATATTCCAGACAACGTTTTATACGATACATTTCAACTGTCGCCGCCTGTCTGTTTGTGGCAATCAGCATAGGCGGAATGATTCTTGTCAACAGGAATATAATTCCACCCAATGATGTGCCATCAACACCGCAGTATACATCAATTCCGGTGCAAAGCGGAACGATGAATAAAATCACATCTTCTGCCGAAAGTACTGTTGTTAATACAGTTACAACAGCAGTCGTGGATATGGAAAAAACTATATCGGAAGTAGTTACAGAAATATCGACCGAAGTTCAGCAGGTTACAGAACCAATCACGGAAGTGGCTACAGAAATATCGACCGAAGTTCAGCAGGTTACAGAACCAATCACGGAAGTGGTTACAGAAATACCGACCGAAGTTCAGCAGGTTACAGAATCAATCATGGAAATAGCTACAGAAACTCCGGTAGAAATGTCCGTAACCGAAACAATTACAGAACCTTCCGAAACAGAACCTATAGATGTCACTGACAATGATAATTTCAGTGGAAAATATACTACTCATAAAGATTCCGATTCAGGCAATGAAATCAAAATTGTAAAAATAGATGAAAACATCTATCATATAGAAGTAAAGTTCTATCGTATAGCATATTTATCAGACGGAATAGGTACTGTAAATAATGGTATTCTGACGTTTACTACAGGCAGTATTGAAGGATGTCCTGCTGTCACAGCTGAAATTACTTTGAATGATGATGGTTGTATTCTGAAAATAATTGAATCTGAACACGGCTATATATTACCCGATAATGGTATGCAGTATTACAGAATAAGCGAATAGAATTATACCCCTGTCTAAAAAACGGGGGTATTTCTGTGTATGTGAACTCTCCCACACTTACCGCCATTAAAAACAAAATATGAGTATATTGTAATTCCGGATAATGTTATTTGAAATTGATTTGAAAATGTTAAAAAAATTACGATGTAATGCGTCCTTTTCATACAGGTTACAATTTGGATTTGAAAGGAAATAAAAAATTTTTCTGAAAGTCTTGACATTTTTATAACTTTTAAGTATAATATAAATAAGGGAAGTGAAAAAATGTACAAGATAAACTTTTACAAGGATAAGAACGGAAAAGAACCTGTTGCAGAATATATTACCGAACTTTCAAAGAAAAATGATAAAGACAGCAGAATAAAACTTAACAAAATACTTGACTATATAAACGTGCTGAAAGAACACGGCAAATCAGCCGGAGTACCTTATATGAAACACATTGAAGACCAAATATGGGAACTCAGACCATTGAAAGACAGAATATTCTTTGTAGCGTGGAATGGTGACAGCTTTATATTACTACATCACTTTATGAAGAAAACTCAACAGACACCAAAGAGAGAGATTGAACAGGCTAAAAGAGAATACAAAGATTTGATTGAAAGGAGTGCTGAATGATGAATAACAGTGCAATCGGTAGAAACTGGGACGAACTTGAAAAGGAAATTTTTACTCCAGAAGAAATCGCAGAAAGTCGTCTTAGAGTAGCTTTAATCAGCGAACTTATAAAAGCACGTCAGGAGCAAGGTATAAGTCAGAAAAAACTTGAAGAACTCAGCGGAGTGAAACAGCCGATAATTTCAAGAATGGAAAAGGGAAGTACAAGTCCACAACTTGAAACTTTCTTGAAAGTTCTTGCACCTCTCGGAAAAACTCTTGCAATAGTTCCGATAGAAAAGTAATTAAAAAACCGTTCAGTATTGATTTACTGGACGGTTAAATTTGTAATTGAAAGGAAATAACTATGAAAATTTACGGATATTGCAGAGTAAGCACGCTTAAACAGAGTATTCAGAGTCAGATTGATAACATAACAGCGGTATATAATGATGTTGAAATTATTGTTGAAACGTATACAGGCACAACGTCTGAACGTCCGCAATAGGCAAAGCTGAAAAGAAAAGTGTTGAAGCAGGCTGAATAGTGCGGACAGATAACTATAGTCTTTGATTCCGTGTCATGTATGAGCAGAAACGCTGACGAGCGCTTTAAAGAATATTAGGCGTTGTTTGATATGGGTGTGTCGCTTGTGTTCCTCAAAGAACCACATATCAATACAGAAACTTATAAACAGGCAATAAACAGGCCGTTTAATGCGATTGCAGATACAGGAGATTCGGCAACCGATAAAATGATTAATGCTATTATCGGAGCAGTACAGGAATATCAAGTTGCACTTACTGAAAAACAGATTAGACTTGCTTTTGAACAGTCTAAAAAAGAAATATCAGACTTACGGACGAGAACGAGCGAGGGCTATTTATGGTAAAATCCGTGTTTTTGGAAGTGATAATACTTAGAGCCTGTTCAGTATCTTTTAAGAATAATACGAATAAAAGCTAAAGTGAC
>JAMPEF010000045.1 GCA_023665275.1 Alistipes senegalensis | reverse complement strand
TAACTGCTCAGTTCTGCAATCTGTTGAAATTCCGGACAGCGTAACAACTATAGATGACTATGCATTTTATAACTGCATCGGAATGACAAGTTTAAAACTTTCCGAAGACTTACAGACTATCGGCTATGAAGCATTCTATGGCTGTAAAGCTCTTTCAGCGGTAAAAATCCCTGCCAGTCTTATAATTATGCGGAATGAAGCATTTACAGGCTGTTCAGGTCTTAAAACTCTTGAAATTGAACAGGGAAATTTAACGGTAATACCTGAAAATGCATTTAATGGTTGTTCAAGCCTTACTTCTGTAACGATTCCGGAAAATATAACAACTATTAATTCATATGCATTCAAGGATTGTAAGGCACTTAAAACACTTACACTTTCAGAGGGTCTTGAGACAATTGCAAGTTCTGCATTTTCTAACTGCTCAGTTCTGCAATCTGTTGAAATTCCGGACAGCGTAACAACTATAGATAAATATGCATTTTATAACTGCACCGGAATGACAAGTTTAAAACTTTCAAAAGACTTGCAGACTATCGGTTATGAAGCATTCTATGGCTGTAAAGTTCTTTCAGCGGTAAAAATCCCTGCCAGTCTTATAACTATGGGGAACGAAGCATTTACAGGCTGCTCAGGTCTTAAAACTCTTGAAATTGAAAATGGAAATTTAACGGTAATACCTGAAAATGCATTTAATGGTTGTTCAAGCCTTACCTCTGTAACGATTCCGGAAAATATAACAACTATTAATTCCTATGCGTTCAAGGATTGTAGGGCACTTAAAACACTTACACTTTCAGAGGGTCTTAATGAAATCAGCAATTCTGCATTTTTAGGCTGCTCAGTTCTGCAATCTGTTGAAATTCCGGACAGCGTAACAACTATAGATAAATATGCATTTTATAACTGCACCGGAATGACAAGTTTAAAACTTTCAAAAGACTTGCAGACTATCGGTTATGAAGCATTCTATGGTTGTAAAGCTCTTTCAGCTGTAAAAATCCCTGCTGGTCTTATAACTATGGGGAACGAAGCATTTACAGGCTGTTCAGGTCTTAAAACTCTTGAAATTGAAAATGGAAATTTAACAGTAATACCTGAAAATGCATTTAGTGGTTGTTCAAGCCTTACCTCTGTAACGATTCCGGAAAGTATAACAACTGTTAATTCGTATGCATTCCAGAATTGTACAAAACTTGAAAGTATAACTTTCTGTAATCCGGAATGTATTATAGCTGACAAAAATTCCACTATATGCAATACTTACAATAGTTTCAAAGGCACAATATATGGCTATAAGGATTCTACCGCACAGGAATACGCTGAAAAATACGGTTATAACTTTGCGGAAATCGCCAAACAACCAACTACAAACGCACCCGCACAAGCTGAATTACTCGGCGATGCAAACGGTGACGGAAAGGTAAGTGTATCCGATGCGGTACTGATTATGCAGTGCCTTTCAAATCCTGACGAGTACAAAATTAATGAACAACAGGCGCTTAATGCAGATGTAGTTGACGTTGGTGGCGGTTTAACTACTATGGATGCCCTTGTTATTCAGATGATAGATATCGGATTAATCAATATTGAAGATTTGCCCATGACATCAGAAGAAGTCAATAATATGGCGAATTAAAAAAACAATCCCCTGTAACAAGGGGATTTATTTTTTTGTTAAAAGAAAATTTTCACCAAACTTTCATCAAATTATCACGAGTTTTTTTTTTTTTTTTTGATATAAAATTATTATATATTGATTGAAGGAGGATTTTATGAAAAAATCAAAGAAGATTTTAGCCGGCGTTATGGCTATGTGTCTTATGGGTGGAATAGCAGTTATTCCGGAAAATATAGCTCCCGTGGTATCCATGACGGCAAGTGCCGAAAAATATACATACGAAAATTTAACATATGAAATTTTAAGTGATAATACAATTACAATTACAGACTGTGACAATTCTGCTATAGAGGTTGTTGTTCCGGAAGAAATCGATGGCTACAAAGTAACTACTATAGGTAATATGGCATTCTTTGTTAATTCAAACTTGACAAAAATAACACTTCCGGATAGTTTAACAAGAATTGATAGTGAAGCATTCCGTAGTTGTTCAAACTTAACCGAAATAGTAATTCCAAATGGAGTTAAAACTATTGATAGATATGCATTTGAAGGGTGCAGTAAATTATCTGCAATAAAAATTCCTGACGGTGTGACAAAAATCAGTTCTTATGCATTTTCTGACTGTACAAACTTAAAAGAAGTAATACTGCCTGAAAGTATTAAAATTATTGACGAAGGTGCATTTAGTTGGTGTTCACGTCTGGCAGAAATAGAATTTCCTGAAAGCCTGACAAGTATCGGCGGTTCTGCATTTTCTGAATGTTCAAATTTAGCAGAAGTAACAATCCCTGACGGCGTAACGACAATTGGCAGTTCAGCATTTTCTGACTGTTCAAATTTAACAGAAGTAACAATCCCTAATAGCGTAACAACAATTGGCAATTCTGCATTTTCTGGCTGTTCAGGCTTAACAGAAGTAACAATCCCTGATAGCGTGACGACAATTGGCGGTTCTGCATTTTCTGGCTGTTCAAATTTAACAAAAGTAGTACTTTCTAATAACATCAAGGCTATTAACAAATGGACATTTTATAATTGTTCAAGTTTAAAAGAAATAACACTTCCAGATGGTTTAAAAAGCATTGGTGAATGGTCGTTTGCTGACTGTTCAAGATTAACAAAAATAACAATTCCAGACAGTGTAACGACTATTGACAATAAAGCATTTTTAGACTGTTCATACTTAACAGAAATAAATCTTTCTAAAAACTTAACCAGTATTAACGAAAGTACATTTGAGGGTTGTTCCCGTCTGACAGACATAATAATTCCGGATAGTGTCGCAACTATTGGTAATTCTGCATTTGAGGGCTGTTCAAACTTAACAGAAGTAAAATTACCTGACCAATTATCAAGCATTGGTGCAGATGTATTTTCAGGCTGTTCCAGTCTGACAGACATAGCAATTCCAGCTGGCGTGACGGTTATTAGTAGTTCTGCATTTGAAGGCTGTTCAAATTTAACAGATATAGTAATTCCGGATAATGTTAAAAGTATTGGTAATTCTGCTTTTGCTTATTGTTCAAATCTCACCAAAGTAACATTACCAGATGGTATTAAAACTATTGGTGATTCTGCATTCAGTCATTGTAAAAATTTAATGAATATAAATATACCTGTCGGTGTAACAAAATTTCCCTATGGAATATTTTATAATTGTGGCAGTTTAACAGAATTTACAGTACCGGAAAACATTAAAATTATTGATAGCAATGCATTTGGTGATTGTTCATCTTTAACCAAAATAACGATTTTAAATCCGGAATGTGTAATAAATAACAGTGAATACACAATATATGGAAAAGCTACTATATATGGATATAAAAATTCTAATGCACAGAAATATGCTGAAAAATACGGACGTAACTTTGCGGAAATCGACGAACAACCAACTACAAACGCACCCACACAAGCTGAATTACTCGGTGATTCAAACGGTGACGGCAAGGTAAGTGTAGCCGATGCGGTACTGATTATGCAGTGCCTTTCAAATCCTGACGAGTACAAACTGAATGAACAACAGGCACTTAATGCAGATGTAGTTGACGTCGGTGGCGGTTTAACTACTATGGACGCCCTTGTTATTCAGATGATAGATATTGGGTTAATCAATATTGAAGATTTGCCCATGACATCAGAAGAAGTCAATAATATGGCAAATTAAAAAAACAATCCCCTGTAACAAGGGGATTTGTTCTTTTATGTTGACATTACATGAACTTTGTGATATAATGAAAAAAATAATACGGGAGGAGTTATTATGCCGTTTGTTGAAGCAAAATGTACGAACTGCGGAGCTGTTCTGTCCGTAGATAACACAAAAAATTTATGGATTTGTAATTATTGTCAGACCCCTTTTATATTTGAAAAGTCAATAAATAATTATAATGTTACAGATTATAATAATATCACTGCCAATACCGTTAATGTTTTCGACGAAAAGGAACCTGATTTTGTTATCAGGAACGGAAAACTGAAAGTATATAGAGGTATAAGCAGAGATGTTGTTATTCCGAATAGTGTTGAAGAAATTTGTGCAAGTGCTTTTTGGTGTTCTACATATTTGAAATCTATAATTATTCCAAATAGTGTGAAAAAGATGGAAGGCGCTTTTTTTCTTTGTACATCTTTGCAATCTGTAGATATTCAATATGGTGTAACAAACATTAGTAATGCTTTTAAAGATTGTACATCTTTGAAATCTGTAATTATTCCAAATAGTGTGAAAAAAATGGAATATGCTTTTAAGGGTTGTACATCTTTGAAATCTGTAGATATTCAATATGGTGTAACAAACATTAGTAATGCTTTTGAAGATTGTACATCTTTGAAATCTGTAACTATTCCAAATAGTGTGAAAAAAATGGAATATGCTTTTAAGGGTTGTACATCTTTGAAATCTGTAGATATTCAATATGGTGTAAAAAACATTAGTAATACTTTTGAAGATTGTACATCTTTGACATCTGTAATAATTCCTAACAGTGTAACATATATCGAAAGTGCTTTTAGTGGTTGTACATCGTTGAAATCTATAAAAATTCCAAAAAATGTGAATTGTATTGATGAAAATGATTTTAAGGGTTGTTGTAATTTAACTGACATAGATTATCCATATTTAAAAGAATTTGCTGATTGTTTCCCTGCTATTAAAGAACGTAAAAGAAAAAGACTATGTATATATTGTGGTAGTAAATTATCCTTGTTAAAAGAATGTAAATCTTGCGGAATGAAAAATTAATAAATAATCCCCTGTAACAAGGGGATTTATTTTATGTATTTACTGGCATAAAAAAGAGACTTCCGGAAAAGAAGTCTCTTTTATGGTGCGAGTAATGGGACTTGAACCCATACGTCCTTCGACACACGCCCCTCAAACGTGCCTGTCTGCCTATTCCAGCACACTCGCATTGCAGTATAAATCAGGATTTTAAAGGGGCTATCACCTGACTGCTTTAATATTATATCACATAAAAACTGATTTGTCAAGTACTTTTTGAAAAATTTTTCAAAAATTTTTTCTTTTTTCGTAAATTCCGGAAAAACAGGGATAAAATATCACTGCATTCTTTTTCCATGATGCCGCTTGTCACTTGCGGGCGGTAATTATAGGGAAGTTCAAACATTTTCTGGACAGATTCCACAGAACCGCTTTTCAGGTCATAAGCTCCGAAAATGACATTATCTATGCGAGCGTTTATTATTGCACCACAACACATAGGGCATGGCTCAAGAGTGACATATATTTCACATTCCGGAAGTCGCCAACCACCTAAAGTCCGGCAAGCCATATCTATAGCGATTATTTCAGCATGGGCGAGAGCATTTTTTTTATTTTCACGCATATTTCTACCCTCACCGACGATTTCACCGGTTGTTTTTCGGACGATAACCGCACCCACAGGGACTTCACCTTCACAGGCGGCTTGTTCAGCGAGTTCAATAGCTCTTTTCATGTATATATTCATAAAATCCCCCGTTAATATATTATTTTTATCAATGCCGCTATTATGCATACAATAGCAACAGCGGTAAACGGAAAAGTCCTGAACGAAAAAACCAGACGTTCTTTAAATGAAATTTCAGAATTATATTCGGCAAGATAATTTTTATTTTTGTTTTTTCTTGTAAAATATATAACAGTCCATGATATAATACTTATAATAAAAATACCTGTCATTATAAGATTACGTATAAGAAACATATTTTCAGAAGTGCTTGCCTCAATAATTACAATAGTAAGCTGATACATTTTGAAAACTGTCCGTACTGCAAAAGCCGTGAAAACAGAACCGCTTTTCAGCATACCGACTGAAGATATTACGGAAATAAAAAATACTGTCAGCATATCCGGAAAGTTCTGTGTAAGCAGAGCCGCCATAACGGACGTTACAATAATAGCGAAAATATCTCCGAACTGCCTCAATGCTGAAAAAACTGCTCCTCTGAAAAGTATTTCCGCCGATACTGACATTATAATTACATCAAATATAGTATATATTACGTATTCAGCTTGTCCCCATACGGAAATATCAGCGTTTGCGCTCCTGAAGTATTCATATATTTCTTTAGCACTGCTTGAATATGCGTCCGGAATGCTTGTTATAGTGCATACGATAAGAGACATTGCAATTGCGCTTATCAGTTCGGCGGGGTGATTCATTGTACCCATCAATTCAACGCTCAGTGGCATTTTAAGTTTATTATGCATATATATTGCCGGAACATATATTTTTATCAGTGAAAGAATTATCATTACAGTGACAATTTCAATGCTTCCGCCGTAACATGATGTGCTGAAAAATGCAGAATGTATATTCACACCGATAATATCAAGTGTATATATGATAACTTTTCCGATTATATTTTCAAATGTAACCCATAGAAGCATTGCTATACCGATTATATAAAAAATTCTGCTTAATGTTTCGTGTTCCGATACAGCAGGGGAATTATCTATAAAGCCTTTACCATCTATGAAGATACTTTCATTTTTATTTACTGAAAAATTGAACGCAAAAGGATTTTTTTTATTTCTGCGCCATTTCCGGAAATTATCACTGTATTCCCTGTTCTGTGTTGAGTAGTCAAATTCACTGACAACATCTATAATAGTTTTTGGTTCGTCACCAGCTTTCATATTATCCCCCCTGTGTAGTGTCCATATAGTATATATTATCATAAATCTGCACAGTTAATGTTATTATTTTAGTTGTATTATCCTAACATTCTGTTAATCAGTAAAATAATATTATATTGACAGTTCAAGGAGCTTGTAAGCGTTCCTGAAAAAAATTTTTTCCTTGTCTTCTTCTGAAATAGGAAGACTGTTTATTATATTTATTTCATTTATGGGATTATCCCACGGGCAGTCACTGCCGAAAAGTATTTTATCAGCCCCGTGAGTATTTATAATTCTCAGTAACTGATTTTTATCTATATTGAAACTTGCAATGACGCTTATATCAAGATATAAATTTGAATACTTTCCGGCTAAGTATTTTTCCACATCGTCCCATAGATTCAGACCACCTAAATGTGCCACAACAAAAGTCAGTTCCGGAAATTTTTCTACAGTATGTGCCATGCGTTCTGGAGTGCATCTTATTTCACCATCACCGAAAGGGTCATAACCGCCATGAAATAACGCTATAAGACCACATTCGGCTATTTTTTTGTATATTGGAAACATTCTCTCTTCATCAGGACAGAATTTCTGATATTCCGAATGGAATTTAACTCCATAGAGACCGAGGGATTTTATACGTTTGATTTCTTCAATGGCGTTTTCAGCGTCAGGGTGTACAGTTCCGAACGCATACAAACCATTACCCATAACAGATGACGCCCAGTTATTTATATTAGTCTGCTGTGAGGGTTTTGTAGCAACCGGAAGTATTAAAAATTCTTTTATATTATTCTTCTGCATAATTTCACGGAGACCTTTTACAGTACCATCGGTAGCCGGAGTTTTTCCGCTTGTATCGGAAAGCCCCGACAATGCACGTCCGGCGAGTTCGTCCGTGAAAGCGTGTGTATGAAAATCAAAATATTTCATTAAAAAAATCACTCCATTACGTGTTCCATAGCATGATAGAAAATAGTTTTTACGTGGTCGTCGCAAAGTGAATAGAAAATAGTTTTTCCGTCACGACGTGTGCTTACAAGCCGTGCCTGTTTTAGTACACGGAGCTGGTGGGATATTGCTGATTGTGTCATTTCAAGACGGCTTGCTATATCACGAACACAGAGTTCACCATGACAGAGTACAAAAATTATGCGTATTCTTGTTGAATCTCCGAAAACTTTAAGAAGTTCAGCGGCATCAAAAAGTACTGTTTCATCGGGGGAAATAGCTGAAATTTTTTTTTCCAGTTCACTGCCTGCACCGTGAGTACAATTATTTTCACTGTTCATTTTTTATCTCCTTATCTAAACGGTGAGATATAATATAACCACCGCCGTTACAACTGATATACTTACCAGAAAACCCATGACACACGTCGTGAATGCAAAACGGTCATAGACGCACTTCATACGGTGGTTAATCCATACATTATATTTCTTATCTTTTTTGTAGAGGGTATTTGTCATTATACTTTCAGCCGGAAATACACAAGGATATTCCATGCCGTCGATTATGTAATAAGCAGTCCGGAACTTAGTTTTTTCCTGTTTGTCAATCCGTGAAAAATCAGCAGTTACTTTTTTTGAAAACAACAGCCTTACGAAAAAATATATAAACAAAATCGTCATAGCTGTGATGACAAATCCGGCAAGTATAGCAATTCCCATGATAATTATATCAGTACTTACCTGAAAAATCACGCATAGTACGGCTATTATTGCAATAACAAGTATAAACTCCAAAATAAAGCCCTCCTGTTTTTCTATATTATAGCATATTAAACTGATTTAGTCAAATGCAGATTTACGGCGGATAGTTAAAAGAAATAAAAAACGGTATTATTTATTGAAATAAAAACTTTTTTGTGTTATGATATATTTGTAATATTTTAATGAAACGGAGATTTTAAAATTATGGATAATTTTGCAGAACAGCTTGTAAAAAAAAATCTTACAGCATCTGAAAAGACAAGGCATACTGTTACGGTCATTGCCGGAGTGGTAGGTACACTTATTTTTATACTTTTCGGATTTATCATGCTGGGCAGACCTGTTTTATCGGTTCTCGGCTTTATTCTTGCGGTGGGTGCAGGGTACGGAACTTTTAATACTATGCAGTCGTCATATGTTGAGTATGAATATGCGTTCACTAACGGTGAACTTGACATAGACAAGATAATAGCAAAGAAAAAACGTAAAGCCCTTATAAGTACTGATGTGACAAAATTCACAGCTTTCGGAAAGTACACCGACGATATAGAAGAACCCGAAAATATGACCGTTGTTATAAGTTCCGATAATATAGCTTCACATGAATATTATGCGGATTTTCAGCATGAAGACTACGGGCTTACACGTCTTGTCTTTGCACCGAACGAAAAAATACTTGACAACATAAAACGTTATCTTCCGGCAAACGTAAGGGCAAAACTCGCAAGAGAGGAAACAAACTGACATGAAATCTAAATGGAAAACCTGTTGTCTTGACGAACTGGTTACTATCAAGTATGGAAAAAATCAGAAGAAAGTAGTATCTGATAATGGAAAATTTCCGATATATGGAACAGGCGGATTGATGGGTTATGCAACAGAACCACTATATAACAAGCCCTCTGTACTTATAGGAAGAAAAGGCACTATAAATAAAATAAGATATGTTGATTATCCTTTTTGGACGGTTGATACCCTGTTTTATACTATTATTAATGAAGATATTGTAATACCGAGATTTTTATATTATACGTTATTGCAGATTGATTTTATGCGATATAATGAAGGAACAACTATTCCAAGTTTAAGAACAGAAACTCTCAATCGCCTTGAAATCTCCCTACCTGACCTTGAAACACAGAAAAAAATATCTTCCGTTTTGTCTGTACTTGATGATAAAATAGAACTCAACAACCGCATGAATAAAAATCTTGAGGAGCAGGCACAGGCAATTTTTAAGTCATGGTTTGTAGATTTTGAGCCATTCGGCAATATTATGCCGGAAAACTGGAAAATAGGTATTTTAGGTTCATTTATTGAAATCAAGCGTGGTGGTTCGCCCCGTCCTATTCAGGAATTTCTTTCTGATACCGGTTATCGCTGGCTTAAAATTTCAGATGTTACCGGTCTTGATTCCCCGTATATATTAGAAATAAAGGAACATATAAAAGAATCAGGATTAAAGAAAACAGTATATTTAAAAAAAGGTTCGCTTGTGCTGTCTAATAGTGCAACGCCAGGAATACCAAAGATACTTGATGTTGACAGCTGTATTCATGACGGGTGGCTTTATTTTCCAAAATCACAGTTTTCAAATGAATATTTATATCTTCTGTTTAAATATATCCGTAAAGATTTGATAATGCTTGGAAACGGAAGTATATTTACTAATCTAAAAACAGATATTTTAAAACAATTTAAAACAATTATTCCGGATAGATATATTCTTGATAACTTTCAGAATATTATTAAACCAATATTTGATACAATTAAAAATATATCTAACGAAAATCAAAGTCTTTCCGCCCTCCGTGATACCCTGCTTCCAAAGTTCATGAACGGCGAAATAGATATATCAAAGATAAAGGAAGTGCAAAAAAATGCGTATAGTTACGCCTGAACAGATGCGTATTATTGAGGATAATTCTGAAAAATACGGAGTTTCAAAAGGTCGGCTTATGGTGAAAGCCGGATATAAACTCGCAAGGCTTATAGATTATCATTGCAGAAATAATTTAAATAAAAAAATAGTCTTTATTGCCGGAGCAGGAAATAATGCCGGTGACTGTTTTGTAGCTGCTGAACTTCTTACGGAAGTGGGCTATAAAAATATATCCGTGCTTATGGTATGTGGTATGCCTAAAACTGAACTTGCTAAAGAAATGTACAATGATATTACGGAATGTGTAAAGATAACAAATGATTATAAACAATGTCTGCCACAGGCTGATATAATTATAGATGGTGTTTTTGGAACAGGCTTTCATGGTGAACTTGATAAAAACATAGCGGATATTTTCCGGATAAATCCAAAAGCATATAGAATAGCTGTTGATGTGCCGTCAGGTGTGAACAGTCTGAAAGGTACGGTTTCGGAGGGTGCATTTAAAGCTAATGAAACTCTGACATTTGGATTTATAAAAATCGGCATGACACAATATCCGGCAAGAGATTTATGCGGTACAATAAGGGTAGTTGATATAGGCATACCTGAAAATGCTGAAAAAATTCAGGTAAAATCAAAGAAATATTCTCTTATAGACCGAAAAGAACTCAAAAACTTCCCACCGGAACGGAAAAGCACCGCCCATAAAGGAACTTTCGGGAAAGTCCTTGTCATAGCTGGAAGCAATACAATGCGGGGAGCGGCGTTCTTTGCAGTTTCGGGAGCGTTGCGGAGTGGTGCTGGACTGGTTCAGCTTGCCACAACCGGAAAATGTATAAATACAGTTTCAATGCTTGCTCCGGAGGCTACTTTTATTGAAGTTCCGGATAACAGCGGATATATGCATTTTAACCCTAATATTATAGACCTGAAAAAATATGATGCTGTTGTTATCGGGTGCGGAATGGGTTTAACACCGGAAACAGTTAAATTGACGAAATTTGTCGTTGAAAATTCAGAAGTTCCCGTAATTATCGATGCCGACGGCATAAACTGTATAGCCTCGGACATAGATATTTTACTAAGGAAAAGGGCAGATATTATTCTTACGCCACATATCGGTGAAATGGCACGTCTGCTGAAATGTCCGGTAAAAGAAGTATCTGATAACCGGTTGCGTTCAGCAGAAAGATTTATAGCAAAATACAAGGGTGTAACCATTGTGCTTAAAGGAGCAGGAACTATTGTTGCCGACAGAGGACATATGGCAGTGAATCCTACCGGAAACGCCGGTATGAGCAGGGGCGGAAGCGGTGATATACTCGCCGGTATGATAGGTGCAGTTGCAGGACAGGGCTATAATGCTTTTGATTCAGCTTGCGCCGGAGTTTATCTTCATGGACTTGCCGGAGATATTGCAGCCCGTAAATTCACCCGTGAGGCTATGCTTCCAAGAGATATTTTAAATTGTCTGTCCGATTCATTCAGGAAAATAAAATAACAGAAAATCAATTCAGGCGATTTGTTATAAACGCTCAGATGTAAAAAGTCTTAAAAAATACATAGATTGGAGTAAAAGTATTATGAAAAGACTTGTTTCATTTGTAGTTATGATTATAACGGCGGTAATGTTCGTGGCGTGTTCCTCACCGATTAAAAGTGAGACTTCACGGAAAAACGGTCTTAACTGTGCGTTTGAATCGTCGGTCAATATGACTATTGACAAGCTGAATGCAGAGGGTATTATAAAGCGTTTCGGTGACGGCGTATGGGACGTTGAATTTTCAGCACCTAATACACTCAGTGGTGTTAAACTTTCTTTTGATGGCGGAGTTGTTACAGCCTCCTATAAGGGACTTGATTTTTCCGTACCACAATCGGCTATGCCGGTTAAAGCTATGATGGTTAATCTTATTGAGGCAGTCGATACTAACGCACGTCTTGACGAACTGAAAGGCAGTGAAAATGATAACGTCCTTGAGGTAAGCGGAAGTCTTGACGGCGGAGATTATATTATTTCAGTAGGCAAGGACGGTAAACTTATTTCTTTTGAAATGGAAAACAATAAGCTGAAAATGATTTTTTCCGATATGAAGGAAATGCTTTCCATGCCAGAAGAAACAACCTCTATGACAACTGTTACAGAAACTGTTACGGAAAATGTTACTGAAACTGAATCGTCATCGGCAGAGGAAGTTATTGAAACTCCGGTGGAAAATGCAGAAGAAGTTATTGAAGTTCCTGAAAGTGCAGAAGAAACCGTTGAAATAATCGAAGAAGAGGCAGAACAGACTATAGAAATCGCCGAAGAATATTAATTAAAGCGGAGTATTACTCCGCTTTTTTTATTGTGTTAATTAAGTTATTTTTTTTGTTTAAGGGTAAAGATATGTGGGAAATAAAAAAAGTATATTCGTATAATTTATATTATGCGATATTATTTCCTAAAATTTCAGTAATATATTTACATTCATGCCGAAAAGTGATATACTTATAATAATCAAGATAACAGAGGTGAGTTTTTTTGTTTGCTAAAATATCAAGTCTTGGACTTATAGGTATAAATGCCTTTCATGTAGAAGTAGAGGTTGATATAAGGCGTGGAAGTCCGTATTTTGATGTGGTAGGGCTTCCCGATACCGCAGTGAAAGAAAGTCGTGAGCGGATACGTTCAGCGTTATATGCCTGTGATATAAAATTTCCCGTGGCTTCGGTTATGGTAAATCTTGCACCGGCGAATACTAAAAAAAGCGGTTCAGTATACGATGTTGCCATATTTATGGCTATTGTCAGTGCCGCCGACCTTGTCAATCCCGTACCGCCGGACTGTGCTTTTATAGGGGAACTCTCTTTAAATGGTGATATAAGGTCATTAAATGGCATACTTCCTATGGTAATGCTTGCGAAGGAAAAAAATATAAATTCTGTATTTGTTCCGTATGAAAATGCCCGTGAAGCGTCTGTAATCGACGGAATAAACATCTATGCCGTAAAGAATGTAAATCAACTTATAGAACATTTCAGGGGACAGAATATGTTAGAGCCTTGCAAGAATTATATACCATCTTTTGAGGCGTATGCTGAACAGGCTGATTTTTCGGAAGTAATGGGTCAGCAGTCTGCTAAGAAAGCTCTTGAAATATCGGCGGCTGGTGGTCATAATGTCTTGCTGATAGGTAATCCCGGCTGTGGTAAGAGTATGCTTGCCAAACGTATACCCTCAATACTTCCGCCGATGGAGTTTGAAGAGGCACTGGAAACTACAAAAATTCATTCAATATTAGGATTAGTTACACCTGAAACGCCAATAATAATTAAAAGACCTTTCCGGTCACCGCATAATACAATTTCAGCGGTGGGAATAGTCGGTGGCGGAACAGTACCACGCCCGGGAGAAATTTCCATAGCACATAATGGAACGTGAGTTCGATAAAAAAAATAGAAAAAACCGCTCAAATCTGTTATAATGAG
>JAMPEF010000044.1 GCA_023665275.1 Alistipes senegalensis | reverse complement strand
GTTATGCCCTATCATCTCTGTAGCGTTTTATTTTTAAGTAGATTCACTATATCATCGTGATTTTTTTCAAGTTTTGCAAGCTGTTTTTCGAGAGACTTTTTAGTGCGTTCCATAGCCTTGACCTGAAATTTACTTCCCTCACTTGCCTTTAATTCGGCAATTCCAAGAACAATATCATCAATCTGCGACTTAATTTCAGCCTCCTGACGTTCCTTTGAAATCGGAATCATTCCGAGCTGAGAATGACCAATAATTATTGCATCGAAATTACCTGTCGCAATTTTTGCAAATAACTGCTGACGGTTTTCTTTCTGAAAATCCTTTTTCGTTGCGACAAGAATATTCGCACTCGGATAGAGTTTCTGGAAGTCGTCGCCAATCTGCTCTGTAAGGTGATTTGGAACAGCAAACATTGATTTTGTGCAAAGTCCGAGACGTTTGGATTCCATTGCAGTAGCAATCATTTCAAACGTCTTGCCTGCACCGACAGAGTGTGCAAACAGCGTGTTACCGCCGAAAAGTGCGTGTGCTATTGCATTTTTCTGATGTTCGTGGAGCGTGATTTCAGCATTCATCATCGGAAATGTTAAAGCACTTCCGTTGTATTCACGAGGTTTGACGGAATTGAAAAGTTCGTTGTACTTTCCAACAATTTCCTCACGTCTTGTAGAATCCTTGAAAATCCACTTTTTAAATTCAGCCTTGATTTTATCGGCTTTTCTCTGCACGACTTTCGTCGCATCAATATCCACAACACGTTTTTCTTTTACATCGCCCATTCCGTCGGGAACTTCAATCGTTTTGTAGACTTTTGGTTCTTTCAAATTCAGCAAATGCTCCATAATTTCGTAAGCGTTCATTCTTTTCGTGCCGAACTGCTGAGACGTAATTACTGAACTGTCAGCACTTTTATTATCGATGTGCCAAGTACCTGAATGTTCTGAATATTCGGCGGAAATTCGCTTAGCACGTTGCCAAGAATAGTGCGGAGTATCGGCTCTGTTTTCTCTCGGAGTCTGAAAAAGTTCATACATGAACTGCTCGTAATATTTCGGGTCAAGCCAAGTTGCACCGATTTTCACATCAATATCGCCAGCCTTCAGAGGTTCAGGCATTGCAGATTTCAGAGCGTTGACGTTTACCGCAAAATCAGCATCATATTCAGCAGTTTCCTCCGCAATATTAAGTTTTTCACGAATGTCTCCCGATAAATATTCGCTCGCCGTCTGATATTCATTTTCGGTATGCGGAATTTTGAAAATTTCGCCCTGTAAATCGTGCTGTAATTCGTCCTCAGTCATGCCAGTAAGTTTGCCCATATATTCAAAATCAACATGAGCTTTTTCAGCTATAGACAGCGTTAAAGCCTCGATTGCAGTCTCGACGTGTTCAATGGCTTTTGGTGGCTTGATAGTTCTTTTCGTGAAAATATCGGACTTTTCTATAAGTTTATTTTTTTCATATTTTTTCTCAAGTCCTGCAACAAGATTATATGAAACGTCGTCTGAAAAATAACGCTTGTTGCTCTGGCTGTGAATCAAACCGTACTTTTTGTAAAAATTATCATACGCAAAAGTCAATTTTGACTGCAAATTTTTGATAACATCATCTAGTTTATTCAACTCCTGAGTCTCAATCAGTTCTCTTGTAAGGTCACGAAGATTTATGAACGCTTTTGCCCTCTGAAATTGAGAATTTTTCGTATCAAATCGACAATGACATACGGCATTATTGGTTTTGAAATAGATTTTATTATCCTGTTCAAAAAAGCTGTAATTTCGCAGATTTGACGGTATTTTCAGTTGTTCGCCGTCGGCACTTCTGGCGTAAACGTCCCTTGCTTTTTCGTCCGAAATTGTCGCAGAAAGTTTTGAAATTGCAGTTTTTAGCTGTTCACTCAAATCTGAATCTTCGTCCGCAATTACCATTGTACCGCTGCCGTAAAGTTTGTTTCCCTCAACAACTTTGCCAAGCACCATATCAGGATTTTCCGCAAAATATTTGTTGATTGGCAGACCGTCAGCCGTTTCACCGATATGCACCCAGTCGGGAATTTCAGCGGAATCTTTATTCTCATTTTTTTGCAGAAAAATTATATCCGTTGTGACCTCCGTACCGGCATTGTCTTTGAACGCACCATTTTTTCCACCCGGAAGTCTGACTGCACCGATAAAATCAGCTTTTTCTGCCAACATCTGTCTTGTTGATTCATCACGCTTGTCAAGAGTTCCGGCAGATGTCACAAATGCCAGTATACCGCCGTTTTTGACCTTTTCCAAAGCCTCTGCAAAGAAATAATCATGAAGTTTTGTTGTACCGTGAATTTCATCTTTAAAACTTAATTCTCCGAATGGAACATTTCCGACGGCAACGTCAAAACCGCCGTTTTGAAAATTATTCTTTTCAAAGCCTTGAATTGCAATATCCGCATCGGGATAAAGTTTCTGTGCAATTCTTCCTGATATACTGTCGATTTCCACACCATACAGCTTGCTGTTTTCACGCATTTCATCAGGCATTTTTCCGAAAAAATTACCCACACCACAAGATGGCTCAAGAACGTTTCCGCCCTCAAATCCGAAATTTTCAAGTGCCTGATAAATTCCGTCAATAACCGTCGGAGATGTGAAAAATGCGTCCAGAGTGGAGGCTCTTGCGGAACTGTATTCCTTGGCTGTCAGTAACTCTTTTAATTCCGAAAATTCGCTGTTCCAAGCCTTATTGTCGCCGTCAAACGCCTGCGGAATACCTCCCCAGCCGACGTATTTTGAAAAAGTTTCCTTTTCGGAATCAGTCGCAGGACGGTTTTCTTTTTCAAGAGTTTTCAGCGTTTTTATTGCCTCGATATTTGCCTTGAATTTAGATTTTGCACCGCCGTTTCCGAGCGAATCATTTGTAATTGTGAAGTTATCACTATTCTTTGAAATCTGTTCAGCAGTAACAGCCTGTTCAGCCGTATAAGCAGACCAGTAGTCTGGGTGAAAAGCTGAAATTGAATCATTGATAACCTTATTGAACCATTCTCCCTTTTCCTCAAAAGTAGAGTTATATTTTTCAGCAAAATATTTTTCCTTATCCATAACGCCCTTATCAAGCATCTCACGGAGGGGAATTTGTGCATCTGCATCTTCTTCAAAGCAATGCCAGCCGTCCTCAACAAAACCAATTTCTGTTGCTTTGTCGGACAGAATATGTTCCGCTAAATCATCGGCAATCATAATACCGCCGTGACCTGCCGTTGATACTTCAAATACACCATGAGCAATTTCGGTACATTCCTGTACATTCCCCCATGGGGAATATGTGGGCATAGGAATCTGCGGATAATCGGAAAGGAACTGTTTATCATTATCGGAGAGATTATGAATATTTTTATCATGTGTCGAGGAATTGCTTAACACTGTCGACTTTTTGCCTGACACCTCTGTTTTTTCTACAGAAACAGCTTTTTCTAAATATTTTTCGTATTCAGGGATAAAAGTTTCTGCAAATTGTGCTAAGTGAGTATTGTGTATATCATAGAGAGTACCACCACTGATTAGCCTGTCAAATGTACTTCTTTTTTCTGTGTCTTGTCTGAACAGTTCATCTGGCTTAATTTCAAAATGCGGACTAAGAACTTTGCAAGCCCACTCCTTATCCGCTGGATAAAATCTGTTATCTAATGGATGTGCAACGATATTCAGAGCAGTAAGCCAAGCAGTACGTTCAAATCCAAATTTTTCAGTCAAAGCCTTAACGCTGTCCGCAGGATTTTTTCCGTTGCCTATAATTGATTTTGCCATTTCAGCAAATCGCTTATTTTCAGTAACAATATCCTTGTAAAGCTCCTTGTTATCAGCGATTTTCCATTCACCTTTATAGACAGGAATATCCTTATTGTGTGTCAAAATGTTGTCTGACATTTCTGTTTTTTCTGAAATATCAGTCTTTTCTTCAACGTTACCTCTGCCGATATACTCATAGAGATTTTCGTCAAGAAGTTTTTCGTAAGAAATATTTCCGGTAATTGCAAAGCCATTGCTTTCACGTTTAACGGTGCAGTCGTCCGTAATATACGGCAATGCTCCCGACAATGAAACGACTTCCGAAATTTCTCCGGTCATTTTATTTCTGAATTTATCACCGATTTCAACGGTTTTCGGATTTTCTCCAGTAATGCTATTTTCAAGCTGTTCTGATATTTCAGTTTCAATATTATTTTGTTCGATATATTCGCCTTTTTCAATTGTCGCTGATGTCATTTCTGCAACGTCAGACCACGTAAACTTGAATTTTTCGCCGTTTTCGTGCGTAAAAAACATACCTTTTGAGTTATAGTCAACAAAGTAAATTTCGCCGTCACCACTATGACCGCCAATGCCGTATTCATGTTTGAGAAAGTCCGCAAATTCCTTATTTGTAGGATTTTTTTCGTCATAAAATTTCTGAACACGCAACTTGCCACCCTGAAATCCAGTACCACGAATAATTTCGTCGTGAAGTGCTGTAAACCGGTTTACATTACCCACAAAAAGTCCATCTGCAAACTTTTCTTTTTTCGGCTCTGATTGTCTTTCTGGAGAAATCGGAACTGAATCGCCGAACATTGAAAGCTGTTCACCGCTAATGTCAGGAATTTCCCAGAATGGTCGGTTATCCGTTGAATTTTCGCTTTTTTCGATTTCTTCAATCACATTTGCATCTGTAAAAAGCGGTTTGTCAACGTCCTCATCATCTAAATCATCCGAGGCATCAATATCAGACGTTATATTGACTTCTTCAGGACTGTTAATTTTAAGAAAATCATCACCAAATCTGCTTTCAAGAAAATTTGAAGAAGAAATATTCAGATAAACTTCGTTATCCATAGCGGTTTCTACAAGTTGTCGCACATCATTAATATCCGCATCGTCATAGATAACAACAGATAATCTGTCACCGTCAACAAAGGTTGTGCCGAAAGATTCAGTATTTATCACGGCTTTTATAGCATCAAATTTACTGTTATCGCCAAGAAAAGTTATGTCATGAACCGCCGAAGTATCCCTATCATCTGAAATTTGCAATTCCTCAACGTCATGGATAACTTGTTCTATAAACTCCGAATTATCAGAAATATTAATTTTTTCCGTGCTTATGTCCGAAAAATCATCACGTTCTGCAATTTCAGGCTGTGGACGTTCGCCCTCGCCAAAGAACACAAATGGCATATATTTTTGGATTTTTTCCTCTGTAGAAAGGTTTTCTTTGCCGATATTCAGCATTGTTTCCGTATCGGCTCTGTCGTATAATCTTTGAAACTGTGAAATCGTATCTAACTTTTCCCAATCCGTCAAAAACCTTTCACGGGCAGAATCAGCCTCCTGTTGAATTTTTGACATATCTTTTTCTGAAATGCTGTCATCGTAAATTTTTACGACACCCTCTGGTGAAATATGAGCAACAGTTACATAATCGTTCGTTTCCTTGTCTGTTCGTGAAATATCATAAGCAGTGATTCCGTTTCCGAGCAGTCCGAAATGTATCGGACTTTCTTCTGAATTTTTAACCTCATGATTTTCTGAAATATCGCTGTATTCAGGCGTTATTAATTTTAAAAATTCATTTCCCAAATCTTCATAACTGATATTTCTTTCAGCATTTCCGTAACGTGCAGTAATCGAATTTTCACCGTATTCTGCCGTAAATTCGTTGTTGTGATTTGTAATAAAATTCCGCTGACCGCCGAGAAGTTCGACCGCTAAATCTTTACGAATATCCTCACCATTTTGCATACGTCCCAAAAATTCATAAATTTCATTTTCATTCAGTCTGTTTTCAAGTGCCGATTTTACCATAAATGACATAATATCGCCATTTAAAAACGCTTTTTCTTTCGGAGTAAGTTCAGAAATTTTTTCACGTTCAACAGCCATTTTTCTGCGATTTTCAAGGAACATCGTAACGTCGCTTGCCTCAAGATGATTATGCAGAATATCATAATAATCATAAATTTCTTTGGGTAAAAACGTTTCGTCAATCACGTTCAAACGGACTACAGAATCGTCAACCGCAAACATTTCAGCAATTGCAAGTTTCTGCTCATCACTGAAATTATGCTCCGCAAAAAATTCATTTAACTCCGAATTTTTGTCAATTTCATTTTTAAAATCAAGGATTTTGTTAAGTCCCGAAAATTCTCCGTATCTCTCAGAAACCGACTGCGAAAGATAGTCATTCACAAGCGAAATCATTTTTGAAAACTGATTTTCGTCAAGCTGCGGAGTGAAAAAGTTATCAAGACTTTCATGAATATCATCAACAGCAAATCTGTGAATTATCGCCGAAAGTCTGCCGATATGTTCATTATCAAGACCGTTTTCCTGCAATTTTTCGATAATTCCGACCTCACGCTGTGCATTTTCCAAAGCCCTTAAAAACATCGCAGAATCTTCTTTTTCGACCGTAAAAGTAACTTTTCCGTTACGAATCAGACCGCTGTAATGCACGTTTGTATCAATAAAAGGCTTTATTTTCTGATACTGCTCAGGGCTTAATTTTGAGTAATAAAAATGCTTGTTCTGAATGTCACGGTAAGCCTTGTTTCCGATAATTTCGTCAGCTTTTTCGACTTTTGCGAACTGTTTCCGCATATTGATAACATTCTGCTGAATCGCCTGAACATCGGCGAAATTCGCACCGCTTACGGTCAGCGTTGCCTTACCCGACGGGTAAATTCTTCCCGAAAACTGAATATTATTTTTTGCCATAATTTCAGCCGTTTTAAGTGCCGTATCCCTATCGCATGAAATGAAATTTTTGTCCGGAATATAGCGGTATTCCGCATTTCCGATAATATTTTTCTGTGGCGGAATATACGAAACATCAGACTTTTTTGTGAACAGATTTTCATTACCGGAAATCTGTTTCAGCCAGTTTAAATCCTTGTCGTTAACCGCCATAACGACCGTTCCGCTTTTTGCATAAGCAAAGTAATTCATGCCCGAATTATTGAGCAAATTTCGCATTTTTTCAAACTCATTTTCAGGCATTGAAACGAGCGTTTTATCTCTGTTATCTGTCGCATCGTTCCATATTTTGTTGCCGTAAACAATCATTTTTTCAGTCTCCTTCTGCATTGAAATTTTTCTCAGCATATCGTTCCAGTCCTTGAAATTTTCGTCAGGTTTTGTACGATTTATCTGTGGAAATTCAGTCTGTAAACACTTAAAAAATTCATTTCCTGCGTTGTCATTGTCGGAACAGATAAACACATTTCTTTGCGATATTCCGTATCTTTTCATAGTTTCAATAACGGTATTCGGCTTGACTCCCATCATTGAAACAAGTCTGCAATTATCGGGATTTTTCATCTGAAGATACGAAAGCAAATCAATTGAACTTTCAAAAAACAACAGATTTTCACTGTTTCCTTTGCAGATTTCAAAGCCGTAGCCACTTGACGAACCTGTTGCAATTCCCTTGAATTTTTTCTGCGTGGAAGTACCAACTTTTTCCGGACCGATAAGCCTGTTATTTTCGTCGGTAATTTTAAAAACCGCATTTCCTGTGTTCTGTTCCTGCACAATTTTTCCGCTTTTGACAAGTTCAGAAATCATATTATAATCAAGTCCACGGGTTTTGCAAAGATACGCAAAAACACGCTTACAATCGGCATTTTCAGCAATTGAAATATCGGATTTCTGAATTTTTTTCGGCTTGCTTTCAAAGCTGTGCGAGGGAATAAAGTCCCTCTCATAGCTTTCACCGTTCAGCAATTCGACCGCCTCAACAAAAGATTTATCCATAAATTTCTGCACAAAAGCGATATTGTCGCCACCCTCCTGAGTGCTGAAACGATACCATTTTCCACGCTCAGAAAGGGAATTATTTTTTATATTTATGCTGTCATGTTCTTTCCAGACGTATTCCCTGCCAACTTTTTTCAGTTCAAAACCGTACTTCATCAGAAACGACGGCAGATTTATAAAATTCGCCTTTTCAATTTGTTCATCTGTAATTTTCATTTATTCAATTCCCTGTTTCCGTGTCTGGGATTTTGCTTTTTCTGTCTTGTTTTTGCCTACATTCTGTGCAGACTGCTTTAATTTATCACGGCTGAAAAAAGCAGTTTTTTCATCTTTTTTAGCGACCGTGACAACTGATTTTTCGCCGTTCAGAATTGCAGAATGTGGGATATTTTTCTCCGATAATTCAGCAATTTTTTGCTTTGCATTTTCCTGTGACATACTTTGTGAGTAACGTTCGGTTTTCGGCAGGGATTTGTAAAAATCAGCATTTATGTACTGTACCGCACGTTCGCCCTTGACCTCGTTGGCGACCGATTTATAGGCGTTTTCGTCCTCTTTTGCAACAGTAATCGCAAATTTATTATTTTTACACTCAACCGCCGAAAATGAAATATTTTTTTCCGAAAGCTGTGACATAATTTTTTCTGCATTTTCTTTTGTCTCAACATTTATCGAACGGTTTTCCTTTGGAAGTGATTTGTAAAAATCGGGATTTATCGGCTTGAAATCGGTTTTTTCAGCCTTTGAATTATCGTGAATTTCCTGACTGATTTCATTCTGCGATTGTCCGATAATTTTCTGCAAATCGGACATATTTTTTTCAGAAACCATGACAACAGCCTTTTCTCCACGGGTTACAGCCGAAAACTCGATATTCTGATTTGCAAGTGCGTTCATTACTTTTTCAGCCTGCGGAACGGTCATAGCTGCGGTAAAACGCTCATTTTTCGGTACAGAATTATAAAAATCCATATTCACTTTCATTGAACCGTCCTCCCCGACAACAGTATTTTTCAGCTTATTTTCGGGAGTTTCCAATTTTTCAAGTGCCTTATTTACCATATCAAGCTGTGCCTCAATCTGCGAAATTTCCTTTGCCGTGGATTCACGAACACTCTGCATCATATACTTATTTCCCGAAATTTCTTTCATAGCCGTAAGCGTTTCAGACAGAAATTTCTGCATATTTTCAAGTTCAGTTCGGGAACTGCCGTCAAGTGAATTAAAATCGGTGGCAATTTCAGAAATTCTATTTTTGTCCATCAGGTCAATGCTGTCGGCAGCGGATATGATATTTTCCGTAATTTCGGGGATTGTGTACGTTGCACTTTCCGAAATTACGGCAAATTTATCCGATGTGACTTTCATTGTTGCATCAACAGTATCAGCGGATTTGTCGGAATAATGATTTTCTGAATGAATAAATTTCTGCATTTTTTCATTCGTATCATGAATTTTTCCGTTAAGATTTTTGAGTTTCAGAGTGAGTTTCATCTTATCCACAACGGAAGTTTCAGGGCGGTTATATTCCTCAATAATCTGCTGTTTTTTCGCTTGCAGAGCCGTGATTTTATCCGAAAGACAGTCCGCATTTGCAATGTTCAGACGATTCATAGCATCGCTGAAAATTTCACGGCGTTCGCTATTGAGACCGATTGAAAAACTTTTTACTGCATCGTTCAGAGCAATAACACGGTTTAATTTATGTTCGATTTTGTCACGTTTTCCGCTTAAAACAGCTATTTTCTGTTTGTGGACTTTTATTTTTTCCTGTCTTTTCGGGATTTTCACATTTCTGATATTCTCGATTTTTTTCTCATTCGATTCAATAATTTTTCTCACCGCAGGAATGTTGCCGAACATATTTTTAAGCATTGTGTTTCTGTCCTCAAGCCTGTCAGCCTTTGCGGTAAGCTGTTCGATTTTAGCGTTGTTTCGGGAAATTTTATCCTCTTTTGTAGCTATTTTCACATCAATCGAATTGATTTTACTCTGATGAGTTTCAGCTTTTACATTAAGAAAAGGTATCAGTTTCTGCGATTTTTGGATATTATTTTCAGCCTTTTTCGGCTTATGTTCGTCTTGTACCGGCATTTCAATTCTCCTCGTCTGTCATTAAAATTCTTGTAAGTTCACGTTTTATTGTTGGAGTATCGCAGAACCAAAAAATAACATAAAATCGGCATAAAGCGGACTGAATTTCATCGGGACGGTTTTTCAAAGTGCCGACTGTAACGTTTAAAATTTCCGCAATTTCGGACAGTAAATCATAATTTTTCTGCGTAATTTCTGCATAATCTCCTGATTGCGATTTTGCAATAATTTCACTTGCCGAAACGACAAAATCCGCATCATAGACAAGCGAAATTTTATTGTCCGAAAACCTCGCAAAATAGGGAATATTGCTCCTGTCGAACGCAAGAGCAATATTTTTTGTGTACGGAGTTTTGAATTTTGCAAAGCATTTATTTTTGATTCTGCGAACGTCCTGACCGCATGAATAAATCATGAAACGAATCCTTTCAGAATGACGATAAGTGCCGAGTTATCGCCGTTTTCCTCGTATTCCATTGAATAGTGACCGCACATTTTTTTCTGAATTTCAAGCGGTAATTTCTCTATATTTTCTATCGGAATTTCTATCAGTTCTGCAACATTTTTCAGTTCAGAAATTTCAAGGGCAGAATTGATAATTTCGTAAAAACGTGCGATATTTTCGCTGTCCGCCATATACTCAAAAACAAGTTTCTGCTGAGTTTCAAAACCAAGTGAAAACAGCGTAGAATCAGCGATTTTTGTACTTTCGGCGATTTCTTTCAGTCCGAGAAAAACGACACCTTTTGTCCAAAGTTTGTCGAGTTCAGAATAAACAGTTTTTCGGTCATTGTTATTTTGCACGTCAATTGTTTCAAAAAGTACCTGCATGGAATTTAAAATTTCAGCCGGCATTGCGGCAATATCTTCCTCAGATACGCCAAGAATTTTAGCTATTTTTCGGTACATTTTAGTTGCTCCTTTCAATTTTCCACTGATAATAAATTTTGCCGTTGTAGTTATTTTCGTAAACTTCCGGCAGAACGATATTTTTCTTGCCGTTTGCCGTGTAGGCAGTCGGTTTGCCATTCAGAAGTCCTTTGATTTGACTTTCAGAAAGTTCTCTGCCATAGACCTTTGCGACGTTCATTCCGCACTTATTTTTACAGTAAAATCCGTATTTTCCGCTGACGATTTCTCCGCTACATTTCAGGCATTTTCCGATAGGTTCATTACCGTTTCCGAACGAAACAGAGCTGTCCATAGAACCGTATTTTTCGCACATATTACGCACAAAATCTTCAATTTCGGACATGAATTTTTCAGCGGAATACTCGCCATGTTCGACTTGCTGTAATTTCATTTCCCAGTCGGCAGTCAGGCTGGCGGATTTGACCTCATCAGGCACGACGGCAATTAAATTTATTCCCTTTTCAGTTGCAACAATCTGCTTGTTTTTTCGCTCCGCATAGCCTTTTTTGACAAGTCCCTCAATCGTTCCGGCACGGGTTGCAGGAGTTCCAAGCCCCTTTTTTTCGGAATTTTCGTCATAATTTTCCTGTCCTGCGTGTTCCATTGCCGATAAAAGTGTATCTTCCGTGAACGGTTTCGGAGGGCTTGTAAAATGTTCGCTTTTTCTTACCGAAACGGAAAATTCCTGTCCCTCTGAAACTGTGGAAATCGGCTTTGTTTCGTCATTTTCGACAACTTTAAGTGCGTGATTTTTCCAGCCATTTTCAAGAATTGTTTTTCCGTTTGCAGTAAATTCAGTGCCGTTACATTCAGCAGAAATTTTCACAGATTCGTATTTATGCGGAGGTGCGGACGCACAAAGCAGACGGTTTGCAATCAGCGTTAAAATGTTTTTTTCGGAAGTCGGCATATTCACAAAATCGGTCATCTGAATGTTTGCAGTCGGAATAATCGCATGGTGTCCCGTAACTTTTTTATTGTTGATACATCTTGAAATATCGGGATTTGCGACATTTCCGAACTGAAAAACAACACCGATTATTTTCACAATATCAAGCGTTGACTGCTCCATATCATCGCTCAGAAATTGACTATCCGTGCGTGGATAAGTCACAATTTTTGCCTCATAAAGCGACTGAACACAGTCCAGAGTCTGCTGTGCTGTGTAGCCGTAAATCTTGTTTGCATCACGCTGTAAACTTGTTAAATCGTAGAGTTTAGGCGGATTTACAGTCTTGATTTCACGCTTTACAGATGTGATTTTTGCAGTATTCCCATTACACGAATTTACAAGATTATCAGCAATATTTTCATCATCAATTCTTGCAGAAATCAGCGTAAAATCGCCACAATCAAGGTCAACAGTGAAATACTTCTGCCTGACAAAATTTTTCACATCAAAGTCACGCTGAACAATCATCGCAAGTGTCGGTGTCTGGACTCTGCCAATATTCAGACTGTCACGGTAACGGCACGAAAACAGGCGAGAGCCGTTCATACCGACAAGCCAGTCAGCTTTTGCTCTTGAAAATCCTGCGGAAAATAAATTGTCATAGTCACTCATAGGTTTCATATTTCGTATAGCCTTGCGGATTGCAGACTCCTCAAGCGACGACACCCAAAGACGTTTTACAGGCTTATAACTGCAAATCATGCCATAAACATAACGGAAAATACACTCACCCTCACGGTCGGCATCAGTCGCACAGACAATTTCTGTCACGTCATTTCTCCTGAAAAGTTCTTTCAGAACTTCAAACTGTTCTTTTGTGTTCTCTGAAATTTTGAACATCCATTTACCCGGAATCATCGGGAGCTGTGAAAAACTCCACTTGTTCTGCCAGCCGTTGAGATAGTCGTCTGGATATCTCAGTCCCACAAGATGACCGAGACACCACGAAACAATGTAATCTTCGCCCTCCATAAAGCCTTTTTTCTTGTTTGTCGCACGGACAACAGGTGCTATTGCTTTTGCTACGCTCGGCTTTTCTGCAATAATTAAAATCATAAAAATTAACTCCTTTTTAAATTTTAAAATACATTCATTGTAAATTTTATTTGTTTCCAACATAAAAATTTGCACTCCTGAAAACTCTTGATTTTTTTCGTAAGATATGTTATAATGTAATTGAGAGGAAGTGATGTGATGGCAGAAGAACGCAAAAGTCAGGCTCATAAGGAATATGATGCACTTGCAAAAAACCTTCTTGCCCACAAGGAAGTTATCGCCAATATTTTAAAATACGCTGTCAGAGAGTTCAGGAACTGCTCTATCAAAGAGATTATTTCTTGTCTGAACGGAAATCCCGAAATAGCAACCGAACCTGTTGACGATGAATATCCACCCAAAATGGATGTTGCCGGTTCTGAAACAGTTTCGGCTTCAGAGGGAACACGAACATATGATATCAAATTCAAGGTAAAACTTCCGAATAAGGATGAAGAAATTGAATTAATCATCAATATTGAGGCACAGAACGATTCACATCCCGGATATATAATTGAAAAGCGTGGAGTTTATTATCTTTGTCGAATGATTTCGTCGCAGTATAATGTTGAATTTAAAAATTCTGACTTCAACAAGCTGAAAAAAGTATATTCGATATGGATTTGCACACATTCACCTAAAAAAATTGCAAATACTATCACAAGATACAGCCTTAAACCTGAATGCGTTGTAGGAAATGTGCCTGATTGTCCTGAAAATTATGACTTAATGGAGCTTGTAATGATAAATCTTGGCGAATCCGACGAAAACTATAACGGACTTATAAAAATGCTCGATACACTTCTTAATAAGTATATTGATGACAGAGATAAGGCACTTACAATTCTTGAAAATGAATATTCAATCCCATTCAAATCAATCAACAAGGAGGTTGATTCTATGTGTAATTTAAGTCAGGGCATATACGATAAGGGCAAAGCCGAAGGTGCAATTGAAGGCAAAATCGAAATGATAAAAGCTATGCTTGAAGAAGGAACTACACTTGAAACTGCCCTTAGAATAGCCAAAATCGACAAAGAAACTTACGAAAAATACAATTCAGAATCATAATTGTTACACCATGCACAGTCTTTTTCAGACTGTGCATTTTTTATTCTTTTTTGGTAAGTCTGAGGTAATCGTTTAATTTAATCAGTACCGGAAATCTGTAATTTGCAGTCATTCTGCCGATATATCCGGCATTTATCAGGGCATCAAGTACATTAGAGGCACTATCAGTATCAATTCCGAAGTAGTCACGGATTGTCTTGTTTGTGATGTGTTTCTGGGAACAGATTGACAGAATAAGCGATGTCAGCTTGTTTTCTGAAACGCCATCAATTTTCACATCACAGAACGGCTTACAGCAATTCCACTTTAGATTAATAATAGCCGCATGCAGAAAACCAATGGTC
>JAMPEF010000043.1 GCA_023665275.1 Alistipes senegalensis | reverse complement strand
AAAAACTTGGTAATCAGTATTCTATACGTTTATTTGATTTAGAACAGGTTATTTATCGTGATTTTGGCAATGGTTACGATGTAGAAGTTAGCGGTTTGAATCACAATAATGAAAAATTTAATGCTACTATCTATGTATGGAATACAAAAAAACCAGTGATTGTTGAAAAATTCAAGAATATAAATTCTTTTGAAATGCTTGAAAATATCCTTTCTGAAATTACTGCTAAATATTCTTCTCTTTAATTTTTATGGTATCAAGCAGTAAAGTTATATCTTCTCTTGACAAACCCTTTTGCTGTATCAAAGCAACTGTGGCTTGTTTTTTTGACTCATCTTTGAAAGTGAATCTTCGCCATATGGGAGATTTCAATTCAGTTTTGTGGTCAATCACGCTGTTCACCTCCTTCCGGTATATCATCATAGAATATATGTACGTCCCACCCTAAATTCAGTCGTTGATATTTTATGTCATAGATGATTTTGTCTGTCGTGAACTCATCAACAAGCCGGTCAAGCTCTTCAAGGCTTTTGATGTGCATTGTTTCAATATGCAATTATTTCACCTCTTTCTGACATATCGGGCATTTAATTTGATGCTTCAACAATTGTTTTTCATTTCCCTTCACCGAATTTTTTACGCTGATATAGTAACGATAACCGCTTCAACGGTATATACGATATCCTTTTTGCTATTATCAAAGAAAAAATTATTATCATAAGCAATCAGATATGTTCTGAAATTTTACGGAGTATCAAATATTTTTTTGGTCATCTTCAAACCTGAAAAGTTTTGTATATTCGTCAAGCATTTCTATTACACTGTATCCTAAGCGTTCACGTGAAAAAGTTTTCTGCCGTAAAATCGCAGTAAACAGATTATGTAAACTATTTTTCACTACTTTCTTATATGCCTCAATTTCACTTAAAATAGCATTATCCTTAGATTTATAATCCTTAATTCTGGTGATTTCTTCCTGATGGGCTTTTCGTTCCCGTTCAAGCTGTAATAAAAGAGTTTCGATTTCTTCCATATCTTTTTCAACGGCAACTTCTACCGGACGGCTTTCAAGTTCCTTGACTTGATTTTCAAAAGCATAGTTTTCATTTTCAAGTTTCTGAATTTCTTCTTTCAGTTTGTTTATTTCTTTCACATCTTCTTGCCAAAGTTCTTTATGACGTTTTTCAAGACTATCATAATTCGTTTCCAGATTACGCATATTGTCATTGTCAAGGCTAATTTGAACTTCAAGTGATTTGATTTTATTTTTTAGTTCCTTGACAGTTACACTTTCAAGGTCTGTATTCTGTACTATTTCTTCACGCTGTGGTTCGTCCAGCTTAGCAAGTAGCGATAGCTTAGTTGTGCCAATACATGAAATCGATTTCAGGTTTTCCTCTGAAAATTTTTCTGCAATTAAACAAAAGTTATACGCTTGACGGTATGTCAAACCTATCTCTTTTTCGCAGTATTCTTCAAAATTCTTATAGTTCAATTCTTTGTACAGCTTGTCATCACGCATTTCTTTCAAGCCCTTACATATCTCATAAAGAGACTGTTGTGCCAGTTCCGCATGAACTTTAATATGCTGATTAAGTTTAACTGCCCTACTGTAATCAGCAGACAAGACCGTTGTTTCAATCTCTGTCATTATTTTCATCTCCTTTTTGTAAGTCCTCAATATGACAGCCGAAAAACTTAGCAAGCCTCCAATAAGTTTCTTTTGAGACAACGCCTCTGTCGAAAGCACCATACAGAATACCACAGTCTATACCGCTTTCCTTGCTTAACTGTTTAATCGTTTCAAAACCATGTGACTTCATCAAACGGAAAAGTTCGTCCATATTTGGCATTATTTTCATTTTTTCACCTTCTCTGATATAATCAACGCATTGCCTTGTAAATGTCACTCATTACTGCAATGCAGGAATCGCCCCATACATTGACATAATTTTTATATCCGTTCGCATAGGTAATGCACACAAATTCTTCCAAATCTTTCCTGATATACTCCAGTTTTATCACCTTTTCCCTTGAATACATCATAAGAAGTGTGCCGAGTCCCTCGATAAATTTTTTCTTGTTCTCCATGTTCTCGCTTCTTTTCATACTGCCTTTCGGTCGTCAAACAGCAGATAATCAACACTGATATCCAGTGCGGTTGATATTTTCATAATCATCGTCATCGACGGGTTGAACCAGCCTTTTTCAAGCCGTGAGATATATGGCTGTGTAGTATGTAAACGTTTTGCAAACTCCATCTGTGTATAGCCGAGTTCCTCACGCCTTGATTTTATTTTCTGCCCGAATGTCATAAAGATGCTCCCTTTCTTATTGCATCTGCCGTGTTCACAGATGATTTCCGTTGTATCTGCGACATATACCACTCAAGGTGACGTTTTCGCTGTTCGTAATCAGGGAACGCCACAAGCAAGCCGACATCACACTTTTGAAGCTTTTCCATAAGTTCTAACTGCTCATCGGTGAGGTAAGGACGAATGCTTTCACCTTTTGGCACTCCGTGAACTTCACGGAATTTTTTAGCAGTCATTCCGGTGACAAGCTTGTTTATCATGTCACATTCATTGCTGAAATGGTACGGCTTAGGATTTTCGTGCAGGAGTTTGATGTTCTCCGTAAGAAGTGGAAACTCCTTTCTTGTGGTTACAAGAGTTCTGATAAAGCTTTCCATTTCGTTGAACCTCTTGATATATAGTTCCTTGAAATGCATTGCCTTTGCTCCGGTATATCCCATTGTTAAGATTGTGAAACCGTCACGGGTAAGAGCATAAGCTTTTTGTGTTCTGCCTCTTGAATCCTTGTAAGTAATGCGTCCAAAATTGGACACATTAAATTCTTTGCTTAATCCTGAATCTAATGCAAGAAGTTTTTCAATGTCTCTCACAACATGATTATGTGATTTACCAAAGAACTTTGCAACAAAAAGGCTGTCAACCCTTGCAGTTTCCTTGTTGTCGACGAATATGCCGAACTTGTCCTTAGGGATTAATTCTTTCATTTTAATCATTCCTTTCATTTTTTGTTTCCCTGAAATCATCAAGCGATACATTGTAAAAGTCTGCAAGCTGGATTGCAAACTTCCACGACGGATTTCTTCTGCCGTTCTCAATCGCTGAAATGAATTTCGGTGATATTGCTGTTGCCTCCGCAACTTCCTCTTGTGTAAATCCATGCTGTTCTCTTATCACTTGAAATTTATTCGGCATTTTTTCACTCCTTTCTACAAAAATATATTGACTTTTTCACAAGTTTATGGTACAATAATACTATGAAGTATACCATGATAGAGAAACCACAAAAAATAAATAAGAGGGGGCAGAAAAGTGAGCAATATTGATAATTTTGCAGAGGATTTGATGAACGCTATCACCGAATCTGAAATTGAAATTGACTGTCCTAATTGTGAAAAGGAAATCACTTTCAAAATTTCAGATGTCGGCTCAAGCATTACATGTCCTTATTGTAAGCAACTTATAAATCTTGAATCCGAATAAATTTACTTCTTCAGTTGATTTAACTTTTCCTGAATTTTATCAATCTTTTTTTCGATTTCGTCAAGAGACTGTAAAAAAGCTGAATTATCACAGGTTAGCTTTATAGAGACTACTTTTTCCTGTTTCTTCTTTAATATTTTGGGCTTTGACATAGTATTCACATCTTTTCTTCGTGGCTTTCGCTATCACGGTTTATATTATAGCACACAATTGTGGGAATGTCAACAATAAAATCGCAATTTTGGGATTTTTATAAAATTTGTAAAGAAAGGCGGTTGAAATTATGTATGAAGTTGTAGAAGTTGTACAAAGAATAAAGAATTTAGCAAGGCAAAAAGGCGTAAAAACTTCTGATATGCTTATATCATGTGACCTTTCTAAAAACGCATTATCTTCGATGAATAGTCGTGGTTCATGGATACAAGCAAACAGCCTTGCAAAAATAGCTGATTATTTGAATGTGTCTGTTGACTACCTATTGGGAAGAACAAACGAACCAAGCGGATACAGCAATAATGAAAACAGTTTTAATGTAGGAAGTAATAGCACACAGACGGTAGGCAACTATAACAATGTAAGCACTGGTAAAACAAATGAAGTTAGTGATGACGCACGTGAAATTGATAATATTTTAAAATCTTTATCACCTAAAGAACGTGTGAGATTTTTGAGTAAGATATACGACCTGGAAGAAGAATTAAAAAAAAAAGAGGCATAAGCCAATCTTCATTTATTAGTATTTTTCAAATTATGAATCAGAATATTACTATTATCGGAGATAGTAATAATGCAATATTAAATAATCAAACAAATAGAATTATAAACAAGCCTGTATCTTTGATTTCATATATAAATTTTAATTCTAAAAAAGGTTTGATTTTTTATGGAATGTTCATGATGCTTTTAAATTTGATATGGTTTGTTTGTATTTTGTGTTCTAATACTATTGCTTTCTTGATAGCATTAACTTTAATTCCTTTTCTATATTTCTTTATTGGAAAACATCACTTAAAACAAAAAGACGATAAAAAACATTTAAAAATCCATAATGCTTTAATTTCACTGATTATTGTATCAATATTATTATTTTTGATGATTTGTCTTTTTTCATCTTTAATCGGAAATTCAGTAACAATAATTGGTTCCACATTAATGGTACTTAATTTATTAACATCATATGCACTTTTTGCTAATGCTTTGGATGGCGACAAAGTGGTTGATTTTGTAATGGGCATATTTATAAAACTTTCATAATTATAAAAAAATTTCCCCGAAAACCATAAAAAAGTTTTCGGGATTATATTTATATAAATTATTTGTAAAATATTGACATTTATTATCAAAAATGATATAATATTTTTTACTATATTATAGAAAAGGAATGGTTATATGAAAAAATATTTATCAATAATATTTGTGTTGCTTACACTAACAGCTTTTGCATCGTGCGGAGATAGTAGCAGTATTGCCGAAACTCCGGAAGTATCAGAAAGCATTGTTGTTTTAGATTCCGTTTTTGAAAATAGTTATTTGAAAATTGCAGTTGATGATGACTGGGAAAAACACACTAAACTTTTAGATGGTACATATTACATTTATTGGAGTTGGGAAGATGAAAACTCTTCACAGCATGAGATAACCCTTGATATTACTAAAAACGATTCAGGGAAAATGTCTCTGGAAGATTTTAAATCTGCTTATGATACAGATTTCTATGTTCATATTAATGGCTTACGTCTTTTTAATGAAAATAAATATCAACTTGAAGATATTTTTGAAGTGAATAATCAAGCATATTTAGTAACAGGAAATCGTAGGACACATTGTATGTTTTTTAAAACCGATGACATCGCAGGAAACTTTGTCTACTCAATCTCTCCCCGTAATGATGAAGAAATTGTAATGGATATGATAAATTCAATTGAATTCAAATCATTTGTAAAACAAACAGAAACAAAACCAATAAAAACTATAAAAAAAGTTTCTAAAACAACTACAGAAAAAGTTGCCGAACCAATAAAAGAACTAATAACAGAACCACCAACGGAAAAAATACCGGAGACACAACCGCCTGTTATTGAGACTACTCCTGTCCAGATTGCTTTGCATTTTGTATTGAATCTTGATACAAACTGTATTCATATTAATCCTGAATGTAGTGCTGCTTTAAAGATACTTCCTGAAAATTATTCAACTGTTGATATTACAGAAGATGATTTAGCAAACTATAATGGCACTTATTGGGCTTGCGGTAAATGTTCACATGGATATACTGGTATATTACCCAAATTTTAAATTTAGCCTTTCCATAAGCGGAGAGGTATTTTTGTCAGTCAATCTGTCATAAAGCAACAAAAATGCCCTTTTACTTAATTGTAAAAGGGCATTTTATCATTTTATTTGTTTTTCGTAAAGGGTATATATTAGCTGTTTAATAAGTCTTGTTTTATTGCCATAATATCAATGTGAGGCTTTAGCTTGTCTTGTGATACTAAAGCTAAAAACTTTTTTGCACGTTTAGAAACTTCTTTAATAAGGTTCTTATTTGCTACTACGTAATGAACGTTACTGTATGTATATTCTTTTAGAATATAGTTTTCTTTAACAGGAAACATATTTCCAATTAGAAACACACGTTCTTTTCCATAAATTTTTCCAATATGGTAGAATAAGCACTCACCACGTTTTTTAATTTCTGCTTCAATTTTTTGTTGATATGAACTAACTTGATTACTTAGCGGGATAAGCCAAATGATGTTATTCTTATCAATAAAACTTAAGTAATAAGGACGGTTTTCTGATTTGTTATCAGAAAAATAACTATTTCTATACATGGTGAAATATTCTTCTTTTACATTGTATAAGCCGTAATTGGTAATATGCATTTTAATTCCTCCTAAAAATAAATCCCTCTGTATTTCAAGAGGGATTTTAATTTACAAAACAAGCCTGTAATTTATTAGTCGCACAACAGGCAGGCGACAATTGAAAGCAAGCCAATACTTATTGGTTCCTTATCGGCAAGGAACAGAGCAGTTCTCCTGCATGAAGAGTAATTAAACTCCTCTTAATTATTATATACTAAACATAAAAAAAATACAATTAGCAAATAATGTATTTTTAGTGAATTTTTTTTTATTTTTGTATATTTTTGAAATATTTTCTTTTTTTTTCACAATATTTCACTTTTTTTCGCAATGTTTCATTCTGTTATGTGCATAGTTAAATAATATTTCTATAAGCGGAGAGGTATTTTTTTAATTGTAAATCGGCTTGCATTGTTGATGGAGCAATCAGCATGGGTAATAGTATGCTTGATGTTTTTTTTGTTGAAAAAATTATTTTTTATTTATGGAAGTCAGTCAATCAAAGTTTTTTTAAAAAAAATTCAGATGACAACAAAACTTTTGTTATGATGTCGCTCTTGTTTGATAGATTGTTTTGAAACATGTTTACACATGTTTGACTGACTTGTTTTCGGCTTTTTTTTTTTACCATATATAGCCAATCTGAGATTCAGATAACAACATTGCATTGCACAGATGACAACATTGCATTGCACAGATAACAACATTGCATTGCACAGATAACAACATTGCATTGCACAGATAACAACATTGCATTGCACAGATAGGGAGATAAAAATTATTATTACCCCTAATATTTTGCACAGATAGGGAGATAAAAATTATTATTACCCCTAATATTTTGCACAGATAGGGAGATAAAAATTATTATTACCCTAATATTTGCACAGACAGGGACATTGCATTGCACAGATGACAACATAATAAATTGTTAGTCCTTACAGATAACAACTTTTTTAAAAAAGTGTTGACATTTTTCCCACCTGTGATATAATATAAATGGAGGTGATTTTTATGTCTTTAAAAAATACATATATTGTTGAAAAAAGCAACATATTTAATGAAATCAGAGGTAATAACATGAGTTTGCAGGAACTGAGATTTTTCAGCATATATCTTGCAAAAATCAATGCCCGTGATGTTTCTACACGCCGTGTATGCTTTCCTTTATGCGATTTTCAAAAGATAATGGAATTTGGTCGCTTGAATATCAAGCAACTTCAGGCAAGCACTAATAAGCTTTTGTGTAAAGTTGTAAATGTTCCTAATGCGGACGGCGGATATACAGGGTTTACGATTTTTAAGCGTGTTCGTGTCTTCAAAGATGATTCTGAAAAATGGTGTATTGAGATTGATGCATCTGATGACGCATTACCACTGCTCTTTAATCTGAAAAAAAATTATTTTACCTATGAACTGTGGAACGCTTTACGGCTTAAATCCGTAAATCAGTTGCGTATGTATGAACTGTTGAAACAGCGTGAACGATTTAGCGATTTTGAAATAAAAGTTTCCGAACTTCGTGAATATCTTTATATTACACCTGAACAATATCCAAAAATGGAACGTTTTAAAGCTCGTGTTCTTGATAGCTGTCAACAAGCATTATCTGAAAATACGGATATATGCTTTACATATGAAAAAGGAAAAGTCGGAAATCGTGGCAAGTGGCTTACTATCGTATTCCATATCTCAAAGAATGAAAATTATGCTGACCCTTTGGCACTCCATGAATTTATCGACACTCTACCACAGCCGAAGTCTGAGAGCGTGCCTGATGCACCATCGCAACCGCCCGAACTTCCACAAGGGCAGTCAGAGCGACAGCCTTATTTATCCGGAGAGTTTGAAAAAGACCTTGAACCAGATGATATTAAAGCACTTTGTGATATGCTCGCTAATAAAGTGTCTATATCTGAGCGCAAGCCTGAACGCCTCAGGACGCTTTTAAAGTCACTCTATAGTGAAATGATATTGAAGTCAAAAGAACCCGTTAAAAAGCCCGTCTCGTACCTTTTACGAATGATTAGCAATATTGCCCCTGAAGAACTTGAAAAATTGTCTTCAACCTCTTATGCAAAGAAAAAGAGCAGACAATATGGAAGTAGAGTCCATTATGATGAAGATTTTGATGTAGATAAGTATAAAATTTTTATTAATGATTTTACTGTAATATAATTTAATTGACCCTGAAAAAATGCCAGCTATATTTACAGAATATGATAATTAATATAATTAAAAATCCCCTAAGTAATGTGCTTAGGGGATTTTTTGTATTATTTTGTTTTTAGTCTGTTATGCTGTAACGCAAAGCTGACATAATTTGTTTATGTATTATTTCTTTTTTCAGATTAGTAAAATGGGGATTCGGGGTATTCCACGATTGACGGAGTCAACAAAAAATTTTTCTCAAAATTCTTTGTGACAGTTTAGTGAAAATTTTTTAAAACCATAAAAAAAGTTTAGACTATCTTTGTCACAAACTCCACCCAATAAGTTCATCGGAGAGGAATATTCTGTTTTGCAAGTTCCATAAGGAGTATGCAAAACAGATATTGGGTAAACACTATCTGTTCTGTCATAATATTTTTGATTTTTTATTTTACTCAAAACTTTTTTTGAAAAAATTTTCTCAAAAAAATTCTTCAAAATCTGAAAAAATAATTGTGATGATTGTGTGAAAGCGTTATTTTTCCTTTTCTCAAAACAGATTGATTTCTATTTAATTATAAAATTTAATTTGATATTTTAGAGGGTTTTAGAAACTTCTCAAAATTCAATTTTCAGACTTGAAAATTGGTTTGTGCTACAGCACAAACGATGCTTGCTATTTTTGTAACTCACCCCATTCCGTGCCATGTAATCCCATATCATAAACAAAACTGGTAGTGTTTACCCAATACCTGTTTTGACTGCCCCTTACGGAACGTTCAAAACAAGACTATTCCCTTTCAGTACATTTATTGGTTATGTTCTGCTACATTCGTTGCCGAATCTGTTCTTAGAACTTCATGAAAATTTTGAAAATCCTTTCCAAAAAATATTATGAAATTATTGACTGTTCTGCTGGCTGAGAATCTAATGTCTTTAGGCAAAGAGTTTTTACTGATTTTTAATTAATTTTATAAACTGATAAAGTTGATTTTATGTTAAAATAAAATAATAATATGTATTTCATGCCATACATATTGACAATTGAAATATAAATAGTTATACTTAATTATAGACAATTATTACGATGTTTATATTAGAAATCTGAATTTTTAGGAAGTGACTATGATGGAAACGAATTCATTTTTTGATGCGGTTATTCTCACAGCCGGAGTGTTTGCAGCACTTGTTACATCAATAGCTAATATAATAATTGCATTGACAAATAATAATCGATTAAAGAAAATAGAAAGTCAAAAACATATAAATGAAATTGATAAATATAGATATAGTAGATTATATGAATTGATATTAAATTGGCATCAATATGATTCTATCCCAAAAGGAGAAAATGCCGGTGAAATAGCATTTTATAGGTTACTTAATTTATTTTTAGATGATTCAGGACGTTATGAGATAATAAAACCATTGTTAGACAAAGTGTATGTCGACAAATTAGAAATAAAAAAGAAGGAATGTGAAAAATTACTAAATGCTCTAATTGAAGCTGAGGCACCAGATGGAACACATTCAGAGGATTTTTTTATTATTAAAGAAAATTATTTTAATAATGGAAAGGAATTTTCGAAAATATTGAAAGAAACAATTAATTGTCAACTTGAAATATTATTAGAGAAAAGTAGCTCAAAAAGTTATCAAAAAAAAGGAAGAAAATGAACATATGACTAAAAGAAGATGCATCTTTTGTGGTAAAATAGAAGCCGATTTCGATGAAAATAACTCATGGAGCATAGAACATATCATACCACTATCGCTTGGCAATACTCAGTTGAAAACGAGTGATGTTTGTGTAGACTGTAATAACAAACTAGGGCAATATGTAGATTCATATTTTGTTGACAATATGCTTATTTCTATGAAAAGGAAAGAACTTGGTCTTAAAGGCGAAAGTGGTAAAATTCCAAATCCATTTAAACAAGGAATAGATCAGTTTGGTCACAAAATAAGAGTTGATGATTCTTTCAAAGTAAGCCTTGTTCCACAATTATCAGCAGAAACAGTATCAGAAGGAATACATTACAAGGGAAATGCCAACTCAAAGGATGAAGCTAAAAATATAATTTCTAAAAGCCTTAAGAGAAAAGGATACAAACCTGATATAATAAAAAATGTCTTACACCAATTAGATAATACAGACACGCACACTTATCAGCCAATTGTTTCATATAAACTTGAAATCGAGCCAAATAGGATTGCTCTCTTTATACTAAAAATAGCATATGAATATACATGCTTGAGACTTGGTGAGCCATATTGGAATGACGCAATAGCTATTGAAATACGAGAAATGTTATATAAGGCGATCTGTGGCGAGATGAAAGATAAATGTGAAACTTGTCGATGGGTTTGCACTACTCCAGATGAAATCACTAATAATTTTTCAAAAGGAACAGATTTAAAAATACATATGATTTTTCTTCATCCTGATGCGGAAAATAAATTAATTTGCGAGATCTTCTTGTTTCTTGATAAATTTACTTCATTTAGTGTAATAGTATCAGAAAATGCAAATAATTATCAGCAATTACCACCATGGGATATTATTGAAATCCATACATCATAATCATACATTCAGCTCATTCCGAGTCTGACAATAGATTTCCAGTCGTGCCAGCAACTTATGTGAATTATTCGTCTAGTTGACTGTCCGGCTGTTGTCGTTATTAAAGTTTTTTGATAGCAACTTTTTTATTTTAGTCAGAAAACAACTTTTCTAAAACAGCAAACAACGTTTGTGGTGTAACATAAACCAATATTTCACACAAAAAAACGCTCCCGAAAAGACATTTATAGTCTCTCGGGAGCGTTCTTGCTTATTTTGTTGTAAGAGTTCCAGAGTAAGTTTTTCCGTCCGCAGAAAGTGTGACATTCACAGAATTTTTACCGGTAGTTGTATAACCGTCGTCATATACGCCTAAAACGTTCGGAATACCTGATATTTCACTGACATTCAAAGCGTTACCAGACGTGAACTGAGGTCTCACGCAATAATGACAATGACTTCCGGTGGAATATCCTGTATTTCCTTCAACGCCGAGAACATCCGTAATTTTCACCGTATCACCGGCTTTTACTCTGATTTCTGAAAGATGTCCGAAGTAATAGAAATTTCCGTCAATGCTTTTGATGCACACATACTGTCCGAATCCCTGTGAACGATTGGCGGAATTTTCCCAGCCTGCATAGTGAACCGTTCCATTAACAGTACTGTGAATTTCCTTGCTATTAAGACCGACAAGGTCTAAGCCGTCATGTGCCTGTCCTTTAAATTCCTGTGTGACCTGAAATTTTCCCATATATGGTGAGTTCATATTGCATTCTCCTTTTCTGAATTTAAAAAATATCTGCATAATAGACATAAAAAAGTCGTTTTTACAATTGATATCCGTTGAATAAGTAGAAAAATTCGTAAATTATCACAATTATTCTTCTGGAAGTCCCGCTACACTTGTCAAAAGCGACAACACCCCCGCAAGTAGCGAAGCACTTTCGACAGCAAGCCAGTCCACATCACCTATTACGGCAGACGTTCCGATTGTGGCAACTGCTGTCTGAGCAACGGTTTTTATAGCACGAATACCAGCGACTTTCAACCAGTTTTTCCAGTTTCTCATTTGTCAGACTCCTTTTCCGTCGGCAGTTCCATGAAGGCAGTGTGCAACTGCGTCATCACACCGTTACCGCCCAGTCCGTGATACTGCTGATACATATTTTCAAAGTTTTCCTTTGCGAAAATCGGGGCATATCCAAGCTCAATGTACTTGTTGTAGTTGTGTAGCATACGGTCACGGAGAAGAGCTTGTACGCCCATTTCAACGGCTTTTTGACGTGTTTCTTGACGTTTCAGACGCTTGAGAATTGCCCGTGTGCCTATTCCAAGTATTCCCGATGCCGATAATATTGAAATTGTAATAGTTATGATGTCATTCATTTTCTTCAACCTCTGTAAGTTTGTTTTCAATAGCGGTAATTTTCGCCTCAATTTCGGCAAATTTAGCGTTTATCTGTTCGTCGGTCAAGTCGTTCAGGGCACGCCGGAAAGCCTCTAAAACCTGTTCGCTAGTTAGACCCGTATTGAGTGGTACTGGTACAGCCATATAAAATCACTCCTTGTATATCAGATATTCATTATTTTTTGTTGAAAGATATAAATCATTGTCAGTAGTAATCGGTGTAGTTATATATTCTCTGAAACCTAATTCAGCGATTTGATTTTGCAAAGCAGTTTCTGCCGGAGTGCCTCCGTTTGAAATATTGCCTTTATAAGACGGACGTATCAGCGAATAATTTTCATTTCCGAGCTTAATTTTTTTGATGTCACCGGTCAGACGGTCAGTTTCGACGGCAATAATTTCCTGTGTCGTTCTGATGCCGAGAAGTTCGCACTCAATTATACCCCTGTCGCCTAACCTGTAGTTTTGTAGGTCTAAAAATCCGCTGTATTTTGAGCTATTTTTCAGACTTGCAATATTAATTTCGTAGGTGACTTTAGGTCTGCACAGCTGACCGAAAAGCTCCTGACCGTCACGAACCATGCGTTCAAAACTATTTTCAGCGTCCGAATAACTGAAACGCTTAAAATTATGTTTATGATGATGTATAGGATAAACATTATCTACATAAGAAACCGACCAGCTTTCGCCGTAATTGTTGTCGACCATAAGCCACGTTGCAAACTCGGAGTAGTCTATTTTCTGAGTAATTCCGGTCATATCAAAGCCGTATTTCAAGGCAAAAGCGTTGTCTCTTGCACCCTCCATGCGTTTGTTTATGGAAAAGTAAAAATTATTCCTGTAGAGTTCACCACCAAGCTGATTTATCAGACAGTCATCACCACCGATAAGCGAATTTAAAAGCGATTTATCGGTAATTTCAAACTGTCCGGTGCGGTCTTCAATATCGGAACTGTATTGGAAATTATACTTGTCATAGTGGTCAACATCGGTCAGACAAGCCCCGAACATTGCCCTGATAAACTCGTAGCCGTTGAGATTTTCGCCCCAGTAGTAGTGGACAAATTCGTCGGCTAAATCGTAAGAAATGTGCTTAGCATGGACTTTTATGTACATTCCGGACGTTCCGGAAACGCTTGTGTGTTCGTCAATTCTGAATAACTGACCATCAATTTTAAGGACGTTCTGCGGAAGAATAGTTTTCCAGCGTCCCCAGTCGTCGATGGGGTGCGTTAATTCGACGTCCCACCGCCCGTTGAGTTCGTGATATTCTGTACACTCAGACGGTGCAAGAATCGCAAGCCCGTTGTGTTTAAAGCCGTCCTGGGCCTCTCTGTAGTCGTAAACCCTTATGACATTTTCACGTGGCAGAGACCACATATTTATTGCCTTTATGTTCGGAAAAAGTGAGTGGTAGGGCATATCTGGACTAAGATAATCAATACGCCAGAGTGCTGCCGGATAAGGTTTTGACATATTTTTTTCCGGTGCATACGGCATATCATAACAATGTAAATCACTGTTTGTGTCCATATACCATGAATAATTGATTTCAAGCGTACAGCCTGAAATTTCCTCCGGTGTAATTTTAGAACCATTTTTATATTTAAGTACGATTTTTAGATATTTTGCGGAACTACGATTTGAAGTGTCAAAAGTATACGGAATATTATACCAACGCAAATCAAAAATACTGTTAGAATCAATATATGAATATCCGAGTAACTCCACCTGAAGTTCATTTCCGGTTGTTGCGGTAGCAAAAATAATTACAGATTCAGCCGTATTTGCACGTATATAGCCACTCCGGACGTTATAAAGGCTGTCACCCTGTTCAAAATCAGTAATATTAAAAATCATGTCATTCAACACCTATCGGAAAGCCGATATTATACAGATATTCGGCATTTTTGAGCTGTTCAGATGTAACGCCGATAAAAGATTTTGAATCCGGAGCGGTGGCAAAATCGGAGTTATAGACAGAAATTCCAGTACCTGTATATGTCAGAGAAGAATCAGTCTCAAGATTGAAAACATTACTCATACTGTTGGAATTTCCAAGCGTGATTTTTGGAGCGTTAGATTGGATTTTTCCATATATACGGCTGTTTTTTATCGGATAGTCGCATACTGAAACGGTAGAACCACTACAGGAAATATCTGAAACTATGTCAGAATTTGTTATTTGCGATTTCGGAGACGAAAAGCCACCACTACTTACAAGATTACAACCTGATGCGTTCACCTTGATGTTCACCGAACAACGTTCCAGCCCACACCCACGAAAGACAATAGCAATTGTGCCATACTGCACAATACCGGAAATTATACAGTTTTTCAGCAATACAGAGCCATAAAACAGGGTTTGCGAGGTTATATAAAAATTTTCCAGTATTAAATTTTCTATCACCGCATCAGAAGCAGAAGAACACTTTAAAGCCCAGTTGCTTACTGTTGAGTGAAAATTTTTCAGCGTCCAGCCGTTGAAATCGACGTGTGCAGGAATATTTATAGTTTCAGAAAATCCCTCCGGCATGATGTCGTTAAAATCTATGATTTTGTTTCCGGTATCTGCCCACTGGACGTATATTCCGGCAGAAGCTGTGTCAATCGTCCTGAAATCCTCCCAGTTATCGACAATGTACGGGCTTTC
>JAMPEF010000042.1 GCA_023665275.1 Alistipes senegalensis | reverse complement strand
TCCTGGATAAACAATATCTATGTATCCATTATATCCATCTGTGTAATAATATTCTAATGCGTTTAGGTAATTTATCAAAAGCAACATCAAATCCGACGATTTGTCTTGGCTCACGGCTTACCATCGCCATTATATAAACATTTTCCCGTGTTTCAGTACAGAGCTTTTTTTCTATAAACCAATACAATTCATCAAGTTCAAAATATTCGTAAGAAATTCTAACATCATTATTTCTCAGTTTTTTTCATCAACTGTTATCTTTTTCATACTTTTCAGCTTCTTATGTTGTTCTTTATTATACTACAAAAGCCTTATTTTGTTCACTCCCTAATAAATCTTAACGGAAATCAATTTTTAAAATCTTGACAAGCATGGTATAATAAAAATATGAAAAGTAATGGAATAACAGAATATTTTGAAGAAGTAGAATTATACGAAAAATATAATGGATATTTTTGCAGTGTGGCAGACGTAATAACAATAGTAATTTTAGGAAGTATCTGTGGATTAAAAAATGTAAAACAGATACACCAGTGGGTCGTGAATAACAGAGTAAGCGAGTTTTTGAATGAGGAATTCGGAATCACTCAACTGCTGTTTTGCGGATTTGGATGTATTTGTTTATGCCCGAAAATCAAAGGATATGACGATTTCTCTTGACGGAAAAACGATATGCTCAACAATAAAAATGTAGAATATAGAAAGTCCGCTGCACATCATCAGTACACAGGTCTGTGAAATGGGACTAACGCTCGCACAGCGGTGTACTGATGATAAGAGCAAAGCTGTTCAGCAATGTCTGAATATGTTTCGCAAAGTAGCTATCAACCTTATCAAGCTATTGCTCATCTTATGTTCGAATGCTTACTGGATTATAACATGATTTTGATGATTCTTAATGAAAATTGATTTTCGTGGTTATAAGCAGTGACTTCTTGAATATATTCTGAACTTATGGTACAATATTATCTGAAGGAGATGATAAATTCTTGAAAACAATAGCTATAATAGACGATGATATTTATATAAGCGATATGCTCAGAGACCTCTTGACACGTAACGGCTATAATACGTTGCAGGCTTATTCAGGGACGGAAGCGTTATATATGCTGTCTGGAGATACTCCTGATTTAATACTTCTGGATTTGATGTTACCAGGACTTTCCGGTGAAAATGTCCTTAAAAAGATTAATAATATTCCTGTAATCGTGATGAGCGCAAAGGCAGATGTTAATAGCAAGGTAAAATTGCTCCTTGATGGTGCATCAGACTATATAACAAAACCATTTGATACCTCTGAACTTCTCGCACGTATTGCGGTACAGTTAAGAAAAGTTTCCATTGAAAGTTCCGGAATACTGGTATTTTCTGATATTGTTCTGAATACAGAAACATATGAAGTCACTGTAAAAGGCAATCCTGTTAGACTTACTAAGACGGAATTTGCAATACTAAAGCTACTTATGCGGAATCCATCACAGGTAATAACAAAATCCGTGATACTTGACCGCATAAGCCTTGAAACTCCCGACTGTGTGGAAAGTTCATTGAAAGTACATATAAGCAATATCCGCCGGAAATTCCGTAAATATTCAGAAATTGACTACATAGAGGCAGTATGGGGAATAGGTTTCAAAATGTCCGAAAAATCTTAACAGAATCTTTACATTTTCTTTACCGCTTTCTTAACCTTTATGCTTTAGAATACAGGTATTCTAACAAAAGGAGGTATTACAGAATGGAATACGTTCTGGAAACAAACTCGCTTTGCAAGTACTACAAGAACTTCAAGGCACTGAACAATCTTTCAATGCACGTCCCGAAAGGCTCTATATATGGCTTTGTCGGGAAAAACGGTGCTGGCAAGACAACACTTATCCGCCTTATATGCGGACTACAAGAGGCGACAAGCGGAAGTTTTGAGATTTACGGCATTATGAATAAAAATCCGGATATTCTCAAATCACGTCGCCGAATGGGTGCAGTCGTTGAAACGCCGTCCATCTACATGAACATGACCGCTGAAGAAAACCTAAAAGAACAGTTCCGCATTTTAGGTATGCCGTCATTCGACGGTGTAAAAGACTTGTTGAAGCTTGTCGGTCTGGAGAACACCGGAAAGAAAAACGCCAAAAATTTTTCACTCGGTATGCGTCAGAGACTCGGTATAGCCGTTGCACTCGCCGGAGACCCTGATTTTTTGGTACTTGATGAACCTGTAAACGGTCTTGACCCTCAGGGTATCGTTGAAATCCGTGAACTTATTCTCAAGCTGAATCGTGAACGGCAGATAACTGTGCTTATCTCCAGTCACATTCTTGACGAACTTTCAAGGCTTGCAACGCATTATGGCTTTATTGACGGCGGACATATGGTTAAGGAAATAAGTGCGGTGGAACTTGAACAGGTATGCAGAAAGTGTATGCGTGTTACAGTTTCGGACATAATCACATTTTCAAGGGTCATGGACAGGCTTAATCTTGAATACAGCGTTGTTGATGACAGAACAGCGGATATTTTTGCACAAATCAGCGTTACAGAACTTGTATTCGCACTCCATGATGAAAACTGTGAACTTATTACAGTCTCAGAACGTGATGAATCACTTGAAAGCTACTTCATTAATCTGATTGGAGGCGGTAAACATGAATAAACTGATTTCTGCAAATTTTGCACGGCTTTTCAAGAATGGTGCATTTATACTTTACATGATATTTTCCGGCGGTCTGAGTGCGTTCATGATATTCCTGCGTTATGCGGACTATCATAAGAACATGGAGTATTATGACAACTATCTTGACCCCGAATATCATACTATGGACGGCATAGCTTTTGTGGGATTATTATATCTTCTGTTTGCCGTACCGGTATTTGTGGGAAATTTCGTCTGTACGGAGTATTCCGACGGCACTATAAGAAATAAACTTATTGTAGGACACAAAAGAATTGATATATATCTTGCCAACCTCGTGGTATGCACCGCCGGTACGTTAATGGGTGTATTATTACATCTGCTTATAAATTTCACACTTGGTACGGCTCTTTGCGGAATTGAAGTGCTTACTGTCTCCAAAATTCTGGAACTTACTTTATTTGGTTTTATTGCGTTTGTTTCCTTGACTGCTATCATAGTAATGGTTTCAATGCTTGTGAAAAGTAAGGCAGGTGCTTCCGTCACAACGCTGATAGCAACGTTTATCATGTTTTTTGCGACTATATCGCTTAATAATATGCTTGACGCACCGGAATACTATGAAAACTCTTTTAATCCCAACACAATGGAAACAGAAACTATTAAAAATCCCGACTATCTTGCAGGAACAAAACGTAAGGTATATCAGACTATTTATGACGTTATGCCCGTATCGCATATGTATGAATCAGCTATGACCAATACAAAAAATGCCGGTAAATTTGCAGGCTATGACGGTATAATACTTGTTGCTACAACTGCTCTTGGAATAATATTATTCCGTAAGAAAGACCTGAAATAATATTGAGGTGATATATTGTGCTGTATTTCGGTTTGATTTTAATAATAATCATACTTTGTATAAAAATTTATATAATGAAGAAGTCTGTCCGTGAAATCATGGACGAACTGGCATACAGACTGAAAAACAGCACAAACACTCTTATCAGCATATCTTCTTGCGATGAAGATATATGCAGACTTGCGAACAGTCTAAATGTACAGTTGAAAGAATTACGCAAGAAACGTCATATTTATGAACAGGGTGACCGTGAACTTAAGGAAGCTATTACAAATATCTCCCATGATTTGAGAACTCCTCTTACTGCAATAATCGGTTATCTTGACTTAATGGAAAACGTCGGTGAAAACAGTGAAATATTACGCTATACTGCTATGATACGTAACCGCACAGACATCATGAAACAACTTACTGAAGAACTTTTCCGCTATTCTGTCATAGCGTCCGTACAGGAAGCAAACGTTGAGACAGTCTGTATCAATGACGTTCTGGAGGAAACTCTTGCCGGATTCTATGGTGCAGTCACACAATCCGGAATTGTCCCCGATATTGAGATTTCAGAAGTCCGTACGGAAAAAGAACTTGATAAATCTGCTCTTTCAAGAATTTTTTCAAATATTATACAAAATGCACTTAAATACAGTGACGGCGATTTCAGCGTGAAGCTTTCCGACGACGGTATTATAACTTTTTCAAACTCCGCCAAAAAACTCACTTCCATAGATGTAGAACAATTATTTGATAGGTTCTATACAGTAGAAAACGCCGGAAATTCAACAGGTTTAGGGCTTTCAATAGCTAAGCTTCTTACTCAGAGAATGGGTGGTGAGATTTCTGCAAAGCTCACCGGTGAAAGACTGGTTATAAATCTATATTTTTAATGCAATACATTCCTTTTTCTTTTCAGTTAAGGGAATGTATTTTTTTATCATACAAGTCACTTGCTTTTCAATCATTGCGTGTATTGCTTCCCAGAAGCCGTTTAAGCAATGTTACAAGGCTTGCTATAGTAAGTATACCACCAGTGTTTACGTTGCTTGCAGAAGCCTTGTAGATGCTGTCAGACGAAGGCAATATATTTCTTTTTCTTTTCAGTTAAGAAAATATATTTTTTTCATCATACAAAGGTCAAAAATATCGATAATATTATCTTGATTTAAATCACCTGCTTTCCAGTCATTGAGTATATTGCTTCCCAGAAGCCATTTTTGCAACATTACAAGGTCTGCTATAGTAAATATACCATCAGCGTTTACGTCGCCTGTAACGGTCTTGTAGACGCTGTCAGACATATAGACGGCTTTATACATCGTTGAAGCCCATAACTCACGCATAGTAGCGTAACCGTTATCATTAGGGTGAACTCCGTCCGCACTGAGTAAATCAGGGTTTTCACGGAAAAGCGTTTCAAAATCTGGTCCTTTTATCACCTCCGGATAGTTTTCATAGATTTTTTCAATCATAGCATTGTATGCAGGTACGTTGTCACCTACTGCTTTTTCAGTAGCATACGGAATTTTAGGAATAACCGGTATTTTTCCCGCTTCAATTATTTTTTCCACCATGTATGCAGTATTTTCATAATACTTTTCTGTTGCGGACGGATTGCCCCATGCGTCGTTAGTTCCATATGCCACACTTACATACTTTCCGACGAAAGCCTCAAGCCAGCGGTCTATGTTTTCAGTACCGTGTGTACTGGTAATGCCTCCTATACCACCGTTTTCCTGAATCGGAAAGTAATTATTATCAAGCTGATTAACAAACTCTGCAAAACCTGTACCATAACAGTTCATCATACCACAAGCCGTTATGGAATCTCCATAGAAAATCCAGCTGTCTGATATGCCTGAAGATACATTGTGGATATCCATGTTTATTGAAGTATTTCCGTCAGTTTTTCCGTCATTTCCGGTAATGTTGATTCTTATCCAGTTATAACCGTTCATGTCAATGACGTGTTGACGTGAATGAAGTGTATTTCCTTTAATTGTTTCGATAACTTCCCAGTCATTTTCCGGATAAGTACCACCATCGGCAGAATTGACCTCTATTGTGTAATCAGACGGAACACCGTTTGAATTACCGTTTACAACCGTATAATCAAACTGTCCTGTTGCATTGTACCAGACTGCAATTACTTTTTTTCGCTGACTTTCTGGTATTCCTGATAAGTCATATGCAAGATAGTCAGCACCTGAACTGTTCCAGAATGAAAAATAGTGTTCATCATTGGCATAAGAGGGCATACCTGTTTGTGAGTATACGGGGCAATTCCTGCTGATTACAGGATTGGAGTTGATTTCTGCAAATGCGGTCTTGCTTAAATCAACTGATGATAACCCTGATAGTACTGTAATGATTACTGTTATTACAGATGCTATTAGTCTTCTGATTGATTGTTTCATAATTGTTAAGCTCCCTGCTTGTTTTTTTTCGTGAACCAATTGTGTTAATTCCATTATAGCATATTATTCCATGAATTGCAACCCTAAATTATATAAAATTCAAGTTTATATATGCTGTATAGAATTTACGAGCTTCTGTAAACTGTTGTATCTTACCTTAAATGGATAGAAAATGATTATATATGTTTTTTGAGTCAGTCAATCAATCGGAAAAATTTTTTTGAAAAAAAAAAATCAGATGCCAACAGAAATTTTGCGCCGTAGGCGCTCTTGTTTGATAGACTTGTTAAAAAAACTTGTTTTTTTATTGATAGACTTGTTTTCGGCTTTTTTTTTTAACCAAATATCGCCAATCTGAGATTCAGATAGGGAGAATCATTTGCACAGATAGGGAGAATCATTTGCACAGATAGGGAGAATCATTTGCACAGATGGGGAGAATCGTTTGCACAGATGGGGAGAATCGTTTGCACAGATAGGAGATAAAAAAATGTTGACATCTCCTATACACAGATAGTGAGATAAAAAAATGTTGACATCTCCTATTAGATGTGATATGATAAAGCTGGAGGTGATTATTATATGTCTTTAAAAAATACATATATTATTGAAAAAAGTAATACACTTAACGAAATCAGAAGTACTAAAATGAGTTTGCAGGAACTGAGATTTTTCAGTATATATCTTGCAAAAATCAATGCCCGTGATGTTTCTACACGCCGTGTACATTTTCCTTTATCTGATTTTCAGAAGATTATGGGTATCGGACGAATGAATATCAAGCATTTTAAGACTGCCGTTAATGGCTTGCTTTGCAAGGTGGTTCATATGCCTACTGATAAGGGAGGATTGTCTTCTTTTCAGATTTTCAAGGAAGTAGAGCTCTTCAAAGATGATTCTGATTCATGGGTTGTTGAAATTGATGCACATGATAAAGCATTGCCATTGCTCTTTAATCTTAAAAAAAATTACTTTACCTATGAACTGTGGAACGCTTTACGGCTGAAATCTGTTAATCAGCTACGTATGTACGAACTTTTGAAACAACATGAAAGATTAGGTAAACTTGAAATAACGGTGTCAGAACTTCGTGAATACCTTTTTATTTCATCTGACCAATATTCCGCTTTAAAGGATTTTAGAATTTATGTTATTAATAGTTGTCAAAAAGCATTATCTGAAAATACAGATATATGCTTTACATATGAAAAAGGAAAATCCGGAAATCGTGGAAAATGGCTGACCATAGTATTTCATATCTCAAAGAATAAAGAGTATATTGACCCTCTGGAACTCCATGAATTTATAGACAAGCAACCACAGCCGAAGTCTGAAAGTATGCCTGATGCACCATCGCAACCGCCCGAACTTCCACAAGGTCGGTCAGAGCGACAGCCTTATTTGTCCGGAGAGTTTGAAAAAGACCTTTCACCAGATGAAATAAATATACTTTGTGAAATTCTCGCCGATAAAGTGTCTTTATCCCCTGAGCGTGATTCTGAACGCCTCAGGAAGCGTTTAAAGGCTCTCTATAGTGAAATGCTTTTAAAGTCAAAAGAACCCATAAAAAAGCCTGTTTCGTACCTTTTAAGAATGATTAATAATACTGACGCTGAAGAACTGAAAAAATTGTCTTCAAAGCCTGAAACTTCAAAAAAATCAGATGATGATTTTTGTATAGAAAAATATAAACTCTTAGAAAGATATGATGCGTTAGATATTCATGACCAATTTTCAACCGGTAGTCCAAGAGATGTTGCGTACAGAGAACGATTATTAAGTGAAATTGCTGAACTTAAGGCAATTATTAAAGAAAAAACTGGTATAAACCTTTAATTTATTTGATATTGATTGAAAAAAACTTCTGAATGGGTTACATTCAGGAGTTTTTTATACAAAATGCAAAAAATAAATTGACAGGAATATTAAAAATTATTTAAAATTTACTTTTCAGTGAGAGTGCCGGAGTAAGTTTTTCCGTCAACAGTCATGGAAATTTGGGCGGTCTTTTTAGTTGTCGGATAAACATTTGATTTTGTAAGACTATAATATTTATAGAAATCATCTGTTACAGAATAAGATGTAGTAACAATTTCATTTCCTTTCCAATAATCAGAAGTTCTTACATCTAAGTGAGTAGCAGTATAGGAACTATCAATATTTGCGATACCACCAAAACCGACGTCCTGAGCGGCACAACTTACCTTTTTGGAAGAGATTTTATTTCCGGACTGGTCATAACAGACAATATCAGCGGCATTCCCGTAGACGTGGTGTCCAGAACCTGAACCACCTACCGTCTTGTCGTGTGATGCACAGCGATAGCCGGAATTAATGATAATTTTAGAACAGTTCAGGGCTTTGTAGAGCTTTTCGAGCTTTGCCGGCAAATCCGGATTTAATATTGTATCGTGAGTTTTTCCACATTTACAGCGAAATTCCGAAACACTGAAATGTTCAGCAAGCATAGACATATCATTGAATTTGTAAGTATTTGTCATTATTATTCTCCTTTTTTCAGATGATTTTATTTATGATAAACTCTTGTTATTTCCGTAAATCCTGTAGTTTACCATAATTGCTTATCTGCATAATATACATGAAAAGACCGTTTTTTCAATTAAAGTTCGTTGAATACGGAGAAAATTTCATAAATTATTCATAAACTTTCATTTTAAATTTCATCATAAATGACAAACTTTTCCGTTGACTTTTATAATGCGTTTTAAGAGCGTCATGACGTGTTAATAGTGTAATTAATGTTTATCTGCATAATATATATGGAAAGACTGTTTTTTTAATTAAAGTTCATTGAATATGTAGAAAATTTCGTTAATTATTCATAAACTTTTCTTTTAAATTTCGTCGAAAATGACAAATTTTGTAGTGTAATTAATACTTATCTGCATAATATACATAAAAAGACTATTTTTTCAATTAAAGTTCATTGAATATGTAGAAAATTTCATGAATTATTTATAAACTTTTCTTTTAAATTTCGTAATAAATTACAAAATTTTCCGCTGTCTTCTGTGATGAGTTTTAAGAGCGTCATGATGTGTTGGTAGTAATTACATAGACAGGTACATGAAAAAGCGTTACAGCGCACGCCAGCCCCATTAAAAGCGATTCTGAATAATAAAAATTTTTCATTTTTAAAAAATTTCTTTATTATTTTTTCTGTTTACTATTGACTTTTTTTGTCGAATAGTGTATAATAACATTAACAAATTTTTCATCAATATGTATGGATTGTCTTTTATACCCAATGATTAAAGCTAATGTAAGAGCGTTAAATAAAATTTAATGCCTTTGCTAAAAAAACTACAGAAAGGAGGACGTTAACCAATGAAGAAGATGTCAAAGTCTGAGCAGATGCAGGCAAACGGCGGTAAGTATTACAAGATTCATTGCAATGGTTGTGGCAGAAATATCTGTGGCGGCACTAAGTTGGCAGCAGAATTCATGAACGGTGTTCATGTTTCTGGCAGAAAATCTTGCTACGGCAAATCTGTATACATCGGCTGGTGTTAATGCACTGCTCTCAGTAATGCGGATTTTTTTAAGAGTCAGAAGCTGTGCTAATCTGTGCAGTTTCTGATTTTTTTATTATCAAAACTGAAACAACAGAGGTGTTTTATGCGTTCAAAATATATACATATCAGACAACATGATGAAAAAGATTGTGGAGCGGCTTGCCTTTCAATGATTGCATCGTATTATAAACTAAAATTGCCAATATCAAAATATCGTGAGTTAATTAAGGTTGACAATCAAGGAGCAAATATATATGGAATTGTAACAGGTGCTGAACAAATCGGATTTACGGCAGAAGCTCTTGAAGGTTCTCTTAAAGAACTGGAAGACGAAATACAGGGTAATCCATCATTAAACCAACCTTTTATTGCAAGAATTGTCAATAAAGAGGGGTATGAACATTTTATTGTGGTTTTTAATTATGATTTACAGCATAATAAACTTATTATAGGTGACCCCGCTAAAATGAAAATATCTGAAATGACAAGAGAAGAGTTTGAAGAATACTGGCAAGAACAGGTAATAACATTTCAGCCGAATGATGATTTTAAAGCTATAGATGAATCAAAAGGGATTCTGTCAAGGTTTTTCAGTTATATTTTTGTTCAGAAAAAGATGCTTGCTATGATTTTTGTCATATCTCTTATTGTGTCAGGTATAAATATGTTCGGCACAGTTATTTTTCAGTATGTTCTGGATAGTGCTACCCACGTATCAGAATCATCAATGACAGAAGAGGAAATAGCTGAATATAATGGGGCAGAAGATGACCACGTTCATGAAGATGATGAACATGAAACAAGTGAATCAGATTTTTATAAAAAAGCTATGAATAGGCTTGGAGTTATATTCAGCAATTTAAATATTGTTTGTATTACAATTATTGGTTTATATCTGCTCAAAAGCATTATAAGAATTTTTCGCAGTCGTATGCTTGCCGTAATGACAAAAAATATCAATGTGCCTTTGCTGACAAATTTCTATAATCATATGATGGATTTACCTGCCGGCTTTTTTGGTACAATAAAGTCCGGCGAACTGATTTCACGGTTTCAGAATGCAGATGAAATCAAAAACGCAGTTTCGTCCGCTACACTTACTGTTATGCTTGATAGTCTTATGGCTGTTATATTTGGAGTGGTTCTATTCTTTATAAGTAAAACATTGTTTTTTATAACACTTATTACTATATTTATTTACGGTTTAGTAATATTTCTTTTCAAAAACTCTATAAGAAATATAAATTATGAAATTATGGAAAATGATGCTAATCTTACTTCTTATCTTAAAGAAACTATTGAGGGTGTAAATACTGTCAAGACAAATCAGTATAATTCTGTTGTAAAAAACAAGCTGAAAGAACTTGTTAACAGAAAAGAGAACAAATGTATAAAAGGTTCTGTAATAGGTGGTATACAATATGCAATTGTTGAGTTTATCAGTTCTGCTTCTGTTGTTGTACTATTATGGACGGGTGCATATCTTTGCACAGTTAATGCAATTACCATAGGAGCATTGTTTACATTCTATTATATGATTGATTATTTTCTTAGTCCTGTCAGCAATCTTATAGACCTTCAACCTCAACTTCAGACTGCATTGGTTGCGGCAGAGCGTCTGAATGATATTCTTGATACAAAAACTGAAAAAGATACAGGTGATAAGGCATTCTGTAATGGTGATATTTGTATTCAAAATCTCACATTCCGTTATGGAAACAGAAATGATGTTCTGAAAAGTATAAGTATATCTGTTAAAAAAGGTCAGAAAGTCGCTATTATAGGTGAAAGCGGTTGTGGTAAAACAACTCTTACAAAACTTCTGATGCGTTTCTATGAACAGAATCAGGGCAGTATCACGATAAACAATATAGATATATCTGAGTTTTCATTTGAGAGTTACAGAAATCATGTATCATATATTTCACAGGATATGTTTTTATTTTCGGACACTATTCGTAATAATCTACTGCTTGGAAATGATAACATTACAGACGAAGAATTTTATAATATCTGCGAACTTTGCTGTATTGATGATTTTGTACAGGAATTGCCTATGGAATATGATACTATGCTTGAGGAATCCGGTGCAAATTTGTCCATAGGTCAGCGTCAGAGGCTGATAATTGCAAGAGCGTTGCTGCGAAAACCTGATATTCTGATTATGGACGAGGCAACCAGTAATCTGGATTCTATTACGGAATCTTGCATACAGAATGCCATAAACGTTCTGGGCGGAAATATGACCTGTATTATTATTGCACACAGACTTTCAACAATCAGAAACTGTGATAATATTTATGTTATGCAAGACGGATATATTAAGGAAAGTGGAACACATGAAGAATTAATACATCTGGGCAAACTTTATTATAATTATTACAGTCAACAGACATCGGATTCGGATTTTTAAAGAAGTACAAATATTTTTTTATCTTATATAAATAAATTAGTTTCAGAGATTGACTAATTGTAAAGTTTATTATATAATGTTTAAAAATACTGTTATGAAAGTGAGTGTAATTATTATGGATAACAAAAAAGAACAGGAATGCGCTGAACTGCATAGCACGATATGGGGTATCCTCAGAGGAAGCGTTGATGGCTGGGATTTCAAGAATTATGTGCTTGTAATGCTGTTTTATCGCTATATCTCGGAAAATTTTACAAACTACATAAATGAAGGTGAAGTTGAAGCAGGTACTCCCGATTTTGACTATACCAAGTTATCAGACGCTGTAGCAGAAGATGCCCGTGAGGATATAGTAAATACAAAAGGTTTTTTTATTCTGCCAAGTCAGCTTTTCTGTAATGTGCTTGCAAAAGCCGATACTGACGAGAATCTAAATGAAACGCTTGAAAACATATTCCGCAGTATTGAGGTTTCCGCACAAGGCTGTGACAGTGAAGACGATTTCAAGGGACTGTTTGACGATTTCGATGTAAACAGCAACAAGCTCGGTGGTACTGTTGCAAAGCGTAATGAACATCTTGTCAAGCTGATGAACGGTGTCGCCTCTATGCAGTTGGGGGACTATCAGGAGAATACTATTGATGCTTTCGGTGATGCTTACGAGTATCTTATGGGTATGTACGCTTCAGGCGCAGGCAAGTCGGGCGGTGAATATTTCACTCCGCAGGAAGTATCCGAACTTCTGACACGACTTGCAACAGCAGGCAAAACAGAAGTTAACAAGGTCTATGACCCGGCTTGCGGAAGCGGTTCGCTTCTCCTGAAAGCTTCCAAAATACTCGGTAAAGACAAGGTGCGTCAAGGATTTTTCGGACAGGAAATTAATATCACTACATATAATTTATATCGTATTAATATGTTCCTGCATGATATTGATTATGATAAATTCAATATTGCCCATGAAGATACACTTATTGAACCACAGCACTGGAATGATGAACCTTTTGAAGTAATCATATCAAATCCCCCGTACTCTATCAAGTGGGAGGGTGATTCAAATCCTTTGTTGATAAATGACCCACGCTTCTCACCTGCCGGAGTGCTTGCGCCTAAGTCTAAGGCTGACCTTGTATTTATTATGCACTCACTTTCATGGCTTGCTAATAACGGTTCTGCCGCTATTGTATGATTTCCTGGTGTTATGTACCGTGGTTGTGCTGAACAGAAAATACGCAAATATCTGATAAACAATAACTTTGTTGATTACATTATATAGCTTTCTGATAATCTGTTCTATGGTACGTCTATAGCTACTTGTATAATGGTACTGAAAAAGAATAAGTCCGAAAATAACACGCTTTTCATCGACGCTTCAAAAGAGTGTGTCAAGGTGACGAATAACAACAAGCTGACTCAAGAAAACATCATGAAAATCGTGGAAGCCTTTACGAAACGTACTAATATTGAATATTTCTGCCGTCTTGTGACCGTTGACGAGATAGCAGAAAATTATTATAATTTGTCTGTTTCAACCTATGTTGAACAGGAGGACATACGGGAGGTTATTGACATTGTCAAGCTGAATGCGGAGATTACCGAAATCGTACAGCGTGAGGAAGAACTCAGAAAGGCAATTGATGTTATTATTTCTGAAATTGAGGTACAGGTGTGAACAGGCTTAAGAACTTGATAAATGAACTTTGCCCCGACGGTGTGGAGTATGTAAAAATCGGTGATGTTGTAAACTATGAACAGCCGGCAAAATATATAGTAAAAAGTACGGATTATAGCGATAAATTCGATATACCCGTACTTACTGCCGGACAGACTTTTATACTTGGCTATACAGATGAAAAAAATAATATATATCGGGCAACAAAGGAAAATCCCGTTATTATTTTTGATGATTTTACAGGGGCGTTTAAATGGGTAGATTTTCCTTTTAAAGTTAAATCTTCTGCAATGAAGATACTGACGGCTGATGAAGATAAAACTTTTATAAGATATATTTTTCATATTATGGGTAAAATCGGATTTAGTTCCGATGAACATAAAAGATTATGGATTAGTATTTATTCAGAATTTAAAATACCTCTTCCGCCTTTAGATGTACAACGTGAGATTGTCAGAATACTTGACACATTTACAGAATATACAGGGTTGCATAACATTTTGCTTGAAAGAGAGCTTGAATTAAGAAAAAAGCAGTATCAATATTACAGGAATAAGCTATTAACGTTCGGCAATGACGTTGAATATAAAAAAATTAAGGAAATTTATAAACGTTTAAAGGGAACTCCTATAACAGCAGGCAAAATGAAAGAAATTGAAGATAAAAATGGTAAAATCAAAATATTTGCAGGTGGAAAAACAGTTATAAATGCTAATGAATCCAATATACCACAAGCAAATATTATAAAAGTTCCCGCCCTTTTAGTTCAGTCACGTGGTATAATAGATGTTATTTTCTATGATAAGCCGTTTACATTTTAAAGCGAAATGTGGGCTTATACAGCCGATAATTTAATTACTGTAAAATATCTTTATTATTTTATGAAAAACAATATAAAATATTTTAGGGAACGTGCTTCTAAAATGGGTTCACTCCCTCAGATTTCTTTACCGGTAACGGAAAATTTTAAAATTCCAGTTCCACCAATTGAGGAACAGGAAAGAATAGTAAAAATATTTGATAAGTTTGATGCCCTCTGTAATGACCTTACAAGTGGTATACCAGCCGAAATATCGGCAAGACAAAAACAATACGAATACTACAGGGACAAAATGTTGACCTTTAAAGAGCTGAGAACGTGAGTTACTTTAACATTGTAGCAACAACAAGTGAAAATACCGTAGTAACCGAATATATTCCCGAAAAGCGTACCACTGAAGCATATCAAAGCGAAGCTTGAAAGGGAGTTTATAAGCCGTTTTGTTAGGCTTGGCTATGATTATCTTGACATACACAATGAAGAGGATTTAATTGCTAATCTCCGTGTGCAAATTGAAAAACTCAATGAATATAATTTCACTGAAAGCGAATGGAAACGCTTTTTTAATGAATATATCGCCAATGCCAATGACACTATAGTTTAAAAGACAAGAACGATACAGGAAGACAGTGTAAAGAGTTTAAAGAGTGATGACGGTTCAACAAAAAATATCACACTATTAGATAAAAAGAATATCTGTAAAAACTATCTGCAAGTCATCAATCAGTATGCAGTTGATACGGGCAGACGTAAGAACCGCTATGATGTGACTGTACTTGTGAACGGCTTTCCACTTGTGCATATCGAACTTAAACGGCGTGGTGTGCCGATACGTGAGGCATTCAATCAAATAGACCATTATCAGCGTGAAAGTTTCTGGACAGGTTCGGGATTGTTCGAGTATGTACAGATATTTGTTATTTCCAACGGCACGAATACTAAATATTATTCTAACACGACACGTCAGAACGCCGTGAACACGGTAGGAAAAGACCACAGAAGGACGAAGACAAGTAATTCCTTTGAATTTACATCATTCTGGGCAGATGCAGGAAATAAGGTCATTCCTGAACTTATGGACTTCACCAATACATTTTTTGTAAAACATCCGATACTGAATATATTGATAAAATATTGTATTTTCACTTCTGAAAAACTTTTACTTGTAATGTGACCGTATCAGATTGTGGCAACGGAACGTATTTTGAACCGTATTGAAATTGCCAATACCTATAAGAAATATGGTTCTGTTGCAGGTGGTGGATATATATGGCATACTACAGGAAGCGGAAAAACTCTGACGTCGTTCAAGTCAGCACGTCTTGCCTCAAAACTTGATTATATTGATAAGGTGCTTTTCGTAGTTGACCGTAAAGACCTTGACTATCAGACCATGCGTGAGTATGACCGCTTTGAAAAAGGAGCAGCAAACAGCAATACATCTACAACAATACTAAAAAAACAGCTTGAAAACCCAGAGTGTCATATTATCATCACAACCATTCAGAAACTTGCAATGTTTATCAAAAAGAATACCACACACGACGTATATAATAAGCGTATAGTTATTATTTTTGACGAATATCATAGAAGCCAGTTCGGTGATATGCATACTTCTATCACTAAGAAATTCAGGAAATATAGTTATCCTATTTTAAAATAGAATATTAAGGATACCGAAGAACATAATGAAT
>JAMPEF010000041.1 GCA_023665275.1 Alistipes senegalensis | reverse complement strand
AAGCATCTCCAGAATTGTAAAATGTTTTTATTAATCTATCAGTATCATAGTCAAACATTCCAATTAATTCTATACCATTACAGTCTATATCATCACAATATCTAAAATAAAATAGTTTTCTTACAGGTCTTTTGTATTTTGCTTGTCTCGATATAGTATTTTTTGATATACCTGTTATTAAAGATGCCTCACATATACTTCCAAAAGTATTTATTAACTGGTTGGTATAAGTGTCATACATATTTACAGGATTGCTTTGATTGTCATCAAAACCTTTGGCGTTTTTAGCTAAACCATCATCAAAAGCCTTTTGAGTATTTTCTTGTATTGTAGTCCAATATAAATTTTCTACTCTGTTATCGCTTTTAATATTATTTTTGTGTCCAACAATATTATAATTATTGGGATTTGGCAAAAATGCCTCAGCAACAAGTCTGTGTACTCTTTTACTTATATTTTTCCCAGTTTCATATGTTATCCCACAATACTTATAACCGTGAATAATATGCTGTGATTTTTTAATAACACGATTATGATTGTTTCTTTTATCTATGCAATATATACTTCCGTCAACATCAACCCAATGGTCTATAGCATTTCTTATCTTTATTGCTGTATTCGGTATTATCATTTTTATTTCACCTCTTTTTACTATTTGATATTTAATAATTAGCAACAAATTTAGCACAGGATTCTTTAATTCCCTGTTAGCTAATCAATTAGTCGTCATTTCCTACGATTACTATTCGTTTGATTAACACCTTATATTAAATAAGTTAAGCGATTTTTTCATTGTACATTACTGTACAAGCCCCCACAGAAATCTCAGGGGTATAGTAAACTCCAAAATTAAGTTTGTATTGCTCTTTAAATTCGGCACATCTTGTTTTGAATAGGCTTTCTATCTTTTTAGCAAGCTCCATTCCCTCATCTGTTGTATGGTCGCAACCTATAAGAATTTGTAAAGTCTCTGCTAAACCGATTTGACCGATAGCTAATGTACCGTGTTTTAAAGCACTGCGAATATCTTTTCCGTCATATCCTGCCATAAGATTATTTTCATACATAAACCTTGCGGATTTAGGGTTTTGTGAACATATTCTTTCAAATCTTTCGAGAAGTGTTTCTTTTGCTTCAGAAATTTTTTTGTCAAGATTTCTTAAAAAATAATTTATCAGTTGTCTTTTTCCTTGCTCTGTATTAATATATCCGTTACCTTTATCAAAAACTTTTTTTGAATACATAGCTATTGTAGGAAGAATAATAGTTACGGGACAAATGTTGCCTCTGCCGTCCTTAAGTTGTCCAAAACCGTTAATGTCAAAACCGTTTGCCGTTCTGCACGTTTAATCTGCTGTCACCAGCAGCACTGACTATATCTTCTTGTATTTTACAAGTCTTCCGCTTCGAGTATGTGCCTATCTCATACCCTACTCCCTTACATTCATCGGGGATAGTCGATACACTTTATTTGTCATTAAATATAACAAATCTTAGCACGGTCTCAACTTATTAAACACAGCGAGAATTAATAAGTCCTAACCGTTAGCGGCTTTTCGCCACACCCGTTGGCACGGTTCAAAAGATTTTATATGAGCTGCATTTACACTTACCCATAGTGCTGAAATAAGTCTTCGGGTCATTCTTATCATAACCCGCATTACCACTCCAGTCTACATTCGCATAATTTGGATAAAGTCTTAAAGAAGTGGATTTTAAGGCTAAACGATAAAGGTCATAGTTGGGGTCGCCCTTTTCACGATTTACACCTTTCATACACTGAAAAATACCGCAAGGAAATATACTTGTTTTATGAAGTTTACCTATTCCCTTGATTGAAACATCAAGTAGTGCTTTTATAACAAGTCTTCCTTCGGGTAATGTACAAGTACCGTAATTAATGCTGCTAAACGGCAATTGATTTCCTGAACGGCTTTGTAATGTGCAGAGGTTGTGGTACATTCCTTCAACAGCTTGATATGTTTCTTTTATGGTCATATCAATAGTATAATTATAAACAATTTGAGGAATTTCAAAATCTTCTGTAAAATATTTAGACCAATCAGAATTTTCTATTTGTACAATACAATCTTCCATTATTTCTTCAAAAGCTACATTAAACGTTTTATAAACATCGGAAGAAGCCATATAAAACAGTCCGTCTTTTAGATGTTTATAAAAACTTTTTCTGACATAGGGAATCATAGTCCAGTCTAAATGTGTAGAGGAAACACCGCCAAACTGTTGTAAGGATTGTAACTGAAATATCACTGCTAAAAGCTGAAATGCCGTACCTACAGATTGTGCGGGTCTTACATCTGTCTGCCGAGTATTAAATCCGTTAGCAAGTAAATCATCAAATGGAATTGATAAACAGTTATGGTCGCCTACTGCCCAATGTGATAAGTCGTGAATATATACCGTGTTATTTAAATGATTATTTTTTGACATTTCTGACATACAATAATCAAGTGAATAGCGTTTCATTATTAAATCAGTAGTTTCGCCCATTCTTCCTCCGAAAGAGTGTTCGTCAAGATTAGCATTTTGATTTTGTATATTATTTCCCGATAATTTCTCTGAAACTGCTTTCATTAACTCTTTGTATTCATTTCGTGCTAACTTTCTTTTGTACCTATATGTGATATACGCCCTTGCCACTTCTTTATCTGAACTCATAAGTTGGTTTTCTACCATATTTTGAATTTCTTCAATGTCAATTGTATTGTCAGACAAAGAATGGATTTTGTCACAGACAGCTTTGCTTACTGATAATGCGGATTTAGTATTATTTCTGTCTATATAAACCTCATTATACGCTTTTAAAATAGCTTGTGTTATTTTTCTTTCGTTAAAATCAACCTTACTTCTGTCTCTTTTAATAACCTTAATCATTCAAAGCCTCCTTACTTCTTTGTATCTATATCATCAGTTAAAAACCGCTCATATAACTTTTCAGCAATAATATCGTATTTATTTATTTTCTCCATATCAATATTAGCCGATGCATCTCTGGGTTTAACTTCTGCTTGCAGATACTTTTTATTTTCGCATATTTTAATTGCATTTTTCAAACAAACAATTAATATTTCCTTTGAAAGGAATTCTGTTGTTTGCTTAAAAAACTCCTTAAAAATATACTCGTTTACAGACATTTGTTCCTTTATTTCCCATTCCTTATAAATCATTTCACACGCAGAAATTGAAAATACAAACAGGAAAATACATATTATAAAAAGTACAATACAACTAATAACTAACCACATAAACTCACCCGTCTTTCGTTTGACTGTTGTCTGTTATTGTTTCACAAGAAATAATATAAGAATACAAAGTATCGACTGCTGAATTTATGTCAGTATCCAAATTATTTTTGAGAATAAAATCAATATAAGCTATACGTTGCACATAATCATAAAATTGGTCTACGTCATGTACAATTCGTTTTAGTGAACTATCTACTGCTTCCAGATATGTATTTCCATCATCTTCTGCTCTTTGTCTCATACGTTCATATCGAGTTGTAACATCTGTCTCTATATATACAATCTTAATTTGCTTACAGCCTTTATAGTTTTCCTTAAAAAAATCTATACCTTTAGGGTCGATAATGTATAGGTCGCTTTCTTCGACCTGATTTGCCGTGGCGCAGTATTTGTTACCTGCAAATTCTGTAAATGCCACCATATCAGTCAGTTTATCAAATTCTTCATCTGATACGAAAGTATGTCCTGTTTCGCCCTCGTACCGTGGTGGTCTTGTTGTGTAGGACTGTATAGATTTCAAGCCATAACGTTCTTCGAGAAGATTTACGATTGTAGTTTTACCTGAACCCGATTGACCTACGATTAAAAATATTGTATCACTCATAATCACACCTCTATATCATCAAAAATAATTGGAATAAGTTTCTTTAATGTATTAAGCAATGGAATTGTTACTTCCCTCATTTGTGGGTGGGCTGAATATGGTGTTCTTAACTTAAAGAAATTTCTCCATTCACGATAGTTAGCTGTTATTGTAATTTCTGTTTTTGTGGAATTTGGCAGTACAGACCTTGCTATTTGAGGTGTTGCACCCAGTTCAATCATTTTAAAATAATGACATTCTGCATCCTCCATTGCAGCAGTCCACTCACTAACCAATTTGTTTATATCATTACCTGACAAGGAATTTGTTTTGTTGTCAAGTAACACACCGCCCATTGGGCATATAACTGATATTTCGTTGCCAAACTTATCGTTAGTATAGTTACAATACCTTGTACTTTCTTGTGCAAATGAAGCAATTCTGTGTCTTACAAGTTCGTGTGATACCCCTCGGTCTACCGTAAATTTTATTGATAGCGAAGAATGTTCTATCATTGCTTCGTGACCTTTGTCAATTAGCATTTTCACAAACTTTTTTGCCGACTCTCCGTCAAATGTAATTTTATCTTCGCTTTTATAACAAACTCTGCCGATTTTTTCAATATGCTGTAATTCTTTAATGCCGCCGTCAGAAATATCGGTCAGTATTTCATATGTGGGGTTAATTATTTTCAATGCGTTTCCTCCTCAACTTCTTTAAAATATGCGTAAAAACTTTCGTTAATTTGTTCGATTGAATCAAATGTGGTATTGCTTTTCTTACCGTTAGGCAAAATCAATTTACCGTTTACAACTTTATAGATTTTACCTTCTTCAAAGCCTCTCTTATCTATGGTCTTATAGACACGAGTACATTTAATTTTTATGTTTAGCATCATTTTTCTCCCAACAATAACGTTTGTGATTTTCTTTTTGAAACTGTTCTCGATAGGGCTTGTCCTTTTCCAATAGCTTGTTATAATATTCTGTTTCTTCTGGAGTTGCTTTCCTTACAACAGTTTCAGTTAATGCGTTTAAAATCTCACACCTATCTGTCATGCGATTACATTCATCGCTATATCTTTTATATGTATACAAAATTTATCACCTCCATGATTATAATATTTCAACAATCCAAGGATTAAAAGCTTTTTTAATTTTATTTGTATCAAATTTAGTTTCACAGGTAAATGTAGCTGTGACATACTCACTTAAATTTAAGCTAAATACACCTAAAATACTTTTACCGTCCACAACATAATCCCCGTGAGAAACTTTTACGCTTATTATTCTTGGTAAAGCTGCCGTTTCAAAACAGAAGTTTTTCACATCCTTTGACGTTTTTAAAAATATCTTCAATTTTAAATTATTCTCCATTTTAACCAATCCTTTCTTCACTATAACAATATCTGCAATAGCATAATCCATCATCTGTTACAATATATGTCTCCTCAATGTCTGCACCGCAGCAGGAGCATTTTAATGTCCATTCATCTACACAACCTTTACATTTTGGACAAACTTTTGTGATTTCGGTAAATTCCCCACCCCAGAACTCTCCTTTTTCGGAATAGTTCTCCAACTCCTCTTCATCCAAAATCTGACCGCAATCTTGACAAATATATTTCATACTTTCACCTCCCATTATTTAAAAAATCTTGTTTCATATGTTACGCCCCAACTTTCTTCGGAGTATGAAAACAAATACTCAACATCTCCACTATACTCGAACCACATTGTAGCTTCATAACTTGACAGCTCTGGGTTATAATAATACAAAGCGTCGTGAGACGGATTCATCTCGGTAAAAACTTGCTCTACAACAGAATGAGTTTCGGTATCAATTTCGTAATCGGAAGAGTACCAATATTCTATATTTGTGAATTGGTTTTCCTGAAACATAACTTCATACACATCATTTGGAAATTCCTCCGATTGCAGACGGTTATAAATCAATTCTGCAATTAAAATCTTGTAATCGTTTGAGAAATTTCCAACTTCGTGTTGTACAACAGTTTCTATAAGATGTCTTTCGTCTAATGTTAATTTGTCATATAACGTTAGACTGGCTTTTGAGTTATTGATTATTGGAATTTGTTTAGTTGAATAATTGGTTTGATAATAAGTTTGCTTGATATTATCATTTGAATTATTTGTTTCTTTTGTTTTACTTTGAGAACTAACAATAAGATTGTTATAATTAATAGATGTATTAATTTCAGATTTATCATTTTGTTCAGTTTTGAAACAACTTGCATACACAACCGAATTAACAATTAAACCTACCGTAGCTATTACTACTAATAACAAATATAACAAAATTACACTTCTTAATATTAGTTTCCTACTTTTTTTGTTTAAATTATGTATAATGGTCACACCTTTCATTTAAACTGTTCCTTTATTTGTCTTGTTTATAAACAATCACTTTTGGCTCTTGATACCCCCCTGCATTGTACTTAAAGTTGGTGCTACTCCGTCTGCATCATATACTCTCTTGATTTGGTCTTTACCTTTAATATCCAATTTACCAACTTCAAGAATTTTAGGTTCGGTATTACCACCTTGACCTACACCATTTAATGTCGGACATACACCATTCGGAGAATATACCCTACGTCTTGCTTCAATCCATTCGGGTTTATTTATCGTACCTTCTTGAATCAATTTGTTGGTAGAACTATTATCAACTAAGTACAAATAACTATTTCCCCCTGCGTTTCCTACTGGTTGCGAAAGCAAACACATAGCGATTGAGTTGCTGTCATATACTCTATTACCTTGTCTATATTGCTTACCAAAATTTATTGTACCAACACCTCCTACAAGGGTAGGTTTATTCTCGCCGCAGTTAGATTCGGTGTTTAATTCTTCTGCGGGCTGAATAAAATTTACGGTATTAAGATTGTAATAGAATTTATCAAGAGCAATTTCAAAAGCACCTATACCGCTAAACAAACTTGTGAGTTTCAGATTTTCAAAAAGATAAGGCATAACTTTATAAATTTCCCAGTATATGTAATAAAGTACATTTACAACAATGCTGTTACCTGCTTGTTTATAAAGCTGACTGTTAGACACCCCAGCGTTTTTAGCTAAGTCAAAACAACCGTCAGGAAAACCCATAAGTCTCCAACACTCTTTAGGGGTTAATTTGCGAATACGAAAATTTTTTGATGTATTTTCAATTACAGCATTCATACGTTGATTGCCAAATCCCTTATAATCTCTCGCAAGGATTGTATTAGTTTCTTTTGTTTCGTGTTCAAATTGCTTTCCTTGCTTACTAACTAAACAGGTCATTATAGTATTATCGGTAGGACACAATGCAGAATTTGCTCTTAATGTACTTGCTACTCCATTATAATCTCGCGGTTGCCATATAAAACCCGTACCTTTATTTAAATGGTTACTATTGTGTTTTATAAACCCATTTATCATGGTATCAGATAAATAATATTTTTCTTCGACTTCATCTTCAAGCACATCTTTTAGTCTAATGCCATTATCAAAAGGTTTTGGAAATTTAAACTTTCCATTATCTATATTCTTATCTACAATAAAAATATATACACGCTCTCGATTTTGCGGAACTCAATAATCTTTAGCATTTAAAACTTGATAATATGTATTGTAACCATATTTGTATACACCGTTCAATCTGACACACTTGCACGGTCATTTAGACACATCTCGCCGCCCAAATAGACACACCGTTTCGCTCGAATAGACACGCTTTGACGGAAGTTGACACACTCATTGAAATCTGATATAATATGATTAGCATATCAAAATATGGTATGACTAAAAATATCAGGAGGTCAAAAAATGGTAAACTATTTAGAAATCCTACGGCTGAAAAGCATAGGGTGCAGCACAAGGGAAATAGCCTCAAGCGTCAAGAGTTCCCACAACACGGTCAGAACGGTAATTGACTTAGCTCAAAAGAACAATTTGTCATATCCGTTAGACGGTGACGTGACGAATGCAGACCTTGAAAAGTTATTCTACCCAGAACGGAAAAATGCAGGTGTGGTACGCAAAGAGCCAGACTATGCCTACATTCATAAGGAATTAGCAAAACCGGGCGTTACACTTACGCTGCTGTGGAATGAGTATTGCGATGAGTGCAGAACGAACGGCGAAATTCCTTACATGAGTACCCAGTTTAATGATAAGTATCATAATTGGGCAAGGTTGACAAAAGCAACAATGCGAATACAGCACAAACCAGGGGACGCTATGCAGGTCGATTGGGCAGGAAACACTATTCCGTATTATGATTCCGTGACGGACACAGAATCGGAAGCGTATCTTTTTGTAGCGGTTCTTCCTTGCAGCTGTTACGCTTACGTTGAGGCGTGCGATGATATGAAACAGGAAAACCGGATGCTCTGCCACGTCCACGCTTACGAATATTTCGGCGGTGCAACAAGGCTTTTAATTCCCGACAACCTCAAAACAGGCGTAATTTCACATACTCGCTACGAGGTTAAACTTAATCAGAGTTACAAGGAACTTGCGGAGCATTACGGAACAGCAATCGTACCTGCAAGAGTACGACACCCACAGGATAAAAGCCTTGCCGAAGGGACTGTAAAATTCGCGTCCACGTGGATAATAGCCGCACTCCGCAATCAGAAGTTTTTCACTATTGCCCAAGTCAAAGAAGCGGTTAAAGAAAAACTTGCGGAACTTAACGACAAGCCGTTTCAAAAGCTGGAGGGGACAAGGAAAACAGCGTATCTTAACGAGGAAAAAGATTTTATGATACCTCTTCCCGTTACTCCTTATGAGCCTGCTGTGTGGACACAAGCGACCGTTGGAAGTGACTATCTTGTCTCGGACGGCAAGAATAAATATTCAGTGCCGTTTGATTTGATAGGCGAAAAAGTTCAGATTCGGCTTACCAAAAATATCGTTGAAGTTTTCTTTAACGGCGGCAGAGTTGCCTCTCACAACCGACTTTCCTTACCACAGCGTTACCCGATTGTTCTCCAGTCTCATATGCCAGAAGAACATAGGAAATATCTTAATTACAATGAAGATAATTTCATTGAATGGGGAAATTCCATCGGAGAAAAAACATCTGAGGTAATCAGATACTTTCTTCAATCGGAAAAGGCTGCCGAGCAAGGATACAAATCTTGTATAACCCTTATGAAATTATCCGAGCGTTATGGCAAAGCCAAACTTGAAAACGCTTGCGAACGCGTCCTTGAAATTACGTCTGTACCGTCTACCCGCAATATCAGTACATTTCTGAAAAACGGAAATGCTAAAAATGATAAAGCACTGACGGAAAAACCGCGTGGAGGTCACGGAATACTTCGAGGGGCTGACTATTACAAGAGAGGCGGTGGTAATAATGATTAACTCGTCTACCATCGAAAAACTTCGTGAAATGAGCTTTAAGGCTTTTGCAAAAGAACTGGAATTTCAGCTTCGTGACTCGTCAACCTATGCTCAATTAGGTTTTGAGGAACGGCTTGGACTTCTTGTCGATGCGGAATGGAATCAAAAACAGGCAAATAAGCTCAACAGATGTACAAGCAATGCACATCTTAAAATACCGTCCGCATCAATTGAGGGTATTGAATATTTACCCGACAGGAAATTGGATAAAGGTGAAATTATTCGGTTATCTACTTGCAATTTCATTAATGAAAACAGTCATATTTTGATTACGGGAGCAACAGGCAGCGGAAAAACTTATCTTGCCTGTGCTTTGGGAAAATCAGCTTGCCGTAAATTCAAAAAGGTGAAGTACATAACAATGCTTGACCTGCTTGACGATTTTCATCTTGCCAGAACTCACAGCACTGCCTCAAAAGCGGCAGAAGAATACTGCAAAGCGGATTTGCTCATAATTGACGATTGGCTGATAAAGAAATTAAATTTACAGCAATCCTTTGATTTATTTTACGTCATTCAAAAAAGATGTGACAATAAATCAGGAAAAACATCAACGATTATATGCAGTCAATTCAGTGCTGATAAATGGTACGACAGAATGAATCCCGACCCAGATGAAACCACTTCTACCGAAGCTGTAATTGACAGACTAATTCACGATTCATATGAAATATTTATCCAAGGAAATATTTCAATGCGTGAACGGCACGGAATTAACTACCGCAAAAAGCAAAATGACAATGTTTAATTTTACATAATTTCACCTCCATTGCAGCTCAATGAGCCGTCTGAATTTCATAGACCCTTCATTGAGTTTTACTGATATACATTCGGTTGAGAGAGATTCTCTTAACAATAAATTGAATTTTCTCTTAACCGACTTGTATATCTTTCGGTAAAATGTCAATGAGGAGTTTATGAAATTTTGATGGCAGTATATCTTGTTATCAAAATAATTGCTCCTTTGAAAAAGTAATTGATAAATGTTGGCTGCAAATTTTAATAAAAATACAGTTATATGAGTTTAAGTGTGTCAGTTGTCGGAGAGGTGTGTCAGCCTCCGTGCAGATGTGTCTAAATGACCGTGCAAGTGTGTCAGATTGAACGGTGTATACAGCATTATATCTCGCAATATTACTATGAAAGGAAGTATATTATGGATAAACACACTAATCGTAAAATCGTTGACACTACAAATCTTAAAGAAAATATGAAAGTGGAATCTTATTCCAAAATGTGTTCTTTGATTAAATGTGAACCTGTAGCCTGCGGTTCACCCAGAATAGGTCAAATCAACAACTGGAAACGGTATTTTAACTTCACCCTATCGGGTCACTCTTATATCATTAGCAAAATATACGATACGCCTATTCCTACTGCAAAGGAAATACGACAGCAAGAGCGTCAATATATTATAGATAAGGAGCGGAAAGAGAAAAAAGAACAGCATGAAGCAGTAAAAGTCGAACGTGAACGACAGACGAAAGAAAAGGCGCAACTACGCGAAGAACGCAGACAACAACGGTTAAAGGAAGAACAAGAACGAGCTGAACGGCGTAAACTCCGTGAAGAACGAAAACAGGCTAAAGCCAACAAAGTAGACGGTAGAAAATCCCGTAACGGCAAGTATGTTACTCCTATTGAAATTCTTTTAATGAGATATTTGCATAGCAAGTTTAATAATAATGAGTCGCTAACAATGCCTATGGGGTACTTTTACGGTTTCTTAGGACTAACAAATTCAAACTATATGACAAACAAATATCGTCAAGGTGATTGGGAAGATATAAAAGAAAGCTACGTTCTTGCAACCACAGACCCTTCTAACCGTTTTTCAGATTTTGATATAAATGCATTTTATAAAAATACTGCGTCTAAGCTTTCCCATATTGTACGCTCTGCTTTAAACAGTATGGAAAAAAGAAACTTAATAACAGTAACGAAAGAATACGTGTTGGTACGTATTGATAACGATAAAAGCATTACTATCTTAAATGGCGATATGAGTGACAATTTAGGCTACGAAGAAAGGGTTGCATCCGCTGACGAAGTTAAACGTATTCAAGCGGCTGAACAAGCTGTTTTAAAAGATGTAGGATTAAAGAACTTAGGGGAGGTATTCTTAAGGGGTAAATCAAAACAGTTCTACCAAATGGTGGAGGAAAATCTACATAAAAGAAAGGATGATGATTTTGATTACATTTACAACGGCATTGGGTATTGGGACGGGTACTACACAAGATTATCTGTATCGTTAAATGATTTATCGACTTCTTCCGAAAAACCTTTATATTTAGAACAAAGTGAGTTGCAGAATTGTTCCTGTCGTCAATTAAGAGAACAGTTGAACGCACAATTGATTCAATATATTAAGGAATATACGCAAAAGCAATTTGATAAATCTGTCGAAGAATACACAAAATTCAGACATACAGTTAATGGAAAAAAAGAACCGTTTCTATACCACAGTGATTATGTGGAAATACAATCTTACTTAATCAAGTATTTCCTTGATATTACCTTTTCAAACGAAAGCGATAATGCTGAATCGGTTGACTACTATCAAAAGGAATGGCAAAGGATTGATAAAGAAAATTTATAAAGAAAGGAAAATGAGAATATGAATGATTTTAAATTGATTACTACAGAGAGCTTTGAGAACGGTATAGCCGAAAAAGGAGTACCTTGTGACTTTTGGAAAGATGGCGATGAATACTATGTTACCAGAGAACAAATAGGTACGGCATTAGGTTATAGTAATCCAAGAAAGGCAATTGAAAAAATTCATTTAAAACATAAAGAAAGATTAGATAAATTTAGTTTTATTTGTAAAAGCAATTCAAGTAACTCTGCCCAATCTGGGGGGATCGACTCTAACGGCAGTATCCAAGAACGCACGTTTTACACCCGTAAAGGTATTATGGAAATTTGCCGTTGGTCGAGACAGTCTACTGCGAACAAGTTTATGGACTGGGCATATGATATTATCGACAAATTGATAGCTGAAGGTATATCCAAAAGCAAAACAGATGTGTCAGAAAATATTAAGACAGAAATCAAGAAACAAGTTCAAACTTATGTGAAACGTACACCTTGGAAAAAACAAATAACCCGAAAGGTCAGAACTTTAGCATACTATACAAGCTATGGCACTTCCGATGATACAAGACCCATATATTCCCAAATTTATATGCTGATGCGGTCTGAAGGTTATGATATTGAACGTTATAAAGAAAAGTATTTGGAAATGTATCCCGATACTATCGTTCACGTTTTCGGAATTGACATAATAGAAGAATTTGACGAATTAAAGACACTATTTGAAAAAATTCTTGATGAATATTTGGTTCAAGAATTACAAATAAAAAAACATAACCACAAGGAGGTTATCAATTGACTACGAACGCAGTTTACATTTTAACCGCAGAAGCTAAAGATTTATACAATTCCAACAACCTGTGCTATGAAAACCCGAGCGGTTACGGCATACGACAAAGGGAAGGTAACATCAACACCAAAAAGTTTATTAACACGTTGGATTACAGCCTTGACTTAATTAAACTTCGCGAGATTTACGAGAAAATTTATCGCCGTCACGATTTTTCGTTCAAGTCGGGAAATAAGGAATATACACGTCATGTCATAAACGTAAAGTTCACATATGCTCAAAAACTTTTCAATAAAGCAGGAAACAACATTTATATAAGGAACGGCTATCAATATCGGGACATAGAAATGAAAGACCACATTTGCGTAAAAGACAACACTTTGATTGCTATTGAGGTTGACGCAGATGTAGAAAATCCATATAAAAATTTGTCGATTTTGGATAAATACTTTATATATGAAGGTGGTCAGTACAAAACAAATCAAGCGATAGATACTGTTCTATCAAGAGCCGAGCTTCGGCAATACCTATATAAAAATGGCTTTATATGTGACGGTATTAAATATGTACGCTGGAAACGCAGTTCGGGCAGTAGTAGGGTTGGCAAGTGTTTGTTTATTAATGAAGCACTATACAATCGAATACACAAGTGGGAGACTTGCGGTTTGAAAGTCAAACAGGGAGACAGTATTGATTTGGCTGCTTTTGAAGCTTACATATCGCTTACTATGAGCAGTATTATAGATACCTTGGAAATCAAACCAGAAAACTTCTTGGTTGTGTCAGATTATAAATCTGTATTTACCGATACGGTAATGGGGGTTGAACTGGAAAACGACAAGCTTGTTTCAAAAATTAAAGAATATGAAATTTCAAACTCTATCTTTGACGGTGAGAGCCTTATGGATGAAAGCTTAGTCCCCGAAAAATACAAATCATACAGTATGTTGCTGCTAAGAAACAGATTTTTTAAATCAGCTGCTTTTAAATGTAAAGTCCAGAAATGGTTTGAAGATAACAATATTACTGATGTGGGACAGCTTAACGGTTTTACATTGGCTCAAAATATTGAGGATATAAAGATTATAACTACTCCGAGCAGTATTAAATACAGCAAATTCGGAACAATTGAAGAATGGTTGAATTTGGTAGACCCTATTTTTGGCGTTGTAAAGCACGAAAAGCCTACACACTATTTTGATGGGCGTAAGGTATCTTGTCATTACCAATTGATAAATACTTTGCAGTTATCGGAGCAGGAAGTAGAAGAACTGCTTAAACCGTCTTTGGACTATATAACACAAGTGAGAAATGACCCCGATGTGCTGCGGCATCATATAAAATATCCTTATCCTGAAGAAATTAAAATGGACTCTCTCCATAATAAAAACGAAATTGTTTTTAAATTGCTTGGTATCAACTCTAATTTTAGTAAAACAAGGCTGTATTACGAATTTAGGGATAATTTGGTAAAAGCAATGATACGGGAACTGAAACAAGGACACGTACTGATTAATGGTAACTACTCTACCTTGCTCGGGAACGGAGTTGAAATGCTTCAGCACAGTATCGGAAAGTTTACGGGTGAAAGCATTCTTGGAAAAGGAAATATATACAGTAAAAGGTTTGAGTTCGGCAAAACCTTGTTGGCAAGCCGAAGTCCTCATGTGTGTTCGGGAAATATTGTATTGAGTCATAATGTTCATAATGATTTGATTGAAAGATATTTTGATTTGTCTAACGAAGTTGTTTATATTAATGCCATTGGAGAGAATATTCAACAACGTTGCAATGGGTGAACTTGCGCCCCTTATTACAGTAATGTAGTAAAGAAAATTTGGTGAACCTACAAATGTAGGGTGTGGCAAAAGCTGCTAACGGCGAAACTCTAAAGAAAATTTATTTCCATGACAATGCCGTGTCAAGTCTCGTAAGAGAAAGATGTAACGACTATCCTTTAGTAGTGAAATTCTACAACAGGAGTAGGGCTGAGTGAAATTCTCAGTGGGTGAAAACCCCTTAAATCGAAGTGCCAAACACGGAGAAATCCTTAATACCTATGAATTAACATAGGGTGAAGAAATAGTCTAAGCCCACTATTAAATAGTGTTAAAGTATCGGGAAACCGAGGGTATAAACTGGTGATTACGACTCAGACGTTTTATTACTGACAGATGACTCGCTTTTAATCCAATCCGCACAAAGAAACTACGACTTATTTAAAGTTCCAACTTGCTTTGTATCTTCAAAAAGTAAAATTAAACGGTATTATACCGAAGAACAACAAGCTGACTTAGATATAAAAACAAGCGTTAATAAAATCGGTGAGATTATAAATCTTTCTCAATATTTGCAATCCATAATGTGGGACAAGTTTTATAAAGAGAGAAAATCTAATCGAAACTTGACAGATAAAGAAATATTGTCAAGACAACAAGATTTATACGGTGATATTTGTATTTTAGCGGTTATGTCGGGAATAGAAATTGATAAGGCAAAAAAGGAATTTGCTGTTGACACCCAGAAAGAAATTCAAAGATTAAAAGATAAGTATAAAATTGTAGAACAACCTAAATCAAATAAAAAATTTTGTGTAATAAATAAAAGTCTAACAGTAAAGCCTATGTTTTTTAAAATGATTACCTTAGAGAATGGTTACAAGTTAAGTGATAATCATTTGTATAGATACTTTAATGCCCCTATGGATTACTTACAACACTATATAGCTAAGTTCAATTTTTATAATAACCGTAATCATAAAGCGGGACTACTTCCATTTTCTTCAATTGTTCAACCAATTGAAACTCATAATATCAGCAAATCTTACTATGAACAGCGTGACAGAATTATAAATATAATCGAAGATACAAATAAGAAAATCAAACAGTTATATATAGATTACCCAGATAGTACAAAGGAAGAAAAAGAAATTATTAATTTTCAAGCATATAATATCAAACAAGAGTGTATAGAGTATATAAGCGATTTAACTATTTCAGAAAAAACAATTTATTTACTTCTGCTTGCTTTAGATAAAAAAGAATATAAACACATACAAAAAAGAATGTTCGAGATTTTATTCGGCGTTCCGAACAAAGTCTTTTTCCAAATGATAATAGACAACAAGGGTGAAATTAACAAATTGATAGAAACTGAAAAAGGTGAATATTTGCTTTATGATTTAAGATTTGCTAAACAGGTAATATAAATGAAAAGGTCAAGAGGCTTATGTTTCTTGACCTTTTCTTTTAGTTTACATAGTTGATTATTCCGTCTCCATTACGATACTATCAATATCATCAAAGGCATTTTGAATAGCCTCGGTATGGTATTGTTCGTACATGTTTACGATAAAATCTGTTAATTCAAGTTTATCAAGTTTATCAAAGATTTCATTTGCTGTCACATTTTTATAAAATGCATATTGTTCTATAAAAAAAAT
>JAMPEF010000040.1 GCA_023665275.1 Alistipes senegalensis | reverse complement strand
TTGCATTTGAGATTGATTCAAATTTAGTTTTCCTAAATATGCAGTAATTGTTTCTTCCATTGTCGCATGAATCAGCATATGAATATATTCATGCACTATTACAAGATTTTTGTATTCATCTATACCGCCTTTTGAAACAGGCTTTTTGTGATGACAATGAATTTCATCAATCCACAAAACTTCGCCTGTAACGGCACACTTTCCGTATTGAGCAGAATACAGGTAAACTCTGTTATCCATGTATTCTATGCTCTTGCCTATCGGGTAAGTTTTCACAAGCAGATGCATAGTTTTGATAACATTTTCGTCGAATTTCAACGCTTTATGAATTTCATCCCTGCCCTCACGAGTATATTTGCATATTTTCGCTTTTTTGTATCTCAGGATTTTTGTCTGTATATAGCTGACAGGTATCATTGAAAAACCACTGATAAACATTAATCGCTTACTCTTTCCATAATGTTCAGCTATATATTTTCTGTAAATTTCTCCCGATTTCTTTAATAGTCGCCATAACCTGTTGTAAATAAAAATGCGATGTTTTCCATAAATTTCTTCGCAGTCACAGCTGACATGTGTTGCATATCTGTAATAATATGGATTCCGACTACCATGACATTGTAACAATTAACTTCGATAACCAAATCTCGTTTATCTTGCTGTGCTGAATTTTCTTTACTTGCCTTTTCAGGTTTTCGTTTACTCGTTTCATAGCCTTTTGTGACATATGAGATTCTACCGCAAACTTATTTCTTTTTCTGACGGCTCTTAATTCAAATCCCAAAAATTCGGATTTTTCCTTTTTCAGATTTACAACCTTGGATTTTTCTTCACTAACTTCAAGCTTCAATCGCTCTTTCAGCCATTTCTTAACTGCAATAAAAATTTTGTCTGCGTCACTTCGTTTGCGACAGAAAATTTTGAAATCATCTGCATATCTTACGATATACATTTCTTTCAGATTGCACTTTTTCAGTGCGGCACACTCGGCACTTCTGCAAGGCATGCCACTCTTGTTATAGAACGCCTTGTACTTCGTGTGCGTCGGCATAGATTCCCACTGACTACTTATCCACCAGTCCAGTTCATTCAGGACGATGTTTGCAAGTAACGGCGATAATATACCGCCTTGCGGAGTGCCTTTTGTGGGATATACTTTTGTGCCGTCCTGCATGATAATTGGTGCTTTCAGCATTTGTCTAATCACACAAATCATCTTTTTATCCTGTATGCCCATCGCCCAAATCTGACGTATCAGCTTTGAATGATTTACGTTGTCAAAGAATCCTTTAATGTCTATATCTACAACAAAGTATAAGTTTTGTATCTGAATCATCTTGTAACACTGTGCAAGAGCATTTTCTGCTGACCTGTTAGGACGAAAACCATTATTGCGTTCGTGAAATTTTGCCTCACAAATCGGTTCTAATACCTGTAGAATACATTGCTGTACCATTCTGTCAATTATTGTCGGAATTCCTAAAGGTCTTGTTTTGCCGTTAGGCTTGGGAATCGCTTTCCGTCTTACGGGTCTTGGTTTGTAAAATCTGAATTTGTTCTGAATCATCTCAACTAATTTTTCAGCGGATAACTTTTCAATGTCTTTAATAGTCTTTCCGTCAATTCCGCTTGTTATACTTCCTGCATTTCGTTTGATATTTCTGTATGCAAGTCGGATATTTTCCTCACTTGAAATCAATTCCATGAGATTTGTGAAAATCCTGTTTTGCTTGCTTTGGGCATACAGATTATCAAAGGTTTCCTGCAAGTCGTAATATTCCAGATGTCGCAGTTTCTTTTGCTTTGTCATAGGCAACACTCCTTTCGGACTGTTTTTCTTGGATTTCTCCTAAATCATACCCGAAGCTATGAATTTCGTGCCTATAACTAATTTTGTAGTATTGACTTGTGGCTGTCCCTCCGTTTTCCGTTACAGAAACCCTCAACAGTAATGCCACTTCTTTACCCACGGCTAAAACAGCTTATTATTCTTCGACTGTACCACTTTATGTGTGCCGTAGGTTGCTGCGTTCCGATAATCCTATCTTTTCATATGCACTTAGGCGCTTGCTTTAAGCCTGACAGCTTGACAATGCCTGTAACATTGTAAGGTATTTTGTAAAAACAATTCCTACTTTACCTCACTGTCGCTCCATTAAAGAAACACTGCATTTCTGCAATTCAAAAGTTTAGACCCGTACATTCGCAAGTTCGTCAGGTGTTTCCACCATTCTCACCGTATGCATTTTGTAGACCCCCGACCTATAGGATACACCGTCCGCCTCCGGACAGCTTTCGTCTTAATTTCTCAAGTTACGGTATCTCTCAGCCGTCTTCACCGAGCTTCTGACATAATCAGTTTCCCAATTATGCCAGTCGGAATATCAGGGAAAGCGTTTCAGGGCGTTACCCCGTCATTCCACTTTTCGGATTCTCAGTTCTCCTAACTGAGAACTTTGCGTTCTTTCGTTAGTGCCTAATCTTTTCAATTAGGAACGCATCGCACTGTTTTCCTTTTCAAAGTAAATGGGAATATTCATATCAAGCAGTTTACGAACAAGAGATATGCAATCAGCAGTATTTCTTGAAAATCTGCTGACAGACTTTGTTAGGATGTAATCAATTCTTCCTGCCTTGCATTCAAGCAGAAGATTCTGCAATCCGTCACGGTGTTCGGTTTTGGTTCCTGTAACACCGAAGTCATAAAACAGTCCTGCAAACTCCTAATCAGCGTGAATCTTTATCCAGGCTTCATAATGTGCTTTTTGTGTTTCAAAACTGTTTTGCTGTTCATCACTGTCGGTTGATACTCGGCAATATGCAGCAACACGCAGCTTTTTTGTTTCAATAGGTTTAGGTACTATCTTTGAAACTTTCAAGTTTATCACCCCTTTTCCGTATGACATATTAACTCTGAACCGATGGTTTATCAAGTGTTTTCGGTAATAAGTCAGCATATAAAGGAGAGAATGTCCGGCGGTTCAGTTCCGTTAATTTGTCATATTCGTCAAAAGAAATCAGTTCATTCTGATAAAACAGCTCCGTCAATCTTTGTGCCATATAGTACTCTATCTCATCAATTACTTTTTTCTGTTCCATATGTACTCCTCCTCGTTTAATTTATGCCTTCACTATATATAGGACAGAAAAATGCGGTTTAATAAAAAAACGCCCCACGAAATATGAAAAAATCATATCTCGTAGAGTCGTCACTAAATATCAGCCTTATTCACACAGCCGGTGACATACTTTCCTGCAGGAGTATTTCCGTAGTATTCAGGCTTTGTTGTAATGCGGTATCTGTCGTTTACGGCATTTCCGTCATAGATGTAGTATGTGCCGCTTCGCTTTGTACCGCTTGTAGCAGTAGCAGAAACATAAAGAACACTATCCCTCAGTTCGATTTTAGTGCCTTTGGTATATGACCTCGGAACTGGAAATACAGCGTTTCCTTTTTCATCAAAGACAGTATATCCTGTTTTACATACTTTCTTTGCATTCTCCAGAAAAGAAAAAGCACCAATCTGTGACTTGACATCAGACCAGGACTTTCTTACTCTGTAAATCTGTTTTGAAGAAGGCATTGTAGAAGAACCGAGGTTCATGTACAACTGCACCTTTGTTTTGAAATTATCCCAGTGAGGAAGTATGTAAGCAGGACAATATTTTTTGCTGTACTAGTGGTTATGACGTGTAGAAACAGTCAATTGACAGCTTGTATTTATTAAGCAGTGCCGCCGCAAGTCTTGCACAGTTGTCCTCTGATTTCTTATCCTTATCGTTGTATGCAGAACTCATAATACACTCAATCGCAATGGTTCTGCGGTTCCCGTTGCCACTGCCATCAGCGGCGTGCCAGCCACTAAGTGTTAAAGGCAGGTTCTGCCACGCACAGATGTTGTCAACGTAATAGTGAACTCTGACATCGTTCATATTGCCATTGACAGTAGCACGAGTGTACTGTTCGGCAGGAGTAGTTCCTTCGGCAGTTGTAATCCAATCGGTGTTGTAAACAGTAACACCAATAATTTTGCCCTTCATAGAAATGGAAGGCATATCGATTCTGTTCGGATTATGCTTTGTGAGTAAATACTCGTTGACGGTTACACCGCCGAGGTTTGTAGTTTTATCAGGTTTCAGAATCATTATCATTTTCCTCCTTGATTTCCTCTTCCATTCTGCCTACTTTCGTTTGCAGAACATCAATTGCTTTTTTAATTACGGGCGGATATGGAATACCCATTAAGGTAGTGTTCTCGATAATAGAGAGCAGCTCATTCAGGCAGAAACTGATACAGACTGTATCACGGATATATGTAGTTCCAAGAAGAATATCAATTCTTACACCGACTACAACCATGAGCAGAATGCAAAACTTTTTAGCAAGTCCAGTCCAGCCCGCCTTACTGTTGAGTGTAACACTTCTGCTGTGCTTGGATTTACTCATAACAGCAGTAACCAGATCCGTCACAAAGTCAATGCCCATAAAGACTATGAGCGTAGCAAGTGCAGAGTCCCAGCCGTCAGGCAGCGTTGCGATAAATCCACCAACAACTCCTGTGATAAGGCAAAAAGTTTCTTTCATAAACATCATCCTTTCATAAATTTGATTGATTCAACCATCGGATGTGAATTATCCGATGTGCCTTTAAAGGCAAGATAATATTCTCCATCCGGTACATTTTCAAGTGACTGCATCACTGAAATGTATGTATCGGAATAAAGCCATTTGAATGATAACTCAACTGCATTTCCTGTCTGTATTTTCTCATAAATATACCTTGCAAGTTCAGAGCGTGTTTTATCAGTTTTTCTCACAAGATAGAATTCTGCATCCTGCGACGCACCTACTGTATAGCTAAGAATCAAGTGCATAGAAGAAGTCAGAGCAACAGGTGTCAGACAGAGCACAAATACATTTCTTGCCCAGCTGAAATCGGTCTGGTTAAAGTAAAGCACATAGTCATTTTCAACACAGCAGAAATGAGAATAACTTTCAGAAAAACCTGCAAGTGAACGGTAGCCGTCATTGTAGTAGGTATAGATGCTCTCACCATATTTCTGCAAGGTATCATTGCCGGAAGAGAATACAGTGATGTAGTCAATACCTGCACGGCTTTCAAGGGCGGTTATTTTGGTTTCAAGATTAAGAATTTTTTCTTCCTTTTCCTGAATATCAGTATCAAGTGAATCACATCTGTTCGTAAGTCCTAAGATATAGTCCATGGTGTTATCCTGCAATGACTGTAATTTACGCTGTAAATCTTCATAATCTGCCTTGGTAGGATACTCTGACATATCGGGAGTGATGCCGTCTTTAACGGGAGGACCCTGTTCACCTTGGGGACCAACAGCACCGTTTCTTCCGTCTGCACCGTCTTTGCCTTTCAGACTTTCAAGCCATTCAGCTTCAGTACCGACAAAGCCATTCTCCACAGCAATTTCAAATGCCGATTTACCGTCAGCACCTTTTTCTGTTTCATTTATCTTCTGTAATAACTGCTGATACAAATCCGGAGTTGGCGTACATTGCTGCTTTCACTGTCAAATCCAGATGGTCTGATATGCAGCGTTTTTACAACGGTGGTTGCTCTGACGGTTTCTGATGCACTCGCATCATATCCGAAGAGTGACATCTTAACTGCTCCAGGAGTAAGTTCTGCTGGCATCAGACAACTTGTATCATCAAAGCCAAGAACTCTGTTATAGGTGAATTCGTCCTGCGAGAACTGCACCACCTTGTGAAACTTCTTCCAGTCACCGTCAAAAACGAATTTCAGGTTCACGAAAGCAATCTGATGATCGGCAAGAACCTCCCGTTCCAGAACTTCTATTTTCTGCTGTTTTACGAGGAATTTCCACATTATTCATGCACCGCCCATTCTTTTGTTTCTGTATCGTACTGCATATACCCATCAAGGCATTGAATCTTTGTCAACGGAGTTTCAACTTGACTGTCGTGACCGTCCCAGTTTGTACGCTTTGTAATGGCATTCCACTCAGAAATAGTACCCTCATAGGTAATAAGCATAAGATTTTCGCAGTAATTGAAACAGCCGCCGACAATCTCTTTTGTACTTTTGGTTATGGTGAAATTCTTCAATTTTAAACAACGCACGAACATTATGTCACCGATGATTTTGCCGCTGTAACGAACAGTTTCAAGTTTCTGACATTCACCAAACGCCCCTTCTCCAACTGTTGTAACAGATGCCGGAATTGTAACTGATTTTATTGCTGTTCCCGAAAAGGCATACTTTGCAATTTCGGTCACTTTAGATGGAATTGTAATTTCTGTAAGTCCGTAAAGATTCTGATGAACTATATATTCATCAATATGCGGCATGAATCCATTTCTCTTGATTGTCCTTAGTGATGTTGGAAGAGTTGCCGTTTTCAGATTATTGCAGAAACTAAAGGCAAACTCTCCAATAGATGTAATGCCTTCTGAGATAACCACGGATTTAATTCTGTCGTTATCATAGAATGGAGAGTTGTTTCCGCTTGTTTCGATTGAACTTGCGTAGTCATACATTGTTCCAGTGCCCTTGAGAATCAGCTTGCCGTCAGAGCAGAGAACATAATTGATGTTATCACCGCATTTACCGACGGAAACTACATCTCCCGTAATTTCATCAACCTTTGCTGTCAGTTCAGCTACCTGATTAGTTAACTGAAGAATGGTTGTATTGTAGTCTTTCATCTGCTCTGTAATTTCAGCAAGTTGTGACATCATATCTGTAACCTTGCATTTACCAAAAATACAGCGGACATATCCACAGTAGCTTGCATTTTCCCGATAATCTGTTACTTTGATTTCTGTTATGCCTGCATCAATTCTGACTGCACAAAGCGTAAGATATGTTTTTGTTTCTGTATCCTTGAATCTTGGAATTGACGGAGATGTTGCAGGAGTACCTGCTAAGATTTCAAATTCTATCTTTCGATAATTTTCACCAGTATTGCAGCATATCCCGACTGACAAATACCTTCCAAGCGATTCATTCACATAGCTTGATAAATCATAGGTATATGGAGTATCGGAAAGGAAATAATGTTCGTTAATCCATGCTTTGCCGCTGCCAATAGTCAGCTTTAACTTGTTTGAAGTTAGCTTAAAACACTGACCATAGTTATCCTGAATACCGTTGCAGATGATACTGCCAAGATAATCGCAGAAGTTCTCGGCGGTATACGTCCTGTCAAGATTCTTTGCATTGAAAAATCCGTATGAAAATGCCATAATCATACCTCCCTGAATGTCGGTGTGAGATTTCTGCCGTTCTGGTCAAAACTCTCAATCATACCGATTAGCTGTATTTTATTCTGTCGTAGACCGAATCTGCGATGTTCAACGGTTACATGAGATAGTCGCCGTCCTCTGCATCTGTCTGTATTTCAACGGATTCAATCAATCCGAAGTGTTCGTTATCATCATCACGCCCGACAATTCTGCCTGTCTGGAAGATTTCAATATTCTGCGGACTTGCGGCAATGTACACCTCAAAAGCAACGCAAGAATAATATTCAACGTCCCACAAAAGAGAAGAAAATCTGTCGCATACAGCTTCAAGGGTTATGGAGAGTTTGTCCTCTGTTGGAATCATATTGTATATTTCAATCTGCATTTCTCACACTCCCAAGTACGCATTTCGATGTATCAAACGAATTTTCAGTTCTGAAAGCCCATCAGATGCACGGACATAGAATTTGTTTTCTCCTGATCTTAATGTCAGCCATGTGGAACCTGAAACCAGACGATTGATGATATTTGTAACAACGCCTTCACGCTCCAGGGTTACCGTCTTATTTCCTGTTTTGTGGTTATAGTGATGATATCACCATCTTTAATCTCACCGAGAATCTGCATATATTCATCGGTTACAGCATTGTAGATAGTCGGATTCTTTGCAGGTCCACCGCTGATTTCAAGAGTAAAGCCGACCTCATCACCGTCATTTACTATGGTCATAATGTTCTGCGTGTTATACTTGCCAATCGAAAATGGCTCATCATTATCGGGAAAAACGAAGTGAAATACCCCTGTAATTCTTGAATATTCAGCAATCTGTGTTTCAGTTGAATACCAGTAAATATCGGGACAAATAATTGATATTTGACCTTTGGTCAACATTTCAAAATTCTCCATTTCGCAGGTTTCTACAATGCCTTCGGCATACACGGATATATTTTTTGTGGAATAATAAATCTTGATATATCGTGACGGCTTAACCACTTTATACAGTTCATGACGTCTTTTTTCAATATTGAAGCCACGCATTTCAAAAGGAATGACTATGTTTCTTTTCTCGATAAAGGCATTATTGAGATATGAGCCGTCCATTCCTGCATAGCTTGATGTACTTATTGTTTCTGCCGGGGGATTCAGTCCTTCTATTTTTGAGAATAGGAAGCGGTTTGCTGTCTGTGAGAGATCAATTTGCTGACCTGTTTCGTTTTCGAGAATTATGGTGTAGAACATGAGTATCACTTCCTTTCATGGTTGACTTTTCTGGTTGCTGTGTGGTATAATATGCTAAACAAAATGTGGGGCATCATACCTACAAATCGGATTTTTTAGGAGATGGCAAGATATGTTTTTGTTTAAAAAATCAGAGTATAAGTATATGGAAATGTGTTTTATATTAGATGATTTTTCAACTCATGAATCCGACAATGAAAGATGCTTAATAAATATAGAAGCATATGGGGAAATAGATGGAAAAATAAAATATTGTTATTCAAGTTTTGAGCTGAAAAATCCGATTGGTAGTAATTATTCACCATAGGACTTTCAGCAGAGCCATTCATAATAGCACCTGTCATGCCATCTATTTTGTAGTTAAGCTCAGAATTGAGCGTTACTCTCATTGTATCAGCAACACCGGATACAGCTTTTGCGACAACTTTTTTGCTTTTTATGATGCCGTCAGCAAGTCCCTGCATGAAATCGGGCATCCAGCTTTCGTATTCAGTCAGCGGTCCTACATCAGGTACGGAGAAATGCAGATAGCTTCTGATTGTATCGGCTACATCTGTACAAGCATCGGAAATCCAGTTGATACAGCTTTTGATACCGTCAACAATACCGCTGATAATATCCGAGCCCCAGCGGAACGCATCACTCGCCAGTCCCTTGACAAAATTAACAGCCTTATCAAATCCACCTTTTATTGTGTCGTAAATACCGCTGATTGTATTGGAGATTCCAGACTTTATACCGTCCCATATACTTGTTACAGTTGACTTGATTGCATTCATCACAGATGAAATCGTAGAGGAAATACTGTTCCAGACAGAAGATATGGTGTTTTTGATTCCATTTACAACACTTGAAATCGTACCGCTGATTGCATTCCAGATTGATGAAAATATAGATTTGATAAAGTTCATTATACCTGAGATAAATCCGGATATTGCATTCCACACAGTTGTTATAATATTTGAAATTGTATCCATTACAGCTGAAATCGCAGTAGAAATTGCATTCCATATGCTTGTAATTGTATCATAAATGCTTGTAAATACGTTTGAAACTGCTGTATCATAAATGGCAGTTACAACGCCTGTAAAGAATGCTGAAATTGCATTCCATGTGTTTACAAAGAAATCCTTAATTGCTGTCCATACCTCATCCCTTGAAGTACCGAACCAACCGAGGAATACATCTGCCACACCTTTAAGGGTGTTCAGTATATTGATGAATGTGTTTACAACAAAATCCCATATACCTGTGAAAATGCCCTTTATACCGTTTCAGCACTGCTCCCAGTCACCGGTAAACAGACCGATGAATACATCAAGAACGCTTAAAATAGTATCGGTAACAAAAGTAAAAATATTTGATATATTCTGAAATACGCCCTCAAACATCGGTGCAAGAATTTCACAAAGTCCATTCCATATAGCTTTCACCAGTTCTCCAAAGTTTTCAAAATCAAAGCCGAGAGCGTTGATTCGGTCAACAATACCGGAAGTAAGCCTTTCAAATGTACTCTTAATTTGCTCCCATATGGAAAGTATGCTGTTCTTAAAGTCCTCATTGGTATTCCACAGATGTACAAATGCTGCAATAAGTATTGCTATTACAGCAACAACCGCCACAACAGGAGCAGAAATGCCACCAATTGCAGCACCAAGAGTGGAGAATGCTGTCTTAGCACCTGCAATCATTGTAGGAACTTTGCTGATAAAAGTCATCAAATTTCTGACTGATGATATGACTTTGCCGATAACCACCAATAAAGGACCCATTGCCGCAGAAACAAGAGCGATTTTTACAATCGTCTGTTTCGTGGCAGGGTCCATCGCATTAAGTTTATCAATAAATGCCTGAATTTTCGTGGCAATCTCACGGATAACAGGCATAAGAATTTCGCCGAAAGAAATAGCAAGTTCTTCAAGCTGTGATTTCAAAATAGTCAGCTGACCGCCGAGATTATCCTGCATGGTTTCAGCCATTGATAGAGATGTGCCGTCACAATTTGCAATAGCACCTGACAGCTTATCAATATCCTGCGGTGCTGCATTCATAAGAGCAAGAAAGCCGGACATAGCATTCTTTCCGACTAATGCTTGTGCTGCACTTGCTTTTTCGGATTCTGTCATTTGATTGAAAGCAACACGGCAGTCTGCAAGAATATCGGAAAGTTCACGCATTGAGCCGTCCTGATTGGTGGTTGCAATCTCCATTTCTCCGAAAGTTTCAGAACAGAATTTTACATCACCCGAAAGTGCTGTCATAATGGAACGCATTGATGTACCGGACTGAGTTGACTTGATACCTGCATTAGCCATAAGACCGAGAGCCTCAGCTGTATCTTCACAGGAGAATCCCAGAGCACCTGCAATCGGAGTACAATACTTGAATGATTCGCCAAGCATTGATATATTTGTATTTGCATTAGAACTTGCCGCCGCAAGTACATCAGCAAAATGACCGCTGTCAGCAGCTGTTAAGCCGAAAGCCGTGAGTGCGTCAGTAACAATATCAGAAGTAGTTGCAAGGTCTTCACCGAATGCGGCGGCAAGGTTCATAATGCCGTCAATACCAGAAAGCATATCATTTGTTTTCCAGCCAGCCATTGCCATATAGTTCATAGCTTCAGCGGCTTCACTTGCTAAAAACTTGGTCTTACTACCCATTTCACGAGCCTTGTCACGAAGCTGGTCAAAGTCATCACCGGTTGCACCGGATACCGCCGCAACCTTTGACATAGCAGAATCAAAATCTGATGCCGTCTTAACAGCCGCTGTACCTGCCGCCATAATCGGAACAGTCACATGGGTGGTCAGCTTACCGCCTACATCAGAAATCTTGTCCCCGACATTCTGTAAAACTTCTCCTGCCGCACCAATTTTACTGAGAGAATCGGACGCTTTATTGGCTTCACTTTCAAGATTGCGAAGTTCCTGTTCGGTTTCAATAATCTCACGCTGTAAGGCATCATACTGTTCCTGGGTGATATCACCTTTGGCAAGTGCAGTATTTGCTTGTTCCGCGGCGGTTTTCAGCGTTTCCAGTTTTTCTTTTGTGGAGGAAACAGCATCTGCTAACAATTTCTGCTTTTGCGATAAAAGCTCTGTATTGGTAGGGGTCAAGTTTCAGGAGTTTTTCAACGTCTTTCAGCTGTGTCTGGGTGTTCTTTATGGTTTTGTTGACGCCTTCCAAAGACTTGGAAAGCTTGGTTGTATCACCGCCGATTTCGACTGTGATGCCTTTTATTCTGTTTGCCATGCGGTTTCATCTCCTCCGTGAGGGCATAAAAAAGCAGCCCCGAAAGACTGCTAAATGTGTATTTAGTTATTACCGAATGGGAATTTGTCACTTTACTCAAACCCCATAGCTGTTTTGACAATATTCATTTTCTCTGTTCCTATAAGATTTTCTAATAGAACAAATGCAACTTCTGGTGCGGTCTGAGGGCAATATGATGTGATTATATTATCCGTTTTAACTACAGGCAAATTAACAATTTCAACTCCATATTCTGCAAGTTGTTTTTGCCGTTGCCCATTGTTCAGATCATAAGTTGTGGCTTTTTTGCCTGTTAAAATGCCACTGTGACCAAGTGCAAGTGCTCCAACACATACTGTTGCAATCATTTTATTCTTATCATTGAATTTTCTAATGATATCAGCTAATTCTTTTGAAAAGGCTTCTTCATAAAATCCAAACTCTTCAAAACCACCGGGAATTGCCAATGCATCATATTCCTCCACGCTAATATCTTTTAACAGTACATCAACAGTTACCGGTACATTAAATGCACTTGTAACAGTTTTTTGAAAACCGCAAGTTACTACGTCAACATCATAAAGGAAATCATTTCTTGCCCAGCCCATAATATCAATGAATACACTTGCCTCCATTGTTTCAAACCCTTTTGCAAGAAATAAAAGAATTTTCATAACCTCACACCTCCAAATTCCGATTTATATGAGAAAGCATTGTGCTTTCTCTTCACCCAAATTATATCATAGATGGTAGGAAAAGTCAATCAAAACGCATCAAAATCACTTTGCGAAGCAAGTTCATGCCAACCGGAATAATCATCATTTTCTCTTTCACTGAACATATCATTGATAAGTCCAATCGTAAGCAAATCCAGCTCGGTCATAGAAAGACCGAGCTGTTTGCATCTTAGGAGAAATAACGGTGTAGTCATCGGTCGGTCAGTCGGGTGATGTTTTTTTTAGATTCAATCTGCGTTGCTGTGTTAAGTCCCCATAATTCTATCAGCTGTGGAAGGATTTCATAGATACTGAATGTGTTGAACCTTTCAAGGAAATCATCGGGACTGTCAGGAACGTTTTCAGGGTCAGCGTGTTTTGCCATGATGTATGCGATGTTCTCGAAAACCTCAAGACTCTCAATATCAAGTTCGCTCTTGTTTTCATCTCCCTCTTCAACATCAGTTTTAAGTGATGCAAAGTCTTTGTAAATATCTCTGTGAAATTTAAGACGGTACAAGCGAGGCACGGCTGCACTCGCCTTGAAAGGCACTTCTATACCGTCAATTGTAATATTTTTCTTGATAGCCATAGCTGTACCTCCTTATGATGTCTTAGTTGTAGTGGTTGTTTTCGGTTCTGTGCTTGGGTTGTAAGGCATCTTGAACCAGTTATTGTAAACTGTATCCGATGTGCTTTCGGTTGTTTTTGACTTTACAAGACCTGTCGGCAAAGGTGTAGCCTTCAAGGTCAGCTTTTCAGTCTTTACCTCCGTGCTTTCCTCGGTAGTTGAAGATTCTGTGGCAGGACGTGAAGCAGAGCAGCAGTACATAACGTGTCTGATATGGTGCTTGTCACCAAGGAACTCAAACATAAGAGCAAACTGTGAAAGTTCGCCGTCATTCTTTTCAACCAGAACCCCATTGTTATCAAGTATTTCGCCCAGAATTTCGGTTGCAAATTCTGTTGTAATAAGGGCCATTTCAAGGTCACCGGTATATCCTGCATTATTGTTGATAACGTAATATACACCGTTATCGGCATAGAAATTTTCTGCCTCGCCGTTTGCATCAATGGCAAGGCTTACAGCACCGGGAAGATGCTTTGACGGTCCGTATGCAGGTACTGTCTTGTTGCCGTCCGGGTCTTCACCCAATTCAATGATTTTCGACCAGTATACGCTCTGCAAGCCAAATTTTACTTTATTCTTCTTACTTGCCATAGGTTAAACCTCCGTTTCGTATAGCACTTTATACATCTTTTCTGATGCAATCCATAATTCGGTTTTCGTGTAATAAATCTTGTGACGTTTCAGAACCCTTTCAATATTTTCTTCAAATTCGGGACTCTTAATATCTGTATAAAGTTCAATATCCAACTGTTTAAAGCTGAAATACATATAGTTGTCAGCGGAAAATGTATTCTCGCCGGGAGAAAGAAAAATGAGAAAAGGAGGCGAGGAACTTTCACCTTCTGCAAAATGATGTAGGCAAAAGGAAGTCCCATTTCCTCCATCATTTCGTTAATCTGTTCGTAAGTCATGACAGTGCCTCCTCGATAAATTTTTCTAGCATCTGCACTCCGTTTTCTTCGGCAGGTGCAGTATGCGGTCTGCCAGACACTCTGCCTCCGCCACGCTTAGCGTGTCCTTTTTCAATAAGGTGTGCCAGCTGATATCTGTTCTTTGAATGTACAGCCATTTCAAGTGAATGGCTGTTTTCTTTTGTCTTTTTGGAAGTCCAGCTTTTAGCATATTTTCCTGTACGCTTGGGAGCATTTGCAGAGATTTCTTTTTTCACTGATATTGCAGTTTTTCGGACAGCCTTTTTCATTTCCGTTTTCGCAAGGTCAGAATACTCTGTCAGACCTTTCATAATTTCATCTGCAAGATTATCAATTGATGTCATCGAAATTACTCGCCTTTCTCGTTTCACCCTCGATTTTCATATAGCTGTTATGGTTGAAAAAAGTTGTAATTCCTGTGATATCATATATATTGTTTCTGAAAAATCCGCCGTCATTTCCACAAGCTTGATCATATTAGGTGTAAGCTTCTCGTTTTCATCGTGCTTTTCCTTGCGGCTTTTTTCAGTGTACTTGCTGCCATCGCTTTTGATTTTCACAATACCGTCAGAATACTCCTCCTGAGTCACATTTTGTCCTGCAAAATCTGCTGTAACGCTTGCATACTGAATTTCGGAAGCCTTCTCGTAAACTGCATTTCCGCTTGCGATTACTTTTCCGTTCTGCTTCATCTGTACAGCAGCATGGGCGGTAAGATTATCCTCGCCAATGGTATTTACTACAGCTGATTTGTAACTCTCGTATGGGTTTCCTGCCGCATAAGCAATCAGACCTGCTGTTCCCACCAATGTAAGACCTGCTGCCAGGCAAGCTACTGTGATTTTCTTTGCTTTCATTTGAATCAATCCTTTCGTTGTTTTCCTCTTTCGAGGTTGACTTTATTATAAAATCACACAATAAACTAACGCTAACCCAATTATAAACAAAAGATAAAATGACATTAAAACTTACATAAAAAATACGCACATCCGAAGATGTACGTATCATAATCTATTATTTTACCAGCAGCAGCGTTCCCGCAGTCATTATTACAAGACCAAGCAGTGCCTTTTTCGTCAGCTTTTCTTTCAACACAAAGTAAGAAAAAGCAATCGTTACCAGAATACTCAGCTTATCAATCGGCACAACCACACTTGCCTGACCATCCTGCAAAGCCTTATAATAGCAAAGCCATGACAATCCGGTAGTCAATCCCGAAAGGCAGATAAACAGCATATTTCGCTTGCTGATCGTTTTGATTTCACTTTGTTTACCTGTTACCAAAACCATGAGCCATGCCATAATCAGCACAACAACTGTCCTTATCGCAGTACCAAGATTGGAATCAATTTCACTTATTCCGATTTTCCCGAGAATGGACGTCAAACTTGCAAATACTGCTGACAGTACAGCGTACCATAACCAACTCCAGCCTTTTGTTTCATGATCGGACTGTTTTTTGGTTATCATGAGATAAGTGCCGATGCCGATCAGAAGCATACAAATCACTTTGAGTACACTTAATTTTTCCCCGAGAATCAGAAAAGCAAGCAGCATTGTCAGTATCGTGCTTGACTTATCAATAGGTGCAACCTTGTTTACATCACTGATCTGCAAAGCCTTAAAATAGCACAGCCAGCTGCCTCCGGTTGCAAGTCCTGACAATATCAGAAACAGCAGCGTTTTTCCCGAAATGCTGTCAATATCTTGATAAGCCTTGGTTATCATGACCATAAGCCATGAAAAAATCAGAACAATAATCGTCCGGATCGCCGTGGCAACTGTGGAATCTGTATTTTTAATTCCAATCTTTGCAAGCACGGCAGTAACTCCGGCAAAAGAAGCTGAACCAAATGTCAATGTAATCCACACAGCAAATCACCTACGCTCTGAAACGATACCCTGCACCCCATACTGTTTCAACGTAGTGCGGATTGGAAGGGTCATCCTCGATTTTTTCACGAAGCCTGTTAATATGAACTGCTACCGTTGCATTATCGCCGACAGCGTCCATGCCCCAGATTCGCTCATACAGTGTTTCCTTATCGAAAACCATGTCCGCATTTGTCACCAGAAAAAGCAGCAGTTCATACTCCTTATTCTTCAGGCTGATTTCCTTTTC
>JAMPEF010000003.1 GCA_023665275.1 Alistipes senegalensis | reverse complement strand
TGGTCACTTTAGCCTTTATTCGTATTATTCTTAAAAGATACTGAACAGGCTCTTAAAGTTTACTAAATATTCATAGTTGTTTTATCAGCAATTTAATTATCTGCCTCGATAACAGGCGTTGCGGAGGCATAAGCTTTGACAGGCTTTCCGTTTTCGTCAAATTCATTTGTATATCGAACATTGAAGGGTATACGGTCATCTGTAAGATTGAAAATTTTTTCAAGATACGGTACACCCTCGGCTAACTGACGATGCCAGTCACGATATTCGTCGGCGATTTCCGGCGGAAAAAGATGTGATTCTATCATAGGTTCAGGGTAATTTTCCAGAATTTCCGGCAGACCAAGTTCACGGCGACAGCGACTGCACGGTCGCATTTTCTTTGTAGCAATTTCATATTCCCATGCAAAAACTTTATTGTGTTCACCGGCATAATAGAACCGTTTTTCACTGAGGGCAATTTCTTCAAAAGCTCGTTTTTCTCCTGTGATGTTCTGCACCATTTCATAGAAAAGATACTGGTCGCCTGCTTTTCCAAGAAGTCGTATAAAACTACGTATGCACATAAGCTCTTCACCACATATTTCAGAATTAAGATTCCTCCATACTTCACAGCTTTCCTCGTCATTCGTGCTTATTGCCTTACGGAGTGTACTTTCATATATTTTATGATTTTCAATATCCATAGTCGCCCACGGATTGCACCTGAGTATCTCCTTTTCCGTCATGCACATACCAAGTTCCTTGGTGTATTTTTTATTTACACGGAGATATTCAATTCTGCCTTGATTATATGAAAAAATTGCCGCACCGCCGACATAGTTATTAAATATAAGAGTTTCAAGAGATGTAGGATTCCAAAATTTTTCAGCGTCCATTTTATCCAGCACGATTGCGGGTTTCATAGGTTCATGTTCAAAGTCATCAATTTTTCTGCTGAAATCTTCTTCAAAAAGCGGTCTGGAATAAAGATAGCCCTGAATGTAATTACAGCCTATACTTTCCATATAGTCCGCCTGCTCCGTATTTTCCACACCCTCGGCAATAACGGGCGTATCAAGCCATTTAGCCATCTGCACAACAGCATTTATAATTGTTCCGCCTCTTCCGCTGAGATTTCCGCTGAAAAAGCGCATATCCAGTTTTATAACATCAACGGGCAAATCTTTAAGGACGTTAAGCGAAGAATAACCGCTACCGAAATCGTCTATTTCAACCCTGTAGCCGTAATTATGGAGTTTTTCCAAAGCTTCGGAAACAAGTTCCATTCCACCAATAGCAGATGATTCTGTAATTTCTATATGCAGAAGTTTTGTCGGAATATCATATTTCCGGCGGATTTCCTCAATGCGTTCCACATAGTCACGATGAAAAATATCATATCTTGACATATTACAGGAAATAATAACGCAATGTTTTCCGGCGTCAAGGCGACAGCGCAGGAACTGACATACTTTTTCAAAAACGGCAATATCTGCAACGTGAAGCAGGTCGTTTTTTTCCAGCACGGGTATGAAATCGGACGGATATTGTATGCCATATTCAGGGTGTTTCCAGCGCATAAGAGCCTCTGCGCCTATCATTCTGCCAGATGAATGATTAACCTTCGGCTGATAGCATACAAAGATATAGCCATTTTCAATTGCCTTGTCAAGTGATGCAATAAGTTCCTGCTCTGTCATTTTACGTTCCATTAAAAAGCACCTCATACAATTATTTGATTTTATTTAAAGTATATCATAATTTACAGATGTTTGCAATAACTTCCGGAAATTTTAATTTTCACATAAGAGGCGCTATTATTTTAAGCACTGCACCGAAAAATTTATAGAAGAATTTTTCATTTTTTATAGTTTCGGAGGTTACTTCCCTACATTCTGAAAGCGTTTCTGTGAAATCCCGTTCAATATCGGGAATACACCTTGTCTTGTACATATACGTCGCACACTCAAAATGATGATACAGACTGCGATAATCAAGATTTATAGTGCCGACCACCGATTTTTCATTATCGCAAGTCCAGACTTTAGCGTGAACAAATCCGGTTGTATATTCGTATATTTTTACTCCGGATTTTATAAGGGTCTTATAATGGGACTTTGCAAGGGCATATGCCATTTTTTTATCAGGTATTCCAGGGAGAATTATTTTAACGTCAACGCCTCTTTGCGCTGTGAATTTAAGGGCTGTTTCAAGTGCGTCATCAATTATAAGATAAGGCGTCATGATATGAACGTAACTTGTCGCACGGTTGAGTATATCTATATAGACGTTCTCCCCTACCTTGTAATCATCAAGCGGACAGTCTGCATATGGCATCACAAATCCCTGACCTGACTTGTTTTTATATGACATCTCAAGAAACTTATCCCATTGTGGTGATTTTTCAGTGACATTCCACATCTGCAAAAACATAAGCGTGAAACTCTGTACCGCCTCACCCTTAAGCATTACCGCTGTATCTTTCCAATAACCGAAACGGTCAATTCTATTTATGTATTCGTCGGCAAGATTTATACCGCCGTTAAATGCTGTTTTTCCGTCGATTACAAGTATTTTCCGGTGGTCTCTGTAATTGTAGTGAGTGGAAAGAAAAGGTCTTATCGGTGAAAAATTCTTACATTTTATGCCCAGTTTCGCCATACGTTCGGGATAATCAAATGAAAGTGTTGTAATTTCACACATACCGTCGTACATAACACGCACATCAACACCCTGTTCCGCCTTTTCTTTCAGAACAGCTAAAATTTTTCCCCACATATAACCCTCGTCAATTATGAAATATTCAAGGAAAATAAATTTTTCAGCTTTCCGGAGTTCTTCAATAAGCGCTTCAAATTTTTCTTCACCGGAAGAAAAATATATTACATCAGTATTGGCGTATACCGGAAAACAACCACTCCGGTTGAGATAATAGCATAAATCGTCTGTGCATGAACTGACAATATCAATATTGTTTATAACGTTTGTATCTTGTCTAAGTTTATCTTTCGTTTCGTTGACAAGAAATGCTACACGCTCCCTGAGAGCATAGTTGCCTATGTCACGTTTCGTGAACCATAATAAAACAGTCCCTGGAATCGGAAACATTGATATTATGAAAAGCCACGTCAGCTTACCTGATGAGTCCATTTCAGAATTGAAAAGATAGATTATCATTCCTACTGAAAATACACCCTGTAAAAGCAACATCGGCGGGAAAAATTCGATAAACCATATATATATTGACGCAAGCATGAATATCTGAAACGCTATAAGCAAGCCTATTATCAGGGTTCGGCTAAATACTATTTTTAAAAGACCTTTTTTCCTTTTCGGCAGAAGTTTTATTATTTTTTCGTCTTCCATTTTTATAACTCCTTTCCGGTGCGGTCATATATACAGAATGACATTCCTGCGGTATCTGTACGGCTTGTGAGAATAAAAATTTTTTCACTGAATACCGGAAAAAAAACGTCTCCGGAATAACAGGAATCTATTTCCGTGAGGTATATTCTGTCGGCGACCGCAAGCCCCTGACGATATATTTCCGCACCACCACATAGAAAAATTTCAGGAATATTATTTCTTTCCGCATACATACGGGCGGTTTCAAGTGCTGTCGCAAAATCCGGAACAGTTGTCATGTTTTCAGAGTGGAAATTTTCCGTTGATGATACTATTATATTATACCTGTCAGGAAGCGGAAAACCTATCTCCTGAAAAGTACGGCGTCCCATTATGATAACGTTTCCGGAAGTGATTTTTTTAAAATATTTTCTGTCCTCCGGAAAATCCCACGGAATTTTACCCCCTGAACCAATAACGCCGTTTTTTGCAACGGCTGAAATTATATTAATCATTTTTATCAAGCCTTTCAAGGAGTTGTGAGACTGTCATATTAATAACAGGGTGGCGATAATACGGCGCAATTTCGCTGACTGGTTTCAGTACAAAATACCGGTTATGCATATCGGCGTGCGGAACGGTCAATAATGGCGTATCAATGATTTTATCATCATAGAATATAATATCAAGGTCTAAAGTTCTTGCACCCCAATGTATCTCACGGGTACGACCTGCTCCATTTTCCACGGAGTGCAGAAATTCAAGAAGTTTTTCCGGTGAAAGATACGTCTGACAGATTAAAGCACCGTTCATAAAATCCGGCTGGTTAGTGTAGCCATACGGTTTTGTTTCGATAAGAGAAGAAACTTTAATATTCTTAATGGCGGAATTTCCCTCTATTTCACATATGGCACTTTCAATATATGCCTTTCTGTCGCCGATATTAGAACCAATGGCAATTACTGCATTGTGCCAGCTCCGACGGATTTTTACTGATACTGATTCAAAAGCCATTTCTATCGGAGCTTCAGGCTTGCGTACTTCAATTTCAACGCCTTTGACAAACGGAAATTTTTTCAGTATTTCAACGGCTATGTGTTCGGCGACTGTTTCTATTAATTTAAATGTACTACCAGTCATAACATCGTGAATCAAACCACATACACTGCCGTAATCGGTGGAAAGTTCCAGATTATCGGAAATTCCTGCATTTTCGGTATCAGTATAAAGTACGGCATTGACGTAAAAATACTGACCGTTTATATTTTCGTGTTGAAAGACACCGTGGTAAGCGAATATCTTTAAATTATCAATATGTATTTCGTCCATTTATTTATATCCTTTCATTATTGCAAGCGTCATTTTTACAACCCTGACGTTTTCTTTCACGTCGTGAACCCTGACTATTGATACGCCTTTCAGTACGCCCGCCACCGTTGTGGCAAGAGTTCCCTCCAGTCTTTCACTGACGGGCAAATCAAGAGTAAGTCCTATAACTGATTTCCGTGATGTTCCTAATAATACCGGAAATTCAAGACGGCGTTTAAATTCGTCAAGGCGGCGGATTGATTCAAGATTGTTTTCATAGCTTTTTGCAAAACCTATACCGGCGTCAAGTATGATGTTATCACGGTTGATTCCTGCTTTAAGCGCTATATCAACAGTTTCCGACATATCGGAAATCATATCATTAAAAAAATCATTGTAATTACGCTCCGGACGGTTATGCATCAGACAGCACGGAATATTATTCTCTGCTATAATACGTGACATTTCGCCGTTATCGTATTTAAGACCCCATATATCGTTTATCATGTCCGCACCTGCTTTTATTCCGGAGTCTGCAACGGTATACTTGTATGTATCAAGTGAAACCGGAATATCAAATCTTTTCTTTACCGCCTCAATGACCGGTGATATACGGTAAATTTCCTCGTCGTCGGAAATACGGACGAAATCAGGGCGTGTTGATTCTCCGCCGATGTCGATAATATCAGCACCGGCGGAAATCATCTCTTCTGTTTTTTTCAGTGCGGAGTCAATATTGTTGAATTTTCCGCCGTCCGAAAAAGAATCCGGAGTGACGTTTAAAATTCCCATGACATAGCAGTTATCCTCAAAATTGAAATATCTGTTTCCTATAAGCATATTACACCTCTATTTTCATGTTTTTCTTTTCGTCCGACCAATAACATTCATGACGGGCTTTACAGGCAAAACATAACCGTGATTTCTTATCTGCCATATAGAATATATATTCCGGTGTGGACGGGTTATTATCCGATCGTCGATGGTTTTCAATCAGATTCAGAATAGAATTTTTCATATCGTCCGGACATTCTATGTCATCAAGAATATTAGCGGCTATGTGTACACCGGCGTCATGGTGCGGAACGTTTTCGGTGTATTCCCGTGAACGTCCTATATCGTGGAGCAGGGCGGAAGAATAGATAATATCCGGACTGATTTCAACGGAGTTTTCCCGACATAATATAATTGCTATGCGTGCCGTATCCAATGAATGTTCTATACCGTGCCGACAGAAAATACGGTCTTTTTCAAGCTGTTCCAGCCTTTGCAGTTCCTGACGGTACAAGACGTTTTCAAGTATTCTGTTTGTAATTTCAAGGTTCATAATAAAATCCCATCTGTTTTAATTCGGAATTACTGATAATTCCGAAATTAATTATAGCATATTACCGCAATTACGTCAAGACAAATCAAAAATCACCCCTTGCGGAGTGATTTTTTTTTCAGATTATTTAATTACTTCTTTTCGCATAAGAACAAGGTCGAAAATATCAAGTATTCCGTCATTGTTGAGGTCTGCTGCTTTCCAATCCGGAAGTGTAGTTCCGGAAACAGATAAAAGCCATTTTTCAAGAAGTACAAGGTCAGCGGCATTTAACTTGCCGTCCTTGTTGACGTCTCCGACAACAGATACAACCGGTTTTGATGTAGCAGTAGTTGTGACGGTGGTTGTTGTAGTGTTTGTTGTCTGTTTTGTAGTAGTCGTTGTAGTAACTACCGGCTTGCTTTCGGTTTTTACGTTCCAACGTTGACAATTACTTCCGGTTGTTTTCCACTGCTGAATGTTAGCACCGTTTTCAGTTGATGCGGATGCAGTTTCAACAAGACAAGTATCTTTTGAGGCGTGTGTTATAATGCTATATGAACCATCTATATTTTTCGTAAAGCGGAAAAGCTGTGAACTGTCCTTAGTTGAGTAAGAAACTAAAGAAATATTTCCGCCATCGGTACTTCCGTCAGCTTTAAGAGTGTAACCCTCATTCTGTGCTGAACGTATCCAGTAATAATTTCCTGAACCAAATGATTTAAGAATCCATTTCTGACAGTCATTATTATTTGATGTCCACTGCTGAACGTTTGTGCCGTCCGCCATAATACCGCCTTTTACTTCCATGACAAGTCCGGAATTTACATTCTCAAAAGTATAAATAACACTTTCGTTCATTACACAACCGGCGTCTGTAGCCGGTTCTAATATCCAGTTCTGACATTCTGCACCGTTGATTGCCCATTCCTGAATATTCGCACCGGAATTTTTATCAGCGTTCTTTACTTCAACGGCTGATTTTCCACCGGAAACTTTCGTACAGATTTTATAACTTCCGTCGTCGTTTTTAGTAAGCATAAACTGCTGGTTTGTACCGCCGTTATATTTATAAATATCAATATTAGTACCGTTATCGGCTTTTTTTCCTGCAACGTCAAGTACGTAAGTTCCGCCGTCTCCAACACAGGAGGATATATAATAATATCCATCACCGGCACTGAACATTTTCCAAACGTCATGTACTGCTGTGCCGTCACTTCCCCACTGCTGAACGTTTGCACCGTTTTCGGCTTTGGCGTCGGCAACCTGCATATAAAGTCCTGAATTAGCATTCTTTATACGGTATGCTGAACCTTCAGAAAATTCAGCTATAACAGGTTCTTTCACTGACGGAGTGAATCCCTGTTCAACACCTGTATTAAAACTTGCACTCGGTACACCCTTACCGGAAAAACGCATATATTTTATATCGTCCTTGGAAGACTGGCAACCGCTGTAACTACTGCAATAGCTCTTTGCTTCGTCGGCGGTGAGTTTTTTATAACTGTATTTGCCGGTTGGTCTCCATGTGCTTGCCTTGGAATAGCTTGGATTACTTGCTGTTCCCTCACCCTGCACCGTCCTGTTGCAGTTGGAGAACTTTGAGCCGTCTTCTGCATACGCACCTGCATATGTAATCTGATTCCAGTCACATATTACATTTCCGCCGTTTGAGTAGTAGCAGTTTTCTGCATATATATCACAACCACTATGCACGGTATATGCCATGCTGAAATTATTTACATAGTTATTGAGTGAGTGGAAATATCCCCACCGCATAAGTCCCGGACCTCTTGTTATACAGCCATCGAACTTATTTGAAATAAGCGTCATATTAGGAAGCCCGTCATATCCGGACTGACTTTTTGCATCGTCGGAAGGATAGCCTAAAATAACTCCGTATTTGTGTTCACCAAATGAACAGTCCGAAACGGTACAGTAATCGGCGTCAACACAGACAGCTAAAAATTTATCTTCGTCGGCAAGCCCTGTTTTCGGAGCTTTGCCACAGTTTTCATGACCGATAAAAGATATATGGTCTACCCATATATTTTTACCGGAATCAAAATAACATACAATGGAATCGTTGTTGTTTGATTCGGCATCATGTTGCATTTCAAAATTTTTGATAATGATGTTGTCGCCTGTTCCTAAAGTGGAATATGTACAGAACTGCACATTAAAAAGCGTATGGGCGTTGTAACTGCCGATAATCGTCTTGTTACTGCGGACATAGATTCTTCCAGCCTTGCACATATATCTATCACCGTTCAAGGCAAGTTCGTTGACGCTGATATTTCTTGTCACGACAATAGTATATGGTGTATCAGATTCAGCATATTTCTTGAGTTCGTCAAATGTCATCGCTTCGACTACTTCACCGAAAAGTCCGCCGATATCGCCGGCTTTTATGTTTCCGGTGTTATCGTCGTTACAGTAACCTGCAAATCCCTGTAAACCGTCGGAATTGAGAAGCCATAACTGATTGTCAGAACCTTTATAGCTTTCAAGAGTCATGCCATCACTGCCTTGTGTGAGTGCTAAAGAATTATCGGAATAATTCACAATCTTATAATAGAGATTGTTTCCGAGGTGGTCGGTCTTCACCGGAACAACATACCAATGTTGCGTTTGGTGAGATTCACTGCCATACATTACAACTGCTGTTCCCGCTTTAGCAGAATAGTCATAAGGCGTAAGCAGTCTGCCCGATTCAGCATTACATATCTTGAAAAATGTTCCCTTTGAATCGGTGTTTACTCTGTCAAAACGCCATGACGCTGACAAATCACCACCAAGCGTCTTAAGCGACAGTGTGGAACTATCCGCTGTGCCGTCTTCTGTAAGAACGGTTTTATTATCCTTTGCAGAAATATTCATTAACTGCACCGGATAGTCCGTTGAAATTGCTGACGTTTTCAATGGCGTGATGCTAAAAAGCGGAACGAACCACGCCATTAAAATCATGAAAGCAAGAAATACTGTTCCTTGCTTTCGTTGTGAATGTTTCATATAAAAAAATCCTCCTTTGAAATAAATTTTATACATATATAATATCATCTTTTCCGGTAAATGTCAAGTATTGTCCAGAAAATAAACTATCGGTTTTTAAATTTAAATTTCATAGTTCTTAAATCCATCTTGACATAATAATGACAATATGATATAATTAAAATCAATGATTCTGAAAAGGAGGAATGTTATGCCGTCACCACTTGCGGACAGAATACGCCCGAAAACTCTTGATGACGTTGTAGGTCAGGAGCATATACTTTCTGCCGGAAAGCCTCTCCGTCGGATTATTGAGGGCGGAAAAATACCAAATATGATTTTTTACGGGGTTTCAGGAGTCGGCAAAACTACTGTTGCCCGAATTATAGCCGAAAATTGCGGAATGACTTTACATCGTCTGAACGGTACAACGGCATCTGTTGCCGATATAAAAAATGTAATCGGTGAAATAGGAAGTTTCGGAACAGAAAATGGAATTTTACTGTATCTTGATGAAATCCAGTATCTCAACAAAAAACAACAGCAGACGCTCCTTGAATACATCGAAAACGGCGATATAACCCTTATTGCCTCAACAACCGAAAACCCCTATTTTTCAGTATACAGTGCCATTATAAGCAGATGTACCGTTTTTGAGTTCAAGCTCGTAACCGCTGAACAGCTTATACCAGCAGTAAAAAGAGCTTTCTCAATAATTTCACGGGAAAACAGCATTGAAATCGTTGCAGATGACGATATAATTAAAACAATTGCTTATAATTGCGGTGGAGACGTCCGCAAGGCTATGAACACCGCTGAACTTGCCGTCATATGTGGTGATAGTTCCGGAAATAAAATTAAAATTACTCCGGAATCGCTTAAGATTATTGCACAAAAAAGCAATATGCGCTATGACCGTGACGGAGACCAGCATTTTGATATTTTATCGGCTTTTCATAAATCTGTGCGTGGTTCGGACGAAAACGCCGCACTTCATTACGCCGCACGACTGATTGAAGCCGGCGATATAACGGCTCTTTGCAGACGTCTTTTATGCATAGCGGCGGAAGATGTCGGGCTTGCCTATCCACAGGCGATTGTTATTACAAAAGCGTGTGTTGATTCGGCATTACAACTGGGACTTCCGGAGGCAAGGCTACCTATAGCAGAGGCGATAATTCTGCTTGCTACCGCTCCGAAATCTAACAGCGCATATGAAGCTATTGACGCTGCACTTGATGACCTGAAAAGTACAGGAGCGCTCAGCTTCCCACGACATCTGCAAAATATGCACTTCGATGGCAAGGGGGCGGAAATTTCCGGACAGAATTATTTATATCCGCATAAATTTCCGAATCATTACGTTAAACAGCAGTATCTTCCGGACGCTATAAAAGACCATGTTTATTATAAATTCGGCGATAACAAACAGGAGCAGGCGGCTTTTATCTACAGGAAAAAAATAACAGAATAACACAAAAAACCCCGTTTTAAATATTCGGGGTAATTTGCTATTCAGTTGTAAAAAACGTAAATGAATTTACCAGATAATATTAATTTTCATCGGAATCAATCCTTTTCAAGAATTTCAGTTTAAATATATTAAAAGACTAATAGTCGAATTTTTAGATAATCCTGTATCATCAAATATTCAGACATGAAACTATTTCCCGAAAAATCAGCAGTACATCATCTTTATGATTGGAATGCTATAACAATTCACTCAACGGAACAAGCATAAAGCCTATATTCCCACTCAAATCAAACCAACCACATAGCAAGCCCACCGGCTTCACGCTGCTGTTTTGAACTTTCTTCCATCGGACTCACTTTTCCTTTCCGCCATAATTAATTTACATGAAGCGAACTCCAAACCAAGTAAATTCAGCTATTGGAAACTTCAATCTTGTTTCCCTTTCGTTGTATATATAATAACATAAATTTTGTGATTTGTCAATAGTATTTGAGAATTTTTTTGAATGTTTTAGTATATTTCAGCGAAACAAACAATAGCAGACCAATTTTATAGTGCAACATATACAAGCAAACCGACCGGATTACATTTCCACTTGCAATTATGACGAATTTAGTGTATAATACTTATATTAAATGGCGTATGCCGGATTGGAGAATATTATGTCTGAAATGAATGAATTCACACCGGAGCTTTTCGAGCTTATCGACCAGCACGGAAACAAGCGGTGTTTTGAACTCGTGGACGCTGTGCAAATGAACGGCGAGCAATATTATGCGATGCTCCCTGCTATCGAGGACGAAAATTTTCTTAATGCTGACCTTGAACTTGTTATACTGAAAGTCGTTGAGGAAAACGGCGAGGAAGTCCTTGCCTCTATCGATGATGATGACGAATTTGAGGAAGTTTCACAGTATTTTATGAACGACAGTGAAGATTACTATGACGATGAAGAATACTGATTACATAGCGTTCAGGGCGGATTTTTGTCCGTCCTGATTTTTTGAAAAAATTTTCGAAAACCTCTTGACAAATTAAAAATTATATGATATAATGTTAAACGTCAAATGATTAATATGCGGATATGGCGGAATAGGCAGACGCGCCAGCTTCAGGTGCTGGTCGGGGCAACTCGGTGCAGGTTCAACTCCTGTTATCCGCACTTATAAAAAAACTACTGTAGGGGTTTACCGATTTACAGTAGTTTTTTTATAATTTTGATTATCGTAATTTTACACGCAAAATGCAAAAAAACGCCGGTTTATTTCAACCGACGTTTTTTTTAAATAATTTCATTGTATAAGCCAATATATAAATCAGCGGATTTTGCCCAGCTGTAGTCGCACTTCATAGCACGTCTGACAAGGGTTTTCCATTCATTTTTATTTTCATAGTCACTTATGGCACGCTTCACAGCGTTCAGCATATCGTTTGCGTTGTAAGTACGGAAGGTAAAGCCGTTGCCATCTGCTCCGCCGTTGTCGTGGACGGAATCACGCAGACCACCTGTTTCACGTACTATCGGAATAGTTCCGTATCGCATGGAAATCATCTGAGCAAGCCCGCATGGTTCGCTTTTTGATGGCATCAGAAACATATCAGCACCGGCATATATTTTACGGGCAAGTTCCGGCACAAAACCAAGCGTCACGGAAACGCTTTCCGGATAACGTGCTGACATCTCACGGAAAAAATCTTCATAAATCTTTTCACCGCTGCCAAGAACAGCAAATTTTACACCCATTCGGACAATTTCTTCAAAAACGCACCTTATCAAATCTATTCCTTTATGACCAACAAACCGTGTGACTATACCAATAACAGGTGCATTATCTCCCGAAAGACCAAGTTCAGAAAGGAGCACTTCTTTACAGACTGCTTTTCCGGAAATATTACCAGTGGAAAATTTTTCCGCAATTAATTTATCCGTCTCCGGATTATACAGATTGTAATCTATTCCATTGAGAATGCCCCTCAGCCGCTCCTGTCTGCCGGTAAGTATTCTGTCCAGAGAGTGCGCATGCCACGGGTCTAATATCTCCCATGCATAGCTTGGACTTACTGTGGTTATGTAGTCGGCGGTTTCAAAAGCACCCTTCATCATGTTGATATAGCCATCATATTCAAGAATATTAGCATGATGTTCTGAAATACCCATCACATCTCCCAGCACTTCACGACCATAGCGCCCCTGATATTCAATGTTATGGATTGTAAAAACAGTCTTTATGCTTTCGTAGCCCTGCTTATACTTATAGTATATATTGTAATAAACCGGAATAAGTGCCGTCTGCCAGTCGTGGCAGTGGATAATATCGGGCTTGAAGTCAATATATTTAATCATTTCAAGTACGGCACAGTCAAAAAATACGAATCTTTCGCAGTCGTCGTAAAATCCATAGAGACCCTCACGGGAAAAATAATACTCGTTATTGATAAAATAATAATCGATATTATCCATAGTATATTTAAAGATACCACAATACTGCTTACGCCATGAAACGTCAACAGTTATGCTTTTTATGAAGGTCATTTCTGAACGGATTTTATTGTTTATGGTACTGTAAAGCGGAATCACGACGCTGCATACATGACCTTTCCGGCTGATTTCCGCAGGGAGTGAGCCTGTAACGTCGGCAAGACCGCCGGAGGCTGCAAAAGGTACAGCCTCGCTGGCAGTAAAAAGTATGTTCATAGAATCCCCCGTCAGATTTTGCCGTTTTTACCTATATAAAGCGGATAAGTTTCCGAACCGGTAAGAACCTTGTCATCGCTTATCTCAACGCTTTTGTCGGTAATTACAGAGGAAATATTACAGTTTTCGCCTATTTTTGTATTCTGAAGAATGACAGAATTTTTCACAACAGTTCCCTTGCCAACTTTTACACCACGGAAGAGTACGGAATTTTCAACAGTTCCTTCTATCACGCAACCGTCGGCAATAAGGGAGTTTTTAACGTCTGATTCAAGACCGTATTTTACCGGTGCATTGTCGCCTATTTTGGTATAAACCGGTGCATTTTTCCGGAAGAGTGCGTTTCGCTTTTCACCCTCAAGCAGCATTTTATTAGCGGTGTAATAGCTTTGTACGCTGTCAATTCTTGTAAAGAAGTCTTTGTGTTCATAACCCATAAATTTGTATTCATTCAATTTGCCCTGAAGAATTTCACGGGTAAAGCTGTACTGGTTACGGCTGGCGGCTTCGGAAACAATCTTCTTAAGGAAGTCCTTGCTTATGATAAGCATATCAAGCCACATATTACATTCCCCGGAAATCTGTGGGTCAACAAGAACGTCACTGAGACGGTTTTCCCCGTTAAAGTCAAGGATTGTTGCACAGTTATTCTTTTCGGATTCATAAAGACCCTTGCTATAAATCAGGGTTATATCTGCCTCTGTTTCGGTATGCTGTTTGAGAACGGGTGTAAAGTCGATTGTTGTTACAACGTCGCAATTTGCAAGAATAACATATTTTGCCTTTGAATGTTCAACAAAACTCCATACGTTACTCAATGCGTCAAGTCTGCCCTTATAAATGCCGCCCGTCTGACTGTATGGCGGAAGAAGATGCAGACCACCTTTTTTGCGTGCTAAATCCCAGTCACGACCTGAACCGAGGTGGTCAAGCAGTGAGCCGTAATTTGACTTTGTTATTACACCCACTTCATTGACGCCGGAATTTACCATATTTGAAAGCGGAAAGTCAATCAGTCTGTAACGTCCGCCGAAAGGGATTGAACCCATTGTTCTCTGCTTTGTAAGTTCGCTTACATATGAATCATGCATACTTGCAAATATAAGCCCTAAAACATTATAATTAACACTCATTTAAAAATCTCCTCCGGTCAGATATTTTCGCCTATTATCTCGTTTGGAGCAACACTCTTGCCCTCTGAAACTGTCACATTATGACCGACTACAGCTATACCCCAGTCGTCACGGTTTTCAACTTTTTCAGGGTCAAGACCAATATGCGCACCGCTTTCAATGATAGTATCACTGCCCACTATGGCGTATTCCACAACAGCTCCAGACTTTATAACAGTTCCCGGCATGACGATACTGTATTTTACATCTGCACCCTCTTCAATCGTAACGCCGGAGAATATAACAGAAAAATCAACAGTGCCGTCGATACTGCTTCCCTCGTCAATCATTGAATTTTCAATGTGTGCATTATTACCGATATACTGAGGCGGCATATAATTATTTCTTGAATATATCTTCCAGCTCGGGTCATAGAGGTCAAGCGGAACACTCGGTCTGAGCAAATCAAGGTTAGCCTCCCAAAGTGAGCCAAGTGTGCCGACGTCCATCCAGTAGCCTTTAAATTCGTAAGCAAACAGACGCTGTTCATCACGGAGCATGGAAGTTATAATATCCTTGCCGAAATCCTTTGACCATGATTCACCACGGTTACGTTTTGCGTTTGCGTCCTCTTCGTTTTCGATAAGATATTTTTTAAGTTTTGCCCAGCTGAAAACATATATACCCATTGATGCAAGTGTTGACTTCGGTTCTTTCGGCTTCTCGACAAAATCCATAACCTTTTTATTTTCGTCACAAATCATTATTCCGAAACGTGAAGCCTCTTCCTTCGGAACGTTTATAACGGAAATTGTACAGTCTGCATTGTTGGCAATGTGGAAATCAACCATTTTTGAATAGTCCATTTTGTAGATGTGGTCACCGCCGAGGACTACAACATATTCGGGGTTGTAACGTTCAATAAACCGGATATTCTGATAGATAGCATTTGCCGTTCCCTCGTACCATGAAGCACCGGCTTGTGTTTCATATGGCGGAAGAACGTGTACACCACCATTCATTTTATCCAAATCCCACGGCTGACCGTTTCCGATATATTCATTGAGGACAAGCGGTTGATACTGTGTGAGTACACCTACTGTATCTATGCCGGAATTTGTGCAGTTTGAAAGCGGGAAGTCAATAAGACGATACTTTCCGCCGTATGGTACAGCCGGTTTTGCAACGTTTTTAGTCAATGCATAAAGTCTGCTGCCCTGACCGCCTGCAAGCAGCATAGCAACACATTTTTTCTTTGTATACATAAATTTCCTCCTAAGATTTATTTCAAATCATTTTCAGCATTTTTTTTAGTTTTCGCCGGTTTTTCAGTAGTTTTCCTTGAACGTGATTTTTTCACGGGTTCTGCCACCGCTGATATTTCTTCCGGTTTTACTTTAGGCGTTCGCTTCTTGACGGGTGCAAACTTAAGATAGATTACGGAAAGCGGTGCAAGGGTCATTGAGATACACTGTTCAAAACCGTGCATAGCTGTTTTTTCAGACCTGAAAGATTTTTCAGTAACGCCAGTTCCGCCGAACTCTGTAGCGTCGGTATTGAAAATAACTTTATATCTTCCCTTTTTCGGAACACCTATTTTATAGTCCTTGCGTTCAACGGGGACGAAATTGCAGACTATAATAATTTCCTCGTCGTTATCGCCGATACGTCGGAATGCAATAATACTTTGCTTGTTATCGTCGTTTGAAATCCAGCTGAAACCGTTCCATGAATCATCATTTTCCCATAGTGGTGCGTTTTCCATGTAGAATTTATTCAGCTTTTCGGAATATTTCAGCATGATTTTATGTTCCGGATTTTTCAGTAAATCCCAGTCAAGCTGAGTCTGATAATTCCATTCATTTTCCTGTGCAAACTCCTGACCCATAAAAAGAAGTTTCTTTCCAGGGTGTGCCATCATGTATGCCAGAAAAGCACGGTAAGAAGAGAACTTCTGTTCACGTTCACCGGGCATTTTATTGAACATGGAGCACTTTCCGTAAACAACTTCATCATGTGAAATCGGAAGAACATAATTTTCCGAAAACGCATAGAAGAATGAAAATGTAAGTTTATCATGGTTATATGAACGGAAAAGAGGGTCAAGTGACATATATTGTAACATATCATTCATCCAACCCATATTCCACTTGAAATTAAATCCAAGACCGCCCATACTTGCCGGTTTTGTAACCATTGGCCATGCAGTTGATTCCTCTGCAATCATAAGTGCGTCGGGGTGATTTTCAAAAATAGCCTTGTTTAAGTTCCGGAAAAATTCAACAGCTTCTAAATTTTCCTTACCGCCGTGGATATTTGCCACCCATTCGCCGTCACGCCTGTCATAGTCAAGATAGAGCATTGAGGCTACAGCGTCCACACGGAGACCGTCAACGTGAAATTCATTAAACCAGTAATTAGCACTTGAAATCAGAAAGGAGCATACTTCCTGTTTGCCGTAATCAAAAACTCTTGTTCCCCATGATTTATGTTCCCTTTTTCGTTCGTCGTTATATTCATAGCAGTATGTGCCGTCAAATTCATAGAGACCGTGGGCATCTTTAGGGAAGTGAGCAGGTACCCAGTCAAGAATAACACCTATTCCAGCTTCGTGGAACATATCAATCATTTTTCTGAAATCGTCAGGAGTGCCATAACGGGAAGTAGGTGCGAAATAGCCGGTAACCTGATACCCCCACGAACCATCAAACGGATATTCTGTCAAGGGCATAAATTCAACGTGTGTATATGACATTTTTTTCACATACGGGATTATTTCATTTGCGAATGTGATATAGTCAATAAATTCAGCGTTTTTCCTTGATTTCCATGAACCGAGGTGGCATTCATAAACGTTCACGGCGCTTTTATAGATATTTTTATTTCGTTTCTGTTCAGCCCATGCGTCATCGTTCCATTGATATTCGCTTTCATAGATTTTTGAAGCGGTATCCGGTCTTGTTTCAAAATGTGTACCGTATGGGTCAGATTTAAGGATAGTGCGTCCGTCGGTAGTTTCTATGCTATATTTATAAGTATCAAACTGTTTCAGTTTAGTTATTTCAGCCTCCCACACGCCGTCTGCAATAAGTTTCATAGGGTTTTTATCCCTGTTCCATTTATTGAAGTCTCCCACAACTGAGACACTCAAAGCATGAGGAGCCCAGACTCTGAAAGTAAAAAGGCGTGAGCGACCCTTCTTTTTTGAGTGAACCCCGAAGAATTTATACGCCTCGTAATTTCTGCCTTGATAAAACAGATAAAGCGGAAAGTCATTAGGATTATTATTTTTTACTGACATAATTCAGCCTCCTTTGCTATATACATTTTAACAGAAATGGAATAATTATTCAAGTCTTTTTTAAAATAATATAAAAATTTCAGCGATACGCTACATTTTCTTTTTAAGTTTTTGTGCATTATGTCACAAAAATCAAAATTATTCGTTCAATGTGTTGTTAAAATGCACACCTGAATACCTGTTCATATATTCTGTTTTTCAACACGTATTCCAATAACTGTTATATCATCGCTGTGCATGGTAGGGTTGAAGACATCAGCCTTTGCGCATATTTCATCAACAATTTTTTTCAGGTCGTCTGAACTCAAAAGAAGCTCCTTTATAAATCTGTATTCGCTTTCATTTATGCCATCGGAGAACATAATAATTATGTCATTCTCTTCAAATTCACATTCTGATGTGGAAATTTCAGACTTGCTGTAAATGCCTATAGGAAATGTAGGAGACATTATTTTCATAACGTTTCCACGGTGGCGTATAAGTGTTGCAGAAGCTCCCGACTTTATCAGCGTGAGGGCGCACGTTTCAAGGTCAATACAAGCAGCGTCAAGAGTTGCAAAAGTTTCCTCCGGCGATTTTGTCAGCATAACGGAATTTATCATCTTGACAGCTGCCGGATATTCCACACCACACCCGATAAGGTTTTTAAACATCTTGACAACCATTCTTGATTCAACTGCGGCATTTTTTCCGCTGCCCATGCCGTCCGAAAGTATAATATATTCCCTGCCTGCTCCGTCACCGAATACTGCTGAAGTATCACCATTTTCAGAATTTTCAGCGCATATGGAGGTTGAATATACATCAGTTTTATATTTCGGCTTTTCAAAAAGTCTTATTCTTGTCTGTCTGCCAGAACTTACTGGCTGTATACTTTCAAGCGGTATTTTAAGTTCATCGGAAACAAGGTCGCATACTCTTGTGAAGTTTTCCGGTGTGTTCGTTCTGCTGAAATAAATTTCCGCATGAAGACGGTTTTTATCGTTATAGTATGCAATTACTTCCGACGGCATAAATCCGAACTTATTTAATTTATTTTTAATAATTTTGCTCACCGGTGCAGAGTAACGCATATCAATGCGTCTGCCGGAAGTGCTTATAATTTCCTCAATAGTCCGCATCTGTTCGGAGAGAAGTTCCATATTATCGGCACACCGTATGGCGTTAAGGCGTTCCCGTGCTTTTTCAGCGTAAATCTTCCTGTAGAACTTAATAAGTCCCTCCTTATAGATGCAGTCACGGATTTCATACGGAAAATTTTCCGCCGAAATTTCAGACATGGCGGAAAGTTTCAAAAAACCTGTTTTCGTGTTATGTGAATTATTCTTCCAGCAGTAAATTTTTTCTGAACAATCAGTACATACGGCGTTGACTACATCTTCTGTAGTAATATTCTTTTCGTGCTTTTTGTTCAGAACTCCTGATATTTTTTCGGATTCTGTCCGGACGGTATGTACAGTATCGGCGATAAAATTCATTCTTGCATTTATTATGTCCGGAAGTGCAGATGTGCTGCCGTTACCTGTCGTAAGCCATTTATCCGAATACGCCGGCGATATGACAATAAAAATCACCGCTGCACATATTATATCAATCATGCTGTAAATGCTGTTCCGTGTGACACCTGTAAGCACCATAAGCGCAAAATTTATGCCGACAAAACATATTGCAGATGTGGTGTTCTTCTGTCTATTGAGATAACCCGTAAGAAGTGCCGCCGCCGGAAGTAATACTACAGTCATGCCACAATCAACAGAGGAAAGAAACGCTCCGCAAGCCGTAAGCGCACCGCACATTACTCCGCCTGTATGACAGTAATAATATGCTCCACATAAAGTTATAGTCGTGCCGATAATAAGTCCTATATTAATATACGGTATCCTGACAGAACACAATGAAGCAAGCATTACTGTATATACAACAGCATATGCACAACCCGTAGTCGTGGAAAAATCAAGAACAAAACGCTTTTTTATTCCTGAAAGTATGAATGAAAGCGAATAAGCTGTAAATCCTGCCAGTCCTCCATAAAACATATAAAAAAGCAGCTTATAGGGTATCTCCCCGATAAGTGCAGAAACAGCAGTTCCGGCGGTAAATACTCCTGCCGCCGTTATGAATCCATCAGATTTAGGGTTGCTTTTAGGTTCATGGAACATTTTTGCAATGATTATTATAACCATTGAAATTATTCTTACAATGTCTCTTCCGGTAGTATGACCCGCTATACTGTGAAGAAAACTTCCGGTAAGCACCGCTGTGGACATCGGCAAGGGTACTGCACCAGCTATTGAAATATCTGCAAAGGACGAAATACCAGCCATATCCGTGCCGGAAAGCATATAGCCTGCTCCCATTGAGGCTATGAACGCCCAGAACGATACGGCAGATTTCTTTTTCCTGATTTTTTTTCTTTTCAAAATATCACCCACTTGTCAGATTATGAATTAATTAATAATGCATAATTATAAATTATTAATTCCTAACCATTATAACATGGCAGTATGGCGAAATCTGACATATCAGGAAAGATAAAAATGTATTATATCATGTTTTTTTGTATTTTTATGCAGAAAACAAAAACAATCAGGAATACATAATTATGAATTATAAATTATCTATATATTCCCTTATGGCTTTATCTGCACTGAAATACTGTTCATGAAATTCACGGGCGGAAATTCGCATAGCACCGTTTCCAAGAATGATAATCTGTTCCAGCCCGTCGGAAGTCGCTACACGAACACGGTTATTTTTTGAAAGTTCATGCGATACTTTTTCTATATAAGTATCTGCTGTTTCTGATTCTTTTGTATAGACAATGTTTATATTGCAGTATTTTTCAATTTCACGGTGCTTGCCCTTGACCTTGTATGCGTCGAATACCAGTATTAATTCATAGCCCGTAAACCCCTGATAATTGCACATCATATTTATAAGCTGTGAACGTGCCGTATCAAGACTTTCTTCAGCAATCTTCTTGAGTTCTTCCCACGAAAATATTATATTATAACCGTCAACCAATAAATATTCCTTGCCGGAAAAATTATAGCTTTTTGTTGTTTCGTGCTTTACCTGTATGGCTTTTGTTTTCTTAAAAGCACGGTAAGGGTCACGGTTGATTTTCCCGTAAGTTCTCTCAAAAATCTCTCTCAGTTCGTCATCTGAAACCGCTGACCGTATAAAATGCCGTGCGTTTTCCCTGTAAGTTTCCTGAACTGCTGAACGTTCCGCCAGTACATACGGTAAATGCATATGCGCCGGAACTTCATTCCATCGGACGTTATAACCTGCTCCGTGTGTACAAAATACAGAATCAGCAGAATTTTCAATATCGCCGTCACAATCGTAATTAATATCAGCTATGACCTCTTCAGCGTTATGACATTCCTTGTATTCTCCAGCCGTACATATAAGACGACCCTTTCCGTGTGTATAGCTGATAACTTCCGTCTGATAGCCGTTGAGTTCGGAAACAGGTGCAGTACCTCTTATAACGGACATATCACCCATAGTTTCAGGTGGTCGGAAGTCACCGCACATACGCTGTAAATCAGCTATGGCACGTCCGGTATTTTCGGAGGGTATTTCAAGTTCATAATTATAGTAAGGCTCTAAAAGAACGCTTTCCGCACTTCTCAGCCCCTGTCTGACCGCCCTGTAAGTCGCCTGCCGGAAGTCTCCGCCCTCCGTATGTTTCAGGTGAGCTTTTCCCGTGGCAAGAGTTATTTTAATATCCGTTACAGGTGAGCCGGTAAGTACTCCGGAGTGTGTTTTTTCAGCAAGATGCGTCAAAATAAGTCTCTGCCAGTTTCTGTCCAAAATATCTTCACTGCACGAACTTTCAAAGACGAGACCACTACCACGTGGCATAGGTTCAAGAATCAGGTGAACTTCTGCATAATGGCGCAAGGGTTCATAATGCCCGATACCCTCAACTTTATTTTTTATCGTCTCACGGTAAGTCACAACACCGCTCCCGAAAGTGACCTTATACCCGAATCTCTTTAAAATCATCTGTGAAAGTATTTCCGTCTGTACTGCTCCCATAAGCTGTATCATTATATCCTGACCGTTCATGACAATATGAAGTTGCGGGTCACTGTCTTCTAAAATGCGCATATCTTTCAGAACGTCGTTTACATTCATACCGTATGGAAAATTTGCTTTATAAGTCATTACGGGTACAAGAAAATTTTTCCCTGAATCTTTTTCCGCACCTATTCCCTGCCCTGCATAAGTTCCCGTCAGACCGGTTACACAACAGACGTCACCAGTCTGTGCGATATCGGCTGTGCGGAACTTCTCACCAGTACAGAATCTTATACCGCTTATCTTTGCGGTAGTAATTTCACCGTCGGAATTTCTATATTCCAGTTCGTCACGTACTTTTATTTCACCGCCTGTAATCTTCATATGTGTGAGCCTGTTTCCTTTACTATCGTATGAAATTTTAAAGACTTTTGCACTTTGCGTGTTATTTTTTTTCGGTTCGTGTGTGAATCTGTCAAGGATTTCAAGAAATTTTTCTATACCATGCATTTTCAGTGCAGAGCCATGACAGCACGGAAAAATATTCCGGTGGGATATTCCGCAAATTATATCATCATCAGACAAGCCTTCATTTAAATATTTTTCCATAAGTTTTTCATTGCATACGGCGGAATTTTCATATATGATGTCGTCATCTCCGGAAAAATCCGTACAGTTTTCAGAAAGTTTCTTATGTAAATCTTCATGGACTTTTTCAAGGTCTGCACCGGTCAAATCCGTTTTATTTATGAAAATAAAAACCGGAATGTCATATTTTTCAAGAAGTTTCCACAATGTCACTGTATGGCTTTGCACGCCGTCAGTACCGCTTATGACAAGTACGGCATAATCAAGCACGGATAAAGTTCTTTCAGTTTCCGCCGAAAAATCAACGTGTCCGGGGGTATCGACAAGAAAGAAATGTGTATTTCCTGCTGTAAAATCCGCCTGATGTGAAAATATCGTTATACCTCTTTCACGTTCTGTACTGTCGGTATCAAGCGTTGAATTTCCGTTGTCAACTCTGCCTGCCGTGCGGATAGTTCCCGTTCTGAAAAGCATTGCCTCTGAAAGCGTCGTCTTGCCGGAATCAACGTGCGCTGTTATTCCTATAGTAATTTTTTTCATTTAATTAATCACCTCTTTAATTATTTATTATGTCACCGGACTGCACCCGACGGAATAATATATAGAAAATAATTCCGGAGGTGACTTTATGAAACGCAGAAAAAGAAAATTCACGGGGTACAGGATTTTTGCCGTCATGGCTGCATTTTTTATAATACTGATTGTTATTTTTTCACTATGGATTGACAAGGCGGTAAGACCGGTGGCGTCCGTTCAGGCGGAACATCTCTCACTACTTGAAACAAATCAAGCTGTTGAAGAGGCAGTTTCCGAATATATATCAGCGGAAAATTATTCATACAGCGATTTTGTCACGGTAAAATATGACAGCTCCGGACGTGTGGCATCTGTTGAGGCAAGAACTCAGAATATAAATAAAGTGCAGTCTGAAATAGCCCTTGAAATCAACAACCGCCTTGAAAAATCAGCAGGCTATGCGTCCGTTCCGGTGGGTTCGCTGACAAGTTCGTATGTTCTTGCAGGAAAAGGCTTTAAAATTCGCCTCCGGATATGTCCCGCACGGAAAGCAGGTGTTAAACTCAGAAGTGAATTTACCTCCGCCGGAAACAATCAGACGTGCCATAGAATTTCAGCGGAAGTTACTGCCGAAATAAAATCATCACTCCCGATTTATAGTTTTGAAACAGAAACAAGTTTTGAGTTTCTGCTTGCCGAAAGCATAATAGTCGGAGAAGTCCCCGAAAAAAGTCTTTATGCATGGAAAGAATATTGACGGCAAAAAGACTGACCGGTGGTCAGCCTTTATTATAGTATTTCAACAGAAGTCGGGATATTCAAGCATATGCGTAAGAATCGCTATATTTGCGGCGGCTTCCACGCACGTGACGGAACGTACAACGGTGCATGGGTCATAATCAGTGCCACCGCTGAATGTTTCTTCCTTAAGTTCGTGCATATCAATTGTTTTCTGTTCCTTTGCTATTGTCGGATTAGGTCTGAAAGCCGCACGGAAAATCAGGGGCATTCCGGAGGAGATACCACCTAAAATTCCGCCGTGGTTGTTTGTCTCCGTAAGTACGTGACCGTGACTATCAATGTAAAAATCATCATTACAGATACTACCCGTCATCATGGCGCATTTAAAACCTGCTCCGAACTCTATTCCCGTTACAGACGGCAGACTGAAAATCAGTTGTGATATGGTATTCTGCAAGCCGTCAAAAATAGGTGAGCCTATCCCAGCCGGCAGATTGACTATACCACATTCGACTATACCACCGACGGAATCGCCTTTCTTATAGATGCGGTCTATTTCCTCCGACATAAGCCAGCCCTTGCGTTCATTTATCACAGGGAACTTCCTGTCACGCAAACTGACAATATGTTCACGGGAAAGATTTACGGGGTCAAAAGGGTTGTCATTTATTTTATGTATTCTTGAGATATGCGCACCCGTATAAATACCACGTCTTTCAAGAATCTGTCCGCATATAGCTCCCGCAAAACACAGCGGAACGGTAAGTCTTTCTGAAAAATGTCCGCCGTCCCGAACATCATTGAAACCCCTGTAACGTACAGCACCGGTATAATCAGCGTGTCCGCACCGTGCAAGCTTGTCCAGATTTTGCGGCTGTACAAGCGGTTCAGGAGAATAATTCTGAATAAAAGCACACAATGGCGCACCTGTTGTGCGTTCATTGAAGATACCAGATATAACGTGTGGCATGATGTTCTCACGCCTGTTATTCCGTACCATTCCAGACATGAATTTCCGTACTGCTTTCACGTCGATGTATTCACCGGCAGGAAGATTATTAACCGTAACGCCTATAGCGGAACTCTGTGCCTCCCCGAACACAGAAACTGAAATTTTATTGTTCCATACTGATGACATCTGCAATTCCCCCCAGTTTTTTATAATCCTTAAAGAAATCCGGATATGACTTTTCAACGGATTCTGCACCTCTGATTATCACTTCGCCGGAAGTTCCTGTCGCCGCCACAGATGCAGCCATAGCTATTCTGTGGTCGCCAGCACTGTCAACAGTACCGCCGGTCATATTGCTGGTAGGACGTATAATAAGCCCGTCGAGTGTGACTTCTGCATTTCCGCCGATATTGTTAATAAGTGCCGCTGTAGTTTCAAGACGGTTGCTTTCCTTGATTTTAAGACGCTGTGCGTTATATATGACCGATTCGCCCTTACCGTATGAAGCAAGCACCGCAAGTACCGGTACTAAATCCGGAATATCTGAACAGTCGGCACGGAAAAAACCGTCATTCTCAAACTGTGATATTATATCAAGTATTTTCTTATCTCCCTGAACGCTTTTCATGTTGAGATTCTCAAGCGTTACGGAAGAACCTATAGCATTTGCTACATAAAAAAACGCCGCCTGTGAAAAATCGCCCTCTACCTTGTCATTATGCGGAGTGTATTTCTGATTTCCCTTTACTGAAAAACCGTTTTCATTTTCTTCAATAACAATGCCGTATTTTTTCAGTACGTCTATTGTTATATCGACATACGGACGTGATTCAAGATGTGAAGTAAGAACTATTTTCGAATCGCCGTCAAGCATGGGCAGTGCGAAAAGAAGTCCGGTTATAAACTGTGAGGAAACATTACCTTCTATTTCATACGTACCGCTTGTGAGTTTTCCGGAGATAGTAAAAGGCATAGTATTGTTATAGTCAAATTTTATGCCATGTTTACTTAACTCCCTTATGTAAATATCAATCGGACGCTGTGGAAGCCGTCCACGTCCGTGAAATTCCGTCTCAACACCAAGAGCCGCCGCTATCGGTATAATAAATCTCAGTGTTGAACCGCTTTCATTACAATCTATGACGACTTTTTCAGGCGGATTGATTACGTCCGGAATATCCTCACTGTTCTGATTTGTATAAACCATAGAACCTAAAGCGCTCATTGCCTGAATGGTAGCGTCAATATCTTTTGAGAAGTTTATACCGCTTATTTCAGAATCTCCGGCAAGTGCGGCACATATAAGCATTCTATGTGCGACACTTTTTGAAGAGGGTATTTCAACTTTGCCGGAAAGTTTTTCTGGAGTGATTTTTATATCCATAAATTATCCCTCCATGATTTTTTCAAATTCGCTTACGGTTGACTTTCTTATTTCAGCAACGCCGACCGTCTGACATACTATATAGCTTATATTGCCATACGTCCGCTTTTTGTCTTTGGAACAGTACGGGAGAAGTTCAGACATGGGAGCAGGTGTACCCGTCGGGAGATTATAGGCAAGAAGACATTTTTTAAGTTTCTCCGAAAGTTCAGGGGCAAATTTATCAGTAATAAGGCACATTCCGGCGGCTACACCCATTCCGTGCGTATAGCCGGTATAGTTATGCCACCCCTCTATTGCATGACCAAGTGTATGCCCGAAATTAAGAATCATTCTTTCACCACGGTCAAATTCATCATTTTCAACGACATCACGTTTTATATCAATGCAAGTATAAACAATTTCGTCCATGATTTCATCAATATTTTCAAGCGTATGACTTTCAAGTTTTTCAAATAATTCACGGTCACGAATCATTCCGTATTTAATGACTTCCGCCATACCACACGAAAGATTTTCAGGAGTAAGGGTTTTAAGAGTATCACTGTCGCATATGACAAGTGCCGGTTGTTTGAAAGCTCCCACAAGATTTTTTCCGCCGGAAATGTCAATAGCTGTCTTGCCACCTACAGAAGAATCAACCTGCGCAAGAAGTGTGGTCGGTATCTGCACGAAATCAACACCCCTGAGGTATGATGCCGCCGCAAATCCCGTTATATCGCCGACAACTCCGCCACCAAGCGCAACAAGAATATCACTTCTTGTTATGCCGGATTCACATAAAAAATCAAAAATCTGACCAAGTACAGAAAGATTTTTTGACTGTTCGCCATTCGGAAAAGTAAATATTGTACATTCAAAACCGTTTTCCCTGAGGGAATTAATTACGGTTTCCCCGTAAAGACCACCTACTATATCGTCGGTGATGACGGCTGCTTTTCTTGATTTGGTTATTTCCGCAATCAGTTCACCGGATTTTTTTATACTTCCACGTTTGATAAGCACTTCATACGGTGTGCTTGTTCTTACGTTTACTTTCTTCATTTTAATCAACCTCCTGAATTAATTAATAATTATAAATTAAAATCCTTACTCTTAAATTATTATAACATACACTTTTTAACATTGTCAACAAGTTTCTTTCCGTAAGTATAGACAAAACATAAAAAATATGTTATAATTAGTCAGAAAGGAGATATTTTTATGAAAATTCTTATTTTTGTTATGATGATAGTGATTTTTTCAGTATTTTTTATAAGTTCCGCACTTATTACCTATAAGATACTCCGGAAAAAATCAGAAAACAAAAATATACCTGATACAAAAAAGAAAGGATAAAATAACATGAAAAAAAATATAATTCTGTCTCTTGTTTCGCTGGCAATAGCTCTCTCTCCGGTAAATGCATTTGCAGAGGAAAACGATGACCAGCCGGAAGAAGAAAAATCTTACACAATGACTTTCCTTGACTTTGATGGAGAAGTCATGCAGACCCTTGACGTAAAATCTGACGAAAAAATAGATTACTCTCTTATTGACACCTCCGGTCTTCATTCGTTCATCAATATGTATACTGAACAGGCTTTCAGTTCGTGGAGCAGTACTCCCGAAACTATCTCCGAAGATACAACCGTACAGGCTCTATGGAAAAAAGGCAGTATCTCAACAGATGGTACACCCTCTAAAACTGAATATTATTCAAAGGGTGCAGATTTGGATTTTTCCGGATTATCAGTAATTATCACCCTTGAAACTCAGACCACTGAAACAGACGAAGACGGAAACTTTATTATTGAAAAACGGGAAAATAATATAATAAGTTCCTGTCATGCTGAAAAATCCATTGAGGAACTTTTTTCAGACGGAAATAAAGCCACGGTAAACGTTATTCCAGCCGGCGACGACAAGCCGATTTTCAGCTATGAAATCACCCTTTTTGACAGTCTGGGCGATACAAACAACGATAATATCATTGATGCCGTAGATTCTGGTTTCATACAGGAAACATATGCTAATATTTCCACCGGTGCGGAAAATTCCCTCGACGAAAATCAGAAGAAAATATGTGACATCAATCAGGATGGCATAATTGATGCGGTTGATGCTACATATATTCTTGTATACTATGCGAAAACCTCCACCATCGGCAACGCTGTATGGGAAAATATAATTGAATATTAACACATCAACTAAAAAAACTATTGACATTTTCTGAAAAATATGATATAATTGCTTTGTTATTATTCAGAATGCAGAATTAAGTATATTTTAATATGCATTACTTTAAAGGAGTGTTTAAAATGTATAATGATTTAATGGACTCTATCGGCTTTGTATCTCAGTATGACAGCGAGGTCGGCGAGGCTATGGCACAGGAACTTGCACGCCAGCAGAGAAATCTTGAACTTATTGCCAGTGAAAATATCGTTTCCCCCGCTGTAATGGCGGCTATGGGTTCTGTCCTCACAAACAAGTACGCTGAGGGTTATTCCGGCAAGCGCTATTATGGTGGCTGTCAGTGCGTCGATGTCGTTGAAAATATCGCTATAGAACGTGCCAAGGAACTTTTTGGCGCTAAATTCGCAAATGTTCAGGCACATTCAGGCGCACAGGCTAACACAGCAGCTTATTTTGCGGTTCTCAAGCCTGGTGATACCGTTCTTGGTATGAGCCTTGCAGACGGCGGACATCTTACACACGGCTCACCGGTAAACCTTTCCGGTAAATATTTTAACTTTGTTTCTTACGGTCTTGACGACGAAACAGAAGTTATCAACTATGATACAGTTCAGAAACTCGCTGAGGAACACCAGCCTAAACTTATTGTTGCAGGTGCAAGCGCTTACCCACGTGCTATTGATTTTAAGAGACTTTCTGAAATTGCCAAGTCTGTAGGTGCGCTTTTCATGGTTGATATGGCACATATCGCCGGACTTGTTGCCGCTGGTGTCCATGAATCACCCGTACCATATGCCGACATCACAACAACTACTACCCACAAGACTTTAAGAGGTCCACGTGGCGGGCTTATCCTCACCAATGACGAGGCACTTGCAAAGAAGATAAATTCTGCTATTTTCCCTGGAACTCAGGGCGGTCCTTTAATGCATACAATAGCCGCCAAGGCTGTATGTTTCGGTGAGGCTTTAAAGCCGGAATTTAAAGAATATCAGCGTAAAATCGTTGAAAATGCAAAAGCTCTCTCTGAAGGACTTCTTAAACGTGGTTTCAATCTCGTTTCCGGTGGCACTGATAATCATCTTATGCTTGTTGACCTCAGACCGTTCAATATTACCGGCAAGGAACTTGAACACCGTCTTGATGAAGTTTACATCACCGTAAACAAGAACGCTATCCACAATGACCCTGAAAAGCCGTTTGTTACAAGCGGTATCAGAATAGGCACACCGGCTGTTACAACACGTGGTCTCGGTGTTGAGGAAATGGAAAAAATCGCTGAATATATCTATCTCTGTGCTACAGACTTTGAAAATAAAGCCGATGAAATCCGTGCAGGCGTAAACGCTATCTGTGAAAAATACCCACTTTATAAGTAATATCATTCGGGGTAGACTTATTGTCCGCCCCGATATTTTTAATGAAAGGTTATTTATGAAAATGTCTGAAAGAAACGAAATTACAAACAAAGACCTTAAAGAAATGATTGCAGAGACTGCACTCAGTATAATGACTGAGGGCGAAGATTACGAGGAATTAGCCGGTACTTCTGTAACTTTCGGCTATCTGTTCGATATTGACAACCACGGTATAGAGGCTTTATTCAAGGTTATTACCGACAAGACAACCGCTTATTTTGCTGTACAGGGCGAAAAAATAATTAGACTTGATTTCAATGAAGAACTTTTCCAAAGTACAACGGACGGTTTTTTAAGCCTCCACGAATAAGGAGTAAATATGCTGTTTACCGTAACAGAAGCATAGAAAGAAAAAATCTGCCAATAGAATTTTTTCTGATATATCTGAGCCGAAAGTCTTTGAAGAATAAATTAATTATGGTGATAATATGAAGTATTTCATAACAGAAGAAAAAAGAAAATCTGTTCATAGTACCGCTTTTTTTGAGTTTCAGGAGGGACAGAATAATGAATACAGGTTTACCTGCTGGAAAGAAAATTCCATGCTTCTGCACATGGACTTATTTGATAAAAGCGAGTTATATAAAATAATTCCTAACCTCAAGTATTATGGAAATACTATTGTCAATAAAGAAAACTGGAATATAATAAAAAACTCCGAAAAAAGTCAGCTGGCACAGGACATTATTGACGAACTTTCGGAATGGGCTGAAGAAAATTTTAAAAAATATGATTATTTCGTAATCATAGGACTATAAAGGAGTTTTAATATATGAATACAGCTTTCATAAAAAATAAAAAAGGTCATTTTGCAGATAAATGACCTTCATATATTTTGTACCGGAATGTTTAATTTTTCCGCCGTTTCAAGCAGAACTGCATTTTTTTGATTCATAGCCCCGAATGACTGACAGTTATTTATAACTGACCGGCATTTTTTCATTATTTTAAGGGCTTTTTCAATAGATTTATCGCTTATCGGTTCAAAGGGCTTTTCCGTTACGATTTCAGCCGCAAGAGCTTTTAAAACCGGATATTCCGCTATATTTTCATGAATAACCCCCGCCGCAAAAGGAATGTTTTTCCGCTGTAGTTTACGGTAAATTTCAGCACCGCCGCCCGATATGACAAAAACTTCCGGTTCTCCGGACGGTTTTTCAAGTTCGGACGAACAGAATATATAATCAAAAGATTTGTTGTTCATGCCGTAAATTTCAGCGATATACCCACCGGAAAAAATTTCCTCCGGAGTTCCGGCACGTTCAGCAGTATGATTATTTATACATATTATTTTGTCAGATATCTTCTGTGCTAAATCAAGTTCATGCAATGACATTATCACTGAAAGATTTTTTTCACGTACTAATTTCTGTAAAATATTGAGTAACTCTATTTTATGACGGACGTCAAGAAAAGAAGTCGGTTCGTCAAGGATAAGTATCTCAGTATCCTGACATATAGCTCTTGCTAACATGATTCTTTGTCGCTGACCGTCGCTTACCTGACTGAAAGCAGTAAATGCAAGGTCTTCAACCCCGACAAGAGCCATAGCCTCACGGACTTTTTCCCTGTCTTCAGCGGAAAGAATACCCAGATTATTAGTATACGGATAGCGTCCGGATTCAACAACATCACCGCACGTCATCAGCTCCGGTGAGATTCGTTCCGTCATAACGGCGGAAATTTTTTTTGCAAGTTCCGGAAGTTTCATTTTATCAATATCTTTATTTTCTATATATACATTTCCAGATAATTTCTTAATCTGCATAAGTATACTTTTAAGAATAGTTGATTTTCCCGAACCATTTGCTCCGATAAGTGTTAAAATTTCACCATGTCTTATTTCAAAAGTTATATTTCCTGCAACTATTTTCTTTCCGTACCCGACGGAAAGTTTTTCAGTATTCAGTACGTTCATGCAGCTGACCTCCTGTGTTTTCCAAGCATTACCCACAGAACTACCGGCGCACCGAAAACCGCCGTTACTGAACTTATTCCCAGCTCTGTGGGCGCAAATAAAGTACGTGCAATCAGGTCACATAACAGACAGAAAAAACCTCCGCCAAGAAAACACGCCGGAATTACAATTATTGGCTTTGCCGTTCCGAAAAGCGCCTTGATAATGTGCGGAACGGCTATTCCGACGAATGATACAACTCCCGCAAATGCAGTTACGCAAGCCGACAATATACTTGACAATAATATTATCTCCAGCCGGAATAATTTCACGTTCACGCCCATATTCATGGCGTACCCCTCACCCATCTGATAGGCGCTTATGGGTTTGGACAGCAGAAAAGTCAACGTCACGCAGGCTGAAACTATCACGGCTATAATTTTTATGTCACCCCAGTCCGTGCCGGAAAAAGTTCCGACAGACCAGTTATGAAGATTGATTATATTTGAATCATCGGCAAAATTTACCATTATATCCGTTGCCGCCGTGCAGATATACCCCACCATGACACCGCATACAACCAGCACGGACATATTTTTTACACGTCCGGAAATTCCCAGTATAAAGCCCGTTGCCGCCATTGCTCCCACAAAAGCCGCCAGTACAAGCGACACTGAACCAAAAATTATTCCCCGTCCCGTGCAGAATATCATCACAATAGCCATTGCTAACTTTGCGCTGGAAGAAATTCCCAGAACAAACGGACTTGCTATCGGATTTGAAAAAAAAGTCTGTAACAAAAAACCTGATACCGACAGCGCACCACCAAGTAGTGCCGCCGCCGTCACACGTGGAAGCCTTATCTGGAATATTATGTTTTTTCCTGTAATATCGCCTTTTCCGGAGATTATTTCTATTATTTCCTCCAACGAAAATTCAGCACTTCCGCAAACAAGGCTTATAAAAAATAATATTGTCAGTCCGGCAGAAATTCCCGAAAAACCAACTATATATCGGAGTTTTCTTTTCATAGGCATTCCCCCGTTTTAATTATTGAAGTTTTTTAAGAAAAACAGGATTTTCAGCATTTCCGGCTATAATAAGGTGAAAATCCCGTATCATATCACATACACCTGTAGTCTGCTGAAACATATTCTTGCCAGTGCACCAGACGTTTCCACTCTGCACAGCTTTAAAATCTTTCAGCAGTCCGCTTTTTTCGGTAAGCTGTCCGATGCTTTCAAGTTCGCCGTCAATAGTGCTGTTATAGATGATAATATCAGCATTTCGGGCTTTCTGATAGAAAGTTTCCATGTCCATATTCAGCGTAGAAAGGGCGTTTTCATCTGTTTTCAAGTCTTTTTCTGTAAAAACGTATATTCCGCCGGCAAGCTCTATCATTTTGGAAATATAGTCACCGGATTTGCGGACATTAGCCGTACCGTTACCGGTGATATAGAAAAAAGCTACAACCGGTTTTTGTCCCGAAATTTCGTCAGAAACCACCTCTTCAAAGATTTTCGTTTTTTCATTGAAAAATTCTTCTGACTGCTGATATTTTCCGGTAATAAGACCATAAAGTTTAACCCATTCAAGCCGACCCAACGGATGATTTTCATAACTTGAACGCTCTACAATTACCGGAATACCAAGATTTTCAAGCTGTTCTTTCGTCTCCGGACTGTGATAAATCATAGTCGATTCAATGGCAAGACCACAACCCTCCGAAATTATCGCTTCATAGTCGGGGGTGCTGTACTTGCCGACATAGAGAATATCACCCGTTTCAATGGCTTTTTCGACTGCTGGAAGTCTCCAGTCGTTCAGTTTGGTAGAGGTCATTTTTACGTCTCCGAGTGCTCCGACGCCGTCAAATAAATCCATTGCCGAAGATGCCGCAACATATATATTTTCCGATTGGAAAATTACCGGAATATCGCTGCTTTTCGGCTTTTCTGCTCCGTCCGGAATAAAAAGAAACTGCTGACCATCGGCAATGTTTATCCCGTATGTGCCATCGGAATTTTCATATATTGAAAACTGGTCGGCATACATAAGAGGAATTTCCGTTCTGGACGGGCATTTTTCAGAGGTTTTTTCCGCACCACACGCACACAGGAATATAACCGGAATTAAAGTTAAAATAAATTTTATTAATTTCATAATTATTTAACTATAGTCGAGGAATCAAAATAAAGTGTATAGTCAATTTCGTGCGGTGTACTCATAGCAGTAGTATCTGCCGAAACTGGCATTTTCATATCAAATATATTCACAGGAATATCAAACGCTGAATTTTCAATATCTTCAATAGGAAGATATTTTTTATCATCAACAACTATGTAATCATAATTATTGCTTGTCCATATAATACGTGCTGTTGCCACTCCGTTTTTTACGGTCATTTGCGTATGCGGATATATTCCGGCTTTTCCCGAACCGCCCTCCAATGTGACTTCAACGGTATATTCCCCGTCCGCAATTCCCAGTGATTCTATGGTATTTCCGGCATTTACAAGCGCTTCTGCCGGAAGAGAATCCAGCCGGAATAAAATAGTACGGTCATACCATGTTTCTTTTTTTGTGCTGAACGCTGTGCAGGCAATGCCCTTGTCAAGCGCCTCAACCGGCACGGTGAACTTATGTACTCCGTCTTCCTCAACGAATGGTATGTAATCGCTCTCCGATGCCTTTTCAGCGGTTGCACCGTCTCCCATAAACAGCCATTTATAGCCTTTTCCCGACATTGTCATGACCGCCGACATAGAGCCGTTTTCTACAGTCAATTCACATTCCGTAATTTTGAACATCGAAGAACTGGATTTTACTTCAACCGGATAAACGCCGTCTTTCAGTTCGTCGGCATATACGGGGGTCATGTTCTCTTCAATGACTTCAACGGGTGCTACAGTTTCGGGCTGACTTTCCGCTACAGATTGGGAAGTTTCCGGAGCTGACGAAGGTTCAGCGGTCTCACTGCACGAAACAAGAACCGTCAGCATTAAAAATAAAAATATTAATTTTTTCATAGTTACCTCACAAAAAACAGCGGAGGAAGTTTCCTCCTCCGCCTGATTTATTTAATATATTGAATTAATAGCTTCTCGTGCATGGTCAACATAAATCTGCTGAATATCGGGATTTTCACCCAGTCCCTGCATAATGCACTCAACCTTATAGCCCTCTGCCTTAAAAGCAGATTTCCATGAACCCATTTCGCCAGCCATATCATTATGGGCGTGGTCGCCACAGACAACCATAAGAGGCTCTAAAACAACACGTTCATAATTGCCGTTTTTTACCAATTCAATAACGCTTTCCAACGACGGTTCAGCCTCAACAGTGCCGATGAAATAATTTTCATAGCCATCGGTGGTCAACAAATACTGCAACTTCTGGTAAACTCCGTTTGAGTCCGCTTCTGTGCCATGACCCATAAAACAAATAGCGGTTTTATCGTCGTCATAATCTAATGTACAACTGGTAATTGCAGCTTCAACACGTTTAAAATCGTCATCGCTCGTCAGCAATGGCTGACCGAAAACAATCTTTTCAAAAGCATCAGAATATTGTGCCACTTCGTCGACAATGTCGTTGTATTCAAAACCGTTCATAAGGTGTGTCGGCTGAATAACAAGGGTCTTGACCTCGTTTTCAACAGCCCTGTCAAGAGCGGCTTTCACATCGTCGATAAGTATTCCGTCACGTCTCTGAATGTGGTCAATAACCATGTTGGCAGTAAAACCACGCCTGACTGAAAAGTCAGGGAAAGCCTCTTCTAAGGCATTTTCTATAGCTCCGATAGTAAGCCGGCGGCTGTCATTGTAACTTGTTCCAAAACTTATAACAAGAAGTTCATTGTCGCCGATTCCGTCCTGATTCCTCACGTTATCAAGTGAGGCATCACCGGTATAGTCTTCGCCGTTATTAACCGCTCCGGCTGTTTCACCGGTGTTTTCTTCTTCGGTCACGTTTGTTTCTGAAGTTTCAGCTCCAGAAGATTTCGGCGCAGAACTATCGGCGCACGCCGTTAAAAGAGACCCTGCCATAGTAAGACAAAGTATAAAATTTATTTTTTTCATTTAATTAAATCCTTTCCGTTAGAAAGGCAGTTGTATTTTGCAAAAAAAGCCCTCCGCACTTGGCAGAAAGCATTGCAAAGCAGACCATGCCATAAAGCATAGCCCAAAACAGTACAATCAAGCCCTCGTGATTTTGAAAATAAAAATTTTCCGTACCAGTATTCCGGCAGGTTTCCTGACTTGCGGATTATCATAAAGCGGCAAGCCTTCCCGAAAAATTCCAGTGACTTCACTGTGAAAAACACAGCGAAAATGCCGCCAACTCCCCGTTTACAGTGACGAGTTCGTACAGGATTCACACCTGTTTCCCTTTTACCTTCTGACCGCACATACGGCAAAAGCACCGGTCTACTTATTAAATTTTGTGATACCACGATTTTTATTATAGCACGTTTCCGGAAAAATTTCAAGCGTTTCAAGAAAAATGCACATTTTTCATAAAAAATATATTATTTTTCATTCATATATAGTAAAGCATTACAGATAGCAGCCGCTACATTACTGCCACCCTTACGACCACGTGCGACTATGCAAGGCACACCGCTTTTAATAATTAACTCTTTTGACTGAACTACATTCACAAACCCCACCGGAACGCCTATAACAATTTTCGGAATAAATGTTCTTTTTTCGATGTGTTCACAAAGCCTCAGAAGAGCAGTCGGGGCATTCCCGACCGCATAAATGACCGGTTTTTCAAGTTCTGCCGCCTTGTCCACAGAGGCAACCGCCCGTGTGGTTTTGTTGACTTTTGCCCGTTCCGCAACGTCGCTGTCTGCCATGAAACATTGTACCTCACAACCCCATTTTTTGAGGGCTTTTCGATTAATTCCGGATTTTGCCATATTCGTATCCGTGACGATTACAGCACCATTTTTCAAGGTCTTCAGGGCGTGTGTGACGACGTTTTCAGAAAAAAACATATTTTCGTAATAATCAAAATCAGCGGTTGTATGGATTGCACGCATAACTATTGGCTTGATGTCATCGGGAATTTTCCGGTCACCAAGTTCCTTTTCAATTATTTCAAAACTTTTTTTTTCTATCTTATCAGGTAATATATACTCAATATCCATTATTTAATTCCCCTTTCAATTATATTATACAATATATTCATATCTATATTATTGCGTACTTCATCAGCAAGAATGTCAAATTGTCTCTCTTTGTACGTTCTGCGGTCAATGCAGCAAGCAGAATATGACAATTTTTTTTCTTTATAAAGTCTTTTTACTATTTTTTCAGCCACCACGCCATCAAAAATTCCATGAACATAGCTCCCGTAAACGTTTCCTTTCTGTGCGCCTCCAACGGACGTAAGATTTTTTTCATGATTTTCAGTCACACCCATATGGATTTCATAACCTTCAAACTTCGCTCCGGTCAGACAGTCGAAAAATCCGGATATTTCAGCAAATTTTCCGCTTATTTGTCTCTGAACCTTTTCCGGTGTGAAAACCGTTTCACAGTCAAGAAGACCCATTCCGGCAATAGTTCCGCCGTTTTCTGTGCCGTCAGGGTCAGAAATTTTTTTACCTAAAATCTGATAACCTCCGCACACTCCAAAGACAGATTTTCCGCTGTTTATCGCCTTTTTTATCATAGTTTCCATGCCGCTTTCACGAAGCCATTTCATGTCGGAAATCGTGCTTTTTGTGCCGGGAATTATGATAAAATCGGCGTTTTCCAGTTCATGACACTTTGAAATATACTGAACACTCACACCGTCATACTGTGAAAATACGTCAAAATCCGTAAAATTGGACATTTTCGGGAGCTTGACAACTGCAATATTGATAATTCCGGCTGACTTTTTTTCCAGTCTTTCCGAAAGGCTGTCCTCGTCTTCAATATCGCACGAAATATACGGAATAACGCCTAAAACAGCCTTATTTGCACGTTGCCTGAGGATTTCAACGCCACTGTTGAAAAGCGTTTTATCCCCTCTGAACTTGTTCACGACAAGCCCCCTAATCATACTAAGTTCATCTGATTCAAGGAGATTAAGCGTCCCGATAAGCTGGGCAAAAATTCCGCCACGGTCTATATCGCCGACGAGAATTACCGGCGATTCGGCAAATTTCGCCATTCCCATATTTACAATATCGTCTTGTTTCAAATTAAGTTCAACGGGACTTCCAGCTCCCTCAATCACTATAATATCGTGATTTTTTGCCAGTTCATTGTAAGCGTTCATTATATCCGGAATAAAGGCTGTTTTTCGCCGGAAATACTCTCTTGCGGTCATGTTTCCGACCGGCACACCGTTAACAATCACTAGAGAACCGGTGTCCGTGGTAGGTTTCAACAAAATAGGATTCATCAGCACAGAGGGCTGTATTCCGGCAGATTCCGCCTGCATAGCTTGCGCCCGTCCGATTTCGTGACCCTCAGTGGTAATGTATGAATTTAGCGCCATATTCTGCGATTTGAACGGCGCACATGAATAGCCGTCCTGTCTGAAAATTCTGCATAAAGCCGCTGAAAAAAAACTTTTCCCGACGTTTGACATAGTCCCTTGAATCATTATCGCTTTAGCCAATTAAAACCCTCCTCAACGCTGAAATCAGCGCAATATTTTCATTGTGTGTCCTCACTGCAATGCGGAAAAAATTTTTATCAAGTCCGTTATAATTTTTACATTCTCTTATTAAAATTTTTTCTTTTTTGAGCATTTCCCCGACCGGAAGATTACTTCTGAAAAAAATAAAATTTGCCTCTGCCGGAAATACTTTAAACCCCAGTTCAAACAAACCGTTTGTCAAGAAATTACGTTCTTTTCTGATATAATCTAAAGTTTTATTTAAATAATCCGCCTCACCAAGTGCCGCAATTCCAGCCGCCTGTGCCGGCACGGATACGCTCCAGTACTGACCCGTATAACGGATTTTTTCGGCAAACTTCTTGTCCCCGAAAATCCCGTAACCAAGCCTTAATCCAGCCATGGCATATATTTTAGTAAAAGCATTAATAATAATCATGTTTTTATTTAAAAAATTCATAGAAGTTCTATTTTTACTGTCCTCAACGAAATCCATAAAGCATTCATCGCATACGAGAATCGTTCCGGTAGACAAGCATTTTTTAGCTATATTTCTTAAAATGTCCTGATTAATTGTGTTGCCGGTAGGATTATTCGGACTACACAAAAAAATCATATCGATATTTTGATTTATATATTTAACAATATCCGGCATAACAGAAAAATCATTTTTTTCATCAAGAAAATATGTCCGTATTTTACAACCGTTTCCGGAAAGAATCCGTGTATATTCCAAAAAACTTGGCGCACAGACAAGAGCATTTTTTGGCTGAAAATAGGATATAATCCGGCAAATAATATCATTTGCACCGTTTCCACAGACAATCTGTTCAGCGGAAATTTTCTCCTTTTCAGAAATTTTTTCTGTCAGTTCGATGCAGTAAGGGTCAGGATATTTTTCCCAGAAATCAGCCGATTCAATCACAGCTTTTCTGACACTTACAGGCATTCCAAGAGGATTAATATTTGCCGAAAAATCAAGGAAGTTTCTATATTTATAAATATTTCCGCCATGCAAATCCGTCATAAAATCGCCCCCCAGACTGCCGCCCTGAAAACAGTTCCAATAATAAGTGTTATAAAAGATGTCATATACATTAATTTATTTACATACACAATATCTTCATTTTCAATATTACGTATATTATCACCTATAAACTGCTTTTTGTGTAGTTTTCCGAAATAATAGGCATCGCCGCCGAGCCGTACTCCCAGCGCACCGGCACAAACCGCCTCCGTTTGTGCGGAGTTCGGGCTTGCATGATTTCGACGGTCACGCCGCCATATTTTGAGAGCGTTTTTGCCGTCAAACCCGAGAATATACGCTGAAAAAATCATGACAAGAGCCGTTATTCTTGACGGAATAAAATTCAGCAAATCATCTAATTTCGCCGCAAAACGTCCTATATCGGCGTATTTTTCGTTTGTGTAGCCTATCATCGAATCCATCGTATTGACCGCCTTATAAAAAAATCCGCCAATCGCCCCGAATGCCGAAATATACATTATCGGAGCGGTCACGCCGTCGGAAGTGTTTTCGGCGACCGTCTCCACGGTGGCTCTGATTATTCCCGATTTATCGAGGTTTTCCGTATCTCGCCCGACTATCATCGAAACCGCTTCCCTTGCTTTTTTAACATTTTTTTCTGAAATTGCCTTATAAACTTTCATGCTTTCTTTTTTAAGACATTTAGACGCAATCATATAATAGCACATAATACTTTCTATTAATAATCCAATTAAAATATTATTCTTATATGAAAAAAATAAAATTATTAACGTAATACTTACAGTAAAAAATATTGTCATCAGTGCAAGAATTACTCCGCCGAAACGCAAATTTTCCGGCATAATGCGACGAACCCACTTTTCCGTTGCTGATATAAAATTTCCTATCACACGTATCGGGTGTGGTAGGTGGTACGGGTCGCCAAGAATGCAGTCAATTATAAAACCAAAAATCATAGGAAAAATCAAAATTATAAACTTCATATTTCCTCCAGAACGGCTATTTTTCGAGAAAAGTATTCTATGGTAAAGCCTCTGCCGTTTTTTACGTGCCAGTCAAAAAAATCTTTATGTGGTACAGATAATTCAGACATTATCGCCATTATAGTACCTCCGTGTACAATAATTGACAGGACAATATTATTATATTTTTCAACTATTTCAAGAAAAGTTTCAGTGCATCTTTTACGGAAATTTTCCGGATTTTCACCGTTTGGAAAAGTCCCCGTCCCGTTGCTGTCAATCCACATCTGATATTCAGGGTTTCCGGAAAGTTCACGGTAATTTTTTCCCTCAAAATCACCAAAATCGCACTCTTTGAAACCATCCCGGACAATTATTTTCCTGTCCGGATAAATAATTTCAGCGGTTTGAATACACCTCCGCATCGGACTTACAACGACCATATCGCACACCGGATAGTCATTTTTTTTAATTTCGGAAATACCCTCCGGACATAATGGCTCGTCGGTTGTGCCAATGTATTTTTTGCCTATATTTCCGGCAGTTTTGCCATGCCGGATTAAATTCACAATCATAGTTCCCCCTTTATCGCCGTGCCGATTCCGCACGTTACCCTTACTACAACATCAGCATTTTTAGCAATGATACAACCGCATTTTCCACACATTTCACGCCAAAAACGCTCCTCACGGTCAACAGGAACTATCCCACAGCCTATTTCGTCCATAATGATTATAATATCTTTATTTTGATAAATAATATTTTCAGTATATTTTACAGGGTCAATATTTTCTGAAATAAGATTTTTAATAATCATATTATAATTATTTATGATATTATAATTTTCAAAATATTTTAAAGCAAAATCTTTTTTTCCCTGATACGCTCCGCCGGTCACGAATATCATTTTATTACCCCCTCCAGTACCTCACCGGCAACTGCTCCGGCAAGCGTTGTAATTTCGCACATTTGCAGAAACCACCCCGATAAATCACCGGTTATTCCGCCAAAAGTTCCATATGAAAACTTTTTATAATACATCGCCATGAATATGATTGAAATCACACATATAATTCCGGAAAATATATCAAAAAAAATCATTACTCCGCAACATATAACCACAATTATTGTTAAAACTATTATCGTTATTTGTTTGTGTGCTGTTTCCGTAAAATCCTGCAAAGAACCAGTTTTTTTTGCTGTTCGGAAAGTTACTGCTGTCAAACCGCTTAAAGCCCGTGACAAAACAAATCCGACGGCAATAATTCCGGTAGTATGCCAATTCTGGACCTGTGAAAATAACGCTGTCTGCAAAATAAAATAAATAATTAAATTAATTACTGCAAACGCTCCTATGTGAGAATCTTTCATTATTTCAAGGCGTTTTTCCGTGTTGCCGTATGACGCTTTTGCGTCGCTGACGTCACAGAAACCATCAAGATGTATTCCACCCGTGACCAGCACCGGCACGACCGCCGCACCTGCTCCCGTGAGAAGTTCATTAAGACCGAATTTCAAGCTGACAAACCGCCATGCCATGTACAGCGCTCCGATTACAGCCCCTATTATAGGGAAAAAGCATAGCGAAAAACGGCGATTTTCCTCTTTCCATTCAACTGACGGGACGGGTATTCTGGAATACATCAGGAACGCCGAAAACATAGATTTTAACAATTCAATCCCCCTTTCAGAAGCACCGGAATACCATAAACGCACTCTATGACGTTTTCCGCAAATCCGGCTATATTTCGGTTAATTTCCGCCATATGTGAAATATACGCCATAGTCTCAGGAGCGTATCTGATGCCGTCCGCCCCGACCTCGTTAGTTACAATCACAAGTCTTTCAGAAATTTTTTCAAGATATTTTATATCGTCAACTATTTTGTCAACAGGATTAACAATTTTTTCTTGAAACATTTCATTTGCACAAAGATTGCCCATGCATTCCAGAAGCACCGCTCCCCTCTCCGTGAAATTTATTTCGTGCAAATTGGTGTATTTTTCTATTGTTTCAAATCCCTTGCCAGCACGCATTTTCCGGTGACGTTCAATAGTTCTGAAAGCCTCGTCACCGTAAGGCTGCATGGTAGCAATGTAGTACTTCCGACCCTGAAAATTTCCGGTTATTTTTTCTGCAAATGCCGATTTACCGCACTTTGAACCGCCTGTAACAAGAGTAATCATTTTAGTTCCATGTACCTTTCTATTCCGGTATCGTCGAATCTATGGGCATTCCTGTACAGTGCTAAAGCGCCGTCCAGCAACGGCAGAAGCATTATTCCGCCCGTACCCTCTCCCAGTCGCAAACCTGCATTTATGACGGCTTTCAGTCCGATTGACTCCAGAAGTTTTATTCCTGCCGGTTCTCCGGAAACGTGTCCGGCAAGCATATAATCGGCACATATCGGGTTCATTTTACAGGCAAGCTCCGCTGAAACCGCCGATATTACACCATCAATCACTATCGGAACGCCATAGACCGCACCGCCAAGAAAAAGACCGGTCATTCCTGCTATGTCGTAACCACCGACTTTCGACAGCACATCAAGAGGGTTGTTTTTATCCGGTTTATTAACGTCAATCGCCCTTTTTATGACGGAAATTTTTCTTTCAAGTCCCGCCGCAGTGAGACCTGCTCCACGTCCGGTGACCTCCTCAGCCGGAACGCCAAGAAGTGTTGCAGATACCGCACTTGCGGTGGTAGTGTTGCCTATACCCATTTCACCGGTGACAATTATTTTCATGTCCTGTTTTTTCAGTTCCCTGACTATGTCCATTCCGACGCATACAGCCTGCACCGCCTGACCGGTTGACATAGCCGGTTTTTCAGCTATATTCTGTGTTCCGTGGGATATTTTTCTATTTAAAATAAACGGACTTTCAACGTCTGATTTTATGCCCACGTCCACGGTGAAAACTTCCGCCCCGTATGCCTCCGCAAGTGCGTTTATGTTTGAACGCCCCTCCGCTATTGCCACGGAACTTATCGCCGTGACTTCACTTCCGGTCTGAGTTACTCCCTCACTGACAACGCCGTTATCAGCGCACATGACCACCACAGCTCTTTTTGAAATATCTACATTGGGTGTTCCCTGAATTGCTGCTATTTTCTGTACAAAACTTTCAAGCAAGCCGAAACTTCCAAGTGGTTTGGCTATGCTGTCCCACTGTTTTTTTGAGAGTTCCGCCGGAAGTTTTTCCGGTGATTTTATTTCAGAAATTCTTTTCATTTTTTACCTCCGTACTCCATACACTTTTTAACAAAGCGTTCAGCGGTTTCAATATCCGAATAAAAATATATATGCGGAAATCCGGCATACATATTTTTTGTACAGACGACACATTTCCAGTTTCTGCCATCAGATTTTTCAGCCGTGAGAGAATCGCCGTTGTTAGTGGTGTCCCAGTAGTGAAATTCATGCGCCGGAATTTTTCCGCCTGCACGGAAAAGAAGACTTTCATTATCAGATTTAAGCGTAATATAGCCGAAACGTTGTAATTTATCCGTCCTATATGCCATACCGTCTAACACACCGACCATAGAAAAATTATCTATAAATTCGTGCAGATACATAAAGCCACCGCACTCTGCAATAACCGGTATTCCGCTATTTACAGCCTTTCTCACTGAATCAATCATTGAAACGTTTCCGGAAAGTTTTTCCGCATAGAGTTCCGGATAACCTCCATATAAAATAAGACCGTCGGCATTTTCCGGAATTTTTCCGTCATTCATGGGCGAAAAATATTCTATTTTACAGCCCATTTTTTCAAGAATTTCAATATTATCCCGATAAATAAAGCAGAATGCCTTATCACGTGCAATCGCAATGACCGGATTTCCGATTTTATTTATTTTTATTTTATTGTATTCCGGAAATATATTGTCTGAAATTTCAAGTATTCTGTCAATCATGATATTTTTTTCAGCAAGTTCACCGGTAAGATGTATTTTTTCCTTAATATCGGAAATTTCCTCCGCCGTGACAAGTCCGAGATGTCGGCTTGCAATACTGTAAGAATGTACCGGCATACGTCCTAAATATTCCGTACCGAGTTCCTGACAGATTTTTTCCGCAAGCGGTATCAGCTTTTCAGGCAGACGATTGAAAATAATTCCAGTAATCCGGTTCGGCTTATAGTGCAGAAATCCGCTGATTACAGCCCCGATTGAATCGCTCATACCTTTACAGTCGATGACAAGAATAACCGGCGTTTCAGTTATTTCAGAGACAGAGTGCGCTGACCCTGAACCATTCACGCCGTCATAGAATCCCATAACGCCCTCAATTACCGATATATCGCTATTTTTTCCGTTTTCATGAAGTATATTTTTCAGTGTATCGACGTCACAGAAAAAACTGTCCAGATTATGCGATTTTACGCAGATAATCTGTTCATGGAACATAGGGTCTATATAATCACAGCCACACTTGAATGACGAAACTTTCAACCCACGCACCACCATCGCCGAAAGTATCGCACACGTAACAGTAGTTTTTCCGCAACCGCTATGTGTACCGGCGATAATTATTCTCCGCATGGTTTCAGCCTCACAATAAATACGGGATTTTCCGCCGACATCATCGTATGACTTCTGGTTTTTCGGGTGCGTGTAACTGAAATCTGTGTTATTTCAGCGTCCGGAAATTTAAGACATTCGCTTACGGTTTCAAGTGATACGGCGGTTAAGACTATACGTGCAGACGGATTTTTTTCACGTACAAAATTGATTGTTTCATGCAGTTTTCCGGACGTCCCACCTATGAAAACACATTCCGGAGCGGGTACGTCCGACATATCGTCGGGAAAAACAACGCACGACGCCTGAATATTATCACAGGAAAATTTTTTTGAATTTTCAAGTGTGAGGTCAACAGCTGTAATTTTTCTGTCAAAAGAATAAACTTTACCGTCCGGACATTTCATAGCCATTTCCACGGAAACAGAACCCGTTCCGCACCCTATATCCCAGCATACACTTTTTTTTCTGATATTCAGGGAAGAAACGACAAGAGAACGTATTTCCGCTTTAGTCATCGGAATATCACTCCGGATAAATTCGCTGTTTGGTATTCCCGACGGAATATATTTTATATAACTTTTATTTTCAATTATTACGGCACAAAGATTTACGGATTTATAATTAATTATTTCACAAGGCTTTCCGGACGTAATTTTTTCATTCGGATAGCCGAGATTTTCGCCGATAAAGACGTTTACATTTTCAAGACCGTAATTATTCAATCTTTCGCATAGCTGTTCCGGACTGATCGCACCACCCATCAGAAAAAAACAAAGTTCATTTTGCATGACGTTCACGGCTATATTGTTTTCCTTGCCGTGCAGACTGATAAACTTCATATTTTCCCATTTTCTGCCGATTTTTGAACATAGATAAACGGGTGTTGAAATTCCGCAGATAATCTCACACTCACCGCCAAGCAGTCCGGAAAGTTTTTCCGCACCGCTGTAAAATCCACAGTCGCCGGACATTAAAACAACCATTGTCTTGCCGTGATTATTATTTATATACTGTATTATTTTTTCTGTCCTGTATTCTGTAAAAACGGTCTTTTTCAGATACGCAAACGGTTTTAAAATGCGTTCTGCACCTATTAAAATATCAACGGATTTTATAATTTCAAACGCCTGATATGTCAGAGTTTTTGCACCGTCCATGCCCGTACCGACAATATAAATTTTATTTTTACATTTATTTATTAAATTTTTAACATATTCCATGCTATATCCCCCTTCAACGGGTCTTTTCAGCGTGATTATTTCAATTCCGGACTTCTGACAGGCGGAAATTTTTTCCGGATAACCACCGGTAGCGCCGGTTTGTTTCGTTAAAAGAACTTCTGCACCGCTTATATTTATATGAAAGATATTGCGTTCTTCAGTAAATGCGCCCTTTTCAAGAATGATTTTATTTTTGTCATAGCCAAGATTTACGCAGAAATCGGCTATATTTTCAGCGGGAAGAACTCTGAGCCATATGCGCTCACGGAAATTTTTTACTTTGGTCAGTTCCGGAAGTTCCTTGCTTCCAAGTGTTGAAAGAATTGTTTTATTATTCTGATTAAGTAATTTTACAATATCATTCATACTGTCGGCAACAGTACCGCACGGCTCAGTATTTTCCCTTAAAATCCGCATATAACCGCCCATTTCCGTACTGGCCGACTTTATATTTTTTGTCACTTCGACGGCGTAAGGGTGCGTGGCGTCGATTATATAGTGGTACTTGTTTTTTCTGAAAAGTTCTGTCATCTGAAACTCGTCCATTTTTCCGATGATTTTTTTAATGTATGGACTTTCCGGAAGAAGTTCCGCACCGTAAGAAGTCGTCACGCTGACGTCGGCATTTATGCGATTTTCGGCACAGTATTCGGCTAACCGACGACCCTCAGCCGTTCCGCCGAATATTATTATTTCAGACATCTGCATACCCCCTCGGCGTAACCATTTTGCCATTTATAGCCCTGGTTTCGGAGTTCCCGATAAAAATCGTTGTGAACATATCAACACTTGTTTCTGCAAGCTCCGCAAGCGTTAAAATTCTGCTTTCCTGACCGTCACGGGCGATATTCCGGACGTAACCACAGACCGTCTCCGGCGACTTGTATTCAAGCATGATTTCACAAGCTTTTTTCAGATAGTCCGGACGCTTTTTCGACGACGGATTATAAAGCACTATTGTAAAATCCGCCTCAGATGCACAACGCAGGCGACGGGCAATTTTTTCCGCCGGCGTGAGCAGGTCAGAAAGGCTTATAACTGCAAAATCATGCGTGAGAGGCGCACCAAGTACCGCACCTCCGCTGACCGCCGCCGTAACTCCGGAGACTATTTCAATTTCCACTTCCGGATAGTTTACGGACATTTCAAGTGCAAGTCCAGCCATGCCATAAATACCGCTGTCGCCGCTGCAAACTATTGAGATATCTTCATTTTTGGCTTTATTCAGGGCAATTCTGACACGTTCAGTTTCCTTTGTCATTCCTGTTGAAATGTATTCTTTTTCCGGAAAAATTTTTTTAATCAAATCCGTATAGACGTTATAACCGACTATAATTTTACTTTTTGCAATAGCCTCCGCCGCCTCTGACGTCATATTCCGGAGGTTTCCGCCTCCGAACCCCACAACAAATAATTTCATAAAATTTTCCTCTCAAAATCAATAATAAAATCTTTTTCAGCCACTGCAACGGTCACGCCCTCACCGGAATTTTTCCCGATAATAAGCCTTCCGCCGGATTTTACCGCACTGCGTTCACAGATATTATCCGCACCGGTAGTTTTCCGGACAAAATCCGAAGAAGTAAACTCGCCCGACACCGCCATAAGTTCTTCAGCGCTGTAGAACTCCGGAATAATTTTTTTCTTTCTACAATACTCAAGAATACCGGTTTCTCCGGATTTTATATCAACAGTCGCAAGCCCTGACACTCTTTCCGGCGATATTCCGGCAGAAATCAGACTTTCATTAATACGTTTTTCAATAATTCCGCAAGGCGTACCACGTCTGCACCCCACCCCGATGACTATATTTTTCGGGATAAGCCGAAGAGTTACAGGAAAAGGCTTTATATTACTGTTTCCTATATATATTCCGATACTGCAATTTTTGTCAGAAGTTATTTCCGGTGGAATATTAATATATTTATAATCGCTTTTAAGACCTATTTTTTTATTATCAAGTATTTCTGAAGCTATAATTTTTGAAATTTTAATATCTTCAATAAAAAGGTTATTTGCTACAGCAAAACTATCGGGAGAGAATCTGCTTCCGGTATCGGTAGCGGTTGTTATAACAGGGATAGCACTCAGTTTTTCGGCAAGAATTTCCGAAAGCCTGTTAGCGCCTCCGATATGACCCGACAACACCGGAATGATAAATTTTCCGCTGTCGTCAATGACGATAACAGCAGGGTCAGTGACTTTTGATATGATATGCGGCGAAATAACTCTAACTGCAATACCACACGAACATATAAATATAATGCCGTCGTAAATATTAAAATTTTTTCCGATAAGTTCCGATAAATTGTCAAAAGATTCAGCGCAATTGTCCGTATGTTTCCGGAAACAATATCGCTTGAAATTATGAAAATCTCTCAGTAAATCAGGAATTTTTCTAGATAAAATGCGTCCTTTTTCCGTAAGCGAAACTATTAAAATATTCATTTTCGGTACTCCGTCGTGAAATTTGCGTCATAAAGCCTTGAAAGCGAATAATCATCGCCCAGAAAATCGCCGACAGTTATTAATGCGGTTTTGGTTATGCCGTTTTTTCGGGCAGTTTCCGCCAGTGTGCCGACCGTACAGCGCATTATTTTCTCGTCCGCCCACGTCGCCTTATAGACTATAGCCGCCGGAGTTTTCGGGCTGTAACCACCTGAAATAAGCCTTTCAGAAAGTTCAGCGGTCATGCCGACGCTTAAAAATACCACCATCGTGGAATGATGTGCGGCAAGTTTTTCAATGCTTTCGCTTTCTGGAACGGGTGTTCTTCCAGCCATGCGAGTTATTATAACAGTTTGCGATACACACGGGAGCGTGTATTCAGCCCGAAGTGACGCCGCCGCACCACAAAAAGAACTCACACCAGGGCAGACATCGTATTCTATGCCCAGTTCTAAAAGCCTGTCCATTTGTTCACGGATTGCGCCATAAATGGATGGGTCACCGGTATGCAGCCGCACGACGTTCTTTTTACGGAAACGCTCCATAACTTCAATGACCTGTTCAAGCGTCATAAATGCGCTGTTGTGTATTTCGCAATCTGGACGGGCGTAATTCAGAAGTTCGGGATTTACCAGAGAACCGGCATAAATCAGCACGTCAGCCTGTTCTATCAGACGTTTTCCACGCAAGGTTATAAGGTCAGGCGCACCGCAGCCAGCCCCGACAAAATTCACCATTTTTTCAAGTCCTTTCGGTCAGATTTTTAATTATTCTGTTAGCACTATCAGTTTTAACAAGTATTCCATGTTTATAAGAAAACATAACAGCACCAATATTTATTTTATTATATACTTTTGATTTAAGATAATAGTCAGCTTTTCCAGAAAGAATTTTCATAGTACGCCACAGAAAATCCGTCTCTTTGAGTATATCAAGCGCAGAATCTACCGTAGCGCAATACGGTATTTTCCGCAGAATATTGGAATTTACGCCGGCAAGCACTCCACACGTAACGAGAACGTCCATTCTACCGTCTGCACAGCCTGAATGTGTGTTCATAATTCCAGCGCCCAGCTTTACAAGTTTACCGATATGCCCTATAATTAAAATATTTTCATAATTCATTTCCATGCCGATTTCAATAGCATCGCCTATAAAATTACTGCATTTTATGCTGTTTTCAGCCAAAAGCGACATTTCTGCACGTAAAAAATCATCACCGTAATTTCCCAGCGTAAGAACCATATTTTTTTCACCGGACATATGTTTTATTCTTGCTTCCGTGCGGATAGTCTCGACAAGAGCCGCACTGCTCATCGGCTCAACGATTCCGGACGTGCCAATAATGGAAATTCCGTCCTCGATGCCCATTCTTGGATTGTAGGTTTTCAAAGCGATTGTTTGCCCCTCCGGAGCGCTTAAAACAACCTTGAAACCGCCGGAATAGTTGTATTTTCGGGCAATTTCGGCAAGCGCTGATTTAATCATTTTTCGGGGGATTGTGTTTATAGCCCACTCTCCTTGTGGCTGGTCAAGACCGGATTTCGTCACTACACCGATACCCTCACCACCGGAAATTTCCACGCCGTAGGGAATCAAACTGACTTCCGAAAAAATTTTTATTCCATCGGTTGCATCGGGGTCGTCTCCGCCGTCTTTCACGACACTACACAAAGTTTTTTCGCCTATTTTCTGGTCATTTATGACAAGTTCAAGCATAATTTTCTTAGGAGTCAATAAGTTTATATTTTTTATAATTTTCCCACTGAAAAGCATTTCCGCCGCTGCTTTGGTAGCTCCGGCAGCACAAGAACCTGTAGTATATCCGCACCGCATTTTATGACCGTTTTTATATATATAAATATTATTCATAGCTGCTTTTTTATTATAAATAAAGTAAAATAACTGTAATTATTTATATCTTGTAAGTTAATATATATGTGTTCGTCTGGAAGTCCACAGTTTTCCACCACAAACGCTCTGTCTGTAAGACCTTTTTCATTAAGAATTTTAACAAGTTCCGGAGAATTTTTCCCACATTTCATTATAACATACGTACCATCGGAAAAATCGCATTTTTCGATTTTTTCCCTGTTATACGGAATTATATGGAGGTTTTCGCTCTCACGCACAAGTGGTTTGACAACACGTGCTGCCGCCGCACAGAAACTCGGCACACCCGAACAGACCTCCACAGCAAATCCCCTTGAAATAACACGCTCTGCCACATAACCAAACGTCGAATATACCGATATATCGCCGATACTAAGCATAGCAACATCATTTTTTGCGAGTTCACAGCAGATTTTTTCAGAAATTCTGTCATAATTTTCAGCAAGAATTTTTTTATTTTTGTTCATAGGAAAATTAAAATTAATAATAGTCTTATCTGAAAAGTCAATGATTTTTTCAGCTATTGATAACGCCAGTGATTTTCCTGACGTTTCCGGCACGGCTATAACCGGAGTTTCCGATATTATTCGGGCAGATTTGATAGTCATAAGTTCAGGGTCACCAGCCCCGACGCTTACACCATATAGTTTCCCCATTTCAGACCGCACCTCTCAATTTTTCCGAAAAATCAATAATATTTTCCATTTTCAGCGACTCCATGCGGATATTTTCCGGTAGTCCGATATTTTTGAGAGCTGTATAAACCATCTCTTTCGGAATACCCATCTGTGCCGAAACAGCGTTGGCAACAGTCTTGCGCCGCTGCGAAAAACCGGCTTTAACAAGCCTAAAAAAGAACTTTTCGACGTCGGGTTCAAGACGGTACTGCTGGTTTATATCGATTTTTATAACCGCCGAATCCACATTTGGTGCAGGCATGAAATTCCCCCGTGATACGCTGAAAAGCTGGCGTGCAGTGCCGTAATAATTCACGCCAACGGTGATAGCACCGGCTTCACGAGAACCGACTTCCGCACAAATTCTCTGCGCCGCCTCTTTCTGAACCATAACCGTTACAGATTCGATTGAAAGTCTGCTTTCAAGCAGCCGCATGATGACCGGAGACGTGATATAATACGGCAGATTGGCGCAAACTGCCACCCGAAGCCCTGCGAACTCCTCAGCGATTATTTTTTTCAAATCGGCTTTCATTACGTCCTCGTTTATCACTTTTATGTTATTAAAATCTGCCAGTGTTTCGGCAAGAACCGGCATAAGACGTGCATCTATTTCGATTGCCGTTACCTTGTCGGCACGTCTGGCGAGTTCCGCCGTGAGAACTCCCACGCCCGTACCTATTTCAAGTATTCCGAACCCTTTTTGTGCGTTGCCGTTTTCAGCGATTTTAGGGCATATTTCGGGATTTATTATAAAATTTTGTCCGAGACCTTTTGAAAAGCTGAAACCATGTCTTGACATTATTTCTTTAACGGTTTTTATATTAGTTAAATTCATTAAAAATCTCCTTAGACCTTATGGCGTTTTTTCTGTGAAAATTCCGCCTGTTTTGCGTCATTGAGCTTTTCCATGTCGTTGACAAGATAGTCAGCAGAGCGATAAGCATGCTGGAAATCCGTATCTTTAAAGTAGCATTTCAAGTCAACAAATTCTCCGTCAATAATAATATCAAGCTGTTTTATTTGTCTTCCCGAATATTTATAATTCACATATTTTATATATTCATCTATTTCTTGACTGGACATTTCTCCGCCTGTAATATTTATTTTCATAAGTTATTCTCCTTTCAAATTTTCAATAACAGATTCAGCACACTGCATACCATCCACCGCCGCCGACATTATACCGCCGGCATAACCAGCGCCTTCGCCGCACGGGAAAAGCCCTTTGAGGCTTAAAGACTGGAAATTTTCGCCCCTGTTGACACGCACCGGCGAACTGCTCCGAGTTTCAACGCCGGTCAAAATCGCCGACGGATTATTAAAAGATTTTATTTTTTTGCCCATTTCAATTATGCCTTTCCGGAGCGTTTCACATACGAAATCTGGTAAATATTCCTCCGGACGTGCGAATTTTACCGCCGGACGATATGAAGGTATAATTTCGCCCAGTTTTTCGGATAATTTCCCTTCTAAGAAGTCCCCGACAAGCGTTATTGGTGCAGAGTAGTCACTTCCGCCGGCGATAAAGGCTTTTTCCTCTATTTCACGCTGAAAACACATTCCGGCGAGAACATCACTACTGCCGAAATCCTCCGGACTTATCCCGACAAGCAAGGCGCTGTTGGAGTTCTCAGCATTTCGGGCAAAACAGCTCATACCGTTGACAACAAGGCCGTTTTCCTCCGAAGACGCCGCTATAACCTCTCCACCTGGACACATACAGAACGTATAAAGCGTGCGACCATTCTGGAGGTGCGCCACCAGCTTGTAATCGGCGGATTTCAGGGCTTTATGACCTGCAAAATCCCCGTACATATCACGGTCAATGTCACGGCGTGGATGTTCGATTCTCACGCCAACGGAAAAATTTTTAGCCGAAAGCGAAATTTTTTTATTATTTAAAAGTTCGAAAACGTCCCGTGCGCTATGTCCGGAGGCAAGAATTAAGTTATTTGTTTTAATCGTATGTAAACTTTCACCATCGGAGTATGTCACTTCTGAAATGTGGTCATTTTGTACCTGAAAATCGCAGAATTTAGCATTGAAAATGACTTCTCCGCCAAGCCTTGTAATTTCCGTGCGGATATTCTTCACAACTTTAAGTAGTTTATCAGTACCAATATGTGCTTTGGCAAGATATAATATTTCTTCAGGTGCACCAAATTCAACAAATTTTTCAAGAATCCAGTCAATTCTTTTGTTTTTTATGCCGGTTGTAAGTTTGCCGTCGGAGAATGTGCCTGCTCCGCCCTCACCGAACTGTACATTACATTCCGGATTGAGAGCACCACCGGAGCGAAAATTTTCCACCGTCATGCGTCGGGAATCGACGTCCGACCCACGCTCAAGAACTAGCGGACAAGCTCCCGACATTGCAAGCACCAGCGCCGCAAACATTCCGGCTGAACCGAATCCCACAACTACCGGACGCCTAAAATTTCCGGACAGTTTTTCGGGATTATATATAAATTTTTCGGTTTTCACGGCATTTTTCACAGTTTTCAAGACTTTTTCTTCATTTTTCACTTCAATGTCAAGCGATATTATAAAGTGAACATCTGTTTTCTTGCGTGCATCAACCGATTTTTTTGCAAGCCTCACGCTGACGAGATTTCCGGAAGAAATTTTCAGTTTTTTCAGACATAAATTTTCCAGTTCCGAAAAATCAAAATCAAGCGGTACACGGATATTATTTATTCTCAGCATTTCCTACCGCCTTTCAGGGATTCCCCACATTTTCTGCCAGCCCATACACCCGATGACCACGCCCACTGGAGATTATATCCACCACAGTCGCCGACCGTATCGAGAATTTCCCCACAGAAATAAACACCCTTATGTAGTTTTGATTCAAGATTTTCATTTATGCAGTCCGCATGAATACCGCCGCAAGTTGCTTGTGAGTTCTGCCACGGTGAACACCCCGTGACTTCAAATTCAAGATTTTTTACCAAATCCGATAATTTTTTTACTTCCTTGTCGGTAAGAGTTGAAATTTTTTCCGTAACCGGTCTATGTACGGCATTTTTTATAAGCCATAAGGCAAGATTTTTTACAAACACTCCGGTCAGAAGTTCTTCTAATGGATTTTCTGCACGGTCTTCACGGATTTTTTCAAGATATTCTGTAATTTCGTTGTGGCTTATATCCGGTAGCAAATCAGCACGTAGGGAAAATTTCCCTTCATAATCCCTGAAAAGATAAGCCAGATTGAAAACGCATATTCCGGAGATATTATTTTCATTGAACTGCATTTCACCGTATTCCGTCCGGAGAGTTTTTCCACATGAAACAGCTGAAATTTTCCCCTTTACCCTTACGCCCTTGAGACCTTTAAGACATTCCGGATTTACTCTCAGGGAGGCAACAGCCGGACATATCTTTGAAACTTTATAGCCCATCTCCCTAAACATTCTCAATATTGTGCCGTCCGTCCCGAAAGAAGTTCCGGCATAACCTCCGGCGGCTATTATTACTTTTCTGCATATAATTTCATCATTCTTTGATTTAAGAATATATTTATTATTATGATAACTTATGCTTTCAACCTTAAAATCACATACTTCACGGACGCCCAGAGAATCAAGCTTCAGTCGGAAAGCGTTAACAATTGTAGTAGAGCTGTTGCTCCGTGGATAAATTCCACCCTCTCTGCCCTCACTGCCGAAAGCACACATAACACCCATACCCTCCGTGAAAAATTCGTAATAATCGGGAGTTTTTCTGATAATCTCCATGGCGTTGACAGAACCGTGATAATTTTCCGCTGAAATTTTTTTATTACTCAGATTACACTTTCCGTTTCCGGAGGCAATAATTTTTTTACCTGTCCGGAAAAGCCTTTCTACAATTAAAATATCACACGCCGGAAAAGTTTCAGCTGCCGAAATTGCCGCCGCATATCCGGATGCTCCACCACCGACTATGGCTATATCTGTATACATTTATTCCACCTCGCTTTTAATATCCATGATTACTATTTCCGGACGGTTATTGAAACGCACCGGAGCAGGTGATACACCTATACCGGAAGTTATAAACATAGTTCCGCCTGCATAGTCAAAAAAGCCCTTGTCATAGACTTCTTTTCCATGCAGTTCCGGAAAAAGCTGCATACTTCCGGAATCTATCATAGCGCCCAGAAACGGAAGCTGAACCATACCACCGTGTGTATCGGCACATATTGTAAGGTCAGTGCCAAACGTCGCAAATTTTTCATAGTTAGGGATATGCGCCATTAAAATACTGTAACATTCGGGATTTATCGAAAAGGCGTTATGCAGATTGAAAGTCGGCGAATAATAAACATTATCTATTCCGAAAAGCTGTATATTACTACCGTTTATATTTATAATATCGGAATTATAATTCATAAGATGCGCACCGGTCTGTACCATTGAATCAATATATAACTGGTCTGTGTCATGGTCTCCGGTAACGAAATAAACCGGAAATCCAGCCGAAATTATATCAGCGGTAAGGTCAACGGGTATCTGCATTATTTCCTGCGGACTGCCGTTTGTGTACATATCGCCGACTATAAGTACAATATCGGGCTTTGTGTGTCTGACACGGTTAAGAATAGTTTTATTACTTATGCCGTGTTTTGTTGAATGGGTATCACTTATAACGGCAATGCGCACCGGATTTGTTATTTTTGCGGAAGTGAGTTCAACATGATTAGTCTTAAGAGTATAATTATTGTACCACCATACAATGAAAACAAATAATATAAATAAAACCATACGGATAAAACGCTTTCCAGCTTTTGAAAGTTTTCTTTTTCCGGTTTTTCCCATAAAAATTACTCCTTAATGTGTACATCAAGCTGATTGAATGGTATTTCTATATTTTCCCTGTCGAATGCGGATTTTACATTTTCAAGAATGCTGTACCGGACGGAATTATAGTTTTCGTTTGCAACCCATACAAGCGTATCAATTTCCACTGAACTTTCCTTATGTGCGGACATTCTCACGACAGGAGCAGGAGTTTCAAGAATGTACGGGTCATTTTCAAGTATATTCATGATGACAAGTCTTGCCTTTTCATAGTCACCGGAATAGCTTATGTCAAATTTCAGGTCAATACGACGCTCCGGACTTTCAGTGTAATTGATTATTTTTGCGTCCGAAATTTTACCGTTAGGAATGAAAACCGTTTTTCCGTCGAAAGTCTTTATTTTCGTATACAGAATGCTTATAGCGCTGACTTTTCCTATAGTGCCATCAAGTTCTATTGTATCGTCGACTGTAAAGGGCTTTGAAAAAAGAATAATAAACCCGCCGCACAGATTGGAAAGACAGTTCTGCAATGCAAGGCTGACCGCAAGTCCGGCAGCACCGAATATTGTTATTATAGACGACATAGGTACATTCAACACCGACAACGCCATAATTACCACGACAACATATAATAATATTCTGATAAGCGATACTAAAAAACTTTTTGCACCGCTGTCAATGGTGGATTTTTTGAGAGCCTTTGCGGAAAGCCGTGCAATAAGTCTTGAAATAAGAACACCAAGTATAAGTACTATGACAGCCGTTATAAGCGACGGCATAAGGCTTGTAAAATATTTAGCCATTCCGGAAAATACGCTTGACGCCTTATTAACCTGTTCCTGTATGGTTTCGACGGCGTTTATGATGGGTTCGGTAGTAGTTTCTGTAAAAGCCGTTGTTACTTCCTCCATGATATTCACTTCCTTTTCTATATACTATTATATCAGAAAGAAAAAAAATGTCAATCATGAAAATATTCAGTTAAAAAATAAAATTTTTTTCAGAATACTTGATTTTTACAAAAAGTAGTGGTATAATATAGAAGATGTCCCGATAGCTCAGTAGGATAGAGCGGCTGCCTCCTAAGCAGCAGGCCGGAGGTTCGACTCCTCTTCGGGACGCTTTTTTTATGCCCTGTTGTTTGTGCATGATAACATTATTTCTGACAAAAATTCCCATATACCTCTTGACGTTCTTTCAAAAAAGGTGTAGAATATATTTAAAGAACCGGTCTGACCGGAAAAATTTATGGAGGAATTTAAAATGTCAGAAAAATTTATAGTTGAAACTTCTGCCCGTCACGTCCATGTTACACAGGAACATCTTGAAATACTTTTCGGCAAGGGCTATGAACTCACCAAGAAAAAAGACCTTTCACAGCCTGGACAGTTCGCTTGTGAAGAAAGAGTAACCGTTGTAGGTTCTAAAAAAGAACTCGCCGGCGTTTCAATTTTAGGTCCTGTACGTCCGGAAACACAGGTGGAACTTTCCGCCACTGACGCACGTTCAATAGGTATTGTTGCACCCGTCAAGGAATCCGGAGATATTGCCGGTTCAGGCGCTTGCAAGCTGATAGGACCAGCAGGTGAAGTTGAAATTTCAGAGGGCGTTATTGTCGCAAAAAGACATATTCACCTTACACCAGCTGATGCTGAAGAACTCGGCGTGACCGATAAACAGGTTGTATGGGTAAAACTTGAAACTCCTGAAAGAAGCGCAATTCTCGGTGACGTTGTATGCCGTGTTTCCGAAAAATACGCACGTGCTATGCACATTGATACGGACGAATCAAATGCAGTAGGCGCCCCCCGTGAACTTTACGGTACAATCGTAAAAGTTGACTGAAAATTTCTGAATATTCCACGTGGAACATTTCAGCCAATCGGTAAAAAACCGTGACCGCACATAATGTGCGGTCTTTTTTCAGTCGCTGTAGTTTTCACGTAAAAATTTTATCTCACGGGCATAACCGTCCATATCGTTAGGCGTTTCCAGAATAACTGGAAGCCCCTTTACTTCTGGACGATTAATAAATTTAACAAGTGCGTCCGCACCTATATGACCCTCACCGATTTTAGCGTGCCTGTCCTTATGTGAACCACACAGATTTAGACTGTCATTCAGGTGAATAGCTTTCAGGTGGTCAAGACCTATGATTTTATCAAACTCCTCAAAAACGCCGTCAGGATTGTTGACAATATCATAACCGCCGTCCCATATATGACACGTATCAAGGCATACACCGATTTTATTTTTAAGCTGTATACAGTCAATAATTGCCCTTAACTCTTCAAAAGACTTCCCGACTTCCGAACCTTTTCCCGCCATAGTTTCAAGGAGTACAATTGTTGATTGCTCCGGTGTGAGAACATCATTCAGCAGTTTTGCGATTAATTCAATGCCGATGTCCGCCCCTTGTTTCACGTGTGAGCCAGGGTGGAAATTATAGTAATTATTCGGGATATTTTCCATGCGTCTGAGGTCGTCCGCCATTGCAGAGCGTGCAAAATCCCTTATTTTTTCGTCAGCGGCACACGGGTTAAGCGTATAGGGTGCGTGTGCGACAAGTTTTCCAAAATTCTTTGAAATTTTCAGAAATTCCGCAACGTCCGCAGGATTTACCGCCTTTACGGAGCTTCCACGGGGATTTCTTGTAAAGAATGCAAAAGTATTCGCTCCGATTTTTTCAGCTTGTCTTGCCATTTCCGCATAGCCCTTAGATGCCGAAAGATGACAGCCGATATATAGCATAAAATCGCTCCTTTCAGAAATAATGCCGGAAATCAAATCCGGCACTTTTTATCATTCGATTGTGACTTTTTTCATAACCTGTGGCGTAAGTGGCATATCATTATAATTTGTCTGTACGCCTGCTATTTCGTCGACAACGTCCATACCCTCAACGACTTTGCCGAAAGCCGCATACTGACCGTCAAGATGTGGTGCGTCCTGATGCATGATAAAAAACTGTGAGCCGGCAGAATCTGGCATCATGGAACGTGCCATAGAAATAACGCCTCTTGTGTGCTTGAGGTCATTTTTTACGCCGTTTGAGGAAAACTCGCCCTTTATGTTCCAGCCCGGACCACCTGTGCCTGTACCAAGTGGACAGCCACCCTGAATCATAAAGCCAGATATTACTCTATGAAATGTAAGACCATCATAAAAACCATCTTTTACGAGTCTTTCAAAATTTTCACACGTAATGGGTGCGATTTCCGGATAAAGTTCAATCTTTATATTTTTTCCGTTTTCCATTTCGATATTAACCATTTTTAACCTCCATAATTAACGTATAGTGATATGAATTTCAGACGGTGTCTGATAATTATTGTTATTTTTTGCCGGAATATCGTTATTATTCTGTTGTTTACCGGCGTTGTACTGTTCAAGAATAGAAAGTTCCTGAGTAGTCGTCTGAATTTCCGGAATAGTTTCAATTACTTCAGTGCCAACAATTTCCCCGAGCATATTAGTAATATAATTCACGGGCGGGGAGGTCTGTTCCGGAATAGTAGTCTGTTGAGGGGTATTATTATAGCCATTATTGTAATTGTTATAACTATTATTGTTATTCGCCGGTATACTCTGCTGAGTACCTTTTTGTACCGGTTGACTGTGTTTTTTCATAGTGCTGTCGGTACAAGCCTTGCCCGCCATCATGATTACGAGTGCGAGTATAAAAGCCGAAATAAAGGCTATCTGGCGATGTTTTTCCATAATTCCACTCCTGTCCGGAAAAATTCTACTTATATATTATACATCATTTTCCGGAAAAAGTCAAGAGCCAATTTTATGTGCTGTGATAATTGTATAACTTGTTGAATTTACAGTTATACGACAGTTTTCAATAGTTATATACCAGTTTTTGCCCGATTTTTCAATAACCGCACGGGTGTCAAGAATTTTTTCCCTGCAAAATTCAACAACGTTATCAGTTTTAAGCGACAGATTTTTTTTAATCCTAATAATACCGAGTTCAGTGGTATGAAGTCTGTCGATGTTTTTAATCAGTTCATTCATTTTTTAGACCTGCAATAAGTTTCTTGAAAACGTCTCCACGCTCCTCAAAGTTTTTGAAAATTCCATAGCTTGCCGATGCCGGAGACATCACACAGCTTTTTCCGGAGGACGTTATTTCATGGGCGAGTTTCACAGCTTCATCAAGATGTTGCACGTAATATACCCGTTCAGGATTATTGAAATCTATATTTTTTATAGTATCATATATGCGTTTTCCGGAAGTCTCCATACATATAACATTGACTTGACAAGTATTCAGGAACTCAATCAGTGGCATATAGTCAATGCCCCTGTCCATACCGCCAATAAGAATAGTTTCGGCATTCGGAACGCTTTTTATAGCCTCAATAGCAGTGGCACAAGCCGTTGAAATAGAATCGTCATAATAACGTACTCCGTCAACAGTATCCACGTATTCAAGGCGGTGTGCAAGCGGATTGAACGTAATTAACGCCTTTTCAATTTCCTCGCGTTCCACGTGGAAAGACGTTACAAAATACGCAACAGCTATATTATAATGGTTGTGAACACCTAACAGTTTTATGTTGTCGGTGGGGATATTGATACTGTCGTAACCGCTGGTATAATGAATGTGAATTTTTCCCGGAATACCGCTGTAAACGTAAATATCAGCGTCCGGATTTTCGGCGGATATTGTATATTCATAAGCCGCCTGAGTATATCCCGTTCCAATATCGCTGTTAATCAGCAGACAGTCATATTCTTCCTGGTGAAGATAGATATTTTTCTTTGCGTTGTAGTAGTTTTCCATAGTGCCGTAATGGTCAAGATGTTCTTCATAGAGGTTGAGGAAAACCGCCGTTGTGGGCGAAACCGTCATATATTCAAGCTGATGACATGATAATTCGCATACTATAATAGTATGTTCTTTAACGTCCTCTGCAATATCGAAAACCGGCACGCCGATATTTCCGACAAGATAGGTATCTTTTCCGGATGCTTTAAGTATATGATAAATAAGTGAAGATACCGTACTTTTTCCCTTAGTACCAGTAATTCCTATAATCTGCTCCCTGTAGACAGTGAAAAATACTTGTGTTTCAGAAGTAATTTCGCATTTCAGGTAAGTGGGATTTTTTTCAAGGACAATCCCAGGGGACTTGAAAACTATATCAAAATCATCAAGCGATTTCTGATAATTTTCACCGGTAATTATTCTGACGTTTTCCGGCGGATTATTCAGGGGGTTAAGGTCTGCAATTGTAACAGATTCGGGCGTACAGTATTTTTCAATAAGCCTGTAAGTCGATTTCCCTTCACGTCCGAAGCCGAGTATACATATAGATTTATTATCAGTATAATTTTTAAGATATTCAATGAATTTATTCAAAAAAGTCTCTCCATTTCATTCAGAAGTATTTTCCGGAAACTCTCCGGAAGAAGATTTTCAGAGCTGAAATATTTACAGTATTCGTTATATTTTTCGTCAAGGTTTTCCGGATTATAAAAGCCCTGTTCCTTGTAACGTTCAAACAGCAATGGGAGTTTTTCGCCGTCCCGTTTCCGTATTGCAAGCGATACGGCTAAATTCACTTCGTCGACACTGCCGACACACTCAAATGGTTTATGTTCAGATTTACCGATAAGTTCCGTAAAATATTCCGTCATTGACCTGTCATTGAGTAAATCCTTGCCGAAAATTCCGGTCAGTTCGTCATCTGTAAGGAACGGCGACAATATCAGACTCACGAACAGACATTTAGGACATTCACCGCACCATATATCCGGTGAGACTTTACCGCCAAGGTTACAGCTCCTGAATACTGATAAATATTTTCTGTGGGCGGAAAACATTCCGGCTATCTGAAATTCCGAAAGCGGACGCAAAAAACTGAAATAATAAATTCCCGTCTTTAAATACTTTTCTTCATATTCGTGAAAATCCCTCTCAAATTCAAAACTTTTTGAATACTGATGATTGACATTCTGTCCGATGACCGTACTTTCATTTGCACTTGATTCGTTGGAAAGGACAATGTATTTCAGCCCGTGAAGATATGCCGTTATTTCAGCAGAAAACGCTACCACCGATGAAAACGGTGTATGACCGTTCAGGAATCCTTTTTTATTGTAGTCGACTAAAGAGCGGTCAAAATTCCGGCGTGCCGTGATAAGTGCATTTTCGGGAAGTCCGGCAGTCGTGACCGTTTCGGTTATGGAGTTTCTTTTATTTATACCGTAACATCTGCATTTTTCGCCTGCACGGGTGAGAGTTTCAAGCGTCAATGCGGAATCCTTACCGCCACCGACAGGAACAAGACAGCCCGAAAGTTCAGGACGTTTTATATTATCACCGGAAAAACTTCCGCATGATTTTATTTCAATAAAATTATTGAAATCAGCGTTTATGCCATTGACGTAAAAAAACTCACCTAAGCCCATGAAGTATAATTTTTTCCACCACTGCACCTGCTCCGGTGAGAGTGCACCGCATTCTATGCGAAATTCCGGAGAACATACAGCTTTCCAGTAGCTTACTGCCTCTGCCATACCCAGCGAAAAAGCAAGATTTTTAAAAATAATATCGTCCGATACAGTCACGTGCGGTTTAGGAAAACTCCATGAAGGTCTGAAGTCCACCAGTTCCGGTATTGAAAATTCATAGCTTATTTCAACAGTGTCTGCATTTTCAGTTATCTTAAAGGATTTATATATGAATACGGGATATTTTTCCCTGAAAGTTTCGTATCTGTTCATTATATCCTCCTGAAAGAAATCAGTGTTTCTTGTCTGCTAAAAGTTCAAAATAATGTGCCTTGAGAAGTTTAAAAGTTTCTTCTGAGAGGTCGTGTTCAATTTTGCAAGCGTCCTCAACGGCGGTATCGTGTGAAACTCCTAACATCATAAAAAGTTCCGAAAGAATAGTATGCCTGTCATAGATATTTTCTGCAACCTCCCTGCCCTTTTCGGTAAGAGTTATACGGTTGTCATCATCGACGAAAACAAGACCGCTCTCTTTCATTTTCTTAAGAACTATTGAAATAGTCGGACGTGAGTAGCCAAGATATGAACATATATCTATTGCGTGGACATTCGGTTGTTTCTGTGAAAGAATAAGTATAGTTTCAAGATAATTTTCAACTGCCTCTGTTATTGCCATTCTGATTTCTCCTTTCTGATTTTAATATATATTATACCATATTATGCCTGAAAATTCAACCGTAAACTGTAAAAATTATTCCGTGATTCTATAACCGACGTGTTCCGTAAAGAACTTGTATATTTCGGGGTGTGTATGCCGTATGCGTATGGGTTTCATATTCATATCAGTAAAGCACTGGAACGAACTTCCGGTTATACAGATTTCGCCGGTTTTCCTGCTTGTTATCGTATAATCAATGCTGATTGTAGTGCCATTGCACTTTGTTATTTCAGACCGGACGGAAAACGGTTCATTATAGGCAAGAGGCTTTTTATAATGACATTCGACTTTTAAAATAGGCATCATCACACCGGCGGATTCAACTTCTTCATAGGAAAGTCCAGCCTGTGCCATGAAATTCATTCTTGCTTCCTCAAAAATCCTTATATAGTTTGAATGATGGACTATACCCATTCTGTCCGTTTCATAATAATATACTTTACGTTCATAGGGATAAATTTTATTCATAAAAAAATCTCTTTTCTTATATAATCATAATTATGAATTATTAATTTTTAATAGTTGCCGTGCCGTATGGGTTTCAAGGTCGGCAAGCCTTGTAGGTACGGGAATATGACTTTCTTTTCCGGTAAGTTCCATAGTTATACGAGTTGCGGTATCAAGAGATATGAAATTTCCGGCGGAAACAAAAACGGGCTTTACTCCGGTATGTGTACGGAGAACTCTTCCGTAAATTTTTCCATCGCATACTATATCAGTGAAACTTCCGGCAGATGAATCAGGTTCAGAATAATCAAGACCCTTACGGACACGATAATAGCTTTTTGCCACACCGATACAAGCTTTTTTCAGGTAAAAAGAAGCATGGGTGGCAATACCCATATTACGTGGGTGTAGTGTTCCGTTGCCGTCAAACATGAACAAATCCGGCTGAATATCCAGTTTTTTAACCGTTTCAAGAATAAGTGGCAGCTCACGGAATGCAAGGAATCCGGCAATGTATGGGACTTCAATTTTTCCGTGGGACTGCTTTTTTTCAAGAATTTCATGTGTTTTATAGTCAATAACAACTATACAGCAGACGGCATATTCCAGACCGTCTTTTTCCCAGTATGCAAGGTCTATGCCGGCGACGGTTTTAATTTCTTCAGTCCTGAAACTGTCAGTAAGATTTATTTTTTCCCTTAAAGAGTTCTGTATATCAAGAAATTCCTGCTCATTCATAATATTCACCTCAATTTATTTCCGTCTTCGTCAAACTGCGTGACTTTATATATAGTACCGTCATTTTTATATTCGGCAACTTCTTTTAATACGCCGTTTCTGTACCACCAGTAATGCTTTGCATAATGTCTGCTGTTTTTTGTCAGATGATACTCTTCGGCTATCTGACCGCTTTTATAGTATTCAAGCTGTTCACCGTACAGAACGCCTTTTTCGTATTCGTTTACTTTATGGACTTCGTCGGTAGGATAACAGAAATAAACTTTTCCGGTAAATGCAGAAAAATATTTTTCTGAATACGCATATTCAAGTATACCACCTGAAAAACGGAACTTATCACCAAACGGCTTTGTATTCCAACTCACTTTATTGTCTTTCAGAGAACGGTATTCCGGATTGTAAAAAGCATTTATTTCAAAATTTACCGGATAGCCTTTTTCGTCAAATTCCGCAGATTTATAGAATGTAGAACGGTCGGGATTTTTCCATATTATTTTCCTGAACTCTCCGTTATCATGAAATGTAACATCATATCTGTTATCGGGTTCATTGTATTTGTAGGAAAAATTCACTTCACAGTTTATAGACTTACTGATTTTATTTCCGTTTTCGTCATAACAGGTCATTCGACGAAAATATTTGTTGTCATCTCTGTAACGTTCAAAAAATTCTTTAATCTGACCGTTTTCGTACCATTCGTAAAGATAAAATTCGCTGTCCATAAATAATGTATAACCTGATACCCGACCGCTTTTATAAAACTTAACGTCTTCACCGTACTTATAACCGTCTTTATAGTAAGCGTAATCCGAAAGTGTACCGTCGGAAAAAAGTTCATAAATAAGTGCCGTAACAGGTTTACCGCCTTCGTCCATAGGCTTATCGAAAAGTCTTTCATAATGGTTGTAACCATTTTCCCAGTAACTTTCATAAGTGAAAAGGTCTTCGTCCCAAAGTATGCCGTTGGCTTTAACGTACTCTGCGGACAGTATTCTTGAAAAATCAAACATAATCAGTTTTTTATCTGTGAGGCAACAAGACCCTCTTTACAGTAAATCTCACGGAGTTTTGGCTTTTCGATTTTTCCGGTGGGATTACGTGGAACGTCCGCAAAGATAATTTTATGTGGTCTCTTGTACCGTGGGAGTTTCTGACAGAATATGTTTATTTCGTCCTCAGTGCATTGACAATCTTCCTTTATAGAAATTATTGCCGCTGCAATTTCGCCTAACCTCTTGTCAGGAAGTCCTATAACAGCAACGTCCTTAACAGCGGGGTGACTTCTTAAAAAGTCCTCAATCTGCACCGGATAGAGATTCTCACCACCGCTTATAATGACATCTTTCTTGCGGTCGACAAGATAAATAAAGCCATCTTCGTCTTCCTGTGCCATATCGCCGGTAAAGAGCCAGCCACCACGGAGAGTTTCAGCGGTTGCCTTTTCGTCACGATAATAGCACGTCATAAGACCTGCGCCCTTGACACAGAGTTCACCGACTTCACCACGGCGGATAGTGTTTCCGATTTCGTCAACTATCTTGACTTCCCAGCCATAGCCTGCTTTACCGATTGCACCGACCTTATGAATGTTATCAAGTCCGAGATGTACGCAACCAGGTCCTATTGATTCGCTGAGACCGTAATTCGTATCATATTTATGATTCGGAAAAAGTTTCTTCCAACGGGCAATAAGAGATGGTGGCACGGGCTGTGCGCCTATATGCATAAGCCGCCACTGAGAAAGATTATAGTCATCAATTTTGATGTCGCCACGGTCTACAGCATCAAGTATATCCTGAGCCCACGGAACTAAAAGCCATACAATAGTGCAGTGTTCTTCCGATACCGTGCGGAGAATATTTTCCGGCTTGACCCCCTTTAATAGTACAGCTTTTCCGCCGGAGATAAGACTTCCGAACCAGTGCATTTTTGCTCCGGTATGATAGAGTGGTGGAATACATAAGAATACATCGTCTTTAGACTGTCCATGATGATTCTGCTCAACTTTTGCGGAATGCATAAGGCTATCATGGTTATGTAGAATAGCTTTCGGAAAACCAGTAGTTCCGGACGAAAAATAAATAGCCGCATCGTCGGTATCGGTAATTTCAATTGCAGGGTCTGAACTATGGCAGTTGGCGGAAAGGCTGTCATAATGTTCAGCAAAAGACGGGCAACCCTCACCGATATAGAAAAGAAGTCGGTTTCTGCTTATTTCCTCTGCTATTTCCTCTACACGTCCGATAAATTCAGAACCGAAAACAAGAACGTCAACTTCTGCAAGGTCAAGGCAGTAACGGATTTCTTCGGCGGTATAGCGGAAATTAAGTGGTACGGCAAGTGCGCCGGTTTTAAGAATACCAAAATAAACCGGCAACCATTCAAGACAGTTCATAAGGAGTATACCGACTTTATCGCCCTTGCGGACACCTCTTTCAAGAAGAAGATTAGCAAAACGGTTAGCTTTTTCGTCAAAAACCTTCCACGTTATCTCACGTCTGTAGTGACAACGGGGGTTAGGTTCTATCAATTCGTATTCTTTCCATGTCACACGTCTGATTTCAGTTATTGTAGGATTGACCTCAACAAGTGCGACGTCATCACCGTACTGAACGGCGTTTTTTCTAAGCAAATCAGTAATTGGCATTTTAAAAATCCTTTCTTTAATAATTAAAAGCGATAAAGTTATTTTACCATAAAATCATAAAAAAGTAAATAGAAAAAATAAAAAAACCGCCGGAAATATTCCGGCGGTCAATTTTATAAATTATTTCCGCATGACTGGTCTTCCGATTCAAGCGGAGTTTCAGCAGATTTTTCAGTTTCCACCGGAGCAGGTTCTGAAACGGTTACTGACAAATCTGTACCACACTTTTCACAGAATTTCTGCCCGTCTTCTTCAACGGGAGTATTGCACTTAGGGCATACCTTAGGTGCTGACTGTTCGGCGGGAATGATAATTGGTTCAATTTTAATTTCAACTTTTGCGCCGCATTTATCACAGAACTTCTGTTCTTTAGAGAGACTTGCACCGCATTTCTGACAGCTTATCTTGTCTTCCAGATTATCAAGCTGTTTTCGGAGCTGTTCAAGCCTTGTGGAATTTTTAATAATAGTTTCAACTGCATTGATGCAATCGGGGTCAGAATTTTCAGCAGCTTTTTCAAAATAAACTTTTCCAATGCTGATGTAAGCCGCATTCATTTCAGATTCAACCTGTGAAATTTCACTTTTCACCTTTGATTTTTCAGCCATTTTCTTAGAACCGTCGGAAATGCTTTTAGCACCTTTTTCAACGGTATTGCCGACCTTGCCGGCTAAATCTTTTACCTGGTCAAGAAAGCCCATAAAAAAATACCTCCCAAAATGTTATAATTATATTTTAGCATATATTTCCCGAAAAGTCAACAGGAAATTATTAAATTCTGCAAAATTCCAACGCTCTTACGGCACGGTATGAAGCCTCCGAAAAATCGCTTATCTTAGAGGAATAAAGCGTCATTATGGCATCATCAACAGAAATGCAGTCGCCTGTGGTGCAGTTCATGACTATTCCGGCGGTAAAATCTACCGGTTCATCTTTTGAAGTTCTGCCAGCACCAAGGAGAAGAGATACCATGCCGATTTCCTGACAGTCTATTCCGATAATTTTCATATCGTGTACTGCACGGACTTCATATTTATATTCCGCCTCCGGAAGATTTAAAATTCCACCGTGAAGAGATACAGTTTTCCGGAAGATTTCAAATGCCTTTCCGGAAGATATGGCATTTTCAGCCATTTTCCTGCATTCCTCGTGCGTACCTTTTCCGGCAAGATTCAACATTTCCGCTGTTAGTTCCATGCATAGATTATAGAGATTATTTCTGCATTTTCCCTGAAGAATTTCAATTACTTCTTTTATTTCAAGAGCGTTGCCGATATTATTTCCCAGCGGAGCATTCATATCAGTGACGACAGCACGGCATTTTTTACCGGCTTTTTCGCCTATATTCTGCATCAGGTCAGCAAGTTTCCGTGCGTCTTCCTTTGTTTTCATAAAAGCACCCGTACCGTATTTGACGTCAAGAAGAATACAGTCAGCATTGATGGCAAGTTTTTTGCACATAATGCTTGCGCAAATCAGCGGAATGCTGTCAACCGTTCCGGTTGCATTCCTGAGGGAATAAATTTTCTTGTCAGCGGGGCATAGGTTTCCGCTTTGAGATATTATAGAAAAGCCTGTCCGGTTTACTATATTGATAAATTCATCAAATGGAATTTCTGTCCGATAGCCCTGAATACTTTCAAGTTTATCGATAGTTCCGCCGGTATGCCCGAGACCTCTGCCGGACATTTTCGGGACGTATACTCCGCAAGCCGCCGCCGCTGGTGCTATAATCAGGGTGGTTTTATCGCCGACGCCACCGGTACTGTGCTTGTCGACTGTCACGCCGTCTATGGCGCTTAAATCAAGAATTTCACCGCTGTCCCGCATGGCAAGAGTAAGCGAAAGGGTTTCACGTTCCGTCAGACCATTAAGACATACCGCCATAAGCCATGCCGTCATCTGATAATCCGGTATCATTCCGGACGTATAATTTTCTATCAGCCAGCGGATTTCTTTTTCTGAAAGTTCTTTTTTATTTTTGGTTTTATTTATAATGTCAATTATGTTCATGAACTCACCTCCTGAATATATTTTAACATATCTTTTACAGAATTTCAAGTATTTTTTTAATAAATCTGTAATTTTTTCATATATATTTCAGCAGAACAAGACCGGCAACAAAAGGTGCTCCCAGTATTGCGCTGCCACTCAGATTGAAAATATTCAATGGTATGTCCGCATTGAATTTATTCAGGATAAATAAAGCCGCCATGCCTGTCAATGCCCCGAAAAGCATTGAAAGTATCTTCCGTTCACGTTTCATATAATATAGTATCATAATCATTATAACTGAACAACATATAATTATAAAAATAGTATCTGAATCCATGTTTATTCCTCACTTTATTTATAATTCTTAATTATTAATTTACAATAATATGTATCCTAAGGCAAGCAGAAGTTTCATATCTGCTCCGTCCTTTGCAAGAAGAATCATCAGGGCAAGAACAAGTAGTTTATCGCTTTCCTGACTTATTTCCGTAAGCAAAGAACCGGGCGCACTGCCGCTGATTTCAGCCGGCGGAATGTCTGCATTTTTCCCGAAATGCCTTTTATAACTGAATCCTGCCATACAATGCGCCCCTTCTTTCAGATAATATCATTTAACAAACCGCTTTCCCTTGCAGCACTCCAGACTGTCATCATCTTAAGCATTTTTACTGCCTTTTCAACTTTAATCTGTCGTTCCTCCTTAAGATGTGGTTTCAGTGCCATAAGCAGTTCTGTATTTCTGTCATTCTGTGAAATATTTCCCATAATCTCCGTAATCTGCATTATTTTAGATATATCCGGAACATTAATATTTTCACTGTTACTGTTACAGCTATTATTATTATTATTATTATTGTTATTGTTGTTGTTATTACAATTACAGTTATTATTATCATTATTATTACTGTTATTTTCATTCATAAGTATCTGTGCAAGTTCCGTAAGCTGCCGGACGCTCTCTTCATCTGAAAGAATCCTACTTATTTTTTCCATTGTATCTTCCACCAAAAACGCCCCTTATTCCCCTGAAAGTTTCTTATAGATAGCCTGTGCCTGCGGAGTACTCATCATCTTCTCAATAAGTTTCGGATTATTCATTGCCTGCTGAAATTTTGCGGCATCGTTCTTGTTCATGGCGGAAAGAGCGCTGTCAAACTTTCCGGCTTCCAGCTCCTTCCTGAGCTTTTCAGCAGGAACGCCTATTTTTTTGCTGACAGCATCAAGAAGCCCGTTTACTTTTTTAGGGTCAATATTATTACTATTCATAATTACCTCCAAAAATTCATTTTTTTGCTTGCAATTCCTGATTTTTTATGTTATACTTAAGACAACACTACTTTAAGGGGGATTTTTTTATGCGGATAATAGTTATTTCTGATACTCACGGGAATTTTTCAAATCTCGAAAATATTTTACTGCGCAATGCCGATGCTGACTGGTTTATACATCTCGGTGACGGTGAGCGGGAACTCGACCGCTTTATTATGGAAAATCCGGTCTATGAACGCAAGATTATTCACGTTGCCGGCAACTGCGATTATAACAGTCTCAGCCATGATGATTTCATACTTCCAGCGGCTTACTGCAAAATTTTTGCGACACACGGTCATAGATATTTCGTTAAAAACTCTCTTGAACCGCTGAAAGCAACCGCTAAGGAAAAAGGTTGTAATATCGTTCTTTTTGGTCATACCCATTCAAGATTTATGCATCAGGAAAAAGATTTTTACATAATGAACCCTGGCAGTGCATCAGCTCCACGTGACGGGCGTCCGGCATCTTTCGGAACTATCGATATATCACTTTACGGCGTTGTAATGAATATCGCTGACGTTCCCCCTCTCAGATAGTATATTCAGACGAATAAAAAAAGTGACTGCTTTTTTAAAAAAATTCTTACTGAGGTGAACAATGAAAAGAAAAAATTTTACTGAAAATCATTTCGCACTTAAAAAATGCGAAAGAATTTATTCTTTTATTTTCTGGGCATATGCCTTGTCGTGTATTCCGTATGCCTGTGCGATTTTCATATATGCTGTTCTGGAAAGTCTTATTTTAGGGAATATACTGGATTTAATCCGTAATTTTCTTCTCACACTTGCTGTTTTTGTGTCCGGACTTGTCAGCGTTTACAAAAAAGAACCAAAATTTACATGGCTTCCAGTAATAATCGCATTTATTGCCGAACTTGCCAGCGGTTTTCATGATACATTTTCACTTTTTCTTGGAATATCGCTTGTTTCGTCAATTCTGCTTACACTTGTCCATAAAAAGTACAGATGGCTTGAACAACAAGAGGGTTTCCCATATTTCAATGAATTTTTTGAAGAACAGAAAAATAAAAGCGCTCTGAATGAACATAATGAACATATTGACAATAATCCTTATCAGCAGACTATTATTGAAAGATATAAAACGTCCTCCGGAAAAATGGACGAAATATAACAAAAAAACGGTCATATCTGATATGACCGTTTTTATATATTTATTAGTTTATAGTTCTCTTTACGTATTTTGTATGAAGTATTTCATGTGCCTTATGACTTCCGGCTTCACCGAAATATTCAGCATAAACAGCCTTGATAGCAGGGTTTTCATGCGAATGTCTCACAGGTTTATTTGCGTCAATGTCATAAAGAACTTTAGCACGTTCAGCACGCAAGTCAGTAAAGTTTCTTACGCTTGCCGGTTGTTGTGGCTGACCGCCACCGTTTACGCAACCACCAGGACAGCCCATAATTTCAATGAACTGATAATCAGCCTCACCGTTTCTTACCTTTTCAAGAACGGTTTTAGCGTTAATCAGTCCGCTTGCAACGGCGACTTTAATTTCCTTGCCACCGATGTTATAGGTAGCTTCTTTTATGCCGTCCGTACCACGTAATTCAGGGAAATCAACCGGATTTTCGCCGGTAAGCGTATGAACAGCTGTTCTTAAAGCAGCCTCCATAACACCACCCGTCGCACCGAAAATAACACCTGCTCCGGTATAAATTCCAAGTGGTTCGTCAAATTTATCATCAGCGAGTGCATGGAAATTAATTCCCGCACTTTCAATCATTCTGCCGAGTTCACGGGTAGTAAGTGCATAGTCAACGTCCGGATAACCGCTTGCATTTTGGTCATCTCTGCCCGTCTCAAATTTCTTTGCAGTACACGGCATAATTGAAACGACAACCATATTTTTAGGGTCAATGCCCATTTTTTCGGCATAGTAAGTCTTTGCTACTGCACCGAACATCTGTTGTGGTGACTTGCAAGTAGAAAGGTTTTCGGTCATTTCGGGGAAGTAGTGTTCACAATATTTTACCCAGCCCGGTGAACATGATGTAATCATAGGGAGTACACCACCATTCTGGAGGCGGTCAAGAAATTCATGTGATTCTTCCATAATAGTAAGGTCAGCGGAAAAATTGGTATCAAATACCTTATCAAAACCGAGCTTGCGGAGTGCAGAAATCATTTTTCCTTCAACATTAGTTCCTACAGGAAGACCGAAACACTCACCGAGTGCCGCACGTACAGCCGGTGCTGTCTGGACGATGACAGTCTTTTCAGGGTCTGCAATTTCAGCAAGAACCTGTTTTGTATAATCCTTTTCGGAAATCGCACCTATAGGACATACAGCGATACACTGTCCACACGATACACAGCTTGTCTCACCAAGACCCATATCAAATGCTGAACCGATATAGGTCTTGAAACCTCTTTCATTAGCACCGATTACACCGATTCCCTGAACGTTTGAACAGACTGCCACACAACGACGACAGAGGATACATTTATTATTATCACGGTACATATGTGATGCGGAATTGTCAACAGTGTATTCATTTCTTGCACCGGCATAAACTTCCGTATCTTCAATGCCGTAATCACGACAGAGTTTCTGCAATTCACAATTACCGCTTCTCACGCATGAAAGACATTTCTTGTCATGTGTTGAGAGCATAAGTTCAAGAGTCTTTTTTCTTGACTCCATGACTTTTTTAGAATTAGTCAGGATTTCCATATTATTGGAACACGGATAAACACAAGCCGCAACAAGTCTGAAACCTCTTCCCTCGTTTACCTCCGTAACGCATATACGGCAAGCACCGATTTCATTTATTTCTTTCATATAACAAAGTGTCGGAATTTCAATACCAGCCATATGTGCGGCTTCAAGAACAGTAGTTCCCTTAGGTACGGAAATTTCAGCACCATTGATTTTAACTGTAATATTTTCCATTGATAATTCCTCCGCTTATTTGTTAATGATAGCCTTGAATTTGCAAGTACCGATACAAGCACCGCACTTTATGCACTTTTCCTTATCGATATGGTAAGCGGCTTTTTTCTTACCAGGGGCGATATAATCCGTCTGAGTAATAGCATCTGCCGGACAGTGACGGGCACAAAGTCCGCAACCAAAGCACTTATCCTTGATAACTTCAAAATGGAGCAGGTCTTTACATACACCGGCTGGACATCTCTTTTCAACGACGTGTGCAATGTATTCGTCCCTGAAATAACGGAGCGTCGAAAGTACGGGGTTAGGTGCTGTCTGACCGAGACCACAAAGAGAATTTGACTTGATATGATAGCAGAGTTCCTCCAGTTTGTCGAGGTCTTCCAAAGTGCCGTTGCCCTTGGTGATTTTTTCAAGAATTTCATACATTCTCTTAGTACCGATACGGCACGGCGTACACTTTCCGCATGATTCGTCAACGGTAAATTCAAGGAAGAATTTAGCAATATCTACCATACAGTTATCTTCATCCATGACGATAAGTCCGCCTGAACCCATCATAGAGCCTATGCCTATAAGATTATCAAAATCAATCGGAATGTCAAAATGTTCAACCGGAATACAGCCACCGGAAGGACCACCGGTCTGTGCAGCCTTGAACTTCTTGCCGTTTGGAATACCTCCGCCGATTTCTTCAATTACTTCACGGAGTGTTGTACCCATAGGAACTTCAACAAGTCCGGTATTATGAATTTTTCCGCCGAGTGCGAAAACTTTAGTACCTTTGGACTTTTCAGTACCCATTGAGGCGAACCATTTTGCACCGTTAAGAATAATCTGCGGAATATTTGCATATGTCTCAACGTTATTAAGTACGGAAGGTTTCTGATAAAGACCTTTTTCAGCAGGGAACGGCGGTCGTGGACGTGGTTCGCCACGATTGCCCTCAATGGATGTCATAAGAGCTGTTTCCTCACCACAGACAAATGCACCTGCACCCAGTCGTAAATCTATATCAAAATCAAATCCAGTGCCGAAAATATCCTTACCGAGCATACCAGCCTCACGAGCCTGATTTATTGCAATAGTAAGCCTTTCAACAGCTATCGGGTATTCTGCACGGACGTATACATAGCCCTGACTTGCACCGATAGCATAGCCGGCAATAGTCATAGCCTCAATAAGAACGTGCGGGTCGCCCTCAAGCACAGACCTGTCCATGAATGCACCGGGGTCACCTTCATCGGCATTACAGCAGACGTATTTTATATCAGCATCCGGAACTATAGTTCTTGCAAGTCTCCACTTCATACCTGTAGGGAAACCTGCTCCGCCACGACCACGGAGACCACTATCAAGAATAGTCTGTATAACTTCTTCAGGTGTCATTTCCGTGAGGACTTCACCAAGAGCCTTATAACCGTCTCTGCCTATGTATTCGTTGATGTCTTCCGGATTGATAACACCACAGTTTCTTAAAGCAATACGCTTTTGCTTGCTGTAGAATGATGTTTCATCAAGGGACTTTATATTATCACCGTCAACAGTTTCACTGTAAAGAAATTCCTTGACAGGCTTTCCGCCTATAAGATGTTCATCAACAATACGTGGGATTTCGTCTATGTCAACACGTGAGTAGAAAGTACCTTCCGGATATACAATCATAATAGGACCTAATTCACAAAGTCCGAAACAACCGGTTTTTACAATCTGAATTTTATCAGTAAGCCCCTTAGCTTCAAATTCCTGTTCAAGTTTTTCAATAACCTTAGGTGAGCCGGAAGAAGTACAGCCTGTACCGCCACAGACAAGAACGTGCTTTTCATATTTTGAGTCGGAATTTTTGTGCAGTCTGAGTGCAAGCTCTCCCTCCATCATCTTTCTGACGGTTCTCAGTTCTTTAAGAGTTTTCATAAATCAACCTCCAAAATCAAGCGTATTTAGCTATAATATGGTCAATATCCTCAACAGTGAGACGACCATAAACATCTTCACCGACAGTAAGTACCGGAGCAAGTCCGCAAGCACCGATACAACGACACGCCTCAAGTGAGAATTTGCCGTCTTCTGTACATTCACCATCGGAAATACCGAGCATTTCCTGAAGTTTGTCAAAGATTTCACCTGAACCCTTTACATAGCACGCTGTACCAAGACAGACGGAAATTGTATGCTCACCCTTCGGATAAAGTGAAAACTGTGCATAGAACGTAACAACACCATAGATTTTTTCAAGCGGTATTCCGGTATTGTCGGAAATGATTTTCTGAACCTCAATGGGCAGATAGCCATAAATAGCCTGTGCTTTCTGGAGAATGGGCATCAAAGCACCTTTATCGTCCTTTTTTTCCCTGATAAATTCAAGGAGCTGTGCTTCCTGTTCGGGAGTACCCTGAAAAGCCACAGTTGATTTAGCTGTATTCATTGAAATTGACCTCCTTAAACGACTTACATTAAAGTAAGTTATAATGCATTTTAATTATAGCATATTTTCCGGAAAAATTCTATAGACAAACCACACTAAACATGATGTTGATTTTTGTGCATATCACACAAATTATTATTGCATATGTGCTTATTCCGTTGACAAATTCTTTCAGGTATTGTATCATTAAATATAGATTACAAGGACAGGAGATTTTTTTAAATGAATATTCCCAGCGACCCCGCAATTTTACTCAGCTATGTTAATACCATGCTGAGAGATAATTATAATTCTCTGGACGAATTATGCAGAAGCCTTGACATCGACCGGAAAGAACTTGAAAAAAAACTTTCCGCCATAGGCTATGAATACAGTCCGGAACACAACCGCTTTAAATAATCAGGAGGAACTATGAAAAAATTATTAACAAAATTAACCGCCGTTACTTCCGTATGCGTACTCGCACTTTGCGGAACAGTTTCACCAGTATCAGCAGACGGCACAATTGAAGTCAGTGAAATAACTATTTCTTTTGACTGCTCTTCCGACGGCGTACAGCTTAAAGACGAATACACCGAACTCGTACAGCCCGTGAAAGTCGCTCCGAAAAGTTCTATAATTATTCCGGAGGCTTTCCCTACTCGTGACGGATATTACTTCACCGGCTGGACTTATGATGGCGTTCATGCCTATACATATGGTGATACATTCCGTTCACCTAATGGAAAAGACGTCACTTTAAAGCCCGTATGGACTGTAAAAGACGACGAAAACGAATATACTTTAAATTATTTAGTTGAGATAAACGGTGAAGTCGTTGATACAGAAGAAAATCTTCCTGACAAGACATATCATGCTGGACAGATTGTTGAAGTTTCACTTGAAAATTTCATGCGTGATGACGCTGCACAGTTCGGCTGGACTTTCGACGAATACGAATTTAAAGGACAAGAAAAATTTATCATGCCGGAACACGATGTTACACTTACTCCGAACTGGAAAATAAGATATAAAATAACTTATACCGTCGGCGACGTCGACCGTGTAACCGGTGCTACATTCATGGAATACATACAGCCGGAAACTATAGACACCGGTTTACAGAACGACAAACGCTTTTCAAGAAACGGTTTTAAAATAGTCGGCTGGCTGTGCGACGACGATAACAAAGTATATGCTCCGAGTACTCCTACTTACATAATGCCAAGCCATGATGTTACTTTCACTGCCGTATGGGAAGCTAAGGAATATACCGTTGTTTTCAAACAGGATAAAAATTCAAAGAATAATATCAGAATAAAAGGTCTGACAGATACAACGGTAATAACTCCGGCTGCTACTATCACTCAGGACGGACAATATCTTTCCGGCTGGAAGGACGACGACACCGGTGAGGTTTACCCCGTCGGCTCTGAATATATGATTATGGGTGCTATAGAAGGCAAGGGAATTACTCTGACTGCTGTATGGGAAGAAGGCACACCTCCTGAAACTACTACAACAACTACACAATCTTCTGAAACTACAACCACACAGACAACTACAACAACTGTCACTTCTGAACCGATTCAAACAACAACTACAGAGACTATATGCCCTGAAATCATATGGGGCGATGCCAATGATGACGGCAAAGTTTCTATAGCAGATGCCGTGCTTATAATGCAGGCTCTCTCAAATCCGGACGATTATAAACTCACCGAAACCGGCGCAATAAATGCCGACGTTGCATACCACGGTGATGGCGTAACAACTGCCGATGCCCTTGTTATACAGAAAATTGACATAGGCTTAGCAGACATAAAGGATTTACCACTTGATACAGAATAAAATAAAAAGCTGTCCGGAGTTTTCCGGACAGTTTTTTTGTGTTTCGCCTGTTAATTCAAGAACAGTTTCAGCCCTATGAAAATAAGAACAGCTCCGCCGGTAATTTCAGCGCCTTTGCCGTACTTACTGCCGAAACGGTTTCCGATAAATACACCTGCAAGCGAAAGCAGAAAAGTTACAATGCCTATCACAGAAACCGAAAGAAAAATATCCGTTTTTTGTGCTGAAAAAACTACTCCTATTGCCATGGCGTCAATGCTTGTTGCAAGTGACAGCATAAAAATATCTTTCAGGGAAAAAGTATATTCCCCATCTGAACTTTCTTCCGGTGAAAACGCCTCCCATATCATTTTACCGCCGGTAATTCCAAGAAGTATAAAAGCTATCCAGTGGTCATAACGAGCGGTCACTTCGGCGAAACGATTTCCAAGAAAACAGCCTATAAGTGGCATACCAGCCTGAAAAACTCCGAAAAATAACGCTGTAAGCAAAGCTCCTGCAAGATTTATTTTTTTCATTCTTATTCCCTGACATACCGCCGCTGAAAAGGCGTCCGCTGCAAGTCCGACGGCAAGTAAAAATAATTCAGTTAAATTCACTAAAAAAATCCCTCCGCAATATTTTTTATAATTATATTGCAGAGAGATTAAATATATTACAACTTGTACTCCATGATATAATCGTCCATAACAAAGCCACCGCCTATATCGGTAACAACGGAATCAATTACAGAAAAACCGGTTTTTTTATAGACCTCAACCGCATGACTGTTATGCTTGTTTACGGTAAGATATACGGATTTTTTACCGGCATTGCGTGCCTCCTCAAAGACTTTTGCAAGCATTTCAGAGGCTATCCCCTTACCACGCACGGATTCATGAAGATACAGCTTGCTAAGGAAAAACCGGTCATCGTTTTCAGGTTTAACGCCGATATATCCGCATAAAGTACCGTCATTCCGGACGGACATATAATAATAGTCCTGATTTATAACCTGATTTTTCATAGCGTCAAAAGACTGAAATTTTTCCACCATATAGTCAATCTGTTCTTCCGAAATAATACCGGTAAAGCATTCATGCCAGATTTTTTCCGCAAGTATGGCAATTTCACGGAGTTCAGAAATGCTTTTTATTTTTTCAATGGAAATCATATAAAATCATTCCTCAGAGGGCATTTCCCAGTTATGATAAACATTCTGAACGTCGTCATTATCTTCAAGATGTTCAAGAAGTAAATTCATTTTCTTAATGTGTTCTTCATCGGTAAGGGTTGTATAATTAGCCGGAATCTGTTCAACTTCAGCGGAAAGAACCTTATAACCCTTTTCAGTGAGACCCTCACGGAGTGTGTGGAGATTTTCGGGGTCGCATTCGATTTCAACGGTTTCTTCATTCATATCGAAATCATTACCACCACATTCAAAAACATCTTCCATGACTGAATCTTCATCAAGACCGGTATTTTCAAGGATAATAATTCCCTTTTTAGTGAACATAAATGATACACAACCGGTAGTACCAAGATTTCCGCCGAATTTATCGAAATAATGGCGAACGTCGCCAGCGGTACGGTTTTTGTTGTCGGTGAGACATTCAACGATAACTGCCACACCGTTAGGACCATAGCCTTCATATACCATATTTTCGTAATTATTTTTATCTTCACCGCCTGCGGCTTTTTTTATGACACGTTCTATGTTATCATTCGGAACGTTGTTAGCCTTAGCCTTAGCGATAAGGTCACGGAGCTTGCTGTTGTTGTTAGGGTCAGCGCCACCCTCTTTTACAACGACAGTAATTTCACGTCCGATTTTAGTAAAAATTTTACCTTTTACGGCATCTGTAGCCTCTTTTTTGCGCTTGATATTATTCCATTTTGAATGACCTGACATTTTTAAACTGCTCCTTTATTCTGTAGTATAGTAATAATCGGCGTCAGAACCTCTTTTAATTCTGCTCATCTCGTTGTGTTTTTCGTCAAAATAGTCATATACGGCAACGATAGCCGCACCTGCTGCAAATCCAAGAAGACAGCCGGCAAAAAATCCCTTATTGAAGTTTTCAGCACACTTCGGACAGGTATTTTTCTTACTTTTTACGGTTTTGGTTTTCTTTACTGGTTTGACTGAATTTTTTTCCATAAAAAATCAACTCCTGATTCAAAATTCTGGCAGAACATTTTTAATAATGATGTTAAAAATCTGTAATATGCGTTCTTCCTGACCGGTAAGAAACAGATACCCGAAAAGACATTCTATAGCGGTAGCACGTCGATAGTCAACAGCGCTGGCGTGTTTAGGGACAGTATTTCCTGTTGAGTTTCTGCCACGTTTCAGTACGGAAACTTCCTTTTCAGTGAGAATTTCCGCCACGCTGTCATAAACCGATGACTGAAATTCCGCACAGACAAGTTTTATCTTTGCGGAATGAAGTTTAGCTACCGGCATATTTGCACGACAAAGCAGAAAATTACGCACAAGAGTATCATAAACGCTGTCGCCTAAAAATGCAAGAGCAAGCGGGCTGTACTGTCCGGCTTCACGTTCAGACATAGGCTTATCAGTAGACAAAATCAAATTCAAAGCCCTCAATATTCACGGTATCGCCTTCCTGTACACCCATTTTTTCGAGTTCGGCAATTATACCGCTGTTAACTAAAACCCTCTGGAAATACTGCAATGAAGAATAGTCTTCAGGGTCAACGGTACGCATAATAGGCTGTAACCATTGTGCCTCCACGAAATAAACGCCGTCATCAACCGTGATTTTAAATTTCTTTCCAGCCCCTGCCATTTCGTCGAGTTCAGCTTGTGGAACGGGTTCGGGTTCATACTCTTTTATCGGCGGGAGGGTATCAAGAATTTCAGAAATTTTCTTCACCAGTTCGGAAGTTCCCTTTGTAGTTGCCGCCGAAATACAGAAGAAAGGTAATCCCTTTTCCACGATATACCGGCGGAAATCTTCAATCTGTTCTTCGGTTGCCATATCGGATTTATTGGCGGCAACAATTTGCGGACGTTCTGCCAGTTCCGCATTGAACTTTGCAAGTTCAGCGTTGATTACCTCAAAATCTTCACATGGATTGCGCCCCTCAATGCCGGAAACGTCTACAACGTGAACGATAAGCCGACATCTTTCAACGTGACGCAAAAATTCATGACCAAGACCTACACCGTCACCAGCGCCCTCAATAAGTCCGGGGATATCCGCCATAACAAAAGATTTTTCTTCGTCAGCACGGACAACGCCAAGCACAGGTGTAAGGGTTGTAAAATGATAATTTGCAATTTTCGGTTTTGCGGCACTCACAACAGAAATAAGTGTGGATTTACCAACGTTTGGATAGCCGACAAGTCCGACGTCGGCGAGTAATTTAAGTTCAAGAGTGACCTCAAATTCCTCACCCATAAAGCCTGGTTTTGCGAATTTAGGAATCTGACGTGTAGGCGTTGCAAAATGCACGTTACCTTTACCACCAGCGCCACCACGTGCGAGTACTTTAGGTTCATCGGTGGACATATCCGCCATAATTCTGCCGGTTTTGGCGTCACGGATAACTGTTCCACGTGGAACTTTTATAATAAGAGGCTCTGCACTTCTGCCGGTACAGTTTCTTGAAGAGCCGTTCTGACCACGTTCAGCGACGTATTTTCTTTTGTAACGGAAATCAATCAGGGTTGAAAAATTATCATCAACCTGAAAGATAACATCACCGCCACGACCGCCGTCGCCACCGTCAGGACCTCCAGCGGCGACGTATTTTTCACGGTGGAAAGAAACCGCACCGTCACCGCCGTCACCGGCTTTTATTTTTATTTTCGCCTTATCAACGAACATTTTATACCTCCGGATATTTCTAAAGAAAAATCCCAAGCACACGCTCGGGATTAATTTTTTAATTACTGTTCTGCATAAACAGAAACTTTCTTACGGTCACGACCGTAACGCTCAAATTTTACACGTCCGCTTACAGTTGCAAAAAGTGTATCATCTGAACCGATACCAACGCCCTCACCGGCATGGATATGTGTGCCTCTCTGACGGACGAGAATATTTCCAGCCTTAACAAACTGACCGTCTGCTCTCTTCACGCCAAGTCTCTTGGATTCAGAGTCACGACCGTTCTTTGTAGAACCAACGCCCTTTTTGTGAGCGAAAAACTGCATACTAATCTTAAACATACTTACACCTCCGAAATAGTGATATTGATTGTTTCGGGGAACTCCTCAAGGATAGATTCAAGATGATTTCTGAAAACCTCCAGAATAGCAGAGGCGGTATTTTCAGATGTCGTAATCCAACAGCTGATTAAATTATCCACCACATTCATTTCCGGTTCACAGTCAAATTCATCAAGGATATTTACAGCAAACTGCACCGCTGAAGAAACAGCCGCACATACAACGTCCTCACCGGACTCTGCATAGCCTGCATGACCGCTTATTTTAAAACCTCTTAAAAGCCCGTCCGAATGATAAAATTCTGCACGAATCATAAGATTATGCCTTGATAGCCTCAATTTTTACCTGAGTGTAAGGCTGTCTGTGACCCTGTTTTTTCTTTTCGCCCTTTTTAGGTTTATAAGTAAAAACAGTAATTTTCTTAGCCTTGCCGTTCTTGATAACCTTAGCTTCAACAGTTGCACCGTCAACATAGGGAGTACCTATCTTGATACCATCTTCTGCACCTACAACAGATACTTTATCAAAAGTAACTGTTTCGTCAGCGTTTGCCGTGAGTTTTTCAATGAAGATAACATCACCTTCATTAACCTGATACTGTTTACCGCCGGTTTCGATAACTGCGTACATTTTACGCACCTGCCTTTTCAATAAACTCGCTGCAACGGGCGTGACACCGCCACTTGAAAAATGCCCGTTCACAAGCGGCAACTACATTATAACATAAAAGAAATGGCTTGTCAAGAGTTTTTGCAAAATTTTTCAAAAAAACGCCGGAAAAATTTTTCCGGCGTCGGTTTATTGAATTAAAGTTTAACGAATCTTCTTACATCTCCGGCTTTTCCGACGAACATAGTTCGTGGTCTTGCCCATACTTCATTATTTGAGGTATTCTTATAGATTACAAGTTCTTCATTAGTTTCGCTGTGACGTGCTGTAGCGATAACTTCATATTCGCCGCCCTTGAAATGACGGTATCTTGCACCGATTACTATTTCAGTGTCCTTGTCCTGTTCTGTTTCCGGAACAGGTGTGATTTCAGGTTCAACATTGACAATATCGTCAGAAACGATAACCATTGAGGAGAACGGTGGCATTTTGATGTATGCGTTACCGTTATCAACCTGAATCATCTTTCCGGAAACAACATCAACGAGTGCCGGAAGATGTGTATTGAATCTTATTTCATATTCATAGTCAGCGAGGTTGAGTGCAACATAAACAGTCTGGTCGCCCTGAACTTTCTTGAAAAGTAATTGTTGATTTGTAATCTGCATTCTTTCGTAAGAGCCTGTGCGCATTGCCGGATATGACCGGTAAATTCTGCCGAGCTTTACAATATGTCTGTAAAGAGAAGTATTTTCCCTTTCCATGTCCGGAAGATACAGACACGGACGGAGACCGTCATCAGAGTTGTTTTCATGACGTCCCTGAATGCCGTACTCACTGCCGTAATAAATTGATGGTATACCGGGCATAGCGTAAAGAAGTGTATATATCAGCGGAAGATGTGCCGGATTTGTCACGGTACTTGCAAGACGGTTTACATCGTGATTGTCAACAAAAGTATAAAGATTAGTATTTCTGTAGATACCACCGTTTGCACCGGACTGTCTGTTGATTGAGTAATCAATTTCATAGTAGTTCTTGTCGTTGTGAGAGGAATAAAGACCCTTGTAACATTCGTAATTGGTTACACTATCGAACATTTCAGGGTTAGCCCACCTGTTGTAGTCGCCATGAATAATTTCACCCATAAGCCAGAAATCAGGCTTTTTGCTCTTGCAGAATGTGTGTATTCTTCTTATGAAATCGAAATCAAGACAGTCAGCGGCATCGAATCTGATACCGTCAATCTTAAACTCCTCAATCCAGTAATTTACAGCGTCTATAAGATGGTCACATACTCCGACGTTGCGGAGATTGAGTTTAACAAGATTGTAGTGACCGTTCCAACCTTCATACCAAAACGGGTCACCGCACGGAGACTGTCCGCCGAAATTCAGATTTTGAAACCAATCACAGTAACCTGAACCCTGTCCCTTTTCCTGAATGTCAACAAACTGTGGGAACTTTCTTCCGACGTGATTGAAAACGCCGTCAAGAATAATTCTAATTCCCTCAGCGTGAAGTTTTTCGCATATATTGCGGAAAGAATTATTATCGCCTAAGCGACGGTCAATTTTTTTGTAGTCGGTTGTATCGTAACCGTGTTCAACAGACTCAAAAACAGGACCGAAATATACAGCATCAACATTCATTTCCTTGAGATGCGGAATCCAGTCAAGAACCTTGTCAAGTCTGTAAACGACTTCGCCGCCGTCATTGAATTTAGGCGCTCCGCAGAAGCCAAGCGGATAAATGTGGTAAATTATCGCATTATCATACCAGTTCATAAAATTAACTCCTTTTTATATATTTTTATAACACGCATAATGCGTATTTTTTTATTTAATACTGCCCTCCATGAAATATGAAGCCTCCATGTCGGCGACGTTAAGGGCGCACGCAAGAGGGTACATTTCAAGCGCTCTGCCGATAGTGTTTTTATCTTCAACGCCTGAAAATCCCATATGATACCTTATAGCGAAAGCCTCTTCACGTGTAAGCCTTGCGTCTCCATAGAAAAAGCCCGAAAGTATGTACACGGACTTTTCACCATGACCATACGGGAGAGTATCATTTATAGCGTAATATGGATATTTTTCCCACTTGCCCGTTTCTTCATTCTTACGGTTTCGCATTTCGATTGTGTAAAAATCCACTTTGCAGAGGTCATGAAGAAGTGAGACTATAGCTATAGTTTCCTCTGAATAATTCATATTATAGAGTTCCTTTACACGTGGTCGTGCAAGATAGTCTTTCAGACAGTGATAAACATTAACGCTGTGTTCAACAAGACCGCCTTCATAGCTTCCGTGAAAGCGTGTACTGCTGGGAGCTGTGAAGAAATCGCTTTTTTCAAGATATTCAAGAAGCTTGTCCGCACCTTTACGCTTTATGTTTTCAGTGTAAATAGAAATAAATTCTTCTTTTGTAGTCAATATGACCACCCCTTTTTCAAAGACATTATATTATAATTATACCACACATTGAAAAAATATGCAATACCAAAAAGAAAAAATTTTCATTTTTGTAAATATCATACAAAATTTTACATATTTTTTTGTAATAAAAAAAATAAGCCTGTCATTTCTGACAGGAAAAATTTAAGAAAAAATTATGAATTTTGTTTTAAAAATTTTAAAAAAACATGATATAATTATCAGAAATCAAAAAGGAGTTTTTAAACCATGAAAAGAAAATTTTTAATTGCAGTCGTGCTTATTTTTGTGGGAATGTTCGTACTGAAATTTACTCAGACTGAAAAATATGACGACTGGCGGTTAATTCTTGTCAATGACGAACATTCAGTACCTTACGGCTACAGTCCCGAACTTATGGAACTCTCAAACGGAATACGGATTGATGAAAGAATATATCCGGACTTACAGAAAATGTTTGATGACGCACGGAATACCGGCATTTATCCGGTTGTAAGTGAGGGTTACCGCACTCACGATGAACAGAAAAAAATGATGTCGGATAAAGTGGAAAGTTTCATTTCTGAGGGATATTCAAAACGTAAGGCAAAAAAACTTGCTCGTGAATGGGTTGCAGTCGCAGGAAAAAGCGAACATGAAATAGGTTTAGCACTCGACATAAACGCCGACCAGTCAAACTCAACGGACGGTGAAGTTTATGACTGGCTGGCTGAAAATGCCTATAAATACGGCTTTATACTTCGGTATCCGCCGGACAAGGAATATATAACCGGCATAGATTACGAACCGTGGCATTACCGTTACGTTGGTACGGAGACGGCTCTTGAAATCCATGAAAAAAATATAACTTTAGAAGAATATCTAAATTAAAAATTATGAATTATACATTATAAATCATAGCGGAATAGTCCGGAACAGGCCATTTATCGCTGGGCATAATGCGCTCTATCGTATCGGAAGTAGTACGCATACGTTCCATTTCCGAAAGAACTTTATCACGGAAAAATCTTGCCTGTGGGAGAATTTCCTTTATTTCGCACGCCATATTTACAAGCTGTTCAAGGTTCTCAATTGATTCATAGAAGGCTTCGGCAAGGTCATTTAATTTCTTGACGGTTCTGTTTTCAACAACGGCTGAAATACCCGTCTGATTTTTAACGGCTATGGCGTCACATAGTCTGTGGATATATTCAAGGGTAGCAGGCAGAAGCTGTTTTCTTGCCATCTGAATCATAGTTCTTGCCTCAATGCGTAAAGTCTTTGAGTAAATTTCAAGAAGAACTTCCGTTCTTGCCTTTAGTTCGTTTTCGGTATATATGCCGAATTTCTTAAATATACGCATATTTTTATCATCGGTATAGTGTGGTATAGCGTCGACAGTAGAGGGATAATTAGGCAGTCCACGACGTGCAGCCTCCTGAATCCATTCAAGAGAATAACCATCTCCGTTGAAAATAATACGACGGTGCTCCTTGAGAACGTTTTTCATTAAATTCTTTACTTCAGTTTCAAATTTATCAGTATTTTTGAAAGGCTTTAAAATCTCCGTAAATTCACTTAATTCCTCTGCAACTATAGTATTGAGAAGTGCATTCGGACAAGCTATGTTATCAGAAGAGCCGACCATACGGAACTCAAATCTATTGCCGGTAAATGCAAATGGTGATGTTCTGTTTCTGTCGGTGGAATCTTTCGGGAAAGACGGCAGAGCATTCACGCCGATTTCAAAAGCCTGTGTCTGTGTTTTGTATACACTGTCTTCCTCAATGGCTTTGAGAACAGCGTCCAGCTCCTCACCTAAAAACATTGAAACTATTGCCGGTGGAGCTTCGTCCGCACCTAATCTGTGGTCATTTCCGGCGGAGGCGGCGGAAATTCTCATCAAATCCGAATATTCGTCAATGCCCTTGATAAGCGCACATAAAATAGTAAGGAACTGTAAATTTTCCATAGGTGTATCACCGGGGTCAAGAAGATTCTGACCGTCGTCGGTTGACATTGACCAGTTATTATGTTTGCCCGAACCGTTCACGCCCTCAAATGGCTTTTCATGAAGCAGGCACACAAGATTATGTTTCAGAGCGACTTTTTCCATAACTTCCATAGCAAGTTCATTCTGGTCAGTACCTAAATTTGATGTTGTGAATATGGGTGCCATTTCGTGCTGTGCCGGTGCAACTTCGTTGTGCTTTGTCTTTGAGTAGATGCCTAATTTCCATAATTCTTCATCAAGGTCAGCCATATATGCGGCAATTCGTGGACGGAGATTAGCAAAATACTGGTCATCAAGTTCCTGACCTTTTGGTGGCTTTGCACCGAAAAGAGTACGTCCGGTCAGAATCAAATCCGTGCGCTTGTCATACATATCTTTATCTATCAAAAAATATTCCTGCTCCGCACCGACAGTAGAAGTAACTCTTGATACATTATCATTGCCGAAAAGTTTCAGAAACTTCACAGCTGAACTGCTTAAAGCGTCCATGGAACGCAAAAGCGGTGTTTTCTTGTCAAGAGTTTCACCCGTATACGAAAGAAAAACGGTCGGTATGTAAAGACTTCCCTCTTTCACGAAACAATAAGAAGTAGGGTCCCAAGCTGTATAGCCTCTTGCACTGCTGGTCTGTCTGAGACCACCGGAGGGAAAAGACGAGGCGTCTGGTTCACCTTTGACGAGAGATTTTCCGGAAAATTCCATTATAGCCGTACCACGTGTAGCCGGTGAAATAAAGGAATCATGTTTTTCAGCAGTAGAGCCGGTCAGTGGCTGAAACCAGTGTGTATAATGGGTTGCGCCTTTTTCCACAGCCCATTCTTTCATGGCATTTGCAACAAAATCAGCAGTTGTCATATCAAGCTGTCTGCCGTTCTGTATGGTTTTCATAAGCGTTTTATATACATTTTTTGGTAGACGGTCTTTCATCACCGCATCACTGAAAACGTTTTCCGCAAAAATTTCAGGTACATTAATATTCATAAAAAGCCTCCTGTAATATATTACCTATATATTATAGCACTTTCGGAAAAAAATGTCAACAAATCATTTTTCATGAATCAATAAAATCCCTGAATCCGACTTCACCGCCGGCGGATACGTGTGCATAATAACTGAGTACAAGTGTAGCGTCTACAGCGTCTGTTATTCCGTCGCCGTTGACATCAGCATTTTTCTGTTGTTCGTCATTAAAAATACTTTCGCCACTTGTGGAGAGGGCGACATATTCAGAAAGAATGCTTGTTGAATCAACAGCATCAATAATGCCGTTTCTGTCAATATCGCCGATATAGTCGTTATTGGAGTAATATTCTTTTGCAATGTTATCGGCACATACTGCAACGTTTTTCACAAAAGTCTTATCCGGCGTGTAACTTGGAATGTTAGTCATTATAACTAAAATATACGGCGTATCGGATTCAACATAACTTACTTCATGATATACAACATCATATATTCCGTATTTCACAGCGATGTCACCGCCGACTGCATCACGGATAAGTGCCGTTTCAGATTCTGAAAGAGCTTTCCAGCAGACCTGCCAGCATTCACCGTCATCTTTATATGAATGCATTTTCATCATACTTGTGCGCATGAATGCAGCATTTACATCTGTGAATGAAGAGCCGGTTTTAAGGGATATATCATAGCCCCATTCGCTTACCATATCGTTAAATCCTTCCTTACCGAAAAGGGATACAAGCATAAAATACGCTATATTATCAGAATATCTAAGTGAATAGTCAAGCAGCTGACGTATTGTATATTTAGTTCCGTAAGGCTGATATTGTATTATACCAGTACCGCCGGTGTAAAAATCGGAATTATATGTCATTGTTTCGTCAAGACTGTGTACTCCCTGACTGATCTGCTTACAAGCATATACAGCATATGAAAGTTTTATTACACTTGCGCTGTACATAAGATTTTTTGCGTGGTATGTATATAGAGTTCTGCCGTCTTCCGCACATAAAAGTACTTCACAGTCATGCGGATAGTTATTAACAAGATTATTCATCTGACTTATAGGGTCAGCGGCGCACGTCTTGAACGGCACACAGAATACTATAATAATATATAATATGCATATAACTGATGTTATTTTTCTTTTCAAGAATATCACCATACTTTCTTTATAAATTCCGCACAAAATGCGTATATTAATTATATCACACAAAAAGCATGACTGTCAATAAATATTAAAGTGGTAAAAAAAGGCTGTATCTTTTTTGTAAGATACAGTCTATGTTATTTCATGCAAGCTGATATGAAGCAAAAAATTCCTTTTGTGAAAGTATTCCGCCGGAAGAGGCATATGAATAATAACTCAATATCAGAGTTACATCATCGTTATTAATGACTCCGTCGCCGTTGACGTCTGCTTTTTTTCTTTGTTCGTTGTTCATTTTGCTTATACCGTCATTAAGGAACACAGCATATTCATTTATATCATTTTTCAGTTTACTTGAATCAATTTCCTTTTTTCTGCCCGCATAATGTTCCTTAACAATGTCATCAGCATATAAAGCGGCGTTCCTGATTAATTTTCCGTTCTGTTCGGTATCTGATATAGAAGAAAGCACAACAAGTATGTAAGGCGTATCAGATTCAACATAGCAGACTTCATGATAGACACCGTCCATAGAGCCGAATTTTACAGCGATGTCATATTTATTAAGCATATTGCGGACAACAGATGTTTCCGAACCCATAAGGGCGTCCCAGCAGACTTCCCAGCATTCACCGTCATTTCTGTGATTGTACATTTCAACCATACTTTTTTTCATAAATTCAGCATTTACATCAGTGAAAGCAGAATCATATGATATAGAAAAATCATAACCCCATTTTTTTATCATTTTATTGAAGTCATTCCGGTCAAAAAGATACGTCAGCATAAAGTAAGCCACGTTATCGGAGTATCTCAATGAATAGTCAAGCAGTTCACGGACGGTATAGCTTGTCCCGTATGGCTGATATTGTATTATACCGCTTCCCTCTCCGCCCCATGCAGAAGTATAAACCATTGTATCATCAAGACTATGTATGCCCTCTTCAATCTGCTGACATACATAAACTGCATAGGTCAGCTTTATTATGCTTGCGCTGTATAATTTATTTTTTGCGTGATATGAATAAAGCGTACCATCATCTTCCGTATAGATAATCACAGAGCATTCTTCCGGATACGCTTTAAGAATGTTATCCAGTTTTGTACATGAATCTATGGCATAAGTCTGTGCCGGATAAATCATTCCTGCCAGACATAAAAGCAGTGAAAGAAATACAGAAAACAGTTTTTTCAAAGAATACCACCAAACCTTTTTAAAAATCATATTTTTTATTATATCACAAAAAAAAACCTATTTCAACATATTAACCGGAATTAAAAAATAATTGTTATTCTGTACAGAAATTTTACAAAAAAGTTTTAAGATTTTCACTGGATTTCAACACCGATGATTTTTCAGGAAATTTTTATAAATATATGCTTGATTTCCTGTGCATAGTGTAGTATAATAAAACTATAATTTTTTTAAAAGGAGATTATATATGTCAATAAAAATCGGATTTATAGGAGCAGGCAACATGGGTACTGCTATAATGAAAGGTATTTCCGGCTCTTCCGCCGACGCCGAACTTTTCGCATTTGACCCCGACACCTCAAAAGTAAACGCACTTTCAAAATATGGTGTAAAACCATGCTCCAGTGAGACGGAACTTGTTTCCACGTGCAAGTATATTTTTCTTGCCGTAAAGCCACAGATAATAAGTGGTGTTCTTGAAACTGCCGCACCTGCTGTTACATCGGATAAGGTTCTTATTTCCATAGCCGCCGGAATAACTGACGAATTTATTTCCGGAAAGACTATTCCGGACGCTAAAGTAATTTTGGTCATGCCTAATACTCCGCTGCTTATCGGCGAGGGAGCTTCAGCACTTTCACATAACGATAACGTCACGAACGAAGAATTTTCAACAGTGCTTGATATTTTCAAACTATGCGGAAAGGCTGCTGTCATCTCAAAGGACAAAATGAAAGAAATTATCGCACTCAACGGAAGCAGTCCGGCGTTTATCTATCTTTTCGCAAAGGGCTTTATTGATTACGCTGAAAAAGTCGGCATAGATAAAAATTCCGCCACCGAACTTTTTACACAAAGCCTTATAGGTTCTGCAAAGATGATAACTGATTCCGGCTATACTATCGACGAACTTATTAAAATGGTATCTTCACCGGGTGGCACTACCCTTGCAGGTCTTGACCGTCTCTATGAAGGAAACCTGACCGGCATTGTAGGAAACTGTTGTGAAAGCTGTACACAACGTGCCTATGAACTCTCACAGCAGTAAGTTATAATTTCCGGATTCCATGCATATTCTGTTATATAATACATAACAGAAAGGTTTTGAAAATATGAAAAAACTGATTCAGGCGGATTCTGGAAAATCAAAATTCTTACTTCTTTTACCCGTACTTACTGCCGGAATACTGACCGGCGCAATATATACAGCCGGTCATGCCGTGGAAAGCCCGTGGGTACATCAATATTTTATTCCGGAACTTTCCGGAAATACTATATATGAAGTCTTCCGGAATACTTTTATATCGCTTTCGGCTTTCACGGCGACGGCTTTTGTCATGGGACTTTCTGCACTCGGACAACCTGTCGGAGTGCTTATGCTTTTATATCGTGGTTTCGGAATTGGTACGGCGGTATCTTATGTATATATCACAAAAGGATTTCATGCCGTGCCTGAAGTCCTTATACTGATACTTCCTGAATGTCTTGTCGTCTCCGGAATAACTTTTCTTTCCGTGCGTGAACAGATAAGACTTTCACACGGAGTTTTCATGTCAGTAATTTCAGAAAAAAAACACACAGACAAGGAATTCCGGATTTACTGTCTGGAATTTCTTGTATTAACAGCAGTATCTTTTTTTGTTGCAGTCCTTGTAACGTTAATGAACTACATTTTTTCCGGATTGCGATAAATTAAACGTCCAAAAAGGAGGATTTTTAAAATTGTCTTTATTTTCAAACGATTTTGAGAACAGAGGTTCAGGAATAGCCAAAAACGCCCCGAAAAAAAGGGGAATACGGCTTTTTTTTGAAATATTTTTCCGGAAATTCTGGAAATTGATTGAACTTAATATGTTATATTTTGTTTTTTTTATACCGATATTTTTAGTTCTTGCGTCATTGAGTTTCATAAAAAACGGTGTTCTTTCATTGATATGCGCCGGATTGTCGTTTATATTGTTTGTAGTCTGCATAGGACCGGCAACAGCTGGTATGGTGAAAGTCCAGCGAAATTTTGTACTTGAAAAACATTCATTTATAGTAACTGATTTTTTCAGAGCATTCAGGACAAACTTTAAAAAAGCCATACCGGTGGGAGTCGTGGACTGTCTGATAATTCTTTCAGTGTATGCATCATTTATAGTTTATCCTGTACTTGTTGAACAGTCCGGAAGCAAATTAATGTACATTCCTATGGTGATAACTTTCAGCCTTGCGCTTGTAATAGTAATAATGAATTTTTATATTTATCTGATGATGATTGCCACAAATCTTTCATTTATGAATTTAATTAAAAATTCATTTGCGCTTGCATTCGTTGCACTCAAGCAGAATGTCATAACATTTATTATAAATGCTGTAGTAATTACCGGAATGGTTATTTTATACATCTGTATGCGACCGTTATTTCTTATGCTTATACCGTTTATACCGGTTTCGTTTTTATGGTTCATGACGTGTTTCAACAGTTATCCGGTCATACAAAAATTTGTAATAAATCCCTATTATACAAGCATAGGCGAAATAAATCCCGAACTTATGGAAGATATAGCCCCCGAAAGTGAACAGATTTTCGAGGATATGGGCGGTAAGGAAAAACCCGTTGAAAAACGTCGTAAGACCAAAGGTAAGAGAATTTCATAAATCAGTAGTGCAGAATGCAGAATTAAAAATTAATTTTGTATTCTGCATGTTATTTTTATGACATACCTGATTATGAATTAAACAAACTTTTTCCGGCAATAATATAGCCATAATAAAAAAAATCAGGAGATTATTTATTATGGCTTATAATAAAGTGGTAATTTCAGGTATAAATACATCAGAACTGACCGTTCTGAAAGAAGAGGAAAAAATGGAACTTCTCAGGGAAATAAAAGCAACTAACAGCAAATCTGCACGGGATAAACTTATAAAAGGAAATTTACGTCTTGTATTAAGTGTGATACAGAAATTTACCGGACGTGGTGAGGATATAGATGACCTTTTTCAGATAGGTGTTATCGGTCTGATAAAAGCTATAAATAATTTTGATTTGTCAAAAGAAGTGAGATTTTCCACTTACTGTGTACCCATGATAAGCGGTGAACTTCGTCGGCATCTGCGTGATTACAGTCAGGTGAAAGTAAGCCGTTCCATGCGTGACCTTGCATATAAGGCTATTCAGGCAAAGGAACACCTTACAATGTCGCTACAACGTGAACCGGATATACAGGAAATAGCCGACGAAATAGGCGAAAAGCGTTCCGATGTGGTCATAGCACTGGAGAGCATAAGCGACCCCGTTTCACTCTATGAACCGGTATACTCCGATTCTGAAGATACATTATATATCCTTGACCAGATAGGCGACCGCAACGACGTCGACAGCTGGCTTGATGAACTGTTTATCAGGGACGCAATAAAGGAACTCGGAGAACGTGAAAAGAATATTTTATATCTGCGTTTTCTGAAAGGCAAAACACAAGTTGAAGTTGCGGGCGAAATAGGAATATCACAAGCACAGGTTTCACGCCTTGAAAAAAGCGCTATAAACCACATAAAAGGAAGTGTATAAAAAATTCATGCTGACATTTTACGACAAAATACTTGACATTTTCCGTAATAAACATTATAATTATATATTATAAGTATGGAGTGTGCTGTCTATGAAAAAAAAACAGGGTTTCTTTTCAAGGCTGAAAAAATCAACAATTATAACTATGGTATCATGCGGAAGTTTCGTCGTGATGACTTTTCTTGCATTGTTGTTTTTCGTGAAATTTCCTCTTAAACCGTCCGAAAGAATAATATCAAGCATGGGTCGGCAAGGCATATATAAACAAAACGTTTCATATAGCGAAAGCACAACCACTACACAGACTACCATTGAAACAACTACCCAACAGACCACAGCAAACAACACTACACATAAAGAATTTGTGATAACTATTACTACCGGTAAGGGATTTAAAACAGAAGTAAAAGGGCATGACGTTCCTGTTATGGACTATGATTATAGCGATTATGAAGATGACGAAGAAGAAACTACTGAAACAACTACAGATTATGAAGATGATGAATACAACTATAATGATTATAATTATGATTATTATTAAAAGCAAAAAGACTGATTTTATCAATCAGTCTTTTTGTTTTTTCTGGAAAGCATAACGAAAAATACCATACCGATTATTGCCGTTCCGGATAACATCATACAGCTTACGTTAAAATTTTCCTGTCCTGTACCGTCAAGCCTTGATAAGTCCTTTTCCGGAATAAGATACGCATGAATACTTATAATGTCAATGACCGTATGTGCTATAGATGCCGGATAAATTGACCCCGTTTTTTTGGTTATCCATGTTAGGAACGCTCCCATAAATATACACAGTATGCACATGGCTATGTAGCCGGCGTATGGGAAAAATTTATAGTCCTTGCCGAAATTCAGTCCGAAATCTTTTATTAAAACTCCGTGCCACATTGCCCATATCACGCCACTTACTATAAGGGCAAGCGGTTCGGACATAAGACTTTCAAGTTTAGGTGTGAGGTATGCTCTCCAGCCGAACTCCTCACCGAAACATATATAAAATACAACAAATGAACTTCCTATAGTAATAAGGTTTGATATAATAAATTCTCCTGTATTTGTATATATACGACATTCTTTTATATTGTAGTCCCTGACCCATAAAATTATCATAACAATAACCGAAATTATATATATTACATATGGAATCACTACCGCCATGACGTAATATTTTATATTTCCTCTCAGGTTGGCAGGGAGCAGGAGTTCTTTTATGGTGACTTTTTCACGGGTGACAAGTCTTGTGATAATATGTGCCATGGTCGGCGTGAACATGATAAATAAAGTGTTTCTGAAAAAAGCGTCCGGATTTATTTTCAGAAAAAGCCATGAAATAAAATACGCCGAAAACGTAAATATTATAATTCTCAATATATCTATGATTTTTTTATTTTTCAAAGTTTTCAGCTCCTTTCAGATAAAGTTTACATGAAATTCTGTATGAAAGATAGTACATTCCGAATGCTATAAACGGCAGTACAGCCATGATAACCATTAAAGCCATGTTTTCGCCGGAAATTGCCTTGAAAAACCATTCATAAAAAGAGTCCATAGAGCCAAAATGCGACAAATCACCGAAAAGAAAATATATTAACGCAATAATACATATAAGTACCAAAACACCGGCTTTATAATATCCTCCCATATCAGAGCCAAACCGCACAAGAAACGGTAGCTCTACGGAACGCATTATTACCTGAATACAGAATAATATAATTATTATCATCTGCAATGTATCTGAACCCATTACTATACAGTTGATAGCGTCAAATATTGACGCTATAAATAATGTTCCGAATGAAATAATAAGTATAAACCAATATTTAGCTTCAATGTGTTTTTTCAGCATGGGTGTTGACGTTATGAAATATGCCCACCGTTTGCTTTCGTCGTGTTTCAGCATATTTCCCTGAAAAGCTCCGTTTATAAAGAAAACAAGCATAAGCATAGGCAGTTCATACAATGATGTGAACATTTCCATATTATCTTCATTTTTCATTAAATTTGGCAGAAAAAGCATTATTCCGCTATAAAAAATCGCTCCAAGCATAATAAAAATGCTTTTTTTATTGGTTAGGAAATCTTTATAAATAAGTCCGCCCATTATTTTTCCCTCCTGCTCAGAATTTTTTTAGTTAGAAAATATTCAAGTACAAAAATTCCGACTATCAGAAACGGAACAAATATTATAAACACGTCCATAAAATTCCGGAGTTTATCCGTTAAATCCTCAAGAAAAATATCCATTCCCGACATATCACCGTTTTGAATCTGTGCGGAATATTTATCCATTGCTTTACTGATATATACAGTCATTCCGCCACCGACAGCAACAAATATAACTGTAAATATAAGGCTTGTGACCGTCTGTGTAAGTGTGACATTTTTGAATTTATATGTTAAAATCTGTTCTGTTGTGGTTGCAATACAAAAACAAAACATAAGAATTATCATTATCTTGAAATTAAATATATCAAATTTTCTGTCACATAGCGGACAAAATATACAGAAATTTACTATACTTATTATTACAGATATTAAATATCCCGTGAAAGATATACCGGTTTTGTAAAGTGCCATTTCTTTCGAACTTATCGGAAACGTGTAGGAAAATCTTGTCCAGTTTGTTTTATAGTCTGAAAAGATTATTTCCGGAGTTTCCGCAAAAGATATTATAAGTATCATGGGAGTTGCAAGAGTAAACATATAATACGTGACAACGTCCATACCCGTGAAAACTTCACCGTCAGCGTGTGCAAGATTTCCGAAATTCATACTCAGCCTTACTAGTATTCCTATAAAAAGCATTGCAATATACATCGCAAAGCCAATTATATAGCGTTTCCGGTTTAGATAAAGTTCACGGTAGATTATGCCCTTACGCATTATGACCACTCCCCTTTCTGACGGTTTACATAGTAAAGCATTATTTCCTCAAGAGTGGTTTTTTCGGCGATATATCCGGAATATTTCTGCTGTGCTGTTTGAAAGTCGTCAACCATTACAGAAACACCAAAATCATTTATTCTTGCACTGATAAAGTCCGATTTATCAATATTTCTGTATTCATTTTCCGTACATTTGATAAGCCCGTGACTTTCTAAAATATCGTCCTTATAGCCGGTAAGAAGTATTTTTCCCTTGTCGATAAAAGTCACGCTGTCGGCGATTTTTTCAAGGTCTGTCGTGATATGCGAAGACATTAAAATGCTGTTGTTTTCGTCCTGAAGATATTCAAGAAACATATCAAGAATTTCATTTCTTACAACAGGGTCAAGACCGGTTGTCGCCTCATCCATTACAAGTAGTTTAGCGTCATGGGAAAGTGCTATAGCTATCTGGAGTTTCATTTTCATACCCTTTGAAAACTGACCGATTTTCTTTTTTACAGGCAGACCGAAACGCTCCACGTAATTAAAAAATACTGTTTCGTTCCATTTTTTAAAAATATCTTTCATGATTATGTTTATATTTTTAATATTAAGTGCGTCATGTATGGGTAGTTCATCGAAAACAACAGCCAAATTTTCCTTAATTTCGAGTTCGTTTCTGATGTTATCCATGCCGAAAATTTTAATATTGCCACTGTCCCTACTTATAATATTCAGGAGTGCTTTTATTGTAGTGGTTTTACCAGCACCATTCTGTCCGATAAAGCCCATAATAGAGCCTTTTGGCACACTAAAGCTGATGTTATCCAGCGTGAAGCCGTCATATTTTTTGGTCAGATTATTTATTTCTATGGCATTTTTGTAATCAGTCATATTCATTTCCTCCGTAAATTATATCAAGAATTTCTTTCATTTCCTCAAGCGAAACACCACCCCGTTTAGCTTTTTCGCAAGCCTGTGTGAGAAGTTCTTCTGTCTGCCGTCGGCACTCCTCAAGCAGAAACTCCTTATTCTGTACCTTTACAAAACTACCCTTTCCGGTGTACGACTCAATAAAGCCGTCTCTTTCGAGTTCTTCATAGGCACGTTTTGTAGTGATGACGCTGATATGCAGTGCGAGGGCAAGCGAGCGCATGGACGGTAAAGCCTCACCCTCCTTAAGTGTTCCGTCCATAATCTGAGACTTAATTTGTCGGGAAATCTGTTCATAAATAGGCTCACCTGCTGAGTTGGAAATAATAATATTCATATTTCACCTCAAATTGTATATATACTATATATACATTATACACGTTTTTGTACTGCCTGTCAATAGCATTAATTTACAAATTATGACGCATTTTTTACAGAAAATACAGCGTTTATCACAAAAATATAATTAAAAGATAAAATTTTATAAAATCCCTTGACAAATCCGGAAAAGCGTGATATAATAATATACGTTGTAAGGGACATGACAATTAAATAAATCAAATAGGGGTATAGCTCAGTTGGTAGAGCAGTGGTCTCCAAAACCACGTGCCGAGGGTTCAAGTCCTTCTGCCCCTGCCATAGTTGAAAGTTTCATATGATTGCATATGAAACTTTTTTATTTAGCATAAAGAAAAATCAGTTTCCTGACAAATAATCAGGAAACTGATTTAATTATGACTGAATTATTATATTATGTACTCAATATCGGGTTCATATTTCATTTTAAATATTTCGAAAATTTTATTTCTGACGTGCAGAAAATCACCACTTGTACGGTCTCTGTAGCCATGTATCGGCACACTAACAACACTTTTTACCTTGCCCGGATTTGGTGTCATGACAACAATTCTGTCCGCAAGATAAACCGCTTCTTCAATGTCGTGAGTGACAAAAATAATTGTTTTTTTCTCATCTCTTGAAATCGCCCGTATATCGTCCTGAAGTTTAATTCTTGTTATAGCGTCCAATGCCCCAAATGGTTCGTCCATGAAAATAATATCAGGGTCAACGGCTAATGCCCTTGCAATTGCAACACGTTGTTGCATACCGCCGGAAAGCTGTCGGGGGTGGGAGTTTATGAAATCTGACAATCCGACTAAATCAATGTATTTTTCAGCAATTTTTTTACGTTCATCTTTCGGAATTTTTTTTGACTCAAGACCTAATTCAACATTTTTCAGAACATTTCTCCATGGTAAAAGTCCGTAATTCTGAAAAATCGTGACATTTTTTACTGATGGCTCTTTTACTTCTTTTCCATCAATTTTAATACTGCCCTCCGTGACGGGTTCAAAACCTGCAATTGCATTCAGCAAGGTACTTTTTCCACAGCCGGACGGACCAAGCAGACAGATAAATTCACCTTTTTCAATGGAAAGTGAAACGTTTTCCAATGCAGTAAATTCCGTGCCGTTCTGAATAAATTTCTTGCCAGCGTTCTGAATTTCAATATACATATTAATTTTCACCCCATGTTTTCAGGATTTGTTTTTCAAGCAGTCCCAGTGCCGTATCAAGCAGAAGTCCAATCAGACCTATTATTATAATTACTGCCATAAGCGTATCAGCACGGAGATTATTTCTTGAATCGATAATCAGATAGCCAAGCCCCGACTGTGCGCCGACCATTTCGCCAGCTACAAGAAATACCCACGCTGTACCAAGTGCAAGATGTATACTGTTTGCAATCTGTGGAAAAGATGCCGGTAAAATAATTTTCCACATTAACTGTGGCTGTTTTATTCCGAAACTTTTTGAAACTTTCGTATAAATAGGGTCAATTTTTCCGACTGCTGAAACAGTCGACAGCAGAACCGGAAAAAATGCCGCAATGAAAATTATTACTACAGCCGGAATATCGCCAATTCCAAACCACAACACAATAAACGGTAGCCAAGCCATCGGCGAAATCGGACGCAAAAGCTGTATAACAGGATTTATATACTGAAAGATATTTTTCAGTCTGCCGAGAATAAGTCCCAGAAATACGGCAAATATCACGGAACTTATATATCCTACGGCAAATCTTGCCATACTTGCACCTATATCAGTTAAAACGGATTTTTCTGTAAATAATTCTTTCAGTGCTGAAACTGCATGGTACGGCGACGGAAACAATGCTTTATTAAATTCGCCGATTGTATAAATCAACTGCCATATCAATATCAGTACAGCAAAAGAAATCAATATATTTTTAACAGAAAGTAACTTTTTCATAAAATCACCTGCAATTTACTTTACAAAATCTTCATATGCCGGCGGATTTTCGGACAAGTTATATTCAATAGCCTTTTCCGCAAGAGCGTCATAGGATTCTTTTGTAATATCAAGATTATTATAAGAAATCCACTGTAAAGAAATATCAAGTACATCATCGTCCTGATTAAGATATTTTTTTGCAGTTTCCTTTGATTTTTCCAAATTAAGATTTGTGCCTGCCTGTTTATATGCGTAAATCAGATTTTCCACTTTTTCGGGATTTTTTTCCATAAACTTATCCGTCAGGACAAGTCCACAGCAGACGGAATCTTTCCACAAATCTTCCGAAGAGTAAAGAACTTTTCCTATTCCCATTGAAACGGCTTTTGCTCCAAATGGTTCAGCCACACAGTAACCATCAATCTGACCTCCGGCAAGTGCTGACGGCATTTCAGTGGGTGAAAGTTCCGTGATAGTTATATCATCAATTGTCATACCTGCTCCGGTGAGTGCTTCATTCAGCAGAATATTATGTGATGACTGTCTGTGCGGAATAGCAAATGTCTTGCCCTTTAAATCGGTGATATTTTCAATTTCATTTGAAGTGATAATTACATTTCCGTCCCTATGACCAAGAGCAACCGCACTGATATTCACGCCCTGTTCTTTTGATTTCATAGCAAGTTCCATCAGGACAGATGCACCATCAACTCTGCCCGTATTGAGTGCGTCCATTAATTCTGTCCAAGAACCGTATTTGACAAGTTCTATATCATCAGATTCTTCAGCCAGTTCGCACACAGTAAGTGCGTGAGTAATCGGCAGATATGCAATTTTTATTTTATCATTATTATTTTTATTTCCGCAACCGGAAAGGGCAGAAAAAACTAACAACGTTGAAAATACCATAATTTTTTTAAATTTATTCACAAGAATCACTCCCAGCCGAGTTCCTTTCTTTGTTCTTTCATGTCAGAGACAATTTTTTCAGCAAGTGCCACGGGGTCGGTGTCAACGTGCATTGCAGAACCGAGAATCTCTTTTGTGCCCTCTTTCAGAAACTCAATTACATTTTTTGAACCGTAAATCTGTGCCTCAACACAATGGTATGAATCAATTCCCATAAGCCGAAAACCTAAAGCCGCATCAATTCCTTTTTCGTTGCCCCATTCGGGTGAAGAAAAAGCAAACGGCATTTGATGGATATTTTTTCCAAGTGCATTGGCGATACCCGCAAAAATTCCGGAAGAACGTGCATTATCAATACACTCCCCGACGTGCCATACTGGTGGTAAATCGGGAGATAAAAATTCCCTGAGGCTTTCCCCTGTTTTATCAAGTGCAGATGTATTACAATATCCAAGTTTCATAAGCGGAAATGATGCACAGCCGTTTGACAATATCAGTACATTATTTTTTAACAATACGTCTGCAACATCAACAATTGCCTTTTCATAAAGAACTTTCGGATTATTACAGCCTACCATATTTACGATACCAAGAATTTTTCCGCTTTTCAGAGCGTCGGCAAGCGGTTGCATACTGCCGAAACGTTTATGAACATATTCAACGGAAAAACCTACTTCCGCCTCTACTTCATATGGCGGAATATATACGGGAATACCCTTTCTTGCCTCAAAACTTTCAATCGCCCTGAGTACGATTTTTTCGGCAAGTTCCCTTGTCTGTTCTATATTTGAGTGGTGATGGTCATATTCATAGCGTTCAGCACCTGGTAATCTTGCGGACTCACTTGTTGTGACAACAACAGTCTGGAAACATTTTGCCACTTCCATAATTGACGGGAAAACGTCCTGAACATCTGCAACCCATAAATCCAATGCACCCGTACCCAGAACAAGTTCCGCTGAAACTGCATTTGAAAGCGGAATTACTCCGCCATAACGATACATTGCCGCAAGTCCCGAACAACATATACCATAAAAACGGATACCCTTTGCACCTTTCGATTTTGCAAGTTCAATGAATTTTTCTTCCTGTCCTACTTTCACAATCTGACTGACTAAAAGCGGAAGATGTCCGTGAACTGCAATATTTACATAGCCTTTTTTTAATGCACCGATATTTACTTTTGAAGTTACACGGTCGCCGACACCAAAAAGACAGTCTGTCGCAATAGATGCTCCGGCAACACCCGAAAATGTGAACGCAAGTCCGCATCTCAGAAACTGTTGAATAATGCTTTTCCAATCGCCATCAATCGCACAACCTGATTTATGGTATGCCTCAAATACTTCATGATACGCACTAATTGGCAGTATATCAAGTTCTTTCCATACTTGCTGACGTTCAGGAGGCGCACAGGCTTTTATGGTCTGATAGTTATCAGGGACAGTTCTTGATAAATCTTCAAGTAAAACGTCCGCCAAATCCGACGCAATTTCTTTTACAGTCCTGTTTTTCGTGGAAATTCCGAAAGATTCAGCGGTGCTTATAATTTTCTGTTCGCCCATAATCGGAACATCAAGTTTTCCGGTAGCCGCCCATTTCAACGCAAGTATCACCTCACGGGCGTGCATACCATGCTGTGCCGTACCGGCAGCAGCTGAACGGAGCAGGTTTCTTGCAACTACTAAATCAGCGTCAGCACCACAAACGCCTTTCGGACTTTTTGAGGTGATACGGCAAGGACCCATATTACATATTTTACAGCATATTCCGGCAAGTCCGAAATTACATTGTGGTTTCTGACTATCGAAACGGTCAAAAGCCGTATCAATACCCAGCTGTTCCATTCTCAGAAGCATTTCACGGACAGCAGGGTCAGGGGTCTGGTCAATAACGTCCTGTTTGGACGGAAAAGTTTTTTTATACTCTGCAACTGCATTCATGTAGTCACGAATAAAAGCATTCGGGTCATCGGAATCGTTGTGGTCGGATTCTGCAATAACTGTTGGTATTCCGTGCTTGTCGAATCCGATTAATGCACGGTGATTATGTATATGTTTGTGTTCATGTGCCATTTTTATCACTCCGGTTATTTTTTATTTTTAATTTGAGAATATTTTTCGGGTCGCTTATAAGTAAACTGATAATCCATATTACAAGTCCGAATGCAGTCACTGAAAAGCCTAAAAAAGCGTCATTCAGCATATCAGTAACGGACGGATTGAAAAATTCCGCACCCGTTTCGAGATATTCCGTCACAGCGTCGACAAGCCACATAAGCGAAGCACCCCAGTACATAAGACTGAGTGTACCAAGTTTCAGATTTTTTCTGTTTTCACTGATATACCATATTACTGTAGCTATGACAGCAGAAAAAATTGTAATTAATAAAGTCATTTTTGTACCGCCTTTTCCAGAATTTTTTTCTTTTCCCATGATGATATAACAGAAATCATTCCGAACCATACAGCTGTGACAAGTACAGACATTCCTACACCCGATGTTGCCATTTCCTGAAACATAACGACTCTGTCAGCAGAATCGGCGGCATTCGTCAGGAACGGAAAAAATGGTGTGATTTCGCCATGCCAGAGATGTTCAAATGCAAGAAGTGCAGAGCCACCCCATAGCATTTTATTCAGCCAGCCGAGTTTTTCAGAAAAATTTATTTCCTGATTTTCTGTTTCTTTCTTTGAAATTACTTTTTTTGTGATTGTTGTTATAACTGCCTCAGCAGCGGGTACTAAAAAACAAGCCATAATGAACTCCTTAAAATTTACTTTTCATATTTGTTTTATAGGAATTATGATAACACATATTTCCCGTTTTGTCAATAGAATTTATTATTTTTTCTGATTTGTGGTATTTTAACAACACTGTGCAGAAAAAAATGTACATTTTGTCACTATAAGATTTCTTCGGATAAACAAAAAAGTCCGGATATCCGGACTTTTTGTGTTGTATATTCAGTTCATGAAAAATAGACTTGCCCATTTTGCCGTATCGTCCGCACCGAATCACTGTATATAAAGCGGATTCTTATAACTGCCTGCGGAGTTACTCCGGAAAAAATTTTTTCCATGGCTACATTATCAGTTTTTTTCAGTAACTGGAAATTCGTTTATCTTTCCGAGAATGAATTTATGAATTAAAACAGCGTCATTAATATTGTAGTCACCGCTCTGGTCGACGTCGGCGGAGAGTTTTTCTGCTGAATCACTGAAACCGTCAACAATTCCCTTTCTTGCAAGAACCATATCAAACGCATTTATTACACCATCTGAATTTATATCGCCGAGAATTATATTTTTAGATTCACCTGCTCCGATAATTGTAGTTCCGGCGACTGCACCTATAACCTCATCTATATAAAAATTGCTTGTTGAATTTTCTGTTTCAATGTAAATCTGCATATCTGAGGCATCAGCCGGAATTTTATAATTCCTGTTTGCAAGCTGTACCCATTCACCCTTTATTGCGGTAGATTCTGCAATAGTACTGTAACGTGCGTCACCGTTTTTGTCGGTATACTGTAATTTAAGATAAAATTTATCTGTCGGTTCGCCGTCAAAGTACATCACGTTGGCACTGAAACTATATTCATTGCCGGCTGTAAAGGCTTTCGTATTAAGGGTTTTAGAAGCACCATTCCAGTTTTTCGCCCTGTCCTTGACTAAAAGCGATTCACTGCCGACATATGCAGTACGTCCGCTTGTGAGGACTTCTCCCGAACCTCTTACGTTCCAGTCGCACGTACTTCCTTCAAAACCATCTGCAAAATACCAGCCGTATTCATTAGGTTCAATAGGTTTTTCGGGTTCTTCCGAAAGTGTGACAACAAACGTCGAAACGCTGTTAGCAGGTAGCTGTGCATAGAAATTATCGCCATCAAACTCCATGTTGAGTGTGGGAGCAATATTTTCATTTGCGGAAGTTCTGTAACGGTCAACGTCCGAAATATTTTCATTGTCTATTCTGAAATTCTGTGTATATTCCTTGTATCCCTTGTTTATTGCGACTATAGTTACTTGATTGTCGTCACCCTTATATGCAGAAACAAAAACATCATCTTCCGGCTGTTCTGTAGCGTCAACACGTATATCATTAGGACGGACGTATTTTGAATACTGTGCCATACAGTAGCCACGCTTGCTTATATTGCCATCCTCCGTCATAAGACCGTAACTTCTGCGGATATACCACCATGTATAAGCACTCATATTGCCGACAACCATAGCATTATGGATATTTTCCGCTACTTCTATAGCCTCAGGATAGCGGTTAGCGGAATCGGCATCACTGTTCGGTACATATACTTCCGTCATCCATATTTCCTTGCCGGAGTTTTCAAGGTCGGGAAAATCCATCCAGTCTCTTGACGTACCATACATATGCGTGCCGAAAAGGTCACAATTTGCCATAGCCTTTTCGTTATTCAATATTTTACGGTAGAATTTCTTTCCGCCGTCGCTTACCCATTTGGCATCTTCGGGAGCATACTGGAAAGACTCCGGGGACATAAGCCGTGTACTTGTTATCTTGTCGCCATAGTTTGCGATAAAATCGGTTGTTTCGTCTGTTGACCAGTAAGTCCATTCTTCAGCATAGTCCGGTTCATTCTGGACTGATATTGAATAAAGGTCAACGTTGTTATCTTTCATGTAAGTACCAAAATCATTAAGGTGTTGTGCATAAGCACCATAATTTGATTTTGGCAGATGAAGTTTGCCGTTACTTCCACCCGATTCAGCAAGATTTGCCGGTGGCTCCCACGGGGACGCAAAAACAGTAGCCCCCATTTTTGTTGCAAATTGTGCCGTCGGGAGTGCTTTATTCCACTGGGTTTTATCGGGATTGACAAATACACGTAATATAGTAAGACCTAATTCATTTTCACCGTTGCCGAAAGCTGTCTGTCGCTGTGATTCGGAAAGGTCTGCACCGGTCCACTCAGGGTGATTTATACCGCCGAAACCTCTTATTGTCTGATATTCCTTGTTAATGTCAATTACAACTTCGCTTGCCGCAAGAGCGTTTTTCTGTTTAGGCAGTGCAGATGTCAACGCAAATAGCATAGCAGATGATGTAAATAAAGATAAAATTCTTTTTACAGATTTTTTGTTTTTCATAATTACCTCCTGTTAAAAAATCGTTCACATAGTTTTAGTATATTCTAACATAAATTAAAATATTTGTATTGCACGTTTGTCAATGAAATGATATTTTTGTAATGATATTTTCAGTACGGAGTTGAAATTTTTCACGATATGTAGTATAATATAAACATAAAATATTTTCTGAAGGAGCGTAAACTATGAATTATGAAAAAAATTCTGAAATCACACGGGAAGAACTGATTTACATAAGCAGACAGTTTGCTAATATGTTCGGTTTTCCCGTAAGGCTTTACAACGGAAATGAACTTATATTCTTTCATTCAACTGCAAATCTTATTGCCGACCCTGTTTCATTGTGCTTTGATGAAATAATTCAGAAACACGAACAAATAAGCTACTATGTTCATGAAAGTACTTTTTATTATGGTATTGTCAACTGTGGTGAGTACAAATTTATAACTGGACCTGTAGGCGAAATCAGATTATCAGACCATGAATTTAATCGTCTTGGTTTTATGCTTGGAATAGAAAAAAATGATATTCCGCTTTTCACATCGTCCATGAAAAGCCTTTCCGGAATACATCTTGATACGCTTATTCAGGCAATTATTCTGTATAATTTTTCCGTAAACAGAACAATGTGCAATATATCGGATATAAGGATAAAAAATTCTGAACAGAATGATATTTCTTCAGACATCAAGGAAAATGAAATTTCCTATACGGGTGAAAGTTTTTTCATGAATAATGCCCGTTCCTATGCAATTGAACGGGATATGATTAAAAAAGTAATGAATGGTGACGTTGAAGGTCTGATTGACGGTGCGACAAAAATTCCGTCTGTAAGTTCCGGAAATCTTGCACCGCACCTGCTCCGGCATAACAAAAACTTCTTTATAAAACTGGAAACTATTATGGCACGTACTGCAATTGAAAGCGGTCTGGACGTTGACGAAATTTTTTCAATTGAGGAAATGTATATCAGAAAATGTGAATCCCTTGATAATATTGACCGTATAAAAAATTTACAGTATCATATGATAATTGACTATGCCGACAGAGTAAAAAAACTCCGGCAGTATAACGGACAAAATTCAAAAATGGTCACTGAAATTTCAAAATATATCCGGAGTCATATTTCTGAGGCTATTAAAACTTCCGATATTGCGGATTATTTCGGGAAAAGCCGTGGCGGTATAACAACGGAATTTAAAAAACAAACTGGTATGAATCTTTCGGATTTTATCAAGCTGAAGAAAATTCAGGAGGCACAGGAACTTCTTTACGAAACAAATAAAAGTCTTGTGACGATAAGCGATTATCTGGGGTTTTCCTCACAAAGCCATTTCACAAGGGTATTCAAGGAAATTACCGGAATTACTCCTAAAGAATACAGAGACAAAAATCACATAGGCAGATAAAAAAACCGTGGATATTTCACCACAGTTTTTCTATGACTGTCACCGAAAAGGAAACAATCCCCCTATTAAACAACTGATTTTCTTTTTTGTGCAGATAAGTCAATCAGTGAATTTAATTTACCTTGAATATAAATCTGAGATAATTATAAAAATGTGGCTGAACGCTTGACGCATCATGTTCACCGGAAGTTACGGAATGCCATATGTGATTAATGCCGTTATTATTAAGAATGTTATGATATAATGACGGCTGATTTCCTACTGTACCATCGTTTCCACCGCCCGTAATCATAAGGAGGTATGGTATATCATAGGCTGGCTTAAGCTGATTTTCCTGAAGCTGACCGGGGTGCATACTCGGGTCTGCACCGGGAGTAAGTCCGGGGGCTGGGCAGGCAGCTCCGACATAGCCGAACAAATCAGAACGTGTAAGACCTATGAAAAGCGATTCACGTCCACCCATTGAAAAGCCTGTTATAGCAGTATTGTTGCGACCCGTCTTGACAGAAAAATTGCTGTTGATATACGGCATAAGGTCTGTTGTGAGGTCATTTATAAAGTTATCGTAATTCAGGGAGTTTGCAAGGTCAAGACCGGAGCAGGCTTCCTGAGTTTTGCTGGTGTAGATATACGGGAAAACTACAATCATTTTTTCAGCGTCACCCGTTGAGATAAGATTTCCAAGCATATTGCGGACTTTTCCCATTGCAACAAGTGAATCTTCATCTTCCGAGTAACCATGCATAGCATATAAAACGGGATATTTTTCATTTTCAGAATATCCAGGGGGAAGAAGAACATTTACATTTGTAAGTCTTTCACGTGTTGTTGAATAATACTGATATTTTTTAAGTGTACCATATTCAACCCATGAATATTCTTCCGTACAGCCATCAAGAGCGTACTCTGAAAGTGATTTTTCAGCGTCTTTCATGTATGCGGTCGGATTTACAGCCGGAGTGTCTTTTATCGGATTTGATGTTTTTTCAGCAACCGGAAAATCTTTTATTTGTCCGAGAATGAACTTCTGAATTAAAACAGCATCATTGATATTATATTCACCATTCTGGTCAACGTCAGCGGCGAGTTTTTCTGCTGAATCGTTGAAACCGTTGACAATTCCTTTTCTTGCAAGAACCATGTCAAATGAATTAATTACGCCATCGGAATTTATGTCACCAAGAATGACGTTTTGTGATTCACCTGCTCCTATAATAGTAGTTCCGGCGACTGCACCTATAACCTCGTCAATATAGAAATTGTTTGTTGATTCAGCAGTTTCAACATAAATCTGCATACCAGAAGCACCTGCCGGAATTTTATAATTCCTGTTTGCAAGCTGTACCCATTCACCCTTTACTGCTGTTGCCTCTGATATAGTATCGTATTGTGTATCGCCGTTTGCGTCGGTATACTGTAATTTAAGATAAAATTTGTCTGTTGCATCGCCGTCGAAATACATTACATTTGCACTGAAACTATATTCATTTCCGGCAACAAACGCCCTGTTAAGAGTTTTTGAAGCACCATTCCAAGCGTCCGTTCTGTCCTTAACAAGAAGTGACTCGTCACCAACATATGCAGTTCTTCCGCTTGTGAGGACTTCTCCCGAACCTCTTATGCTCCAGTCACAAGTACTTCCTTCAAAACCATCTGCAAAATACCAACCGTATTCATTAGGTTCAACGGGTTTGATTTCACTACCACCCTGATACTTGCTTCCGTCACCCCATTCGGATTGTGGAATCATTGAAATAAGTGCAGTATATGCAGCTTTTGGCTGATTATTTTTATCATAAAGAAGTCCGTCACTGCCCTCTATAAGCCATGAATTAGCGTCATTAGGTCCCCATATTGCAACAAGCGTCACACGTCCGTCAGACTGAGGGTTTTTATTCCAGTCCATAGCAGACTTAAAAATAGCCTTATATTTGTCTGCCTGATCCTGAAGTGAATACTTACCGCTTTCAAGTGATATATCAAGTTCCGAAATATGAACATCACAACCGATTGAGAGATATTTTTTCATAGCCTCAATATATGAATCAGTTCCGGCGAAACCGGTAGCATTTGCGGGTATATGTGACTGCATTCCGACACCGTCCAGAAGTCCTTTTCCGTAAAGCGACTTACACATATTATATATAGTATCTCTCTTGTGGTCCCAGTATTCGTTATAGTCATTGTAGTAGAGTTCACAGCCATCCGGAGCGTACTTTCTTGCATAAGTAAAGGCTTTTTCCACAAAGCTATTATCACCATAGACAGCAACCCAGCCGGATTTTCCACCCTCAACATAATTATCGCCTGGTTCTCTTGCACCGCCGAAATTAGCCGTTCTGTTAGAGTCGTCACTTATACATTCATTGGCGACGTCGTAAGCGTAAAGATTAAGCTGTGGGTACTGCTGTTCTATTGCTGAGAACATATTTTTTATATAACTTTCCATACGCTTATCCATGACATCAGGCGTTACCCAATTGCCGTTAGCGTCGAAATTTTCTTTGAAAAACCATACTGGTGTCTGACTGTGCCATACAAAAGTATGACCACGCATAGCAATGTTATTCTGTACACAAAAATCCATGATAGCCGCCGCATTGTTAAGTGAAACTGCAATATCCGTACCACTGCATTGTGACTGTACAAGTGTTGCATCGGGTTTCATTTCATTTTCACATTCAATGCTGTTGTAATCCTTGATAATGTTTGCAGTGATTGCAGAATTTTTTACAGTTCCGCCATTGAGAATATTTCCAACTCTGAAATAGTCTGCAAATTCGTCCTTAAGACCTTTTTCACCTGCTGCTTCTGCTGAAAATCCGCTTCTGGAAGTGATTTTCACATCGTCAAAACTGAAATCATTTGTACTGTCCGTTGTGAGAGTGAGTCTAAATTCATAGCTGTTTGCCGGAGCTTTATAATTTGCAGAAAGTTCAGTCCACTGACCTGCTTTCGCCGTTTTGTCGGCAAGATTTATGACCGTCTCAGTACCTGTTGTTTCGTCAATGCATAGCAGACTTAAATGAAAAGTTTCGTCTGTTTCGCTGTAAACCTTAAGACTGTAATTATAATCAACAGCACCGGAAAGATAAAAGCCCTTTGACGAACTTGCACCGTCATCTGAGGAAGTACGTCCGGAAACAGTCATACCCCTTGAACCGTTATAGCCCGTTCCGCTTTCCGCTGTAAGACGAACTGCATCACTGTTACCGTACCAGCCATCATAATTTACTTCAAAATCGTTATTTACCTGTTCTATAGCAAAAGTCTTTTCCGCAATCGTGGGAAGATATGAAGCTATTCCCACACTGCATACAAGTGCGGTCATAATGGAAGTAAATTTTTTTAAACGCATTTCAAGCCCTCCTGAATGTATAATCATTTATCATTTTAAAATAACGTTCTTGGAATTTCTTTAATTCTATCATATTTAAATGGTTTTGTATTGCATTTTTGTCAGGCAATTGATATATTTGTAAAACAATTTTTTACAATGGAGTTGATATATCAGGAAATTCAGAATAACATCATCAAATGTGACTTACTGAAATTCCAAAAATTCAATAAATAATTGACATATAATAAGTAACATGATATAATAAAGATGTGTAGTTTATTTTAAAAGGAGTTAATTATTGATGAATGATATTCGTCTTTGTTATTTCAGATTTAAAAATCCGGTAAGTGGTAAGTCTTTTTTCAGATACAGAGTGAAAAATATTTCTAATTATAACAGAGATATTGTTAAATTAAATAATTCAGTACGTTATAAAATAATAAGTAATTTTAAAAATTATGTCAGATATAATGAAAAAATGTTCGCTTATTCCGATAAAAAAGAAAATTATATCTATACTTATGATGAAATAAAATTCATGCCTGATTTTTCAAAGGAAAGTGCAGAAGTTGAATTTGTTGATAAAATTGAAATACCTGTTTCAGAAAACACGAATTTATATTCTGCATGGATTGAGTATTATATATCTCACTATATTTTTAAACTAAAAAAATACGACTGTCATGAAGAACATTATTTTTATCTTGATATACCCACTCCGAAAAACAATCTAAATATAATACTTCTCCGTAAATTTAAAATTCAGATAAAAGTAATGCCTGATGGTACTTCATATGTCGGATTTGATATTTCTACAGAATATTATACGAAATCTACTATATATGATTATATGCAAAAGGGAAGAAATGTCATCGGAATGGAAGTAAAATGCACATGGCAGGGGTATAATCAGACTTACAGCGTTTTAAAAGTCCTTGACAGAAACATAAATGAACCAAGCAAAAGCGGTTTTAACCTTTATAATTACTGGAATAAGCAAGCACCATATAGACTTAAAGGAATTGACCCCGATAATACAAAAACTGTCATTGTTTATGACAGCAAACACGGTGAAAGTAAATATATTCCGCAGTCTCTTGTACCTGTTTTCAGACGTGAAAAAGTTGCTGATTTTGACAGGAAATTTTCAAGAGAGGCTGATAAAATGATGAAACTTCCTATGTGTGAAAGACTTCAGATTATGCTTGAATTTATCGGCGACCTTAATTCACAGACAAACGGAATTATAATTCCTGAACCGGTAACCGCAAGAGAGTTTGGCTATTCTGTTCATAATGCTGATATTAATATGCCATTGCTTTCAGTCGGGAATAACCACCAAATTAAATATAGTGAAAAATATAAAACTTTTTCAAAGGAAAATGGTTTTTATCGTCTGCCGAGTGAACTATGTATCAGCTTTATGTATTTTGAGGAAAAAATTACTGAATGCCGTCAGGCTGCTGTTGCTATTATGGATTATCTGACAAAAGGAAAGATAAACGGCATTGAAGATATATATCTGAAAAAACCATTGATTCCGGCAATATTTATGCAGAAGTCCTATTCATATAAGCAGAATTATGATGAACTTATATTGAAAGAAACAGCAAGGAAAATCTCCAAAAGTAAGAAAACTAATTTTATAATTTGTTTTGTCCCAATGGAAAGTGATGATAATGAATATTCCTGTGATACCTCACGTTATGATATTTTTAAAAAAGTTTTTGCGGAAATCAATATGACATCACAAATGATTTCAACAAACTTTCTGAATAAATTAAAAACCGGAAAAGAAAAGGATATTAAATCTTATTTACAGAATATAGCACTCGGAATACTAAGTAAATCTGGCGGTATTCCGTGGATTCTGTCACAGCCTTTCAGCGATATTGATTGTTTTGTCGGTATTGATGTGGGTATGCAGTCTAAAGGCATTCATTATCCTGCCTGTTCCGTCTGTTTTGACGGCAACGGAAATCTCCTCGGATATTATACAACTGAAAAAGCACAGTCAGGTGAAAAAATAGACGGAAAAATACTTACTGATATTTTTGATAATATTCTTATAGAATACAAAGACAGAAACGGACGCTATCCAAAACATATTGTCATTCACAGAGACGGTTTTTCAAATGAATCTGATGAATGGTATGAAGAATATTTTTCAAGGAAATCAATAATTTACGATATTGTGGAAGTCAAGAAAAATATTTCCGAAAGACTTCTTGATATGCATAATCAGAACGGAATGAATCCCGATTCATCGGTGTGCATCATAAAAGATAATGAAGCATTTATTGTGACCACACAAAGACAAGCAAGTTATGGTGGTGCGCCTCAACCGCTTAATATCGTACATAAACACGGCGCTCTTTCCATGAATGAAATTGTAATACAAATTTATACACTTTCAGAACTTCATGTCGGTTCAACTCAAAGTACCCGACTTCCCATGACTACATATTATGCGGATAAAATCTGTAAAGCAAGTGAATATATTCCAAAAGGAAAAGTATATAATAAATTATATTTCCTGTAAAAAATAATTAAAGCAGTTTCCTGATTATTTGTCAGGAAACTGCTTTTTTACACATTTAATTAAATCTTCTTTTGTAGAAATTCTGTTTTTTCCTGAACATATAATACCTTTAGGTCTTTCAAATTTATTATAGTTGATTTTTATCAGATACATACAAGCCATACATTTCTCAATACGACGTGTATATGTTTTATAAACAGGGCAATCTTCCACAAGATATTGACAACAAAATTCGTAAGCCAGTTTTTCCTCTGAAAAATCACATAATGCATTATAATATTTTTCCTGCAAACGATTATACAGCCATTTTTTTGTATATCTATATCTTTTTTTTATAAGAAACTCTTTGAGTTCCGATTTTGAGATTATTCTGTCATATTTGCTTAAATCAATTTCAATTGCCGATATGCCGGTATTTCGTATTTTTTCAAGTTTTTTGTCGTCAACCTTGTGAGTGACTTTAATTTCTATAATTAACTGTCTGTTTCCAGAAGTTAAAATTATATCTGGAATAATATTATCAATTTTCTTTTCAAGTTCAACATGGTCGATTTTTATTTTTAATTCTGGAAATAATTTTATATTTGGATAATGTGAATCAGTTTCAATATAAACAGGTGGAGTAGTTATTTCATTTGCTTCTGACAAAATTTCTTTTGCAAGAAGATGTAAAGCTGTTTCATAACCTTTACCGCAATCAGCGGATTGATGTGCAAAATGATGTGAGTTCTTGTTTCCCTTTCGGGCGATAAGTTTTCCCTTGCAGGCAGGGCAAACATAATTACAAGACAATCCGCTTTCGACGTCTTCAATGTAAACGAGTTCATTATTTCTGAGAGCATATGTAGAATTTTGATATTTATTATTCATTTAAAAATACTCCGTTATTTTATAAAATAAAAATTCTTATTATTTTTCTGTCAGCGAACCCGTGTAAGTTGTGCCATTGGCAGAAAGTGTGACATTTACAGAATTTCTGATGATAGTTGCGTAACCGTCATCATATATGCCTAAAACATTCGGAATGCCTGATATTTCGCTTATATTCAAGGCATTTCCGTAAGAAAACTGAGGTCTTGCACAATAATGACAGTGACTTCCTGTTGAATATCCGGTGTTGCCCTCAATACCAATAACGTCCGTAATTTTCACCGCATCACCGACATTTACTCTGATTTCTGAAAGATGTCCGAAATAATAAAATCTTGCGTCAGTACCCTTTATGCAGACGAACTGTCCGAATCCCTGTGAATGATTGTCGGAATTTTCCCAGCCTGCATAGTGGACTGTTCCGTTTACGGTGCTATGAATTTCCTTGCTGTCAAGTCCTACAAGGTCTAAGCCGTCGTGCGACTGTCCTTTAAATTCCTGTGTGACCTGAAATTTCCCCATATATGGTGAGTTCATCTTTCATTCTCCTTTTCTGATTTGATTTTTTCGTACTGTGTGCCGAAATAAAAAGCGATTATCGTCGTAAATATGGTCAGAAACTGGTCAGCCGACACACTGCCTTTCAGTGCCAGAACGCCGAAAATAAATGTTAAAAACAGTGTTATAATTGACTTTACATCAATTAGTTTTGCAAATTTCTGCAACATAAAATCACCCCGAAATTACGAGAATTTTCCAGACGTTTTCCAGATTATTTCAATTTGCCATAGTCCTCGTCTGAAACTGCTTCCAGCCATTCATTACTTGTATTCTCACCGTTTATCTCAACGGCAAGATGTGAAAACCATGAATCCGGAGCAGCTCCGTGCCAGTGTTTGACATTGGCAGGAATATTAATACAGTCGCCTGGATTCATCTCAATTGCTTCTTTTTCCCATTCCTGATAATATCCACGACCTCCGACGCAAATCAACATCTGACCGCCTCCGCTTTTTGCGTGATGTGTATGCCAGTTGTTGCGACAGGCTGGCTCAAATGTCACATTATAAACTGGTATCTGCTCTTTTGAGACGGGAGCTAAATAACTTTGTCCCACAAAATACTGTGCAAATGCATCATTCGGCTCACCTACAGGAAAAAATATAGTATTCTGATACTTATCTTTTTCAGTCATTGCGGGTGTTTCATCATTCCAAACGTCTTTGGCAAGTCGGAATACTGCCCAACCCTTAGGCCAACCGACATACATCGTTGCATGGGTGATAATAGTGGCAATTTCATCTTTTGTAACACCGTGTATCTTTGCATTCTTTAAATGATATGTCAGCGATGTATCAGTAATTCCTGAAGCCATCAGTGATACTATTGTAATGATACATTTTGTTTTTATATCTATCGCTTCTTCATTCCATACTTCTCCAAACAGCACATCATCATTGAGATGTGCAAACATCGGTGCAAATTCTCCAAGCTGTTCTTTTCCAGCGGTCTGTACTATTTTTTTATTCATAACTCAAGTTCTCCTATAAATTTATTTTACTGAAAGCGTAACAGTCACACTTTCATCACCAAGAATTTTTTTAAGTTCTTCCTGTGTAGTATTATCAACCTTGCCAAGACGTGTATAACTCCAGCGGTTTGAATCGTAAAACAAAACTAACTGATTGCCTTGATATAAAACAATATCCCCTGCTTCTGTTGTAATATTTTCATCATTTTTTGGCAGAATTTGCGGTAATGTTCCTACCTTTTCAAAATTACTGTAATTATCAAGAGTAATTGTAATAGGTTCGACTTCAAGCATTTCTGCAAGTGCCTTTGCCGATGGGTTATCTGCAAGAGTTGCTGTAAGAATATGACCATTCACTTCAATATTTAATTTCATATTATCCTTTTTCTGAGGTATGGAAAGACTTTCCACCCATGATGTGACATCATTATAAGATGAATTTATTGAAAAACGCTTACCTTCAAGCTGATTGCCGATGGGTACGAGATTTTTAATATTCTTTTCACTTGTTGTATTTCCGCTACTTGCCGACGTACAGAACGGAATAACAATTTTATCAGAAAAATCATAGCTTTCAAGGAAAGTATCTATAATACGTGGTTCTTCTCCCCACCAAATCGGATAGCCAAGATAAATAACATCATAACTTTCAATTGATTCAATAGGTTCTGCTATTTCGGGACGTGCTGTCTTGTCATTCTGTTCCTTGTTGGCACGACAAGAGGAGTTTGTATATGCAATATCGTCATCAGTATAAGGTATAGCTGCTTCAATCACATAACTGTCTGCATTTGTCACCTCAATAAGATATTCAGCGATTTTTTCAGTGTTTCCTGTACGTGAAAAGTATACAACAAGCGTATCATTTTGATTTTCCATCAGTTTCAGCACCTCACACCTTAGCAGACATAAATCAAATACATCACATCTGCCATCACCGTTCAAATCATATGACTTTTCGGACAAGTTTTCTTCTATCGGTATGTTAAGCAGAAAGTCCTGTAAATTTTTAAGGTCTTGTATTGTATATGTCACGGGTTCGGCAACAGCTTCATCTGCTGTTATAACTCCACCTGTTGCCATAGCAGTAAATGCAGTAATACCCGATACCAAAAAGGATATTATTTTTTTCATTTCCGTACACCGTCCTTGAATTTTTAATTTTTACATATAAATTTACATATAGAATTATATCATATTATTTTAAATATGTCAATAATGAAATAAGAAAAAGCCCGATTTTTACCGGGCTTTTTTATATTTATAATTATTTGTTTTAATTCGTTATTATCCGCTGCTTTGTCCAGCTGTTGAAGACGCTCCCCTTTTCTATAGTAAAAGTTAACTGGGTAATTCGGCTTTTCTATACCACTGATAACGCCTGTAAGAAAGCGGCATTTCTTTTAAAACTACGTTTTTTCATAATTATTATCCTTTCTAACTTTGGAAACTTTTATTATAATCAAAAACGAAGTTTATATTATCTGTTTCTGTTTTTTTATCTTTAGTTTTGTGTTCTTATTCACCAATAAGTTTACCAAGTATTTTTGTGTTTTAGTTTATATTATAGCCGTTTTCCGCAAAAAGTCAATAAGATTTCGCCATGTTGACGTTTTTGTACCGCACTTTGACTGCATTTCAACGGATTTGATAAATTTTTTCAGGGGTTTTCATATGCATAATAAAAAATCCGGAATATTTAAATTCCGGATTTTATCTTAATTATTAAGTTGTCTGAGTTTTTCACGAATTAAAGAAAGTGCGGTTACGGCTTCTGAAGTGTTTTTTACTGCCGTTTCCATAGGACAAAACCCCGTATGTGTACGGTTGCGTATCGCCTCCGTAAGTGTTTTGTATTTAACGTTTATGCCGTTATTTTCCAATACTTCAAGTGCCAGTCTGCTAATAACATCTGTACAGATTTCAGACGGTTCAAGGAGAACATAAAGAAATGCAGCCGCCTTGCCTACTACTTTATCTGCAACTGAAAATTTATGTAAATTTTTTCCTATGTCAATAATTTCAAGCAATGGCTTTACGCCTCTTTCCGTACTTGTTATGACTTCTCCGCCACCGACTGCAACAAACGTATAACTGCCGCCTTTAAGTAGTTCTGTGGCTTTTTCAAGATTATTCATGCTTTTTTATATTTCCGATTCCGTGGAGTAAAAGAGGAATTAAACTCCACTGGAGAACAAGCCCAGGAATACCAGTCACGACAGAATCCCATATTACAGCTGTTTTTATACTTTCGTTGCCTAAAGCATATACGGCAATTAAAATTGCAATCGCACGCAAGGCACGTCCGGCTATCTGTGCAGTGAGGATTTTTGCAATATCCGGCATTTTTGTATTTTTCAGAAGTCCGGAAAATGCACCATATGCACAAAGTTCAATCATTATGAACGGAAGCATAAGCTGTCCCGGCATACCGGTAAGAAGACAGCTTACAAGAGGGCTTAAAAATCCTGCTATTGCTCCGGGAACTGTTCCGGCAAGAAGTCCGACAAGAATAACCGGAAGATGCATGGGAAGAAATGTTTCACCAAGAGACGTTCCGCTTCCGGAAGCTGCACCGATTACGTGAAGAAGCTGTGGCAGTACAACCGCTCCGATAATGGCTGAAACTGTTGCTATAGTCTGTTTTTTTACCGTGAGATGTGGTTTTTCAATTATATTTGCATTTGACATAATTTTACTCCTTTACATATTAATCATTTCAGAAAAATCTTTCATAGCTACTGAAATTTCAATCTGCTGCGGACAGACTTTCTCACAGCTCCGGCAGCTGATACAGTTTGCGGGTCGCTGATTTTCGGGCATACTTCCGACCGCCATCGGTGCAAGGAATCCGCCACCAGTAATTTTATGTTCGTTGTAAAGTGCGATAAGTTCGGGAATGGGTAGACTTTGCGGACAGTGACTCGTACAGTAATGGCAAGCCGTACACGGCAGACCACCTTTTTTTGTTTCCTCGTCGGAAAGTTCGACAATACGTTTAAATTCGTCACTGCCAAGCGGTTTATCCTCGCTCCATATTGAAATATTTTCCTTAAGCTGTTCCATGTTTGACATTCCGGAAAGAACCACAGTCACGCCTGGAATTGCCTGTAAAAACCTGAAAGCCCATGCTGTAACACTTTCTTCAGGACGCATTTTTTTCATTTCAGCCTTTATATTTTCGGGAGCGAAGGCAAGTTTTCCGCCACGCACAGGCTCCATGCCCCATACCGGAATATTATATTTCTGAATCAGTTCCACTTTTTCTTTAGCGTTCTGAAAATGCCAGTCCATATAATTTACCTGTAACTGACAAAATTCCATATATTCGCCGTAAGCATCAAGAAAACGTTGTATAACGGTTAAATCTCCGTGTGCAGAAAAGCCCAGATGTTTTATTCTGCCGTTGTTTTTCTGTTCCATAAGATATTCAAAGATATGAAAATCAGGGTTTAAGTAATCATCAATATTGCCCTCGTAGACGTTATGGAAAAGATAAAAATCAAAATACGGCGTCTGACATTTTTCAAGCTGTTTTTCAAAAATTTCTTTTACTTTCGGCATATTTGAGTTATCATATCCGGGGAATTTTGAGGCAAGATAATAACTTTCCCTCGGATATTTTGTAAGGAACTTACCCGCCGTAAATTCAGAGTTTCCGCTATGATACCCCCATGCAGTATCATAATAATTTATGCCGTTTTTCATGGCATAGTCAATCATTTCAGCGGATTTTTCTTCATCAATCTGTGAATCATCGCCGTCGATTACGGGAAGTCTCATCATGCCGAGACCAAGACCGGAAAGTTTAATATCCTGAAAATCTCTGTAAATCATTGTATTTCCTCCTTAAAAAAAATATTATCCTTATTCAGAATCTGAAAACAGAACTAAATATTTACTTTTTCTTTCTTTTTCTTTTCCTTTTTTTGCTTATACGGAATAATTTAAAAAATTTTTTCAGTTCTTTAGAGGTTTTCTGAGCTTGCTTTTTACGAAAGTTAGCCACTTTTCTTTTTCCTGCTCCAAGCTTTGCCATTTTATCACTTCTTTCATTTAATTTTACAACAGCTTCACGGAATACCCTTATTATAGCATAATAGATAATAAAAGTCAACTGTTTAGGAAAAATTTATCAGATTATTAAAAAACGGAACTGTATAAGTTCCGGACTTTTAATGTAGTACGCCTGACAGGAATCGAACCTGCGCACATGGCGTCGGAGGCCACTGCTCTATCCCCTGAGCTACAGGCGCATAAAATGATTATCTAAATATTATATGCAGACTATTGTAATATGCCGTTACTTATGGTATAATAAAAGAACGGAATAAAATTCAGGCACATAATATTTTAATGTTTCATAAAGCAATTACATTATACCATAATCTGCACAGTTTGTCAAGTATTTTTTTGCAGTTTATCAAATAATAATTACCGCCTGAGCGGCGGTATTCAACAGGAGTGATTTTATGCATGAATATATTTATCTTATAGTGGCGCAGACCGGCACTTATCCGGCTAAATTTTTTAGATTTTTTACAAAAAAACCATATAATCATGTATCGCTTTCAGGAGATATAAACCTTTCAGAAATGTACAGTTTCTGCCGGACGTATACGCCGTTTCCACTTCCGGCAACATTCAACCGTGAAATCGTCGGGAAAGGTACTCTCGGTCAGTTCGATTACATACCGTGCGAAATCTACCGCATACCAGTCAGCAAGGAACAAAAGGAAATGTATAATATGATTATCCGGCATTTCGTCAATAACCGGAACGCTTATTCTTATAATCTGCTCGGGCTTGTTGCCATATATCTTAATGTCCGCTGGCAACGTGAACATAGTTTCGTATGTTCACAGTTTGTAGCGTATACTATGGATAAAATAGGAATACCCCTTGAAAAGCCTTTCTGCCTTTATAAGCCTGATGATTTCCGAAGTTTTCCTGACGCTCAGCTTATCTATTCGGGAGAACTTAACCAGTTCTATTATGATGTCAAGAATACAGAACCGCAATATCTGAACTGATAAGCGCTGAAAGCCTTATGTCATCTGGTGAAAAAAGATACGCCATAAAATAAACCTTGCTTTCCGGTGAAAAAATTTCCGTACTGAAACTCAATGAATTTTCAAGTACACTTACGGAGGCTTTTTTTCCGTTTATCACTATACTTGCAGGAGTTATTTTTTCCTCCGACATTCTGTTATATGAATTACAGCACGAAACAAGAAACATATACGCTCCGGCGGTCAGAAGAAGATATATAAATATCGTTCTGACTGCCTTTTTTATGCTTTTTATTATAATTATCACCCTTTCATTGAATTAAGAAGACGTCCAAGCGAACTGCCGATAAGCTGTCCGGAATACTGCACCTGCTCCAGTGTGTTTCCGTGAGAACCTACCTCAATAAGAAGACTTCCGGTGGTTAAATCCTGATTATAATGACGATAATCAAAAAGTACAGGTCTTGTAAAGCCGGAATAATCATTCTCAAACTGTTCTTGCAGACGACAGGCAAAATGAAAATTTTTCATGAAATTCGGCATTCCTAAAGTGCCATCATCACAGCCGGATATTATCATAATCTGTGCGGCTTCCTTTCCGTCTATTTCGATAAAAGGCTGATAAGCCGTTCCCTCTCCGGAAACTGCATCCCTGTGAATATCCAGCACTACCTTGATACTTGGGTACTGTTCAAGTATCGGAAGTATAGTCTCCCTGCTCCGACCGTAAGAGCCGTTATATGACGGGTAGTCGTGTATATCACGTGCATGAATGACCCCTATCCCCTGTGCCTCAAGTTCTGCCTGAATGGCATCACCGACCATTATCATATTTTTAGTTTCATCAGTGGTACGGTAATTGAAATTTGCGTCATAAAAATCCCTGACATAAGGTTCAAAACTTTCTGTCGTGTGAGTATGATATATAAGTACAAGTGGTTCACCGGTATCTTCAACTGTGAAATCAGCGGCGCATCTGCTTTCGGATAAAAGAGTTTCATTCGGAATTGAAGTCTGATTGTTGACCTGTCCGCCGTTGTCAAGGTTAAAAAAAGAGTTTCCGGCATACTGTCCGTAAGTTGTCCGGACTATTGCACCACCGGCTGTCCATGACGTCGGATAGGGCTTATCACCGGAATTTTCAGCGGTCATTTCAAGAGGGTTTACCGTATCCGTCAGAACGTCTGTAGTCTGTTCAGTTCCGGAAGTCTTTGCCGTTGTAGTTGTAAGCCCGTCCGTTTTTTCCGTTAAAAAAGTTTCCGTCGTTGTGGACGAATCGGAAGACAAATCATGACTTTCAATTCTGATACTTCCGGTTTTTTCGATAAAGTTCTTAACCGCCGGAAGAGACTTCACCACAATGGTAATTATTACCGGAAAAAGCAGAAGCGCACATATCCGGAGTATTCCTGCTATTTTTCTTCTCTTATGACGTGTCATTTCCTCACCTCGTTATTATTTCCGTTTAAATAAATTATATTCACATGAAATGTGAAATATTTCTTGACGGAAAGCATATTATTTAAAGAGGTGATTTTTCATGTATGAATGCAGAAGCGCAAAGCGTTTTTTTAGTCTTTTGATACTTGACGCCGTTGTTTTTTCACTATGCGCATTGTTTTTCTTTATCGGGAGAAGTCTTTTCAGTTCTTCCGCCGGAATGGAAAAGGAAAAATCCATCTTCCTGCCGATTATTATGTATCATAGCGTATACGGCGATACACCGGAAGAATATATTGTTACTCCCCGACAGTTTGAAAATGACCTTTCATGGCTGGCGGAAAATTCATATACTTCCGTGACGGCTCAGGAACTGACGGATTACGTCAACGGCAAGGGAAGTCTTCCGGAAAAGCCCGTTATGATTACTCTTGATGATGGCTGTTATAATAATCTTTCGGAAGTTCTCCCGTTGCTTGAAAAATATGATATGCACGCTGTTGTTTCGGTGGTGGGTCAATATACTGATGTCACCGCTGAACGTGACCCGCATATTCCCGCTTATTCATATCTGACATGGGAAGATATTCAGGAACTTATAAAATCCGGTCATGTTGAAATCGGAAACCATACATATAATATGCATTCATTCAAGGAGGGGCGCAAGGGGTGCGCAAAAAATCCTGATGAAACGGAAGAAATCTACAGGGAAATTCTCTGTAATGATTTAAGCCGTTTACAACAGGAAATCCATGAACATACCGGAATATACCCGATAGTCTTTGCATATCCTTTCGGGTTTAGAAGTTCGGAGGCAATGCCGATTATAAGGGAGCAGGGATTTACAATAACTCTGACGTGTACCGAAAAGCCGAACTATATAACCAGCTCCCCCGACTGTCTCTATGAACTTAACCGCTATAACCGGAGCGGTTTTTATTCAACAGATGAATTTATGCAAAAACTTCTGATTTAATAATATGTATGTTGATTTATTAAGTATATGTCAGTACAACAAGTTCCTCACCGTCTTCTTCAGGGACTGCCGGATTATTCGGAATTGTCCGCACTCCTTGATGTCTGTATATCTCAATGAAATATTCAAAGAAATCTTCAAATTCTCCACCGAATGTAACCCAGTATTTATCGTATTCCGGAGCTTTATATTTTTCAAACTGTTCAGGTATTGCACCCGTTTCCTCAAATTCGGAAATAATTGCTGTATCGTTCCGGATAAAATATTCCATATCCGGATAAATCTTCACGAATATAGCGGAAAATGTCACGAAAATCAACAATGATACTGTTGATATTATTATACCGGTTATTGCAAAGCCTTTGCCTCCCTGACGTTTCACCAGTGACATTATACCCAGCACAAGCGATACCGGTGCAAGCACAATACTCAGCGCACACGCAAAAAACAGGAAATTTACCATACTTATTATAAATGATGCCGTGGCAAGTCCTGTTTTCAGATATTCGGGCTTTTTTTCCGGCACACCGGAGTTATCTTTATAAAAAAAATCTTCGTTCATTTTTCACTCCTTAAAGGTCAGTCTGCCAGTTCCAGTTACGGACGGCTAATTCCTCAAGATTATACGGCGTCTTCTGATAGACACAATAATTCAGCCAGTTTGAAAACATCAGGTTAGCCGTACACCGCCACGAAAAAACCGGCGTGAGTTCGGGATTATCGTCCGGAAAATAATTATACGGAATCTGAATATCAATTCCCTTTTTCACATCACGAAAATATTCATTAGCTATAGTGTCACGGTCATATTCTGAATGACCAGTGATAAAATACTGTCTGCCGTTCCGGTTTGCGACGATATGCACACCTGAAATATCTGATGATGTAAGTATCTGCAATTGTGGCACTTTTTCAATATCTTCACGCCTTACTTCCGTATTCCGTGAGTGCGGAACAAGAAATATATCATCAAATCCGCATAAAATACGACAGTTTTCAACTTCTGCACGATGTGGAAAAATTCCGAACATCTTTTTTTCAAGTGTATGTTTCGGTACACCAAAATGATAATAAAGCCCAGCCTGTGCCGCCCAACATATGTACAGCGACGAAAAAACATGGGTTTTTGACCATTCCATGATTTGCGTTATTTCGCCCCAGTAGTCGACGTTCTCAAATTCAAGCAGTTCAACGGGCGCACCCGTGATTATCATTCCGTCATAGCGATTATTTTTTATTTCATCAAATTTTTTATAAAAAGATTCAAGATGATGTCGTGAGGTATTTTTTGATACGTGTGATGCCATCTGTATAAGGTCAATGTCAAGCTGTATGGGGGTATTGCTTAACAGTCGCATTAACTGGCTTTCCGTCTCTATTTTTTTAGGCATTATGTTTACTATGACGAATTTTAACGGGCGTATATCCTGATGTTCCGCCCGTTCTTTCGACATAACAAATATATTTTCCTCTCCAAGCGTTCTGAATGCCGGAAGCTCCGATGAAATGCGTATGGGCATACAAAATCGCTCCTTTCTTTTAATTCTTGTGTTTGCAGTCGGCACAACCATTCATGAACCTGTCGATATTTTCAATAGTCCTGCTCTCACCGGTCAGAAATTTCAGTTTCCGGAGATTTTCCGTGCAGTCGTCGGTATTAAAGACAAGTGTGCCGATAGCCTTTAATGTACTCTTGAAAATAACAGACCGCACAAGACCATCACATAGCATAAGGTCTCCGCCGTCGTCCATGCCGTGAACAACTGTTCTGTCGTTTTCATAGGAATATGCTATATAACCCGTGACTTTATTATTTTCAAAAGCCTCTGTTATATGGACGTTTTCGCCCTTTATGTTATAGTTTTCCGGCGAAAGATTTTCACGTATTTCAAGCATTTTAACTCTCCTTGCCTATGGCGTTACGGATTGCACGGAGTTCATCGGCAGTGAGTTCACGCCACGCCGACGGCTTAAGCATACCAAGTTTAAGAGGTCCTATACTGATACGGCGGAGGCGTGCCACTTCCAAGCCGACAGCTTCACACATTTTTCTTATCTGTCTGTTTCTGCCCTCTTTAATGGTAATCAGCAGAACAACACGTCCCTGTTGTTTTTCCTTAACAACAACGCTTGCCGGAAGTGTTTTTCTACCATCTATTTCGACACCCTCCGAAAGTTTTACTAACTGTTCGTCTGAAATATCCGGACGCACCGTAACTCTATACGTCTTGGCAATATGCCTGCTCGGGTGCATAATGCTGTTAGCAAATTCCCCGTCATTCGTGAAAAGTAAAAGTCCCTCTGAATTTCTGTCCAGTCTGCCGACGGGATATACACGCTCCTCCACACCGTCCAGCAAGTCCATAACACAACGCCTGTCCAGTTCGTCGGAAACTGTTGTAACGTATCCACGTGGTTTATTCAGCATGATATATATGAAATTTTTCTTTTTAGGCATATAGAGACGTTCACCGTCAACCGTTATAATATCCTTTAAACCACACTTGTCACCCAGTTTGACGGGTCTGCCATTGAGTTTTACACGTCCCTGTGAAATCAGCGTTTCAGCCTTACGGCGTGAACAGTAACCGCTGTCTGCAATCATTTTTTGTATTCTTATTTTTTCCAATTAAATTCTCCTTTTTGTAAATTTTTCAGTCAGTTTCCTGAAAAAACCTTTTTTTTCAGGAGTTTTCTTTATCATCTTAACGGGTGCATCGCTGTCCGCATAAAGCGGTATACGACGGATTTCCCTTCCATTGTAGCTTATACTCAATTGTGCCGTTTCGTCACCCCTGCTTACCGGAGCGTAAACAAACGGTGCGGAAATGACTTTATATTCAAAGTCGTTTTTATCGGCATTAAAGACAGTTATTTCAACATCGTCCGCCGTGAGTGAAAGGCTGTCCATTTCCGCACCCGCTATATTCATTGAGAGATTTTCCGGAATATCAAGCTGAATATTATGCGCATTCTCAAAGCCGTAATCATACATAGCCATATGGTCATTCCAGTCGTTGCGGTCATTTAGAGTAACACATATCAGATTAATTCCGTCCCTCTCACACGCTGAAACAAGACATCTGCCGGCTTCGTCGGTAAATCCCGTCTTTACGCCGTAAACTCCGTCATACATAGTAAGGAGTTTATTTGTATTTTTCAGCCAGCGGGTATAGGGTGGGTTGCCGAACTCCGTTTTTATCGTCGGTGAGGAACATATTTCACGGAAAGTTTCATTTTTGAGTGCTTCCCGTGCAAGAATCGCCATATCATATGCCGAAGAACCATGACCCACGCCCTCCAGTCCGGACGGCGTAACAAACCATGTCCGTGAAAGTCCTAACGATTTTGCCTTGTCGTTCATCATGACGGCAAAATTTTCAAGACTTCCGGCAAGTTTGACGGCTGTGGCGTTTGCGGCGTCGTTTCCGGACGGGAGAAGCATTCCACAACAGAGGGCGTATTTCGTGACAATATCACCCTTTTGCAGTCCCATTGACGAACCCTCAACCATTATTGCATCACCGTCAACCTCAAATTC
>JAMPEF010000039.1 GCA_023665275.1 Alistipes senegalensis | reverse complement strand
CTGCATTTACAAGTTCCCTCTTTTCATATTTACTTTTATTGCCTACCGGAAAGTACTCCTTTATGATTTCCCATTGTGCATCTGTTAAATCACTTGTGTATCTCATTCTACTATTATATCACTTTTTTTCTATGTGGACAAGTTCTAAGTTTTCTTATTTCAATCATATCAAAGACATCAATTCTGTTATCCTTTACCCAACAGCCATTTCTGTAAAGATACTGCATCGTATATCATATTTATCATCGTATGAAGCAGAATAATTAGGGACAACAATATGAATATAATCGTTATAACTTACACCATTCCATGTCTAGTTACGATATTCACTTCTATAAACATTAAATATTACATTTATATGATTTACTTATTTGATGGCTATATATTGAATTACTAAAATACTTAGGGCTGTTATAGAACATATATTTTATTCCAGTTCATTTACTTATTTCACTTTAAAAACTCATTTTTTTAACATTCTTTATTTCACTCAGACAGTTATCACGTTTTTTGAATACTGCATTAAACAGACGATAAGCCCATACAAAAGGAATCAGAATGGGATAACGAGCAGCTGTGGGAAAATATTGTTTGTAGAATCTCATATTTGGAAAAATTCTTCTGAAAATATACTTGCTTTTACTGTCTGCATTTAGCAATTCTGCTTTATGCTTTATCGTATTATATACATTGCCATAAGTTCCCGAAAACAGCATAAATTCAACAATTTCACGTTCTTTTTCAGTTAGTTCCGAATCTGTGGTAAAGGCATTTTTCGCTGTAATTCTGAGTTCTTTTTCAAATTCAGATATATCAAGCTTTTCAAGTTCTTTTGTGATATATTTCCAGTCAAGCAGAGCTTCTTTCTTTTTGAGATAAACATAATAATCCAGCAGCGACCGCAAACCTGTTCCGCCTCCGCTATAATGCTTATATGTGTGAGCTGTCATGTATATGTAGAAATCTTCATCTGAAAATCGGTACGCATACTTTTTCCCGTCCGTTCTGATAAGCCGGTTTCTCACGTTTTTATAATAATTACAGAAAACTTTCCGGCTTTTCACAAAAAGATTAAGGTGCATCTCAAAATTGTAAACAGGTTCTTTCAGCCACTCGTCACAATGACTTCCATTGTCATCTTTCAGATGATAACCCCTTTTTTGCATGAAATCTGTCACAATAATCCTGTGTGATGCATCAAACAAAATATCATTATCGGACATCTGTCGCATACCTATTTCGGGATACATATTCTTCAGAATCACACCTTTCAACGGCACATACCAGATATTATTCTGTTCCAGAAATTCGCATATCTGTTCTCGTTCAGCATCAAGGAGAATTATTTTTCGTATCGCTTTTGCCTTTTCTTCCATAAATTTTTTATTATAGATTCCTGCACTTTCCAACGCAGTGCAGACAATTGCAGTTAGGCTGTGATATTGGCACATCTGAAATAATTTATCCAAATTTACATGAGCAATATAATCAGAATCCGGCTTGATTTTATTGACTGCACAAGCTGACAAATACAACATATCATACCCAATCTGTTTCATTTTTTCACCTCAACTTTTATACCGTTTTCGGTCATTGTTATTATCTTATCGCATATTTCCAACGCTTTTGGTCTGTGAGTTACAATAATTACCGTTTTATCCGTCATACTACGCAGATTTTCAAGCAGATTCTTTTCTGTCTGCTCGTCCAAAGCACTGGTTGCCTCATCAAGAAGCAGTATGGGACTATCAGCAAAAATTGCCCTTGCAATAGCGATTCTTTGCATCTGCCCTTCGGAAAGTCCAAATCCACGCTCACCTAAAATCGTATCAATTCCGTTTTCAAGTTCACTTACAAAATCATCGGCACAGGATATTTTCAACGTCTGCTTTATTTTTTCATCATTGTGAATTTCTGATTTATCCGCAAAGGCTATAACCTCACGAACCGTTCCACTCATCAACTGATTTCCCTGCGGAATATAGGCAAAAAGCCTGTGCCACTCACTTGAAAGCGGTATCTTTGTACCGTCTGATTTCTGCAAAACAATATCGCCGTTATTGCAGCGATAAAGGCACATCAGGAGTTTTAGTAGCGTTGATTTTCCGCAGCCTGAATGACCAGTAAAAGCTATATTTTCGCCTTTTTTTATGTCAAAGCTGATATTTTTCAGCACGCTTTCCCTGTTGTTGATTTTATATGCAAAGCTGACATTCTGCACTTTTACAGCTGAAAAATCATTTTCATAAAAGCATCTTATTTCATGACTTTCAATCGTTTTTCTTATGCAGTCATCCGCAAAGTTTTCTGCCTCTCGCAAACGCTCCGCACTGGCTGTCATGGCGTAAAATTTCGGAATATACCCTGTTATATTTGCAAAAGGCGACTGTATCTGTGATATTAGCTGTAAAACAGCAGTAAGAGTTCCATAACTGACTGTTCCAGCCATAATTCCCATACTACAGTAACCAAGTCCAAAAATATACATACCGTTCATCGCCGACGAAAATCCCATATTACATATATTTGAGAAATGATTTCTTTTCATTCTAGCTTCTTTATGTTCGTACATTTTCTGTTCTGCTTCAATATTCGTTTGATTTTCAGCCGAAAAAGTCCGCACGATAACAAGACTGCTCAAACGTTCCTGCAAGAAAATATGCAGTTTTCCGTCTTTTTCCTGAATTGCTTTATGCAGTCTTTTCAGAATTTTTCGGAAAGCATATGTCAGAATAATCAATGACGCACCGCCGGGTATGAGAATAAATGCAAATTTAGGCTCAATAACCAGTAGCATTATAAATGCTCCAGCCATTTTTACAAGCATTCCGATAACTCCGGGAAGTATTTCAACGATTCCGTCAGCCGTTACCTTTGTATCCGATGTCAGACGGTTAATCCATTCACCCGAATGAACAGCCGTCACAGCGGAATATTCTTTTTTTAGCAGAACTTCAAATAATCTTGATTTCAGAATATTTTCAATTTCGGAGCGTGACAATTCTTCCAGTCTCCTGACTGCCGCACGCAGTAATATTTGCATAACTGTTAGTGAAATGATTCCAATAAAAAATAACAGGAAACCACTTTGATTTTTTTTGTCAGCATTGTCAATAATATTTCTCAACAGAACTGCATAAAATACACCGCTTCCACCCAAAACAGCCTGAATTAAAGAAAGCAGAATGATTTTTATTTTATGCTTTCCGATTACTTCGGAAATCCAGCAGATAATATTGTTCTTCATTTCAGCCGCCTTTTCAGAAAGTTCCATACTTTTATTAAAAAAACACGTACAGGAAAAAAATCACACCATAAATGAACATATACACGGTAACGAAAATCGGTAACGGAAATTTCTCTGCCGTTTCTGATAATTCCTGTCAGCAATCCAATAATATGTCTGTCTGTGATTCCCGTTTCCTTATGACATCTGTTGTCACCGCAAATAATGTAATCATTTTCCCTGACTTTCAGAATCCTATGCAGGACATATTTACCGCTGTCACGCTGATAAAGCGGTATATCATATTTTTTCAATCTGCCGTCGTTTTTCTGAATTATAAGAACGTCCCTGCCCTGTTTAATCAGTGGCATCATACTGTCGCCTACGTTGGTGTAAATTATTTTACCGTGTTTTTCAAGTTCGGAGCGAAAATCACTCATCGATTGCTCCGATACTTCTTAATATTTCTATAATTCTGTGGACGTCTTTTTTCAGAACAGATTCAGAAACATCATATTTTTTCTGCATTGCGGACACGATATTTTCTTCCGTTGTATCAAATTTCAGCAGTTCAACAATTTCAGCGGCAGTTTTATTACTGCGTACAAGTCCGCTGAAATTTAAGGAAACATCTACCATCATTTGATTTTCTCCGTCCATATGGGTCATAAATTCATTTTTCAGTTTCATTTTAATTCCTCCGTATTCATTCCCTCATAAGCAGTTGTAACAGCATCGGGATTCATATTGCATTCAAGCCTGTAAATTGCTAAATTCTCACATATCCAGTCAATCATTGTAAATATTTTCCTCATTTTTTCTGCATTCATCGGACGGTAAGTTTGCTGTAAAAGCATCGGATAAGCTGCTGATTTTGTTACTTTTTCAATATGATTATTTTCTGCTCGTCCTAGAATACATATTGCTTTCAGCGGAACGGAAATATTACTGCTTAAACGATGCTTGCCGTCCCACGGAGTTCCATATATAAAAACTCTGCTTTCTGTGATTTGCATAAGTGGCTTGTCATCATTGACCATAACCGCACGTTTACCGAAATATTCTCTCCATAGCCTTGTGTGCGTGGATTTTCCAGTCCCCGATTTTGCCGTGAACAAATAGCCTGCTCCGTCTACCGCAACTGCCGAACCATGAAATAAAATAATATTATATTCCAGCATTTGCTCCGCAATTTTACGGTATACCGCAAGAGTTTCAAGATAGCTGTCTGAAAAATGCCTTGTTGGAATATCTTCTTTTGCATCTTCCAAAGCTGATTTTTCACATTCAAATTCAATATCCGATTGCATAGTTTTTACCGAAAAATCAATATCTCCACAATATTTATAATCTTTGCAAAGCTTATGGATTTCTTCATAGAGCGATTCAATTTCAATAACTTTTCCGCCAATTTTATATGTATCTTTCATCATTCACATCACAGGTACAAACGGTAATTCAATTATTGACTGTGTTGTTGTCACTTCTTCATATTCTTTGGATTCAGCAGTTGTTACAGGTGAAACCTGTTCGTAATTATCATACTTGATTATCGGCATATCGCTTTGCAAAATATCTTCAAATATTTCTTCTCTGATAATTACATCATTTGAATTTTGTGTTGTTTCAGCAGTAACAACACCTGCAATATTTTCAGATGTATATTCCGTTTCTGAAACTTCTTGTTTTGTTTCATCAGAAATTTTAAGACTGCTCTCAGATATATTTTCTGAAAACTCCGTATCTGCAATACTTTCAGATGTACATTCCGTTTCTGAAACTTCCTGTTTTATTTTATCAAAAATTTCTAAACTGCTCTCAGATATATTTTCTGAAAATTCTATATCTGTAATACTTTCTGTTTTATTCTCAGAATTTTCTTTACAACCGATTGAAACAATAATTGCTAACAGTATGGAAAAAATAATAAACATTTTTTGTCTTTTCATAGTTTCTCCTATTACGAAAGTGCAGACACTGCCTCTTACACAGTGTCTGCACAAGGATTTAGAAAATTTCTGTTTCGTTATTGTCATAGCTGATAGAACTTGTTGTGATAATATCCTCACAATCAAATTCTATTACTTCCATTTCTGGTGTTGTGTAAATTTCTTTCATCTGAATTACCTCCTTTATTACTGCTTATATGCGTTTGCTGCCTGATTATACAGGTACAACGCTCTCACAACATTTTTTAAACTATCACTTGCATTTTCACTGCTGAGTACAGCATATGCGTAACTCATAGGGCTGTATGTAACAGTATATCCGCCTATTTTTGTGTCACAATCCACATCAAGCTTATCTGCTGAAATATCAGTAATATCAATGTAATAATAGTTACCCTTGTTTCCGCTGAAATTGTATTCACTTACATCTGTACCCTCTGCAACCTTGAAATAATGACGTACAGTTGTCTTGGACTCAAGGAGCAGGCTTGAACCGTAATATGTAATTCCTTTTGAAAGTGTTCCTGTTGATTTCATTGTATAATCCGAAAGCGTATCAGCTGTAACAGCATTTATTTCAGAAGTGATTGTGAGATTTCCGCCACTGAAATACGCTTTTGCATACTTGCTATAATCAAGCATTTTCTTTACAAGAGTTTTAGTTTCATCAGTATAATTACCGTTCAGAATTGAATCAGAATATTCTTTTACTGAATAGGAATATTTTTCGCTTGCCGTACCGTCTCCAAAAATCATCTGGGCTGTAATGTCATCGTTTATTTCTTTTGCAGCAACTTCACAGGTGAAAACATAATACGTCCTGCCATTTTCATTTTTCTTTTGTGAATCCTTTACCATGACTTTTGTTGTATTACCACTCAGTAGTGTAAACTGCATATAAGCATTTTTATCATTGACAACTGAATTATCAAGCTCCATATGGAAGTTTACACCGATATTTCCGCCAAGGCTCAATGTTGCACCGCTAAATTTTGCAGGAGCAGTATCAAGTTCAACGTCTGTCATATCATAAAGAGAGTTTTTACCATTTACAAAACGCTGGTAGGCAACAAGTGCATATGCCGCTTGGTCTGTAGCCATTGCATTTCCATTTCCGTTCATTGTATGACGGAATGTAAAATCAGTTGAATCCTTGTCATAAAATTCAAGAAGTGCATCTACCGCCGAGTGACCATTCTTTATAAATCTTTCATCAGTAGCAGGGTCAATTCCAAGAGCTGTACAAGCTGTTATAACCTGTGCTATACTTTCAGAGTTGATACTACCCCATGAAGCATATCCGCCGTTATCTTTCTGAATTGATGAAAGCTTATTTATACCTCGTTCAACAGCAGCTGCAACTTTTTCATCATCAGCATAGTTTGCAAGTGCCTGTAGAGTCATTGCAGTTATATCAGGGTCGGCAGTTTCTCCCGACATTGCCCAGCCTCCGCCTTCGATTTCTTGAGCGAGAATATATTCAATACACTGCTGTCTTACAGTCTGGTCAGATGTCTGATAATTCTGTGTATCCAGTGCAATAAGCGTCCAGATAGGACCGTTAATACCTTGTTTTTTTATCCAGTCAAAATTATCATTATAAGGAGTTATAAGATTCCAGTCTCCTACATTTCGTGCATCTTTTCCAATTGCTGAAAGTGCAACAATAAGACGTGAATTTTCTGTAGACTTTACCTCGTGCAAAGCACCATTCTGATTTATGCTTGACGCTGTTTGGTTTACTTTTTCGACAATTCTGTCATAGTATCCTTTGAAGTAATCGCTGTCCTTATTGAAATAATTACCTCTTGCAAGAGCGAGAACAGTCCATTCACCGCCAGTCGTACCGAATACAGGCTCTGAAACATTCTGGGAAAGTTTGCTGAAAGTATCTTCAAGAACTTCATTAACACTAATTTTTCCTGCTGATTCAAGAAAAGCAAATACAGTATCAACTTCTTCTTGTGTAGCTGTAAGATTTTCCATTACAGAAAGTGCCTGTTTTTTCAGTTCAGTATTATTGTTGAAAATACCGTCTGCTGAAAGTTCTGCATATTTCTTATAAAGTAAATCCTTGTTTGCACGGTCATAATAAGGCGCTCCTGCAAAACCCTGAAGTCCTAAATCTGCACCGTAATCGTTTAATGTAAACTGCCAACGGATTACATAATCATTGCCGTAATCGTTGTAGCCATTATAAGCCTGATTCAAAGTCCAGCTGCTTGCACCAACAGGAATCAAAAGGTCATTGACAGTAATCATCCAGCCTGACATCTGATTATAATCAAACTCGCCCAGATACTCATCATCATTTCCCCAATCCTTAAAATCAGCCTGTGACATACCGCTTTTTTCAAGTATTACTTTTGGTACATTAAGATAGCCTTTGTCAATGTTTTTTACTGATTCAAGATAGAAGCTGCTGCCTACAATTGCACTGCCGTCTCCCCAGCTTCCTGTATTTTTATATTCAATGCCATTGTCAATGAAAAACGCAAGAGTCGCCATACCTGCATTGAGATTGCTTTCGTCAAACGGACCGTAGCCTTCTGTCGAAACAAGTTTATTGATTTCTGAAAGAGTATACGTTTCAGGTTCAAAATACATTCCCTGTCCGAGAGTAAGCCCCTCCATTGAGACCGTTACAGTCATTTCTTCACTTACCGCAGATACGCTGAACGGCATATTCAGGACTGTACAGCTTGCCGCCAAAGATACAGAAAGTAATGCACTGAGTAATTTTTTACGTAAGTTAATCATTTTTTACCGCCTTTCGCTTTTTTCTGTTTTCGGTAACTGCTCTTAATCCGGCACTTTCCAAAGCCCTGTGCCATGGTCCGAGAAATGCCTTTATTCTTGAGCAGGTTGCACCGTCATAATCTGTTTTTTTGGGTAATCTGCCAAGCTCCTCATATTTAATCTGAAGTTGTCTTATTGCCCATTGTCTTTTTTCTTCAGAAGTCATTTAATCACCTCCCGACAAAAAAACTCCCCCTGTTTTTTCAGGGAGAGTACAGACGATTATATCAGACACAGCAAATAAAGCCATGAACAGTACATACTAAAAAAGAGTACACCAATTCAAAGCCTATAATGGCATTTGATAAATCGGCTGCACTCTTCTCACCAAAGTTGTGTTATAACCTAAAAAGATACGGCAGTTCTCCTGACTTATGATTTGCAGCAATCTGCAAAAAGAGTAACCTTCTCAGAACATAACATTCCAATGGCAATATACTCTTCTTTCGTCAAATACAGTAATGGCGGTTGTTCAGGATTCAAACCTGATTCTCTTTTCATCTACTCAGTTAACAACTTTTCAAACCGTATCTTCTCATATCAACTATGTACGATTTTATTCAAAACCGCATTTTTTTAAATTATATCATATCTGTATAATAATGTCAAGTATTTTTCACAAATTTTTTTATTTATTCAGTCAGCCCATATTTTACTTTTATACGTTCAAGCTTCTCCAGCATAGGTTCAGAGGCTGAATAAAGAAAAAATACTGTTGCAAAAGCATGAATACAATCCATAGGAAATCCCGATATATAGTACGCAATAATGACATTTTTATTTATTTCTTTTGTACTCCATATCAAAGCCGAAGCAGGATTCATAATTCCGCCGTAAATGACAATCGCTGAAATTGCACCGTATATACACAATGAAATTTTTGTACGCCGGAGAAGTCCTTTTCTGAAAAAGATTCCAGCAATAAAACCTGTAAGTCCCATACTGAACATCTGCCACGGAGTCCATGGACCTTGTGAAAACAGAATATTTGATGCAAGCATTGTCACCGCTCCGACAAGAAAACCTGTTTCACCTCCGAAAGCAACTCCTGCAATAATTGTTACTGCCATTACGGGTTTGAACTGTGGAAGCATGAAAAATACTGCTCTGCCTGCTATTCCTATGGCACATAAAGTCGCTATTACTGTAAGTTCTCTCGCTTTAGGCTTTCTGCCCTCGAATATCATAAAAAACGGAAGCATACACTCAAAGAGTATTAAAAGTGATATTATATTGTACTTTCTGATATCAAGATAATATACGCTGACAAAAAGCGTCAGTGGTACTGCAATAATCGCCATAACCACAGCGGATATTGTACGTCCGGAAAGTTTTCTTTCATTAACAGAAGTTTGAATCTGTATCGGAATTTCTGAACGTCTTCCGAACGAAACCGCCATAATAAAAAGTGAAACTATCAGTTCTATATAGATTTTAATCTGACCGTCTGCAAGTTCTGTAAGACCGTCTGCTGTAATCAGTTTTGTAAGGTCGGTAATTCCAGCCGTGTATAGAAAAATCGCAAGAGCAGTTATTCCGGATAATGTTCCGATAAACTTTCTCCATAAAGGTAGTTTTTCCGTTTTTTTCGGAACAGCCGACTTTTCAATTCGGGAAATAAATTCCTTTTTTCTTTCACACTTAGGTTTCACTTCACCTCCGCAGGCGGAAATAACATCACTGACTGTTATAGCTTCTGGAATAAGATGACGTGACATACGGTTTGCAGAAGTCGTATAGAAGTTGTTTTCTGAAAAAAATTCGTGCGGACTTCCCTGAGCAGTAATTTCACCGTCAAAAAACATTGCACATCTGTCCGCATATTCCGCACAGAACTCAATATCATGACTGACCATAAGCACCGATTTTCCGGCTGATAACAGGTCGTTCAGTATTTCCGCAAAAACTTCCTTAAATTCAGCATCAAGACCCTTTGTCGGTTCGTCAAGCAGAAGTATTTCTGGCTCGCACAAAAGGATTTTAGCAAGTGCCGTGCGTTGCTGTTCACCTCCCGAAAGGTCGTAAGGGTGACGTTCAAGCAGACTGTCAATACGGCAGATTTCCGCCGTATGCATAACAGCTTTTTCAATATCCGGTTTCTTTGCTCTAGTTCCGCTGAAAACCTCACACAAATCTTCATATACGGTTTTCTTTAAAAACAAAGTCTGCGGATTCTGCGGAAGAAATCCGATTTTTCCGTTTCTGTGGATTTCACCTCTGTAATGCCTTTTCAGCCCTGCAAGCACTTTAAGAGACGTAGTTTTTCCCGTACCGTTTCCGCCAAGTATTGCGAAAAACTCCCCCTCATGCAGACGTATTTCAAGTCTCTTTACAATATCCGGACTATTCTTTTCATACCTGAACCAAACATCTTCAGTTTCAAGCATTATTTTTCCGGACGGCTCATAAATATCATTTTTCTGTATAACGGACAGCTTGTTTTTTTCGGCAAATCTGCTTAGAAAGGCACTTCCCTGACACACGGTAACGGGACATTTTTCATCATTTTCAACAGCAGACCATATACGCATAGCTGACGGCATCGCAAGAAACATACTATGACCATATTCTTTAAGTTTAATGCCTGTTTCCTGTGGAGTTCCTGTACAGATAATTCTGCCCTTATCCATTACTGCAACTTCAGACGCAAGAGGCAAAGCCTCCTCAAGACGATGTTCCGTCAAAATAACAGTAATACCAAGTTCACGGTTTATCTTTGCAAGTACCGCAAGAAAATCTGAAGCTGTGATAGGGTCAAGCTGACTTGTCGGCTCGTCAAGTATAATAACACTTGGCTGTATCACCATAACAGATGCGAGATTCAGCAGTTGTTTTTGTCCTCCTGAAAGTTCTGTAACACTTTTGTGAAACCATTCCTGTATGCCAAAGAATGATGCCATTTCAGCAACCCTCCGACGTATTGCAGGCGTATCAAATCCAAGACTTTCAAGACCGAATGCAAGCTCATGCCAAACCTTATCGGTCACTATCTGATTATCCGGCGATTGTGAAACAAAACCGATTTCAGAGGACTGTTTCCGGATATCCAGCCTATCAAGAGATATTCCGTCAAAAAGTATTTCACCTGTGCGATGTCCGTGTGGCACAAGTACCGTTTTAAGCTGACGCAGTAAAGTAGATTTTCCACAGCCGGACGGTCCACAGATGATAATAAATCCGCCTTTTTCAAAAGTCAGATTAACATTGTCAATCGCTTTTCCAGATTGTTCAGGATATATAAAACTTAAATTTCTGATTGCATACTTTTCCATCGGTGATTCTCCTTTCTGTTGATAATTACAGGAGTGATACACAGCATAAAATAAACGGCATGAAAACTTATAATAAAACAGGAACTGTCCACACCATATATTCTCGGAAAATACTGCCATTTAAAAGCTCCTGCCATACTTCCGCACAAGACATAAATTCCGCAGAAAATAATCCATAGAAGCATATTCCGGTCACGTTCATCTATACGATAAATTGAAAATGCAGTTCTGCCTTTCAGACCATATCCACGACTTTTCATGCTGTCTGCTGTTTCAATCGCATTTTCCAGTGACCATGTAACCACAATTGAAAATATTTTTACTGCATTTTTCATACGTTTTAAAATGCTCCCCTGTGATACATCACGTCCTAAACATTTCTGTGCTTCACTGACGGTTTCAAACTGTGCCTTGAATTTCGGGATAAATCTTAGTGTCATACTTAGCATAAGCGACAAAGACGGTATTATTTTTCCGAAAAGATATATAAATTTATCTGACGTTATCACTGAATTAAAGCACATAAACCATATCAGAACTGATGCAAGCATTGTTCCTGATGAAATTCCATATAGAATACTTTCCAAAGTAAGCGGATTTCCCGTGGGAAGATACGCAAGTATCGTCACACCTGCATGACTGAAAGCGGGATTGATTACCACAGTTATGAGCATAAGAGGCAGACTGTATTTAAGACAAAATACAGCACCTTTAAAACCGCATATGGAAATACCGCAGAATACCGCACATACTAAAGAAATCATCTGACTTGCAGGGTGTGTTAAAGTCATGGAAAATAAAAATACAAAAGCAAAATATATAAAATTAACAAGCGGGTGAAACCTTGAAAATTCATCGCCTGAAAATTTATGTTCCTGATAACCAGTCACAGCCAACGTCCTTTCCTAAATCACAAGTAAAACGCCATTCCACTATATCGCCCTCTGCAAGCTGATAACGACTGCACCCATAGTTAGGATACCAGCCATTCACACGGTACATCCAGCCTGAAAGATTTCCGCAGTCAAATTCATACAGATTATTTATTCCCTCAACATATGCACTGTTATAAATAGGAGTCCATGATGCTTCCATGTGTATATTATTTTCATTGCAAATCCTTTGAAGTACGTCAAAGACGGATTCACCGTCTTTAAACTCAACTGTCTGAGTTTCAAAAATAATTCCGTCCGACGGCAGAACATCAAGTTTTTCTGTTTCAAGCTCTGAAATATTATTCAGTATGGTAGAACACTCTATAGAAAAAGTACACATCATGATTTTAGAGTCATCTATCTGAGCATTTTCAGGCTCAACAGGCATAGGCTTGCCTTCTGGTATCGGGTCTGTAAGATATTTGTCCTGCTCAGTTGCACTTCCGTCGGAATATATTCTTCCGCTGTCCTGCTGTTCGGTATTGTTGTTTTCAGTATTATCTGAATATGTATTGTCGTTCTGAACGGTTTCAGCAACAATGACTGAAGTTTCTTCCATTGTATTGGCATTATCTGAATTTGTACTGTCATTCTGAACAGTTTCAGCAACAATGACTGATGATTCTTCCATTACAGTTGTTGTAATATGCTTCTTTTTTTCTGTACTTGTTGTTGTGATTGAGTTATCGGTTTTAGTGTAGATAATATCAGTTGTTATATTATCTTTATCAGCAATAATAACATACTTTCCGTGCGTTTCAGATACTGGAAAATTAAGTATACTTGACTTGCTTCCTGTTATTGAAGCACTGCATACAGGTATAAGATTTCCGTCAGTTTCCGAATATACAGACGCACTTTGTGACTGCCAGTTTTCATTCAGGTAAATAGAGAGCATTGGTCTGAATCCTAAATCTTCTTTTGAGGAAAATTCAAAGGCTACTGCTTTTTCATAATCCGTTTCATAAAAATCAACAGCAAGATTCAAATCTTTTGGTTCTGAAATATCATTTCCGAATACAGTCCATTCATATTTTATACCATTTGATTCTCCGCTGAAAACAGCTATTGAATTATCTTCTTTAAGCTGTCTGAAAACTTCCTCTTCAACTATTCCGTCTTCAGCAATCGCCATATTTTCGCTTATTGTGCGTGGAGCAGTACCACAACCGGAAAAACTCAGCAAAATTCCACTGAATATTATGGCGATTATTTTTTTTAATCTTTTCATTTTTAATCCTCCAGAATAATTTGTCCGTTCTGAACTGTCATATTGCCGACAGAACTTGCAAGACTTTTTTCACTCTCCGGTGCGGCAAACACAGCATCTTCCACAGACAGCACATAATTATCACCTGATTTTACGTTGTCACGCAAGCGGAAATCAAGTCGGAGCAGGATATTTTTATCTTTATCAAGAAGACTATCCGAAAAAGCATATCTACCTCCGCTTGTATCAAGATACATTATATTTATCTGACCATTTTTATTGCTTGATTCAGTATTTACACTCCAGTCTGGAAGTTGTCCGTCTGCAGTATCACCTGTTACAAATACATTGCCGTCCTCAATTCCTGTAAATTCAAGATTTGAAGCATCAAAATCTATACACATACTCATAGCAGGATAAATTTCACTTCCAAGTGCCGAAATAGTCACATCTACCGAAAATATTTCATGATTATTTGCTTTAAGTCCTGACGGACTTTCAATTGCAAGAATACTTTCAAAGTGTTTTTTTTCAGATTTATTGTCTTTTTCTGAAACGGAATTACAGCCCGAAAAAGACATAAAAATAATACAATTAAATATAAAAATAATTTTCAATATTTTTTTAGTTTTTAGGTTCATGTTAATATTCCTCCGAAAATACTGCATATTTATCAGTTATTGTAAAATCAGTTCCGTTTACAAAAAAATCAACTATTTCAAGAGCATCAAGATTATTTATTCTGCCGTCCGGCTTCACATTATAATTAATAATCTGTCTGCGGTTATCAAGTTCTTTTTTTCCAAGCCAGACATTGACGGAATCAAGTGCATCTTGTGCATTTATAATTCCGTCTCCGTTTGTATCTCCAAATAAAATTTTTTCACCCGATAAAGATTTATTGATTATATAATTCTTTGATTCTGTGAATTTGTTCATATCCATATCAGAATCAACAAGTGCAGTATATACAGAAAATCCAAGTTTTTCCGAAGCATCTTCATTATACAGAAATTCAGCAGTATGCTTTCCATCATCATATGTTATCATGGCATTGTATTCCGGATTTTTTACAGCAATGGCAACTGCCATTTCAGATGATGAAATTATATCCGTATCATCACCTTTATAAAGGCATACCACACTGAAAGTTATTTTTTCGGGTACAGATGTTGTAACTGTTGTAGTCTCTGTTGTAATAGTTGAGTCTGTGTCTGACTGATAAGAAGTTGTAGTCTGTATACTTGTAGTACTGACTGTTTGCTGAACAGAAGTATTAACAACAGTAGCCTGAACATTATTATTGTTGTCACTGTTGCTGACTGTTTGCTGAACGGAAGTATTAACAACAGTAGTTTGCACATTATTATTGCTGTCACTGTTATTGTTATCATTCTGAAAATCTTCATTAAACTTTGTATTATCATCGTCAACATTATCTGCTTCTGAATCACTGTCAGGCAACTGATTATTATTATCAGGATTTTCCGAGTTATCTTTATCAAGAGCATCACTCATATCATAAAGAGAATTTCTGCCATCAACAAAACGCTTATAAGCAATAAGTGCATACGTTGCCTGGTCAGTTGCCATAGCATTTCCGCCATCGCCTGTTATGTGACTGAAGTTATGAAAATCCGGATTATAAAACTCAAGAATCGCATCTACAGCAGAAAAATCGTTTTTTACAAATCTTTCATCTGTTGCAGGGTCGATTCCAAGAGCGGTACAAGCTACTATAACCTGTGCTATGCTTTCGGAGTTAATAGTTCCCCATGAATAATATCCTCCGTTTTCTTTCTGCATATCTGAAAGGCAATTTATACCTCTTTCAACAGATGCTTTAACGTTCTCATCATCAGTATAGCGTGCAAGTGCCTGTAAAGTCATTGCAGTTATATCAGGGTCGGCAGTTTCTCCTGACATTGCCCAGCCACCATCATCAAACTGCAATCCAAGAATATAGTCAATACACTGTTGTCTTACATTAGGGTCAGATGTCTGATAATTCTGTGTATCAAGTGCAATGAGCGTCCAGATAGGACCGTTAATACCTTGTTTTTTTATCCAGTCAAAATCATTATAAGGAGTTATAAGATTCCAGTTTCCTACACTTTCTGCATTTCTGCCAATTGATGAAAGTGCTACAATAAGGCGTGAATTTTCTGTTGACTTAACCTTATGCAATGCACCGTTTTTATTGACTGAATCAGCTTTTTCATTTACTGTTTCAACAATTCTGTCATAGTAATCTGAAAAATATTCATCATCTGTAGAATAATATCCTCCTCTTGCAAGACATAGGACGCTCCATTCACCAAAATTTGTTCCAAAATTAGGTTCAGTAACAGTATCAGCCATCTGAGACAGCGTATTTTCTAATATACTGTCAATATCTTGAATATCGGAAAAAGCATTTGTTTCATATGAATAATCAGGTAAGTGCTGATAAATATACGAAGTACTGTTAAATACAGCTACAGCAAAAATAAAACTTAATATTTTTTTGAAATATACCTTCATATTATTTTACCTCCAAAAAAACTCTCCCTGTTTTTCAGGGAGAGTACAGACGATTATCTCAAACAAAGCAAATAAAGCTATGAACAGCACATACTAAAAAAGAGTACACCAATTCAAAGCCTATGTCGGCATTTGATACATCGGCTGTACTCTTCTCACCAAAGTTACGTTATAACCTAAAAAGATACGGCAGTTTTCCTGACTTATGATTTGCAGCAGTCTGCAAAAAGAGTAATCTACCATGGCAACATACTCTTCTTTCGTCAAATACAGTAATGGCGGTTGTTCAGGATTCAAACCTGATTCTCTTTTCATCTACTCAGCTAACAACTTTTCAAACCGTATCTTCTTCATATCAACTATTTACGATTTTATTTAAAACCGCATTTTTTATATATTATATCATATCTACATAATAATGTCAAGTGTTTTTTTGATTATGTACTACCTAAAAATTAAGTATGGAGGATTTATTATGAACGTGAGTTCGATAAAAAAAATAGAAAAAACCGCTCAAATCTGTTATAATGAG
>JAMPEF010000038.1 GCA_023665275.1 Alistipes senegalensis | reverse complement strand
GTTCATTGATATAATCTGTCAGCATTCTTCTTTGATTTTCAATCGAAAGGGAATCGCCTACACGCTCATCATCTCTCGACAGGCGGAGGTACATTCCCACTTTGTAATCGGTCTGCTTTGGTAACATAAATAACTCCTTTCCTCCAAAGCGACCTTTACCGATACGCTCATTATAGTGCAGTGTATCGGTAAAGTCAATAGCTTTCTGGAAAAAAATTATTTCTGTTCCTCTGTCGGAATACGACCGAGCATTTCACCTGTTGCCTTGTTCTCAGCGTATTTCAAAATTACATCATTGATATTTTGGTTTCCTACAAAATGGCTTGTGACGTGATAAATTCTTCCATCCACTTCGTAGACATTTTTCTGAATAGGGAAGTCTTTAAACTTCTCATTCATCTCCTGCATTGTTTTATTTTTCATAGCGAATTTTCTCCTTAGCTTTTCTATTTCTATGCTTTTAGAGTGAGGGCATCGCTTTTTCTTTCTTACCCTCGTTCTGTTGTCGGATATATTTTAATTTCTGTAGAAATCTGTTTTATCCCCAAAGAATGAATTCTGTTCGGGAGTATCAGAAGTGTCGTCACTGAAATCATCGGTTTCATCATTTCCATTATCTTCGGAAACATAACTCCCAACATTATTAGCGGAACTGTTTTCGTTATCAAGTGCATCACTTGTTTTCAATGATACTGCCCGTTCATGTTCGTTTGCAAGAATATCAAGCAGGTCACGACCTGAACTGTTATACTGCTCACAAAGCGACAGGTAAGTCAGTTTAGCATTTTCCTCAGTCAGCTTTTTCTTCTTTGCAGTATCACGCTTAATGCTTTCTTCGAGTTTCTTAATTTTCTGCTCATTCTCAGAAATCTTGTCAAGATAAAGTGCCATATTATCACCTCACGTTCGCTTGAATTTTTGATTTGAGTTTCCTCATACTGCAATTATAGCACGCTAATATTTAAGAATCAAGCCGCAATAACTCACAAAGTTTTGTTCACAGATTGTTAATAATAAACCGATGAAAATTGAACTTCAAAAAATCAGAATCACGATATTATGCGGAAAACGCTGTTTCGTCATTTTAACCGAGGAATTTTTTGCAGTTTAAATAAATCTGAAATTTCATATTGACGAGTACGGAATTATCTGCTATAGTGATAATTGTAGTACCGAAAAAATAGAAAATTATTCAGTTTCATACTTGCAGAAATGAAAAATTTTTGAGAACGAAATCTCAAAAAAATAAAAATTCGCCCGTAAGGGCGAAAGCTTATGTAGCAAGCTCGGTATCGTGTGGGTACAGAAACTGAAAACCCACACGATACAACGCTTGCAAGTGGACACCCCTTGAACCCCGATTTTGAAAACAGATAGAGAAAGGAAAATTTAAAAATGGAAGAAAAGAATAAGAGAAACAAGTACCTTAAAATTCGTGTCAGTGAGGAAGAAATGGACGCTATCAAAAAGAAGTTTCAGAACAGCGGAATGGAAACACTCAGCGGTTTTGTCCGTGCTATGATATTCGAGGGCTATATCGTTCAGATGGACGAAAACGAGATTCACGCAATCTATAAACTTGTTGCAAGCATCGCTAACAGTATCAATCAGATTGCTTTACGAGTAAACCGAACAGACCATATTTATGCAAAGGATATTGAGGATATAGAGTCCAGATTAAATATGCTCTGGCAACAACTTCGCTTTTTGAATACCAAGATTTTACAGTTGAAGCATTGAGTTATATTGTTATAACAAAAATTACTGTCAGGAGAAATTTCAACAGTGATAATAGCAATATGTAATTTTACACTGGATTTGCTTTTGATAGTGCAATAGTACTGTCACCTGTATAAGTATTCAGAACGATTAGCGGAGCATTTTCCGTCCCCGAAAGATACATCGTGAAAGATACATCGTGACAGTTTTTCATTTGACAGAAAATTTCTTTTTATCCATAAATATGCTTACCTCTTGACTTTTTACAGTAGTTAAATTATACTATATACAGATACCTGCATAGTATCGCATAAAATATCAGGAGGATACAAGTTATGAAATTGCTTGTGGTTGAGGACGAAAGAGACTTAAATGAAATAATAACAAAAGAGCTGACTATAAACGGATATGTTGTTGACTCGTGTTTTGACGGGGAAGAGGCGTATGAGTATTTATCACTGGGAGAATATGATGGTGCAATACTTGATATTATGCTTCCGACACTTGACGGTTTTGATGTGCTTGAAAGAATCAGAAGCAAGGGAATCCAAACCCCTATACTATTTCTCACTGCAAGAGATTCAAAAAAAGACATTATACATGGACTGGATTTAGGGGCAGATGACTATATTTCAAAGCCATTTGACTTTGATGAGCTTTTGGCTCGTATTCGTGTAATGCTAAGAAAAAAAGTCGAAACACGTGAAAATATCTATCGTTGCGGTGAACTTATTATTAACTGTAATGATTATACAGTTTTTCGCAAGGATAAGCCGATTTCACTTTCCGCAAAAGAATTTCAGCTGTTGTTGTATCTTGTAAGAAACAAGGGATTAGTTGTGACAAGAGAGCAGATTGAAAATAACCTGTGGCAATTTGACAGCGAAAATTGTTCAAATGTTATAGATGTGTATATACGCTATCTGCGTAAAAAGATTGATAATGGATATGATAAAAAGATGATACACACTGTCAGAGGAGTTGGTTACCAATTAAAAGCAGAATAAAAAACAGGTCTGTTATGACCTACATAATGACAATATGGTTTATATCCGAAGTAATAATGTTCTCCATTATGACTTTATTTGTTCATTTATACATTACTCAGTCAGTTGAACTTGATATCCGGAGCAGTCTTTCACGACAAGTTACCAGTCTTTCAGATAATATCGTGAGCAATAATGGTGTACTCAGTATTGACGAAAGTAAAATCGAAAAAAAATACCCTGATATGTACATTGTTATTATTGATGGCAAAGGAAATGTCATATGGGGGTCAGCTCCGGACGGAGTAAGCATTGATACCAACAGGTCGATTGCACCTGCAAAGGTCATGGCGGGGGAGGTGTCATATTACTATATTGACAGAGATATAAAATACACTATGTCTGGCAATGGATTTGTACGGGCATATGTCAGCGAAAATGATGTTCTCAGAAATTACATTCCTGTCAAGGTTATCTATTTTGGAGGAACGGCAGTTGTGTTTGCAGTTTTAACTATGGCAATGCTGTATGCCTTGAAGCGATTTAAACATTCTATAAAAACTATGGAAACGAGTGTAGCGAAAATCGGCACTTCACAGCCGTTAGATAAACATATGGAAGAAAGCGGTCATTATAAGGAAATCAACTCTCTTATAAAAGCTAACAATCGTATGTTAGACCGTATGAATGAAATTTTTGCTCAACAGGAACAGTTTTCATCAGATGTTGCACATGAGTTAAAAACTCCGATTGCTGTCATTAAAGCTCAGAGTCAGTATGTGTTGAATAATATGGAACTTTCTGCTGAGGAGAAAAAATCTTTTGAAGTGATTTTAAAACAGGCACAAAAAATGCAGGAACTTGTCATTACATTGCTTATGCTGTCTCGTCTTGAATCGGGCGATAAAGAGGATATGCAGGAATTTATTGACTTAACGGAAATTGTGTCTGCTGTATGTGAAGCTGAAGAATATAAATTATCAGATTGTAAAATCAGCTTTAAAATAACAGATACAGGCAAATCAGAAACATCAGGGAATATTAATCTTGTTACGATAGCAGTAACAAATCTTATTTCAAATGCTGTAAAATTCAGTCGTGATGATGCAGTAATCGAAGTTGAAACCGGCGAGAAAGACAGCTTTGTTTTTGTAAAGGTAAAAGATAATGGTATCGGTATGACTGACGATGAAAAGAATAAAGTTTTTACACGCTTGTTTAAATCTGATTCGTCACGTAACAGCAGTGGTTATGGGCTGGGAATGCCGATAGCTTTAAAAATAGCTAAAAAACACGGAGGTACAATTAAGATTAAAAGCGAACTCGGAAAGGGCAGTTGCTTTACACTTTATCTTGCAAAAAATAAATAAATAAAAATCTATTCAAAAACTAAGTAGTTTATTGAATAGATTTTTTTTATTTTATAGCTTGTTTTTAATCTTATTTTAATAATTGAGTTTTATACTATGCTTATTGCAATATTAAAATTATAATGAAAGGATGATTTTTCATGAAACACAATCTTTTCAAACGGCTACTGTCAGTTGTGCTTGTGGCATCTTGCATAACCAGTGTTGCTGTTATAAATCCGTCACCATATTCAGTAAATGCGGTTGAAGCGTCAAATGCTGAACCAACCAAAAACGAATATCAGATTTTATCGCCTGTTCCGTCAGGTTCATCAATCACTCCCATTGAACAGCCTGCTCGTCTGGATTCCTTGAAAGGCAAAAGGATAGCTCTTGTCGGAGGAAGTTTCTCCGCTTCTGTAACGCATCAGGTTATCAGTGATATGCTGGAAGATGAATACGGCTGTATTACATACTATATGACAGATGAAATCGGCAAGAGCGGTACATTTAATCCTAACAGTGTCAGTGACAAATCCAAGGAGTTTCAGCAGAAACTCAAGGAATACAAAATTGACGCTGTAATTTCGGGAAACTGTGGCTGTGGTATTTGTACGATAAAGGAGACAGGCAACGGACTTGCGGCAGAATATGCAGGGATTCCGGCTGTTGTGGTCGGTGCTGAGGCTTTTGTACCTCAGATTGAGTCAACAGGCTACAACAGAGGCGTACCTGTTGTAAGAACAGCTGCATATCCCGGAGCATTTGCAAGCGATACAACAGAAGTACAGCAGAAAAAGGCTCGTGAAATTTTATATCCCCAGATTGTAACGGCTCTTACAACGCAGATTACTCAGGCAGAAAAGGACAGAATCGCAGGAGATGTAGCCGGTGTAAACTATGATGATATTGTCTTTACAGGCTCACACGAGCGTGTTCAGCAGTTCTATGAGGTAAACGAAATGTCAGACGGTCTTACCGTTGTACCGCCTACCAGAGAAAAAGTTGAATACTATCTGCAATATACTACATATAACGCTACAGATATTGTTAATACAGTAAACGGTAAGGTACAGGACGTCCCACCCGCAAACAGAGAAATACTCGCTTATCATGTTGCAGTAAACGCAATTATGGCAGGTTGTCCGCCTGAGTATATGCCGTTATGTATTGCCATTACAAGATGCTTTGCAAACGGTAATTTCTATAAGTCGCTGGCAAGTACTCACGGCTGGACTCCATACGTCATTGTAAGCGGTCCTATAGCCCGACAGCTTGGCATTTCTTATGAAGACGGAATGATTAATGAGGAAGCCAACAAGCTATTAGGAAGATTTGTTTCACTTGCTATGCTTAATCTTGCAGGATATAAAATCAAAGAAAACAGAATGGGAACTTTTGGATATATGTTACCTATCGCAATTGCTGAAGATGAGCAGGCTTGTCTTGATATAGGCTGGAATCCTTATCATGTTGAAAAGGGTTATGACCTCAATACAAGTGTAGTGACCTGTGGTTCTACTCTCACATGGGGCAACCCGATAGATGTAGGTACAACAGACCCTGATAAAGCAATTCAGCTTCTGTCATGGGACGTTACCGAAAAACAACAGAACGGTCTCGGTAATACTAACCCTCGTGAAGCCCGTATGATTTGGCTTACAAAAGATGCAGCCGCAACCATTGCAAAAGGCTGTAGCTCAAAGACAGAATTGAAAAATACTCTTATAGATACAGCACGAAGACCTCTATGGATGCGTACATATGCACATTACTGGGCTAATACAGGCTCAAAGATACATATGAACACTACCTTTGACCAGCATTATAATGACATCAAGAGCGGAGCTTCTACCGAAAATGTTGAACGGGATTATGTTTCCCCGACACTTGTGCCGGAATGGCTCAGAGGTGTTATACCATTTGAAACAATTGATACAACACAAACTATTGAATCAAACAATACGGGATTTGTAATAACCGGTGGTGACATCAGCAGTCAGATACAAATTCTGCCGGGCGGTGACGCTTGTTCATTTAATGTTAATCTTCCACGTAACTGGGATACTCTGGTTGCGAATGAAGGATATAGTCCGATAAAAAATTACTATCTTTCGGAATAAAGCTTTGCAGAAAGGACGATATTATGCAGTTAAAATACTTTAATCGTGTGGTCTCTGGTCTTTCGTGTTTATCGATTGTAATAAGCTCTATGTCTGTTGCTCTTTCAGCGAATGCGGCAGTATTGAAGGACGGTTACGAAGATGAATATGAAGCACAGGGAAAAACATATCAGAGCCTTGGCGTTCTTGAAGACCAATATGATTTGATTGAACCGGAAAACAACAGATTCCCTATCATTTCTCCGAACAGTAAATATGATAAGTCTTATCCTCCGCTGTTTACCGGAACATATGAGCAGGTAGAGGAATATTTCAGAGAGAATGGTATGACAGACGGCTTGCCTGTAGTACCGCCGACTAAGATAAAAGCAGAAAAGTTTATTGGTTATTCTTCTTACGGATATAATGATGTAGTTGCTACAGTCAACGGAAGAAAGGTGAAAACTTATCAGATTGCAGCAAATGCGATTATGGCAGGCTGTTCACCGGAGCATTTACCTGTATGTATTGCATTTGTGGAAGCGTTAAGCGACAGTGATTATCTTGATTCGCTGAAATCAGGAAAGCTTACTCCTATGATGTACGTAAATGGTCCTGTTGCACGTCAGATTGGAATAGATAATACTCAGGGCATGACTACTGAAGAAACCAATATCGCAATCGGGCGCTTTATGGAGCTTGCCGTTATCAATCTGGCAGGTATTGAACGCAAAAACGCTTTCGGTAATGTTCAGCCGTTAGTTTTCTCCGAAAATGATGAAGCCTGCATTAACGTCGGCTGGAAACCGCATCATGTAGAAAAGGGCTATAAACTCAATGACAATGTCATTACAGCCACATCATTTTCTATGTGGGGCAATAATGTTACACCTGCTACAGACTTGCCGGAAGAAATTATGAAAGTGCTTGCATGGGATATTACAGAGAAAAATATCAATGCTCTTGGCAGTACTTCTGTAGAGGATAATGCCAATACACATCGACTTATCTTTATTACAGAGCCTGTAGCATCAGCTTTGGCGACAAAGTATAAGTCTAAAGATTCTCTTGAAAATGCTCTTGTTGAAAACGCAAGACGTCCGCTTTGGATGCGTACCTATGCTTATTATTATGCGAACACGGACGGCGCACTCACTAAGTCGTTTGATGAGGTTTATGCTGAACTGAAATCCACTGCTTCGGAAGATGCAAAGTCTACAGCTTCTCCGCCCTGGCTGAATGGTATCACATATTCTGATATAGATACTGTCGCTACAATGATAAAGGGCAATACTGATATAATCGTTACAGGCGACAGCTCCAGAAATAAAACACAGGTTATGCCCGGCGGAATTTCAGTAACAAAGAAAGTAAGACTATCGGATAATTGGAATAAGCTTGTTACAAGCGTAAACTATAACCCGATTGATAACTTCTATCTTTCTGAGCAGGATAATACAATTACCCCGCCTGCAAGCGTTCCGACAGTTCTTACAAACGGTACATACCGTATTCTTGACCCGGTATCCGGTTCATCAAATCTCACAAGAGAAGGCAGAGTATATTATGATTCTGAAAGTCTGACTTTATATTATTATGCATATGGTGCATCAGGAAAAACATCTACAGTATTAAACAGCAATAATGACGCTTCTTTCATTGCTTACCTGACAAACTTAGGATATAACAGTTCTTTTACTGTTAATAATGGTAAACTTACTGACATGACTATCCGTTTCTCTTCCAACGATAGTAAGTTACGCAATAATACAGTTGCTTTAACCAGTGAATCATTTTCCGGACGTAACTTAACACTTCATGCAAATAACACCTCTAACAGCAACACTGCCGGAGGTATCGCAAAAGACGGAGCTACAATAGAATTATCAGGTACAATAACTTCATACACGGTAAACCTTGACGGTGATATTGTTATGGGTGACACAACAAACGCAAAATTTGTCAAACTGAACGGTACAAAGATTACTGTTAATCCGTCTGTAGAAGCAGGTGCAACTGCTATTATAGGTTCAGAAAATTCAAACGGTACTTTCAGGACAATGACATTTGTAAACAGCGGTGATGGCACATATACAATCACATATAATACTGCAAATACATTATCAAATAGTGATTCAACTTTTTATTTAAAAGGCTCATTTAATAATCAGGGTAACACTGATGTATTTAAGAAAACAGATAACAGTGATATTATTACTATTACAAAAGAACTATCTGTCGGTAAATATACATTTAATCTTTATAATCTTGCAACAGATAAATCATATGGAAAAAACAATACAGTCATTACAGATACGACAAACCGTCTGGTTTTAGTCAACTCAGGAGACGCATGTGTGTTGAATGCCACAGGCGGTACATATGAGTTCAAGTACGAAATTTCAACCAATAGGCTTTCGATTTATTATTCCAATAAAACTGCTGATTGTACAGGCGATGTGAATGCAGACGGTAAATTCAACGTTGCTGATGTTGTTCTTCTTCAGAAATGGCTTTTAGCAGTTCCTAACGTAACACTTCCTGATTGGAAAGCTGCTGATTTATGCAAAGATAACAAAATTGACGTGTTCGACATGATTGAAATGCGTAAACTTATTGTAAACAAATAACTCTCTATCTGCACAAGAGAGAATAATGGTAATTCCTATAATATGGGGCAAACAAAAAACACCGCAGGATAAAAATATTCCTGCGGTGCTTTTTTTATATATAAAGAAGCCAAATATGCCATTTGAAAAAGAAAAGAGTATCATTCTCCTTTAGTCCTTGTCAAAGATGATACTCATTTTTTATCGGTATAAGGTCACTTAGGAATTTTCCTTTTTTAACTGTCACAAAAGAAGAATAATCAGCATGAATAAATTTTCCGGAAAAAGGGTTGACAAAAAGCCTTTTATGTGATAGAATGTAATTGCTTACGTTACAACTAAACACACAAAAGGCTTGTTTTGTCTTATGACTATATCATTATATCATAAGAATTTAATTTTGTCAAGTCTTTTTTAGGCATGGCAAAATTTTTTTTTGCTTTTTTAGTGTGAATTGTAGTTTGCTATATCTTTTAAAAAGGAGTAATGCAAATGAATGACATTCAGACTTTCAATCATGATGAATTCGGAAAAATAAAGCCGTTTCTGGTTGACTATGTGAAAGAAATCACACAGCCCTCACGTAACGGCGGAAAAAATCAGTACATATGCCCGTTATGTGGCAGTGGAACAGGCTCTCACCATTCCGGAGCTTTTACGGTCTATCCCGATACGGACAGATATTATTGTTTTGCGTGCGATGCAAAAGGCGATATTTTCAATCTGTACGGAGAAATAAACCATATCAGCGATACGGGAACTATAGTCAGGGAATTGAAATCAAAATACGGAATAGTTTCCGCATCACAACCGATAAGACAGAAAAAACAATCCGCAAAGCCCGTACAGCCAAAAACCGAAAAAAATTATACGACGTTATTTGAAATCGCCGAAACACATCTGCCGGAAACAAACTATCTGACAAACAGAGGTATTTCAATGCATACTCAGCGTAAATTTCATTGCGGATATATCGCTGATTTTATGTACAAGAACAATCAGTCAACGCCGGCAGTAATCATTCCGACTTCGGACTACTCTTTCATGTGGCGAAGTACAACCGAGAACATCAAACAGAAACGTGGAACGGTACATCTTTTCAATTCCGTTGCTTTGAATTTCCCATACTGTTTTGTAGTCGAGGGTGAAATAGACTGCATAAGTATTGACGAGTGTGGATTTGCAAGTGTCGGATTAGGTTCAACAAGTAATATTCGTAAAATATTTGACCATGATACTTCAAATACTGTCCTTATTCTTGCTCTTGATAACGACCAGCGAGGTAATAAGGCAACTGTTGACCTCATGAAATTGTGTGATGAACATAAAGTACCTTACATTGTCGCTCAGAAAGATATATGGGGTGACTGTAAGGACGCTAATGAACTTCTCATAAAAGACCGTACAAGGCTTATAACAAACCTACAGACACATTCAGAACGTGCTATAACGCTTGATAAAGACAAATGGTTTAGAGATATGTGTGAACGTCAGCAGGCTAAGTCTGATTGGCGTGCTGGTCTTTTGCGTAACCAGTCCGATAACGCTGTCAAGAATAATATGGCAAATCTTGAAACTATATTTTTAAATGACCCGAAATATAAAGGAAAAATTGAGTTTAATGAACTTACACAGATGCGTACTTTTGACCGTAAAGACTGGAGAGACGTTACTGAAAACCGAATAAAGCTATATTTAGAAAAAGAATATGCTCTTTACACCTCAATAGACAGTATAAATCAGATATGTAGTATTATTGCCGATGACCATTCATATCACCCGATAAAAGAGTATCTGGAATCTGTCCGGTGGGACGGCAAAACCCGTATTAAAAGCGTATTTACGGACTTTTTAGGGGCAACAGGCAACATCTATACACAATCTGTCGCCGTAGTGACATTCGTCGGAGCGGTTGCAAGAATTTTTGAACCTGGTGTCAAGTTCGATACCTGTACGGTTCTTGTGGGCAAACAGGGTACAGGAAAATCGAAATTCATAGGGAAAATAGCCGTCAATCCGGAATGGTTCACCGACGGCGTAACCACTTTCGACGGCAAGGACTTCTATGAAAGTATACAGGGCAAATGGATTATCGAGTTAGGCGAGGGAACAGCGTTTCAGAAATCAATCAAGGAACGCAGTAAACAGGCGATTGCAAGTCAGCATGATTTTTACCGCAGACCTTACGGCAGAAACCCCGAACAACGTCCCCGACAGTGTGTATTCCTCGGCACTACAAATAACTATGACTTTCTGAAAGATGAAACAGGTGACCGCCGTTATTACCCGATAGATGTTAATATTCCCAAAGCCACCAGAAGCATTGACAAAGATTTTACTCCCGAATACGTCTCTCAGCTATGGGCGGAGGCTTTACAGCTTTATAAAAATGGTCAGTGCATCTATATTCAGGACAGTCAGGTTCTTGCCTTAGCTGAACAGGAACAGCGCAAGCATTTCGACCAAAGCCCGTTGCAGTCGGATATATTCAACTTCCTTGAAATTCCGATTACTCAAAATTGGTATAATGAAAGTCTGGAATCAAGGCGAGACTACATCAATACTTATCAGAACGGCAATACGTCGGCAGGAGCTTACAGGCGTGACCGTGTTTCAGTCAAGGAAATAGCTTGTGAGTTGTATGGTTATGAACTTAATCAGCCTATCGAACGTAAAATGTCATTGGAGATTGCACGCACTCTTACGGCTTTAGGCTGGAATAAGACAGGCAAAACAGAATGGATAAAACCATATGGCAATGTAAAAGTATACTACTGTTAATCTTAAAAACCTCACTATAAAATGTGAGGTTTTATATTTTTGCCTGTTGAACCAACCGAACCAAAAAAAGTGCTTGGTTCGTTATTGGTTCGGAAATTGGTTCGTTAATAAATAACGTAATATCGCATAAAAACGTTAAAAGTGAACCAACGAATCAAAAAAATACTAAAAACTTTCACATCACATAACATAGGTTTAACCGGTGTTATGTGAGACATAAATATATAGAAAATTGGTTCGGTTGGTTCGGAAAGTCAAAAAAGTGGCTATAAATAAGCAAAATTTTCCGAACCAACTTTGGTTCAATTTTGCGACGTTTTTAATAAAATGTCTATTAAATCAACTTTTTTGACATTACCGGTGTATATGTCGTGTGAAAAAAACACTGGTTAAACCAATATTACCCATGTTACGAAACAGTGGTAAAAAGTGCCTATATAATAGTATTGCAATATATTTAATAAGCATAAAAAATCCCACCTGAACGCATCAGGTAGGATTTCATGCCTGCTCATCAATTAATTATTTTGTCAGTTTCTGATACATTTTCATAAGTTCCGCTACACATTCGCTTTCTGTTATTTTTTTATCGAAACCGTAAGCAGACATTACAGCAAAATCATTTTGTTGATGTGCTTTTCTTAATTCCGGTGGCATTGTTAATTCGTCGTAAAGGTCGGCAAGGGAGCAGTCGGGGTAGAGGTTACGTGCGTCAAGGATAGCGTGTGCGGTATGCTCTATGCGTTCCGCCTGCTCCGGTGTGGGATTACACCACGGAAAATTATTATAAACCACTGTATTTGAATAGCTATAATCACTTTTTAAACGTCCACAAACCGCCCTCGTCCATGCCATATGGACGTTAGAAGTTAATACGCCGAAATGATACAGACTGGCATTTTCCACCATAAATAATTTATTTCCGGCGATAACGTTTTTATCTAAATATCCCATTGGAATATATTTTCTGTTTTCCGAAGATACAACCGGAATAGCTATAAATGTATCGGGGTTAAATTCTTCCCTGAATTTATACGGAGTTTCAGCCATTCTGCGTGTCTGTTCAAATGTACTGCTTTCACGCATTTTCTTTACTTCCTGAATCCGCTTTAAAACTAATGGCATTTCTTTTAATTCTTTCGGAGATACTCCGATAAGCCACAAACAATATCGGGGAACATTGTTAATAAATTCATATCCCATCATAAAACGTTTTATATATTTTTTTGCCTTTGGTTCGGACTTAATAAAATCTTCATAATCTTCTTTGTTAATAATAAGATTACCGCCGTCAGTTGGCTGATTTCCCCTATGAATAGCCGGAACATTACAAAGTGGTTTAGTTCTGCTCTGAATGAAAATTGTTTCAGAATCAATCAAATAAGGACTGATATTTTTCACAATTCTAAAACTATCAGAATCAAATAATTTTTTATCGTCAGAATTTTTAACCGTACTAAATCCGACTATCACACAATGTACGTGTGCTTTTAAAGTCGCCTCGCTGTCCCACCGGAAAGTCCTGTATGCAAAATCAATATGTATTCCGAAACGGTCATATAAAGGTTTCCATACGTTCGCAACCTGTTCGCCTTGTGTGATAGAATTTGTTGATACAAAAGCCGTCCGAATGGCTGTATTCCGCATTAATTCACACGCCTCGAAATACCAGCCGGAAACATAGTCGATTTTGCCGGCGGTCTTGTATGGCTTTCCTTTTTCGTCAACATATATACTCAAAATATCCGCTTTTTGCTCTTTACTTTGCAATGAATATCCCACAAACGGCGGATTTCCCATAATATACGACAGCTTTTCTTTTGGTACAACGTCCGCCCAGTCAATGCGGAGGGAATTGCCCTCAACGATATTGGCATAACTTTTGAGTGGCAGGAAGTCTAAATCGTGTTCGATTATTTCTTCCGTTTCGTGCATCATCTGACTTTCGGCAATCCACAAAGCCGTTTTTGCGACGGTCACGGCAAAATCGTTTATTTCAATTCCATAGAATTGATGTATTCCGACTTTTATTAAGCCGTCTAAATTGAACATCTTTTGACCGTCATAAATTGCCCTCAACGCTTGATTTTCAAGCCGTCGCAATGATATGTAAGTTTCAGTCAGGAAGTTTCCAGAGCCACACGCAGGGTCAAGGAACGTGAGACTTGCAAGCCTGTTGCGGAAGTCCTCAAGACGTGAAAGACGTGTCTTATTGACTTTGATTTCAAGAATTTTTTCCAGTTCTGATTTTAAATCATCTAAAAACAGAGGGTCAATGACCTTGTGGATATTCTCAATAGACGTGTAGTGCATACCGCCGGAGCGTCTTGTTTCGGGGTTCAGGGTACTTTCAAAAACCGCTCCGAAGATTGTCGGCGAGATATCAGCCCAGTTGAAAACTTTGCTTGCACCATTCACCAACAACTCCACAATTTCATCTGTAAATCGTGGAATTTCTATGTTTTCGTCAGCGAACAGTCCGCCATTGACGTATGGGAACGCCGACAAATCGTCATTCATGTAAGGGTCTCGATTTTCCGGTTTAGTATCAAGAACTCTGAAAAGTTCAACCAATTTCGGACGAACTTCACTGACTGGAAACTGTTTCAGATAGTTACCGAACATCTTACGACTTCCGAAAATTCCCGAATCCTCCGCATACAGACAAAATACTAACCGCACACACAGCATATTCAGACTTTTAAGCGTTTCCGGTGAATCGGGATTTTTGTATTGTTTGAGTATCAAGTCATACATCTTGCCGACAAGTTCGCCTGCCTGTAAAGATATTTCCATTTCACGTCTGATGCTGTCATTTCCGGTATCAACAAGAAATTGAAGTCGGTAATATTCTTTCGGTAAATCTTTTAAGAAAATCTGTTCCGGCTCACAGTTAGGCTTTTCCATATCGTATATAAGAAACTCCGAGAAATTACAAGTCACAACCCAACGTGGACGTTTTGAGTATGGCAATTCTGATGCGTAACGTTTCGCCTGTTGGAATGGCGTTAAAAGTGTGCCGTCTGATTGCTTAATGCCTTTCCGCAGGTCTTTTCCAAGGCTTTTCTGTTCAATCATAACGTGCGTTGTATCAATATAGCCGTCAATAAAAGCCGTATGGTCTAACTTTACCTGTTCTTCAAAAGAAATGTACTCCGTTACATCTGATACCCCTAAAACGTTATGTAACAAGTCTAACCAAAACTTCTGCGATTCGCCCTTTTCATAACCCTTGTTCGTCCAACGCTGTACAAATTCTTTAACCGTTTTTTTGTTTGTATCAGTCATTTTCAGCCTCCTTAAAACATGATTTACTTATTTTATTGTATCATTAATTTACAAAAAATGCAATAGTATAAGATGTTAAATTATTAATATGAATATCCTCTGAAAAAGAAAAATTATGGGCGATACCTGGTTTACGAGTATTAGGTATCGCCTTTTTATATTCACAGTCAGCCCGATATTTTCAATTTCCCTGAAATTCCGATTACTCAAAAAATGAAAGTCTGGAATCAAGACGAGACTACATCAATGCTTATCAGAACGGTAACACATCGGCAGGAGCTTACAGGCGTGACCGTGTTTCAGTCAAGGAAACGGCTTGTAAATCGAAAGACGTTTTTTAATTAATATATATCCGAAAGTTGCTCATTAAACAGATTTACTATCTTTATTTTCTTTTTCATTGCCATTCTGACCGTTTGTCCTGTTCCGCTTTTCTGTTTGTTCGTATTCCAATAACAGAAACAGCAGTCCGCAAGTTCTACAAGACGAGCATTCCGTATTTTCATGCAGCCTGTATAAAAATGTTCCGATGTATATTCCACAGTGTTCGCCAGTGAGAGAATACGATAAAATTCCACCTTTTCTTCATGTGTCCAATACTTTGTCTGCTCATCATTAGAACAAGGCAGAATCAGATTAAGTTTGATATGTGGATATATCTCACGCAATTTCAAAATAACCGCTGCCGATATGCAGTCGAAACCCACAGCTCCTCCGGTGTTGAAGTCTGTTGCTCCGTTCTGTATTTCTTCTTCCAGTTTCTTATAAAGTCTGTCTGATATAGCTGCTTTGTTCTCCGTTAATCTCCTGTGTCCCGTAAAACTTATTGATTTCATAAAAAAGTCCTCCATTTTTCTTCTAAACTGTACATAATATCATTTTACCCTAAAATAATAGTATTGTCAACCACAATATTTATATTAATTTATGCTCATAAAAATACTATAATTATTGTAGGGGAAGGAGCTGAATTATTATGGAGATAGGAGAACGTTTGCGCAGTATAAGAAAATCCAAAGGTTTAAGCATTTACAAGCTGTCACAGGATACGGGAATATCACAAAACCATATCAGCGATTTGGAGCTTGGCAGAAGAAAACCTTCTGTCGAAACACTTAAAAGGCTTATTATACCACTTGGCATTACATTGTCGGAGCTTTTTAACGAGAACTCAGAGGTATCTATCCTCACAGAAAAGGAACGAGAGCTTATAGAGAATTATCGCACTCTGCCTGACAACAAAGCTGAGAGCCTTTTAAATCTGAGCAGACTACTCAATGAATAGTCGTTGCACAAGTGAAATAGAAAATAACATAAAACAAGGCTGATACACTTTTTTGAGGTATTAGCCTTTATTTTATATGTGAATAAAAAAGAAAAGAGTATCATTATCCCTTAGTTCATGTCGGAGATGATACTCTTTTTTATTTATCGGTATAAGGTCACTTCGGATTTGCCCTTTTTTAACTGTCACAAAATTCAAGGAACGTACCAGAATCGCACATTACAGCGGTCTGCCGGAACTTATGTCGATGTTCAAGCAGATTGCAGATATTCGCACGTCTGATACTCTGAAACTTGATGTTCCGGAATGTAAGTACAAAATAGTAAATGTTGAGGCTACAGAATTTCAGAAAGAACTTGTTGCTGAACTTTCCGACAGAGCAGATGCTATAAATTCGGGAAATGTTGACCCGACAATTGATAATATGCTAAAAATCACATCGGACGGACGAAAACTCGGTCTTGACCCACGACTTATTGACCCATCATTCGAGGACAACCCTGATACAAAGCTGAATAAGTGCGTTGAGAATGTTGCCCGTATTCACGCTGAAACTGCGGAGGAAAAGCTAACACAGATTATTTTCTGTGATTTGGGAGTACCACACAAAAATTCTGCTGATACTGAAAAGTCTGACAGTGCAGAAGAAAAAGACGACAGCAAATCATCTTCCGAAAGGGAATCGCTTGAGGAAGAGTGCGATTTTAATGTATATGACGATATAAAGGCAAAACTGATTGCTAAAGGCATTCCCG
>JAMPEF010000037.1 GCA_023665275.1 Alistipes senegalensis | reverse complement strand
GGATACATAGATATTGTTTATCCAGGAAAGCATATACGAAACATACATGATAAAATCGATACATTTACTGTTGAGGGAGTAAATGCAGATTTATGGCACTATATTCCGGTTCTCGCCCGACGGAGCAGATGTTTCTCGAGAAGTCTAGAAACACTGAAAGCTGTTGTTGCAGTTTTTGTTGATGCCTATAATCAATTTGGTTTTGCAAAGTTCAAATACCAATAAAAACGAAAAAACGGTGAGCTGCCTTTTAGCCTCGTTGATTTTCTTTAACTTCCCTGTTAGCCACTCCTATCTGTCCTTTTTTCTTGACAAACTCTGAAATTTATGATATAATAAGTAAAATAATACAGGAGGAAAATTTTATGAATAATATCCCTGAACACCTTAAAGAATACTATGAAGAAACTGAAAAAGAGTTCCTTGTATTGTGCATAGGCGGAACTAAATGCGGTGGAAAAATTCCGGACGGTGATTGGACTTACAATGTTAACATGATTGGATTTGTCGAAAACAGAAAACAATATTCTGTAAAAGGCTGTCTGACGTGGTGCGAAAAAGACGGTGAAGAATTGTATGGCGAAGTATTTGAAGAAACAGATATTTACAGAATAAGAGGTTATCTTGAAAAATCTGAAAATCCTAAAAAAATTTATTTAACTGAAATAACTTCAGGAAAAGAAAAAAATGAATTTTTTTATAATCTTTTAACAGAACATAATAAAGAAGTTTCTGTTAATTCTGAAATACTCGGAAAAGTCGTTCTCAATAAGAATTATGACTGGTACGAGGGTAACGCTTACTGGTGCGGTAGTGAATCACCTTTTTCAATAAACCTTGAAAATCCCGATGACGATATAACAGAAATACTCCGACTTGTCGAGGATTTTTATAAAAATCAGTCCGAATGGGACAGAAAATTACGTGAATTTTCTGCATCACAGCTTACTGAACTTGCTAACGACTGGTTGGAAAATGAATATTATGAAGAAGACGATGAAGAAACAGAACCCATTCAGGAGATAACAGAAAAAGATTTTTCAGAAAGAATTTCAATTAATAGTATTGGTTTTGACATGGACGGTAATTTTTCGGTATATTATAATGATGATGATATGTTCTGGGGACATTCAATTGTCATATACGGCAATATAAAAACAGGTGAATTTGAATCAGCTGAAATTATTGGCTAAATCAAGAGTAAAATTATGAAAAATAATTTTATTTCCTCAAGAAAAATGGCAAAGACAAATATTATAGTAAGTTGTTCCATAACCATAGTATCTGTTGTTCTGATAAATAATCCTGAAGCCCGAATATTCCTTATTGCCATCACTGTTGCGGATATAGGCTTTATGTTTTTAGCTGAATTTTACTGGAAACAATATGACAATGGTATGCCATACAATCCCTATTTAAATATCAAAATTGCTGATTTTTTTGAAACAGCTTTAAAGTACGTTCCATTACTTGTAAAATATTGTGTAATAGCAATTATTCCCACAGCATTATTTGAAGATAACTATACATCATTTTTGTATATAATAATCATGGGCATAGTAATATTTTTATTTTTAACTGAAACAATTTTATTTTTTCTTAAACATGATTAATAATGCGGGCGGATAATATCCGTCCGTTTTTCTTGACAAACTATCACATAAATGCTAAAATATATTTAAAATAATTATAAAAAGGAGAATTTCATGGAACAGAAAAGACCACGTTCAAGGGAAAAAAATGTAACGTCCGGTGGAAACGGTGTTCATAAAAGGGGAAACGGTCTCGGTACTGGAAACGTCGGCGGTCAGGATTATTCCGGTAAAAAATCTTCAGGCGGTACTAAACGTGCGATTGCCGGAGGTGGTGGCAGTGCTTTATTATTACTGCTTTTGTTGCTTTTCAAAGGCGGAGCCGGTGGACTTCTCGGCGGAAACACCAATACTCCTGATACTTCCGGATATTCCGCAAGCACTGAAACAAAAGTTGATAATACCGTTGCTAAAGGTTCACGGGAAAAACGTACAAAGATACTCGGCAATAATCAGGACAAAATAACGATAATGGTATATATGTGCGGTACTGACCTTGAATCTAAATATAAAATGGCGTCTTCCGATATTGAGGAAATGAAATCCGCCACTATCGGAAATAATATCAATATTATAATATATACCGGTGGCTGTTCGGACTGGCATTCAAACGGAATAAGTTCGGCAGTCAATCAGATTTATCAGATTAAAAACGGACAACTTATCAATCTTGTTTCCGACGATGGTGCAAAATCCATGACAGACCCGAAAACGCTTTCCGGATTTATAAAGTATTGCAGTAGTAATTTTCCCGCAAACAGAAACGAATTAATTTTATGGGACCACGGCGGTGGCTCTGTAAGCGGTTACGGCTATGACGAAAAATATAAATCCGGTGGCTCTATGAATTTAGGCGGAATAAGTCAGGCACTTAGTGACGGCGGAATAACTTTCGATTTTATCGGATTTGATGCCTGTCTTATGGCAACTGCTGAAACTGCATTCATGCTTGACGACTATGCGGATTATCTTATAGCTTCAGAGGAAACCGAACCTGGAATAGGCTGGTACTATACGGAATGGCTTACTAAATTAGGCGGAAATACTTCAATGCCGACTGTCGACATAGGAAAGAATATCATTGATGATTTTATCACACGTTGTGACCAGAAGTGCAAAGGTCAGAAAACTACACTTTCTGTTATTGACTTAGCGGAATTTTCATATACAATACCCGAAAAGCTGAATAATTTTGCACAGTCCGTAAGCAATAAGATTATCAATCAGGACTATCAGGACATTTCCGATGCACGTTACAAGACAAGGGAATTTGCACAGAGTTCAAAAATTGACCAGATAGACCTTGTTAATTTTGCGGAAAACGTCGGCACACCGGAGTCAAACGAATTAAGCAAGGCTCTTAAAAATTCCGTGAAATATAATCGCACATCGTCCAGTATCACAAATGCTTATGGTGTATCAATATACTTTCCGTATCAGCGGACATCATATGTTGATTCTGCTTGTAATATATATGATAATATCGGCATGGATTCCAGTTACGGAAACTGCATAAGACAGTTTGCGAAAATAGAAACAAGCGGACAGGTTGCAAACAGTAGTAATAATTCACCATTATCATCGCTTTTCGGAATGGTAAATAATACAGTATCTTCCGGCAATATCGACATTATAGGTAGTTTGATAAATACTTTCATGGGAAATTCAACCGGAAAAAGTATCGATTATATGAATGATACTTCCATATCACAGGAGAGTGCAAACGAATACGTCTCACAGAATTTCTTTGACGCAAGCAATCTTGTATGGGAACAGAACGAAAACGGTTATTTCATGTCACTGCCGGAAAGTCAATGGGAACTTATCCATAAAATAGACCTGAATATGTTCTATGATGACGGTAACGGTTATATAGATTTAGGTCTTGACAATATATATAATTTCGACAGCGAAGGAAATTTAATTCCCGATACAGAAAGAAACTGGTTAGCCATAAACGGTCAGCCGGTGGCGTACTATCACACGGATACAACGGAAAATGGCGATGATTACACGATTTCCGGATATGTTCCGGCTATGCTGAACGGTGACAGAGTTAATTTAATTCTTGTTTTCGATAACGAAAATCCGGACGGATATATTGCAGGTGCATCAACTGATTACGTCAATAACGAAACTGAAACCGTCCCGAAAAGTATGACTGAAATCAATACCGGTGATACTTTGGATTTCTTATGTGATTTTTACAGCTATGACGGTACGTATCAGGACAGCTATTATCTTGGTGAGGCTATGACAGTTCCGGAGGATATAACCATAAGTAACGTTGATGTCGGTGACGGTGAAGTAAAATTAATGTATCGTTTCACGGATATATATAATCAGGAATATTGGTCGGAATCAATAACCAGATAAGGAGTTTATTATGAACAGAATTTTACTTGTTGAGGACGACAAAAATATTATAGAAAATCTTACGGAATTTTTACACCATGAAGGCTTTTATGTGAAAAATGCTACCGGACAATCCACCGCTCTTGAACTGCTTGCCGGAAATAAATTTGACCTTGTATTACTGGACATTATGCTTGCGGACGGAAACGGTTTTACAACCTGCTCCGCTATAAAGTCCGAATATAATATACCGGTTATTTTTCTTACGGCTTCCGGTGACGAATACAGCACGGTAACGGGGTTTGAACTGGGTGCAGATGACTATATTTCAAAACCGTTCCGACCACGTGAGTTAGTCTCACGGATAAAGAATATTTTAAGACTTACAGGAAACTCCTGCGGAATAACTCAGATTGGTGACGTTTCAGTTGATACAGTCCGTGGGACTGCCAGCCGTGACGGCAAAGACTTATTTTTATCCGCACTTGAATATCGTTTACTGCTTGTTTTCATAAATAATAAAAATACAGTCCTTACACGGACACGCCTGCTTGAAACTATATGGGACGTCGCTGGTGAATTTGTCAATGATAATACGCTTACTGTATATATAAAACGTCTCCGTGAAAAAATAGAAAAAGACCCACAGAATCCCGAAATAATAAAGACAGTTCGGGGAATGGGCTACAGGCTTGACTTATGATGATTATGCGTAACGCTGAAGTGCATAGGGCTTTTATGATACAATGTATTGTTGCAGTAATTGCAACGATACTCACCGCCCTGATTGATATAAAATATGGTATCATAACACTGATTATATGTATATTGTTTATAATAATATATATTATTTCCGTAAAGAAAAGATATAAACTTTTTTCGGAGCTGGCACTTGATATAGACAGAATTTTACACAGCGATAATGATATTATGCTTGAAAAATATGAAGAGGGAGAACTTGCCATACTCCAGAACGAATTATATAAGATGATAAACCGCTTGCGACATCAGAAACAGTCGCTACAGGACGATAAAATATATCTTGCCGACTCAATAGCCGATATATCCCACCAGTTACGGACACCAATGACTTCAATAAATTTACTGCTGACAATGCTTTCTGAACCTGACCTGACGGACGAAAAGAAATTTACCATAACCCATAAACTCTATGAAATGTTGTCACGCATAGACTGGCTTATTACAACGCTCCTGAAAATATCACGTCTTGACGCCGGAACGGTACAATTTCATGCGGAAAATATATCACTTTCGGAACTTATAAATAAATCCTGTTCAACGCTTGTTATTCCCATTGAATTACGTCAGCAGAAACTTATAATAAACACTAACGGGAATTTTTCCGGCGATATATCATGGACCTGTGAGGCTATCGGAAATATAGTCAAGAACTGCATGGAACATACACACTCCGGTGGAACTATAACTATAAATGCTATAGATAATCCGCTTTATACGGAAATTATTATTTCTGATACTGGTGACGGAATTTCAGAAAAAGATTTACCGCATATATTTGAACGTTTCTATAAGGGTGAACACTCAGACGAAAACAGTTTCGGGATAGGACTTGCCTTGTCAAGAATGATTATCACCGGACAGAACGGAACTATTAAAGCTGAAAATAATTCCGGTGCAGTTTTTACAATAAGATTCTATAAAGTAACAGTCTGATTAAATTCTTAAAAAAAGACTGTACAGAAAAATCTGTACAGCCTTTTTTGTATTTACTTTATTACACTGAATGCATTTTCTACTGTTTTTTCGTCGGGTGATTTAGTGAAACTGCTGACCACAGGCACAATAATAAGCGATATAATCATTGCAAAAGCTCCGGCATTGATAGGTGACAGGAGGTTTATTTTAAGTCCCATGTCAATGACAGATTGTTTCAGTCCGTCGAATGCGCTTATATTCATGCTGAATAAAAGCATATGTATAACGCTTATGCCTATACCAGTACTGAAACTTGTCCAGCAGGCAGCCACAGATGCTTTTTTCATGAAAAGTCCGTACAGGAAAGGACCTAAAAACGCTCCGGATAATGCACCCCATGAATACGACATCAGCGTTGAAATGGAAGCGTTCTTGTTACAGGCAATAATTACGGAAATAAGCAGGAAAACTGCTATGAATATACGCATTACTGTAAGTTGCTTTTTTTCGGTGAAATCTTTAACGTGTGGTTTGATTAAGTCGTTTGTAAGTGTTGAACTTGATGTCAGAACCAGTGAAGAAAGCGTTGAAAGTGATGCGGAAAGTACCAGCACGACAACCAGTCCGATTAATACATTGGGCAAGGCTTTCTGGAGCAGGGCGGGTACCATTGTATCGTATACGGGCTTGCCATTGACAGTTTCAATGAAATCTTTTCCGGTTTCGTTCGGGTCAAGTGTGCAGTAAAGCCTTACGAATCCGCCCATAAAATAAGAACCTCCGGCAACGACCAGCGCAAAGAATGTTGAAATTACCGCACCTTTTTTAATAGCCTGTTCGTCCTTGATGGCATAAAATTTCTGTACCATCTGAGGAAGTCCCCACGTACCTAATGATGTAAGTATCACAACGCCTAAAAGATTTAATGGGTCAGGTCCTGACAAAGAGCCGAGTTTTTCAGTACCGGCGATTTCTGAAAGCTGTTCTATTGCACTTGAAAATCCGCCTTTAGTCTTGACAGTAAGCGCAACAACTGTTGATATTCCTATCAGCATGATAATTCCCTGAAAAAAGTCATTCAGGGCTGTTGCCTTGTAACCACCTAACATTACGTATACGGCAGAAAGTAAAGCCATTGCAATAATTATCACTGTAGAACCGTTCTCACCAAAATCAAAAACCATTCCGAAAAGTCTTGACAATCCGTTATATACTGATGCAGTGTAAGGTATCAGGAATATGAATACTATAACTGCTGAGGCGGTCTTAAGGGATTTGGAATTAAAACGATGTTCAAAAAATTCCGGCATTGTCTTTGCATTAAGTTGATTTGACATAAGACGGGTTCTTTTTCCTATAAGGAAAAATGGTATCAGACTACCTATTATGGCGTTACCGATTCCGACCCATGAAGCAGATATACCATACATCCACCCGAATTGTCCCGCATAGCCTATGAATACTACCGCCGAAAAATAAGTAGTTCCATAGGAAAAGGCTGTAAACCAGCCACCTACACTTCTTCCGCCTAACATGAAATCATCTGTTGATTTCGTCAGCCGTGAAGTGTAAAAGCCTATTCCCACCATAATCAAGACATATACGGCAAGAATAATCAGAGTTGCTGTTTTCATTTGAAAATTTCTCCGTTCTGTAAAAATTCACTGCTTTAATGCTTTAACAGTTTAAAGAAGTGTAATTTTATTATAATATATACGGGACGTTTTGTCAATCCTGAAATTAATACTTGCATTTATTTCTGATATGTGGTAGAATATTACTATGACTAAAAAATTTTAAAATCCGGAGGAAATATATGTTATCTGATATAGAAATTGCACAGAATGCAAAAATGAAGTATATTAATGAAATTGCCGAATCTGTCGGCATAGATTATGATGACCTTGAACCATACGGACATTATAAAGCTAAAGTTTCGGAGGCTTTATATTCCAAACTGTCGGACAAGGAAGACGGAAAGTTAATACTTGTCACGGCTATAAATCCCACACCGGCAGGGGAGGGGAAAACTACTGTAAGTGCAGGGCTTGCCGAAGCTATGGGCAGAATCGGCAAAAATGCTGTACTTGCACTCCGTGAGCCGTCTTTAGGTCCGGTTTTTGGCATAAAGGGTGGTGCTGCCGGTGGTGGTTATGCACAAGTTGTGCCTATGGAGGATATAAACTTGCACTTCACGGGGGATATGCACGCTATAACGTCCGCTAATAATCTCTTGTGTGCCGTGATTGATAATCACATTCAGCAGGGAAACGAACTCCGCATAGACCAGAGACGCATTATGTTTAAACGCTGTATGGATATGAATGACCGTGCATTAAGAAATATTGTAATAGGTCTTGGTGGAAAGGTCAACGGCGTACCACGTGAAGACGGTTTTAATATAACTGTTGCTTCCGAAATAATGGCTATATTGTGCCTTGCCTCTGATATTGCGGACTTAAAGAAAAGGCTTGGAAATATTCTTGTAGCGTATAATCTTGACGGTGTTCCCGTTTTTGCTGAACAGTTAGGCGTATGCGGTGCTATGACTGCACTTCTTAAAGACGCTTTAAAGCCTAATCTTGTACAGACTCTTGAAAATAATCCGACGTTCATTCACGGCGGACCTTTCGCAAATATAGCACATGGCTGTAACTCCTTGCGTGCTACTAAACTTGCCCTTAAACTCGGCGACTACTGCATTACGGAAGCCGGATTCGGTTCTGATTTAGGTGCGGAAAAATTCTTTGATATAAAGTGCCGTTACGGAAATTTAAAGCCGTCATGCGTTGTGCTTGTTGCTACAATACGTGCCTTGAAATATAACGGCGGTGTCGCAAGAGCTGATTTATCTGCTGAAAATCTTCCGGCACTTGAAAAGGGTATTGTAAACCTCAAAACACATATTGAAAATATGCAGAAATATAATGTCCCTGTTGTAGTTGCAATAAACAGATTCGGAACTGATACCGACAATGAAGTTAAATTCATTGAGAGTTTCTGTGCGGAAATGGGCGTGAAAGTTTCCATGTGTGAAGTTTTCGCCAAAGGTGGTGAGGGCGGCATTGACCTTGCGGAAAAAGTATGTACTGTAATTGATTCTGAAACAGAAAATAAATTCACACCCATTTATGACGAAAAACTTACCATAAAGGAAAAAATAGAAACTATCGCACGTGAAATCTATCGGGCAGACGGAGTTATATATACCGCACAGGCTGAAAAGGCTATAAAAGAAATTGAAAATATAGGTTTCGGACAATTGCCGGTATGCGTCGCAAAGACACAGTATTCACTTTCTGATAATCCGGCATTACTCGGCAAGCCCGAAAACTTTAAAATAACAGTCCGTGATGCTAAATTATCTTCCGGAGCAGGGTTTATTGTAATCTATACCGGAGATATTCTCACTATGCCGGGGTTGCCTAAAAAGCCCTCCGCATTCAATATAGACTGTGACGAAAACGGCAATATTACAGGATTATTCTGATGGGTATGAAAATTATAACACACTCTCCGGAGGAAACTATAAAAATCGCTGAAAAAATCGGTACACAGCTGAGGGCAGGGGATATGATTGTATATAAAGGCGGTCTGGGTGCTGGAAAAACTACTTTCACACGGGGAATAGCCACCGGTCTCGGACTGGGTGACTGTGTATCATCACCGACTTTTGCACTCGTTAATGAATATCAGGGGAAAAATATAACTCTGTATCATTTTGATATGTACAGAATACAGACGGAAGACGGTCTTGAATCAACGGGATTTTTTGACTATCCGTTTTCCGAAAATATAGCCGTGATTGAGTGGTCGGAAAATATAATTGATTTTCTGCCGGAAAATACTATCAATATAACAATAAATGCTATCGGCGAAAATGACAGGGAAATTATTATTGAAGGTGGTGAAAGATTTTGCTGATACTCGGAATTGATACCTCCGGAAAAACTGCAACTTCTGCACTTTTTGATACGGAAACGGAAACTTTCCTTTCTGAAAGTACGCTTTACACACAGAAGACGCATTCACAGGTAATCATGCCTATGATAAAAAATATGGTATCTGATGCCGGAAAAACTCTCGCTGACATTGACCGCATAGCCGTTGCCAATGGTCCGGGTTCATATACCGGATTGAGAATAGGCGTCGCCGGCGTAAAGGCTATGTGTTTTGCACTCGGCTGTAAATGTACGGGAGTTTCCACACTTAAAGGACTTGCATATAATAACGTGGCTTTTCACGGAATTATATGTTCTGTCATGAAGGCAAGGGGTGAATTGGTTTATACCTGTTCATATAAAAGTGATGGCTATTCACTGGAGAGTATATGCGAAGAATCTATTATAAGCCGTGACGAATTAGCGGAATTTCTTGCATTCAACGGTACTGATGTACTTCTTTGCGGTGACGGAGCAGGTGATTTTTTTACGAACTATCAGTCACCTAAACTATTCATAGCACCACCGCACAACAGACTACAGAACGCTTGCGGAGTATGTATTGCGTCACTTTCAGAGAATGAAGTTTCCCCTGACGAACTTGAAGTATCATATTTACAGAAAGTCAAGGCTGAAAAGGATTTGGAGGAAAAGAACAGATGACAGAATTTGAAATCCGTGAAACTGTCAGAAAATTATATAATGCTGAGTTTTCGGAGGAAGATAATGATTACTGGCTTGACATACTGGAAAAAGAAACAGGTCTTGTAAATGTTTCAGATTATATTTACTGGTGCGATTTAGTCGAACTTAATGATAACTGTGACGAAATAGCAGACAGGATTATTTCTGATATGAAAAATAAAAATCATATAATACTAATGAAATCGGAGGACTATAAAATGATTGCAATAGGTTGCGACCACGCCGGTGTGGAAATGAAAAAAGCCATTATTGAGGTACTTACAGAAAAAGGATTTGAATTTAAAGATATGGGAACAGACGGTCAGCCATGTGACTATCCTGTTATCGCAAAAGCTGTCTGTGATGAGATAATTTCTGGAAACTGCGCAAAGGGAATATTAATATGTGGTACGGGTATAGGTATGTCAATGGCTGCAAATAAGGTCAAGGGCATAAGAGCTGCATTGTGTTCCGATTCGTTTTCTGCAAAATTTACCCGTCTGCACAACGACGCTAACGTTATGTGCATGGGTGCAAGAGTTATTGGAAACGGTCTCGCCACTGAACTCGCTGAAATCTTCCTTACCACCGGTTTTGAGAGCGGAAGACATCAGCGGAGAATTGACCTTATAACTGATATAGAAAATAATAATCTGTAATATTCAGGTTAAAATATAAAGGAGGTACTGAATTATGGGAGCGTTACACATTATTGACCACCCACTTGTTCAGCATAAAATTTCACTTATGAGAGACAAGAACACCGGTTCTAAGGAGTTCAGGGAGCTTGTTTCGGAAACTGCTATGTTCATATGCTATGAAGCTACACGTGATTTACCATTAAAGGAAATCGAACTTGAAACACCTGTAGCAGTCGCAAAGACGAAAGTTATTTCGGGCAGAAAACTTGCATTCGTGCCGATACTCCGTGCGGGTCTCGGTATGGTAGAGGGCGTAACTGCACTTGTTCCGGCTGCAAAAATCGGACATATAGGGCTTTTCCGTGACCCTGAAACGCATCAGGCTATCAAGTACTATGCAAAACTTCCGGACGATGTCGCCGAAAGAGACTGCATAATCATTGACCCTATGCTTGCTACAGGATATTCCGCCTGTGTGGCTATAGATGAACTTAAGAAACTTGGCGTTAAAAATATCAAGTTCATGTGTATAATCTGTTCACCGGAGGGCGTCGAGGCTGTACAGAATGCACACCCCGATGTTGATATATATGCAGGTGCGAAGGACAAATGTCTAAACGAGAATAAATTTATCGTTCCAGGAATCGGTGACGCCGGTGACAGAATGTTTGGTACAAAGTAATCTGATAAGGAGTATTTTAATATGTCAAATGAATGTAATAACGACTGTTCAGGCTGTGCAAGTGCAGGAAACTGCAATCAGCCACAGAGTTTTCTTGAAAAGCCTAACGCTATGAGCGAAATCGGAAAGGTTATAGGCATTGTCAGCGGTAAGGGAGGTGTAGGAAAAACTATGATTTCCTCACTGCTTGCCGTAAGTATGCACAGAAGAAATAAGAATGTCGGTATTCTTGATGCCGATATAACAGGTCCTTCAGTGCCTACAGCTTTTGGTGTACATGGTGCGCCTGATGTCTGTGAAAGTGGTATTTTCCCGAAAAAAAGCAAAATGGGTATTGATGTTATGTCGATAAATATTCTACTGGAGGATGAAACAGCACCTGTTGTATGGCGTGGTCCTGTAATAGCAGGAACAGTAAAGCAGTTCTGGACAGATGTTATCTGGAAAGATGAATATCTTTTTGTTGATATGCCCCCCGGAACTGGTGATGTACCTCTTACAGTTTTTCAGTCACTGCCCGTTGACGGAATTGTTATTGTAACATCTCCTCAGGAACTTGTTTCAATGATTGTCGGAAAAGCCGTAAAAATGGCTCAGATGATGAATATTCCTATTATTGGAATTATCGAAAATCTGAGTTACTATGAATGTCCTGACTGTGGAAAGAAAATAAAAGTATTCGGTGAAAGTCATGTCGATGAAGTGGCTGAAAAATATGGTATTCCGGTACTTGCAAAACTTCCGATATGCACTGACCTTGCTGAACTTTGCGATAACGGAACTATAGAACTTTTTGAGGGCGACTGGCTTGAAAATGCTGTTGATGCAATAGAAAAACTTTAATTATATAAAAAACTGTATGGATTTTTTCCATACAGTTTTTTTGAAAAATAAATTTTCTTTATATTAAATTCAACAAATTTAAATTTTGTGTATTTAATATAACAAAATTCAAACATAAAATATAGCAGGGGAGTAACAGAAAGATTATTCAGGAGTTCAGAACTGAAATAAATTCTGACTCCTGAACAAAAAATAACATGCCATATACGAAAAATCAGGAATATTTATAAACGGGTGCTGTTTCGAAACCGTCAAGAAGATATTTCATTTTACCGAAAGCAAGTCCCGTACCTTTTGCGACGCAATTCATAGCATCCCTTGCAATTGTACATTTTATGCCAAGTGTACGGTTTATAAGGTGAGAAAGTCCGCCTAATAACGCACCACCACCAGTAAGTAAAAGTCCGTTGTCGTATATATCGCCGACCAGCTCCGGTGGTGATTCTTCAAGAACTTTTCTTACAGCCTCCATTATTGCAAAAGTATCATCTTCAATGGCTTTGAAAAGTTCTGTTTCACTCAGAAGAACTTGTGATGGCAAACCCTTTATAAGACTTCTGCCCTTTACAATAAATCTGACATCATCGGAAGGGTCATACAGATTGCACAGACCTATTTTAACTTTTTCTGCTGTACGTTCACCGATAAGGAGTTTATATCTGTTCTGCATATATCTTATTATGGAACGGTCTATAGCATTTCCGGCGGTCTTTATGGTATGTGAGGAAACAACACCATTCATAGAAACTATAGCTATATCAGTAGTTCCGCCACCTATATCGACTATCATACGACCTCTTGCCTTTGCTATGTCGACTTCCGCACCAAGCATAGCGGCAACAGGTTCTTGTATGATATACACCTGACGTGCGCCGGCAATTCTTGCGGCTTCGACGACCGCACGGCTTTCAATGTCTGTCACGAATGCAGGTACACATATTATTATACGTGGCTTTATAAGCTGATGTCCGGAAATTTTCATAATAAATTCACGTATCATACTTTTAGCAAGGTCATCATCTGAAATAACGCCATCAGTGACCGGACGTGATACACAGATATAATCCGGATTTCTTCCTATCATTTCATAGGCATCTTTTCCGACAGCTAAAACACGTTCTGTCCTTGTATTGTAGGCTATAACTGATGGTTCACTTAAAACAACACCTTTGCTTCCCATAGTTATCACAATATTTGAAGTTCCTAAATCTATACCGATATCATTATTTGACATTCTGTTTTCCTTTCTTCTGATATTCAGAACATATTTTCAAGGTTTGTATAACGTTCTCTTCCACGGACGTTATCAACCATCTTATGTATAACGTATTCATTTCCTATAATAATAAGAAGTTTTTTGGCACGTGTAACCGCCGTATAGAGCAAGTTTCTGTGATTAAGCATATCAAAACCGTCCTGAACCGGCATTATAACAACTTCAAACTCACAGCCCTGACTTTTATGCACGGTTACAGCGTATGCAAGTTCAATCTGTATGAGCATTTCAAAAGGATATTCTGCTATTCTTCCATCAAAATCAATAGTGGCTGTTTTCTTTGAAAGATTTATAATTATTATTTTTCCTATATCTCCGTTGAAAATTCCCTTACCGTTTTCACCGTTTTTTACCCATTCTATGTCATAATTGTTGACGTTCTGCATTACCTTGTCACCGGTTCTGAAAGTTCCTGCAAGACTTGTATATTCTGTTTTAAAACCATTCTGAAAGTTGATTTCATTCTGAAGGATTCTGTTTATTTCCTTAGTTCCGAGTATTCCCTTGCGTGATGGAGCTAATATCTGAATGTCATCTGACGGTGAGTAACCATATGCGTTAGGAAGTCTTTCTTTTACAAGGTCAACAATAAGTCTGACAGCGCTTTCATTTTCCGGACGTCTGAAAAAGAAAAAGTCATTATCTTTCTGTGTCAAATCAGGGTATTCACCGGTAACTATTTTATGTGCGTTTGTTATTATACAACTTTGTTGTGCCTGTCTGAATACTTCTTCCAGCCGTATGACTTTTATAGCCTGTCCGTTTATGATGTCATGGAGAAGATTTCCGGCATTCACAGATGGTAGCTGGTCGCTGTCGCCGGTGATTATAAGTTTACATGAAGACTTCATAGCACGGAGAAGAGCTTCAAAAAGAAGTACGTCAACCATCGAAAATTCATCAATTATTACGGCATCACAGTTAAGGGGATTTTTTTCATTGCGTGAAAATCCGTTTCCGGTATCTGAGCGGACTTCTAAAAGTCGGTGGATAGTCTTTGCGTTATGCCCCGTTATATCGGAGAGACGTTTTGCAGCACGTCCGGTAGGGGCGGCAAGAAATACTTTCATGCCCTTTTTATCCATGATTGATATTATAGCATTGAGAGTAGTTGTCTTGCCAGTTCCCGGACCACCGGTAAGGATAAATATTTTTTCTGAAACAGCGGAATTTATAGCCTCACGCTGAAGAGATTCATATTTTATGTTATTTCTTTTTTCTTCGTCATTGATAAAGAGTTCACAATTTACGTTACTTTTTTCGGAAGCCATTGATGTTATTCTTTCATAAATATATTTTTCAGCTTTATAATATTCCGGCAGTGAAATATATAATATATCCTTATGTTTATATATGTAAAAATCCCGTATACCTGTGATTTTGTCTTTTAAGGAGGCTTTTTTTATAATGTCAATAATATTATCTTTTAATTCTCTGGAAGATATTTCTAGTTCCCTGAATAGTTTGAATATAATATAATCTAACATTATACATGAATGACCGTTATTGTCGGCATTCTTACGGAGTTCGTTGCGGATAAATGCAACAATACGTGAATTGAAATTTTCTTCCATACAGTCCAGTTCATCGGCGATAATGTCAGCTTTTTTAAATTCAAGCCTTATATTGTCACCACATAGAATGTATGGATTTTCTTTTATATCGTCCAGAGATTCAACGCCGTATTCAAGATATATTTTCATAGCGTCACTGAACGGAATGTCATATTTTTTCAGAAAAGAAACAAGATTTTTCAGGGCAAAAACCTTTTTGATTTCCGCAAGAATACTATCATATCTTTTCTTTGAGATTTTCAGTTCAGCAAGGCGCTCCGGTTCTTTTTCAAGTATTTCAAGAGTTTTGTCGCCGAAATGGTTTACTATTTTGTTTGAAAGTTTTGCACCTATGCCTTTTATCGCACCGGAAGCAAGATATTTTTCTATATTTATAGCGGTATCGGGGAGCTTTTCTTCATATGATTCAATTTTAAACTGTGTTCCGAATCTGCTATGTGTAGTATAAGCTCCTGTAATAATAAGAGTTTCACCCTCCTGAATGTTGCATAATTCACCGACAGCGGTTATCCATTCACCGCCGGAATCGAAATCAAAAACTGTATATCCGGTTGTTTCACTCCTGAATACTATATGTTCAACTGTTCCCTGAATACGCATTAATTGCTGTTCCATAAAAAGACCTCCTGAATATTTTACTATTCTATTATACTATGTTATCCTTTCAATTGCAAACATTTCTGACAATATTTTTTCAAGTTCCTCAGAATTTACAACAACAGCATCGGGATTATCAAGGCAGAACCGCTGACATAGTGCAAGTTGTTCAGGAGATGCGCCGTAATCTGTAAGTATTATTTTTTCTATACGGAAATTTCCACAGGCTATTTTTTCGGAGAGACATTCAAGCCGGAATGAAAAATTATTATCTTCCGGAAAAACCGGAATAACAGTTACATAGTCGGGCAAATCATCATTACATGAACGACTTCTCAGAATACTTACAAGTTCAAGGACAGCTATAAATGCAAGTATCATTACGGAGATAACAGTTGCCATATCCATAATAAAGAACCTCCTTTCAGAAATAAATTATCATTATATTATATTCCTGAACGCTTGTATAATGTTACAATAAAAAACCGTTTCTTTTTAAGGAAACGGTTTTTATTTTAGTTTTTTTTCCACAGGAAACTTATATGTGTCTCTTCGCCGTTACGTATTCTCCTGAAGTTTTCAATATGCTTGAAAACAATGACAACAGAAACAACAGTCAAAAGAGAAGTTCCCGTCAAGTCGCCGGTCATAAAAGCATATATCAGCGTGAATATAACTGCTCCCGATGGTGCTACAACGCATATGTAATCAACGGCAAGTGCAAATATCAGCTCAGCAAGCAACATTAAAATAAATACAACCGGATTGAATGAAAGTATCACTCCGCCGAGACAGGCGAGACCTTTTCCGCCATGAAATTTCATAATAAATGGGAAAATATGTCCCATTATGCACGAAACACCAGCTAAAATTTCTGCATATTCCATATTCGGAAATAAACGCACGGCAATAATTACCGCAGAAAAAGCCTTGAATATATCAAATAAAGCAGTAAATACACCGGCTTTTTTTCCCATGACAACGGTTACATTTGAAGCACCGGCATTTCCCGTACCTTTTTCACGGATATCAAAGCCTTTAAGTCTTGAGAGTATGTATGCCGGATTGATATTCCCGATAAGATAGCCAAGAAGTGAACATAAAACAATATGCATAAAAAACGCACCTCCTATATGTATATAATATTATACATCATCTCCGGAAAAATTGCAAGCCGAATCGTTATCACCACTGAATAACGATATCAACCACCATATAAATACGACAAGAAATATGATGACCGGAATAAGACAGTACATTACAGTGAAAATATTGCCAAGATTCAGAAAATCTTCCCATACGGAAGACAAGGAGTTTTCAGTTTTTATAGCGTAATCGGTACGCAGTCCCAGAAATAAGGCAACCGGAAGGATATATATCATAAACATTATATTATGGTAAATTGTCGGAAAGTCCAGTGAACCTTTTAATTTTTGCAGAATAAATACTATAAAACATATAATAGATGGTATCGGCATTACCATGATTAACAGTTCCACCAGAAACTCAGCAAGAACTACAACAAGAGACCTATTATATATATATTCGGGGTGTACAGTATTTGTAACATAATCGTATTCTATCTTATCAAGAATGACGTTTTCCCGTAACCTGAAACGGTATTCTTCTGATACTTTCAATATATTTCCGTCATTGTCAAGGACAGCTATTTTGAAAGTTTCATAATTATCACATAGTTGTTTAAATTCATATTTTCCGTTGAGATAAAGTTCAGCAGTATATGTTGAATTATCTGTTTTTTTTATTTTGTAATCTTCAAGTCCATAATGACAAAGCATACTTCTGTAGCCATCGACGTTATAACTTGCAATTTCAGGATTACTTTTTTTTATGACATTCTCTCCTTCATAGGTACTGTCCCGATAGTCCGGACTGTATTTGTCCATTGGTATGAGAATATCAATTTTTTTATCGGACATATTTTCACCACTTATGGTGACTGTAATCGGATACATAGCATGACAGCCACTCAGAAAAACCATAAAAGTAATTAGAATTAAAATATATGAACTATATTTCAGATATTTATATAGTTTCATAAGCATCACCTTCCTTTGATAAATCTTTTTATTATTATACCACTAAATTACTAAAAAGTCAAGCAAAAAAAGAAAAATCGCCGTACATTGCAAAAATGCAATATACAACGATTTTAACAATAACGCGGATCAAGAGATTCGAACTCTCGCACCGGTTTCCCGGCCTAATCCCTTAGCAGGGGATCCTCTTAACCACTTGAGTAAATCCGCATAATATGGCGGAGAGGGTGGGATTCGAACCCACGTGACCGTTAAGTCAAACGGTTTTCAAGACCGCCTCGTTATGACCGCTTCGATACCTCTCC
>JAMPEF010000036.1 GCA_023665275.1 Alistipes senegalensis | reverse complement strand
GGTCACTTTAGCTTTTATTCGTATTATTCTTAAAAGATACTGAACAGGCTCTTAGCAAGTGCATCTGTTGCAAGACGAACAGGGTCAAATTTTTTCAATTGTTCCTGATAAAATTTGTTATATTTCAGTTCATATAATTTGATATTTGCTTTATGTACATCTGTGTAGTAAGCAGGTGGGAAATCTTTTCTTCTCTGTTCTGCTTCCTTTTTACGCCGCTCTGCTTCCAGCTTTTCCTTATTCTTGATTTCTTCAAGTTCCTTACAGAGTGCATGAAATATATCACTGGCTTCTGATACACGTTCTAAAAGCTCCAAATCAGACATATCATCTGCATCATCAATAAGTTTTTCAAGAGAATCTTCACAACAATGCAAACGATTCATTATTTCGGCAGGACACTTATTATTTTCAGTTTCAAGACTACGTATGAATTTTGTATGTTCAGCACTAATGTCAAAAATACTTTCAATGATAACTTGTCTAAACAAGCCAGAATAATAAATATCTATCAATTGTTCCAATGAAGCGGTTGGATTCTGCTCTGAAAGTTTCAATAAATCATTGATTCTTCTGTCTTCTACAAAACCTGCATTAATTTTTTCCGCCTCAAACGCTGCAATGCTCATATGCATATATTTCTGACAAGCTGTTTCCTGCAACTGTTTGACCTTTATGTAAACAGGTTTCTGTTCCCAGTATTCTGCACTGGCTTCCTTTACGAAATTTCCGGAACAGGAAATAATTTTATACAAAAAGCCAATCACTTTTGAAATAGGCCACCCAATAATATAGCCTATAATACTCCCAATAATAACACTTTTCAAAGAAAATCCAACACCTATTATATAAATAAGAAGAATAATACCACCAATAGTAGTACATACTTTCTCTTCCACTTCTTCTGAATCAACAGAAGAGCTATTATTATTGGAATCTTTAATGTGCTTTAACACTTCCAAATAATCATTCAGCTGCTTAGACGCTGTATCCGAAGGCTTCTGAGATGAGCCACATTTACTACAGAATTTTGCACCATCCAGCAATTCACTACCACAATTTTTACAAATCATATTAAAGCACTCCTACAAAATCAACTTAGTTTTCATCTCGAATTCAAAAACACCTTATACCAGCTATTGTATCATAAAAAGTATTTTATGTCAATACTTTTTAGTATTATAAAACATATTTTGTGACATATTACAAAAAAATTAAATATTTTTCTACGTTTTGACAAAAAATCAGGCAGTATTATTTATTCTGCAATGTCTGTAATCTTCATGACGATTTCCGCAACTGCTTTAAGTTTTTCGTCCGGTAAACGCTTTATACAGCCATAAATCATATCTGTATAGAACTTTCTGCTTTCTGTATCTTCGGGACGTACAGCATCATCAAAAAATTCGCTGTAATTCAGCCCTAAAGCGTCTATAATCTTGTCAAGAGTTGTCATGGTGGGACTTTTCAGACCACGCTCTAGATGTCCAAGAAACGCCGGATTGATACCTGCCAGCAGAGCAAGTTTTTCCTGACTCATTCCACGCTGTAAACGATGATAACGGATTCTTTCGCCGACTTTGTTTTCCATAAGATAACACCTCCAGTATCTTTTAGTATTATCTTATGATGTCCAGTTGACAAATTCAATATACAAAAAATATTTATAAACAATACTTTTCAGTATATATTTCTTATATCTTCCTCCGAATCTTCCGGATTCAATCCGAATAATTCATAAAGCCCTGTTAATAAGTAGCCGTTATGTAGAATATTATTAAGTTTTTCTGCCTTTTCATATTCTCCGATACTGTTCAGAAATACAACAAGTTCACCGCTGTAATAGGTGTAAACCAACTCATCAATGCTGAAATTGTGCTTTAAGTCAAGCAGATTATGCAGTTCGTTTCCAAGCATTTTCATGAGATTCATTCCTTTCTGCCTATCAGCAGCCAGTGAATCGCCATGACCGGAATTGTAAGCCACCCGAAAAACAAACCTGTAATTAAAGTTTTCATGAAGTAATTGAAAACATTAAATGTATAGATATTCTCAATATGCATGAAATGATATTTCAGATATCCAATACTTTTGTAACCTAAAAAAGCATATAAAAGAACTAAAAGCATATTCTTTTCCTCCGTAAAATAATTTGTAAGTTGTCCTCTTACAAGTTTATCATAGCATATTACTGGAAAAAAGAATACCCCAAACAGTTACCAGATTTTATTTTTTTCGGAACTGTTTTACAGAAAATACTTGAAATCATTCATCAGGATTCTGCGGTTGATGTCCTCCATGAAAATACATAAGTATAATTCTGCATATTGTAAAGCAAGTTTTCTATCCTTGCATATTCTCGCACCGCCTGCCATCTGATACAGTCTTTCACAATAGTCAGAAATATCTGCTCCTTTCTGGACTTCCCATATCATATCAAGCCAATCTGTTTCGTTTAATAAAATATTCTGATATGCGATTTCCAGTACAGGCTGTTTTTTTGTTGTGTTTTGAGGAGTTTTCAGCGATATTCTGGTAATAAGTTGTTTTGCCATACGTTCAAGCGTCATGGGAATTTCTTCATTCAGTTCGCAGTTCTCATAATACCATTCATTTAGATTACTCAGATGTGCAAAGCAGTAATCAGAAAAATCAATATCGGATTCGTCCTGATAATGTCGCCGGAGCTGGTCATATAATTCAAGATATGACTGATAAGTATCAAAATTCTTGCCGTTATCTGTTTTTATTTTGTAGTCCGTTCTTTCAAAGATATTCGCAAAATTCGGACTATAATTTTTCCGGTCTGTCATCAGCTTATGTTTTCTGCTGAGTACCGCACTGTATACATACGGCTTGATAACTTTCAGTTTCGGATTTGCATTGACTTTCCGTACAAGTTCGCCGGTATTTTCCAGAAAGAAATTACTTTTTCTGCCTTTATACAGAAAATCGTGCTGTAAAGCCATCTGATACAATAACACCTGTTCTTCGGTATCTGTTTTTTCTGCTTTCGGAATTTCAGAAAATCCGGATAAACTTTCCAGACGTTTTTTATAGGTCTTTTCCATTCTTATTGCTTTAGAGAATTTTTCTGCATTTCCGGACTGCTCCAACCAACATAATATTTTCTGTTCTTCGTCTTCCATGTTTCCGAATAATAAACCTTTTTCCGTTGCCAACGCCGTATAAATAAACAGCAAATCTTCATTCTGATTTTTATAAATCAGTCTGTCCAGTTCTGCAATCATGACGCTTATATTATCACTGCACACGCCGTATTTCCGCAGTAATTCAAAAAATTTTTCCCTGTACAAGTCCGCCTGCTCCGAAGCATCTTCCATTGTCAGTCCGTACTCTTGTAAAATTTCTTCCGTTGAAATATCGTTCTCTGCTTTTTCGTCAAGCCAGCGATGCAATTCTTCATACTTATTCATAACAAAACACACCTTTCTTTTTTCTATACTACCACAAAATCAGCTTTTTGTAAACTTAAAACAATTCCTTTTTCTATTTGTATTACGGAACTGTTTCATAAAAAAATTCTGAGACTGTCCGTATGGACAGTCTCAGGATATATTATTTTGTCAGAATGAATTAAAAAGTATGGTTATGTCTGTTTATACTTATATGTATTCAAAATTGATTCTCATACACATCAGGACAGACAAGTGGAATCAACAAAAGATATTACGGAACACTTGCCGCAATGTATCTGTATAGTGTATAATATTAATAGAACGAGCACGAATTTCATAATTCTACAAATCGGTTGTAACTTACAAGGTCAGGATAATCCTGTCTCCAATATGCTATTACATTTTTTATATAGTACCATTTAAACGTATTATAACCTGACAAATGACACATAATCAGTATTGTCATAATTTCACTCAATGACGTTTTTGTTCTCGGAATTACTTCATTTTTATCCATCAGCAATAAGTGAGTACAATATACCTCGTATGCTTTGAAAAAATCATCTGTATCACAAAAAATTGCTATTTGTTCCATAAAAAAATCGCCTTTCTGTTGCTTTGAGTTTGTGGTTATTCTCATTATAACAGATTTCGGCGGTTTTTCTATCTTTTTTCTTTCATCGAGCTTTAAAATACGGCATAAATAGCTTTGACAGATAAAACGGAGATGTCACGCCACAGTCATAGCATACTGAAATTCCTCATAACTGCACTCGTTGATAACGGAAACCTTTGCACCGTTCTTGCGAAACTCATCGGCTATATACTTACCAATACCACTTGCACCACCTGTTATGACGGCTCCCTTGTTTTCAAACTCGCCCATAGCTCCCCACTTTATCAGAAGTTATATTTTGTGAACAGCTCTTTGACTTTATCATCAACTTCAGCCTGTTTCAAATATTCAACAGCTTGATAAAGTTCATCAGAAAGATCCTTTACGCTACACTTCTTGACCTTGCACCATTCAGCAATAGTGTTAAGTGCCTGAATACGGCATTGAACAATAGGCATTCTTAGAGCTATAGCTACAAGATCAGTGCCACACAATGGGTATTCCTTCAATAGCTGAATAAGATATGCAAGTTTGTTGTAATCTGCATATTTATCAAAGTAACCGCCTGCCGTTGTAGGCTCACCAATCATTGTTGTCAAAGGGAGCAAAGTTCTGAACACATCAACAACCTTTTCCCTATATGCATCGTCATCAAGCAATGCTACGCAATTACTGTAACCTGAATTAAAATCTGTTTTCAAGTGGCTAAAAATATTTTCTTTATAAGGAATACTCATCGCTTTTGCAAGGCGAATCCCTCTGCCTTTATAAAGCTCGTTATCAATCAACGTCTTGCATTTTGTACTGTTTAGATATTCTGAACATTTATCAGTAAGGGCAGAAAATCTTTCGTCCTCTGAAATGGTGAGCATCAAGTCGCATATATCCAATGTAGCTGAATGTACTTCTGCCTGTGAAATGAAGTCACCAAGCATATCAGTTGCTTCTTCTTTGGACAAAGCACTCATACCCCTTACTGGACCTTCATCGAACATTGAGAGCAGAACATTCGCAATCTGATTGAGTTGAGAATTGCTAATTTCCTCTTTCAGCAGTTTGTCAATGCCGACTTTTTCATAAACATCGAGTGCAGAATAATCAGGAACAATATCGTTTGCGATACCTTCACGGAGTAACCAATCTTTGATTTCCTGAGTTTCCGGCTCTATCCGAGCGACAGCGTGAATCCTGCCCCAACCGTGAACCTTTTGCGCAAGCTCAAAAATCTCCTGATTACCATTCTCCCAACCGAGCATATTGAACACGGAGAATATCGTAAATTCGTCACTCAGACCAAGTGTTCTAATGATTTTCTTGACCTGTTCATCAGGCTCATTGAATATTTCAATAATCATCAATCCGAGCTTAACCATATCCACATCGGTACTATAAATACAATCCACAGCAAACATATATACCTTTTGAGCATCAAGCGATTGAGAGTTATCAATAATAAACCTCTGAATTGTATCAATTCCACTAATCGGAGGTATCTTCGCAAAAAAATCACTCATTCGCTTCATAGCTTTTGGAGTATCATCAATACACTTAAAAGCATCAGCTAAAGTCTGCATTAGCTCATCGGTTATTTCCGGCTGTGCCATATGGTAAATTCCAATTCCGTCCATAGCTCCGTCTGCAAATCTAATCTTGTTTGGATCGGAATTATCATCTTCTTTTGGGAGAGAAAATGTGTCGGGTAATACACCATCTTTGATATTATCGGTTATCGCTTCTAACAGAGATTTATTATTACTCATATTTGTTTACTCCTTATTTATCATAGTATAGAGGTCAGTATTATTAGTTATCTTCTAAGCTACAACCATATTCTTTTATTGTCTGCTCCGCTCCCTTATCTGCAATAGTTTTGCCCATTGCTTCTTCAATAACTTTTAAGATTGCTTTTGCTCTTTCAATGAAGTAGTTATCAAAATCATTAACAATAAAGTACTCATAGTTAATAAGGTGTGACTCTACACGATATTTAAGTTCTGTCTCATCAATTGCAGCTTTATTCATTATGCTCTTGCCATATACACTCGGTGCTTCACCGCCGATTTGCCTATTTGAAGCTGGAAGCAAAGGAGTTTTATTTACAATTGAATTCCATTTTGTTTTGTCATAACCCATTTTTTTGCAGTACGCTTCAGGAAAGATGTGATGAATATCAGGGGACTCGTCCATACTCTTAACTATATCCATAGTTATACCCTGCATAAAATCACGGCATTGTTCTCTGTAAACAAGAGCCATAATGCCTTTATATGCAGCACTATTTCTTGTTTGGAGAGAAAGCAAACGAGTAGCAGAGAAATATGCTGAATTGATTGTACGGTTCTGGCTATCCTTACCCTGAATATCAGCGACAACATCTTCAATATCCGTTGCATACCTTGTCTCGTTTGCACCGCCGTACATTTCACCCATAATTCCGCACCAAAACCATTTTGACAAAATTTTTTGTGTGCGGGGAAGATTAAATGTACTTGCTCCAATAACTGCACATATAGCAGAAAGAGGGATAAGCTGTGTAGTATAGGGCAAATCACGCTTTCTAAATACATATTGACTAAACAGAAACTTTCTCGCCATTCTATAACCCTCAAGAAGAACGTCTCTATTTTTTTGATAATCCTCAAAACTAAGAGACAGAACATCTTTTTTCTTACAGGTTGTCATCTTATCCGAGAGATATGTTGTATAAAGAGTAATAGCTGTCAGAAACGAAGTTTCGTCAATACCATCCATAACGTCTGTATTGAGTGTTTCTCCTTTACCACGGATTTTATCTCTGCACTCTCTCCAATCCTTGCGGAGGTCAAAATCGTATGTAGCGAATGTAGCTGTTACAAGCTCAAAAACAGTAAGCGGAACACCACCAGTATTTACATTTTCGAACACCTTGCAAACTGCTTCTCTGGGTGTTTCTTTGCCTAATGTGATAACAGGCAGCTTATATCCAACTATCGTATCTATGACCTGAGTCCTGAATTTCTTATATTTCTCCATAAATGTCCTATCATATTCGTGATACTCCTTATATCCGTCTGCCCAATCCTCACGGGCATTATTATCGAATATGATGTTTATGGGGAACATTTCATTTTCATACTCAAATTCACGGGTTGACAGGTCAAGAACTATATCTCTATCGAAATTCGTCTTGATTTTTCTATCGCTCGGAACGGCAATGACAGCATCGACACGCTCTTCATTTTCGTCTAAACACTTCTTAATATCCAAATAGTAGTATCGCTTGATTTCTTTACCTTTTTCGGTCTTAGTCTCGACAGGTTCTTTACAACAAGTTGCTCTAAACATAGAAGTCAATCTCTGCTGTCCGTCAAGGATAAGAAACTCAGGTGTAACTCCTGTTACAGTAACACCTTCGATAGTACGGTATTTGAAACGCACATTTTCATTGCCATATTCCAAACGCATAATCGCACCCATAGGATAACCTTGTGAAAGACTTGCAATTATTCCACGAATTCTATCATCGTCCCAAGTCCAACCACGCTGAAACTCAGGTAACTGCTCTTTTCCGCAGGATACTTCACGCATAAGCTCACTAAGCTCTGTATCAAGAGATTTTGGAGCTATATTGATTGCCATATCTAATCATCTCCACTTAATTATTATTTTTCTGCCTTTTTCAAGGAATTATAGATTTCTTCTGTAAAGATACCGAGTACTTCACGCTTGATTTCCTCATCATTAAGCAATAAGGAGAAGAAGTCCTGATTTTGCTCCAGTCCTTCAATCAACGCATCGTCAATATCATCAAAATAAGAAAATTCAAAGTCCTTGACGGTATTATTCTTAGCACTTGCCTTCAGCTTATCAGACTTCATCAGAATATCTCTGACCTGAAGCATAGCCTTGACTGCAACATTGCTGTCATAAGCCTTTCCTGTCCGAGCGTTTATTGCTGCAATAATTTCAGAGAGCCTTTCTTCCTTTGCGGGAGTCAAGCCGAAATTATCTGCCAAGGGTAGTTTTACCACAGGCTTTGCAACAATATCGGACTTTGTATGCTCGTCATGCTTTTTCTGTACAAACTGAGTAGCTCTTATCTTTCCGTCAAGGTTGAAACCACCGCCTGGGTGTTTGATATTGATGTGAGAAAGCAGTAGAATAATATAATTGTATTTCTTGTGAAGCTCTATATCTTCAAAGCAAGATACCTGTATCATAAATTCATAGAAGCGTACAAAATGACGGAGATCAACAACAATCTCACGCTGTTTTTCAATACTGTAATGCTCAATCAGCTTTTGTGACTTATCAAGGCAGAAGTTGATTCTTTTCTTATCAGCGGATTGTACTTTTTCTTTGTAAAGTACCTCATTGACCTTATCCATATCACCAGGGTCAATGATTGCATAGGCATCTATCTGAGCTTCAAGGTCATATATCGCTGTCGGGGTTACGGAATTAGACATCAGAGTTGTAGTGTAATATGGAGCGAATGCACCGACTATATCCTCATAAGTATTTACAAAGTCAAGAATAAAAGTCTTTTTCTCAAACGGAGGGTAAATTCTGTTCAGACGAGAAAGTGTTTGCACAGCGTTTACTCCTTTGAGTTTCTTCAAAATGTACATTGCACAGAGTTTCGGCTGGTCGAAACCTGTCTGATACTTATTTGCAACCAAAAGCACTTGATAATCGTCCTTGTCGAACTCTTTTATGAGACGATTTTCGGAAATACCATTGATACCTGGCTCTGTATATTCTATATCATCATCAGGGAGTTTTACTTTACCCGAAAAAGCCACAAGCGCACGAATACCACTATACCCTTTTTTACTGCAATAATCTTCAAATACTTGACAATACTTAACGGCTGCCTGTCTTGAAGCAGTTATCACCATTGCCTTCGCTTGACCCCCAAGCTCTGGCATGACCGTAGTACGGAAATGCTCAACGATTACTTCAATACGCTGGGCAATATTCGTTTCGTGCAGTTCAACAAAGCGTGCTATCTGCCGCTTTGCACTTGCTGTCTGCATTTTTGGATCTTCTTCAATTTCCTTATTTATCTGATAGAATGTTTTATATGTAATGTAATTCTGCAAAACATCGAGGATAAAGCCCTCCTCAATAGCCTGCTTCATAGAATATACATGGAACGCTTCACGCTGTCCCTTTGTGTTGATAGTACCGAATAACTGTAACGTCGTCGGCTTCGGTGTAGCCGTGAAAGCAAACATAGATACATTGCTTTGCTTACCATTTCTTGCAAGTTCAGCGGCAATTTCGTCCTCCATATCCTGATATAGTTCATCGCCCATTCCAAGAGATTGCGTAATAGCAGCCATATCTTTGCCTGCTGTAGAGGAGTGAGCTTCATCAATAATAACCGCAAAATGTTTGTTTTTCAGTCCCTGAACGCTGTCAACAATATAAGGAAATTTCTGAATCGTAGTAGCAATAATCTTTGTATTGCCGTTGAGAGCAATCGCAAGGTCGGCAGAATTGCACTTCTCGTCCATAACACGAATAAGTCCTGACTTATGCTCCATACCCATAATAGCCTTTTGAAGCTGTCTGTCAACAACAACTCTGTCAGTCATTATGATAACATTATCGAAAATAATTTTGTTCTCGGCATCGTGGAGCGTGGCAAGACGGTATGCAAGCCAAGCGATAGTGTTAGTCTTGCCTGAACCTGCACTATGCTGAATCAAATAATTGAGAGATGTCAAATTTTCGCTGACATCTGCAAGCAATTTACGGACGGCATCAAGCTGATGATAACGTGGAAATATGACATTCTCCTTAGTCTCAATCTTGCCCGTTTTTTCGTTTTCCTTTTCAATGGTCTGAATGAAGATAAATTTAGAAATCAAGTCAAGGATAGTGTCCTTTGTGAGAATATCGTCCCACATATAATGAACGGGATAATCCTCCTCACAAGGCGGATTTCCTGCTCCTGCATTGACACCCTCACCGTTTCCCTGATTGAACGGCAAGAAGAAAGTCTTTTCACTGTCAAGTTTGGTTGTCATATACACTTCGTGCAAATCCATAGCAAAGTTGACCAGTACACCAGCCTTGAACAGAAACAGTCTTGATTTCGGGTCACGTTCCATGCGATACTGATAAATTGCATCATCGGCGGACTGTCCGGCAAAATTGCATTTCAGTTCCAATGTGATAATTGCAAATCCATTAAGAAAAATTACAACATCAATTCGTTCTTTATCATTCGCCCATACTTCTTCCATGACTGTAAAACGATTCTTTTCATACTTTGCAATAAGGTCTTTATTAAAAGTAGTCGCAGGCTTTGTGTACATCAGTTCAAGCTTATGTCCAGAAAGCTCAACACCATGACGAAGGACTTCAAGCAGGCTGCCTCTTTTCTTCGTACATTCCGCATTGATAAACGATACAAGTGTATCTTCAAGTCTTTCTTTATGTATCTTTCTTAGCTTTTCCATTGTTTCCGGCTGAGTATCGTTCAGAAAGCCGAACAGCATTTCACGGTCAAGAGCAAATCGACGGTCAAAATTAGTTGCTTTTCTTATTATGTAGCCGTTTTGGTCACGGAGTATTGCCAATAGCTCTGCTTGATATTCTTTTTCAGTCAGTATGTTATTCATATCTGTATCTCTTTCTTTCCCGTCACATACTCAAAGATAAGCGACTTTTTATATTCTTCTATGGTTTCAATTTGCTGTTTCTTTTGGGAAATAATATCATCAGTACAATTTATAATATGGTCAATATATTCTACAATTTGTTTCTGTTCATCAACAGGCGGAATCGGATAAAATAATTCCGCAAGTTTGTTCCATCTTAAATCACACGAACGCACACGAATACCTGTTGCAAGAGCAAGAAAAACGTCATTATAAGCCATACTGCGAAGATAATACATAATATAACGCTTGTTCTGCATTGTGTCAAGAACGTTCAGTACAGGTGAGGCTTTGCCACGTGAGTCGGAAATACCGATAGCTCCAGCGAATCCGTCCATACCATGCACCACTAAATCACCGATGTCAATGCCCTGATAACCTATTTCCTTGTCAGCCATAGTGAAACCTTCCTCACGCCTGTTACTGCGTAATGTAACTTCACCGTCTCTGAAACAAGTTATTATTCCGTCAGTTTGTCGTGTGGGTTTTGATATGTATTTCAGGATATATTTTCCTTTTATCAGTTTCCAGTGTTCTGGTATTTCCCCTATCCACTCAATGCCTGAATCTTTCATTTTCATGTTTTTATTCACGCCTTTTGTCACTGTTTCAGTGATAAGAGATTTTTTATACTCTTCAAGTGTTTCTACCTGCTTTTTAAGTCCGGATATAATGGAATTTATATATTCACATTTTTCGTCAAGATAATCTGCTATTTGTTGCTGTTCTTCAACAGGTGGTTCAAAGACAATAAGTCTTGAAAATTCAGAAAAATTCAGTCCTTGACGTACACCATTTCCCATATTATAAAATACTTTCATAACATCATATGTGTGCAATAAATAATGAAAATATTCAGGATTTATATTTTTAATTGCTTTCATGGCAATGTAAGCAGATGTTATAATTCCATGTTCTTTTGAAATTGCTGTCCTTAAACTTTTTTTATCATTCTGTAAGTCTGTAGGGCGAATAATAATATCATCTTTTTCAATAATGTTATATGTATTGAAACTTTCAGGCAGTAAACCATCATTTGAATTTATATTTTTTCTGACAATTTTTCCATAACTTAAAGAAAGAAGATTTTTTTCAAGTCCTGAAAAATTTTTATTTTTACGTTCTGAAAAATAAAAATAAACGGGGTGAACATTCCAGTGAGCCGGAATTTCTCCGACCCACTCAATACTGCTGTCTTTCATTTTATACATTGCCGTTTATCGTCCTATGTTTTTTCACAAATCGCATAACAGATACAACAATAGCACAAAGCAGAGCTGTTCCTACAATACCACCTGCAATCATTAAAACAAGTGGCAAATTTGCTCTAACAAAGAAATATCCATGAATAGTCACATATGCTACAAACCACATAGCGAAAAAACAAATTCCTCTGATAAGCCAATGGAAAAAAGAACCTGATAATTTACCACGAATCCAACCACCATGATACATATCACCAACTTTGTTGTATGCCACTACATAAGCGATGACACCAATAAAAGCGAGAATGACATATTCATAAAGTGAATTGATAGGCAGACCAAGAGGGCTTGTTGCGAGTTCAAATAAAAATTTATACATAAAAATCTCCTTTCTTATTCTTAATTAAACAGCTTTGAAATCTTTTCACTAATGGACTTCTCCAGTTCAAGAAACTCCTGTTTCAGCTCCTCGCTGGACTTGGGCTGTTGATACTTATAAAAATAACGTGTAAACGGAATCTCCGCACCTGTCTTGATAACAGGATTTTTCTTGCTCAAATCTTCCTCAAAGAACCACTGAGCGTCGGGGACGTGCGGGAGTACCTCACGAGCCATATAGTCCTCAATGCTTTCATCGAACTTTACAATTTCAGTATCTTTTGTTTCTTTGTCATATAGGATATTACCCTTTTTGTCATGCTGAATTTCGGCGGACTTGTCCATAACCGAAAGACCGTCAGCTATTTTATCAATAATTTTTTTGTCAGCCTGAGTACCTGAGAGAATTTCTGTAAGTACAGGCATAAACTCTGTCGGCGACATATAAACAACGTCCGAAACAGCATTTTTCAAAGCCTCAATAATTGAATTATAATTTGATTTATTATTTTGGTAATTTTCAAGCTTTTTGAGTTCCTTGCCCGTGAGTTCTTCAGCGTTTTCAAGTTCAGCAACTTTTACAGGGTCATAAAGTGCAGACAGCGAACCCTTTGAAAGCATCGCCTGAATACGCTCCGCAGCCACAGCATAGCTCCTCTGCAACGGCTGCATTACTGTGTACTCACGATAGATAAATTCCGTATTACTGTAAATCTTGCAAAATTCGTTTTCTTTAAAGTCTGCATACAGCTTTGTGATAACGGAACGGTCTTCGGGACTGATTTCATTTTTCTTGTTGCCGAGAGCCTTGCGGAGCTTGTGGAATATTGTACCTGCATCAATAAGCTGAATTTTGCCTCTACGCTCCTCACGCTTATTCTTCGACAGCACCCAAATATAAGTAGCAATACCTGTATTATAGAAAAGGTCAACAGGGAGTGCAATGATTGCTTCGAGCAGGTCATTTTCGAGCAGATAGCGTCTGATTTGACTTTCTCCGGAAGACGTACCACCCGAAAACAGCGGAGAACCGTTCTCAATAATAGCGGCACGGCCTACAATATCGTCCATTTTCTTGACTGCTGACTGAATAAACAACAACTGCATATCACCAGAACTTGGAAGCCCTGCACCAAAACGACCATTAAAGCCTTTCTGATTTTCTTCCTTGACAGCCTGCTCAACACCCTCTGCTGCATCTTTACCGCCCCACGGCGTACCAAATGGTGGATTTTCCAGTACAAAACGCATTTGTCTGTCGGGGAAACAGTCTGCTTTCATAGTGTCCTGCATACGAATATTTTCAGCATTCTGTCCCTTGATAAGCATTTCGGCAACGCACATAGCGTAAGACTCAGGGTTTATCTCCTGTCCGAACAGGCGGACATTCGCTGTTGGATTATAACGATGAATGAAGTTACAGGAAGTTGAGAGCATACCGCCCGTACCTGCTGCCTGGTCGAGTATGGTTATTTCCTTATGGTCATCGAAAATATCGTCACAGCCTTCTGCAAGCAGGATATTGACCATTAGCTTGATAATGTCTCTGCCCGTGTAGTGATCGCCAGCTTCGGCATTTTCAGAGAACCTACGAATCAAGTCCTCAAAGATATATCCCATTTTCACATTGTCAATAGTCTGAGGATCAAGATCAAGCTCGGAGAAAGCCTTTACAACAGACAGCAAACGATTATTTTTATCCATTTTGTCAATCTGCTTGTCAAAGTCAAGACTTTTGATAATTTCCTGCACATTTGCGGAAAAGCCCTCTATGTAATTTCTGAAATTAGCTGTGAGATGGTCGGGGTCGTTAACAAGCTCCGCAAGAGAATATTCACTTGTATTGAAGAATTGATACCCCGATACACGGAACATAGCCTTTGCAGGATAGGCAGGATTCTTCTTGTACTGCTCCACAACATCCTGTTTCGTATTCTCCAAAGCACACTCAAAGCGGCGTATAATTACCATAGGGATAATAACATCTTTGTACTTGTCACTCTGATATGTACCTCTTAGCTTGTTGGCAATAGACCAGATAAAATTGACCTCTGTTGAAACATCAATAGGAGTATCGTCCCACATGGCATCTATTTTATGTTCACTCATTGTTATTTTACTCCAATCTTGATTTCATATTTTCTACTATATCGAAAATTTCTGTATCTAAAACAAACGGCTCAGTAAAAGCGTTCAGAACTATTCCAGCAACTTTCTTATCGTTATTTCGTGCCATAGGTATTACTTCCAGGATATGTTTCTGAACCTTTGAAAAATATTCGCCGTATTCTCCCATTTCTTCTGCACTTGAAAAGACAGGGAAAAAGAATTGCTCACCGTTTTGTAAAATATCAGGTATCATACGAATATTATCTTTATTACTGAACGTCTTGCCGACTATTGATGAAAGATTGTCTCCGTATTCTTTTAAAGATTTTTCAAATTCCGCCATATCAACACCGCTTAAAACAGCATTACAAGGAATCCACACATAACTATCTCTGAGAAATTCAAGAATATCTATAAAGTGTTCCTCTGTTCTTTCTTTATTGAATATAGAAACTGCTTCTTTCAATAAAGTGCCATCTTCCAAATCCTCAGCAGTCAGCTTGCGACTTGGCGTCATATCGGTATAGAGGATAACGCTTTTATCTTCCTGCTGTTGAACAAAAAATGCGATTTTTTCGCCCTCATGATAACCGAAATCTTGATTAGGCTCATTCAGGAGCGTTCCCATAATAAATCTATCTCCAAGTCCTATGATTCTTACCCAACAGCCTTCGGGTCTCAGACCTTGCTTTGTCAGATACACCATAACATCATCAGGGTAATATTCGTGCCTTGACTTATCTAAGAAAGTCATTTTTCGGGTTTCTTCTATTTCCTCTGATACAGCATAGTACTTGAGTATATCAAGTTTTTCAGAATATCTCTTACGCAAATCACCGTCTTTATCATCAAAGAAGAAAAATTCATCTTTTATAACCGCACCTATACGAATAAAAGCTCTTGCTTTAGTTGATGTATCAAAGAATGTAAAGCTATCACCGTCTTTAATTCCAGCGGCAAGTATCTCCATTGTCAATCCTGCATCATGGTCAATATAGCCATAAGTCAAAATGCAGTTTGCTTTATCTGCATTTGGATAATTCTCAATACACTTTTTCAGACTATCTTTCAGCTTAAATGCGACAAAGTTTTTATATAAAGCACGAAAGCCTGTATCTTCATAATACATAAAAGCACACCTCCATTATTCGTCATTCATATCATCAAGATTTTTCTTTATCTCATTGATTATATCAAGAATTGATTCATCATGCGTCAAATCATAAATAATATATAGATAATACAATGCGTTTTCTTTATCGTCGTTATCCAAACAAGTCTTAGAAATCTGATAAGCTGCACCAATGACAAAATCACTTGCACCATACTGTATATTTTCTTGTTCAAATAATGCCTTAATATATTCCGGTTTCGGAGCTTCGGGAATTTTTCCGAGCTTTTCGGAAATATAGAACAATTCAGAATTTACTTGTTTACTTTCCTCAAAAAATCTTGATAAGTAATAGATAGTAGCCGACTTCTCATATTCACCAATATCGCAGTAATAATAGGCTATATTTCTGTATCCTCTTGCAAGCATCTTTGAGGAAGTCGCATACTGAATAATTCTTATGCTCCAGTACAGGTAGTTGTCATAATCTTTTTTATGCTTGTATATCTCTGAAAGTTCACCCATAATTGTATTAGAAACAGGATTCCACTTCAATGCTGTTTTCAAAGCAATTTCCGCTTCGTCAAGTTTATTGCTTTCAATCAAGCTATATGCATACAAATAGTAAATTTCAGCGAAATTATATGTTGCATTGCGTATAGTCTTTTCATATTTCTCAGAAATAGCAAATATTGCGATTTCAAGAGCATTGTCAAAGCAGAAGTAGCCACATTCCTCATCGTCCTTAAATTCAAACGGAATAGAATCGATAGCTGATTTGAGTAGTTCTTCTGCCTTTTCAGGATTATTCTTGCTTAATTGGAATCGTGCTTCTTCTACCGTTGAATTTATTGTATCAACTTCGTTGCCGATTATTTGATTAAGTTCTGTCTTAGCTTCATCGGGTAGAAGTTCAAAAATTTTTCTTCCTAACGCTCTTATGATTTCTGTTGCGTTTTCATCATCTTTATATTTATCCGCCTGTTCTTTTAGATATTTTAAGTCTGTTTCATTATCACCTGAAAGACCTTTTAAAATCTCATTGATTGTGTCCTGAAACCCCATAACATACCTCCTGTTAAAATTCACCCTTGCGTACTATCAACGAAAGCGTCATTGATACATTTGTTGTATTGTTCTAATATGCTGAGTGGCTCTGTAATTTTCATTTTATTCATAAACTGGAATATCCACCCGAAGAACGGAGGACTAATCTGAACCGTGACTTTAATTTTCAGTCTGCCGCCGTCAGCGTGACGAATCTCTATCTGTTCACCAAACTTGTCATAAACTGCTCCGAGCAATTCGGACGGAAATTCAAGAGTGACCACCTCAGCTTCACCGTTATACATCTTAAATACCTGTTTCGTGTAGCTTTCGGTTTTTCGCTTTTTTATCTGAGCTTCTTCACATATCGGTGTATCTTCAACCTCAACCGTGTCCATACGGTCAACTCTATAATTCACACTATTCTGATATTTCTGGCTATAAGCCACAAGATAATAGTTATCCTCGCTGAACACAAGAGCCACAGGATCGGTAATATACCTTTTTTTGTCTTTACGATAAACACGATTACATTTATCGTCTAAATCAAAATAATAAAAGCTCACTTGCTTTTTTTGCTTGATTGCAAGCTCAATCTGCTCAATATTGCCAAAAACTCCATTGTTAGAATGCTTGTGATTATTATAAAAGATAATGTTATCCCTCACGATTTCAGAGTGCCTTATTCCTGAAAATGCAAGCAGTTTTTCAACAAGCTCTGCCGTTTTATCGTCAGTAATGAAATTAGCTGCCTGCACAGCATCTATCAGTATTTTTAATTCAGCAAGTGAAAGAGAAACCTCGTCAATATAATATGCGTTCTCTCTGCCAAGCTCTGTCTTGATAATATTAGCTCCGCTTTCAATCAACAATTCCATATCCTTGTAAAGTGTTCTTCGCTCACAGGATATATTAAGTCCATTAAGATAACCGATGATTTGACTTGTGGAAATAGGCTTGCTTGCTTCGGACTCAGACCTCAAAAACTCCATTATTCGGAGCAATTTTATTTTCTGATTATTCTCACTCATAAACTATGCTCCTTACATACAATATCTTAATTTACATTATAGCACATTATGATAAATTTGTCAATACTAAAAGTCATTTTTTTGCGACACTATCATTCACAAAAAGCGACACAAAGAAAAAGGTTACCATAAGTTTTATAATAACCTTAACTTTGAATCTAGTGGGTTCAAAGTTAAAATACACAAACAAGTCGTATGATAATATACAGCAAATCTTCATTCTGATTCTTATAAATCAGCCTGTCCAGTTCCGCAATCATAACACTTATATTATCATTGCACACATCGTATTTCCGCAGTAATTCGAAAAATTTTCCCCTGTACAAGTCTGCCTGCTCCTAAGCCCTTTCTATTGTCAGTCCGTACTCCTGTAAAAGTTCTTCTGTTGAAATGAGAATTGTTTTACATCAAAAAAGTTCTGAGACTACCACAGCAGGTAGTCTCAAAATATGCTGATTTTGTGAGAATGCACGGAAATATATGGCTCTGTCTGTTTATGCACGCTGATTCTGAAATTTATTCTCACAGCAAACCAGAATAAATATGTGAATCAGGATAAATACATTTATTATCATGATATATACTCATACTACCGTCTGATTTTTCATAGGAATATTCAATATAAACATTCGCTCCTGTTGTATTTGCAATATGCTGAGCGAACGGACGTGTTTCCTCTGGACCTCCTGAGTACATATTTCCATTTGTATAGGATACTGAATTTATCACAATATGGGCATGATAACAAGCATACATACCTGATTCTTCTATTCTCGGCTCATAATGTATCACCCAGATATACTGATAGCTGTCTGCTAAAAAACGAGCGATTTTTTCTGTTATTGAAGAAGCGATAATCGCATTGCCCACATTGCTGTCATATGAAACAACAAACTGAATCAACGGATTACCACTCACCTTTCCGAAATATTTTTTAACAAAAAGCATTTCTTCCATAGCCTTATGGATAATCTCCTGATTCGTACCATAACCGGATATACCATTAAAGCCAGTAAACAATGCCCTGTCATCAAGAATGTACTTCAGCATATTCTCCATATACTGCTGTCCACCATTGGAATGACGAACAATTTTAAATATCACCATATATTACCGCACTCCCTTTCAAATTCTTTTATCTCCTCTTCGGAAGCTCCTGCTTTTACCAAAGCTGTATAAGCTGCATTCATGATGTTCTGCAATGAAACCCTTTCTTTCGGAGTCACTGCATCATCAGTATCAGTCAGCCTGTGTCTGATATAGT
>JAMPEF010000035.1 GCA_023665275.1 Alistipes senegalensis | reverse complement strand
CTAATCTCTACAGACAGCTCCCGAAAAATCTTTTATTCAATTCACGTTAATATTATATACTATAAATTTCATTTTGTCAAGTGTTTTGAAAAATTTAATTTTATTAACTTAGTCTTCTTTGACATCAACTTTTATTCCGAGTACGGAAAGATTTTCGTCATCGACTACTGACGGACATTCGGACATTAATTCACTTGCATTCTGAACTTTCGGGAATGCCGTCACATCACGGAGGCTGTCAGCCTTGCACATAATCATTGCAAGACGGTCAAGACCTATTCCCATGCCACCATGTGGCGGAGCACCGTAACGATAGGCGTCAACAAGGAAACCGAATTTAGCTTGTATTTCGTCGTCTGTCATGCCGAGTGCCTCAAACATTTTCTGCTGTAACTCAAAATCGGTGATACGCATTGAACCGCTTGAAAGTTCCGTACCGTTGAGAACCAAATCCCATGCCTTAGCCCTGACATTTGCAGGGTCGGTATCGAGATATTCAATACATTCTTCCATAGGCATAGTGAACGGGTGATGTGCAGCAACCCACGTACCGTTTTCGTCGTCGTATTCAAAGAACGGCATTTCAGTAATCCAAAGAAAATTATACTTATCCTCCGGAATAACATTCAGTCTTTTTCCGCATATAAGACGGATTGCACCTAAAGTAGAAAGAACAGTTTTATTTTTATCGGCACATATAAGTATAAGGTCGCCCTTTTCAGCACCGACGGCATTACATATAGTTTCAAGTTCGCCGTCTTTCAGGAACTTTTTAAATGAACAGTTAGGCTCATCAGCCCAGCGGATATATGCAAGACCTTTAGCACCAATGCCCTTAGCGTGTTCAATCAGCTTGTCAATTTCCTTGCGGGTATACGTACCTGCACCGTCCTTTACGTTTATTGCACGGACAGAACCGCCCTCACTAAGAGCATTTCGGAAAACAAAAAAATCAATATCCCTGACAATTCCGGAAATATCCTGAATTTCAAAACCAAATCTTGTATCAGGCTTATCAGTACCGTAACGGTTCATAGCGTCGGCGAAAGTGAGACGTGGCAACGGTACAGGAACTTCAACGCCCATAACCTCTTTAAATACTCTCTGTACAAAACCCTCTACACATTCCTGAATGTCTTCAGCATCGACAAATGACATCTCTAAATCTATCTGTGTAAATTCCGGTTGTCTGTCGGCTCTCAAATCTTCATCACGGAAACAGCGTGCAAGCTGAATATACCTGTCATAGCCGGAAATCATAAGCAATTGCTTGTATATCTGTGGTGACTGTGGTAATGCGTAAAATTTACCCTGATGTACTCTTGACGGTACAAGGTAATCACGTGCGCCCTCCGGAGTTGATTTCATCATCATGGGAGTTTCTATTTCAAGAAATCCGTTTTCATAGAAATATTCTCTTGTGACTTTTGCTATTTCATGACGCATCATTATATTTTTCTGTAAGGGTTCACGTCTCAAATCAAGATAACGGTATTTCAAACGTAATTCTTCATTTACGTTTGAATCGCTTACGATTTCAAAAGGTGGTGTTTGTGCCTTTGCAAGTATACGCAAATCATCAACAAAAATTTCCACAAGCCCCGTTTTTATCTTGTAATTTTTGCTTTCACGTTCAACAACTTTTCCCTTAGCCATAAGGACGTACTCACCACGACATGAAGAGGCTTTTTCAAAAATTTGAGGGTCAGATTTGTCATTGAAAAGAAGCTGTACAATACCGGTTCTGTCCCTGAGGACTATAAAAATAACTCCGCCTTTGTTTCTTATTCTGTCGACGAATCCGCCTACAACAACTTCCTGACCTGTTTCCGTGACGTCACCGCAATAGTGGGTACGTTTCAGACCTTTCATACTATCAGCCATTTAAATTACCTCCGTTTTCAGAATTGACAATTTCCGTATCGTCTATTGTATCCATCATCTTATTGAAGTAAAGCGATTCAAAATTAACTCTGAATTTATCGTCAAGGGCTATTTCAATTTCCGAACCCTTTTCCATATCTTTTATTTTGACCTTACCCGTTTCAAGTTCATTGTCGCCTATCACGGCAGTAAAAACAGCACCTATTTTATTTGCGTATTTCATTTGTGCTTTTATACCACGTCCGATAAGGTCAAACTCTGTGCGGTAGCCGAACTCTCTTAATTCGTGACTTATATTCATAGCCTTTTCAAGAGCATTATCACCCATTGTGGCAAAATAAATATCACATTTTTTAGGGTTCATAAAGATGCACTGTTGCTTTTCCATGACAAGTAGAAGCCTTTCAATACCCATAGCAAAACCAAGTGCGGCTGTAGGCTTTCCGCCGAGCTGTTCAATAAGCCCATCATAGCGACCGCCACCGCATACTGTACCTTGTGCGCCTATTTCAGTAGTGATGAACTCAAAGACGGTTTTGGTGTAGTAATCAAGACCACGTACTATTTTAGGATTTACCTTGTAATCAATTTTAAGGTTTGTAAGATATTTTTTCAGTTTATCAAAGTGTTCACTACATTCTTCACAGAGATAGTCAAGGATAACCGGTGCGGACGAAGCTACTTCCTGACAGACAGGGCTTTTGCAGTCAAGAATACGCATTGGATTCTTTTCAAGACGTTCAAGACAGGTATCACAGAGATTTTCCTTGCGTTCTTTAAAGTAGCTTCTCAGTGCCTGATGATACTTCGCACGGCATTCCGGACAGCCGATTGAATTTATATATAATTCAATGTTTTTGAGACCGAGACGGTCAAGAATATGTTTGGCAAGCGAGATAACTTCCGCATCTGCTGACGGTTCGGAACTTCCTGCCATTTCAAGCCCGAACTGGTGAAATTCCCTCAGTCTTCCAGCTTGCGGACGTTCATGACGGAAACAAGAAAGTATATAAAAAACTTTCTGTGGAAGAGCTTCATTAAGCAAGCCGTTCTGGAGCATTGCACGAATAGTACCGGCTGTGCCTTCCGGACGAAGTGTGAATTTAGTTTCCTTAGCCATGACGGTATACATTTCTTTCTGCACAACATCGGTAGTTTCGCCTACAGACCGCTGAAAGAGTTCAGTATTTTCAAATGTAGGTATTCTTATTTCAGAAAAACCGAAATTTTCGGCGGTTTCCCGTGCAATCTTCTCAACGGTGTTCCACTTGTGAACGTTCTGTGGTAGAATGTCTTCAGTGCCGTTAGGTCTTTTTATATTAAGAGCCATGATTTTCAAATCCTTTCTTGTAATTATAACATTTAAAGCATATCACATTTAAGCTGAAATGTCAAGGATTTTTTCAAATCATGGAAATACTCTCAAATAGATTTTATTCGTATAAATAATATTATATTGTCTTAAATAAAAATAGTTGAATCAACCTCACCTTATAGTGTCAGAAATACTTTTAAAGAGAGTGTGTTTGTATAAATTATATTATACTTGTTTTATTTACTTTACAAAACAGCAATCAATCAGTCTTACTGAAAGTAACAGAAAAACTCTTAAACAAAATATATTCTTATAATTTATATTATACATCATATTTTCAGATGCAAATCAAAATTGCTCCTGTTTTTTCAAGAGCAATTTTTTTTTGCGTGTGAGTCTACTTTTTCATATGCTTAGAGTACCCATTTTACGCCAGTCGAGGTCACCACGTTCAAGGGCAAGTATAAGAGCCTCAGCGGTAGCTATATTAGTAGCAACGGGGACATTATGCACATCACAGAGGCGCAGAAGATTCATATCGTGAATATCGGTTGTTCTCGGATTGTTAGGGTCTCTGAAAAAAAGCAGAATATCAACCTGATTACATGAAAGCAGTGAGACAATCTGTTCAGCGCCACCCTGACCGCTGAGACATTTTTTTATAGGTAGACCGGTGGCTTCGCCTACCTGTTTTCCGGTAGTATTTGTTGCTATAAGTGAATGTTTGGATAAAATCCCGCAGTATGCACTACAGAACTGTACCATAAGTTCCTTTTTAGAATCGTGTGCAATAATTGCAATATTCATAATTATGTCCTTTCCCCGCATAAGCGGAACAGATTTTAATTCATAATTCTTAATTGTTATGCGCCTTTTATGGTAAGCGGTACAAAATCGCCGTTAAGCCTCTTTGATAGAGCGTCAAAAGCAAGAAGTGCGTCTGATTCGGTGGGTATAGGGTCGCCCTTTGCGGTGGCGACAGTCAGCTTGAAATCTTCCGGAATAACGCCTATAAGCTGAACGCCTACCCTGTCAATTATTTCGTCGAGATTTTTTACAAGTGAGTTACCAATAACTTTCTTGCTGACCTTATTTATGATAAGGCGCTGACTTTTGTTGCCTCTGTTGTAAAATTCGTCAGACATAAGGGAAGCATCACGTATGCATACCTGGTCAGGCGTCGAGACAACAAGAATAAGGTTAGCCTGCTCCACTATGTCAAAAACGTGTGAATTTATACCTGCACCTGTATCTATGATTATGTAATCATAGTATTTCTTTACTGAACGACATATATCGTAAATCTGTTCAGCGGTAACGGGTGTAAGAGTTTTCGGAGCGCACAGGATTTCCAGATTTGAAGCCATAGGAACTTTTGAACATGCGTCAAGAGCGTTCATGCTTCCGCTGAGGACGTCGCTTAAATCGTGTTCGATTTTATCCTGAAGTCCGAACATTATGTCAAGACAACGGAGACCGAAATCAAGTTCAATAATAAGGGTTCGATGCCCCTGTTTTGCAAGGGTATATCCTAAGCCGGAGCAGATAGTTGATTTGCCCGTACCGCCCTTGCCTGATGTTACAGCAATAATCTTTGAAGTTTCAGACATTTTATTTCCTTTCCGATTTCTGAAAAAATCATAAAATTGTTTTGGTTTAATTATACCACAAAAAAGTTAAAATGTCAAAGAAGTTTTTACCCCAAATCATAAGATTGTGCAATTTAACGCATTGTACTAACTCTTGTTGTGCATATTGCACAATTAATAAATCATAATTTTTAATTATTAATTCCTGATAGTTTGACATAATATAATTTTTATGCTATTATTACCATTGGAGAGTGATAAGAATGAAAAAAAATCCCTTTATATTTTCATATGATAATAAAAGATACCATACGCTGAACTATCATAACAGAATGGCATATGGCAGAAAAATATATAAATCCGTCCTTGACTGTGGCTTTTCATGCCCTAACGTTGATGGCACAAAAGGTACGGGTGGTTGCACGTTCTGTGACGGTGGAAGCGGTTACTTCACCGACGGTACTTTACCGGTGACAAAACAGCTTGAAAAGGAATTAAAACGTATTTATGATAAGCACGGAGACGTACCCGTTATAGCCTATTTTCAGGCGAACACCAATACTTACGCTCCGGCTGAAAAATTAAGGGAGATATTTTTTTCCGTACTGGATTTAAAGCCTTATGGAATATCCATAGGAACACGGGCGGACTGTCTGCCTGATGATGTCATTGAACTTCTTGACGAACTTAACCGGAAAACTAATCTCACCGTTGAATTAGGCTTACAGACCGTCCATGACGTAACACTTGAAAAAATAAACCGCTGTTATACTCATGCGGAATTTCTTGCGGGATTTTATAAATTAAAAAATAAAAATATCCGGACTTGCTTTCATATAATAAACGGTCTGCCCGACGAAACACCCGAAATGATGCTTGAAACTGCCCATCAGGTTGCCGCCATGAAACCTGATGCACTTAAAATACAGATGCTCCATGTCATACGTGGAACAGAACTTGAAAATCTCTATAATTCAGGGAAATTCATTCCGCTGACAAAAGAGGAGTACATAAATATAACCGTCCGTCAGCTTGAAATTATTCCGCCGGAAATCGTCATAGAACGCATTACCGGTGACGGCGATAAATCAAAACTGATTGCTCCGGCGTGGAGTGCCGATAAAATTTCCGTCCTTTGCGGAATCGACAAACATCTTGCGGAACTTGACACATGGCAAGGAAAATATTTCAAAAAAAATCTGCCATAAAAGCAGATTTTTTTTATTATTTAAATTATATAAATTTAACTGTTTCCGAAATTTCTTTACATTCCGCATGAAGTTTAAGGGGTTCGGAATCTTCCGCCGGATATCCCATCGGCATCAGCAGTATGGCTTTTTCATTTTCCGGCAAATCAAAAGTCTTTTCAAGTGCCGACGGTGAAAAATAATTCACCCAGCACGTACCCACACCAAGTTCCCACGCCTGTAACATAACGTGTGTCGCAACTATGCTTACGTCCTGAACACCGGAAGAAACACCCTTTTCAAGAGGGTTTTTCCATTCTTCATTGGTATTGAGAGTAAATAAAAGTACGGTTTTTGCACCGAAAATGCACTTACTTAATTTGTTTAATAAATCTATTTTTTCCGGATTTTCTATAACATAAATTCTCTGTGGCTGATAATTACAGCCCGTCGGAGCAACGTTTGCAGTTTCAAGAATTTTCCGCATGGTATCGGGTTCAATAGTTCTACCGTCAAATTTTCTTACTGAATAACGGTTCTGTGCGAGTTCTGAAAAATTCATAAATATTCCTCCTGATTTCAAATAATATTATTTTTTATCGCAAAAACAGCAAGCTGTGTGCGGTCTTTTAGATTAAGTTTTGCAAGAAGTCCTGAAATATTATTCCGTACCGTGCCTTCTGCCAGAAAAAGCCTTGAAGAGATTTCCTTATTGTCGCAACCGTCGCAAATCAGACGGAGAATATCACACTCACGGGTGGTAAGTCCGGAGATGTCGGGGATTTTCTGCACGCTCACACTCACGACGGAACGGAAAACATTGTCACAGAAAACAGTTACACCACCGGCGACGGCTTTCACGGAATTTATTATCTTATCGCTGTCCATTTCCTTGAGAATATAGCCGTCTGCACCGCTTGAGACAGCTTTTCCGACGGTTTCAGGGTCATCAAAAGTAGTCAGGACAAGCACCCGAATATCACTGAAAGACTGTTTTATTTTACGTGTGCCGTAACCGCCATCAAAATCTGTCATTCGCATATCCATAAGAACGACATCGGGGTGCAGACGGATGCATATTTCATAAGCCTCCTGACCGTTGCAAGCCTCCCCGACTACTGAAATATCGTCGCATTGTGAAAATACGGCTTTAAGTCCGGCACGGATTATCTGAATATCATCAGCAATTATAACTTTTATTATATAATATCACTCCTTGATGGTATTTTCATTATAACGGAAAATCCCTCACCGTATACCGACAGAAAACGGACAGTTCCGCCGAGTTTTTCCGTGCGGTCACGTATGCCGGAAAGTCCGCCGTGTTCGGAGATATTTTCACAGCCCTTGCCGTTGTCAAGTACATACAGTTCAAGATATTCAGGCGAAAATTTTATAATAATATCTATTCTTTCCGCACCGTTACGGACGGAATTAGTCACAGCCTCACGGGTATTTTCATAGACTTCACGTATACAGAAATTGTATATTCCGGTATCTTCACCCTGAATACATAACTCTGCACCACCACGGAGCGTATCGGCGACGGTCTTTACCGCTTGTGTGACAGATGTCATGAAATTTTCATCACGGAGATTATTTATGGAACATCTCAATTGAGTTATTCCACTCCGTGCAAGACCGTCAATTTCACGGATATATTCAAGCATACTGTCGGAGGTTTTTTCCGTATAGATTTCCGCTTCTAAAATCCTTGCAACAGAACTTATCATAGTAAAAGTATGTCCGGCAGAATCGTGTATTTCCTGTGCTATACGACTTCTTTCCCTTTCGATACTCAGACGGTGATATTCCGTCACGTCGCTTACGGTGACAATTTCCGCCACACGTTTTCCGTTATCGTTGCAGTGAGAACGCCGGAAACTTAGATACTTACCGTTTACAAGCACTTCCGGAACGTCAGGAAAATCAGTTCCGGAGAGATTTTCATTAATGAAATTATTTTTATAGGAAACTCTGCCGTCTGGTGTATAAATTATCACTCCGGTATTGAGATTGTCAATGACGTCTTTAATAGCGATTGAATTAATATCAAGAAGCCCATAACGTCCGATAGCAATTAAAATCATCATGCTTGAAAACGCAAAAAACAATGGCGTAAGCTCTATACGGGCATTTATCGTACCTGTCACTGTAAGGGTATTGACGGCAAGCGGTACGGCGGTGGAAAGTATAAGAAGTCCCGCACTGATTCCTTTTTTCCGTATAAACATCAATATCATTGCATATACTATGCAGATATAATATATTACTTGATAAATATAAAATCCGGAGGCATATTCTATTTTATCGGTTTCAAACACTGAATAATATAAATGAAATACGGGGTTTGTAGTCACGAGTATAACCGATGTCAGCGAAATCACAGGCATTATGCGGAAAATTTTCCGGAATGACAAATCTGTATATTCCGCCGAAAACATCAGCCAGAACGGCGCAAAGAAACTTATCCCTAAATTTCCTATTGTATAGCTTATGCGTTTCTGCTGTAGAGTAACGGAAAAAATTATCAGTAACTGTGAAATCAGCCATAATATTATTGATAGCTGACATACTCCGAAAAGCCTTGTCAGACGGTTGTTATTTCCTTTCCGGATAATCCATATAAACGAGAATGACATTCCGGCAAGCCCTATGAAAAGCAGTATCAATGACAGAATCATTTATTATCACCATTTCCAGTCTGAAAAAATTCCCGATATTGATTTATTTTTTGTCTTGAGATATTCACTTAAAGAAGCAATCGCTATGAAAACGATTCCCACTATAAAGAGATATACCCACCAGTCCGCCTTGCCAAGATAGCGTATACTTGCCCAGACGGTTATTGTCACAAGGGATATAGACGACGCACCGAACCAAATCCGGCTTTTTGAACTGAAAGAAATAATCAGGATAACCGCCGTCACCGCAAGTCCGAAAATAGTATTTCCCAGTCTGTGATAATACATGATGTCATACGTCAACCCCGAAAATGCAAAAATAAATATAATATCTGAAAAAATTTTAGATAATTTCGGGGAATTTTTCCATATTAAACGGTATGCAACACCCATAAAGGCTATTATCGCAAGAGTTATTTTATCGTCGATTATTGCCGACGTCGGTGTAAAAAACGGTCTGTTAATCATGGCAAGCATTGTGAAAAATGCCGATAATGACAATAATATATCAGCGGTAAGACTTTTTGTTTTCCGTCTGACAAGGCACGCTGAATATACTGCAATCATCATGAATGTTACAAACATATCACTTACCATGAAGAAAATAACCCATGCCGAAAAAGTTATAATATCATATTTTTTAGTTCCTATGTTCCGAACCCCTAAAATTTCCCTGTAAAATATTTTTGCAAGTGCCATCAGACAGCAGAAAAACACTAAAATTTTATAATCGGACATTTCAAGTTCTTCCGTAATGGTAATCAGTGCCAGTGCGGAAAGTATTCCGGTAAAATTATTTTTCAGCATACACGATATGGCTATATGCACTCCGCACGCAATGGGTATCATGAATATATGTTCCGGACTGTCCATAGCCCACAGAAATATTATTCCGCCTGATACAAGCATATTCGCATAAAGTACGGTATCTGTTTTTCTTTCCGTATAACGCATTATTGCAAGAGTCGCAAGCGATATGATTATTACAAACCATTCATATTCATACGTGGAGCAGGCTATTATTACCGGAAGTATCGGTGAACCAAGTCCGGCGACCACCTGAACGAATTTATTTCCGGTGAAAGTATATGACATGATAAGTCCCGATACTATGACTGGTATTATCAGTGCAAAGTTATTGTCAAGAGTCGCTGAGGCTATTGAAATATATACCGCAAAACCAAGCGTTAAAACTTCTGAAAAAGTATTTCTGATATGCGGAATAAATCTGTTTGCAATATATATAAGCGAAAATATTATTGAGGCAAATATTATCTGTTTATCGTCATATTCTGCTATGTTGTCGACAAATACAAAAGTTATAAATATACTCAAAATACTCTGCAATGCCTTAAGATTGGATTTTTTCAGATATATTCCGTAAAATACAAGCTGAATCCATGTGACAATCATTACGACGTATGAAGTCACATCGGGTACAAACATTTTATCAACAGCATAAAACAATGAACATAATGCAAATACAACACCCGATATTTTCACGGAATTTTTTATTATATCGTCTTTTATGCCGACAAATACGTATACAGAGGTAACAAGTATCTGCATGAAAAGCATTATCAGTGCAAAAAGACTGTCATTTTCTACCTCTGATGCAAGAAATATCACGGTTGCAGTTACTGAAAGATACGTTGAATATCTGAATAATTTATTTCCGGAAAGTTTCCAGTGTATGAAAGATGTCAGGGCTGTTATTGCCGTACTCAGTGCAAACAGGATATTCATTCCCTGATAGGAAAGCCATTCCCCGAAAAGTTCATAGCTTCCGGCAGTGATTACGGTTATGGCGGTAAGTATTGTACTTGTTATCTCAAAAGCAGTAGCCGTGCGGTCAAGTTTTATAACTCTCCGGAAAACCTCACCTGCAATTGACATCATGACTATCGCCATAATCATTATCGCCACACGTCCGGACGGAGAAGTGTTCACCCAGCCGGCACACCCGAACGCTATTCCGGACAGTACTATAAAAAGCGTTCCTATTATAAGCATTATTTCCGAACCACTGAACTTCCGTACAGTTTTTTCAATTACCTGCTCCGTCGGATTATTTCTGTTTCTGTATTTCCTGACAAGCCATATTATAAATTTCATAATACCAACAAGCACTGAAAACGGTATTATCGCTATAAGAATAAGCAGTAAAATTATCTCCATAAAAACACGCACCTTTACTTTTTTACATATTATACCATAATAAAGATGCGTTTTTAAGTGCCGTGCGTCACTTTATCAGTGACATTTGTCACTTTTTCGTAATGTCTACACAATGATTTTTCATAACGATTTCAATTTTTGAATTATTTTTTTCAGAATATATTTCCGTGGAAGATATAGCGCTATGTCCAAGTATATCACGCATTGTAGCAATGTCAACTCCGTGCTTATGCATAATTGTTGCAGCCGTATGCCTTAAATTGCTTGGATTCAGACCCTTATCAGTGAATCCGGCTTTTTTCATACGTTTTTTTACTATTAATTCAACCCATCTTCCGGAGAGACGTTTTCCACCTTGTCCGATAAAAACAGCATGGTGGTCATAGCGTTTTCCCTTGAAATACTCTTTCTTGTATCTGCTGTATTCTGCCAGTGCTTCCATACAGGATTTATTGAAGTATATCGTCCGTGATTCTTCCCTTCCCCTTATGGTAACAGTGCCGTCCGGCTGTATATCGGAATTATTCAGGCTGATAAGTTCATTAAGACGTATACCACAATTTATGAAAATAAGAATAATACAATAATCACGCTGACTGTTAAGTCCGGTTATTGATTTAAGAAGAGTTATACAATCAGATTCGCTTATATATTTAATTGGTTCTCTTGTAATTTCGGGGTGCTGTAATTTCAGTGACGGGTCTTGTGAAATGACATCTGCCGTAATGTTAAGATACCTGAAAAAAGCCTTTACAGAAGATACACGTCTTGCAACAGTAGTTGAACTGTTATTCTTCTTGATTTTAAGATATTCAATATACCTGTAAATATCTTCGGTGCTGATACTTTCAAGGAACTGCACGTCAATATCAGTAATCATAATTCTTTCAATTTCCTGAGCAGGTGTGGATTTTCCTTTTATGAACTTCATGTATCTGAAAAACAGAAGTAAATCCCTGAAATAGTTGTATATAGTATTTTCACTTGATTTTTTTTCGTTCTCACAGTAATCAATAAAATTGCTTAATTCCTTAAAACATAATTCTCTGTAAATTGTCAATGTATATTCACTCCTTTCAAGATATATTATACAACATTTTACATAAAAAAACAATAGATATATGAAAAAATACCGGATATATTTTTATATCCGGTATCTTTTATGTTCATAAAAATTCTGTCGTATCATCTTCCGGATAGAATGGCGATATTGTAGTAGTAGTGGTTGCTGTTTCTTCATAATCCGTATAGATGGTTATTGTCGTTGTTGTTTCATATTCTGTCGTGGTAGTGGTTGTTGTCGTGGTTTCTGTAGTCGTTTCTGTAGTCGGCGTCGTCCAGAATGGATAATCAGTAGTTGTTAAGATTGCTGTACCTGTAGTGGTAGCCGTCCAGAAAGGATAGTCAGTAGTTGTTAAGATTGTTGTACTTGTAGTGGTAGTCGTCCACCACGGATAACCGGTAGTTGTCAAAGATATAGTACTTGTAGTGGTAGTTGTCCAGATTGGATAACCTGAAGTTGTTGTAGTCGTCCAGAACGGATAGTCAGTAGTTGTTAAGGTTGCTGTACTTGTAGTGGTAGGAAAATACGGACGTGTTGTAGTGGTGTTAGTCATTGTTGCAGTAATGGTATGTGATGGTCTTGTTGCCATAGTACGCCGTGTAGTAGTGGTAGTTGTTGTGATTATTTCTCCGCTAATACTTACAGATGTTGTATTGACGGTTTCCGGAACTGTTGTCGTTGCGGTTTCTGTCGGTTTGGTTGTAACTATTGTATTGACTGCTGATGTTGTCACGGGGGGTTGAGTGGTTGTTTCCGGTACAGTATAAATAACCGTTTCAGTGGAAGTGGAAGCATTTTCAGCTGACGATGTAGTTTCCGTTATAGTTTTTGAAAGTTCTGTCTGAATATCAGTTGATGTAAATTCCGTAACGGTAGTGATTATATTATTGTTTTCAACAGTAGTAGGCGGTGTGGTGGTAGTCTGTACAGTGGTTGACGCCACACCTGTAGTTTCTGTTTCTGTAGTATAGATAACAATTTCCGTGCCTGTTCCGTGAATGTAGGATTTGAAAGCCTCCCGTATTTTTTCGTTGTTCCATAATCCGATACCGGTAAGCACAACAATACAGAAACTAAGTCCGACAGCAGCAGTCCGGAACATCATATTCCGCTTACGCTTTTTTTCCGCAAAATATCTGTCACGGCGTTCAAATACACTTTCCGCCACTTCTTTATATGACTTCATATTTAAAACCCTCCTTTTCAAGCTCTGATTTCAGTGACTGTTTGGCTCTGTAAAGAAGATTTTCCACCTGTCGTCTTGTTTTGTGCATAATTTTTGCAGTTTCGGCATTGCTGAAGTTTTCAAAGAAAACAAGATAAAGCACCTGTCTGTAATCTGGATTGAGTTTCTGTAAAGCCCTGTGCAATGCTATTTTTTGTTCCTCTTTAAGATAATCTTTTTCTATGGAAAGTTCGTCGGCAAGGTCTGTATATTCTTCCACCGGTTTATCAGAAAACCTTGCACGTCGGCGAAGGCTGTCCAAAGCAGAGTTTCTGCCTATGGCATAAAGCCACGTCTTGAAAGAACTTCTTCCCGAAAATTTCGGTTTTTTAGTAACAAGTTTAAAGAAAGTATCTTCCATGATTTCTTCCGCAAGGAGTATATTTCCCGTTATACCGCTAAGATAAAGTATAAGACCGTCTTTATAATCCCGGATAAGCTCAACCATTCCTTCATCGTCGCCGTCAAGAAAGCGTCGGTAACTGATTTCGCCGTTATCCATAATTTCCCCCTCTCTGAAAAAAACATGATTCCCCCTATATATATGACGTCGGAAATGCTTTTTTCTCTCACCGAATAGGTTTATTTATATTTTTTAATCAGTATATTCTTCTTTGCGTACTCGGACGACTTCCGGAGCGTGCGCCGTCCATGGAGATGTCAACGCCCGACGCTCTTTCAGTGGGCTGAATTATAACAGTCGCCGGAGTATTTGAACTCCATTCAAACATATACGATTCACCGGAACTCTGACCTATAAAATTACGCCATGAAACGTCCATTTTTACAGAGGGGTCAGCACCTACCCAGCATACAACAGCATCAGGGTCAGCCTCAAGGGTAGAGCCGTTATGTACATTACTTAACACAAGTGGGTTACCGTCAACGAGTACGGCGACGTATGCATTATTGCCCTTGCCGGTAAGCGTTGAAGTTGCTACACCTTTCTGAGAAATAATACCCTGTCCCAGAAAGCGCACACCATAATCACAGTCACGGGTGAATGCTAGAATATTTTCACTTTCAACGGAAAGCGTTTCACCGTTTTCAAGATGATATACAACAACGTGCTGTTGATTATCGGCATAATATGTTATACTGTCTCCGCTGAATTCAACTTTCATAAGAGGAAGATTTTCACCGGTAAAACGTCTTGCAAGCTGTCCGAGAAAAGCACGTCCGGCGTTTTCCTGAGGACCTAAAAGAACTTTCGTAAATTTAAAGTTCTTTGCGCCGAAACATTCACCGCCGATAAAAGCACCGGCTTTTGTGAAAATATAGTCACCTGCTCCGTTTTCGCACGTAACCATTAAACTTACTTCATTAAGAGTTTCAAATTTTATCATAAAAAACAAATCCTTTCATATAAGCCTTACGCCGTACATGGCACAGAATCCCGCTAAATCCCTTGCCACACCTGAACCGACAGCATTAAATTTCCAGCTACCTTTATAGCGGTAAAGCTCACCGAGTACCATAGCAGTAACGTTATTGTAACATTCATCAAGCTGAAACCGAAAGACTTCATTATTTCTGCTGTCGATTATACGGGAATAAACATTTTCCGTCATACCGAAATTAAGTCCCTTTTCTACTGCTTCATAGATAGTCACCGAAAAGACTATTTTTTCAACAGAGGGATTAATTTTCCGGAAATCAATATCAATTACGGCGTCGTCGGAAGTATTTCCGGAAGAATATTTCACACTGTTATCGGGACTTACGTACTGACCGTAAAATATAAACCATTCGTCGCCTAAAACTTTTCCGTCCGCACCGAGCATGAAAGCAGAGCCGTCAAGTTCGCACCGTGAATCAAGAATATCCCAGCCGAGAGCGATTTTCATTGTTGAAGAATCATCAACGGGGACTTTCTGCCCCTTTTTAAGAAAAACATTTCCTGACGGAAGATTACGTTGTTTTTTCTGAGGTTTTGCCGGAACAGGTTCAGCGGTGGCATTACGCACCGGAGCAGGCGTGGAGCGTTCCGGAACTGTCTGTTGTTGGTAAACTTTCCGGAAACTGTTATTATTAAGCCGATTTTTATCCAGACTTTGCCGGACATTCATAAACCCCCTCTTATCCGCAAGAGAACGGCTGTCAAGCACGGGAGTTTTTCTGATTGGTATATCAAAAGCCATTTTTTTACCTCCTGTAATATTAAATTGATTATATCATAATATGTTATAAATGTCAATGAAACAAAAAAACTGCAAAAATATGTCTTTTGCAGTAATAACAGATATATTTTTCAGGAAAAAATTTTTATAAAATCAGTTTTTCCGGATATTTGAATTATTCCAGTTCCTGCCGGAATAAAGATACATTCACCCTTTTTCACATCAACGGAATTGTAAGAACTTTCCGCCGTACCTATGCCGTCCGTGAAAAGCAGAACCATAAAAGATTTTTTATCAACATTGAAAATATATTTTTCAGGATTTTTTATAATTTCCGTCTTAAACGGAAAATTTTCCTGTATTCCCATCTTCCGAACCGGTGAAAGATTCATGACATCAAGCGCCTTTTCTATATGAAGTTCACGGGAATTTCCGTTTTCGTCAGTTCTGCCGTAATCGTTAAGACGATACGTTACGTTTGAATTTTCCTGTATTTCAGCAACGACTATACCTTTTCCGAGTGCGTGGACAATTCCGGACGGAATATAAAATACATCACCACTGCGGACTTTTTCACGGTGGAGATAATTTATAATAGTACCATCATAAGCGGAACGCCGTGCGGTTTCGGGAGATATATTTTCCTCAAAGCCGTATATTATCTGTGCATTTTCGTCAGCGTCAAGGACGTACCACATTTCAGACTTACCGTTCTGATTTTCATGCATACGGGCGTATGCGTCATCGGGGTGAACCTGTACGGACAAATCTTTTCCGGCGTCGATAAGTTTCACAAGTACAGGAAATTCACCAGTGCTTTCCGTACCGGAATATTCAGGGTGCATGGAGAGAATTTCCGCAAGAGTTATGCCGGTATATTTCCCGTTTGTCACAACGCTGAGACCGTCGGGGTGTACGGAACATTCCCACGTTTCAGAAATCATTTCAGCGCCTGTCTTGCCGTAATCCCGTATAAGCCTTGTACCTCCCCACAGATAAGACTTTAACGCCGGTTTCAGTTTCATTATATACATAAAAAGCCGCCTTTCCGGATTTCTATCTGCCCGAAGACTTATGGGCTTTACGTGCAGCGGATATGCGCTTATTTTCCTCCGTCTTGTTGCGGAGAACCATAATATTTTCAGAAGAAAGTTTTTTATTGTAGACGCATGAAAGCGAAATATCATCTTCCGTACCGAAATGCGTTCTTTTGGTGATATTCTTAATTACTGTAGATTCAAAAACCTGAATATCATAAAGCTGACCTGCAATTATCGTGTGATAGTCAAGAAAATCATAATCACTGCTGAAAGATGTATAGAGACCGTCTGTTGAGACAAACATTGCAAGAATTTTCTTTTTCCGTGTATAGAAATGATTGAAAAGCGCCGGAGCGTTCTTATTACATACAGAAGCGGTTATATTTGCCGGATTTGATTCTTCATAGTCCATAATCATGACCGTTTCACCGTCCTCAAATACAGCCACAAGTGTGCCGTCACCTATCTGAAATCCTAAAGAAAAATCCTTACCGATAACCGCCGCAACAAGCGTCGTGCCGTAATAGGACTCAATGGGGATTTTCCGGAACTCTTCTTCTGAAAACGGCTTTTTTTCGTCCGGTCTGACAGGATTTTCCGAAAAATGTTCAATAATTTTCTTCCGCCACCGTGCTATGACCTGTTTTTCAACATTTTTAAGAATAAGGTCGTGATTTTCCGGAAGTTCTCCAGATATTCTTTCATAGTCTGAAAAAAAATTCCGGACAGTTTCAACAGCGGCATCAACAGCCATCTGTGAACCTATATTACTACGAAAATGTTTCCTGCTTCCGTGACCGTCTGCCACAACAGCCACCGCATAATTTTCATTCAGTTCATAGCCCGAACTGTCCTGACATACAATATTTTTCCTGACATGGCTTGCACCGATTATTGACCTACTGAACCCACTGAACATATATTCACCCTCTTTTTCAATCAGAAATTTATAATCTGTTATAAGCTTGCCTTTACTTTACCGAAATCTATTTTAAGCCCCTGCCATACCGGAAAGCCATTTCCTGCCGTAATATCATGATACATACCGTCGGGCATACGGACGCTCCATTTATGGTCGGAATAATTCTTTATGCCCATAAGTCCACGCTGAAGTTTATTCTCAACAAGTTCTCCGGCAACGGTCAGGAAGTCATCGGTTGAGGGGTCAAGTTCGCACTCAAAAATTTTACAGCCAATATATAAAGGCATTCTGTAAACCCTGTTGGTAAACTTCATTGAAGCGTATTTGAGTTTACATACGGGACAAACAAAAACTTCATCTTCCGGCTTGGCAATCATCGAAATAAAATTACTTTTTCCGCACATACAGCAGAGTATTTCCGAACGGAGACGTATAAAAAGATTCTGCCAGTCATCGAAAGTAAGTCTCTTTTCGGGATTATACACACCCACAGTGAAAGAGTGTACAAAAGCATCTTTTATGTATTCGGGATAATCACGCCAAAATTTAATAACATTATCATGAATACCCTTTAAAGCCCTGTTTGAATTGTTTTCGGGGTCATATATAAAAACGGCGTCCGTGCTGTAATGCTTTGAAAGTTCCGTTTCATTAAGACATACGTCCATGATGGTTTTTTCACCTTCAAAAGGGTCACCACGGAAAAGAAGTCTGAAAAGTATCAGCGCCAGTGAATACATATCTGATTTTTCATTTGGAAGTCCGCCGAGAATAACTTCCGGAGCTTTATATACAGAACGAATTTTTATATCAAGATTTATACCGTGCAAAGCTATGGTATCACAATCGCTGACAAGCACAGCACCGGTATCGGTATTTATAAAGAAACTTCCCTCACTAAGTCCCTGATAACTTTTTCCTGCGGCGTTAATCTGCTTGAAAGAGTTCACAATATTTATGACCGCCGTAATCATGGCATAAAGACTGGAAAAACGGACTTTTTTCTTTACCGTATTACCAGTGCCGGAATCTTTCACAAACTTATAACCGTTCATTATGTCAACGAAATACTCGAAACTATCGGGCTTGAGTTCCATAAAATACCCGAAAGCACCGGTTTCTTTATCAATTTTTGTCATATATTTAGGCCACAGAAACTTGTTATTAGGCTCACCGTCTTTTATGTTTCTGCGGATATTTTCACGCATCTTGTCGATATTTTTAATTTTACCGGTATCATACCATTTCAGAGCTTTCTGTTGACTGCCTGATTCAACACGATAAACTGTACTTTGTCTGCCACTTCCGATAATTCCGGTAATTTTAGCTATTCCCCCGAACTCCGTTTCAATTCCCTGCCCTATCTGATATTCTGACATTTAAATCCCCCTTCTGCTGAAAGCAATTTTTTAACTGCATAAACCAATTAAAATATATTTTAACACTTATTTCATAATTTGTCAAGATACTTTTAATTTATTGATGATATTTTTTCGGAAAATAAATTTTCTGAAAGAAAACAGGCTATATTCGTATAATAAATATTATATTAATAAAAATATTTTTGTGAGTCTGTAAAAAAATTATGACATTTTAAATTTAAGGTCTTGAATTTCCCTGATTTCTGTGATATAATTACATACGAGCTATGGAGGAAAAATTTTTATTTAAGGAGTGAATTATTTGATTCTGACAATCACCTACACCGGACATGACACACAGGATTTAGGTTATCTGTTGCATAAGAATCCGTATCGTCCACAGGAATTTTCTTTAAATTCCGGTATGGCGTATGTATTCTATCCGGAAGTATCAGACGAAAAAACCACAATGGCGTTACTGCTTGACATCAATCCAATTGACCTTGCAAAAGGTAAACAGGGTTCTGCTACCGGCGGACTGTTTGATTACGTCAATGACAGACCATACACGGCAAGTTCTTTTTTAAGTACCGCCATAACAAGAATTTTCAACACCGCCATGAATGGTCGGTGTGACAAGAAACCTGAACTTGCCGATACACCTATTGACCTTACAGCGAATATCTTTTCAATTCACGGAACTGAAGAATTTGCACGTAAAATCTTTGAACCACTCGGCTACACCGTGAAAACTACAAAAAACATTCTTGATGAAAAATTTTCTGAATGGGGTGAAAGTCCGTATATAAACCTTGAAATTTCGGGAAGCGTAAAACTTTCTGACTTGCTTAATCATATATACGTGCTTATTCCGGTTTTCGACAAGCAGAAACACTACTACATAAGCGAAGACGAAATAGATAAACTTATTTCACATGGCGGTGAGTGGTTAGCTGACCACCCAGCCAAAAATGAAATTATTTACCGTTATTTCCTTATGAAAAAGAGTTACGCACACAGGACTATTGACAGGCTCACCGAAAGTGAACCGGTTGAGGAAATCACGGACGAAGAACCAAAGGACGAAAAGAAAATATCCTTAAATTCCATGCGTCTTGAGACTGTTAAAAATGTCGTTCTTGCAAGTGGTGCGGAAAGCGTAATTGATTTAGGTTGCGGAGAATGTCGGTTGACTAAAATTCTGCTTGACCAGAAACAGATTAAAAAAGTAACTGCTATAGACGTTTCAGCCCATGAACTCGAAAAAGCTAAAAGCCGTCTGCACTATGACACCATGAATGAACATCGCCGTAATAAACTTACTCTTATGCAGGCGTCCCTGACGTACAGGGATAAACGCTTTTCCGGTTATGACTGTGCCTGTGTAATTGAGGTAATCGAACACATAGAACCTTTAAGACTTCCGGCATTTGAAAGAAACGTCTTTGAATTTGCAAATCCGGCGACTGTAATTCTAACCACTCCGAACAGGGAATATAACGATAATTATGAATTTATTCCGTCCGGACATCTCCGGCATAATGACCACCGCTTTGAATGGACACGTGAGGAATTCAGAAAATGGGCAGACTATATCTGTCGGAAATTCGGCTATATTGTGACAATATCCGGCATAGGTGAAGACGACGGAATACATGGTACACCTACACAGATGGGAGTGTTTAAAAAATGCGTATAGAAATACCGGAGTTTTCGCTTGTGGCTATGATTGGTGCGACTTCAAGCGGAAAAACTACTTTTGCCAACAATAAATTCAGACCTACAGAAGTTTTATCATCTGATTTTTTCAGGGCTATGGTCTCCGATGACGAAAACAATCAGAATGTTTCCGGAGAGGCTTTTGATTTGCTTTTCTATGCAGTGAAAAAGCGTCTTGACCTTATG
>JAMPEF010000034.1 GCA_023665275.1 Alistipes senegalensis | reverse complement strand
AAGCTGTGTCAATCGTCCTGAAATCCTCCCAGTTATCGACAATGTACGGGCTTTCCGCCGTGCCTGAACCTGTCATAAAAACCGCTCCTTTACGTTTATTTTAAAATCTTTTACTGCACCTGAGTAACTGATATAATTTTCTCCTGTATGCAGAAGAGGCAAGTCGCCCGTGGTGTACTGCATACACGTATAAGCGACGCCCTCCGGACGCTGAAAATAGACAATTTGTTCCTCACAGTCAATAAAAATTGTTGAATCAAAAGTACAACCATCAGGGTGCGTTACAATAAAATCAGCCCCATTGACGTTGATTTTTATATCCTGATTTGCAAACGAAATGAAAGAAATTTCCGGCTCACTGAAAACTGTACCGCTGTTGTTAATCTGTTTATAGCTGTTTTGCGTATTTATTTCAAGGATAGTCGGATTGACCGCACGAGCAAACGGCTTGACAGTGAATTTTAACTTGCATTCTCCGGCAAGGTAAGCGACAGATTTTATGTCGGGTGGGTGTGCGATGACTTCGAGATATTCCTCCGGAGACGACGACAGCCATAGTTTTCCTTGCCCTTGAAATGTCAGATAAAGTTTTTGCAGACTTTCCGGCGATATATCGTCAAGAAATGTTTCAATAGTCATAGTCTGCATATCGTAAGTTTTGGACATCTGGACATATTTTGAAGAACGTCCTGCAAGAGTAAACTCCTGTGATTCAAGCTCCCATGTCGGACGTACTGGCGGACTTGTCACCATAAGTCCTAATTCGTCGGAATTTATGCCGTTAAATAAAAAATAGCTCATTTTTCGCCTCTTTTCAACATCATGATATTAAGTTTTTCCCATACCCATTTCAATACGACGTCTTTCGGTTTCTAGGTCTTCTGCAAGCCGTGAAACGTCGTAACTACTTGCAATTGTGGCATTAATCGTGTAGTTGCTGTAAAAAATCCGCTGACCGCCGTCGGAATTTACGGGATTATTCCGTGAATTTTGCGTCAGAGGTGTGACACGTACACCACCGTTTACGACTTCAAGGAGTTCCGGACCCGCTTCAGCCACAATCGCATGACCGTGCGACAGAAAACCGCCGTCTGCCATGAATGGAAGTTTTTCAAGAATACTGCTTGAAATTGGTCCAGCGTGTGCTAACACGGATTCTGCTTCATTTCTTTTGTCGTGAATGTATCGGTTAACATATTCCTGAAAGTTTTCACCGAAAAGTTTTCCGACTTCAAATCCGGCATTTTTAGCCCACGTAAGCAAAGAATCAATAGCAAAACCTTTGTCAATAAAAGTCTGTGCTTCTGGGGAGTACGTACCGCCGAAAGTATCAGCTGTGGAAAGTCCCGAATCCTTGCCCCATTTAAGCAATTTTTCAATATCGTAGCCCTTGTCGAGATATTCTTGCACTATATTGGCATATACATCGGAATATTCTTCCGAAATCGTTCCGCCGGTTTCAATCGCCCATTTTACAAGTTCCTGTATATCGCAACCGTCGTTAAGCTGTTGCTGGATAACATCCATATAATTATCACCGAAAATACTTCCGATTTGACGCCCTTGTTTTCTTGCCTGTTTGCTGAGATTTGAAAGGTCTTGTCCTTTTTTGTAATAATTGATGAGATTCTTTGCAAGTGTATCATCTTCAAAAATATTTGGTATTTTAACTTCTTCAGTAGGAAGTGCCAGAAATTCTTCAAGAGCTTCCTGAAAGTTTTCGCCGAAAATTGTCCCGACTGTGTTTCCATTTGCTTCTGCCCACTTGATAAAGTCCGTTAAATCTGCATCATTGGCATGAAGAGTTTCCATTTGTTCAGCGAAACGTTCCCCGAAAATGTCGCCCATATCAATACCCAGAGTGTTGCCCCATTCAAGAAGACTTCCGACGTATTCATCATTTTCAAGTTTATTTTCGACAGTTTTCTTAAAAACATCAACAAATTCTTCTGAACCTGCAAGATTGGCTTTGTCGTTCCATTTCAGCAAGCCGTCAACGTCAAGACCGTTTTCAAGATGTTGCTGGATTGTTTCCCTGTAAGCGTCCTGAAACTCGTTGGAATCGATTATATTTTTGTCGCCGTCGCTGAATCCCCAGTCAATTAGATGTTCAATATCCTGTCCGGCTGTAAGGCGTTCCCACAGATAATCATTGAAATTATCTGCACCACCGAAAGTTATTTCTGGCTTATAATCGCTGTTAATTGCAAGGTTCAGGAAATCTTCAATACTATGTCCGTTTTCCCTTTGCTTTCGGATAACTTCACGATATTCGTTGCCTAAAAGGTCAGCAGGAGACATATTCAAATCATCAGCAAATGCAATCATCGGTGAAACGTCAAAACCCTTTTCAAGATATTCGTCAAAATATTTTTTGAAGTTCTTTTCCCAGACTTCTGCTGGGTCGTTTTCTGTAAGTGCGGCGTTTTTCATAACCGTTTCAAGCTCTTTGCTTATCTCGTCAACGGAAGATTGTGAAATTTTCTTGGAATTAAGCTGAAAAAGCGTCAGGATTTTTTCACAGCTGTCATTGAAAATTTTCAAACGTTCTTCCGCATCAGTAGCTGTCTCGTCAAGCGTGGTGCTTGTAAGGTCTTTTTCCGCATATATGATTTCAGCCATTTTGTCATACTGTCCGAGCGAGTAAGCCTCGTATAGTTGGTCTTCTTTCTCGAAGTATTCGCTTGTTGCTTCATATCTGTTCTTTGCCAGTTGTCTTTGGTCTTTTGCCTGTTGAGCGTTTGCACGGGCATAATACATGGCTAATCCTGCTTCATATTCTTCACCTGTCTGCAATAAACTTTGCAGTTCTTTTTCTATATTGTCACTGTAAAATGATACTTCTGACGGGTCATGTCCGGTAAGTTCTTTAAAAGTTTTTTCGGTTTCTTCAAATATTTTCAGTTTTTCTTGATATTCCTTGTCATACTTTTCGTAGTCAGTGCGTGCTTCAATACGCTGTTTTGTCATTTCAGTGGAGTTTGCAAGATAAGCATCAAGCATCATTTCAGCCTGTTTTTTGGCAATAACATTATCTATTTCAGCGGAAAGAGTGCGGTAATTGTCAATCTGATGTCCGGTCATTGTGTATTCCGTACCGAGAGCGTTGTTAAGTTCGTTGAGGATATATTCTGCACGAGCTTGGTCTTTCTTCTGGACGTTCCCGTACTGGTCAGTGAGTTTGTCAAGTTCTATCCATAGGTCTTTGGTGCGGTCTGTTTGAGTCTGAATGCCGTCTACATTTTCATAAAAAGCGTCATTCAAATCCTTGATTGCCTGTCTTTTATCAGCAAGTAATTGCAGTTCCTCATTGTGCTTTTCGATAAGCAACTCAACTTCTGTTTTTTCTATTTCCAGATTATCAATGCAAGATTTGATTGCAAAGCCGGCAATTGTAGCCGCAGTGACGGCAGTTGCTATTGGATTTGCGGCAATTACCGCCCACAAGCCTTTAAAGGCATTTCCAATATTGCCTACTAATGACGGTATTTTTCCTATTGTTGTAATGAATTTTGTCGGAAGATCGGAAATGGACGTTATTAGATTAGAAATAAGAGTCAGCGGAGTTGGAATTTTTCCTAGCAGTTCAAGGGCTTTCGGCAACAATGTTTTAGAAAATAAGTGTATAGCTTCATTTGCAAAAATCGTTATTATCAGCGGTTTCACGGCAGACAAAACAGGCTTCATTTTTTCAAAACCGTTTATCAGTGATTTAACACCATTTACAGCACTTTTGAAAAGCGGTTCAACAACTGCCTGAACCTTTGGCATCTGTTGAGTTCCCCATTGTACAATGTCTCGCAATGCCGGATTAAGTTCTTTTGAAATTGCTATTTTTACACCGTCGAATGCACTTTCAAAGAGTGTTTTATCACCCTGTAGGTTGTCAAGCATAGTTTCCGACATTTCTTTTGCCGTGCCGTCGGCGTTTTCGATAGCTGTTGAGAGTTTTTCAACGTCAGCCGGTGCGGAGTTCATTAGGGCAAGAAATCCTGACATTGCGTTAGTTCCAACAACAGACGTAGCATTTGCTGCCTGTTCGGACTCACTTAGCTTATTCCAACCAACTCGCAAATCCGCCAGTATATCAGACAAATTACGCATTGAGCCGTCAGCGTTTGAGGTTTCAACGACAAATTGTCCGATTTCCTCGCCATTCAGCTGTATATCGTGTGACATCTCCGTTAAAATTCGCCTTAATGACGTGCCTGCCTGACTTGCTTTAATGCCGGAGTTAGCCATAAGTCCGATAGCTTCAGCGGTATCTTCTACGGAAAATCCGAAAGAACCGGCTACTGGAGCAGCATATTTGAAAGTTTCGCCCATCATAGCGACGTTAGTATTTGCGTTGGACGATGCCGCCGCTAAAACGTCTGCAAAGTGTGCAGAGTCGCTTGCCTGTAGTCCGAAAGCCGTCAAAGCGTCGGTGACAATATCTGAAACGCTTGCAAGGCTTTCACCAGAGGCAGCGGACAAGTCCATAATACCGTCAAGACCGGACACCATGTCATTGACTTTCCAGCCAGCCATAGCCATGTAACTCATAGCTTCAGCGGATTCAGTGGCAGTAAATTTAGTGGTCGCACCCATTTCTTCGGCTTTAGACTGCAATAATTCAACTTCTTCTGCCATAGCTCCGGAAATTGCCACAACGTTTGAAATCGCTGCTTCGTATTCCGTACCGGTTGCAATAACGTCCTGAGTGAAGTTTTTCAGGGCTGTTCCAGCTAATTTTATTCCCTCTGTTATGACGTTTGCGAAAACATTTCCTAAAACAGTATAACCACCGTTTGCGGAGTCCCTGGCTTGCTGTCCTGAGTGTTCCAGACCGTCACCGAGTTCTTCAATTCGTTGATTGGCTTCCGTAAGCTGACTTTCAAGACGGCTTGTTTCGTCCCGTGTGTTTTCGATTTCACGCTGGAAAGCCCTGTATTGTCCGCCGTCAATTTCGCCGTTCTCAAACTGTTGCTTTACTTGTTCCTGTGCGTTCTCAAGCAAGGTTAATTTCTGCCGGCTACTTTCAATAGCGGTCGTTAAAAGTTCCTGTTTCTGTTGCCAAAGTACCACAGAATCGCTGTTATTTTTCAGCGAGATATTAACTGTGCGGAGTTCTGATGAGGCTTTTTTTCCGGAGGACTCAATTTTTAACAGTGCGGTATCAAGTCCAGTAGTGTCCGCACCGATTTTGATATTAATGCCCTTGATTTTACTGCTTGCCATGCGTACCACCTCCGAAAAATTTCTTTAAAGCCGATTTGTCGGGTTTATCAAGGCTGTAATAGTAGGCATTTTCAAGATATTCCCGACCGTGTTCGGTCTGATTGCAGTTATAAATCCATGCGTCATGAAGATAGCCCCAGAAACTGAAAATATCAAGGTTTTCAGCCTCCGGAACTGTCATATTTGTATAATCAGCGACGATTTTTGAATCACGTGAATTGTTTAAAAAATATACCTTACTACTTTGTGTCGGGTAGTAAGGTATTTTCAGTTTGGGTCGCTGTCTTTTTCGGAGTTAATCCATTTCGGAAATTCCGCTGTAAAACGCTGTAAATCAAATACAGAAAAGTTTTCAAGCAGATAGTCCACAGTAATGGTGATTTTTTCGTCGTTGTTATTGCAGATTTCAGCGATTGCTTCAAAAAGTGCATTGTCAGTCTTTGCGACGGCGTATTTTTTGTAGTAAAGACGTGCCGACGGCGGATTGATAGTCAGAGTTGTGCCGTTGTCAAGGGGAAATTTAAATTTTCTCATTTTTCGTCCTCCAGAGTTTCAGATTCAATGACTTCTTCCTCGTAGGTAAGGAGCGTTCCGGAATCATCAAGAACAGGTTCAAGCTCAAAAGTCGGCTGAATAATGGTTTCGCTGTCAGGCTTGAATGCAGCTTCCCATCCGCCAGTATTAACACCTACACCGGTTATTCTGATGTCGCCGTCCACAGGGTCGTGATGAACGCCACGAATAAGATAACGCTTTCCGTTGTCGTTCTGGACACCGCCAATTTTTGTAATGCGTTTACCGTCCTTTTCTTCAATCCTTGCCGTTGCAATGTACTTTTCAAGGGTATTGCCGTTCCATGTGATATTTCCGTAGCTTATAGATGCTGATTCACTAACAATGCGGCGTTTTTTGGCTTTTCCGTCATCAGATTCAGCAACGTACCATTCTGCACCATAAGAAATTGTAGCACCGTTTTTGATGCGTCCTGCCATGTTATCTTCGGTTTCAATCACGTTGTTTTCCGGAATTGTACCTGTCCATTCGGTGATGTAAACATCCATAGAACCAAGCGGAATTTTATTTAACTCTTTTGTCTGTGTGTGTGACATAGATTAATCCTCCTAAAAAAATTTTTATCAAAAAAGCACTCCCGAAGAAGTGCTTAGTCTTTATTTATTTGTCCATTGATTCAAAAATCAGTCTGAATTTTTCAACAGCCTTTTCATTGTACTTGAAAGCCCTAATTTTTTCGTCATCTGTTGGTCTTGTATAGTAATACCATTCGCCGTATTCCTTATTTTTCATGCTAAGAACATTGGCAATGCACCCGATTTGATAGGCGGTTGTGCCAAATATTCTGGCAATGTCTCCGGCGAGGTATGTTTTCGGCTTTTTTGCTGATTCTATTTGTAAAATAGTTTTGCCGGTCAGTATTTCTCTTGCAATGTCAAAAAGTATACATTCATATGTCTTAGACAATCCGTCCATTTGTGCGACTTCCATAAGCTTTTCTATAATCTTTATGCGGGGGTCTTTATCGTCATCAGATACTTCTTCTTCAACAGGCATTGTGTAACTTCCTGTTTTGCGAATTGTTGGAAGCACTTCATCAAATACCCACTCTTCAAAGCGTTCTGCATTCGGGAGCTTGCTGTGTGTGATGAGGCGGTAAACATCACCTTCTGAAATAAAAATCATTTCAATTTGCTTGTCCGGTGACTGTGGGTGAGGTATGCCCCGTTTCAGGGTACACCTACAATGTGTTGATATTGCGTTATTTGGCTTAGCATAACCTAAAGCCTTAGCAACATCTTTTCCGCAGAAGAGGATTTTTCCGTTTTCCTCAATCGTTCTGATTTCTCCGAACTCTGCGTTGTCAAACATCTGAATTTCATTCATACCTGTTCACCTCCTATAAGAAGCTGAACGGCGGTGTAAAAGCCAACCTCGAATGCTTTCTTCTGATAACTGCAAATCAAGTTGCCGAAGCGAACATTAGCGTCCCAGCATTTGTCAAAAGACATATCATCACCAAAGTATGTAGCAACGAAACTGTGAAAATCGTTATGAAGTTCAGGTGTTTCAAGCGGACTGACATTAGCTGGTATTTCAGCATACTTTTTGAAGATAATATCAAGAATTTTGTTCATAAAAATAAAAACTCCTTTCAAAAATACTTGACAAGAGCTTCTATCTGTGGTACAATAGATTTGATGGAAACTCCGTCATTCTTATAAAAACGTTCTGAACTTCCGCCAAGATGTTAGCAGAACGTTTTTTATTTTTTATTGCCAATAAGCAAATGAATCCCCTGTCTTATCGCTTCACCCTTAGAAATGTTATGTTCTTTGCAGTAAACCTGTAATTTTTTCTCTGTTTCAGCATCAAGACGTATATTAAGACTTAGAGATTTTGGATTCTCTGCTTTTGGTCTGCCGGTGCGTGGTGACATATTATAGCACCTCACTTTCTGTACCATGCATATATTATAATTTATGCGTCACAAAAAGTCAAGCACTTTTGAAAAAAATTTTCCACAAAAAAACACCTTGCTTTTTATGCAAAGTGCTAAGAATTTTGTTTAGATTTTCTGAATAGTTTCAAAAGAAAATACTGTCATGAACATATTTTCTGTTTGTAGGTATGTGTCGCCGTCCTTTTCGATTTCGACAGAGCGAAATAAATTTTCAATTTTCCGCTCCAGTTCGGGATTTTTCTTTTCGGAGTAGAGTTCTATCCGGATAGTGACACGGCGGTATAAGTTGTAGTTGTCTGCACCCTGAATTTCCGTTCCTGCTTCCAGATAGGCTATAAATGGAAGTTTCTGTGGCTTGTCGAATTTCAGATAAGCAACAGGAATGCTAAGTGTGCAGAGTTTTTCATAAATTTCTTTGAGTTCCATTATAAGCTCTCCAGTAGTGAATCAACTTTTTCTTCGACGTGCTGTTGAACTGGTTCAACGTGTTTGTATGCTTTAGTACGTTCCTTACCTGTTCCGGCAGTACGTCCTGTGCCTTTACGGGTCAGATGACCATTTTCAAGCAGATGCACAAGCTGAAACTTCTTGTTATGTACAGTTACCGTCAAATCGCCGTTTTCTTCGGTGGTGGAAGTCGTCCAGCTGTCTTTGTAATGCTTTGAGTTGTCCTTTGCAAATCTTTTACTGCCCTTGTAATCGTCAATATTTCCGCTGTATTCCTTATCGCTTACCCGTGATTTACTTTCAACTTCCTCTTTTGCCTCACGTGCGATTTTTTTCATGCCGTCATTTACAGCCTGTTTTTTTTCGTCAAGTCCGAATTTTGCAAATTCAGCAAGAACGGCTGCAAATTCTTCAACAGTTACGGTTATATCAGCCATTGTCAAGTCCTTTCCACAGCTTTTATTATTAGAACGCTGTCAGATGCCTGTAAATTGTTGATGTCGGTTATATCGTAAATCTTATTTTTGTATTTTATGAAATAGTCAATTTTGTTTATTTCCGCAAGTTTACGGCAAAATCTCACTTTAAAGCTAAGTGTGTTTTCTTCATGATGTTCACGTGCCGACCAGTATTCACGACCTGAAACGCCCTGAACGGAAGCCCAGCACGAATAAAAATCAACAGTTTCTGTGAGTTGATTTCCTATTTCGTCGCTGTGATACATACGTTTCTGAAAAGTTATCCGCTGATTTAGTTTTCCTGTATCAGTACTGATTTTCATTGCTTTCTGCCTCACTGTACTGTAGCTGTAGCACGATTGAACGCACTGTATACCGTACTTTCTGTGAAATATTCTGTGTTTTCAGCGTGCTTTCCGTATATTCTCTGTGTTCGTACCAGTCGGAAATCAACACAAGCAATAACAGCTTTACACGTTCGTCTGATTCGTCGGGCTGATAGCCGACAGCATCACGAACATAATGCCGTGCTGAACCTAAGAGCATTTCAAGTATTCTGTCATCGTCGTTGAAGTCGATTTTCAGATACTCTTTTATCAGGTCAAGAGACATGAAATCACCTCAAAGTCAGGTTGTTGCAGTCGTCGTAAGGCTGAGCTGTCCTGCAATGTAGCACTTATCGGAAGAATCATTCTGTACAACGTCAAGGAACTCTATAAGTCGTGCGTATGTGGTGTTTCTTGTGAATCCTGCTTCACTTGATGTTGCAAAACTCATAAGATTAAGTTCAACGAATTTTACCCCCTCTTCAATATTGCCGTAATATATGGGTGCTTTTCCGTTCTTTGTAGGGAACATTGCATTGCTGAAAACGTGTATAGGATAACCGGCGAAACGCTTAGCAGTAGGATTTGTGGGGTCAGGCTGTAAAATCGGTCTGCCGTTGGTGTCAAGTGCAAGGTCTAAGAAGTCAAAGCCGTCCTGATTGGTGACAATTACAGTATTATAAAGCGATGCCGGGTCTAAATCCTTGTTGATTGAAGATTTCAACGACTGCCAGCCGGTAAGGGTTTTTATTGTCTTGCCCTTGTTGAGAGCCTCAATAGCCATTGTATTTTCTGTAATAATTGCCTTTTTAGCGAAAATATCTACAATATATGACATTAAATCATTGTCGGTAAGGGCAAGGAGAGTGTTTGAAAGCTGAATTAAAGCCCCTTTTTCTTTCAGACTGAAAGACAGTTTGCTGAATTTTATGTCGTCCGATTCTGTAGCGTCCATACCGTCTGTGAAGTCTGTCAGACCTGTGAGGCTGTCAAGATTTTCAACAGGAAACGAACCAGTAAGAGCCGTTGTCGTAAGATGTCCGCAGACTGTACGGAGCGACTTGTATTCACGGATTCTTTTGTGAATTTTTGTCTGAATATCCTGTGGAAGTATATATCCCTCGTTGTGTTCTCCGTCCGGTGTTGTACCGGTGTATGTCGGAAGGAGTAAAGCATTTTCAGATTCCGTAATTTTTCTGCCTGCAAACTTCTTGATGCAAGCACGGATAAAGTTTACATTTTTTCTGTCGGTGCTGTCTGATGGCTGTGCCGGTACTGCTGATTTTTCAGGCATTTCAAGATTATCAATAAAAATCTGCTTTTCAATTTTGTTTCTGAGTTCGTTAATTTCGTTCTTAACGGTTTCTGCCTTGTCAAGTTCGTTGCTGTCAAGATGTGACTGCATCTTTTTGATAAGCATTGTAAGCTGTGACTTCATTTCTTCAAGTTTAGTCATAAAAAACCTCATTTCTCAGCCTGAATAAGTCATTTTCAAGCTGTAATTTTCTTTTCCTGTCTTTGATACCCCGAAAATATGCTGAAACTGGTACATCATTTTCAAGCTCAATGTTAAAAAAACTGGTTGCTTCTTTGCAGGTAAGCCATGTTTCGTTGTCAATCATTTCTTTAATCTGTTCTCTTGTTATGCCGTCCCTGACGTGTTCCATATATATATCAATTATTGAACTTTCGCATATATCAAGAGTTTCAATGCATTTCTGCAAATCATCGGCATTTCCCTCGCAGTAAGTATACGGCTTATGCATCATAATCTGTGCGGATTCAGGGGCTTTTACAATATCGCACGCAAACGGAATAATTCCGGCAATACTTGCGGCTATTCCGTCAATGTGTGCTGTTTTTTCGCCCTGATAGCGTTTCAGGATATTGTAAATGGCAATACCGCCGAAAACGTCACCACCGCACGAATTAACAAAAATATCAATAGACTTGTTTTTGCCATCAAGTTCTTTCAGAAAATTGACAACGTCCTGTGGTGCTTTATCTTCCTGAACCCATTCAGACCGCCACGAATCACCGCATATATCGCCGTAAAAGTAAAGCTCCGCACGTTCGCCGGAAGTTTCAAGGTTCATAAAGCCACAATTATTTATTTTACCTGTTTTGCGGTCTTTTTTTGTAAAATTATATCTCATTGTTCACCTCCGTACTGACTGCCTAACTTTTCAAGCGGAATGCTTGCACCATTGCCGATAATAAGCTTGTCTGTACCGTTCTCGAATGGCAGTTCTTCTTTTTTTCTTACTTCCGAAATTTTCAGGAATCCGGAAGAAATAGCCTCACCGTATGCCCTGTAGCGTGTTTCAATGTCCGAACGAAGTATAACATCGGCATTGCCTTTTATATATACACCGCTTACCCTGTCTGCCTTTAAAAGCAGTTTATAGGTCATTTCCTGTTCGTATGCTGTCAAGACGTTCTGCAAAGTATCGGAATAAAAAGCCCTGTTCTGCTGTTCGATATTGGAATAAGTAGATTTTTCCATGTCATTCAGCTGAAATGACTTTACACCAAAGGCATTGGCTATATGACGTGTTGTAAGTCCGTTGAGTTCAAAAAACTGCGAATTGACAAGTTTTGTTTCAAGCTGTTGTACGGTGAAATCGGCAGGGATTGGAATTACTTTTCCGGCATTCTGAACACCGCCCATATTGGCGAATTTCTTTTTAATCTGCATACTTTTTGCGTCGCTCAAATCGCCAGTATATGTAACTATCAGAGGGTCTTGCAAGCCGTTTGCATACTTTTCTTTAACAACCTGTTGTGCTGACTTCTCCTGTGAAATAACATCACTTATGTACTTTTTTATGGGTGTTCCTCTGATACCGTCTGCTGAGAAGTTTCTGAAATGTACAATCTGTTCTGCCGGATAAATAATCTGACCGCTTCTGCTGTCACTGTATACGTAGTAGACGGCGAAACGGTCACTTAATAATTTTGTGTTGTCAATTATAATCTGTACGGACGGCGAATTTAACAGGTAAATTCCGTTTATTCTGCCACCTGAAAAGTCATATACCCAGTAGGCGTTGCCGTATTCAAGACGCTGAAACTCCGTCGCCCACAGAAAGTCATGCGGTGTTGTAAACATATTCGGACGGAATTTCAGCAAATCAGAAATACTATGCTCAAACGGTTCTGCACCGTCGCCGTCTTTGCGGTAGACTTTGAACGGAATTTTAGCAATAGCATTGCACCTTATCTGCATACAGGCGTAATAAGTCGCCGCCGTCAAGTCTGCCTGACGTACTGCATCAAGTATTCCAGTATTGTCGAAATACTCCATAAGACCTTTAAAGCCTGAATATTCCGCACTATTTTTTATTTTCCGTTTAAAAAATTTCAAAATCTTCACCACCCTTCACGAGCGAGCCACTCATCAGTATCTGTTGTAACAGTAAAATCATGATACATTGCCATTTTAAACGCACATACAGTAGCGTCTACAGGGTCAATGCGCTTACGGGTCATATCCTTATCTACCTTGATTAAGCCGTTGTTTACACGCACTACAGCGTTGCCCATTGCATAATTTAACAATGGATTTATGGGAATTACTACATTTCCACAATAAACTTGCTCTCTGAATGCCGTTGTCGGTTCGTTCAGCGACTTATGCGACTGATTGACTTCAATGACATCATAGCCCATTTCTGACAGCTCCAGCATAATTTTAGAGGCGTTGGCAGGGTCAAAACAAAGACAATTGATTTTCAAACCTCGTGAACTTACAAACCCCTTTACATAGTTAATAACGGCGTTCTGGTCTACTATTTCAGTATCGGTGACGGTAAGAAATCCTGCACGTTCCCATGAATCATAGGGCATTTTGTCGGCGACTATGCGTTCCCTGAGCTTGTCACGGTTAGGAATAAAGCTGTGTGAATAAAGAATATATTTAATCGTTTCGCCGTCCATGTACGGAATAATAAAGGAAACGCTTGTTAAATCAATTTTCGCTGACATATCAAAGCCTATGTATACTTCACGCTCACGTATATCAACGGGGGATTTCTGCACCGTGCAAGCGTTCCACTTTGCCATATCCATATAGCCGTTTTCTTTCGCCTGTACCCATATGTCAAGGGCTTTTGTAAGAAAAGCGGTCATTTTTTCGGGCATCTGCTTAGCTATGATATAATCATCATGGATTTTCTGCATACCCTCCGGATAATATGCACGTACCGGATTAGCCATTTTTGCAATAAGTTCAAGATTTTCATCATCAAGCGGAATATCACTCTCCGCCTCGAAAATATCGCCGAAATATTCGTCATTTTCTATATCGGGCTTATCAGGGTCAAGAAGTCCGGAAACATACTGATATTCCTGTTGATAACAAGGTACGTTCAAATCAAGTCCGGCTGTGGTTATAATCATAAGGAGCGGTTCTTTTGTGTTAGAGCCTATGCCTAAATCGTAAAATTCCGTGGTGGTATGCTGGTGGTATTCGTCAAGGACAAGGATTGCCGGATTAGTACCGTCACCTGTTCTGCCGTCCTCTTTGCAGAGCGGAACAAGGAAAGACCCTGTCTTCCGATGTTCAATAATCTGCTTGTTGCACTTGAACTTTGTCGCAAGCGGAGAACCTTTCAGCAGATTTTGAGCCTCATTGAAAATAAGTTTTGACTGTGAACGCTTTGTACCGGCACAATAGCACTCATAAATTTCATGGTTTTTAGTGCTTCCATAGGACATCTCATAAAGAATTATTCCGGCTTCTTCCTGTGACTTTGCGTTTTTGCGACCTTTCTGCTGATATGACTTGTTGAACCGCCGGCGATCATCCTTTTTTCGTCTCCACCCGTAAAGCTGACATAAACTGAATTTCTGTGCCGTCGTGAGCCTAATAAACTGTCCTGCAAGAATGCCCTTTGAGTGTTTCAGCAGGGCGAACCAGTCAACGATTTTTTCCGCCTCTGATTCGTCCCAGTAGAATTTGCATTCATCTGATGCGGAGCGTTCAACGTCACAAAGAAAACGCATACACGCCCATTTATGCTTTTTGCAAGTCGGGATATTATCGTTTATGCAATCGTTTGAATATTTAATTAATTCTTCCTTGATAGTCACTAAATATCACCAAATTCTTCTGAAATTTCATCATCAATCTTATCAAGTTTCTGTGATGCGAACTTCAGGCGGCTGTCAATGGTAATTCCGCATAAACGTCCGTTTTCTCTCATTTCCTTGCTGTATTTTATCTGCATATTGATAAGCGGATTTTCAACTTCATTTCCGGCGGAGTTCGTCACTGTAAGTGGAGCATCTTTCAGCTTTTTTGTTATTTCCGTGTACTTTGCGAAAGCGTTGCAGTAGTTGCCGAGGGCATTTGTATCAAGATTTCCGAGAAGCTCCAGCTTGCCAAGTTCTCCGGCAATACGCTTGTACTCCTTGACGGCAACGGAATTTATAAGCCATTTAGGCGGTTTAAGAAAATAATCCGTATCGGTTCTCGTCATATCCTGTTCAATAGTTCGCCTTGTCTGAATTTCCTTGGTAAGATTCCCTGACTGTTCGGAGAGCATTTTTCTTGTACGTCCCATATTTTCACCGCCTTTCCATATGTTTAAAATAGGGTTTCAGGGATATTTCCCTGACAAGCTGTATTCGGGTGGGTAAAAAATTTTTGTCCCACAGGATACCGAGCTTGCTACTTTGGAAAACCATTATAGTATCATGTTTCTTACTTCAAGTCTTAAAAGCCTGTATTCTGGTATTTTCTGAAAATAAATATTTAGAATTTTGCAAAACTTTAGCTGGGCGTTGGCTGTCTGATTAAAAAATAAAACTTTTCAATGCACCCCCTGAGTATTTTTACTGTGTTTTCAAAATCGTGCGTGTAAAGTTCGTGAATTTTCATGTGATTGCTATCGGTAAGATATATTAAATTGCTCTGGTCTGTTCTTAGGGAATAGTCTCTTTCAAGAGGGATTATGTGATGTACTATTCTTCCGTACTCAATCTTGTTCAATACAAAGTAACTGTACAAGTCAAGTCCGAGACATTTTTTTCTGCATAGTTCACGGGCTTTTCTCCATTCGTAAGTATCATAGAAAAACTCATGGCGGAACTTATCAGGACGGCAACTGCACTTTTTGTTTACCGGAAGAAACTTTCCGCAGTTATCGCATTTCTGTCTTATCATATTATCACCGCCAAAGTATAACACAAAAAGCATCCGTTTCCGAATGCCTTTGTGCAGGAGTATCAAATTAATGCCAGAAATTTTATAATACCAGTATAGCACATATCAGGGTGCAAAACAAGGCAAAAAGGTGCAAAGTTTTTCAATGGCTTTTTTTTGTTTGTATTTCACTGCCCGTGTGCTGTAATGCATAATTTCAGCTGTCTGCTCTATCGTATGGAAAAGCAAATATCTATGTATCAAAATAGCTTCAAGTTCGTCATCGTGCAGTAATGCAATTGCCTCTGATATTTCCTCGAAAATATTTTCAAGTTCTTTTTTCTGTTCACTGATTTTGCGTTCCATATCAACAAGCTTCAAAAATGCGTCCTGTGTGCCGTTTAAGCGTGTATCTGATTTGCTAGTGTAATTATACTGTTGTACCCTTGTAAGCCCCTCTGCGTGCATTACAGAGGCTTTCAGAAGCATATCAAGAGCGTTGATTTTTTTATTCACATAAAAAGCACGGTTCAGCCAGTTCTTTACTTTGATTTCTTCCGGTGTCATTTCAAAGCCTCCAGTTTTTCAAGATTGGTTTTTATAAAAGTCTTATCATGCGTCATCAGACCGACAGCACGGACAGCCGTTACTGCAATATCGTACGTATCGTGCGACTTCTGAATATCGGTTTTCAGCATTTCCGATACTCTGATATTATCCTGATATTTCTTCCATACACTACGGCAATAATCGAAATTCTCAAGATATTTATGATAGTCTATCAGCAGGGATTTTTTCTGACGTTCAGCGTCTTCCTGAGACAATCCCTCAAACTTGAAAGCATGGTATATTTTCCGGAGTTCAGAAAAATACTTGTATTCCGACGGCGGAAAGTCCGAGTAATTCAAAGTACCGTCATATGCACGACGTTCAGCACAGCGGAAGTCTTCCGGATTATTAAAGTCAAATTCATTTTTCAAAATATCACTCCTTTCGGGTGACGGATAAAATTTTATCCTCCCCCATATATTTTAGCTATTTATATGAAAAATTGAATTTTTATAAAATAGAAAGGGGAGGATAAATGTCATTTTATAAAACCTTTTTTAAAATTTTTTTATGAAAGGAATTTATAATAGCTGGTTATACTCCCCATCCTCCCCCTGAAATATAATTAATTATTTATACAAGTGAAATATCCGAATAAACAATCGTTCCGTGAGATTTTCTTTTATTGTAGCGTTTAGTCATTTCTAAACTGAATTTTCGGGATGGCATTTTATACTCATTGCACTCCGCCGCCCACTGACAGTAAACTGCATAAAGTGCCTGAGCCTTGACTTCACCGCCTTGCACAACATAATCCGAGGCAAGAAACGCCGATATTACGTCCATTTCGTTGCGGTACTCCTCTACAGCGTCGGAGATTACTTTAGGCATACGGAGTCCCTCAGACTTCCACATCCGGTAACCCTCAACAGCCCATGCTAAAATGTCCGGTAACTCTTCTTCAAGTTTATGCGATAATTTCTTGTCCACTGCTGATTCCGGAATAGTAACCGAAAACGGAATTATATGAATACGTCGCCATATGCCTAAGTCAGTGCCACGGATAGTCGGTTTATGGTTGGTCGCCATCCACAACTTGAATTCCGGACGGAACTCAAATTCATCTCCGTAAAGTTTACGGGCGGTTATCATATCATCGCCGGTTAGTTGCTTAATAAGTCCCTCGTTAAGCCTCATACCCTCGTTGGGTTCAACCGACGTTACAAGCCTCGCACCTTTTAGACGTGCAATGTCGCTGTTGGCAGTGCTTGTACTTGCTTTAACCATAATACTTTCCGGCTGAATGTTCGTTGCATAGTCGCCCATGATTTTTCGGACGACTTCAAGAAACGTTGATTTACCATTTCTTCCTGTACCATAAAGGAAAAATGCACATTGCTCCGATGTATCGCCCGACAGACTATATCCTAAAGCTTTCTGAATATACCGGATTAATTCTTTATCGCCGCTGAATATCTGTTCCAGGAATGAAAGCCATTTTTCAGGGCTTTTCGGACTTTCGGGAATTGAAGTGCCAAGCATTCGGGTCATCAGGAAATCAGGCTTATGCTTCATCACGGAAAAGTCATTCAGATTGAGTACGCCGTTTTGAACGTTCACAAGGGTTCTGTTTGCATCGAGTTCCGCTGGACTTACCGCCACAAGATGCTCCATTTCCTTGACCATAGCCTTTTTGGAGTTATTGGAACGTGTTTTCTTCATATGTTTCTGATAGTCCGGCAACATTTCGCCTTCCTGATACTCCGCCCATAATTTCAGCTCGGATTTCATACTTTCAAGGACTTTATCCGCCCATACAAAAACACCGCCTTTAGCGTCATATAGCCATTTTCCGTTGCTGTAGCAGAGCCAACGTCTGTCGGTATAACAGTACCGCATCACCGAACCGCAAAGGTCATACATTCGACGAGAATTGCCGGTATCGTCAAGGGAATGCATCTTCACGGGAGTACCGCCGACAGAAATTGAATAATTGCCCGTTTTCTGCGGATTATAGACTTCCTGACAGTTTTCAACGGCTTTTTTCAGCATGAGTTTTCCATATGTACTGCCCGACTGTTTTCTGTCCCACTTGTCACGCATAAGACCAGATTGTCTGAATATATCGTCCATTTTTTTGGTATCACGTCCGCACCAGAACGCCAGCATATTACAGAAAGCCATGTCTGCTTCAGACTGTGACGGATAGTCCGAAAAATCGCCGTTATACAGCCTTCGGAACTTCTCGCCGGATTTTGATACAAGGGCTTTTTCAATGATTTCATGAACTGCCATATTTACCGGAATTTCCGGCATACTGACATCCGGAACAGGTGCGGATTTTTTCGGCTTGTCGGCAGAGAGATATTTTTTATGTAAAGACTTTATGCTTTCAGTACAGTCTGCAACCGGAAGAACGTTGTCAGGGTCAAGTGGATTGCCGGTCATGATAAAATAGCGTCCCTTATCGTACATCTCAAACTTGCCCTTACGCCTTGCACCCTCCGGAAGTTTGCCACGACAAATGATGTGCAGTCCATGACACGACTGCGACAGTTCGGTATAGCTTCCGAGACCTTCCACGAAATCAGAGACAAAATTCTTTTCACCTCGGTAAAAGCCATCTATTTCAGGTAAGCAGTCGTCTAAATCCACGCCGAAGTAACCGCTTTCTGAAAACATAAAGCCGATACCGGAGTAATTTCTTGAAACTCTCACAGCGGTTTCAAAATCGCTCCATGTCTCCGGATTATTGGACATTGCTTGTCCGCCGGTTTTTGGATTGATAGGTATTTTCTTTATTCCGCTATGGCTTTTCGGGTCAGGTTCAGACCGCCAACACACCCACTGCGGACATCTTTTTAACTCATCAGGAATTTTTTCATACATACTAATTTCCTTTCAAAACGTTCACAGAAGGACAGTTTTCGGTCCTTCTGTGATTTTTTTACATAGTCTTCATTGAATCAGAATGGCAAGTCACCATCGCTGAAAATTTCTTCATAGTCGCTGATATTTCCGGCATTGGCGAACGTCTCTGCCGGACGCTGTGCAACGGTATCACTCGTAACAACAGTCTTGGAAGTATGCCTGCATTCAGGGAAATTTGACTCGCTCATGAACTTAACATCCTCGTAAGTCCTGCCATTGTACTCACGATGACCGACAGTCACACGCATGATTTTTCCGCTGAGTTCGTCGCAAAGACTATAGACGGTTTCATAGCTCTTTCCGGACGGAAGTCTGACAGCCTTAGCCAACTGCATAATCTGCTTGAAACTGTACCCCTGTACCTGCATATCTGCCGGAGTCGGTTCACGACGTTTCCATAAAGTATGGAAAATACAGCGGTTTTTGCATTTCTGCTCCACGTCGTTCCTGATGGTAAGAGCAAAATTAAGACCTGTCGCACCATTAGGAGTGGTGCGTTCCTCAATTTTTGTGATAACGACTTCGTACTCACCTTTCGGGATAATGTCAAAATCCTGAACATCTTCGTAATTAGTTGAAAATCCCATTTCATTTACCTCCATTAATTAAATTTAATGCGTCCTCTGAACTTCTGCAAATTCCGGCAATAACGCCGTATTTCCGCATGGTTTCGAGGAATTTTTTCTGTTCTGCTGATGGTCTGCCCTTTGGTGTCTTTACTTCGATAAAAACCGCTTTTCCGTCGGATTTCCGGAAACCGAATAAATCACTGAAGCCCTTTGGTAAACCTGTACTAAAATACCGTCCGTCTTTTGTGCAACCTGTACCAACATTCCCACGAAAAATCACGCACGTATCAGCAAGGGCAAGCCGAATTTCGTTCTGTATTCTGTGTTCTTCCGTCATAACCAACCTCGCTGTTTCGCCTGATAATACGCCCAGCCCATCTTATATTGTTTTTTCTTTGCATATTGAATTAAATCATTATAATTTCTGCACTGGTCGGGCAAATCGTCATATTTCAGCACAAATCCGGTTATCTGTCTAAGTTCTGCACTGTCCTCGATGTCAAGAGTACGTTCTTTTTTCAGGAAAGCATATCCGCACTCCGGACAGATTTTCACATCATCTTCCGGCTGAAAAGTATAGAAACATTCCGGACATTGCAAGACTTTTATTTCATTTTCGGCTTGATTACGGGCTTTTTTTGGCTTGCTTTCAAGAGTCCATTGACGGTCTGCATCGGGCATTCCGAAACGGGCGTAATTTCCGACATGGTCAATGATTATCGCTGATTTTTCGGGCTTATATCTCATTGCACGCATACTTTGTTGGATATAAAGCGTTAAACTTTTTGTCGGTCTGAGGAGTATGACGCACTCACAATCCGGAACGTCAAAGCCTTCAGAAATTAGGTCAACGTTGCAGAGAATTTTAATTTTACCGTTCCGGAAATCCTCAATAATCCGCTGTCTTTCGGCTTTCGGAGTTGTGCCGTCGATATGTACCGCCTTAATGCCATTGTCCTGAAATTCCCTTGCCATAGCCTCAGAATGCCTGATTGAAACGCAATAACAGATAGCCTGTTTTCCGTCCGCAAACTTCCGGTAATGACTTATGACATCACCGAAGACAGTACGATTAAAAAGGACATTTTCCGCCGATTTTACCTCAAATTCGCCACGTTGGATTTTTATTCCGCTGAGGTCTGCAACCGTCGGAGCATAGTATGTATACGGCGACAGGAAGTTATTTTCAATCAGCCATTTTGCCGAAACACCCTCAATCAAGGTCTGATAAATGTCACCAAGTCCCGAACCATCCAGACGTATCGGAGTTGCAGTAACACCAAGCCGGTAAGCATTTGGAAAAAAATCATAGATTTTCCGGTAACTTTCGCTTTTAGAGTGATGTGATTCGTCGGTTATAATCAGGCTTGGACAGGAAATTTTTTTCAGTCTCCGGCAAGCCGTCTGAACCATCATAATTTGACAGAAATCCATGTCAACGCCCCACGCCTTGAAAGTCCGTTCTATCTGTTCGCACAACTCAATCCGATGTACCAGAAACAGTACACGGTTGAGTTTTCCGGCAGTCAGACGGGTGATTTCTGCAATGATTACAGACTTTCCGCCACCGCACGGCAGTACGATACACGCTGATTTTATGCCACGCCGGAAAGAATCATGTACTTTCTTCACCAGTGCTTCCTGATACGCCCTTAACGGCACTGTTTTCCGCCTCCTTTCTGAGTCTGAACTCGTTCATCACACACGCCCAGCACATTTTTTTACCATAGGTTTTCATACTACCATCAACAATCTGCTGAATAGTTTTCTGCTGAGTAGGAAGAATTTTCTTTCCGCAAACTTCACAGATTTCAGGTTCAATACCATCATCAAGCCATTCTTTCAGAGATTTGCCCAATTCTGAAGTAATCACCCCTGACCATGTATCAAGGAAAGTAGTATCTTTTGATGCACTTGCGATGTGATTTCTTGCGATATTCAGCACAATGTCAAACTCATACTCGGTATTTTCACGCTGTACCGGTGCAAGACCAAGCTTGACCGGCACGGTTTTTCCCTTGTCATTCTGCTCCATAGTGTAAGCCATTTTAGTACGTAGAGTAATAATCGTATGACAATTAACCGACAGAATAGAATTAACAAGATTATTCTGAATTTTTCCTGCATCTGCCCATGCAGAATAGTCATTTTTCTTCGGTTGTTCGGCGATTTTTTCCTTGATATCAAGAACACCGCCCTCGTTGTCCCAAGCATGACTGAAGCTGTCGACGATAACAACACCATCAGCACCGACAGCTTCCGCACCCTCATTTACCATGGAAATATACTTGTCCGGAGAGTACGGAGCTGACATTTCCTGATACAGAAACTCACCCGTCCCGAAGTCCGAACGGTTAGCATAGAATTTTGCACGTCCGTGTTCGGTGTCAATAAGAGCAATTTTTGACCAGTCTTTTGTGATGCCGTATGCCAGCAACAGTGCCGACAGCGTTTTCCCTGCCCCTGACGGTCCTGCAAGTGCAAGCCTGAGTTTTGATTTTTCTCTCGTTACTTTCTGAAAAGCCATTGTTGTTCTTCCTCCTTGATTTTTTCCCTTCCATTTGATATAATAAAATAATCAATCAGATAGAATGGAGGGATAAAATGGAAATTAAAGCACCTACTAAAGGTTTAAAAGCAATTTGCGAAAAACTTGGTAATCAGTATTCTATACGTTTATTTGATTTAGAACAGGTTATTTA
>JAMPEF010000033.1 GCA_023665275.1 Alistipes senegalensis | reverse complement strand
CTCATTATAACAGATTTGAGCGGTTTTTTCTATTTTTTTTATCGAACTCACGTATACGGATAATTCTCGTTTATTCAAAAATAATACTATTTTACCGCAAACAGAACATCAAAACCAATGAAAACTGATTTACACATCATTGACTTACCGAATATATTGTGTTATAATTTTCATATTATCAGAAAAGGAGCGGTTTATATAAAAAGAGTAAAAAAATTTCTTAAATCCGCCGGAGTATTTATAAAAGCGTTTCCGCATTTTGTGGTTTTTGAACTGCTTGCGAAACTTTTTCTTGTATCAATAGGCGCACCGATAATGGCATACATATTAAAATATACAATGAAAGCCTCCGGCGTGACGTATCTTTCAGACGAAAATCTTCTTATATACCTGAAACACCCTGCTACAATATCAGCATTTATAGTACTTATATTCTGTGTAGCGTTCTTTACGTTTGTGGAGCTTTCTGCACTGGCTGTATGTTTTGCGTGTCACAACCGGCGACAGAAAATAACCGTAGGCGGAATGTTCAGGGCTGGTTTAAAAGCATTCACAAAAGCTTTCCGCTGGACAGGTATTCCACGTTTTTTAGCGTTCATGCTTTTCATGCCGATAGTCCAGTTTACATTTGCCTCCGGACAGTTTTTAGCGCCATTAATGCCTATAGTCCGGACAGTTTTCAAATCAGTAAACAATACCGCCGGAATAGTTGCATATATTCTGATACAGGTGCTTTTTATAATTCTTATCGTTGACAAAAGTTATAGTCTGCACTATCTTGTACTTACGGAAAACAAATTCAGCGACTGCATTAAAAAAAGCAAGGAAATTATGCACAAAAATAAATTCCGCATGGCTGTATCGCTTCTTTTCTGGAGTATATCAATGCTTGCTGTCAGTGCGGTTGTAACGTTCGGAATGGCATTTATAATAGTCTTTATAGTAAAGGGATTTTCAGAACCTGTAAAGGCATTCCGTATGGCTTTAAAAGTCCTTAAATATGCGGGGCAGATTTTCGGTATACTTTCATCATTTCTGTCAGTACCGGCGATAATGTGCTGGATTACTCAGCATTTTTTTGACGACGTTGAAAAAACAGAAATGATAATTATTCCGGATTTCACAAACCATAAAATGAAAAACTCCACACGGATAATCATAACTGCTGTAATGATTGTTTCTGCCGGACTTCTCAATATAACGTATATAAAAGCTCTGTATAAAGGCAATATAAATCTTAATATGGGAATTATCACGAAAACACAGATTACCGCACACCGTGGATATTCGGCGGTTGCACCGGAAAATACCCTCCCCGCTTTTGAAGAGGCTGTTGAAATCGGTGCGGATTACATAGAACTTGATGTACAGCTTACCGCCGACGGTCAATTAGTAGTATTCCATGACAAGACCATTGAACGCACTACCGACGGTACAGGTGAACTAAGTCAGATGACTTACAGAGAACTACAGAAATTTTCAGCTGGAAAGTGGTTCAGTGATGACGGGGAATTTGATGATGTTAAAATATCTCTGCTTTCGGAAGTGCTGGAATGCATCGGTAATGACATACTTCTTAATATAGAAATCAAGAATCACGGAGACGTCAGAAAAACCGCTGAAAAAACCGTTGAGGTAATAGAAGAATACGGTATAGAGCGTTCATGTTATGTGACTTCTTTTTCATATACGGCACTAAAGACTGTAAAGAAAGCAAATCCTAAAATAAAAACCGCTCTTATTGCCAATGTTGCAACTTCCACATCATTTTCACAGCTTAAGTATATTGACGCTGTAAGTCTTAACTATATATTTGTAAATTCAAGTATTGTGAATATGGCACATCAGAACGGCAAGCGTGTTTTTGTATGGACTGTTGACAGAAAATCTGACATTCAGCATATGATAGCTATGGGTGTAGACAATATTATTACTAACCGTCCCGACAGGGCATCTGAAATTATAACCTCAAACAGCATAAGCGATACATTTCTTACAATTCTTGAAAAAATATTTGGTTCGTGATGAATATTTTCAAGGTACGGAACATATAATAAAAAATAAGAAAAGTGATTTTTATTACTTCTCCGACGTTTTTTTAAGGGCAGATTTCCATATAGGAAATCCGCCCGTTTTTTATTTTTTCTATGAAATTTACACTAATTTTATTAACAATATTTTTCAACTTTAGTTATAAAATAGAATTTATATACATTTTCCATAATTTACTTAACTTTTTTTGTTATAATTAACCGAAAACTTTTAAAATGGAGGTTTATAATGAAAACTAAAAAATTTATTTCTGCTATCATGGCTACCGCTATGGTGGCATCAACTATGACGGCATTCAGTGCATTTGCCGACACCGATGAAACCGGAAACGATGAGTTTTCAGCTGTAAACGTTACAATCGGTGAGGTTACACCCAGTAAGGATATTTTTTTTAAAATAGACACTGGCTACGACAATGACTGGTATAAATTCTCACTTGATACACCAAGTAAGCTAAATCTTACCGTTATTCTCAGTAATGTAAATCATGTCTATAATGCCGATTTAATGTACTATGAAATAATTGACTACAGCAATAATGATACTGTAGTATACAAACACGACAATCTGACAAACGGTACTAGAAAAGATGTAATTTATCTTTCTTCAGGAGATTATTATATTCACTTTGCTGATGATGAGCGTCGTCAATCCTGTGAGTATAAAATTCTGCTGGAAAGTACTCCTACAGAAGAAAGTTTTGACAGCAAGTCAAATAACAATATCGGCAAAGCCTCACCTGTTGAATTTGATACTGAATATACCGGACAGGTTTCTGCCAATGACGACGCAGACTACTACACATTCAACTTAGCAGAAGAAGGAATGGTAACTTTCAATTTTGATGGAGACCTTGAAAACGTCGACTGGAAAATATATGACAGTGATGAAGATGTTGTACAGAAGGGAACTTTTTCAAAAGCTGATACTGATGATGCTATTTCCGCTATGAAGTCCTATGTAATGACAACCGGAACTTTCACACTTGGCATAACAAAGCATGATACAGCTTGCGGAAACTATACATTAAAACTTGATTATCTCAAGGACTATAATAACCGTGCTGTAAGCGGAGTTTTCGCCTGTGCAGACATAAACAAGGACGGCTTCATTGATGCATCTGACGCATCAGTTATACTTTCGTATTATGCATATCTTTCAACGGGTGGCAAGGAATCTGATATGAATGTATGGTATGAAACGGAATTTGCAGAAAAATAACAGATATAAACCGGATTTTTATTAAAAAAATCCGGTTGTTTTTGATATTCACACACGTTGAACGCAAAAAATGCACCCGTGCGTACAGGTGCATTTTAATATTACTGGTTGGGGTGCAGGGATTCGAACCCCGGAAGTGACGGAGTCAGAGTCCGTTGCCTTACCGCTTGGCGACACCCCAGTGTCTTTATGTGTGCTTCATTCAGCTTTTATATTATAGCACGTCCGGAATAAAAAGTCAAGAGGTTTTTATATATTTTTTTATTTTAATTAAATCTGCACTATTGCAAAAAAGCAAAAATCATTATATAATATTCATACAGGAGGATTTTTTTATTATGATAAAGATATATATGATAGTTAACCTTGTTGCCGGAAAAGCCATTATAAGTGAAAATCTCGGCAGTATTATAAATGAATTTACTAAAATAGGCGGTGAAGTAACCGTACACCCGACACAAAGTAGTGAAGATGCTTCTGAAGCCGCATACTATGCCTGTGAGAATAATTTTGATATAATAGTATGTGCAGGTGGCGATGGGACTTTATGTCGGTGCTTACAGGGAATCATGAAAAGTAAAAACCGTCTTACAGTCGGATATATTCCCACAGGTTCAACAAATGATTTTGCACAAAGCCTTGATATACCCCGTAACATCATGGACGCTGTCCGCTGGATTATTGACGGCAAGCCTAAAAATTGTGACGTGGGAAAATTCAATGATGATTATTTCATGTATATAGCAGCATTCGGAGCATTTACTAATATAACATACGAAACACCACAGCGTATAAAAAATGCTATAGGTCATGCCGCTTATATCCTTAACGGACTTATGCAGATTAAAACTATACGTTCAAAACGTATGCGCATTGAATATGACGATATCGTAATGGAAGATGATTTTCTTTTTGGTATGGTAACAAATTCAGCGTCTGTTGCGGGTATGCTTTCAATAAATGATTTCATGCTTGACGATGGTGTATTTGAAGTCGTCCTTATAAAAAAACCTGTAAATCTTGTACAGCTGAATCAGATAATACGCTCACTTATGAATATCTCTGAAGAAATAGACAAGGACTATATTAAATTTTTCCGTACTGATAAGATAACATTTACCTGCCTTGACGAAGAACCAGCTACATGGACACGTGACGGAGAGTTCGGCGGAAATGATATGAAATGTGTTATTTCAGATTGTCAGCAGGCTGTTTCTTTCATGATTTGCGACTGTGATGAAACAAAATTCATGCGTGAAGAAATAATAATCTCTGAACCCGAAAAAAATAAATAGTGTCCTTTTATTACTCGATTATGCGAATATATATAATGTATCAAAAAAAGAAAGGAATCCAATTAAAATGAAAATCTGTAAAAAATTAAAATTATGTGCCTTAACCGCTATGATTAGTGCCTTAGCGATTTTGCCTGTATCGGCATATGCAGACGATACAAAAAAATCCGAATGGTATACCGACGAAAAGGGACGTATTTTCTACTATGATGATAACGGTGAATACCTCACCGGTGAACAGACGGTAGACGGTGAAAAATACCTCTTTTCCGCTAACGGCGTACTAAAAACCGGCTGGCGTACAGTCGACGGAATAAGAAAATACTTTAACCACGAAACCGGAAAGGCCTTATCAGGCTGGCTTGATTACTGTGAAAATACCTACTACCTTGACGAAGAAAACGGAAAAGTAACAGGATTTTTCAAGGATGATGACGAAACAGCACATTTAATGTCCGATAAGGGTGAGGAAATCACGGAGCAGGGCTTTAAAGAATCTGACGGAAAAACCTACTACATAAATGAAGACGGTACACTTGCAAGCGGAAAAACTATCATTGATGGTGATACATACTGTTTTGACGGAATTTCCGACTATATGCTTACCGGTGGTTTCGTTGAGGGTGATAATAATGAAGTATTCTATTTAGGCGACGACGGAAAAGCTCTTACAGGCTGGCATGATATTTATGACTATACACATTATTTCAAGGAAGACGGTGTAATGTCACGAGGCATAACCGAAATAGACGGAAAAAAATATTTCTTTTCGGAAACAGACGGTGCGTTGAGAATTTCCAACTGGGCAACATCAGAAGATAATAACGTTTACTACAGCGGTGCAGACGGCGTATGTGTCACGGGTTGGCAGGATATAGATGGTATCCCATACTATTTCAAGGAGGACTGCACCCGTGCTACAGGTCTTGTCATAATAGACGACGAAACATATCTTTTTGACGATAATGGCGTTATGCTTGCCGGTTGGCAGACTGTAAATAATAATCAGTGTTATTTTCTGCCGGATGGTAAAATGGCTTTCGGCTGGCAGACTATTGACAATGATGAATATTATTTCAATAAATATGGAATAATGGAAACAAACACTACTATTGACGGAAAAACTATCGGTGAAGACGGAAAAGTAAAACCACTTTCTGCTGTTCAGCAGAAAGCAAACAGCGTCATTGCAGAGATAGGCACAAGTACAGAAGCTATATATAACTTTGTACGGAGCAACAACAGATATCAGTATATGGAAGCTACAAAAAGTCAGTCACAGATTGAGGCTATAGGCTGGTCATATTTCGCTAACTATGCATTTAATAATCGCTTTATAGTATGTTATTATTTCGCCGCCGTGACTGATATTCTGCTGAAACAAGCAGGCTGGCAGTCAAGAATAGTCCACGGTACAGGTACAGGCACAGGTGAACACTACTGGAATGAAGTATATGCTAATAATACATGGTACTGTATTGATACATGCAACGGCTTTAATATGGTGGATTTCAGTTATCTGCAATCTAAAAACTATACTTTTTATAATTATGTTTATCCGACATATGATTAATTTATATAAACGGAGGAAAAAATATAATGAATAAAAAATCATTAATGGCTACAACTGCTTTAATACTTGCATTATCGTCTGTTTCATGCGGAAAGGACGACGATGAAAATTCTGCAAGCATAGCTTACGGAGAGTCAACAAGAACAACCATCACGGAAGAGGCAGAAGAAAAAACTACCGAGGCAACTTCCGATATGGAAACTGTTGAAATGCCGGACGTTACAAATATGGTTGCCGAACTTGCAAAAGACCAGCTTGCAATGCTTGGTCTTGAATGTGAAATCATGGAAACCGCAAACATTGAAATCCCACCAGGCTACGTAATAAGCACAGAACCGGAAGCTAAAACAGAAGTAAACAAGGGCGAAACAATTATACTTTATGTAAGCACCGGCATTGACGGCAATTAAATTATACATAAACAATTATACTTTTTATAATTATGTTTATTCAACATATAATTGATTTGTATAAATAAAAAATATCCTATATCAACGGAGGAAAAAATATCATGAATAAAAAAGCATTAATGGCAGCAACTGCTGCAATACTTGCATTATCGGCTGTTTCATGCGGAAAAGACGACGGTGAGAGTTCTGTAAGCATAGCTTACGGAGAATCAACAAAAACAACTGTCACGGAAGAGGCAGAAGAAAAAACTACAAAGACAGTTTCCGATACTAAAACCACCGCTGCAACTACTGAAATATCTGGCACGGAAACAACTACAACTACTACAGATACAGGAGAAGAAATATCTTCTGAAACTACAACATCTGCTGAAAGCTCCGAAATAGCAACTACTGCCACAACCGTACCGGCTGAAACTACATCACCGGCAGAAACAACAACTCAGGCAATCACCGAAACTCCTACAGAAGAAAATACACCAGCTCCGGACGACAACAATGACAACAACAACAATAATAACGACAATAACAATGATACACCACCAGCAATTACTCTTGCCCCTGAAACTCCTGAACCCGCTACAGAAATCCGTACAGAAAACAATACATTTGATTTCAAGTTCACTATAGATAATCTTCTTAATGACGCCTCCGGACTTCTTGCAATGCTCGGCACACCTGACTATTCCGGTGAAGCCCCTGGCTGTACAAGCAACGGCAATGATGTTAAAATCTATCAGTATGACGGTCTTGAAATACAATGCTATATCGACGGCTCAACAGAATATATTTTCAGTATAGAAATAACAAATGATAAATATATCACTGACCATAATATAAAAACAGGCAGTACCCGTGCGGAAGTTGAATCGGCATACGGTACGGGCGAAACAAGTGGTAACATGACCGTATATTACACCGGAAACAATGAAATGGATATAGAATATAACGGTGATACTGTAACTTCAATATTCTTCTATGCCCCCGTATAAAAGGAGGAACTGTACTTGGTATTCAGCAGTCCCGTATTTCTGTTTATATTTCTGACGTCGGTATATATTCTATATAGGATTATACCGACGATTACAGCAAAAAACATACTTTTGCTGATTTTCAGCCTTGCATTTTACACTTATGGTGAGCCGAAAGCTATAGTTTTAATGATTATTTCAATAATTATTAACTATGTTTTCGGACTTGCCATGAATGAAAAAAACACATACAGAAAAATTTTTCTTGCGATAAGCATAACCATAAATCTTCTTATGCTTGGAATTTTCAAGTATGCCGGATTCGGTGCGGAAATGCTTGACCGTCTGCCGTTTCTTAGTATGAATATTCCGAATATAGCCTTACCAATCGGAATAAGTTTTTATACATTTCAGGCTATGTCATATGTCATAGACGCTTATAAAAATCCCACGTATATTCAGAAAAACCCCTATAAACTTGCTTTATATATAACATTTTTCCCACAGCTTGTTGCCGGTCCTATCGTGAAATATTACGATTTTGCCGACCAGATAGACCACAGAAAAACCACACCCAAAAAAACCGCACAGGGCATAAGACGCTTTATAACAGGACTTTCAAAGAAATTACTTATAGCTAATACTATGGCTGTTACTGCTGATTTCATATACGGACTTGATACGGAAAATATTTCCGCACCGCTTGCATGGTTGGGTGCTTTTTCGTACATGATGCAAATTTTCTTTGATTTCAGCGGTTACAGCGATATGGCAATAGGTCTTGGAAAAATGTTCGGATTTGATTTTAGTGAAAATTTCAATTATCCCTACATATCAGAAAGTATGCAGGAGTTCTGGAGAAGATGGCATATATCCGTATCAACATGGTTCAAGGAATATTTATATATCCCCCTTGGTGGAAACAGAAAAGGAAAAGTCCGGACAGCGTTCAATAAATTATTTGTTTTTTTCTGCACGGGACTATGGCACGGTGCAAGTCTCAATTTCATAGTATGGGGACTTATCAATGGTGCATTCATGATGCTTGAATCATATAAAATAATAAATACTGAAAAATGGTTAAAACCTTTCCGTCATGCGTACACATTGCTTGTAACGCTTTTAGCATTTGTATTTTTCCGTGCCGATGATATATCCACAGCATGTGCGTATATCGGAAAAATGTTCAGTTTTTCGGGTGGCACACCGGAAAATAATTCCGTTTTCATGATACAGTTTACACCCATGTACGTAATAATGACCATACTTGCGTGTATATTCAGCGCACCGGTATGGCAGACAATCCGGAGCAGGATAAAATCAGAAAAGATATTATCTGCCGGTGAGGTATGTTCATATGTGGCATCACTTGTAATGCTTATGCTGTGTATACTTACACTTTCGTCTACGTCGTATAATCCGTTTATATATTTCAGGTTCTGACCGGAGGTACTTTAATGAATAAGAATATTTTATATAGAATATATTCGTGTGTATTCGTCGGAATGTGTCTTGTGCCGTCGGTACTTATGCCGTTCCTGAAAAGCGACAGTACCACCGAAAAACGTAAACTTTCCACTGCTCCGGAAATAAAAGCAGAAGACGGAAAATTAAATTTTAAATTTTTTTCTGAGTTTGAAACTTATTTTTCAGAACATTTTGCATTCCGTCAGCAGCTTGTTACTATGGACGGCTATGTAAAATCTGGATTATTCGGCACTTCTCCGAATGATGACATAATTGTAGGTAAAAACGGCTGGTTATATTACGGTGAAACTGTAAATGACTTCCTTAATATAGACACTCTCACAGACAGGGGAATAAACAACATAAAAAATAATCTTGAAATCATAAATGATTACTGCAATGAAAACGATGTAAAATTTATATTCACGATTGCACCTGATAAAAATTCCGTTTATCCGGAATATATGCCCTCCCGATACGTTCCGTCGGAAGATACCGGAAACTATGAAAGACTTGTTGAATCTTTAGGGGAAAATTTTCCGTTCTGTGATATGAAAGAGGTAATTTTAAATACAGATTCAAACATACCGCTTTATCACAAGGAAGATACCCACTGGAATAATTTAGGAGCTTATACCGGTCATATGGCACTTATGAATATGCTTGAAAAAGAAATATGTCCGTCAGGCAACTGGACTATCCGTAATGACCGTAAAGGTGATTTGGCAGATATGATTTATCCCACCGGAAAAGCTGAAGACACACAGGTTTACAGCGACTATGAATATACATATGAATATGCCGGACGTTTCAGAGCGCTTGACGATATGTCAATAAAGACTTTCTGTAAAGGAAAAACCGGAAATCTTCTGATGTTCCGTGATTCATACGGTGAGGCTATACTACCGTTCATGGCTGAATGTTTCGGCACGGCGGAGTTTTCCCGTATAGTTCCATATCGCCTTGACAATATCGGCGGTGAAAATGCCGATACACTTATTATTGAGATAGTAGAAAGAAATATTCCTAATCTACAGAAATATGCTCCGTTAATTCCTGCTCCGACGGTAAACAGTCTTGACATAAAAAATCTGACTGTATGTCCGGATATTACGATAAATCAACAGGAATCCGGAAATTATATCCATATTTTCGGAGAACTTGATGACGATTTTTTCACGTCCGATAATGCGGAAATTTTCGTCACTGCAAACGGCACTACATACAGAGCTTTCAACGCCTTTGAGGACGAATTATTATCACGTTCCGGCGAAACAAGCGACAATGGATTTTCTTTGTATATTCCGGCTGAATCCGGTGTGAATACGGAAAATATAACAGTAATTTCCATAAATGAAGACGGTATGGCAGTGTCTTCACAGTAAGAAAGGATTTTTTTATGAAAAAGAAAAAAATAATATCATTTATTTCAGCGGGTGCAATATCCGTATCAGCTATATTCACCTCAACATTCTGTACATACGCCGATGATATGGTTTACAGTGACTTCAATATAAATGATGTCAACGGCAGTATCACCGTGAATATTCCGGAAGATACTACAGCAGAAGTGAAAATTACTTTCACTTCACCGGAAGTAACAGACGAACCATATTACATAAAAGCCATTACCGGCACTACTTCCGGCACAATGCAGATTGAGGGAAGAGATACTACAGAAGACGACTACCGAAATTATACACTTTACGTCTCACTGAAACGTAATTCCTCCGGAGATACTGTCTCTTATGCAGATACTTTCAATGTTCCGGACGTAAACGACAACCCCGAAAGTTTCAGGGAATTAATTTATAATTTTTCATTTGATGATGATTTTTCCGGCAGTAACTGGACTTTATCTTCTGAAACGGAAACGGAAAAAAATATAATCATGCATTACGGAACTTCCAGAACAGGCGACGTAAACGGTGATGGTATCATTGATTCCGTTGATTCTTCGTTAGTTCTCTCTGAATATTCCTCACTCTCCACAGAAGGTGGTACAAGCACTCTAAACGAAAAACAGAAACTTTCCGCCGACGTCAACAAAGACGGTATCATTGATGCCGTTGATGGTTCTTTAATACTTGTCTATTATGCGATTTCCTCAACAAACGGTAATCCTTCATGGGAAAATATTCTTGAAAATTCCGGTACGGATACAACAACGACAACAATAACAACAACAACAACTACTACCGCTGAAACAAATAATACCACGACTACAACCACAACAACTACTACTGCCGTTACACCGCCTGAATATTCGTCATATGTAGAGGCTGTACAGCTTATGGCAGGAAAAATAACCGATTCAATGCTCCACCATGAATATTATGTATATGACATAAATAATGATGGCACATATGAACTGATTATGGAAATGGGCGAAACTGAAGAAGACAACAAGTATTCCGTATACAGCATGAAAAACGGTGAGATGATTTTTGCCGGAGATATTGATGCAGAATACAGCTATCTTGCCTCAGACGGCGAAACACTCTATAAAGTAGCTGGACAAAATCAGATTGAGTACGTTGAAAAAATCTCATTCAACGGTGAAAAAGTATCTTCCGAAAATATCAGCACTGATACAGAACGCAGAACAGCTATTCAGGCTTATAACTGGATGAATATGTCCGGTATCAACAGAATTATGAACTATGAACCATATACATATTTTGATATAACAGACTGCGATGATGATTTTATATTCAATAAAAATTATTCTGCTGAAAAAGGAAAGGTCATAACCAGCAGTACAAATCTTAATCTTCGTGCAAAGCCTACAACAAACTCCGGCATAATAACTGAAATGTCTAACAATTCCGAAATAAATATTTACGGACATAACGACAGCTGGGCTTACATCAGCTATGAAAGCAACGGAAAAATTTATTATGGCTATGCAAGTATGTCATATATCGAAAGTGCAAGTCTTACGACAACGACAACCACCACAAATACTACTACTACCACAACAACGACTACTACAGCATCGGATATAACTTCATATAACAGTCATGGTATAGTAAATGCGGGTCTTAATCTCCGGTCTGCACCTGACCTGAATGCAAATATTATTTTAGTTATGCCTGTAAATTCATCTGTCACAATAACCGGCTATAATGACGAATGGTATAAAGTAACTTATCAGTCCGGCGGAAAAACTTACAACGGCTATGCAAGCAGAGATTATATAACTGATACTGCTGAAATAGACTGGCAGAGTGCATACAAAAAAACTCTCAGTTCACTTGCAGGTGAATATGATTTCACAGAATCGGACATTATTATCAGGGCTATGTATGATTTGGTTGATATTGATGGCAACGGCATACCGGAACTTATTATATCAACTGGTAATGCTCATGCGTCAGGTTGTGTAGTATATACCTATACAAACAGTGGTTATGTAAAAACAACATTTTCAGATGGTAAAGAGGGATTTTCTGAATATGGCTACATGGGTGTAGATACTACAAATCATGTTGCAAGAAGCTATTATTCCGGTATGGGCTGTATATATCTGGATTTCTACAGATTAGAGGGTACAACATTTGTAAATATAGCATCGTTCTTCAATGATGAGGGCAATAACGGAAGTGATTACAGATATAACGACAACTCCGTTACGAAATCACAATATCAGTCATACCTCAGCCAGTATAATTATACATTCGAAAAATACGGCAGAAAATATTACAATTAATATTGACGAAAGACAGAAAAAAGAGTATAATAAATATTAGAACAAATCACCTTATCAAGACGCAAAAGAGGCGGTACTTTTATTATGAAATCAAGAAAAAAAGAGTTTATTTCCCTTATTCTTGCCGGAATGATGACAGCAGTTTCATGTGGTTCGGAAACTGTTGTTGAAAGTCCGGTGGAAACTGAACCGACAACTACACTCCCACCACCTGTGATAATGAACGCTCAGGAAGGTTCTTTCATGGATACGGCTGATTACGGCATACTTAATGCCGAAAATAATCGTGAACAAGGCAGAAATGAATCAGGCACACCGGAAAGTACAACAACTACTACAACTTCTTCAGAAACAACTACTATCACTACTACCAATACGGCTTATACAGCAAGTATTTACACAACCCTTCCGGCTACAACTACAACAATTCCGATTATTAACGTTTCACAGTCCGAAAGAGGCAACATATATGATACAAACGGCGTGACGCTTGTAAAAAGCGGTTCGGATGGAAAACGTCAGTACTCCGAAAAATACGGCACGGCTCTTGGAAATATATTAAGTGAAGTCTCCGGCGGTGTGGAAACTTCATTTGATAATATTCTCAGCGCTGAAGACCCGTATTCAAGTTCGGCGTCAAAAAGACTTGGAAAATCCATAAAACTTACTATTGACGCCGATATTCAGAACCAGATATACCAGTATATGCAGGACGTAAATATAATTGGTTCTGTTGTGGTTCTCCGCACTGACGGCTCTGTTATGGCGGAAGTTTCCTATCCATCATTTGACCCTGTGGAATACTACAATGACCCGAACTATATAAATGAAGTCGGTTATGGCGCTCTTGAAAACAAGGCTCTTGCCAAACAACCACCAGGGTCGTGTTTTAAGATTATGACCGAAATTATCGCCGACAAATACGAAATATACTCACTCTATGACGAGGGTACATGGTACTCCGACGAGGGTATTATTGTTGACTGGGACCACGATAAAAACTCTTATTATCCTATGGAAAGAAGTCTCTACTCTGCTTTTGTAAATTCAAGTAATATTTTCTTTGCTAAAGTATTTGACCAGCTTGGTGAAGAAATTGTCCGGAAAGAACTTTCTGAGATGTTCCATTTCGGCGACAATCTTGACATAGAATGTGATTTCGGGAATATTTCCAGCAGTATGGATATAACCTGTATGGACGATTTGAGAAGAAGCGCATTTGGTCAGGCATACGTCCGCACAAGCCCTATGTTTCTTGCCGCACTATGTCGGGAAGCTGTTTTCGGCGATATGGTCAGACCGTTTATGCTTCAGAACGTTGTTGACTCCGGAGGCGCACAGGCTGTACTTGCAGAGGGTTCACAGCCATATGAAGTTATAGCCTCTATTCCTGATAATTGCAGACAGGGTATTCTTGACGGTATGTATGGCGTCGGTGCTGATATAGGAATCTATGCAGGTGCAAATTATGAATTTTACGCCAAAACCGGTACGGCTGAAACAGGTGGTTATGATATACTTTACATAACAGGCTGTATGAAAAATATCTATGATAATTCTGAAAGCTGTCCGATATATGACAACTACAAGAACTATCACGAAAACGGTTCATATATAGTAGTAATGCAGATGCAGAACCCTAATGACTATGGGTTCAACTTCTCCAGTGAATCAGCTTATCTCTATCAGGGAATTATAAATATCCTTGCAAACCAATGACATAAAGACGGATTCTGTAAACATATACAGAATCCGTTTTTTATCAGATATTATTGACAAACTGTTGAAAAAACGTTATAATATACTCAACAGAATATTCAGGCACAAGTATAATTTTTTATATAAAGGAGTATTTTATTATGAAAAACAAAATTAAAAAGGCATTGTCGCTTATATCAGCAGTGGCAGTGTCTGCCGTTGCGATGTCATCTGTAATTCCGGCTTACGCTGAAAAGAAAACCGCATCAAAAGCAACAACTTTCCCGTACACCATAGAGGGTGAAGACCTTGACGGTGCAGAACTCTGGACATCAATTTATGAAAATCAGATACCGGATTACAGCGGTGAGGGTTTTGTATATCTCACCGGTGGTGCATTGTCTTTCAATGTTACGGTTGAAGAAGACGGTATGTATAACATCTCCGCAAAAGTCGCACAGATTCTTGACCAAAATGCAAGAATGCAGACTATTTCTGTAAATGGTGCTGAATACTCTAAAAACGTTCCCTATTATGATAAATGGACGGATTTTGATTTTGGTACAGTACGTCTCACAGCCGGCGAAAATGAAATATCTTTCCTGAATAAATACGGATATATGGCTATAGATAATGTTACTGTATCTGTTGCCGAAAAGAAGGATTATTCAATTGCCACCGGTGAAACATGTGACGCAAAAGCTACACCGGAAACTAAATCCCTTATGAAGTACCTTAAAAGCGTTTACGGAAAGCATACAATATCAGGTCAGCAGGAAATATATGGTGGTGGTCATAACGGCAACTATGAATGGGAAAATGAATATCTTGAAAAACTCACCGGAAAAGTTCCGGCTATCCGTGGACTTGATTTCATGAACTATAACCCACTTTATGGCTGGGATGACGGTTCTACTGAACGTGCTATAGAATGGGTCAAGGAAAGAAACGGCATTATTACTGCATCATGGCATATAAACGTACCGATTGATTTTGATAACTATGAACTTGGCGACGAACTGGACTGGAAAAAATGTACTTATCAGAATTATCAGGCGTCGGGAAGCACTTTCAATACTGCAAATGTAATCAAGGAAGGTACTAAGGAACGTGAATATTTTGAAGAAGCTATGAAAATGCTTGCTGAACAGTTGCAGAAACTTCAGGACGAAAATGTACCTATTATTCTCCGTCCGCTCCACGAGGCACAAGGTAACGAAGGAAATTACGGTGATGGTACTTCATGGTTCTGGTGGGGCGACAGAGGTGCGGAAGTCTATAAGGAATTATGGAAACTTCTTTATACAACCCTTACCGAAAAATATGAACTTCATAACATAATATGGGAGTTCAACAGCTATGATTATTCAAATTCTCATACATGGTATCCAGGTGATGAATACGTTGATATAATCGCATACGATAAATACAACGTAGAATACAACAGAGGCGACGGCAAAAGCAGCGGACCTAATCTCCGTGCCATATCTGAAAAATTTGATTATCTTTTCAAGCTGACCAAAGGTACAAAAATGGTTGCTATGGCTGAAAATGATACTATACCGGCTATGGACAATATGCTTGTTGAAGATGCTAACTGGCTTTACTTCTGTCCGTGGTATGACGGCGGAGAAGACGGCGGAATAGCATTCCTTGGTGAAGCATATCAGGACCATGAAGAACTCACAAAGATGTATCAAAGTGAATATTGCATAACTCTTGACGAACTTCCTGAAGACCTTTATTCATTCACCGGTGGCGAAGAACCTCCGAAAACTACTGCTACAACAGGCAAAAATACAGGCACAACTACTACAACTACTGTCAAAACAACCGGTTCAGGTACAACAACCACCACTACTACAGATAAAACAAGCACTTCCAAACCTGTTATAACCGGCGACGCAAACGGTGACGGCAAAGTAAGTGTCGCTGACGCAGTACTTATAATGCAGGCACTTTCAAATCCAGAAGAATTTTCCATTAAGAAAGATTGTGCAGAAGCTGCCGACGTTGTCAATAAGGGAGATGGCATAACCTCTATGGATGCCCTTGCAATTCAGATGATTGACATCAATCTTTTAAGCATTGAGGACCTCCCGATAACTTCTGAAGAACTTCAGGAAATTATGGAATAATTTTAAAATATCCGCTGTACACACGGCGGATATTGTTTATTTTTTATAAAATATTAAAATATTTTTTCAAATATCAATTGACTTTTAATAAAATTTATGTTACAATAATATTATAAAAGGAGGAATTTTCTATGAAAAAATTCAGTAAATTTATTGCCTGTCTTTCAGCATTTGCTATGTGTATATCAATGCTTGATTTTTCAGGTAGTATTTCTGCCTATTCCGCAAATTATACTGGCAATGGCTTTTCGGAGGCACAGATTGCAGAATCATTAGTTAAACCGAATATCAAAATTGATAATGAATATCTTTTGGGTACTGCTTGGGGTCCTGGAGAAGGTACGGTTTACATTGATATTACTCTTTCAGGCGAAAATGTAGACAATAACTACTGCAATACCGGACTGTATATAACTTGTCCTCCGGATAATGTTTATAACTCATATTCATTAGAAATATTAGATGTAAAAGCCGGAAAAGCTATCGAGTCCCTTTCCTATGAAGTCAGTTATATTACTGATAACAACGGCACCAAAAACACTGTATACCTTAAAACAGAAGGTGACAGCAACGCAGGCAAAACAGGCGTGATGTATACATTAATATGTAAAACTCCTTATTATGTCAGAGGCGGTGAACAGTTTCCGATAAACATTGATATTGAAGACGGAAAAAGCTACTTCACAAACTATGAAAACGACAAAACCGGAAAACTTATGCAGGATTATTTATTTACTAAAGGCATAAAAAACGGAACCGTAACAAGTGGCTACATGACAACTACTACTGTAACATACACAAACACTACATATTATACTACAACAACCACAACTACTGTAACATACCCTCAGCCAGACCCAAACACTACCTATTATACTACAACACCCACATCTGTACGCACAACAGATATGACAACTACCTCCACAACCACCACTGAAGAACCAGTCCAAACAACTACCACTACAAACACTACAGCACCCGTTGTAACTGGTACAGGTTACGAAAACTGGACAATGTTTGAAGATACTATTGTTTCAATCGAAAATAATAAAGTTACATTCGCTGAACGTGGAAAAACTTCTGTAATGAATAACGGTTCTAACATGGACATGATAAAAGATGCCGGCGTGGGAAGTAAAGTCTCTGTTGAAGCAATCGTTTCGCCGTCCGGAAGTATTCTCAATATAATAAATATAGAAGTACTTGAAAAACCTGACGTTCCGACCGGCGACGCAAACAGTGACGGTAAATTAAGTGTCGCTGACGCAGTACTTATAATGCAGGCTCTTGCAAATCCGGAAGAGTTTTCCATTACGAAAGAGTGCGCAGAAGCTGCCGACGTTGTCAATAAGGGCGATGGCATAACCTCTATGGACGCCCTTGCAATTCAGATGATTGACATAAATCTTTTAAGTATTGAAGACCTCCCAATAACTTCAGAAGAACTTCAGGAAATTATGGAATAATATATAAAAAAATCCGTTGTATTTTCTTACAGCGGATTTTTTTATTTACATATTGACATTAAATATTATATGTATTATAATAATATCATAACGATTATTAAGGGGGATTTTTTTTATGAAAAAATTCAGGAAAATTATTGCTTGTCTGTGTGCACTTTCCGTATGTGTTTCAATGGGAAGTCTTTCAGACAGGAGCATAAACAATGTATCGGCAGTTTCGGGTTATTCCGCACCTACCGGCGAAAATGACAGCAATCTTGCCGACTTCTCCGAACAGGTCGCCGAAATGGTAAATCAGGAAAGGGCAAAACAAGGACTTCCGGCACTTACTTATAACTCCGCACTTAATAAAGCGGCTTCACAACGTGCCATAGAACTTATAGAATATTATTCCCATGACAGACCCGACGGCAGAAGTTGCGGTACAATATTCGGCGAATATGGCATATCCACTATGAAATACGGCGAAAATATAGCCATGTATCAGGAATCACCGGAAGAAGTCATGGAAAGCTGGATGGGTTCAACCGGACACCGTGCTAATATACTTAATTCCACATATACAAATATAGGCGTCGGCGTTGCATACTATAACGGCAATTATTACTGGGTACAGACTTTTACAGATGACGTTGAAGTTTCAGATGATGTTACATGGTATCTTGATAATGATGGTACACTTACCGTAAATGGTACTGGTTATATGCCTGATAAGATGTCACTTTTTTCATTGCGGAGCACCGTTAAAAAAGTCATTATCGGTGAAGACATGAAAAGCATGAACTGTTACGGACTTGCAACGTGTGAAAACTTATCCGAAGTAACAGTATTAAACCCTGACTGTCAGATTAATAATACTGAATATCCGATAAAGGCAGGTACAATATACGGATATTCCGGCTCTACTGCACAGACATACGCACAGAATAAAAACAAGTCTTTTGTAACTATTTATAGTAATCCATATCCGACATCAACAACCACTACTACAACAACCACTACTACAACTACTACCACAACAACCCGAACAAACGGAAATTATTCCCCTGATAATGGGTTCAGTGCGGCGGAAATTGCCGAATCACCATATAAGCCTACACTTTACGTTGATAAAATAGTTTTATCTTATGAAGAAGCTAAAGCTATCAGTCAGTATGGCGGCACAGTTTCTGTTAATATTTCTGTTTCAGGTGCAGACGGTGCATATTCTTCTACCGGCATTCATGTAAATAGTTATCCCAGTGAATACGGTTCTGAGCTGAGTATAGCCACAGACGCATTAGGCAGACCAAACTTTAGCACAGGAGATGCTATTGAACGCCTCGCTTTTCTTTCTAAGATTAACGGAAATTCTGGTATATTTCTTACAACATCAGGCAATAGCGACAAAGGTTATGATGGTGTAATGTATACAATAGAATATAAACTCCCTAAATACATTCAGGGCGGTGAAACGTTTCCGATAAAAATTGAATATCAGAGTACCGAAGAAGCTGTTGACCTTTTCACGAATAAAACAAACAATATAACTGGTAAACTTATGCAGGCATGGGTATTTACTCAGGGCATTGAAAACGGATATATTCACATTGAAGAACCACCGGTTACAACAACTACTACCAGCACAACCACCCGTACTACAACGACAACTACCACAACAAGACCAACTACCACTATCCGTACTAAAACAACAACCACACCAACGACTACAACAACAACATCAACTACTGCTGTAGGAAATTATCAGCAGTGGACTATGTTTGAAGATACTATTGTTTCAATCGGCGATGATAAAGTTACATTCGCTGAACGTGGAAATATTGCCATAATGAACAACGGCTACAATATGGACAAGATAAAAAATGCCGGCGTCGGAAGTAAAGTCTCTATTGAAGCAATTATTTCACCGTCCGGAAGTATTCTCAGTATAATAAGCATAGAAGTACTTGAAAAATCTGATGTCCCGACAGGCGACGCAAACGGTGATGGCAAAGTAAGCGTCGCTGACGCCGTACTTATAATGCAGTCCCTTTCAAATCCAAGTGAGTTTGTCATTACGAAAGAATGTGCTGACGCCGCCGACGTCATCAATAAAGGCGACGGTATAACCTCCATGGACGCCCTTGCAATTCAGATGATTGACATTAATCTTTTAAGTATTGAAGACCTCCCGATGACTTCTGAAGAACTTCAGGAACTTATGAAATAATATTTTAAACACCCTTTAAAGACTATTTACAATCCTTAAAGGGTGTTTTCATTGAAAATCAGTCGTCTTCATAGAAGACATTATATGTCAATGCCCTGTGACTGTACGTACTGAGGACTATTCCTATTACCGCATACATACTCACCATAGCCGTACCACCGGCACTCATGAACGGCAACGGTACACCAATAACGGGTGCGGCTTTAAGAACCATACCTATATTCATTACACAATGGGCGAAAATCATTCCGAATGCACCTATACATATAAAGCGTCCGAGACGGTCACGGGCTATGCGACTATCTGCAAAAGTCTTGAGGCATACGTATGCAAGTATTATCAGTATTCCTACAGCTCCGACAAACCCGAAAACTTGTCCTGCAAATGTAAAGATAAAATCGTTGTGTATTTCCGGAACGTATATATATTCATCGGAATCTGCAAAAAGACCTTTTCCGAAAACTCCGCCTGACTGCAATGCCGATATACCTAAATCCTGTTGATATTCTATATAATCAGGGTCAGTACCAGGGTGAAAGAGTATCAGTATTCTTTTTTTATGAAAATCACTCAATGCAAAAAACCACATAGCAGCAATTCCGCCGGCAATCGCAAACGGTGCTAATACAAGATACTGCCATGAAATATGTGCTGAACATATCATAAATACAAACATTGCCACAAATACAATAGCCGTTCCATAGTCGCCCTGCTTTCCGACTATTGCAATCGGTATGCCTCCATGCAGACACAACAGCAGCATATGAAGAGGTTTATTCATGTTTTCCTCGTCGGACGAAAGATGATACGAAAATGTAAGTATAAATACTATTTTCAGTATTTCCGACGGCTGAAACTGAAATGACCCAATCATAAGCCATGCCTTATCGTCCGCACCCTCACGCTGATACCCCAACGACGTGAATGTAAGTCCCACAAGCAGAAGCGCTATCGGTGCATATATAAACCACATTTTTACAAGTTTCCGGTAATCAATAAATGAAAGAAGTATAGCTGTGCCTATTCCCAGTATCATGGAAAAAAGCTGTGTACGCCAGTAACTGTCCCCTACTCCCTCACTTTCGCTTATACCGCTCCTGCTGATTGAGTAAATCAATAATGTACTTATTACAGCGCATATGGTAACCGCCAGAAGCAATCCTATATCAACGCTGTGTTTGTTATCTGAAAGATTTTTAAAAGCCGATTTCATTCTGTTCTCCTTTTCTTATGAATTATTACAGTAGTTTACGGTCAAGACCTCTATAGCATACTGCCGTTGCAATGTGTTTTTTTTGTATATATTTACTTTCGTCAAGGTCAGCGATTGTCCTTGAAACTTTAAGAATACTGTCATATCCCCTTGCGCTGAGACCCATGATATTAAAGACCTTTTCAAGATAATTCTGTGATTCCTTATCGATTATACAGTATTCATTTATTGCTTTTTTCGACATCAGAGCATTGCACTTTACAGAAGTATCTTTAAAGCGTTCTTTCTGTATCTGACGTGCGGTAATAACTCTTTTTCTTATGTCCGCCGAAGATTCACCCTTTACAGATGATGTTATTTCACTAAATTCAAGTGGTGCAACTTCAACGTGCAAATCTATACGGTCAATCAATGGTCCTGAAATTTTTGCACGGTAAGTCTCAATCTGTTTCTTAGTACATTTGCACTTGTTACGGGTACTGCCATAATATCCGCATGGACATGGATTCATAGCACCTACAAAAATAACATCACACGGATACGAATAACTGCCATTCACACGGGAAATATTTACAATACCATCTTCCAGTGGCTGACGGAGCATTTCAAGTTTATTTCTGCTGAACTCTGCCATTTCGTCAAAAAACAATACTCCATTAACGTGAGTTCGACAGAAAAAATCAGTCAAGCAGGCCTAAAAAGCCCTCCTGC
>JAMPEF010000032.1 GCA_023665275.1 Alistipes senegalensis | reverse complement strand
CTCATTATAACAGATTTGAGCGGTTTTTTCTATTTTTTTTATCGAACTCACGTATGTATTAATGGCACGTTTCAGCGACTTCTGCACGCTTTACTGCACATATTTCAGCACACATAATTTTTCTATATATAGCCATTGGCACGTCTGCACACTTATTTCTGTTTTTATATACATCTGACTGAAAAAAATATTATTATTTCTTTTTCTGCTGGAATTATGAACATTTTATATTAAGCGTGCCAAGTGTGCAGAAGTGCGGAATGATATGACAATCATAGCGGAGAGAAAATATTCGAAGAAGTGTAGCAAGCACGGTATTTTGTATTACAAATCGGAGATTTGAACACAAAACACGCCTGCTTGTCAGGGGAAAAACTTCCCCTGAAACCCCTTGAAATTAAAATTGAAAAACAAAAAAATGGAGAATTTATGGAAAAAAATATTGATGATTTGGCACTTGCAATTGCAGGGAAAGTGCTTAAAAAACGTGAAAAAAATAACATCTCAGAAAAGAAAAATCGCAGTAAAATATTGCAGTTCAGAGTGACCGAAGATGAACTGAAAATTATTGATGAACGTTTCAGAAAATCGTATGCAAAAACTCTTGGTGAGTATCTCCGCAGAAGCGCATTGTCGAGCGTAAATATTGTGCTTGATGAGGATAAAATTATAGCACAGAACAAGCAGATTTCGGGCATCGCAAACAACATAAACCAGATAGCCACAAGAGTTAATTCAACAGGCAATATTTACATTGAAGATTTGCATGAAATCAGGGAGGAAATTCAGGAATTATGGCTGTTACAAGTATCCATTCTATCAGAACTACACTCAGTAAATCAATTCAGTATATCGTTGATGGAAACAAAACCCGAAACGGCGAGCTTGTTATTAGCAACGGTTGCTCAACTGATTCACGAAAAGCGACAGAACAATTCAACAAAATCCGAGCCTGCGGAAGTGGAAGAAGTACCATTTTAGCACAGCATATTATTCAGAGTTTCGCTCCTGGTGAAGTCACTCCTGAACAGGCACAGCGTATAGAAATCGAACTATGTCAGAAACTTTTCGGCAATGATTATCAATACATTCTTGCTACCCACATTGACCATGACCACATACACAATCATATCATCATAAATAATATGAATATGTTCACACAAAAGACCTTTGAAACCGAGTTTAATCAAGGGAAAAAGCCGGAACGTGCATGGGCAAAAATACGAAATATTTCCGATGAAATATGCAAAAAATATAGACTTTCTGTTATCGAAAATCCACAGCTCGGAAAAGGAAAAAATCACTATGAATGGGAAAAAAATAAGTCTGAAAATTCGTGGAAAGCAAAGCTGAAACGTAAAATTGATGAAGTCATAAAAATAGCTGTCGACTTTGACGATTTCCTTGTCAAATGCCGACAGCATGGTATTGAGGTTGAATATAATCCGGAACGTGTCATAGACCTGAAATTCCGTTTTGATGGACAGCAGAGATTTACACGTTCACGGACTTTAGGCTGGTATTATGAAACTCCGCAGATAAAAAGACGTATTGAGGAGTGCAAGAAAGTCATGAATCACGGGCATGATTTGAAAATTATCTGCACCGATGAAATGCAGTTATCGTCTGGCTTACAACGCTGGACAGATTTACAGAATATGAAGAATGCCTCAAAAATCATTAATATACTTACAAAGTATAATGTTTATGATAAAAAAGATTTAAATGGCAAGTGTTTTTCTGGAATGGCTGTCCGTGGTGTAATTGTTGGTCAATTAGAGCCGTTGCAGAAAGAAATCAGCGAATTGAAAAAGAAAAAACAGGCTGTTGTAACATTACTGAAACATAAGCCTGTTATTGATGAACTAAGAACACTTTCCGGACGTAAGAAATCCAAGTTTGAAAAGGAGCATCAGGAAGAAATCTCTATACATAATCAAGCTCTGAAACAGTTACAGGAATATTTCCCAGATAATCGCTTTCCGAATGTTTCGTTCCTTGATAAAAAGATTTCTGAAAAAACAGCAGAATTTGACAAATTAAACAAGCAGTACAACGAAGTTGTCGCACGTAACAAGGAGTTAGAGTATTGTCGTCAGCAGATTCATGAATATATCAGGCAGGAACGGAATCAGGCTCAGCAGAAAAAGAAGAATAATAATAAGCAACTTGAATAATATTCTATTATTGGTTGACTTTTTGTATAGTACATGATATAATTAATATATTATTATAAGATTTCTTTATGAAAGGATAGTACTATGTCGAGATTTTACATATGCGATGAGGAACATACAAAAAATGAAATATTAAAATTAAATCAGGTTAATTTTACTAATTCGAGTTTGCATCATATGCAAAGTAGCATATTCAAATATTTTCCTTTTAATGATTATTCCATTCAGGCTTTAACTAATAATACAATTTATTTACAAACTCCTGCATTGTTTGACGACCCATATGATTGTAATCTGTTTATTGATTCACAGCAATTCTATATGGAACGTGTAAAATATTATGCTAAATGTTGTGGAATTACTTTAGATGATAATTGGAATTATTCAGATATATCCTATAATTTGGCAATGAGAATATACACTCATATTTCGCAAGGAAATCCTTTGGAAAATATATATAAACCTGATGAAAAAAGTGAACTTGTAAGAAAAACTCAAGAAATATTCATTAATACAATAAAATGTGAATTGCTTTCTCCGTCAGCTAACGAAAACAGTTATCATACAGCAATAAACAAAGTAATTGGTAAGGAATATAAGGGTATTCAAGATACTGCAAATCGTTTTAGAATATCATGTTTTACTCAAAATCCTTTTTCCATGTTAATGTGGTCGCATTATGCACAATCGCATCAAGGATTTTGTATTGAATATCAATGTCCTACTTGGTCAGATGATAATTCAGATATTTACTGTAATCTGTTTCCTGTTATATATACAGATGAAAGGATTAATCTTAATGATGAATTTTTAGCTTTTGAAACTAATGGCACATTAACAAAAACAGAACTTTGGAATATTTATAAATATGGTCTTTTGAGTAAAAACATTGATTGGAAGTATCAGCAAGAATGGCGACTTATTTCATATGATAATTTGTTATCATCAAGCAATGACTATAATTGTAAGTTTTTTAAAATTAAGAAGGTATATCTTGGAAATAAAATGACAAAAGAAAACAGATTAAAGATAGTTCAGATATGCAAAGATAAAGACATTCCATATTCAGGTGTAACTATTGCTAATAATAAATTTGAAATGAAAGAATGTAATATGTTATGTGAGGACTGCCTAAAGTTAAAATCAGTATGAGTTTATTTAAAATTCTCATAGTAACTAACACATAACTAACAAAATATGAGAAAATCCCCGAAAATACGGACTTTGTAGTTATCAAAGAGATAATTTTATCCCTACTGGGACTATACAGAAAAACACCTTACAGAGCTATTCTGTGAGGTGTTTTTATTTGAGTTCATACTTATATATCCGGTAAAAAAATAATAAAACTGCTTGACAAAATCAACTTAATATGTTAAAATTGTATTAACCATATATTAATGGAGGGTTAACAATGAAAAGAAAACATTTAAAAAATCTTATCGCTGGTACTCTTGGTGCGGTTATGGTATGCTCTTCTGCACCGGTTGTATACGCTGAAGATTCAGCGATAACAGCTCCGGCAGGTAAAATAATTTATTCTTCAGATTTTGAGGACGGCGATGTTTCTGCATTCACAAAAAGAAATGACAATGATACTACTGTAGTTTCCGCAAGTACTGATAATGCCGTAAGCGGTACTAAATCACTTTGTGCAAGCGGACGCTCAAAGACATGGAACGGACCTGCTCTCAGACTTGATGACATATGTGAACCAGGTACAGCCTATTTGGTAAGCGCAAAGGTTATGGGACAATACTACACAAGCAACACTATGAGTTTACAGTATACCGACGCCTCCGGCGCTGAACACTATGAAAACCTTGCCAACCTCAACGGCAACGGCTGGCAGGAAGTAACCGATATTAAAGTAAGTTTTTCTGCTGACGTAAGCAATGTTATGATTTACTTTGAAGGTGGTACGGATAACATCTATATTGACGACTTCGTACTTAAGGAAGCTCCGAAATATTCCATTCAGGAGGATATTCCGTCACTTAAGGACGTTTACAGCGACTACTTTAAAATCGGTGGTGTTGCTACTGTAAAGGAACTTGCACCACAGTCAACAAAAGACCTTATTTTAAAGCACTGTAACAGCTTTACTGCCGGTAACGAAATGAAACCCGATGCGCTTCTTGAACAGAATGCTTGTCTTGCTATGGCAAAAGACGGTGATGATACCAATCCACAGGTAAGTCTTGACCAGGCGCGTTCTCTGCTTGACTTTGCAAGAGATAATAATATTCCCATGCGTGGACACGTTCTTGTATGGCATCAGCAGACACCGACATGGTTCTTTAAGGAAAACTATGACGTAAACGGTGACTGGGTTTCTAAAGAAAAAATGCTTACCCGTCTTGAAAACTATATAAAGAACGTTTTTGAAGCACTTGAAAAGGAATATCCGGAAATTGATTTCTATGCATATGACGTTGTAAATGAATGCTGGCTTGACGATGGTTCAGCACGTCCGGCAGGTACACAGGAAGAGGCTTCAAAAAATTCACCATGGGTTAAAATTTTCGGTGACAATTCTTTCATAAAGCCAGCTTTTGAGTTCGCAAAGAAATACGCTCCGGAGGGAACTAAACTCTATTACAACGACTTCAACGAATATATGCCACAGAAAACAGATGCTATAATCAAAATGGTTGAGGAAATAAATTCCGACGGTCATTATATTGATGGTATCGGTATGCAGTCACATCTTGATGCACGTTCCGGAAGCGATGCATTCCCGTCCGTAAACGTCTATAAAAAGGCTCTTGACAAATTTTGTGAGACGGGTCTTGATGTTCAGGTAACAGAACTTGATGTTACTGTAAACGGTAACGATGAGGAAAGTTTCAAGCAACAGGCACAGTATTACAGCGACATAATGGACGCTATAGTTGCACAGAAAGATAATATTTCATGTGTTACGTTCTGGGGTACTACCGACGATATGAGCTGGAGAGCCTCTAAATATCCGCTTCTCTTTAATGAAGACTATACGGCTAAAGAATCTTTCTATTCTATCATAGACGGCATAGAATCAACAGGCACTACTACAACTACTACACAAACTACAACTACCAATACAACTACAACAACTACTGTTACTACAACTGCTGGCGAAGACCAGAAAATACAGAAATTTGTTGATTGCATAACAGAGATTGGAGATAATACAGTTACATTCCAGACAAAAGGTACTTTTACTGTTGCAAAAGCGGAGGATATGGAAAAAATAAAGGCTGTCGGTACGGGTAAAGCAGTACATATAGAATTTCTTGACTATAAGAACACTACTATTATGACCATAAATTCATTGTATGTTATGGGTATGGGCGATGTAGAAACTGTATATGGCGATGCCAACGAAGACGGCAAAGTAAATGTTGCAGACGCTGTACTTATAATGCAGGCGCTTTCAAATCCGGACGAGTACAAACTTACGGAAAATGGTAGTAAAAATGCCGATGTAGTCGGAAACAGTGACGGTGTGACAACTAAGGACGCACTTGCTATACAGATGATTGATATAAATCTTCTCAAAGTTGAGGATTTACCACTTGATGATATTCCGGAGTTAGAATAACAATAAATAAAAAGGACTGATTTTTTTAGTCAGTCCTTTTATGTATGCAGTTTTACATTTTTTTCATGTAGACCATTTTTACAATGCCGGCTATAAGTAACTGACACATAGAAGCAACAATCAAGGTATAAAAAACGGTTGTGTTAAAATAGCCGAAAATAGTTCCGCTAAAAATCATTATCATAGAAGTAATCAGCAACATCGGCATACCCGATTTAGACTTTATATATTTAAGTCTTTCATCATTTTCCTTGTTAAACAAGAGGTTCAGTTTATCCGAATCTTTCACTGCTTTGCTGTAATGAATAATAAGCAAAACTGACACCAGTCCAAGACCTGTAATAAAACCGCACTGAAAACTAAAAATAACATTTTCTTTAATATTTTCATTTGTGCCGAAAACATTGAATATTCCCAGTCCTGCTGCCAGTAACACGACAAAAGACAGGACTAAAATTCTTAAAATCAGATTTTTTCTGTATTTCTCCATTGCATAGACCTCCTTTTAGTCAGAATATTCAGATAAATCAAATACTTCTTCTATTGTAAGCCCGAAAAAATGTGATATTTTATAAGCAAGAGGTAGTGAAGCAATATATTTACCTGTTTCAATAGATGTAATTGTTTGTCTGGTAGTACCTACCGCTAAAGCAAGTTCTTCCTGTGATAGTTTATTTGCTTTTCTGAGTTCTTTAATTTTTGTATTCAAAAAACACTCTCCTTAAAATGTAAAGTCAACGTTGCATTTTTAGTATAGCATACTTTGCAAAAAATGTCAAGTATATTTTACATAAAAAATAAAAAAAGACTGAAAATTAAATTTCAGTCTTTTTGTTTAATTAATAAGCCTTGCCCCAGTAAACCATATGTTTAGCGGGTTTTCCACAACATACGCACTTATCGGAAATATTCTCCTGTTCAAACGGAATACATCTTGAACCGACACCGGTTTTTTCCTTGACTTCGTCTTCACAGGATTCTTCACCGCACCACATAGCTTTTATAAAGCCGTCACCGTTTTCAGTGAGAACTTTTGTTATTTCATCAAGAGATGTACAAGTATAAGTCCTTTTATTCTGATTTTCAAGGGCTTTATTGAACATACCGTCATGTGCCTCTTTTAATTTCTGCTGTACAGCTGTTTCAAGTTCATCAAGCGGAATGATAATTTTTTCACCGTTCCAGCGTGATGCTATGACACACTGATTATTTTCAATATCTCTTGGTCCTATTTCGATACGTACCGGAACACCCTTCATTTCATATTCAGCGAACTTCCAGCCCGGTGAGTTTTCGCTGTCGTCGAGTTTCACACGGATACCGGATTCAGCAAGACGTTTTTTAAGTTCGTCTGCCTTTTCAAGTACACCCTCTTTGTGTTGTGCGACGGGAATAATTACAGCCTGTACCGGAGCAACTGCCGGTGGAAGTACAAGACCATTATTGTCGCCGTGTGTCATGATTACCGCACCTATAAGACGTGTTGTAACACCCCAGCTTGTCTGATGTGGATTTACTCTTTTATTTGCCTTGTCCGTGTATTCGATACCAAAAGCCTTTGCGAAACCGTCGCCGAAATAGTGGGAAGTTCCAGCTTGTAAGGCTTTGCCGTCATGCATAAGAGCCTCTATTGCATAAGTCGATACAGCACCGGCAAATTTATCGCTTTCTGTTTTTCTGCCCTTTACAACAGGCATTGCAAGGGATTCCTCACAGAACTGTGCATAGACATTCAACATTTTTTCTGTTTCTTCAACAGCCTCGTCAGCGGTTGCATGGATAGTATGACCTTCCTGCCATAAGAACTCTCTTGAACGTAAAAAAGGACGTGTAGTTTTTTCCCAGCGTACAACGCTTACCCACTGATTGTAGAGTTTCGGCAAATCACGGTATGAATGTACGATATTTGCGTAATGCTCACAGAAAAGCGTTTCAGATGTAGGACGTACACACATTCTTTCTTCAAGTTTTTCACTGCCACCGTGTGTGACCCATGCCACTTCCGGAGCAAAACCTTCTACATGGTCTTTTTCTTTCTGTAAGAGACTTTCCGGAATGAACATAGGCATACAAACATTTTCGTGTCCGGTAGCCTTGAACATTCCGTCAAGAATTTTCTGAATATTTTCCCATATAGCATAGCCGTAAGGACGTATGACCATACAGCCTTTTACACTTGTATATTCTACAAGTTCAGCCTTTTTACATATGTCGGTGTACCACTGTGCGAAATCCTCGTCCATTGAGGTGATTTCAGTTACAAGTTTTTTGTCTTTTGCCATGATAAAAAAACCTCTTTTCTTTAATGTAAAAACATTATAGCACTTTTTCCGGCATATGTCAAATTTATTTTTTGTCGCTGTCTCTGAGTTTTGCAAGAATGTCTTTCAGCTTTTCGGGGAGCGGAAGACCTATTCTGGCGGCGTTTTCAAGAATTGATATTCCCTCGTTGGAAATATAGAAACCTATCACGGCTGAACGACATACAGAACCTGAGCCGATAACCTGTGTATCAAGAATATGTCCCACGGCAACAAGTACCATTATAAACACTTTCCTTGCTATACCCTTGAAACCCACTGAGGAAGATATTTCCTTTCTTATATAGGCTGATATAACACCGGTTATATAGTCAAGTATCATAAATGTTACAAGTGCATATAAGAGACCATCGAACTTTCCCCACATGAATCCGCATACTGCAAAGATTATCGCTGAAACTTTCTGAAAAATCTTCTCCATAAAAAAATGCCTCCTTTCATAGTATATTTATATGAAAGATACGGAAAAACAGGTGATTAAACATATATCCGTTTAATAAGGATAAATTATGTCTGATTTTTACCGGATTTGGTCTTGAAATTAATGATGTAATTTTCTGAAAACGATGCTATAATATAATCAGTAAAGGGGAACACAAAAAAATAAAAATAAAAAAATCCCCTGAAAAAAAAGGAAAATAAAAAAGAAAAAAGAGTATCAAGATAATTATGAAAGGCGCTTATAATTATGACAGACGAAGATAAAACAGAACAGAAATAATCCGCAACCGAACAAGAATGAAAAAGAAGAAGTTATAAAATTAAAAGAGGTTCAAACCGCTGGTTATGACTGTTCAGGTTATGGAGCTGTTGTAATTATAAGCAATCCTTTCATTAAGGATTATAGAAATATCGTTCAGAAGCACCGTACAGACATGCATGGTGCTTTTTTATACCCGTTTAATATTGCGAAAATCTTAAAAATTATTGACAAGGCTGTTTTTTATGATATAATGTTAATGTCAGTTTAAAGCAATACCTGATTTTTATGGGAAATTCACTTGAAAATAATGATTACAAAATCAGAAACAAGTGATATAATAATATCAGTAAAGAAGAAAGAGAAAAATAAGATAATTCTGAAAGGAGTTTGTAATTATGGCAGACGAAGTGGTTTAAACCGTTGGCTATAGCGCTTCTGATTATCACAGCTGGTGTAATTATAGCTCTTCCTTTAATTAAGAAAGACGCTGTTCCCGAAGACATCATTATAGATGATGTCGGTGAGAAACTGAAAGCCGACCCGAATGCTGGAAAATACGTCGAACCTGATAAACAGGAGGAAGAAAACGACGGAGTATCTGTACCGGGGTGGAGTTCACTGGATTTTCCGGCAAATACTTCTGAAGTGGCTGTTGACTTTTTTAATCCGGAAGAGAACGAGGGAAGATATAGTCTTACATTTGAGCTGAGACTTCCGGATGAAAGTGAACAGGGTTATGAAGTACTTTACACTTCCGGACTGGTTGACGCTGGTCTTCATATTCAGCAAATCAATCTTTCAAGGGGACTTGATGCAGGTGTTTACGATGCTATAATACATGTTCAGCCCTATCGTACAGACGAAAATCAAACCGCTACAAATAATGCTGATTTGAAAACAAAACTTGTTGTTTCATAATAACAAAAAAAATATTAAAAGGAGGTTTTTATTATGAAAAAATTAGCATCTCTTAGTCTCGGCTTTTATAATATGCACAGCTATGGCAGTGCCTGTTGTTTCGTCGGCAGATGGAGATGCAAATGATAATGCACCTGAAAGCACAATAGTAAGCGAGAAAATAATTACCAATTCATCAGTTGAATGTACTAATAATGTCAAATCTTCACGGTTACAATTCCGGATGGTAAGGCTGATATTTCAAGACCGGTGGAATTCAGAGTATCAGCAACAAACGTTATCATTGGTAAAAATCAGACACTGAATATATCTGTAAATAGTGCTAACAACTGGAGGCTTCTTAATATAGCAACTAAAAATGAAGAGGAGGAAGATAAAAGAGAATATATCACCTATGAACTTGTACCAACAAGTTTAATTGAAACAACACCAACATATAATGAAGATGGAACTAAAAAAAACGAAACTGAAGATATAATTGAAGATATCGAAAATGGTTTTGCTTTAACAAATGAAGATAATAATGTACTTACTATTAACTCAAAGGAGGCTTATGATAACAAAATAACAAAAGTTCTGATCGCTAAAATTACTGGTAATGCTAAAGTTGCAGGTGTATATAAAGATACACTTACTTTCACAGTAGAAGTAAACGGCGAATTGGAAACGGATGAAGTAACAACTTACAGTAACAAGGAGGAGGATATGACTGAATCTGAAAATAGTACAGATGTTAAACCAGAATAAACTGGTGGGAAATCAGGAGATTAAGGAGGCGTTGAATAATAAATATGAATAAAAGCACCGTGCATATGTACGGTGTTTTTTCTCTTGACATGTATGTAATTATCATGTATAATTATATATATATTTGTTCTGTGATGTGATTTTTACGGAACACAAAAAAGAAAAATATGAAAGTATTAAAAAGGCTGGAAAATAATCATGAATAAAATATGGAAAATATTTGTTATATCTGGTGTGGCTATGTTCCTTGCGGCAGTGCTTTTATGTGTCTATAATTTCCATGAAAGTAATGTAGCTTATCAAAATTCACAGACTGCACTTTCCGGACTGAAAAATATGATACCGGATATTCCGCCGGAAACTTATTCCGAACACTTACAGAAAATACAGGAAAAATCAAAAAGAGATGTTCTTGCTGAATCGGAGGCAAGGCAGAAAGAAAAGGCTATAGAAAACGGTACTTATGAAATGCCGTCCGTGGAACTTGACGGGCAATATTACTGTGGCTATCTTACTATTGAAAGCCTTGCCCTTGAACTTCCCGTACTTAATGAATGGAGTTATTCCAATCTTAATATTGCACCATGTCGCTATGAAGGTGCGCCGGAATCCCGCAACTTTATCATTGCAGCCCATAATTATAACAGTCATTTCGGAATGATTAAAAACTTAAGCGACGGAGATGAATTAGTTTTCACAAACTGTAACGGTGAAAAATTTCATTATGTTGTTTCCTATACGGAATATATAGACGGCTACAGCGTTGAACAGATGTCGGAAAATGATTCCACATGGGATATGACTTTATTTACCTGTACACTTAACGGACAAAGTCGTGTTACTGTAAGGGCAAAACTAATAGAAGACTGAATAAATTCCCCGTCTGCACAAACGGGGAATTTATTCCAGAAAAAATTTTTTATTTTTCAGGAATAATTTTCCTTGCGCATGAATATAATTTATAAAAAAACGGAGGTATTATTCATGCAGGAAAATAACATAAAACAAAATCAAAATCTTATTCTTGAAAACAGGAAGAATTTAAGCATCTCAGGAATAACTGATGTTGACAGTTTCGACGAAAAGGCAATATGCTTATATACTCAGCTGGGAGAACTTACTATACAGGGCAGAGAATTACATATTGATTCCATGAGTGTGGAAACCGGCAACATGACTATAACCGGCGATATATGGGCAGTAGTTTACGGCGATAAGGAACGCAAGTCACCGCTTTCAGCACTGGGGAGACTTTTTAAATGAAAGTTCCGGAGACGTTCTTTTCCGTAAATGAAGAGATTTATTTATTTGGTCTTTCCTGTCTTTTCGGCGTTATAATAGGCATATTCTATGATGTTTTCAGAACAGCAAGAATATTGTTTCCGCATAATACCGCACTTGTCGTGATTGAAGATGTTGTATTCATGGCATTATATGCGGTTTTTTTGTCGTCATTTGCGACAGTATGCGCCCGTGGTGAACTACGCTTCTATTACGTCGTCGGAAATGCCATAGGGTTTATCTTCTATTTTTTCACACTTGGAAGTATTATCATATGTGCAATGAAAAAAATATATTATGCCATCAGGAAAATTCTTGCATTTATTTTCAGTCCCGTGCGGTCTGTTTATGTAAATTTACAGGAAAAAGGGCATAATTTTGTAACAAATTCCGAAAATTCAGTTAAAAGAAATAAAAAAAAGTCATTCCTATTGCTAAATACAACTGATTTGTTGTATAATAAAAAGGAAAATAAAAAAAGAAAGAACGTGAATAACGTTGCCGAACAAAAAGAAAAATGACACAGGTAAAAAACGCCTGTTTAATCGGGGACTGGTAAAGCTGGCTGCTGTCTCGGTCATTATCGGCTGCGGCGTGCTTATTGTGACAACAGAGAGAGATTGTGCAGAAAAAGAAAAGGAACTCTCAAAGATACAGGCTGAAATTGATTCATATGAAGAAGAAAATACAGAGTTGCAGCGTGTACTTGAAAGTGATGACATTTCGTCATACATGGAAAAAGTTGCAGTCGAGGAGCGTGGCTATGCTTACCCCGACGAAAGAAGATTCTATGATACATCAAGAGACTAATTTATAAGGAGTTTTATATATTTATGCAATTGGAAATTGGAAAAATCTACACCGGAAAAGTAAAGGGAATAGCAAAATATGGTGCTTTCGTCGATATTGACGGCGGCGGCACTGGTATGGTACATATTTCCGAAGTCGCTGATACTTTCGTAAACGATATAAGCGAACATCTCGCCGAAAATCAGGAAGTGAAAGTAAAAGTTATCGGTATAAATGAAGCAGGCAAGGTAAGTCTTTCTATCAGGAAAGCTGTTGAAAATCCCGAAAAGCCACGCCGTCAGAACGATAACCGCAGAAGTCGCCCTAACGTCTATGAACCGAAAAAAACTGTTCCACAGTCTGAAATGACATTTGAAGATATGATGTCACACTTCAAGCAGAGCAGTGAAGAGCGTATCTGTGACATAAAGCGCAATACCGACAGAAAAAACAAGACAAGAAGAAAATAATTATTTAATCCCTGTGAAATTTAATTCCACGGGGATTTTTTGATTTTTATTACTTTCTGAACATTAAACGAAAACTGGGTGAAAACATTGCATTATTTAAATTTCTGTGATATAATGTACAAGATAAAAAATTTTTTTGAAAGGTAAAAATTATGTTTGGATATAAAAAAATAATAGCATTTACAGCGTCCGTGCTGGTATGTACTTCAATGGCGTTTCCGTTCTGTACGTATGCAGAAGAAGAAATTACTACAGAAATGGCAGATACTGAAATTACTGAAGATAATGAAATTACTGAAAGTTATTCAGAAGACAACGGTAATATAACTTCCGGTGATTTTGTTTACTCCGTTATTGATGATAACAGTATATGCCTTGAGGGTTGCAACAGCACTGAAACTGACCTTATAATTCCCGATACAATCGACGGAATGACAGTTACCGAATTAAGCGGAAAGGCTTTCGGCAATACTCCCGACCAGCCATACGAAACTATAAGCATTCCGGCAGGTGTGACATATATTTCAGAAGATAATCCGTTTATGTATTGTCTTTCATTACGGGAAATAACTATAGATTCCGGAAATGAAAACTACATAGTTGATAACGGCGTCTTATATACTGCTGATAAAAGTCTTCTGATATGCTATCCGCCGAAAATGAAAGGAAAAAGTTTTACTATTCCGGAGGGTGTAGTTGAAATAGGCGTTTCAGGAATTTCAGGCACGGAACTTGAAGAGATAAAATTTTCGTCAACGCTTGAAAGTATAAGTGATTTTGGCATTGACGAAAATGCAGCTTTAAAGTCAGCCGATATTAGCAGTACAAAAATACAATACATAGGAGTTGCAGGGTTCGGAGAGTGTACGGCATTAAGTGAAGTTATTTTCCCTGATACGCTTATTGAAATTGATACAGGTGCATTTTTAGGGTGTTCATCGCTTGCGGAGGTTACACTTCCAGCTTCACTTACAACGGTAGGGCAGTACGCTTTTACCGGTACGGCTATGACTTCTGTTACAGTACCTGATTCTGTAACTTCCATAGGATATGGTGCATTCGGTTACGCCGACGAAACAACACCCGTTAGTAATTTTCTTATAATAGGGTCATATAATTCAGCGGCACATATTTACGCCACGGACGCAGACGAGGATTACGGCTATAAAAATGATTTTGCTTTTGCCACTCCGGAAGCCGCCGCCGAACAGGCTGAATATAATGCACTTGACAAAGATATATACAACGATTTTGAATATACTTCAATAAACGGTGAGGCAGTAATTACGGGATATTACGGCGTTGACATAAAAATACAAATTCCGGAGGAAATAAACGGTATGCCCGTTACAAGAATATATACAAGCGCTTTTGAATCCTCAACGGCAGAAGAGATAATAATTCCGGAATCTGTAAAAACAATCGATAAACTTGTATTTTATGGCTGTACGTACCTTAAAAACCTTACAATAAACGGTGCTGAAACTATCGGTGAAAGTGCTTTTGTTATGTGCGACGCACTGGAAAATATAAATATTTCCGGCAACTGTAAGGAAATTCAGGGCAATGAACCTTTTATGTCGTGTATGAATTTACAGTCAATAAACGTCACGGACGGTGACGGGGCATATTTTTCTGAAAACGGTGTACTTTACAATAAAGAAAAAACAATACTTCTTGCATATCCGGCATCAAAAACTGATAAGGAATTTAAAGTACCGTCGGGTGTTACGGAAATATCTGTTTCAGCTTTCTGTAATAATAATTTTCTTGAAAAAGTTGACTTATCCGGTGTGGAAAGAATATGCGCATACGCATTTGAGGGAAGTAAAAATCTTTCAAAGGCTGAACTTTCCGACAGTCTTAAAAGCGTTGAAATATATGCTTTTGCAGATTGTCCGAAAATGAATAGTATAAGAATTCCTGAAAGCGCCAGTGAAATAAGTGACTATGCTTTTGGTTATCGTTTTGATGATTCCGGCAACAGCGCTGAAACTGATAATATGACTACAGTTAACGGATTTAAAATCTATGCCGATGAAAATTCCACCGCATATAATTACGCCAGAGCGTGCGGAATAAAAGTAGTAAGCGGTACTGTTGAAATCGGCGGAAAAAATGTAGTAAAAGGCTTTTTATGGGCTGTAGGTGGTATATTTGTGACATTGGTAGCCGGAATTTCAGGTTTTGCGATATTCAGAAAATCCAAAAAGAAAGGAAAGTAATATGAATCTGAAAAAATTTTTTATGACAGCTTTTACCGCAGTAATGACATTTTCGTATATGGGGTCTGTAAATGCTTTTGCTGAAGAAGGGCTTATGAATCCCGACGAAACACTGACAGACGGAAATTTTACCTATGAACTTGTAAACGGTTCATATACTATTATCGGCTGTGACGCAAATTCAATAATAAATTCAATTCCTTCAATGCGTAACGGCTATGCTGTCACGGCAATAGGCGATGGCGCTTTTATAGGCTGTTCCGGAATATCTGAACTTAAAATACCTGATACTGTGCGTTCTATTGGTATGAATGCATTTGCAGGTTGTACATCTCTTAAGAAAATTACAATTCCGGAAAACGTAACGGAAATATCTTCATGTGCATTTATGCGCTGTACGTCATTAAGTGAAGTAAGTCTCCCTGATACTCTCACGACTATAGGAAACTATGCATTTGCACAGTGTACAAGTCTTGAAAGTATAAAGCTTCCGGAATCGCTGACTACCATAAATCCGGAAGCGTTTACTGACTGCTGGTCACTGAAAGAATTTGATGCCTCTGACTGTCCGTCATTTGTATCTGAGGACGGTATACTGATGAACAGTTCCAAATCTGAAATTTACCGTGGTTCTGTTGAACTGAAAGGCGATTTATACATTGACAACAATATAACAGTAATAAAGCCGGGTGCATTTTCTGGCTGTACAGAAATAGAAAGCCTTTTTGTACCATCTTCTGTATCTACTATAGGTGCGGACGCATTTTCAAACTGCACCTCACTGAAAAAAATTGACCTTGAACAAGGTCTCAGCATACTGGAGGCTGGTGCATTTATGTACTGTTCAGCACTGGAAACTGTCTCAATACCGCTTACTGTAACAGATATAGCAGATGAAACTTTTGCATTTTGTATGGCTTTAAATAAAGTGATAATCCCTGAGGGTGTAACCTCCATAGGTGAAAGCGCTTTTTTAGGCTGTGAGAATCTCACTAAAATAAATATTCCGAAAAGCGTTCAGACAATTGGTGATAATTCTTTTGGATATACTACCAGTGAAGATGGGTACAAAAAAACAGAGGATTTCAGCATGGGTGTATATTCCGGTTCGTCTGCACTGAAATATGCTAAGGAAAACGGCATTGATTATACTGTAGCCGACAGAAACATAAAACAGATGGCTTTTATAATAATAGCTGTCGGAGTGGTCATAGCAGTGGCTGTATTTGCAGTCATACTTATGATGCGTAACAAGAAAGGCGCACCGGCAGACGTCAGAAAAGCCCGTAAAATCGAAGAACAACAGCAGGAAGAAGACAGCTATGAAGGCATTATAGACGATGATAAGCAATGATATAATAAGTGTTATTACTATTTGTATTATTTCGGAAAAAAATTCTTCATTTGCCGTTTTCGCCAAAAGAAACCCGATTTATACAAAAAACTTTTATATCCGCATTTCATGAAAAGTCTTGACATTCCGTCTGAAAAAGAGTATTATTAAAGATAATAATTTTATAAGGAGGAAATTTTTTATGCTGACTGACATGAACAGTAAATTTCAGAAAGAGGGTCTCACATTTGACGATGTACTTCTTATTCCCGCAAAATCAGATGTTACCCCTAACATGATTAAGTTAGGAACTAATCTGACAAAGACAATCCGTCTTAATACCCCCGTCATGACCGCTGCTATGGATACCGTTACTGATTCCCGTATGGCTATTGCTATCGCCCGTGAGGGAGGTATAGGAATTATTCACAAGAATATGTCCATAGAACAGCAGGCAGAGGAAGTGGACAAGGTAAAGCGTTCTGAAAACGGCGTTATCGTTGACCCGTTCTCACTCACAGAAGACCATATCGTTGCAGACGCTGACGAACTGATGGGTAAATACAGAATTTCGGGTGTTCCGATTGTTGATGATAAAAATAAACTTGTCGGAATTATCACTAACAGGGATATGCGCTTCCTGAATGATTACAGCTCCAAGATTTCAGAAGTTATGACCAAGGAAAATTTAATCACTGCGCCTGTCGGTACAACTCTTAAGGAGGCACAGGAAATTCTCCGCTCAAATAAAATTGAAAAGCTCCCTATAGTAAATGACGACGGAATTTTAAAAGGTCTTATCACTATTAAGGATATTGAAAAATCTGTACAGTTTCCTAATTCCGCCCGTGACAGTCGTGGAAGACTTCTCTGTGGTGCGGCTATCGGCGTGACTGCTAACGTTCTTGAAAGGGCAAAGGCTCTTATTGAAGCACAGGTAGATGTACTTGTACTTGATTCTGCACATGGTCATAGTGCAAATATTCTTAAATGTCTCAGCATGGTTAAAGAGGCTTATCCGGATATTCCGGTTATTGCCGGTAATATCGCTACCGCTGAAGCCGCTGAAGACCTTATAAAAGCCGGTGCAGATTGTGTAAAGGTCGGTATAGGTCCTGGCTCTATATGTACAACAAGAGTTGTTGCAGGTATCGGCGTACCACAGATTACGGCAGTATATGACGTAGCTTGCGTTGCCAAGAAGTACGGTATACCAGTTATCGCTGACGGTGGTATAAAATATTCCGGAGATATTGTAAAGGCTCTTGCTGCCGGTGCAGATGTTGTTATGTTAGGTTCATTGCTTGCCGGTTGTGCGGAAGCTCCCGGTGAAACTGAAATTTATCAGGGCAGACAGTTTAAAGTATATCGTGGTATGGGTAGTCTCGGTGCTATGGCTAACGGCTCTAAAGACAGATATTTTCAGGAGGGTGCTAAAAAACTTGTTCCTGAGGGCGTTGAGGGTCGTGTACCATTCAAGGGTGCTGTTGCTGATACTATTTTCCAGCTTGTCGGCGGAATACGTTCAGGCATGGGCTATTGTGGCTGTGAAACTATTCCGGAACTGCACGAAAAAGCAAAGTTTATAAAAATCACCGGAGCAGGTCTCAAGGAAAGTCACCCACATGATATTTACATCACTAAGGAAGCTCCTAACTACTCTACACAGATAGAATTATAATTACAAAAAATCCGGACATCATGTGTCCGGATTTGTTATTATAATATATAAATCTGCCCGTCAATTGTGTATATATAAAGTATCATGTCCGAACCCGTCCGCATGGAAAGCGAATAACTGCCATCATCGTTTTCAAGAGAATATAGTACATCTATTCCGACCATTTTTCTTGATGTTATTTCAGCATCGGGGGATTTTTCATGTATTTTTGTATCAAGCTGTGAGAATCCCGTATCTGAATCGTCATTGTTTTCGTCCATAAGGGAATTTATAAGAATATAATTGAAATCAAATTCACCGTTGGTGTAGGTACTGGCTATAGTTTGGTGTCTTGTATCAAGATAATTTTGAACGTCCGTATTTTCGTACTGTTCCACAAGATATTCAAGATACGACGGATAACAAGTTTTCTGCATAAGTTCCACATCACAGGTATTTACTGCCGAAATATAATCAGATATTTTTTTAGCCTCGTCGGCGGTCATGAAACGGTTTTCATATGAAATAGCAATGGGTACATCATCGGGGTATAAATCGGTCATGGTCGCACCGAATGGCATTTCATTTTTATTGACATTTATTCCGTCACCTACATTATCACTTACAAGCATATTCTTACTCTCACCCGACGTGCCGGAACTTTCCTCACTGCACGACACACAAGCAAGCATAAAAGCACACGCAAGAATTATAAATTTTTTCATGTTAAAACCTCCTTATCCGAAAGTATAATAAACACCATCTTTTTCAGAAAAGACTATTTCATATTCACTTAAAAGTAATATTTCTGCATTTTCAGAATTTTCAGCCATGACATAAAAAGTCATATGATAAAAATTATCAATATTATTTTTAACTTCCGTGTAGAAATCCTTTTCAAAAATTTCATCAAATGATGTGAAAAATTCTTTTATAATTTCGTCAGTATTTTCAGCGGTCTTTTCAGAACGGAGACGGGTTATTTTAAAGTCACCTCCGGCTTTTTCAATAAGATTTTTACGTTGATTTTCAAAAGATTTGTCAAGACCGTATGAATAATTTTTTTCAAGAAAAACTGTCATTTCGTCGATGTACGCCGGATAAAGACAGGATTTGAATTTTTCAAAATCATTTTCCGCAAGCGACCGGAAATATTTTTCAAGAGTTAAAATTAATTCTTTCGGGTACTCGTCGTCATTAAAATAAAGTTTAGTACCGTCGGGGCTGTATCTGTATTCACCTAAATCATAATCCTTGTCGTTTTCGTCGGGAGTTATTATTTCACCTACTTCACCGTCTGCAACGGAGGGGATTTCAGATATATTTTCCGAAACTGAATTTTTGTTATTGTTACTGCAAGACGTCAGCATACAACAAAATAATATCAATGTTAAAAATTTTTTCATATTTTAACCTCGTGTCACGTGATATTCAATAATAACTTTCCGACCTGTAAAATATATGTTTAACGTGTGTGGATTTCCGGAAAATTATTTAGCTCTCTGCTTTGCTCTCTGTGAGTTGTTTAAAATTCTCTTGCGTATTCTAAGTGATTCGGGTGTTACTTCTAAAAGTTCGTCGTCGGCAAGAAATTCCAAACAATCTTCAAGACTTAAAATTCTATGTGGCACAAGTCTTAAAGCATCATCACTACCGCTTGCACGGGTATTTGTGAGATGTTTTTTCTTGCATACGTTGACAACAAGGTCATCTGTTTTCGGTGAAGAACCGACTATCATTCCCTCGTAAACCGGTGTTCCAGCCGGTATGAAAAGCTGACCACGTTCCTGTGCGTTATAAAGACCATATGTTACAGCCTCGCCGGTCTCGAATGATACAAGTGAACCGGTTTTACGTCTGTCAATATCACCTTTATAAGCCTCGTATCCCTCGAAAACGTGGCTCATAATGCCCTCACCCTTTGTGTCGGTAAGAAATTCACTCTTATAGCCGAAAAGTCCACGTGCTGGAATAAGAAACTCAATTCTTGTACGGCTACCTTGTGGGTGCATATTGGTCATTTCACCCTTACGACTGCATACTTTTTCCATTACAGAACCTACACAATCGTCCGGAACGTCAATAACAAGACGTTCAATCGGTTCAAGTTTTCTGCCGTCCTCACCCTCTTTGTAGAGTACACGTGGTGTTGATACGGAAAGTTCATAGCCCTCACGACGCATATTTTCAATAAGTATCGAAAGATGCATTTCACCACGTCCGGCAACACTGAAAGAATCAGTAGTTTCTGTTTCAGTAACACGAAGTGAAACGTCTTTCAAGAGTTCACGGAAAAGTCTTTCACGAAGCTGGCGTGATGTGACAAATTTTCCCTCACGTCCGGCAAATGGACTGTCATTTACAGAAAATGTCATTTCAACAGTCGGCTCACTGATTTTTACAAACGGTAACGGTTCAGGAGTATCAACCGCACATATAGTGTCACCGATTGTGATATTTTCGATACCGGAAATCCATACTATGTCACCGACTGTAGCCTGCTGAACGGGTACACGATTAAGTCCTTGTATCTGTAAAAGTGAGACAATTTTTGAATTATAGTTTTTCTTTGATTCTGTGTAGTCGCATACTGTAACTTGCTGATTTACTTTTATGTTTCCTCTTACAATACGTCCGATACCGATTCTTCCGACGTATTCGTTATAGTCAATAGAGGAAATAAGCATCTGTAATGGTTCATTTTCATTGCCTTTAGGGGCTTCAATGTAGTTTATGATAGTATCGAAAAGCGGTTTAAGGTCTGTACCTGTTTCATACTGGCTGAGTGAGGCTGTACCACTACGTCCGGAGCAGAAAATTATCGGGCTTTCAAGCTGTTCATCACTTGCATCAAGTTCTAAAAGGAGTTCAAGTACTTCATCTCCGATTTCGTCAAGACGTGCATCGGGACGGTCAATTTTATTTACAACGACGATAATTTTATGACCCATTTCAAGTGCCTTTGACAGTACGAAACGTGTCTGTGGCATAGGACCTTCGGCAGCGTCGACGAGGAGAAGTACACCGTCTACCATTTCAAGAACTCTTTCGACTTCACCACCGAAATCAGCGTGTCCAGGAGTATCAATAATATTTATTTTAATGTCATTGTACATAACAGATGTATTTTTTGCAAGAATTGTGATACCTCTTTCACGTTCAATGTCGTTTGAGTCCATGACTCTTTCAGCGACGTTCTGATTTTCACGGAAAACACCACCTTGTTTAAGCATTTCGTCAACAAGAGTAGTTTTACCGTGGTCAACATGGGCGATAATTGCAATATTTCTTAAATCATTTCTAATCATTTTAAATTCCTCCGAATTATTTTTTTATATTAAACGTTCCTCAAAATCACAGGCACAGACAACAGAGTTATTTTTTTCAGGAAATAAATAAATTGTCTGATGTTGTTTATATAGGTATTTTCGGTGACGTTTTTGTTTTCAATATCAATAATGTATTTCCAGTAAAGAAAATCTTTACTTTTTGAAATATATTCCTTGTTTTTCAGGATACTTAAACTGCACCAGTCTGAATCTATAAAAGATACAGCTTGTTTTTTACCATTAATGAAATTTCTTACTATTTCAAATAAAACATCATATTCTGAAATTGTATCAATAAATATTTTACAGTAAAGATTTTCAGTCATTTTTTACACCTCAGGAATATTTTATATATACAATAAGATGATTTTCATAGGCTTTTGTGAACATTTCAATAAGGATTTTAAGAACTTCATGACTTTTCGGAAATCTGATTTTTGAAGTATCAATACTTTTAAGTTGCTGTAAAGCTGATTTAATATCAGGGACTTTCCAGTTATCATTATCGAAATCAATACACATATGATAATATTCAGCAAGACTTGTCCAGCCGTTTTGAGTGGGTTCAATAGTATTGATTATATCACTGAAATAGCCGTCCCACAGGTGTATTTTTTCAACGGGAAAATTGCCACCATAAAGACAGAAAGTATATTCCGGTTCACCTTCAAAACCGTTATAGTAGCTGAAATTTTCCATCATGTTTGTACCTCACAGCAGAATAAATATATTTATGCACAATGTGATATATTTTCCGTGCAGAATAACTTTTTTTCCGGACATAAAAAAGCCCTTGCATACTGCAAGGCTGAAAATAAAATAACCCCGAAAAAATTTTTTTCGGGGAATTTCTGGTGGGAGAGGATGGATTCGGACCATCGAAGCTGAAAAGCAACAGATTTACAGT
>JAMPEF010000031.1 GCA_023665275.1 Alistipes senegalensis | reverse complement strand
TAAATTTAAATGTACTTTTGTAATTTTTACATTCCGTAAATTTTTTAGGCTGATTTTTGACGTTTTGCATGTTAAGCTACATACATCATTTGAAGGCAGACAAATATATCCCGAAAATGAAACAAAGGAGCAAACATTTACAGATGCTACAGAAAACAGGCAGATAAGGGCAGATATTGCACTGATTCCGGAAGGCGTTTATTATCTGAAAGCGAACAGAAGGGGATTCGGTGAAGTTACTGCTAAAATGAAAGTCGAAAACGGACGTTTAATTGTTCTGAAAGGAAGCATATGCGCACCAATTTTATCTTCTGGTTTGAGAGTTCCAGAATCACGACGTACGGCAGTAATTCAGAATAATATTTTAATAGAAGATAAAGAGTGTAATTCACCGTCTGAGGCGGGTTGGATTCCGCTTGGAAAATCAAATAACGGCTGGAAGGTCTGGAAAACGTCGTCAGGAAAGACAATTGATAGTTTCAGAAACAATCAGACATAACACGAAATCTTACAGACAATTACTATCTATGAAGATTTCGTGACATTTTGAGAATAACTAAAATTAAAACGGCTCTGAAAAAAATCAGAGCTGTTTTTTTATTGTAAATATTTGTCATTTCGGATTAATTGACTGTTACATGAAATTTATGCATAATATTCACAAAGGACGGTGATTCTATGAAGAAAGCAAGGTTTTTTATTATAGCGTTTCTGCTTGTCGGAGTTATGTTTATATTAAGCGGTTGTGGTTGGCATTGCAGTGATCATTTTGACTTTGATTTTAAAGGCGAATATATGGCAGATAAATACGTTGATTTGCTTATTCCGCTTGACGAAACCGACGAATTTTACACGTCCTACAACTGCACTATTAAGGGTGATATAAAAATTCCCGAAGACAGCGAAATAGTAAACTACAATAAGGACGGTTATCGTAGTATGCTTATGCACATTTCAGAATCACATTTAGGTATTACAATACGTGATTCTGAAAATTATCTTAATTCAGATGAAAAATATAATGGTACTCCCTCTGAAATATATCAATGTATAGGTGTGTCATATTATGGAGATTGTTATAAAGATTACCCTTATGATGATGAGGATATGTTTTTAAAGTTCTGCGATAAGTACAAAAAATGTCATATTGCCGTATTCGACAAAGACGGGAATATTCTGCAAATTTCAAAGGAAATACCTCTTGTTTCAGCGGGAAACTTTTATTTACAGGATATTTCGTATAGTGTTGAAAAAAACATAATAAGACCTTATTATATAGAATCAGCAAGTATATCTTATTTAATTGCAGAATTATTTTTCTTATCACTGATAGGTACAATATGCTGTATTATTACTCTTATAGTATACAAAGTTAAGCAGAATGGTTTGATTGTAAGTTATAAGGGATATATTATCGCATCTTCAATCTTTAATATTCCGATTGCTTTATTTATTATTGTTAATATATATTGTGCATTAGGAGCATCATTAACAATAACGGACTTTTTTATAAACCTGTTCATCATATTAAAAAATATGAATATATTTTTAATTATCATACTAATAAATATCTGCATACTGATAAATTTTATACAGTTGGAAAAGAAACTGCATCTGAAAAAAAATCTTGACATTTCCGGAAAGATATGATATAATAATCCCGACAGACAAGGAGGTCACTATTTTGTGACCTCTTTTTTTATTTTTGGCTTGTTTAAATCTTGACAAAGTCTGTTATTTGGTGTACAATAAAATCATAACAATGAAAGGAATGATTAAAAATGGGTTTAACCCTTACTGAAAAAATACTTAAAGCACACCTTGTTGACGGTGAATACGTCAAGGGTCAGGAAATCGGAATCCGCATTGACCAGACACTTACACAGGACGCTACAGGCACTATGGCTTACCTCGAATTTGAGGCTATCGGTGTACCACGTGTAAAGACTGAACGTTCAGTCGCATACATCGACCATAACACACTCCAGAACGGTTTTGAAAATGCCGACGACCACCGTTTTATCGGAAGCGTTGCAAAGAAACACGGTATATACTTCTCACGCCCCGGCAATGGAATTTGTCATCAGGTACATCTTGAAAGATTCGGCATTCCAGGCAAGACCCTTATCGGTTCGGACAGTCACACCCCTACCGGTGGTGGTATCGGTATGATTGCTATCGGAGCAGGCGGTCTTGACGTCGCTGTAGCTATGGGTGGTGGTGCATATTATATTACCTGTCCTAAAGTTGTAAAGGTAGAACTCACCGGAAAACTTCGTCCGTGGGTAGCCGCTAAGGACGTCATTTTAGAAGTTCTCCGTCGTCTCTCCGTAAAGGGTGGTGTCGGAAAAGTTATCGAATACTGTGGCGAAGGTGTAAAGACTCTCTCCGTTCCGGAACGTGCCACAATTACCAACATGGGCGCTGAATTAGGTGCTACTACATCTATTTTCCCGTCTGATGAAACTACAAAACAGTTCCTTAAGGCACAGTGCCGTGAGGAAGTCTGGACTCCTCTTTCTGCCGACGAAGATGCAGTTTATGACGAAGAACTCACAATCAATCTCAGCGAACTTGTTCCGCTTGCTGCTTGTCCGCACTCACCGGATAACGTTAAGAGCGTTGAGGAAATCGGCAGACTTAAAGTTGACCAGGTTTGTATTGGTTCATGTACAAACTCATCACTACTTGATATGCTTAAAGTCGCACATATCCTGAAGGGCAAGACAGTTAATCCGGACGTTTCACTTTCAATTGCTCCTGGTTCTAAACAGGTACTTAATATGCTTGCACAGAATGGTGCATTATCTGACCTTATTGAAGCAGGTGCAAGAATCCTTGAAAGTGCTTGTGGTCCATGTATTGGTATGGGACAGTCACCGAACTCAAAGGGAATTTCACTCCGTACTTTCAATAGAAATTTTGAGGGACGTTCCGGAACGAAGGACGGTCAGATTTATCTTGTATCACCTGAAATGGCAGCCGTTTCCGCACTTACAGGCTATCTTACAGACCCACGTGAACTCGGTGATATGCCTGAATTTAAACTCCCTGAAATATTCTCAATCAATGATAATATGGTTGTGCCACCTGCTCCGGCTGAGGAAATGGACAGTGTAGAAATCCTGAGAGGACCAAATATAAAGCCTTATCCGGAAACTTCACCGCTCCTTGAAACTATTGACGCACCTGTTTCACTTAAAGTAGGCGATAACATCACTACAGACCATATTATGCCTGCTGGTGCTAAAATACTTCCGTTGCGTTCAAATATCCCGAAAATCTCACAGCACTGCTTCGCCGTATGTGATGAGAGCTTCCCTGAAAGAGCTAAGGCACTCGGAAAGAGCATTATTGTAGGTGGTTCAAATTACGGACAGGGTTCATCACGTGAACACGCTGCACTTGCACCGTTGTATCTCGGTGTAAAGGCTGTACTTGTCAAGTCATTTGCACGTATCCACCGTGCTAACCTCATAAATGCTGGTATTCTTCCACTTACATTCGTGAATGAAGCAGACTATGATAGCATTAATCAGGGTGACGAACTTGTTTTAGCTGACATCAGAAAAGCTGTTGAAAACGGACAGTCTGAACTTACTGTATTTAACAAGACAAACGGAAAAGAAATTCCGGTACTTTGTGAACTCTCCGGACGTACTAAGGATATTATGCTTGCCGGCGGACTTCTTGACTATACAAGGGAATCAATGAAGTAAAAATATATAACCTGCTCCGTTTAACCGGAGCAGGATTATAAAAAATTGCCAGAGGTGTATATTATGAAAAAATTGCCGGTTGTATTGCTTTCAGTTGCTATGTTGTTTTCTTGTGTTTCATTGACGGCTGTTGCAGATGTTCAGCCTGAAAGTGCCGAAGTACAGGGTGATGTAAATGGTGATGGCATATTCAACACATCTGATGTTGTATTGTTTCAAAAATGGCTGTTATCCGGTTTTGATACTGACTTTATAAACTGGTCAGCTGCTGATTTCTATGAAGACGGGAAACTTGATGTGTTTGATTTGTGCCTGATGAAAAAAGAGCTTATCGAACAGACAAAGCCGAAACTTTCGGAAAACAGATATGATTATAGCCTTTTAAAAAAATATGATAACTCAGCAAGTTCACAAGTATCAGTATTTATTCAGGACGATGAGGCTTTAATTATGTGGAAAACTCCCGTATTTTACGAGTGGAAAACTCCCGTATTTTACGAACAGAATGGCTGTGTTCAGGAAATAAAAAGCATTGATTCATGTATGTACAAAAACGAAACACCTGAAATGATTGAAATTACAGATTCTGATACTGTCTATTATTACGGAACATATCCTAAAGGTTATACCTATTGTGTAGTAAAAGCGACAGCACAAGGAGAAGCGACATTAATGCTTGATTGTTATTATCAAGATAGATACATTGATTTTGTAATTGATGAAGATTTAAATATATCACTGAAAAATCCGACACAAATAATACGGAGCTAGTAAATTATGTCCATGTATAAATACATGAAAATAAAATCTGAAAATGACCGTATTTTCAAAAACGGAAATTTCAACATGATTTCTGAAACAGTAAATTCTTTTTCCGGAAATCCCATACAACGTGAAAAATATTTTTCCGTATCTGAAAATACCGAAAAAGCAACTACTATACAGGCAATTCTTTCACGCTCCGGACAGGGAAAAAAAATTACTGCACTTAATTTTGCCAATGCAAAACAAGCGGGAGGTGCTTACGTTCTGGGCGGTAACGCACAGGAAGAAAGTCTCTGTCGTGCATCGCTTCTTTATTATACAATACTTACGCAAAAAGAATATTATAACAGAAACAGACTTCATGTCACACCTGATTATACTGATATTATGATTTATTCGGAAAACGTTCCTGTTATCCGTGATGATTCCGGCATAATGCTTGAAAAGTCTGTATTATGCAATTTTATAACAAGTCCGGCAGTAAACAGGACTTTTGCTAAATTTATGTTTTCACAGAAAAAAATAAATGAAATCATGAAAACACGTATTGAAAAAATAATCATGCTTGCGGTTGAAAAGAATACTGATATTCTGATACTGGGAGCTTTCGGGTGTGGTGTTTTCGGAAACAGGCGTGAAGATATTTTCCCGATGTTCGAGGAAATTATTAATAAATACGTTCCGGATAGCATGAAAGTCATTTTTTCTATACCGTAAAGGAGGTTATAAATGAAACTTGCTGAGGCTCTTGCACTTCGTGCAGAAATGAAAACTAAAATAGGACAGCTTGCAGTAAGACTTAACCAGAATGCCAAAGTTCAGGAGGGTGAAAAACCGGCTGAAAATCCGTATACACTGATTGCGGAACTCGACAGCGTTTCCGACGAAATGGCAAAACTGATTAAAAACATAAATTACACCAATTGCATCACGGTTGAAAATGGTATTTCACTTACTGATATGATTGCGGAAAAGGACGTTTTAAAAAAGAAAATATCAGTGATGAGAGCTTTTATTTCCCGTTCTGGTGAAGTTATAGACCGTTATTCAAACAAGGAAATAAAAGTACACAGTACTGTTGATGTTGCTGAATTACAGAAAAAAGTTGATACTATGTCAAAACAACTCCGTGAACTTGACGTGAATATTCAGCGTATCAACTGGACTGTTGACCTTATTGAAAAATAATTCTTATTTGGTATGTTTTTTACAGGGCGGATAACACCATGCTTTAACGCATAACTTATTTTGTCAAGAATAAAAGTGATATGAGTGGTCTTAAAATTTTATTGTTACACTCACCTATAACTTACAAGTGTATTGTTATGCAGGAATTGTTTTTTCGGAAACAAGATTGTATTATTGTTATTACCATGTATCGACTGTAAAGAAAGGGCGGGGCAGGGGGCTTATGAATAAGAATGAACTTAAAGACGATATTAAAAACGCATTGAATGACCTGAAAGACGATTACCAACTATATGCATCACGAGGATATGAAGAAATTCAGGACATCAATAATAACAAAATAGACCTTCCGAAAAGTAGTCTGCTGACTGGTATGAATAATTCTCCGAAAAACAAAAAAGACTCTTTGGAAAAATACTTTTCAAAAACTGAACTTGAAAAAATGGGTATTCCGACACGTTCACGTACGTCAAGCAGTGAAAATGCTACCGGTTATGCAGTATTTAAAATGCTTTTCCCACAGATTGCAGGGTTTGTTATCGGTTGTGCATTCGCAAGGCTTCTGACTTTCGGTTTTATAGGTTACGTGATTATGGGTATTATATTTGCATTTCTTGTGGGTGTCCATAAAAGTACATATAATGACCAAATTTCACTTAAATATGCAGTGATTAAAAATATCGTTTTTATGCTTATAGAATTTGCTTTAATCCTGTTATTTGCAGGAATTTACGGCATAATATATTTGATAGGATAAAAATTTACAGGAGGTAAAAACCAATGGCTAAAATTACTATGAAAACTCCGCTTGTCGAAATGGACGGCGACGAAATGACACGTATTCTCTGGAAGTGGATTAAGGAGACACTCCTTGAACCATATGTAGACCTCAACACAGAATACTATGATTTAGGTCTTGAATACAGAGAGGCTACCAAAGACAAGGTTACCATGGATTCCGCTGAGGCTACCAAAAAATACGGCGTTGCCGTAAAGTGTGCGACTATCACACCGAATGCCGCAAGAATGCCTGAATACAACCTCACACAGATGTGGAAATCTCCTAACGGTACTATCCGTGCGGCTCTTGACGGAACAGTTTTCCGTACCCCTATTATCGTTAAGGGCATTGAACCTTATATTCCTACATGGACTAATCCTATCACTATTGCACGTCACGCATATGGCGACGTCTATAAAAATACTGAAATGCGTGTTGAAAAGGGTTGTAAGGCTGAACTCGTTGTAACAGACGAAAACGGCAACGAAAAACGTGAACTTATTTACGATTTTTCAAAGTGTGACGGCATTATTCAGGGACTTCACAACCTCGACAACAGCATAGCAAGTTTTGCAAGAACCTGTCTCAATTACGGTCTTGACCTCAAACAAGATGTATGGTTTGCAACTAAGGATACAATTTCCAAGAAATATGACCACAGATTTAAGGATATTTTTCAGGAAATTTACGATAATGAATACAAGGAAAAATATGAAGAAGCCGGTATAGAATATTTCTATACACTTATTGACGACGCTGTAGCAAGAGTTATCCGCTCAAATGGTGGTTACATCTGGGCTTGCAAGAATTACGACGGTGATGTTATGTCTGATATGGTTTCCACAGCTTACGGCAGTCTTGCTATGATGACTTCCGTACTTGTTTCACCGGACGGCATCTATGAATATGAAGCCGCACACGGTACTGTACAGAGACATTATTATAAATATCTCAAGGGTGAGGAAACTTCCACAAATTCAGTTGCTACAATTTTTGCATGGAGCGGTGCTTTAAGAAAAAGAGGTGAACTCGATAACACCCCTGAACTCTGTGAATTTGCCGACAAGCTCGAAAGGGCTACAATTCAGACTATTGAAGACGGCGTCATGACCGGTGACCTCTATCTTATTTCAAAACTCGAAAACAAGAAGAAAGTTGATTCAAAAACTTTCCTTGACGAAATTAAAACAAGACTTGACAAATTAATGTAAAATAAAAGTCTCCGTTTCCGCTCCGGAGACGGAGACACCCACATGAAAGGCATGATAAAAAATGTCAAAGAATGCAATATCAAACTCAGTTATACGGCGACTGCCACGTTATTACCGGTTTTTAGGCGAACTGGAGAAAAACGGCTATACACGTATTTCTTCACGGGAGCTGTCCGAAAAAATGGGACTTACTGCCTCACAGATAAGACAGGATTTTAACTGTTTCGGTGAGTTCGGACAGCAGGGTTATGGCTATAACGTCGGCGAACTCCGCAGACAGATTGGAATTATTCTCGGACTTGAAAACAGAACTCCCGTTATACTTATGGGAGCAGGTAATCTCGGAAAAGCCATAGCCGCACATATTGACTTCTCAAGCAAGGGTTTTGAACTTACAGGCGCATTTGATGTCAACCCTGATATAATCGGCAGAAAAATTGGAAATATTACCGTGCGTAACGTTTCGGAATTACAGGAATTCTGTGCGGAAAATAAACCACAGGCGGCTATTTTGTGCATACCTCAGGAGGCGGCGGAAAAGGAAACCGAAAGGCTGATTGAATACGGAATCAAGGCTTTCTGGAACTTTACTCACTATGATATAAGTATAAGTCATGAAAATGTTATTGTTGAAAATGTCCACCTCAGCGACAGTCTTATTATTCTTTCATATGCGATAAACTCAGCAGAAAGTGAGCATAATTCCTGACATTTCCACGATTCAAGGAAAATAATTATCAGTTGACACACAGAAAATAATATGTTATAATATATTACGTTCAGAAAATCCCCTGTCTGAAATGACGGGGGAAATGTAATGAATAAATGTGAAAATTTTGTCAATCAATATATCATAACTATGCATAAAAAGAATAGTATTATTCCAATTTTATATGTAACGAATTAATATATTATTGTGATTGTTTTCATATTTTATACTGAAACTGCTTTTGTTTATAGGAACTTTATTATAAATTTCAGAAATATATTATATGCTGTATTCTGTAAACCGTATGCAACAAGGCGATTTTTTCTGTATATTGATATTCAAATAATATATAACTCTCCGTATACATAAAAATGTTTGTTAATATTATATCAATATCTGAATATCAATATTCTTAAACCGCATTTGAATTTATAGTCACTTGCTGTTATACTTAATTATGGACAATTTTTTTAAAGCGCATACTTGAAATGCGTAAAGAACTTAAATAAAAAAATTCGGGAGTGAATATTTTAAATGGAATACCGTATAGAACATGATTCTATGGGCGAAGTTAAAGTACCTGCTGACAAGTACTGGGCTGCCCAAACTGAAAGAAGTCATGAAAATTTCCTTATCGGTGTAGGTATCGAAACTATGCCACGGGAGATTACCCATGCTTTCGGAATACTTAAAAAAGCCGCTGCTATCGCTAACCACGCTGTAAAGCCGGAAAGAATGACCGACGAAAAACTTTCCGCTATCTCACAGGCTTGTGATGAGGTTATAAGCGGTTCTCTTAATGAACATTTTCCGCTTGTTGTTTGGCAGACCGGAAGCGGTACACAGTCAAATATGAATGCCAATGAAGTTATAGCAAACAGAGGTAACGAAATAGCCGGAAAGAAACTTCTTCACCCTAACGACGATATTAATATGAGCCAGTCATCTAACGATACTTTCCCGACTGCTATGCATATTGCCGCCGTTATTGCCGTTGAAGATAAGGTTATCCCCGCTGTTGATACTCTTATTGAAACTTTCAGGAGACTTGAACAGGAAAACGAAGGCATCGTAAAGAGCGGAAGAACACATCTTCAGGACGCTACACCGATTAAATTTTCACAGGAAATAAGCGGCTGGAGAAGTTCCCTTGAAAAAGATAAGAAAATGCTTCTCACTGCTGTAGAGGAACTCCGTGAACTCGCACTCGGCGGAACTGCTGTCGGTACAGGTCTTAACGCACCTGCCGGATTCGCTGAAAAGGCTGCTGAGGCTATAAGTGAAATTTCCGGAAAAACTTTTATTACTGCACCGAATAAATTCCATTCTCTCACATCTAAAGATGAAATTGTATTCGCACACGGAGCTTTAAAGGCTCTCGCTGCTGATATGATGAAGATTGCAAACGATGTAAGATGGCTTGCATCTGGTCCACGTGATGGTCTCGGTGAAATCTTTATCCCTGAAAATGAACCCGGTTCATCTATCATGCCCGGCAAGGTAAACCCCACACAGTGTGAACAGGTTACTATGGTAGCCGTTCAGGTAATGGGTAATGATGTTGCTGTAGGTATGGCTGCATCTCAGGGAAATTTTGAACTTAATGTATTTATGCCTGTATGTGCATATAATTTCCTTCAGTCTGCACGTCTTCTTGCTGAATCAATCACCTCTTTCAACAAGAACTGTGCTGTAGGCATCAAAGCAAACAAGGAAAAAATGCATCATAATCTTTATAATTCGCTTATGCTGGTTACTGCACTCAATCCGTACATTGGTTACGAAAACGCCGCTAAAACCGCTAAAAAGGCTTATAAGGACAATATTTCCCTTAAAGAAGCCTGTGTTGAACTCGGTTTCCTGACCGCTGAACGTTTTGACGAAGTTTTCCACCCTGAAGAAATGGCATAAAATTATCAGAAAGGAAACGTACTAATGAATACTTTCACGTATTATCCAGGCTGTACGCTCCGCACCAAAGCCAAGGACCTTGATACTTATGCAAGGTCTTCTGCTGAGGCTCTCGGTATCTCGCTTGTAGAACCGGAAAACTGGCAGTGCTGTGGCGGTGCTTACACTACAGCTAAAGACGAAATAGCTACCAAACTTTCGGCAGTAAGAACTCTTGACGCTGCCAAGAAAGCTGGTCAGCCACTTATCACAGTCTGTTCCGCTTGTCATAACGTCATAAAGCAGACTAACTATGATATTTCCCATGACGAAAATTTAGCTTTCAAGGTAAACAATTACTTAAAACTTGACGAAGCATACACGGGTGAAACTACTGTTTATCACTATCTTGAAATGCTCCGTGATGTTGTCGGTTTTGATAACCTCAAAAAGAAAGTTGTAAACTCTTTCAAGGGAAAGAAAATAGCTGCTTATTATGGCTGTCTCCTGCTCCGTCCGAGCAAGGCTCTTGCTATGGACGACCCCGAAAATCCTACTATTATGGAAGATTTCATAAAGGCTATTGGTGGTACTCCGGTTATCTATGCACAGCGTAACGAATGTTGTGGCGGTTACATAACCATGGAGGACAAGGCACAGGCTCAGAAGAGAAGTGCAAAAGTTATGAACTCCGCACAGGAGCAGGGTGCAGACATGATTATTACTGCTTGTCCGCTCTGTCTCTATAATCTCAAGAAAAACTCCGGTTCGGAACTCCCCGTTTATTATTTCACTGAACTTCTCGCCGAAGCTCTCGGAGTAAAGGAGGCTGGCAATGAATAATAATCTTAAAGAACAGGTTATCCGTTCAAGCGGTGTAAATGTACTTAAATGTATGCGTTGTGGTAAATGTTCCGGAACTTGCCCGTCATATGACGAAATGGAATATCACCCACATCAGTTTGTATATATGGTTGAAAAAGGCAACATTGAAACTCTTATGGAGTCAAAATCAATCTATAAATGCCTGACGTGTTTTGCTTGCGTTGAAAGATGTCCACGTGGTGTTGAACCGGCAAAAGTCGTTGAAGCTGTACGCCTTGCAACTATAAGAAAACAGGGTAATAATCACCTTATTCCCGACGCAATTCCGGAAATGCTCGACGAGGATTTACCACAGCAGGCTATCGTTACGGCATTCAGAAAATATACAAAGTAAGGAGGAGATAATATTATGCAGAAAATAGGAGTATTTGTCTGTCACTGTGGTACTAATATTGCCGCAACAGTTGACGTAAAGGCAGTTGCTGAAGCTCTCAGCCATGAAGCAGGAGTGGTTATCTCTCAGGAATACCAGTATATGTGTTCTGAAGCCGGACAGAATCTTATTAAGGACGCTATAAAAGAATACAATCTTACGGGCGTTGTAGTATGTTCATGCTCACCACGTATGCATGAAAATACTTTCAGAAAAGCTGCCGCTGCTGCTGGTCTCAACCCGTATCTCGTTGAAATTGCAAATATACGCGAACAGTGTTCATGGATTCACAAGGATATTGCCACAGCTACTGAAAAGGCTATTATTCTCGGCAGAGCTGCTATAGCTAAGGTTCACCTTAATACCCCTCTTACAGCAGGTGAAAGTCCTGTGGCTAAAAGAGCGTTGGTTATCGGTGGAGGTATTGCAGGCATTCAGACTGCCCTTGATATTGCCGAAGCCGGTTTTGAAGTTGATATAGTTGAAAAAGAAGCTACTATAGGCGGTAAAATGGCTCAGATTGACAAGACTTTCCCAACTCTTGACTGTGCTGCCTGTATCCTCACACCTAAAATGGTTGAGGCATCACAGAATGAACTTATTACTATTCATTCATACAGTGAAGTGAGTGCGGTAAAGGGATTTGTCGGCAATTTCACAGCTACCATAAAGAAAAAGAGACGTTTTGTCGATGAAACAAAATGTACCGGTTGTGGTGCTTGTACGGAAGTCTGTCCTATGCAGAAAGTTCCTAATGCTTTCAATCTTGGTCTCAATAACAGAGGTGCTGTTTATATTCCGTTTGCACAGGCTGTACCGAAAGTTGCTACAATTGACGCTAATTACTGTCTTAAACTCCGCAAGGGTGATGTAAATGACAAGGTTTGCGGTAAGTGTGCAGAAGCCTGTACGGTTGGTGCTATAAACTATCACCAGCAGGACGAATACATAGAACAGAAATACGGTGCAATTGTTGTAGCAACCGGCTTTAATCCGATTAAACTTGATAAATATGACGAGTTTGCATATAATCAGTGTCCGGACGTTGTAACATCTCTTGAACTTGAAAGACTTATGAACGCCGCCGGTCCTAATGGCGGAACACTTCTAAGACCGTCCGACAAGACACACCCACATAAAATTGTTTTCGTACAGTGTGTAGGTTCAAGATGCGATGACAGCAAGGGTAAGCCGTACTGTTCAAAAATCTGTTGTATGTATACCGCTAAACACGCAATGCTTATCCGTGAAAAATATCCCGATACAGAAGTTTATGTATTCTACATAGATGTCCGCACCCCTGGTAAGAATTTCGACGAATTTTACAGACGTGCTGTTGAACAGTATAACGTACATTATATAAAAGGTATGGTCGGCAAGGTTACACCTAAGGCAGACGGTAAAATAGATGTTCAGGCGTCCGACTTGCTTTCAAATGAACAGCTTCATATTGATGCTGATATGGTTGTACTGGCTACAGCTATCGAACCGGATAAAACTGCACGTCCGCTTGCTACAATGCTTACAACACAGATGGATACTAATGATTTCTTTACAGAGGCACATGCTAAACTCCGTCCTGTTGAAAGCGCAACCGCTGGTATATTCCTTTCAGGTGCTTGCCAAGGTCCTAAGGATATTCCGGAAACTGTCGCACAGGCAAGTGCTGCCGCCTCAAAAGCTATTGGTTTGCTTGTAAAGAACAGTATCACGTGCAACCCGTGTGTTGCTCACTCAAATGAAATGATGTGTAATGGCTGTTCAGCTTGTGAAAAAGTTTGTCCTTATGGTGCTATCACTTATCAGGATAAGGAGTTCAGAACACCATACCGCACGACAGTAATGCGACGTGTTGCAAGTGTAAATCCGGCTGTATGTCAGGGTTGTGGTGCTTGTACGGTTGCTTGTCCGTCGGGTGCAATGGATTTGAATGGTTTCTCTAACAGTCAGATTATGGCGGAGGTAGACGCAATATGCAAGTAAATGATAATAAAGAATTTCAGCCCCTGATAGTCGCATTCTGCTGTAACTGGTGTTCATATGCAGGTGCAGACCTTTCAGGTACAAACAGACTGAATTATCCCACAAACGTAAAAATTATAAGAGTACCCTGTTCATGCCGTGTAAACCCGATGTTTATTCTAAGGGCTTTCCAGAGAGGTGCAGACGGTGTTATTCTTTGTGGCTGTCACCCCGGAGACTGTCACTATACATCAGGCAACTACTTCACAAGAAGACGTATGACACTTCTTTTTAGTATGCTTGATTTCCTCGGCATTGAACGTGACCGCACAAGAGTAGAATGGGTTTCCGCCGCTGAAGGTGCTAAATTCGCCGCTACTATGAATGAATTCACTGAAGCCGTGAAAAAACTTGGTCCTAACAGGAGATTGGAGGATTTAAGATGCAGGAAGCAATGATAAGCAAGGCAAAACAGCTTCTTGCTGATGGCACTGTTACACGTGTTATCGGCTGGAAAAAGGGCGAATTTGCTTACGACATCACTCCGGCAATTTTTGAAAGTGCGGAGGAAATTGACAGGGATTTTGTCTATGATGATTTCACAAGTGCTAATGTTTCAAAGTATCTTGTAAAGGAAAGCAAAAAAGAGGGTAAAATTCTTGCATTCCTCAAGCCGTGCGATACATACAGCCTTAATCAGCTTACAAAAGAACACCGTGTAAACCGTGATAATATTTATGTTGTTGGCATTCCAAGCGACGGAAAACTTGATGTTGAAAAAATCAAGGCTAAGGGAATAACAGGTATCACAGGCGTTGAGAGAGACGGCGAAACTCTTAAAATAAGCACTGTTTACGGTGAAGAAACTATGTCCGTTGCCGATGCTATAAGCAATAAGTGTCTCAGCTGTAAGAGCAAAAAGCACGTTACTTATGATGAACTTATAGGCGAAGACGGTGAAGTTATAACTTCTGACCGTTTCGATATGGTAGAAAAACTTGAAAATATGACTTCTGAGGAACGTTATAATTTCTGGAGAGGCGAACTTTCAAAGTGCATAAGATGTAATGCGTGTCGTAATGTCTGTCCGGCTTGTACCTGTGAAAACTGTGTATTCAATAATCCCGATTCGGGCGTTGAAAACAAGGCAGCAGCAGACAGCTTTGAAGAAAATATGTTCCATATTATCCGTGCTTTCCATGTTGCAGGAAGATGTACAGATTGTGGCGAATGTTCAAGAGTCTGTCCGCAGAATATTCCGCTTCACCTCCTTAACAGAAAGTTTATCAAGGATATAAATTCACTTTACGGTGAATATCAGGCAGGTGCTGATACAACTACAAAAGCTCCGCTTAATGACTATACACAGGAAGACTGTGAAGCCAGTATCGTTCACGAAAGGGGTGTTGAGTAATGCTTAAAATTTCTGTAGAAAAACTTGACGAACTGTTTAAAGTCGTCGCTGAAAAGCAGACACTCTATATTCCGGCTGACCGTGAAGACGGTGCGTGCGAATACAAGAAGTATGAAGACGGCATGAAATTAAGCAGTAATCTTAATACACTCCGCAGTGCTAAAGATTTCTTTTTCCCGCAGACCGAAAACCTTGCCGATTTCAAAATGGAAGGTAAGAAAATTAAAGTTATTGATATCCGTGAAGAATCAGAAGATTTCGTTGTTTTCGGTGTACGTGCGTGTGATGCAAGAAGTTTCACAATTCTTGACAAGGTTTTCCTCAGCGACCCCGTAGACAGCTATTATAAAAATCGCCGTGACCATGGTACTATTGTTACTATGGCTTGTACAAAACCTACTGAAACTTGTTTCTGTCAGACTTTCGGCATTGACCCGACAGAACCGGAGGGCGATGTTGCTTGCTGGTCAGACGGTGAAAACATTTTCTTTAAGGCTAATACTGAAAAGGGTCAGACTTTTGTTGATTCCGTTTCCGGACTTCTTGAAGACGGCGATACAACCAAACTTGACGAAACAAAGGCTAAAACTAAGGAAATTATGGGCAAACTTCCGCTTGCTAATCTTTCAACAGAGGCTTTCGGCGGTGATAAACTTATGAAGCATTTCAAGTCTGAAAAGTGGGCTGAACTCTCTGAAAGCTGCCTTGGCTGTGGTACTTGTACTTTCGTATGTCCGACCTGTCAGTGCTATGATATAAAGGACTTCAACACCGGTAACGGAATAAAGCGTTTCAGGTGCTGGGATTCATGTATGTATTCTGATTTCACCAAAATGGCACACGGTAATATCCGTAATTCACAGCTTGAAAGATTCCGTCAGAGATTCATGCACAAGCTTGTATATTTCCCTTCAAACAATAACGGCGAATTCGGCTGTGTAGGCTGTGGACGTTGTATGTCAAAATGTCCTATTTCAATGAATATCGTCAAGGTAATGAAAGCATTGGAGGTTAAGTAATGAACGCTATTGATACATTAATTCCGCATATCGGCGTTGTTACCGATATAAGACAGGATACTCCCGATGTAAAGACTTTCAGAGTAAATGCTATACAGCCGGACGGCACTGCAAGTGGCAAAGTTTTTGAACATATGCCCGGTCAGTGTGCGATGCTTTCCATTCCCGGTGTGGGTGAGGGTATGTTTTCCATAACATCTTCACCGACCAACAAGGAATTTATGGAGTTCAGCATAAAAAAATGTGGTTGTCTTACTTCATGGCTGCACGCTATGGAAGTAGGTCAGCAGATTACAATAAGAGGACCATACGGCAATAATTTCCCTGTTGAAACAGAACTCAAAGGCAAGGACTTACTTTTTATTGCCGGTGGTATCGGTCTTGCACCGCTCCGCTCCGTTATAAATTACGTCCGTGATAACCGTGAAAATTACGGCGACGTCCAGATTGTTTATGGTTCACGTTCAAAAGATGATTTGGTTGACTATCAGGAAATCATTAATGAATGGGAGGCAGACCCTAATATTCAGGTAAACCTCACTATCGACAGAGAACAGGAGGGCTGGGACGGTCATGTAGGTTTTGTACCTAACTATGTAAAAGAACTCAACCCCTCACTCAGCAAGACGGTTCTTATCTGTGGTCCACCGATTATGATTAAATTCACGCTTGCCGGTCTCAAGGAACTTGGTTTCACCGAAACACAGGTTTACACAACTATGGAACTTCGCATGAAATGTGCTGTCGGCAAATGCGGACGCTGTAATATAGGTGACAAGTACGTCTGCAAGGACGGACCTGTTTTCCGTTTTGACCAGCTTGACGAACTGCCTGACGAATATTAATAAGGAGTATTGAACACATGGAAAATATGTTAAATGTTTATCTGTTCGGCAAAAAGTATCAGGTGCCGGCAGGACTTACCATAATGACGGCTATGGAATATGCCGGCTATGAACTCGTAAGAGGCTGTGGTTGCCGTAACGGTTTCTGTGGTGCTTGTGCCACCATCTACAGAATACACGGTCAGCAGGAACTTCATGCCTGTCTTGCTTGCCAGACAGAAGTGCAGGAAGGTATGTATGTTGCTACACTGCCGTTCTTCCCGCTTGTAAAGAAGATTTACAACATTGAGGAAATCAAGCCCGATGCACAGATTATGATGCAGTTATATCCGGAAATTTACAGCTGTATCGGTTGTAATGCCTGTACAAAGGCTTGTACACAGGAACTCAACACAATGCAGTACATAGCTTACGCACAGAGAGGCGAATACGACAAATGTGCAGAAGAATCTTTCGACTGCGTAATGTGTGGTGTATGTTCCTCACGCTGTCCGGCTGGAATCTCACACCCACAGGTTGCTATGCTTGCAAGAAGACTTAACGGAAAGTATATCGCTCCCGAATGCGAACACCTTGCAGACCGTGTAAACGAAATAAATGAAGGTATCTATGACGAAAAAATTGCTGAACTTATGGCAAAATCCGTTGATAACGTTCAGGAAGTCAAAGACCTTTATAACAGTCGTGAGATTGAAAAGTAAGGAGGAGCGAAAATGTATAAAATTGATAAGCTGAATGAACTTGCAAAGATAGTTGCTGAAAAGAGAGAATACAACGCAAAACTTGAACCAAGAAGAATGACAGCAGAAGAAAAAGATGTACTGCTGAAAACATTCCACCCTGATTACAGGGAAGACCAGTTCAGCGTACTTGAAGTAGGCGCTAACAAGGGCGGAAAAGTTCCTACACAGCTTGCTGAACTTCTTCAGGGACAGAGCAGAATTAATCCGGCAGACGTTGATTTATCTAATCCGGATTATGATACAGATGTACTTATTATCGGTGGTGGCGGAGCAGGTGCTTCATGTGCAATCGAAGCCGACGAAGCAGGCGTTAAAGCTATGATAGTTACAAAACTCCGTATCGGTGACGCTAATACAATGATGGCTGAGGGTGGTATTCAGGCAGCCGATAAGCCGAATGATTCACCGGCTATCCACTATGTTGACGCTTTCGGTGGCGGACATTTTGCCGCTAAACCTGAACTTGTTAATAAACTTGTTACAAAAGCTCCGGAGGCTATCCAGTGGCTTAATAAACTCGGCGTTGAGTTCGATAAGGAAGCAGACGGTACTATGATTACAACTCACGGTGGTGGTACTTCAAGAAAGAGAATGCACGCCGCTAAGGACTATTCCGGTGCAGAAATTATGCGTACTCTCCGTGATGAAGTTCTTAACAGAGGTATTCCGGTTATCGACTTCACAGCCGCAATTGAAATAATTCTTGACGAAAACGGCAAGGCTGCCGGTGCTGTTCTTATGAACATGGAAACAAAGGAACTTATGGTAGCAAGGGCAAAGACTGTTGTTATTGCTACAGGTGGTGCAGGAAGAATGCACTATCAGGGCTTCCCGACTTCTAACCACTATGGTGCAACTGCTGATGGTCTTGTACTCAGCTACAGAGTAGGTGCAAAGCTCCGTGACGTTGACACACTCCAGTATCACCCGACAGGCACAGGCTATCCGGAACAGATTTTCGGTGCGTTGGTTACTGAAAAAGTACGCTCACTCGGTGCAAAACTCGTAAACATTGATGGTGAAGTTTTCATGAACCCGCTTGAAACACGTGATGTAACAGCATCTTCAATTATCCGTGAATGTACTGCACGTGACAAGGGCATTGAAACAAATCTCGGCAAGGCTGTATGGCTTGATACTCCTATGATAGAATTAATTCACGGTGAGGGAACTATTGAAAAGAGAATACCGGCTATGCTGAGAATGTTCGGTAAATACGGCATTGATATACGTAAAGAGCCTATCCTTGTTTTCCCGACACTCCACTATCAGAACGGTGGTATTGATATAACCGACGAAAACGAAACAACTATTGAAAATCTTTTTGCAGCCGGTGAGGTTGCTGGTGGTATCCACGGCAGAAACAGACTTATGGGTAACTCACTCCTTGATGTTATCGTATTCGGCAGAAATGCCGGTATCTATGCAGCCGCTAAGGCTAAGGAAACTGCAACTCCTGAAAAGCTCACACTTGAACATATCAATAAGTTCAATGCTGAACTTGATTCAGCAGGTGTAAATACTGGTAAAGTTTCACCTATGCTTCTTCCGCACTATGCAAGAAAATCTAAATAATTTAAATTAAATATATCCACAATAACCGACGGGCATTTTTTGTGTTCGTCGGTTTGTGCGGTTATATACATATTGTGATATTGCACAAAAAATATACAATATCACGGAAAATTTAATAGAAAGGGTTGTTGATTATGGATTTAATCACAGCGGGGGATTTTTCAATCTCCATCAAGGCTATAACTTTCCTTATGTTTACGGTCTTTTTAATAACGACTGTAGGCTATCTGCTTGGCAGAATTACTGTCAAGGGCATTTCACTCGGTACAGCCGGAGTATTTATCGTTTCACTTCTTTATGGCTGTTTCTTTTTTGAGAATCTCGGTGATAATCTCACAGTCACGGCGTCAGAAAGTAAAGAGGTTGTTTCATTCGTCAGCAGTGCGCTGAAAGTCGTCGAAAATCTCGGACTTATATTATTTGTAACGTCCGTCGGATTTATTGCCGGTCCTAATTTCTTCGGCAACTTCAAGAAGAATTTCAAATCTTATGTACTTCTTGCACTCGTTGTAATCATAGCCGGCGGACTTGCTTGTGGTGGCTGTATTCTCGCTGACAAGGCTATTTCCGGAGACCCCACAGAAAATATTGCTTCAATGCTCGTCGGACTTCTTTCCGGCTCACTCACAAGTACACCGGCATTCTCCGCCGCAAAAGCAACAGTTGAAGCCCGTCCGAATGGTGCAGAACTTGAAAGCCTTGTAACAGTCGGACACGGTATCGCCTATCTTTTCGGAGTAATCGGCGTTGTACTTTTCGTTCAGCTTGTACCTAAGTTCATGAAAGCCGATATGGCAGAAGAACGCAAGCTTCTTATTACCGCTGATACAGGTGAAAAGAAAAAGGAAAACAAAAAACTTATCGAAATGGACGAATTCGGATTCATGCCGTTTGCACTTGCGTCAATTGTCGGAATATTTGTCGGTTCAATAAAGTTTGGTAACTTCTCACTTACAACAACAGGTGGTTGTCTGCTTGTTTCGCTTATTTTCGGACATTTCGGACATTTTGGTGCAATGTCCGTTACACCTAAGGAAAGTACTTTAAAAGTTTTCCGTGAGTTCGGACTTATGCTTTTCCTTATCGGTGCTGGCGTTGCAGGTGGTGCAAGCTTTGTTAAATATTTCAAGGCTGTATATTTCCTGTATGGCGTTGTAATGACAATAGTTCCGATGATTATCGGCTTTATCTTTGCTAAATATGTCCTTAAATTAAGTCTGCTCAATAATCTTGGTTCAATCACAGGCGGTATGACTTCCACACCTGCTCTTGGTACTCTTATAAGCACAGCCGGTACAGAAGACGTTGCATCAGCTTATGCGGCTACATATCCGGTAGCACTTATTGCGGTAGTTATTGTATCGCAAGTATTGCTTATGATATTCAAGTAAAACATAAAAAAACCGTTCCTTTCGGGGAGCGGTTTTTTTATTGACATTTCAGAAAATGTATGCTATAATTTACAGAAAACAGGTGAAAATTATGATACTTGAAATTGAACACTACAAAAAAGATACTCTGTTATCAGGAAAATCAGTAAGTTTTTTTGAACTGAAAAAACATCTTGAAACAACAGAAAATATTCATGACTATGAAACAGATAATTTTATTGAAATACTTTGCAGAAATTACGGCTATATTATTATTGAAACCGATATAATGCCGGATTATATTTATGACAGAGATGCCGGAAAACTTTATAAAAAGAGGGGATAATATGAACTATATACGAAAAGCAAAATCAGAAGATTTTTCAAGAATTGCTGAAATTGAAATATTTAATTACAGATTGAATTTTTATCCGATATTCAGAAATGATGAATATTATTTCAATGAACTTCAGGTTAATGCACTAACAGAAAAATATTTCTGCAATCCTGAAATGATAAATAATACATACGTCTATGATGACGGAACAGTAAAAGGATTTATCAACATTGACGGACGTGAAATTAAAAAATTATTTGTCGAACCTGTTTTACAGGGAAAGTCAATCGGTTCTGCATTGCTTGATTACGCTTTGAATAATCATAAAATTGAATTTTTATGGGCTTTGGAAAAGAATACAAAAGCAATTTCATTCTATAAAAGACATGGATTTTATATTACAAATGAAAGAAAAATGGAGGACGAAACAACAGAATATCTTATTAAATTAGTTAAAGGGGAAAATTATGCAGATTTGGAAAGCACATTACAAAGATGAATTTCATGATACCGATATTGAAATATTAAATGATGGTTCTGAAATATCATTTACACTGGATGGTTTTAAATTTTGTAGCAGAACTGATATAAGTGATTTTGAATATGAAAATATAGAAAAGTCGGAAGAAATTGAAAATAGATTTCATGTTATTAAGTTTCATGGTGATGTTATTAATGAATGTGGCAAGCACGTACCAACATATTTTTATGGACTTCAAAGATACGCACTTGATGTGGAAATTCCTATACACGTTATCCGCAAAAGTGACACGGTTGAAATTACCGGAACTATTAATATATCATTTGAGCTTGTAAAGCACGATATGAATAAACCTCAGGGCATTATTATGTGTGATAGTGTAAGGGTTTATTATGATGACACGATTGTTAAGGATTTCAGTTTGTGCATTGACGGAAAACGTTACAGCAGTGAAAGAAATACTCTTGATTTTGAAAGTGCCTTATCTGATATATGTCGGAAAATGAAACAGGATTATTATATCAAATCGTGTTTTACGTGTCAATATTCGGAGTATTCACCATACGGACAAAATGAATTCGGTAGCATGATGTGTTACCGTGAATGTAAGGAAAACTGTCTAAAGGTAAACAGCAAAGCTGATTATTTCAAGTATCTTGGTGACGAAAATTTTACACACCAACAGGAAACTTATCTTTGTAGTGAGTATGATTTAAGGAATAAATGCGACGGCTATCGTGGATTTGTTGATATTTAATAAAGGAGTGATTATATGGGTTTTTTAGGAATTGCTTTCTTTATGATAATTGTTTATATTTTACTGAATTTAATGATTGTATTTTCTGGAATTTTTTTAATTGCCGGACTTATTCTTTTCAAAACACACGAAACTATAGCAATAATTCTGTTTGTACTTTCCGGACTTAATTTTCTTGGATTTACAGCATGGAAAATTTACGAACTCACTTTTAAAGTAACTATTGAAACGTCTGACGGGGAAGTTAAAATTAAAAATACAATCTGTGATAAATATAAAGAATACGTAACAAGTATGGACGTTGAAAAAATTAATGAAATCCTTGATAAATATCCCGCATTGATATATTATGAAATTCGTGAAAACGGTGAAAGACAGACGTTACTTTTTTATGGTCTGTATCACTGTGACGTTGATATGATGCGATGTGCTTTAAATCATGGTGAAAAGTTTAATGACCCTAAGTTAAATATTAATAGTAATTTTTTACGTCCGTTTTTTAATTATGTGAACGGCAATACGACAGACGAAATAATAGATACTGTACGTTTTGCACTGGAACACGGTGCAAAGGTTGTACATGATAACTGGGATTTATATGAACGAGCTAAAAAATGGGTGATGAATGATGGCATTGTGAGTAAAAAAGACAATGAATTATTAGACCTGATAGCAAAATATGACAACAAACCAATATTAGAACGGATAACATGGGAATATTTATATGGAAATAAATAAGGAGGATTTTACATGGCTTTTATGGGCATTTTATTAGTTTCGATAATTTTTGTTGTTTTAGAGTATTTAACAATTATATCTGCCGGAGTTTTTTTAGTCGCCGGATTTCTGTTTTTAAAAAAAGCACATAAAATTATAGCAATAATTTTATTTGTGCTTTCCGGACTTAATCTGCTTGTGTTTACAGGGTGGAAAATCTACAACTTACAGCAATTCCATTATAGACAAATCAATAAAGATACGATATAATAGGTAGTA
>JAMPEF010000030.1 GCA_023665275.1 Alistipes senegalensis | reverse complement strand
ACTTGTATATTTCATTACTCTATTATATCACTTTTTCTCTATGTGGACAAGTTCTCAAGCATTCTGAAATATCCACTTTTATATTATAAAATATTTCAAAAGTGAATACTCTGCCTTTTATATTTGCAGCATGAACATAAACCGCTATGTCACTTTTTTTCTTACTTTTCAAGCTTATTGGTACAGGTTCTAAAATCAGGTCTGCATGGTAAATAAATTACTATCTAACCAGCAAAAAATTCGGAAAAGAAAAAAACGCCTTAGTATATTTTGTTATTCAAAAATGGATTTTAGCCGTAACAGATACAAAGTTTGTTGACCGACCTCTTGGAATATGAAAAACTCCTGAAAATTCAGGAGTTTTTATTTATTATTCAGGATTTAAGGATTATTTAATAATTTCTATGCTATAATGAAAATACAGAAAGCGAGGAATGAAAATGTATCTTAAAATACTGAAGAAAGACCTAAAACGAAAAAAGACCATGAACTTCATATTACTGCTGTTTGTGATACTGTCAGCGATGTTTTCGGCAAGCAGTGTGAACAACATTATAACAGTAACGGGTGGACTTGACTATTATTTTGAAAAAGCTGGAATAAGCGATTATGCTTTTATTGAAAAAGAGTCTGATTCCGGCAATCCAATTTCAACAATACTTGAGAAAGAAAGTTCTGTAACAGGATATAAAAAAGAGGAGATAATTTTCTCAACAGCAGAAAATTTTGAAAGGAACGGAAAGAGACTTGTTGATTTTTCAAATATTGCTGCAATCATGCCCGTGGACGAAGCAAAGCTGAATTATTTCGACAGTGATAATAATATCATAAAAGAGGTCGAACCGGGTAAGGTTTATATTTCCGGTTCTGTACCGAAAAAATCAGGACTTAAAATCGGAGATACTTTTCAGTTTAAATTCGGAGAAAATAAACTTACCCTTGAATTTGCAGGCATAGCAAAGGACGCATTCTTGGGCGCGGAAATGATGGATAATCCAAGATTTATTCTGAATAATAGCGATTATGAAAAAATACGTTCCGATAGTTACGCTTTAAACGGCAAAATGGGTGCAATTTACTATGTGAATACTGATGATGTTAAAGCTCTTGAATCGGCAACGGCTGATTGTACTGATATTATGTTCAATGGTTCTGTTTCAGCTCTGAAAATAACCTATTTTATGAACATACTTATTGCAGGAGTACTTCTTATAGTCAGCATCTGCTTAATTCTTGTATCATTTGTCGTCCTCAGGTTTACAATAGGTTTTACCATTGCCGAGGAGTTCAGGGAAATAGGAGTTATGAAAGCTGTAGGTATCAGAAATAATTCTATCCGTAGACTTTATCTTGTGAAATATTTGGGAATAGCTGTAATCGGTGCGGTAATAGGATATATTGCAAGTATTCCGTTCGGAAATATGATGTTGGATAGCGTAAGTAAAAATATGGTTCTGGGCAATGACAATTCAGTTTTGACAGGAATTTCATGCAGTATTGCAGTAGTCGGAATAATTTTGCTGTTCTGCTGGAACTGTACCGCAAAAATCAAAAAAATGTCTCCTATTGATGCAGTAAGGAGCGGTCAGACGGGTGAACGCTTTCACAAAAAAAGTCTTATACATCTCAGCAAAAGCAAGTTTAAAACGACAGGATTTCTTTCACTTAATGATGTTCTAAGCAGTCCGAAACAGTATGGTATAATTACGGCAGTATTTACAATATGTATGCTTCTTGTAATGATACTTGCGAACACTGCCAATACCCTCAATAGCGATAAGTTAATTTTCCTTTTCGGCGCTATAAAAAGTGATGTATATTACAATAATTTAGAAAGTGTTATGGAAGTCATGCAGGGTAAGAAAACTCTTGATGAAAGTCTTGAAGAAATCGAGAAAAAGCTCTCAGATAATGGTATGCCAGCAGATGTTCACATTGAAACTGTGTATCAGCTTCCGGTGAAGTTTGGCGATATTAAAACGACTGTAATGTTTCAGTTATGCAATGAAACAAGCGCTGATGAATACACCTATACTCAAGGAACAGCTCCGTGTTACGCCAATGAAATAGCAATCAGCGAACCCATTGCTGAAAAACTGAATGCAGAAATCGGCGATACTCTACAGCTTACCATAGACGATGAAGAAAAAGAGTACATCATTACAGCACTTTTTCAAAGTATGTGTCAGCTTGGAGAAGTTGGCAGACTTCACGAAAGCGTTTCTCCGTCTGATTTGAGTATTACAAATGCATTAGCATATCAGATTGACTTTGACGATAACCCCGATAAAAAAGAAATCGACAGCAGAATTGAAAAGCTGAAAGATATTTTTAACAGTCAGAAAGTAATGAATGCTGAAGATTATGTCAAGGACACTACGGGAGCGAGTGATATTATCGCAGGAGTAAAAAATCTTGTGCTGATAATTTCATTTATTATCATTATTATGATAAGTGTACTTATGGAACGTTCATTTATTTCAAAAGAAAATTCCGAAATTGCTCTTATGAAAGCGATTGGATTCAAAAATAATGCGATTTATGCACATCACACGGCACGTTTTTTTATAGTAGGAATTGCAGCATATGTTATAGCAAGCTTACTCTGCAAGCCTTGTACAAAGCTTATCATAGACCCGATTTTTGCTATGCTGGGAGCTGTGGCAGGTATCAGCTATGAAATTCGTCCAATTGAGATTTTTGTGGTTTATCCGCTTGTAATTTTATCGGCAACACTTGCGGGAACTTTTCTGACTTCTCTTTATACAAAGTCAATTAAAGCTTCCGATACTTCCAATATTGAATAGGAGAAAAATATGAAAACTATACTTGAAGTAAAAGATTTATGTAAAACATATATTGTCAACAAAAGACAAAATAACGTACTTCGTAATATAAGTTTCACCATAAAAGAGGGTGAAATGGTTGCCGTTATGGGTCCGTCAGGTTCGGGAAAGTCCACACTTCTCTATACTGTTTCGGGAATGGACAAAATGACAGCAGGTGAAGTAATATTCTGTGGCAGAAATATGGCAAGTCTGAATGAAAATGAACTTGCTAAAATGCGTCTTGATGATATGGGGTTTATCTTTCAGCAGATGTATATGATGAAAAATCTGTCTGTACTTGATAATATTATACTTCCTGCCGTAAAGTCGGACAAAATCAAAGAGTCAAGAAAAGAGATCGTCCAGCGTGGACAGGATTTGATGCGGAAACTTGACATTATTGAGATAATGGACAATGACATTAACGAGGTTTCGGGCGGACAGCTTCAGAGGGCTTGTATCTGCCGGAGTATGATAAATAATCCGCAGATGATGTTTGCCGACGAGCCGACAGGCGCATTAAACCGCACTTCTTCTGAAGAAGTCATGAATGAACTGACAAAACTCAATAGTGATGGTACAACTATTATGCTTGTAACTCACGATGCAAAAGTTGCGTCAAAATGTACAAGGGTACTATTTCTTGTTGACGGCAATATAAAAGGAGAGTATAATATTAACAGAACGCTTCCCCTCCGTGACCGTGAGCGTGACCTGAATAACTGGCTATTAGAAATGGGTTGGTAAAATGATTGATATACTTATAGTCGAAGATAATAAGGAACTCTGCGGACTGCTCTGTGATTTTCTGCGTATGGAAAATTATACGGTCAGCATTGCCGAAACAGGAGAAAAAGCCTTGTCACTGTATGAAAAATACGGGGCAAGGCTTGTCTTGCTTGATATAAATCTTCCTGAACTTGACGGGTTTGCTGTATGCAGAAAAATCAGACAGGGCGATAATACACCTATTATCATGCTTACTGCCAGAGCCGACAAGGAAGACAAGCTGAACGGAATATTATCAGGTGCGGACGATTACATTGAAAAGCCGTATGATATTGATATTCTGCTTGCAAAAATAAAGGGCATATTTAGACGTCGGCTTTCACTTGATATTATTTCGGACGGTAATATTATACTGAATGTTGCAGACGAAACCGTAACTAAAAGCGGTTTGCCAGTTTCTGTTACTTCAAAGGAATTTGAACTTTTGCGTCTGCTTATCGAAAACAAGGGACAAACGCTAAATAAAGACTTTATATTCAACAGGATATGGGGCATTGACAGTGATTCTGAATTACAAACACTTACAGTACATATAAAATGGCTGAGGCAGAAAATAGAGAATGACCCCAAAAATCCTGAAAAAATTCTGACCGTATGGGGCAAGGGATACCGTTGGGGGAACTGAAATGAAAACATTTGACAGGTTTATTATTTTTGTTTTATTTGTCATATTTTTGATTGTTATTGTTATAAATTTCGTCATTTTTCATAAAAACGTAAATATCGGTAATCTTTACAAGGTGGAGACAAACCGAATTGAACAGGAAATTTCAGCCGGAAATAAAGTCAATTGTGAAAATTATAAAACTATCCTTGGTATTTATGAATATGGTACAGATGAAGATTTTTATAGTTCTGAAAATAAATATTTAATAAAAAATATAAATAATAAATTGTATCGTATAGAATACAACGATACGGCAAAGGACATAAATATTAAAGTTCATATATATGTTAATATCTTATTATTAATTTTGTTTTTACTTTTTATTTCAATATTACTATATATAAGGTATAATATTATAAAACCATTTACAGAAATAAGTGATTATCCATATCGACTTGCTAAAGGTAAACTGTCAACGCCGCTTAAAGAAAATAAAAACCGTTATTTCGGTAAATTTATATGGGGACTTGATATGCTCAGGGAAACACTGGAAAAATCTAAATTGCGTGAAATGGAACAGGCAAAAAAAGAAAAAACTTTCTTAATGTCAATGTCACATGATATAAAAACGCCTCTTGCAGCAATAAAACTGTATTCAAAAGCTATTTCAAAAGGACTTTACACCGGCAGTAAACAGATTGAAGTTGCAGAAAATATCAATTCCAAAGCTGATGAAATAGAGGAATTTGTAAATGAAATAATAAAAAATCTTAACACTGATTTCATGAAATTTGAAATAAACCCGACTGATTTCTATTTATCACAAGTCATTGATAAAGTAAAATCATATTACATTGATAAGCTGTCTGCTCTCGGTATTGATTTTAATATCAGTGAACATACAGATTGTCTTATTTCAGGAGACCCCGACAGACTCGAAGAAGTTTTACAGAATATCATTGAAAATGCTGTAAAATACGGTGACGGACATTGTATTTACCTCAGTTTTTCCGATGAAGAAGACTGCCGTCTTGTTAAAGTTTCAAACAGTGGTTGTACTCTTCCTGATACTGAACTTCCACATATTTTTGACAGTTTCTGGAGAGGTTCTAATATAGGAAACAAGCAGGGTTGTGGATTAGGACTTTATATCTGCCGTCAACTTATGAATGCTATGGGCGGGGATATTTTCGCAGAAATGTCAGATAATCATATGAATGTCACTGTAGTATGCAGAAAATCTTATTAATAACATAATCCCACTTAGAATATTGTTGAAAACGGTATAAAAAGAGGTAGAACTAAAAAAGAATTTCAGCGTGATACCCATTTTCTTAATACAGATAATAATACAAATAATAATAATAAAGAATGAAGGTGATTTATTGAAGGATAAAACTTTAGTAGTTCCGATTGATGAACAGGGTGTTTTAGATTATGAAAATGATGTCTCTAAAATTGACAGATTAAAGTACTTTATTCTTTCACGGAAAGAATTTGATTCTATGATTTCAGACGGTTTTTTTGATTTGCTTAATAATAAGTTTGACTTATGGATTGACGAATATGAAGAAGAAATTATTCCTAATGAATGTCTTATTTCTGTAAAGCAACTGATTAAATCATTCGGAAAAATTTATCCATCATTTTTAACCGCTCTAAATTATGCTATTGAATGTAATACAGAACTCTGTCTTGAATTTTAATAATGACTAAGTATTTTTAAAATAGTTATCGGAGAGTGATTATATGATAGAAAGACCAGATTATTTTTATGAATGGACTGAAGTCGACTGGAATATAGGAAAACGTTTAATGAAACCTGATACTCCAGAAGATATTCGCCAAAAATTAATTGAAGATGAAAAAATGGAATTTGAATTAACTGCCCGTCGTGGTATTATTAATATTGATATTGAAGAGACCGCCAAATAGGGCGGTTTTTTCATGCCCGAAAACAGAAAGGAGTGATATTTTCAGATGTGGCAAACACCCTGATACAAAACAGCATACCCTACAGGTATGCCCGATGGTGCATTGAACCGAATAATAAATTTATCGGGATATGTGTAAAAAATCAAGTCATTTCATAAGCTCGTCTGTAAGTCTTATAATTTCAGGAGCGAGTTTTTCACGACGTTTCTTTGTGATTTTCACATACAGCGGATATGCGGAAACCACTCCCGCAATTCCGACAAGACCTATAATAATTCCCTGAATCATAAGTCCGTTCCATACCATTGTACAGCACATACCAAAACCCATAACAAGACAGCTTACAATTCCGACAATCAGTGAAACAATTCTTCCGGATTTTGTAGCACTTTCGTCAAGACGGCGGAGACGTTCCATTTTGTCTTCCTCCTGTGTAGGCGGTGCGTATTTTTTGCGTATTTTCTTTATTTCCTCCTGCTGTGATGCAGAATAGGTATATTTAAAAATTTTACTTTTGCTTTCCATAAAAACTGCTCCTTTCAGTTTTAAGTATTTTTGTTGATTTTGCAATCATGAATACTGCCATGCCGAGAACTACAAAACATACTCCGCCACCGGTTGCACCTGTCATAATTCGGCGGAATAAGTCGTCACCGTTGCCAAACTGTGACATCATAGCCGTTTCAAGTGAAAGAATAGAAACTATAGCCGATACAAGATTTATGACTTTTGCTGATGACATCACAGGGCTTTTATGCCGGCGGAATTTAACAACGCCCGTTACTGCCGTAATCACCGAATAAAAAGAATATACTGCCATTGCATAAATCAGCAGTCCGGAATATTCAAATCCTTTGTTCTGATACACCATAAAAATAACGATTCCGGCAAGAGCCTGATTCATAAGCAGAAGTACAATTCCGCACAGGCGATAATATCTGAACTCAGTCAGAATATTTTTTTCGTCCTTATGGGTGTTGACATAGTGCAGAAGAAAAAACCGCATGACCGCAAGCAGAATGTAATAAACCGACAGCGAAACAAACCATAGACTATGATAATATATTCCTGAAAACATTTTGGTTGCAATATAAATCAGATTTATAAATAATCCCTGATAAAGTGAAAGTGTTGTCCTCAAAAATACATCATCAAGGGCTTTTTTTATCAATGGTATTTCCATTAATTTCACCACTAATGAATGATTTTGTATATTATGACTTATTGACTTTACTATTGCCGGTGTACCGGTAATTGTTATAATCAGCGCATAAGCAGACGCTATATAGGCTATATACGAAAGTGCGTTATGCACGTTGAATGCCAGCGTGACAAATACAAGTACAAATGACGGCACGGCGATTATTACAGTATAAACAGGTGACAGAAAAAATATTTTCTTAAGAATCTGTTTTAAATTCTCCATCATGTTTCCTCCTGATTTTTACGGTGAATGTACTTCCTTTGCCAAGTTCGCTGTTTACGGAAATGTCACCGCCTACAATATCCACAACACGTTTCACAAGGGCAAGTCCCAAACCGTTTCCCTGTGTTGCATGGGAGGTGTCACCCTGATAGAACTTTTCAAAAATATGTCTGCCGACTTCCTGACTGATTCCGCAACCTGTGTCTGATACCTCAACAACCGCCCATTCACCGTCTGAATGCAGTTTCAGATAAACATTTCCGCCGTGTTCAGTAAATTTCATGGCATTGGAAAACAAGTTATTCCATATCAGTGTTAAAAGTTCAACGTCGGATTCTACAAAAACTTTCTCTTCAATATCAGTATCAATTTCAATCTCTTTTTCTTCCCATGTACTTTCAAAGTTCAACAGACATTCGCAAAGCTGTTCACCAAGATTATAAACCTTTTTTTCAGGATATATCTGCTGATTTTCAAGTCTGTTGAGTTTCAGGATATTTGTTATCAGGTCTGCAAGTCTGCGTGACGATTCGGTGACAGTTTTTGCATATTCAAGACGTTTTTCCACCGATAAATCAGGCTGTTGCAACATTGTACCATAGTTCTGAATGACGGCAAGCGGTGTTTTTATTTCGTGTGACACATTGGCGATGAAATCAGTACGGAGCGTTTCAATTCCGGAAAGTTCCTCCGCCATTTTGTTGAGACGGTCAATAATTATATCAAATCCATCTGCTGTATAAATACTGTTGACTTGCTCAATCCTTGCAGAAAAATCACCATCAATGATTTTTTCGGTTGCGTTTATAATTCTTTTTACAGGTTTTTCCACCATGATTTTACGGCGTATTCCGTCAATCACGGTACATATAAGGCTAAGTAGAATGACATTCAGAAATGTAAGAGTTGCCGAAGTTTTCAGATTATCTTTTGTAAAAATTATTTCCATGTTACGCTCAAACAGATTAAGAAATACCATCATACAACAGGTCACAACAAACGCCATAAGCAGAAAAAATGTGATATATCGCTGAATCGCTGTAAGCAGACGTTTCTTTTTGGCTTTTTCCGTCATTTCAACACCGCCTTGTAACCCAGTCCGTGAACAGTGACAATTTTAAAATCATCACATTCAGAAAATTTATCCCTGATTTTTGTCATATACACATCAACGGCACGTGGTGCAGTGTTTGAATCTATGTCCCAAAATTCGTCCATAAGCTGTGTACGGGTAAATGTCTTTTTCGGATAGGACAACAATTTATAGAGTATATTAAATTCCCTTGCGGTAAGCGGTATGTCCTCACCATCAAGAACGGCGGTGCGTTCATCTGCATCTAATACAAGTCTTCCGATTTCAAGGCGGTGACTGTTTGCGATTTTCGCACGACGCAACAATGCACCGATACGTAAAAAGAGTTCGTCCAAATCAACAGGTTTTACCATATAGTCATCGATACCGACACGGTAGCCACGTTGTTTAGAAGTGAAATCATCTCTTGCGGTCATGAACAGTATTGGAATATTTTCATCAAGACCTCGTACAGTCTTTGCAAACTCAAAGCCGTCAATATCGGGCATCATAATATCAGACACAATCAGGTCAAATGTGTTGCCGTACATTGCGTTGTAAGCGTCATTTGCATTCAGACAGCCTGTAGCCTCGTAACCGCTCCGGTTAAGAAATGTACATACTGCATTATTAAGGTCTTTTTCGTCTTCCACTACTAATATCTTGAACATAAAATATACATCCATGAATTTTTCTTTAATTATAGCGCCTAAATGTTAAAGTTTTGTTAAAGTTTCACACGAAATCAAAAAATTTTTCTGAAACAAAAAAGGCGAACCTTGTCCGCCCCTTATAAGATAATTAATTACGTTTTCCAGCATTACGGCTTGCGTTTATGCTTGCTTCAATCCTTGCTTTCTGTTCTGCTGAACGCTTTTCGGCTTCTGTCCGTGTAAGTTCCTCACGTTCCTTGTGTTCATCGGAAAGACGTTTTTTAGCGTCCTCAACGGATTCTCCTTCATGTGTCAGAAAGTTATCTACAAATTTATCCTCAATTTTCCTGTATGCTCCGACAACACCGTTTTCAATTTTCTTGTAACCGCCTACAACACTATCAGCGATTTTTTCATTTGCCTTTATAAATTTTGATTTTGCCATTATTATATCCTCCTTAAATATATTTTACATAAAAACTCTTTTTCTTAAAGCGATTACAGCGATAACTACTGCAATCGCAACAGCAATTATGACTTTTTTCATATGTTCTTCCTCTTTTTATTCAATGCCCTTGATTATCGGAATAAGACCAATAAGCATAGCAATTCCGACAATACCAACGACAATTCCCCATATCATAATGCCCCATGCCATTGTCATGCACATACCAACACCGAATATTACAGCGGAAACAATTCCGTAAGCGACCGTGCCGACCGTCTTGGCATTAAGCTGTACTGTTGGTTTGCCCACCATCTTTCTGCGAACTATAACCATTGCTATCAGCACAACCGCACCGATTGCACCTGTTACAATACCGGCATTGAAAGAGTTCCATTCTGGCAACAATGCCATGCACATTCCAAGGGCGAATATAAGTCCGCCTATTGTTGACATCACCAAAGTTACAAAGTTTTCTTTTTTCATAATCAAGACCTCCGTTTTGAATTTTTTGTTCAAGTGATTTACTATGCTTGTATTATACAACGGGTTTGTTTAAGCAATGTTTGTGAAATGTTTAAGAAATATTAAAAAAACAGCCGTATAAGTTTACAGCTGTTTTCTGATTTGTCCCACTAAAGAATATTTTATAAACGATTACCATATATGTGCAGATAACAGTAATCAATTTATTTGCTTATAAGCATTTTACGCATAACAACCAAGTCAAATACATCAAGTCTTTTATCCTTGTATACATCGCCTGCAAGTGAATTTTTTAGAGTTCCTACTCCTAAAATATACTTTTGCATTGCAACAAGGTCAGATACATTAAATAAACCGTCATTGTTAACATCACCCTCAACAGTTTCCGCATTATATTCATAGACTACCTGAACATTAGTATATTTCACAGTTATAACATCATCAATTCCAGCCTCCTGCTTTTCGGAGGAGTCCCACCATTTCTGAAGTTCAATTTTTCCGTCAGAAATTACAGCTTCAACGAACTCTCCGTCATTGCTTAAAGTTCCGTCAAATTTAACTTCAGCAGTCGAACCGTTGCCAAGTTTAAGACTGTAGCTTTCAGAAGTCCAGAACTCACCTCCGTTTTTGTCAACAGCGTTTATTGAAACGGCACAGCCCGCTGAACCCCATGATGAACCTGCACTTGATGTTACATCTGCTGTCATAATAACTTTTTTAAGATGTTCAGGGTCTTCTATCGGGATTTCTACAAATCCGTTACTATTAATCATACTTTCGGGATTATTGAACGTAACAACGTTCTGGACTGTTTCGTTTCTGTTGCTTGTCTGTAAGCCGTCAAAATCAGAAGCATCATCACTTATAACTACCATTGCTGCGGAAAAGGCAGGAAGTTCAACATTTACAACATTTCCCTTGATATTGTCAATTACATCAATAAGACGTATTTCGTCCGAATCTCCATAAACGGCGTAAACTGCTGCCGCTTCATACTCTGTGTCTGAATTTTTAAGGGTAATGGAAGCATTTTCACTGTCTGTCATGCTTTTGTTTGTAATCATTGCCGTGACAACACTGTTGTCATTGCCGTTTACTGAAGCGTATGAACTTGCAAGTGAAACGTCATCTGTAACCGTCGGTATAAGAGTATCACCGAAACTTCCACCATTGCCGTCATAATTTGTATAGAGGTTGATTCCGGAGAATATAAACGATTCACCGCCCCACAAAGTAGCAAAATAAACGCCTGCATCTGCATAACAGCCCAAAGCCTCAGCTTGTGCAATAGTTCCGCTGACATCTTCACCACCACCGAAATTATATTCAGAAATAGCAAGTTTAGTATCAGGATAATATTTATCAATTGACTTCTGAACAGTCGGGAGTATCGGTACATTTTCCTGACACCACTGACCTATCCAGCTATTTTCAGCGAATCCCTTTTCATAAAGCGTGCGAACAGATTGTACCCTGTCTTCAGCACCCTCCCTTGCAGATTCTGAATAGTAATGTATATCAAGAACATCAAGAAGACGCTTTCCGTTTTTATCGCTTGCCTTTTTCATTTCGTCAAGATAATAGTCTATATACCAGTGGTAACCACCTTTTGCCTTAATCTGTTCCCATTCATTGCTGCTGTCGTCGTCTGCAAGATGGTCATATGCAGTATAGCCGAAAAGGGCAGGTCCGAATATTTCAGCATTAGGGTCAAGAGCCTTGACAGCGGAAGCCATTTCAATGGATTTTCCGGTAAGTTCTTCCATGCCGACTTTTTCGGGATGTATTCTGCTATGGGTATGATGCCAGAGTGCAGGTTCATTGTCAAGGCTGTAGCCCTGCATACCCGTTGCCGACTTTGAATCACCAAGTTTGCTGATGATGTAATTTACATATTCGTCCATGTATACAGTGCCATCTGTAAGGTCAGGCTCTGCATCAAATGCTGACCCTTTTGTTATGCTGACTTTATTCCAGCGTTTTGACGGAGCTGATTCTTCTTCTGAAACTGTTCCGTCCTTATCGGCTGAAACATATCCGGCAAGCTGCAAAGTAGTAAGTTTATAGTCAAAACCGTATTTTTTACCCTCAGCGGAGAATTTCTGTACACAGTCTGCCGGTTCGTCAGATGTAGAAAGATTGTCATCAGAACTGTATTTCCAGTCTGAGCCAGCATTTGAAGCGTTTGTTTCCCAGTTATATGCAGTCATACGGTTACCACCCTGACGCACTGCATTTACTTTTACATTTTTATAATTGGTTTGGTTTCCGTATTGGTTTATTCCATAGATATATGGGCTTATTTCTTTCTTCTCTCCACCTAAATCAATAGTAATGTTCATATCATAACTTTCTGCTGCATTTGCAGACGGTATGGTGCAGGTTGCCGAAAGTGCCGTAAATGTTACAGCAAGGGCAGTAAGAAAAGCTGTTTTCTTCATTATTCTTTCTCCTTATATTGATTTTTTTCTTCACTCCACAATGACACCTGAGGAACAGGCATATCATTTGCCACGTCAGGCATACGAAAAGGACCATGTTTCCATGTATCAACATATAAATCATGGAACTGAATATATCGGGTCAATGACTTTGCAACAGTAAGTAGAAGTGTAACAGGCATACTATTGACATAACCATAAACTATTGACTGCTTATCATCTACTTCAACAGAAACTCTCCATACTATCCCGAAACGGTCAAGTCTGTCTATGATATATTCAACCTTTTTCAGCGGAATACCCATTCTTTTTGAGATAGTTTCAATGGATTGCATTCTGTTTCTTACACCACTGCCAAGATAACAGACTATTTTTATTGCGTCCTCGTCTGCAAGTGTCTGAAACAAATCAACCATACGTTCAGAAGCATCAACATATGAATTGATACCATTTTCCGGCACTTTCATGAAACAGAAATATTTAAGGTCATCATTAAGACGTGCAATAGCAATTTCATGGTCTGTTATTATTTCAGCATAAGTTTCAAGCTCAAGTTCTTTAGGATAGGTTACTTTTGAAAGTCGGTACTGATTATAAGCACTCATCATTGAATAGAAAAGCTTCATTATCAGGTCAGCACGTTCTTTTTCCGGTGTCTGACGTATTTTATCCATAAGCAGCTGTTCTAAATCAGGTTCATCACGCTCTTCAGCGATTCCAAAAAGAACATCTGTTGATACACCAAGAGTTTGAGCTAATATAGGTATAAGTTCACTGTCAGGAAGACTACCTTTTTCCCATTTCGATACCGCCTGTGGTGTGACGTTTATTTTCATGGCAAGCTGTTTCTGAGTAAGTCCGCTCCGCTTACGATATTTTGTAAGATTTTCACTGAATTTTAAAGTCATTATTTACTCCCTCAGTTGTGCAATGTATTTGCTTTATTTTATAATACCATAATAATCCGTTGTTTGCAAGCAACATTTGTTACATAAAAATCAACAGTTTGTTGAATTAAAGTAAAATCGTGGTTTAACAAAAGAATAAGGATTATTTCAGCCCATAAGTAAACAATATTTATATTATATATTACATAATAGTAAATTTATTTATTATTAAAATTTTTTACAAAAATTTAGAAATGAAAAATTAATTAAGGAGGAAATCTGAACCATATTATTGACATCAATTAACAATTAGTGTATGATATAGAAGATACCAGTTGAAACCTCCAATCAAAATTTTTGGATACACATACAATGATAATTTAACAAAAACTGTCAGTGCCTGTAAAATTCAATATTGTTCATTTTTAAGACGAGAGTGTACGAAGTCACGCAAATGGTACGACAGGTTCTCCATATCCTTTGGATTGAACTGGGTGAATGAATTTAAAATGAAATGAATGATAAAACAAAATCAGGTGGTGCAACCCATGTTAAAAATTGCAATCGTTGATGATGAGCAGTGTATTATTGAAGAAATAAAAGATATTGTCATATCATTTTTCAGAGAACAGGACAAATCAATAGAAATCTCCTGCTTTACAAGTGGTGAGGAGATAGTAAGCTATCATCATAGCTATGACCTGATATTTCTTGATATTCAGATGCAGGGTATGGACGGAATTGATACTGCTGTTGAATTGAGGAAAATATGTAAAAAAGCCGTCATGTTCTATGTGACGAACTACAGCAATGAAATGGCTCGCTCGTTCTCGGTACACCCGTTTGCGTTCATTGAAAAGCCCATCAATAAAACGATAATCCGCAGGAATTTGCAGGACTATATGGATTACGTTTTCAAAGAACAGGATTTCAAAAGTATACAGTTTGAAACTATGACAGGAATGGCATTTATCAGACCGGAAGAGATATTATACTTTGAATATATTGGTAATCGGAAAATTCGGCTTGTCTGTGATACCATAGAATTTTTTTTACAGAACTCTATTAAAAATATCTATTCACTTGTGAAACAGTACGGATTTATGAAACCACACCAGAGTTTTATTGTCAATCCTGATAAAATCAAGGCTGTGTTTGAATTATATCTCCTGATGATCGACAATACTAAAATCCCCATACCCTTGAAAAAAAAGAAGGCTGTCAAGGCAGAGATTGAAGAATATCTTTGTAAGCAGTTTGAGGAGGAAGATTGATGCTGACAGTTGTTGATACCATTGCTTCTGCGATATACTATATACTCGGTATACAATTTATCTCAAACTTCTATCCGTTTCGGAATAGACTCAAAATTCGTGTTCTAATCTGTGTGGGAATTTTGTTGACAAGATCAATTTTTAATGTCTATCTTGTTTATCATCATTATATGCTGAAAACCATTTCCTATGTTTTGACTTTCGTTTTATGTACGATAATTCTCTTAAAGAGCGATAACTTCAAATATATGATGCTTAATGCGCTTTGTATTTCAATTGTGTATATTTCAGAAACATTGGCTGTTTTGTTGGTGGCTGTATCCCGTCACCAAAGTATGTACGAACTTGCCGATTCGGATGAACTGCGGATTCCTCTTACATTTCTCTGTATGCTGATTGCAACGATATTACACTTCATATTAGGTATGATTGCAAAATCACGGCTCTCTCATGACAACAGGTCTATTACCTCCTATGAAGTCATTTCCTTTCTGATACTTATTATTCTCGAAATTATGATTTTATATGGATTGTCACGTGTTTTCTCGGATGAACAGATCAACACATTTCTGGTAATCTTCTCTGTTGGATTCTGTGTATTGAATTTCGGACTATATTTTCTGTTTGTCCGACTTGCAAGCGCACGTCGTATCGAACAGGAAAATCAGCTTATGAAACAGCAATCCGAAATGCAGTTGAAGGCTTATGAGAGACTGTCGGAGCAGTACAATGAGTCGCTCCGTATCGTTCACGACATGAGAAAGCATATCCGCTCTCTTGATACGCTGGTCAAGAACAATTCGGATATAGCTACCGACTATCAACAGATACTTTATAACGAACTGAACCGTTTTTATCCGAATTTCCAGAGTGATAATCAGATGTTGGCGGTCATCATCAACAACGAAATTGCTAGAGCGAAACGTCTCAGTATTGATATTCAGCTTAATATTGAGAAAATTGACTTGGGCTTCATTTCTGCAATTGATATGACAACAATTTTCAGCAACCTGCTTGACAATGCGATTGAAGCCTGCACCGAAGTGGCTGAAAACAAGTGCATCAAAATCAGTATGATACAGCAAATGAATTTTATTACTGTCAATATCCGCAATCCATACAACACGATTGACAGGTCTGGCGATGTTCTGCACTCCACAAAAGAGGGACATTTCGGTATCGGTCTGGAGAACGTTCGTAAGGCTCTCGAAACATATGGCGGTACGCTGAATATCAAAACAAATAACATAACTTTTGCGGTGACTGCCATTATCCCGATTCCTGAATAATTTGTGCAAGATGAACAAAGAAAAGGCTTTGTTCATCTTTTTTTTGGAAGCAGCAGGACAAATAATGTTTGAAACTGGACGAATAATGCAAGGTATTGATTTTTGATGTTTTTGGTGTTATGATGAAACTATGATATAAATTTACCCATTCACACATTTTTTAAGGAGGAAATGAGTATGAAGAAAAGACTTTTAGCTATGGCATCGGCTGCGGTGATGTCCGGAATGCTGTCCTTGATGGCAGTTCCGAGCAGTTCATTATTTGCCGGAGCTGCTGAATCACAGACGTATGGTGATTTGACTTACAAAAATTATGGTAACTGGATTGAAATCACCGACTGTGATACATCTGTGGTGTCGGTTGAAATTCCTGACAAAATCGATGGTAAGACTGTTCGTGATATTGGCGACAACGCTTTTTCCGGCTGTTCCGAATTAAGTCAAATCATTATTCCAGATTGTGTCAAAAATATTAAACAGAGTGCGTTTAACGGATGTAGCAATCTTACTACGATTGATCTGCCGGACAACCTCAGTACAATTGGTTCGTGTGCATTTGCCAATTGTGGATTTACAGAAGTCACGATTCCGGAGTCAGTCGTTACTATTGACTGTCTTGCTTTTGCAGCTACTCCCATTACCACAATCACAATTCCCAAAAATGTTGAAACAATTGGAGAAGGTGCTTTTTTCTGCGGACCGTGGGGCAGAGGAACTCTTACTGAAATCAATGTGGATGCCCAAAATACTTCTTTTTCTGTGAAAGACGGTGTACTGTTCAACTATGATCAAACGGAATTACTCTGCTACCCTGCCGGAAAAAAGGATACAGAGTACACAATGCCGGAGACAGTTACAACACTCTATGTATATGCTTTTGATTGCTGTGTGAATCTTGAATATATCACAATTTCTGATGATGTAAAAGTCATTCCGCAAAATGCATTTGCAGATTGTCTGAATCTCAAAGAGATTACAATTCCGGCTTCTAACACCCTGATAGATAAAACAGCGTTTGCAGGCTGCTCACAATTAGTTTCTGTGTATATGCCTAAGAGTGTTGAAAGCATTTGTTATTCTGCATTTCAGTTTTGCAGCTCGTTGACAGATGTCTATTACGCAGGTACAGAAGAGGAATGGAATAAAATTAAAAATGATTCCAATGAAATTATCAAAGCAAACATTCATTACAATTACAATGGCAATACTGAAAAAGTCAAGGGCGATGTCAATGCAGATGGTGTATTCTCTGTAGCGGATGTTATATTGCTCCAGAAATGGCTGCTTGCCGTACCGAACACGCACCTTGCAGACTGGAAAGCTGCTGATTTCTATGAGGACAGTGTGCTTGATGTGTTTGATCTGTGTCTGATGAAAAGGGCTTTAATAGAAACGAGCATCTCCGGGTGGAAAGAGCCGGAAGATGATGAAACAAACCGTGCAATTGCAAAACAGATTGGCGATTATGCTCTGAAAGAATTAAAGAATGGAACATATACGCTTGAAACAGAAATATTTTTATCAAACTCACCAGAGATGATGAATGAAGAAATGGCAGAAGTATTTCTGAATAGTGATTTTTTCTATCTTTCATTTGTGGATGAGCACACTGTCCTCCTAAAAATGGATAAGGGGTTGCTTGATGCATATGGGTATCTCATCACTGATGAAAGCATAACATTCAATGAAAATGAATATGTTTCTGTACCGGATGAGGGTGATATGGTCTATATAGAATGGGCTGGGGATCATCTGTATTATTTCAGTGCCGGAAAATGATACACCACTTATCATTTAATAAGGTCTTATTTAAGACAAATCGGAAAAGTGCCATTCTGTGAGGTAACTTAAGCAGGAACAGAAACTCTTTATGCTCTCTATACGTAAAAAAGTGATGAATTGAATCCGCTTGAACCTTGTTGACTTGGAGATGAGTATGCTTGGCTGGATAATGCAGAGGTGCAGGACTTTATAACAATGCTGATTGAAAATGGCTATTATGCGGATAAGATTGGGTTAGATTTCTATATAAAAAACAAGTGATATATCGCTGTCATCTCTGATTTCTGCACTACAATCGGATATGATTGATATATAATGGGACAAATCAGAAAAATGCCGTGCTGTCTTCTTCACAGCATGGTATTTTTATACAAAAGCATGGATAAATAAAAAACTCCTGAATTTTCAGGAGTTTTTTATTTATTTTACAAGCATATGTTTCATCATACATAAATCAAATACGTCAAGTTTTCCATCTTCCAAGAGGTCGCCTGCTTTCCAGTCAACAAGATTTGTATCTGGTACGGATAAAATCCATTTCTGGAGCATAACGGCATCTGCAATATTAAATTTTCCGTCTGCGTTCACATCACCGATAATTGTATTTTTCTCAGTGGAAACCGGCTCAATGATGAACTTCTGACCATCACCGCCCCAGTATTCCCATTGATTGAGATTTGCACCGCTGTTAGTGCTTATTTCAAACACATCTACACAGGATTTACTTCCTGAAACAACGCTCATCAGCGAATAAGAACCATCCTTATTTGCCTTGACAGTGAATTTCTGAGAATCGTTGCCATTATAACTTTCAAGTGAAATGTTTGCACCGTTTTCAGCTGTGCGTTCTGCAACAGTGAGGACTTTTCCGTTATCAGACTGAATAGTATATGTTCCGTCGCCATTTGACTTTATGTTCCAGTTTTCTGCGTCAGACTGTACTGCATTGCTGTCTTTCCCAGCAATATATAAACCACTGTTTACATTTCTTAAAGTATATTTTCCGTCGTTGACTTTCGGGAAAACAGGAGTTATTTGCCAAAGCTGACAATCTCCGCCCCAGTATTCCCACTGATTTATGTTGCCTCCGTTGTCGGTTGACCAGTCAAACACATCAAGTCCCACCTTATCCGCAGAACATTTTGAAACAATACCATAATAGTTTCCGTCCTGAACAAATTTCCATAGCTGATTATCAGCACATGTAAATATCTGCAATTCAATATTTTTACCGTTTTCAGCCGAATTTTCTTCCACAGTGATACACTTACTTTCGTCAGCCATTGAAACTATCCTACAGTAGCCGTTATCTTCTGAAACAATTCTCCATTCCTGAGCGCTTCCGCCAATCTTTGTCCACTGCTGAATATTTGAGCCTGAATCAGTGTTTCCGTTGGTCAAATCAAGAAGAAGTCCGCTGTTTTTATTGGTGATAGTATAGGAAACTCCGCTAAGAAGACTGGTATTGCAAAGTCTGACAGTACTGCCATGACCTGTTACAGTTTCGGGAGCATATACAAGACTGCTGTTGTCATTGGTAAGGTCAACAGTGTCATCATCTGTATTATATTCAGATTTTTTACTTCCCCATACACAAGTGTTATTGCCTGTTGCGGTAAATGTCATATGATTAACCTGTTCCGCCGATTCGTCCGCCTGCACAATAAATGCGCCTTTGTAGGTAACTCCGCCGAAATCAAGCGACATATAAGGTGAATTATCCTGCATAGACCATGTACCCGCAATATCGCCCTCTATTGTACCGTTTTCATTAAGAGTGATATTTTTCGGATGTTCTACATCGGCACTCTGTTCGTTGACGAATTTCTGATTAAGAGTGTGAAAAATAAATTCATAATCTCCTGTTACAGCATTTACTGAATGACCGTTTTCCGAAAGCGTTTCACCTGAATATTCATAGGGAGTGGCAGTAGGCCAACCGTCCTCGTTCATTATCATCTGGTGTACACGTACTTCGTGAGCCCCAAAATCGTCATTAAATTTTGTGTGATATATAACATATAGTTTGCCGTCATCGTCCATAAGGGCGGAATTATGTCCCTGTGCCTTGTACGGTTTTGCATTGCAGTTCCACTGATAATTGCTCATCAGTCTTTCACCAACGGTTCCGCCGATATTGTCACCGCCCAAAGGATAGACCGCACTGTTACCGTTCTGGTCAATATAAGGTCCGTCGGCATTTTCACTGCGGAAGATACGCATATTATACCCACCGTTGGAATTGAAATAGCCGTATGACATAAAGAGATAATAGTAACCTTTGTTACTGTCGGGAGACTTCATATACTCAATATATGGACCTTCACCCGAAGCGAAATTACCTCCTGCCACTTTTTTTCCCATGTAGGCATCTGAAACATCTGCTTTTGTCTCGTACTTGACATTGTAGTCACGCAGACCTGTCTTTTCGTCCAGTTCAAGCATATAGATACCGCCGAACCATGAACCGTAGACAAGCCGTAAACTTCCGTTTTCGTCATAAAAGACCGCTGGGTCAATAGCGTTTGTACCGTAAGAGGCATTCCAAGACCCATTACTGAGGTAACGGCTTATATCGGGATTCTTTCCAAGTACCTTCGGAACATCGGTATCGTTTACATTATTAACAGAATTATTTGTAAATCCAGAATAGACAATAGTTCCCTCATATGTATACGGACCGTCAATATTATCAGCGGTACATAAAACTATAGACGAGTTCCACGCCTGTCCGTTTATACTTAGATACATACAGTATTTGCCCATGGACTTATTATAGACAATATCGGGAGCCCACAAATTGCCTGCAAGATTATAACCGTTTGTTGTATTTGACCATTTTTCGGGAACAGCAAGGTCAGTATATATATCTTTAAAGAAAGTAGTTGCTGTTGAACCAAGGTGCGAATTGGCTGTAGAATACCAGTTCTGCATATCGTCTGAACGACCTGCACCGAGATGAGAACCAATAATATAATAATCGCCGTCTTCAAGCTTTATAATGGACGGGTCATGAACCGAAACTCTTGCATAATCGGCGTTTGCAATTATTTCACTGCCTGTAGCGAGAACATTTCCCATAAGCACACAGACAGCAGTAAATGCGGATAATATTTTCTTTATTTTCATATCAGAATCCTTTCTAAATAAAAAATATATACATATGCGTTTTTTCGGGGTTGCGAATTTTTTACCGGTTAAATAGTAATTTATTTAATTTGCAGACCTTATTTCAGAATATCCGTTCCATGCAAATACAGATTTTTTACTTTCATCAGCATATACTTCCTCTACATTGCAGATATAAAGATAGTGGTCGCCTGTTTCAATAAATTCTTTCAGACTGCATTTAATCGCAACGGTACTGTGAACAGGAATTTTTATATCACTTTCCGGAATATCCTGTAAAGCTATTCCGTATTCGTCTGCCTTGTCGGTAGTTCTGCCTGTTGACATTCCGCATTTCATGACCTCATCAGCAATTTCCTCCGATGGAATTGTGAGAATCACTTTTCCTGTTTCTCTTACACGTTCTCCGCTGTATGACGTTTTTGCCATTGCATAAGCAATCATATTCGGATTATAGGACAGATAAGTCCACCATGATACTGTTGCAAGGTTTGTATTGCCGTCAGGCTTCTGTGTACATACAAGTGTAACGGGATTGGGTGATGTCAGCTTTGATGCCTGTGGAAGACTGATTTTATTCATAAAATACCTCCGGATAGTTATTTTAAATAAATATAGTTGACTTTGTGCCAACCTTTTGATATAATTATAACAGATTATAACAAAAAGTCAAGTACGCACATTGAGGTAATATACTTACCTTTAAGGAAGTATAGGAGGTTTCTAAAATGGGAAAAAGATGTATTGAAAATGAAAATTTAGAAAATACAGGTTTCAGTTATACACTATCACTAATCAACGGAAAGTACAAAATGACTATTCTTTATACACTTATGGAATTTGGTGTTGTCCGTTTCAATGAAATGCAGAAGTATATCGGTTCTATTTCGTATAAAACATTAAGTGCCAATCTGAAAGAACTTGAGTCCGACAGGATTGTACATCGTGAGGAATATCCACAAATTCCGCCTAAAGTAGAATACAGTCTGACAGAACGCGGAAAATCTCTGATTCCCATTCTGGATTCCATGTGTGAATGGGGATATATGCATCGTATATAACAAATATTCAGAATATATATTACTGTAATATAATATATTTTACATATTGATTGCAATTTTATTTTTTATATTTGCATAGCAAAAATATACTAATTGTATCGTGTGTCCAAAGAAAGCATTTTCATTGGTCTGAATAATCTACAGATTTTTTCCATACTCAATGTACAGTTTGATGAATATTTTTATTTCATAGATAATTAAGTTATGAATATTCTTGAATATTATGACTTATCTGAACACTATACAATTTTCAAGGAATGGTATGATGGTTACAGATTCGGCAAGACTGACGTATACTGTCCGTGGGATGTTATAAACTATTGCTGTGACCTGTGTGCAGATTCAAAGGCTGAGCCTGCTGACTACTGGTCTAATACGAGTGGTGACAGTATAGTTAAAAAATTTATTGATATATCTGACATTCATGTCCGCAATGAGCTTGAAAATCTCATACAAGGTGGAACTCTTGAAAAAGAAATACATTAGGAACTCACATATGATTACATTTACGATTCAATAGACAATCTTTTGAGCATCATGTTGATGACCGGCTATCTTACAAATTGTGGCAAGGGCAGAAACGGCGGTATATTGCTGAGTATTCCTAACAGAGAGGTCAATAATATCTTTGAAAAGCAGATAAAAGTTTGGTTTGACAGGAAAGTAAGGAGTGACGCTCCTAAACTTGATATGTTCTGTCAGGCATTTATCGACGGTGACAGTGAAAGCATTGAAAAACTTTTCAACTCCTATCTGAAATCCATCATCAGTGTACGTGATACGAATGTTTCAGTTGCCAAAAAAGAAAATTTCTATCATGGCATACTTCTTGGACTTCTCCGACATCGTGGTGACTGGATTATCAAGTCCAATGTGGAAAGCGGTGATGGCTACAGCGATATAATTCTTGAAACTCTAGACGGTTCTTTAGGTGTGATTATTGAAATAAAATACGCTGAAAATGGTATATTCAGTTCTACACTTGATGAAGGAATTAAACAGATAAATGACAAAAATTATGTTGAACTTCTGCAATCTCATAGTGTCGGCAGAATCTTCAAGTTTGCAGTAGCATGTTATATCAAACGCTGTCAGGTCAGGTTTGAAGAAGAAAAGTAATATTCACATATATAAACGTGTGTAAAAATTGTAAACAGGAGTAATATGATGGATTTAGAAGAGTCGCAAGGCAACAGGAAGTCGAAAATGCCAAAAAAACAGGCACTTGAAGTATATGCACACTATCAGGACAATATCATACAGACCGAACAGCTTTCAACTGAGATTCTGAAAGGCTTACAATGCGGTAAATCTCATGCGAAATTGTTTCTTAAAGCTGTCAGAGCGTTGTCACTTTGCACTAAGAACTTGTACCAATAAGCTAAAAATGTTTTAACAGAGTATGCAGATGTGAAATAATAACCATAGTTTCAGCATAAACAGTTTGAATTCATAGTCTTTTGATAAATGTCTGGAATGGCATAACCATGAAAAAGTACGTTCGACTTTCCAGCGTTTAGGCATAACTTTAAATGTGGAATCAAGTCTTTTTGAAATATCCACCTTTATATTGTAAAATGTTTCAAAAGTATTTTTAAAATGTTTTCTGTAAGCGTTGTCAGCACAGACACCAATTATAGTCGGGTAATAAAAAAGTGCTTTTTCAAAGG
>JAMPEF010000002.1 GCA_023665275.1 Alistipes senegalensis | reverse complement strand
TTTTCATGGTATGAAGTCAAGATAGGCTTAAATTTCATTGTGTCAATACACTAGGTATAAAAATCTCCCCTTTCTTTAGACTTTGTTTTTGATATATTTATATTATATCACATTGTCTGACAAAAGGGGAGCATTTCATATTTTCAGGAGTTTTTTATTAAAAAATGATTATACGCACGTTGCTGTTGGTTTTGCACTCAGGAAGAGTGTTATATTTTTGAAAACTGTGCGGTTATCCATAGCATAGGCAAATATATCTTCAACATAACTGCTGACACAAAATTCTTCACAGGTATCAACTACAGGCGGATTAGCAGGGTCATATGCAAAACCATTGATTGTAATTGTCTGGCATGAACCGGTGACAGAACTGTCAATAACAGTGATATTTTCTTCATAGGTCAGTCCATCAAATTTTGCATAGGGAATGATATAAGCCGTAAAAGGTATTTCATTATGCATAGAGTGAACCGACTGTGTTTCCACAAGTCCGGTGTAAACAACTTTCTGACGGAGTACGCCCTCTATAATAAGCTTGCGTCCGGTAAGACAAGTTCCCTCTTCATTCGGAACAAGTGCGAAATAAGTGGTTGTTCCGATAAGAGTTATTGCACTTAAAATTGCCTCAACGGCAGAAAGCAGAAGCTGAACTACTGCATCTACAGCAGTAAGAAGTGCTGCCACGGCGGCGGCTACAGCCGGACCAACTACCGGAATTGCTGCTACAACTGCCGCTAAAGCATTAGCAGCGGCTATTAATGAAGTAAGTGTTGTCTGAAGTAAATTTACAGCAGCGTTTACTTCGTTTAAAAGAGTTACTACAAGGCTTGCCGGTACACAAGTACCACCCAGTAAATCAAGTGCGTTTGTAATGGTAGTAGTAAGGGCTGTAGCTGCTGAAGTTACGGCTGTAAGAGCGGTCTGAAGCGCTGTAACCTCAGGAATTGCAGGCAGTAGCGGAATTGCAAGAATTGCATCGACTGCATCAATAATCGGCGTAATATCAACTACAGCAAGATTAATGGCAGTAATAGCTGTTGTTATTTCAAGTTCCGTTGCAAGACGTTCATAAGTCTTATATGAATACGGTGTTTCAATCAGTTTTGCACAGTTTATATCAGCGTCAACATATACCTGGTCAAGCTGTTCAATATCCGGCTTTTCTGTCGGAACAGATACAATTTCAGGGATTGAAATTTCATTCCAGTTAAGTTGTGTACGGTCTGCTCCGTTAATTTTGATACGGGACAGATTATAAGACCCGAATCTTTTCAGACTGGCATTGCAACCTTTTTTATCGCAAGACATAATATTTCCCTCCTTAGCAGACCGGAACGGTCTTTATAAATATCGTGTTGTTACTGAAAATACTGCGTTCTGACAGCTGACAAGTAAACACATCTTCCAGATAAGGATAAACAGTAAAGTCCTGACTTAATGGTGTGTCTGCATCTACAATTATGAAAGTGGAGAACGGAATTGTAAAATCAGCAGAATGAAGTGACTGGTCTGTTACAAGTGCAGTGTAGATTACTTTCTGATGAATAACACCCTCAATAATCAGTTTCTTGCCGGTAAGGTGGGTACATTCAGAGTTAGGAATAGCTTCACCAGGAATAAACACACCGTTTGCGTTTGTATATCCGGTAACAACAGGAGTATTTACTACACGCTGTGAGATGATTTCAATTGCAGAATTTACAGTCACAATGCCTTCAGAATCGGGCTTCTGTACGGGAATATCAAGAATTTTCGGCACAAAAAACTGTACCCACTGATTTGATATTGAACCACATTGTAAAGCACGGCTGAGTGTGTTTGCGGACGCAATACCCACATATCCCGCATTATTGTATTGTCCTACGATTTCATTGTAAAATCCGTGTATAGTGCTGTTTGTATAATCACAGTTCATCATAATTTGTTCACCCCTTTACTCAACAGCCCGACTGTGTGGGAACTGCATATAACATAAGAGTAACCTGTTTAAGAATACTTCTCTTATCAATAACACTGGCTGTAACATCTTCTATACAGGCATTCACATCAAAGTTGACATTAAAACTATCTTCTGTAACCGTTCCGAAAGTAATTGTTTCAGGAACTACAATAAATGCAGAAAACGGTACATAGAAATGTGCAGAATGCAACGGCTGAGTAGTCTCAAGGGCGGTATATACCACTTTCTGACAAAGCTGACCTTCAATGATAAGTTTTCTTCCTGAAAGCAATCTGCCCTCAAGATTCGGCTGTGCTACCGGTACTGTGCCGGTATCATCATAAGAACGTGGAGTTTTAATAACTTCTGCACGCAGAATATTAACAGATACATCTATGGAGTTAATCTGTTCAACGTCCGGTTTCTGAGTGGGAATCTGAAGAGATTCTGAAATATACATCTGTTTCCAGTAGGGTGTCAGACTTATAACCTGTGTGGTGTCTGCTGGATTACAAAGACCGGTTATTTCAATAAGTTCGGTCTGACAGCCACATGAATTGGAATTTGTATTCATATATGACCTCCTTTAGTAATATTGAATATTATTACGGGTAGTGCTCCGGCAGGAGCAGGATTTGTTATTATATTGCTTGTCATAGCAGATATCATGTGCTGTACAGGGTTCATCATTCCGCTGAACACGGGATTTACATTCCTTTTCACATGATGTACAGGCATTTACAAGAACACGATATCTGCCCTCACAGCCGTATTCCAAATCAAACTGATAGTAACCGTTACAGTCAGTATGAGTACGGCAGATTTCCTTTAGTTCGCTTCCGCATTCGCCGGTATACTTCATCAGCTTTACTAAAGCGTCCGGTACAGATGTACCCATACAGTCCGTGACGTTACCCCATATTATAACGTTTCTTACACGTTCAACAGTAATATCAGCCTGTATTTTGCAATCATTGTGTCCTACACATACATCTGTGCCGGCTGGCATCATTGTGGTACAGGGCGAATTATAGCATTGATTTTCAGATTTTTGACCCATATTATCACTCCTTTCTGAATCTTTTTATATTATGTTGTTTTGTCGGTTAATGTTACTGAAATCTGCTTCCTCAATATTACATGTGGAGTGAATTTCAGGTGATTCACAACTGTATTCAACCTGAATATTTCCGAACTGTCTTGAGTCGGTTTCTGTACAGTTTTTCCGGCGTTCTGAAAGTTCGATTTCAAGTATGCTGGGGAAGCGATTGCCTTTCATAACAAGTATATGAAGATATATATTGTCCTTGTCTAAAACAGGCTGTATATTACGTACAGTATAACCGCCTCCAAGTCCTACCTGCTCCAGATAAACGCCTTTACTGGTATATGACGCAAGATACAAACAGGCTTCCTTGACAAACCCCACAAAGACAAAATCATCATATGTACACACGGCTTTGTATTCTGTTCCCAGCGGTGCAGTCATAAAAGAGTCAAGTAAATCCCCGTTACTGTTCAGAATGTAAATGCGAATGTCGGTTACAATCCAGATAAGTTCGGCTTTTGAATCAAACCATATATCTTTCATGGGATAACCGATTTCTTCCGGACGCAATTTAAGACAGTCTATTTCACGGCAATGTGCGTCAAGAATGAATATGCAATGTTGATTTTTGCTACAGATAGCAAAGTATCCGTTTGTCTGCGGACAATATGTTATTCTGTCATATGGACGTATCAAACGTACCTTGCTGATTTCATTTTCCTTTTCCGTAAAACAGAGCTCTGAAGTATATTGGTCAATGCCCTGAATGCCATTGGTACAATGAATCAGACATGATAAGTTTCCACAGTTAGCTTTGAATGGTACAGGTATTTTTCCTGTTACGTTCATAGCTGTTCACCCCCTTTAAGTGTTGCTGATTATATTTTATGTTTTATATCTGAAATTTGCTCCTGAATCAATCAGATTTGAATATTATATAAAATTATACAATTTCTATTGACTTTTTTTATTAGGTATGATATAATGTTTACGATAATTTGTGTTATAAGCAAATTTAATATCGGAAAATCTTAATCACTATCAGAATTATTTTAATTCTTATAACTAATATACTTAAACTTGTTAGAAGAGATACTAAAAGGCATGGTGAAAATATGATTAATATTAATATAATTGCCGCTAAAAGTGACCGTAATAATAAAACAAGATGGCTACCATACAGAATACATGCTCTTGATACAGCAGGTATAATGGAGCGTCTTTATGATGAGTGGCTTCCGGTGTCTTTAAAACGTTATATTTCAAAAAATCTCAATCCAACAATTTATGATATTAATGAAAGTGACTACATAACAAAAAAATTTTGTCAGCTTATTGGTCTTATTCATGATATAGGAAAAATAACACCAGCTTTTCAGAAAAAAATAACTTATAATATAGAAAACCATACTGAAATGCTTTTAAACAACGGAATTGAAATTTCAAAAATTTCTGAATATTCCAAATCACCACATAATATTGCAGGACAAGTTATTCTTAAAGAATTTGGATTTTCAAATGAAATAGCCAGTATAGTCGGTTCGCATCATGGAAAAATCGTACAGAATTGCAGAAATCAGCTTAGTGTATATAGTTCAAATTATTTTGGTTATAAGAGTAAGCAGGAGCAGGAGTGGAGAAGTTTATGGTCAAAGTGGATTGAGTATTCATTAAAGGAAACAGGCTGGAATACTGTTGATGAACTTCCGAAACCAGATGTAAAGCTACAGATGATACTTATAGGACTATTGATAATGAGTGACTGGATAGCCAGTAATACAGATTATTTCCCGTATATTGATATAGGCAGCAGTATAAGTGATGAAGAATATCGGAGCAGGATTGAAGATGCATGGAATAAATTAAGCCTCACAAAAAGATGGGAGGCTGAAAATATTTATAATCAAGTTGAATTTTTCAAAGAAAGATTTAAGTATAAACCGAATGCAATACAAAGAACTGTTATGGATATAGTATCCGAAAATTACGAGTCAGGAATATATATAATTGAAGCACCAATGGGAATCGGAAAAACTGAGGCTGCTCTTGCCGCTTCGGAGATTCTCGCTTCAAAATTCAAGGCAGGTGGTATTTATTTCGGACTTCCTACACAGGCAACTGCAAATGGTATATTTGGCAGAATACGTGACTGGGCTAAAGGATGTGACAAGGAAAATCATGCTATACGATTGGCACATGGTACGGCAGAACTTAATGGGGAATATAAGGAATTATTTAAAGGAAAAGTTTCTGATTTAGAAGATGAAAGCATTATAGTTCATGAATGGTTTGAAGGAAGAAAACAAGCTCTTCTTGCAGAATTTGTTATAGCTACCGTTGACCAGTTTCTTCTTGCTTCATTGAAACAAAAGCATGTTATGCTAAGACATTTGGGACTTGCCGGAAAAATAGTAATAATTGATGAATGTCACGCTTATGACGCATATATGAATATATATCTAGACCATACACTTACGTGGATGGGAGCATATAGTGTACCTGTAATAATACTTTCGGCAACACTTCCGACACAGAGAAGAAATGAAATGATAAAAGCATATCTTAATCAGAGGAAAGAAATTTTTATTTCAGATAAATCTGAAAGTCTTGCTTATCCTGTGATTACATGGACATCTGAAAAAACTGTAAGACAAAAATCAGTTGATAGTGATACTCCTGATAAGCATATAATTGTGACTGAAATTAACGAATCCGAAATTATCAGTACACTTTCAGAAAAACTTTCAGGAGGTGGCTGTTCAGCTGTTATTGTTAATACTGTAGGTTATGCGCAGCAACTAAGTAAGAAAATATCTGAAGAAATGCCTAATTTTGAGGTGATGTGCTTTCACAGTCGATTTACTGCTACTGACCGTGCGGAAATTGAAAAGAAACTTATTGAAAGAACAGGAAAAAAATCCGGATATGATGACAGGAATAATCTTATTGTTGTAGGAACTCAGGTTATTGAGCAATCTCTTGATGTGGATTTTGACTTTATGATTATAGAAATTTGTCCAATGGATTTATTATTACAAAGAGCAGGCAGACTTCAACGCCATGAAAGAAAACGTCCGGAAAAATTGAAAAATGCAGAAATTGCTATTTTCTGCTCATCCGAAAGTAAAAGTAACAGCATATACAGTGAATGGATACTTAAAAGAACAGAAAAATATCTTCCAGATAAATTTATAATTCCGAAATGTATACCATACCTTGTAAATCGTGTGTATAATGAACCTGAAAACGATGAAGAACGCAATTGCAAGGAATGGAAAGAATTTGAAAGAATACGGAAAGATAAAGAAGTAAAAGCTAAAAAATACTGTATAAAATCAAATATACTGGATTCACGATTCTGCTCCTTGGATAAACTTATTAATGATGATGCCGGAAACAGTATTGAAGCAGAAGCTTCTGTAAGAGATACTGATGAAACTATTGAAGTTATTTTGATGCAGAAAAAATCAGATAATAAATGTTGTCTGTATTTATCAGATGGTCTGACTGAATTTGACACAACGATTGCAATCAGTGATGAAGAAGCAAAACTTATAGCAATGCAACGTTTAAGGCTTCCGTTGTATTTTAGTGAAAAATATCATTTTAATGATACTGTAAAAGCCCTTGATGTCATGCCGGAAAACTGGAGACTTTCAAAATGGCTGAAAGGTGAACTTCTTTTATTGACAGATGAAAATTCCGAAGCTGAACTTACAGGGAAAAAATTATTTTATAGTAAAATACGTGGACTTGAAATAATTGTTTAATAGAATTTTTATAATAATGTGAGGTGAAAACCGTTATTGAAAAAGAAATGTAGCATATTTGTAAGTTTTCAGTAATGGTAAGTTATGGAAAGTGAATTTAATCTTATTGATGAATCGTGGATATGTGTAAGAATGAATGATATGACGATAAAAGAAGTAAGTTTGAAAGACTTGTTTCTTAATGCACATAATTACAAAAGTCTTGCCGGTGAAACAAAATCTCAGGATTTTGCTGTACTCAGATTTCTGCTTGCAATAATACATACAGTATTTTCACGATATGACATTAACGGTGATGACGAAACAAATTATGACAATGATTGTAATCTGGAAAAATGGAATGATATATTTAAATCCGGATTTATTCCGGAAAAACCTATAAAACGTTATTTTGAAGAATGGTATGACCATTTCTGGCTGTTTGATGAAAATTTTCCTTTTTATCAGTCCAATGCGGTAAATGGAAAATGTACTTATTGTTCTACCCTGAAAATGATAGGTTCATTATTTGAAAGTGCAAATAAAAAGAGATTATTTTCAGAAAGAATGCACAAAAAAAAGGAAAGCATTAATATCACTTACTCTGAAGCGGCAAGATGGCTTTTGCATATACACTGTTTTGATGATATTGCTGCAAAAGATGAAAAAAAGAAAGTACCTAAAAGAACGTGGGTAGGAAAATTATCATTGATAGCCATTCAGGGAGAAAATCTTTTTGAAACTCTTATGTTAAATTATAATGCAGTGTGTGATGCTGAAAATGGTATATATAAAAGTCGTCCGTCATGGGAGAATGATAATAATTTAAATGGATTCAATAATCTTATAAGTGTTCCGGATAATCAGGCGGATTTGCTTTCATTGCAGTCAAGGAGAGTTTATCTTTGCAGGGAAAACGGTATGGTTAGTGGTTATAATATTTTTGGTGGTGATTATTTTGAAGAAGATGATGTCATTGCCGAACAGATGACATTATGGAAAAGCTATCAGGAAAAAAAGGTTGATAAATACAAACCCAGACTTTATGATACTTCAAAAATGGCATGGCAGGAATTTAATAATATAGCTGCATTTAATGAAGAGCAAAGTGATGATGATAATAAACGGACTCCCGGAATTATTAAATGGATAAAAACTCTTATAGATAATAATATTCTTGATGAAGATTATATGGTAAAAATTACTATGTCAGCAGTAATATATGACTATGGACAGGCTACTTCATTACCTGTTATTGATGTTGTCAGTGATAATCTGATATTTCATTCACATCTTCTTTCAAATATCAATTTTAATTGGAGAATCTGTATAAGTGAAGAAATTGAAAGATGCAATGAAGCTGCAAAACAGATATATATTTTATACAAAAATCTCCAGTATGCTTGTGGAAGAAAAGATAAAGACGGTAAAACTGAGCAGTCAGGCGAACAAAACGCAAAAATTCAGTTTTATGATATGATTGACCATCATTTCAGAATATGGCTTGCAGGGTTAAACCCTGAAAATTGCTGCATGGACGAATATCGTGGGAAACTTGAGTCAAAACTGAAAAAAATTGCATTAAGACTTGGAAATGAACTCACTTCTCAAATAAGTGGTACAGCAATTTTTGGGCAATATGTTAAGGATTCAAAAGATAAAAAGTCAAATGAAATACTGTCTTCAGCAGCTGCATTAAATATATTCCACTCAAAGATAAATAAAATTTTCAGTAAAGCAGGTGATTATGAAAATGAACAGAAGTGAGCAGGTATATCAATATACCTGTAAAAAACTTAAATATCTTTCTGATATGCAGAAAAATAATACAATTATGGCTGAATTGCGTCATGGAATTGGTAAAGAACCAGGAGAAATTCCAGAACTTTGGGGAATTATCTTTGATGAAATTCCTGATACTCTTATTGGATATGGCAAGGCATCATATGCTGAATGGGCAATTTATACAGCCCTTACACTTTATGCACTTCACCAGCAGGGTAAAGAAGAGAATATGTATGAAGAAGGTATGTCATTAGGACGTGCTGCATCACATCTTGTAAAAGATAAAGATGATGATATAAAAAGAATAACTAACCGTCTGAATCTTGTGGTAACATCAGTTTCGCCGGAAGATTTGGCATATCATCTCAGAGGAATTATACAACTTTTAAAAAGTAATGATATTTCCCTTGATTATGCCAGACTTGCAAAGGAACTTTATATGTTTCATAATCGGGAAACGGCTTCAGCTATAAAAATTTCATGGGGACGTGATTTTTATGGTAAACTGAATAGATTGGAAAAAGAGGAGAATGATAATAATGAATAATGAAAGATTATATATTGATTTTCATATAATACAGACTGTTCCTCCAAGCTGTGTGAACAGAGATGATACAGGCAGACCAAAAACCGCATTTTATGGTGGAGTTAATCGTGCAAGAGTTTCAAGTCAGTCATGGAAGCACGCTATGAGAACAATGTTTACTGACATTTTCAGTGATGAAAAACTTGGTTTCCGTACAAAAAATGCTGTTAAACTTATTGAAGATTCTCTTAAAAAAATATCTCCTGATATAACTGACGAAAAAGCACAGAAATCTGCTTCAGAAGCTCTTGTAAACGCTGGAATAAAAGTTAATGAAAAAAAGGGAAATACTACAGGTGCATTATTTTTCATAAGTAAAGTTCAGGCTGAAAAACTTGCGCAGCTTATAGCAAACGGCGAAAAGGAAAAAAAGGCTTATAAAGAGGCTTTACAGTCTTCACCGTCTGTAGATATTGCTTTATTCGGAAGAATGGTGGCTGATGATGTTAATCTTAATGTAGATGCAGCTTCACAGGTTGCTCATAGTATTTCAACTCATGCTGTTCAGAACGAGTATGATTATTTTACAGCTGTTGATGATTTTTCTGAAGAAAATCATGCAGGAGCAGGGCATCTTGGAACTATGGAATTTAATTCTGCTACATTATACAGATATGCTACTGTTAATATTACCGACTTGTTAAAAACATTGGGAAAAGAAAGTACAGCAGATGCAATAAAAGGATTTGCAGAATCCTTTATATGTTCAATGCCAGCCGGTAAACAAAATTCATATGCAAACCGTACATTGCCGGATATGGTATATGTAACTATCCGCAATAATCAGCCTGTTAATCTTTGCGGAGCATTTGAAAAGCCTGTCAGCAGCTATAAAGGATATACTGAAAAATCAATATCAGAACTTTCTGATTATGCAGAAAAAATATATGATAACTATTGTGGAAGTCCTGTTAAAAGCTATGTAATCGGAAGAAATTCATTTATTGATGCTGAAAAAGTTAATCTTAATCAGCTTCTTGATGTATTACATAAGTATATTGTTGATGAGGTGGTTTAATGGCTACATTGCTGCTTAGACTTGCAGGACCACTACAGTCATGGGGGTGCGAATCAAAATTTGAAGTCCGCAGAACAATGAATTTTCCCACTAAAAGCGGTGTTATTGGTATGATTGCCGCTGCTATGGGATATTCACGTGAAGATTCTCTTGATGAACTTAATAAACTTAAATTCGGAGTAAGAATCGACCATGAAGGTAAACTTATTCGGGATTATCAAATTGCTTTGGATAAAAAATTTAAAAATCCTTATGTAACAAATCGCTATTATTTATCAGATGCCATTTTTCTTGTCGGACTTGAAAGCAATAATGAAGACTTTCTAAATAATATTGAAAATGCATTAAAAAATCCGGCTTTTCCGCTGTTTCTTGGAAGACGTTCATGTCCGCCAACTATGCCGCTTGTTCTTGGTTTGCGTAATTCAACGCTTATAAATTCATTGAAAAATGAAAAATGGCTTATGGAGGAATGGAGGCAGAAACGCATATATGATGAATCCGAATGTAAATTACGTATAATTATTGAAAGCAATGATAATGATGGCGATTTAATTCATGATGCTCCTGTTTCATTCAATCCAGTTTACAGAAAATTCAGCTGGAGAAGTATTAATGATTGTGAGTATATTGATAAAAGTTCAGATATAAAACCTACTGAACATGATGCTATGTCAGAATTGAGGTGAGATGTATGTTTTTATCAAGAATACATCTTGACAGGTATAACAGAAATACGCTTAAAGCATTAAATTCCCTGAGTATTTTTCATGGAGCAATAGAAAGTTCTTTTCTTGGTGAAAGAAAACGTAATTTATGGCGTATTGATAAACTCGGAGGACAGCTTTATATCTTGCTTTTAAGTGAGACAAAACCGGAACTTTCGTCATTCTGTTCACAATTCGCAAAGAATAAGTTTTCATTTGAAACAAAATCATATGACAAGCTACTTGCAAAAGTAAGAAAAGGCAATAAATATAAGTTCCGTTTAACTGCAAATCCTACCAAATCACTTCCAAGGGAAAACGGAGAACGTGGAAAAGTTTTTTCTCATACAACAATTGAATTTCAGAAAGAATGGCTTGTTAAAATATCAGAAAAAAATGGATTTTCTGTAAATAATTCCTTTGATGTAGTTCAAAGCAGGAAATCTGTTTTCTATAAAGAAAGACGAAAATTATCATTTGTTTCTGTAACTTATGAAGGAATACTTGAAGTTACAGACGCTGATTTATTCAGAAATGCCCTTATTAATGGAATCGGCAGAGAAAAGGCTTATGGTATGGGACTTCTTACAATTATTAAAGTTTAGCAGGTATATGTTATGATAGAATCAGCAGGAATGATAAAACCGGATATACAGGAGCTTCCACAGATAACAGACAGATTGACATTTCTATATCTTGAACATTGCAAAATAAATCGTCAGGATAGTGCAATAACTATGATTGACGAAAAAGGAATAACACATATTCCCTCCGGAGTTATATCCGTTCTTCTGCTTGGTCCGGGTACGGATATAACGCATAGGGCTATGGAACTTATTGGTGATTCAGGTATAAGCGTTTGCTGGATAGGTGAACATGGTGTAAGATACTATGCCAGCGGACGTCCTCTTACCCATAGCTCCAGACTGATTTTAAAACAAGCGGAACTTGTTTCAAATCAAAGAAAACACCTTGATGTTGTGAAAAAAATGTACAGTATTCGTTTTCCAGATGAAGATGTATCGGGTCTGACATTACAGCAGCTCAGAGGCAGAGAGGGAAGTCGTATACGAAAAATTTATAGAGACTTATCAAAAAAGTGGGGTTTGTCATGGAACGGAAGAGATTATGATTACAATAACTTTACTGCTTCCGACCCTGTAAATCAGGCTCTTTCAGCAGGTAATGCCTGTCTGTACGGACTTGCCCATGCTGTTATCTGTTCGATAGGTTGTTCTCCCGCACTTGGATTTGTACACGTCGGGCATGAATGTTCATTTGTTTATGATATTGCAGATTTATATAAAGCAGAAATAACTATTCCCATTGCCTTTGAAACTGCATCACAGGAAACAGAAGATATAGCCAGAATTATTCGTCACAGAATCAGAGATGAAATGGTAAGAACAAAACTTCTTGAAAGAATGGTAAAAGATATAAAATTTCTTCTTTCTGCTGAAAACGAGTATTCAGATGTTAAAGCAATGTATCTTTGGGATAATAAAAATAAACTTGTGGATTATGGAAAGCAATATGATACAGGAGAAGACGAATGATGGTTGTAATAACATTAGTTAACTGTCCGCCAAAATTAAGAGGCGATTTGACAAAATGGCTTATTGAAATAGATACAGGCGTATTTGTCGGAAACCTTAACTCAAGAATACGTGATGCAGTATGGAAAAGAATATGTGAGAATATAAAAAACGGACGGGCTTCAATGGCATTTTCTACAAATGGTGAACAAAAAATAGATTTCCGCATACATAATACATCATGGGAACCAGTTGATTTTGATGGCATAAAACTTGTGCGTCGGAATACTGCATTTTCTGATGACAAAAAGTATAAGGAAACTTCAAAAGCTGTAATCCACCATAAAACCCGTCTTACTCAGATTAAAAAGAAATCTGAAAATTATTATGGGAGATATGTTGTAATTGATATTGAAACAACAGGTCTTAAAACCCGGGATAAAATTATTGAAATCGGAGCGGTACTTGTCATAGATGGTGAGATTGTCAATAAATTTTCAACGCTTGTTCAATGTGGTATTCCTGTTCCTGAAGAAATATCAAGGCTTACGGGAATAACTTCAGATGATATTGAAAAAGACGGTCTTCCAGCATGTGAGGCTCTCCGTCAATTTATTGAATTTTGTGGAGGTGATATTTTAGTAGGACATAATATTGATTTTGATATGCAATTTATTCAGATTGCATGCCAAAATAATGGCTTTTCAACAATAAAGAACAGACTTGCAGATACAATGACAATATCAAGAAAAAAGTTAAATGGTGTTTCAAGATACAGCCTGGCGGCAATTGCTGAACATCTGGATATTAATTGTGAGGTAAAACACAGGGCAGTCGATGATTGTATATTAACTTACAGGATTTTTGAGAAGTTAAATGAAATTTAAAAATCGGTTTGATGTAAACCGCTAATTTTAGCTTCTTTTTTAGTCTTTTCCCCGCATCTGCGGGGGTGATCCCTATCCGAAATCAGACCGTATGAAAGAAATCCACTTTTCCCCGCATCTGCGGGGGTGATCCCGTGCTAAAGACAGCATTTTTGACTATGCTTTCCTTTTCCCCGCATCTGCGGGGGTGATCCTATCACAAAACTGACGATTTGTCAAGAGGTAAACTTTTCCCCGCATCTGCGGGGGTGATCCTTATATCACCACCTGTATAGCATGAACGGCAGACTTTTCCCCGCATCTGCGGGGGTGATCCTACAATAGACACTTCTATTTGTCCTATTGCTGTCTTTTCCCCGCATCTGCGGGGGTGATCCTTAAAAAATATTCAGAAATAATCGGCGAAATTGCTTTTCCCCGCATCTGCGGGGGTGATCCTTCCCCTTTTATAGTATGCAGCTCACTGAATTCCTTTTCCCCGCATCTGCGGGGGTGATCCTTCAAAATACGGAACGATCTATTATGACGGAGCCTTTTCCCCGCATCTGCGGGGGTGATCCCTGAATAAGGTGTACCGTCCTGTTTATAAACAGCTTTTCCCCGCATCTGCGGGGGTGATCCTATCAGACCCACAAACGGAAAATAATCAGATAGCTTTTCCCCGCATCTGCGGGGGTGATCCTTTTAACTACTCAGAAATAACTAAACATACACTCTTTTCCCCGCATCTGCGGGGGTGATCCCTGGAAAGAATATCACAACTGTTACACATGAAACTTTTCCCCGCATCTGCGGGGGTGATCCTATGTAGTGACATTGTACCTTGATGGTATTTCACTTTTCCCCGCATCTGCGGGGGTGATCCTATGCTCCTTTTCCTGTCGATAGAAGAGCTGAGCTTTTCCCCGCATCTGCGGGGGTGATCCTAAGAAAAGCCAAACAACAAGTTATAAGAACGGCTTTTCCCCGCATCTGCGGGGGTGATCCTACAAACGGCTGACTATGCGAACACACTTCATACTTTTCCCCGCATCTGCGGGGGTGATCCAATAGCAACAACCGTATACACTTGTCCACGGGTCTTTTCCCCGCATCTGCGGGGGTGATCCTACAAACGGCTGACTATGCGAACACACTTCATACTTTTCCCCGCATCTGCGGGGGTGATCCCTAACTCTGCCGAACGCCAGCTGGCACATGATACTTTTCCCCGCATCTGCGGGGGTGATCCTAGGGTTTACCGTCAAAAAGTTTTGTGTTAATGCTTTTCCCCGCATCTGCGGGGGTAAACCTCAAGAACGACAGTATACATAGAAGCAGTTACGGAAGACGAAACACTCACAAACCAGTAAAAATCCCCCGTCTGTACAGACAGGGGATTTTTAGTTTATACTATTTCAGAATATTTTTCAGAGTTTCCATCAGTTTTTCAATATTGATAGGTTTTGCTATATGTCCGTTCATACCGGCGTTTATAGCTTCTTCTCTGTCTTCTTCAAAAGCATTTGCGGTCATTGCCACAATAGGAATTTCTGCCTTTTTGATGTCATCTAATTCCCGAATGGCTTTTGTAGCCTGATAACCATTCATAATGGGTATCTGAATATCCATAAGAATCAGGTCATATGCATCTGAGGGTTTATTTTTTATCATATCAACAGCTACTGTTCCGTCGTCAGCTGTATCAATAATGAATCCCACATTTTCTAAAATAGCTCTTGCAATCTCCTGATTCAGTTCATTATCTTCTACAAGAAGAATTTTTTTGCCGTCGAAACGGAGTTCAGATGTGTTTGTTTCTTCAGAATTTTCTTTCTCTTCATAAGGTGCTGCCAGAACTTCCCTCAGTTCAGAGAAGAAAATCGGTTTTGAACAAAATGCTGTAACACCGGCTTCCTTAGCCTCTTCTTCAATATCTGTCCAGTCATATGCTGTAAGTATGATAATTGGTGCTATATCGCCTATTACTTTACGGATTCGGCGGACAAGTTCAATTCCGTTCATATCAGGCATAAGCCAGTCAATGATATATGCGCTGTAAGGTTCATTCTGTTCCAGTGCAAACTCTGTACGGATAAGTGCTTCTTTTCCTAAAGTAGTCCAGTCGGGGTGCATACCAATTGCGGAAAGCATTTTACTGACGCTGACGCAAGTATTTACATCATCGTCTATGACTAACGCTCTGAGGTCTGCCAGATGTTCAAGGCGCTGAGATTTCACAGGGCTTTCTACAACACGGAAACGGAGCTTTATAGTAAACTCTGACCCTTTTCCCACTTCGCTTTCAACCGTGATAGTACCACCCATCATGTCTACAATGTTTTTTGTAATGGTGAGACCGAGACCTGTTCCCTGAATACCACTTACAGTAGCTGTCTGCTCTCTCTCAAAAGGTTCAAAAACGTGTTTCAAAAATTCCGGACTCATACCTATACCGGTATCCTTAACCCGAAATTCATACGAAGCATAATTTTTCTGCTCTTCTGCTGTCTGAATTACACGTACACTGACCATACCACCAGGTTTTGTATATTTCATAGCGTTACTGAGAATATTAAGAAGTACCTGATTCAGACGGAGTTTATCACATATAATCATTTCATTTGTCACATCTAAGGTATCTATATAAAATTCAAGCTGTTTGGATTTTACATCTGCCTGAACTATAGTTTTAAGGTCATGCATAATATCCGGAAGACTTACTTCTTTTTCTTCAATCTTGACTTTTCCGCTTTCAATTCTGCTCATATCAAGTACATCGTTTATCAGGCTAAGCAGATGATTGCTGGAAGTAAGAATCTTACTCAGATAATCCTGTACCTGTGATTTATTGTCGATATGGGTTACTGCCAATGATGTAAAACCTATAATAGCATTCATAGGGGTGCGGATATCATGCGACATATTATTAAGAAATGTAGTTTTTGCATTATTTGCATACTGTGCCTGTGCCAATGCTTCAGCCAGTACTTCTTTCTGCTCCTGTTCTCTGCGAATCATTTCATCAATATTCCGGAATCCCGCAAGAATAAAGCCATTCTGCTCAGAAGAGCTTTCCTCAACTTTCACATAAGTATACTGAAAATGATGAATGCCTTCACTTATCTGTATACGATAACTGCCCGTATATTCAATGTTTTTACCCAGATTTTCACTTACTTTATCAAGTGAAAGTGCCTCCGTGAGATACTGTTTATCTTCAGGGTGAACACGGTCACGGATATATTGTTCTAAAATCGGAGTGTATGGCTGTTCTTCTACAGAATCCTTTTTCAGCCCTTTTGTTACATAGCCCTCTAATTTAATGATTCTTGCAGTACCCGTTTTCGCATTTACAGCGAAAACATTTGTATAATCATGGCTGAGTGCCTCAACAATAGCAAGTTGTTCACCCATTTCCTTGTTTGCCTGCTCCGTGGCATTGAGAAGCTTTGCACTCCATCGTCCTTTCAGATAGAGTATCAGGACAACACATATAATCAGGGCAACAATAAAGGAAATTACAAGCATTATTTCCGGATTCGCCTGCAAATATTGCAGAAAATTCATATTATCAACTGTATAAGTGGTATACTTTGAAACAAACTGATTCAATGTATCATTCGGAACTTGTTGTATACACTTATTCAGTATAGTTACCAGTTCATGCTCAGTACTGTCACGGACATACATTCTGAAATCTGTATTCATATTGTTTGCAATGCTGTAATACAGAGAATTAGTTATATCATTATTTACAAAAAGCTGTGCAGCATAAGCATATACATATGCAGCATCTGCTTTTTTATCCAAGACCGCCTGCATAGCAGCCTCTCTTGTGGGATAATTCAGAAATTCAACATCTCCGTAAAGTTCGTTGACAATAAGTGCCTTGCTTTGAGTATTAGCTACTGCAACTGTCCTTATATCTCCGATAAAATCTTGTCGGGTCACTCTTGCCATACCCGTTGTCATATAGATGTTTGTATTGAATCCACGATAAATTGAATCTTCCATAATCGGAATAGGATTTATATTGTCAATTACAATATCTACACTATTAGTATTCGCTATATTGTAATAGTCCTCTTTATCTTTTGGGACTACTATTTCATAAGGAAGTCCGGCAAGTTCCATAATATAACCGAAATAATCTGGAAGAATGCCTTTTAATTCACCGTTTTCCACATAGGAATAAGGTTCTCTGTTGCCGAGTGCGGTAACAGTTATTTTCTTTTCACCTGATACGATTTTATTTATATATTCCTTTTCACGTTCTGTAAAAGTAAGTCCGGACGAGTAAACCGGTCCATAGTATTGATAAAACAGTACATTTTGCCAGTCACCTTCATTCAAATCCATCTGTTCAATAGCATAATTGATTTCATTAAGAAGCTCTGTATCTTCTTTTCTGACAATTGCATAGAAGTTATCTTCTTCAATTATATCAAGCGTTTTTTCATTTTCCGTTTTTCTCAGGTCACTTGAAAGTATTGCATCAACTTCGCCATTCTGCAATGCAGAAGTAAGTGTATCTGTATCATTATATTCTTTTGTAAGATATGAAAACCCCTTTCTTTCGGCAAACTTCACCAGACTTTGATTCTGACTGCTTCCCGCCAGCTGACCCACAACCATTCCGTCATATGTCTTGTAATCACTGCTGTGTATCTGTGTATTATCAATCCGAACTGAAAGAACTGTATTATTTCTACCGATAGGATAGGAAAAAGAAAATTTCTTTTCACGTTCTGAGTTTCTGCGGACGGAAGTCACCACATCAATTTCACCATTTTCCAGCATATCAAGCATTTCGCTCCATGAATTGTCATAACCTGTATACTCAAAATTCAAATGGGAGTATTGGGAAAACAAATTCAGAATCTCTATACCATAACCGGTCAATCTGCCCTCTTCATCTTTCATATGATAGCCTTCAAAGCCAAATATACCAGCCCTGACCGTTCTATTATCAGAATCCTCACCGGCTGACGCTGTTATGAAACTGGACATGATAAAAATTAGGCACATCATAAATGCGACGATTATTTTAAGATATGCTTTGTTTTTAGCCTGCATTGTCTTTACCTCCTTATTACATTTAATCATTGAAAAAATCTTTTTCAAGCTATTATAGTATAGCATTTCCCATATAAATTGTCAACTGAAAAAAGTATGTTATCCGGACACTTTCGCTTTTATTCTCAATGCTCTTCTTGTTTCGGCTGATATTATGCATTGACATTCAATTTATTAAAGCACAAAATATCAGTAAATCAGTACTAAATATCATTACATTTTCTGAAAATCTGTGATATAATACAATCAATGAAAAACGAAATACAAAGTTGAAAAAGATGTACAGAACGTACACAAAAAAGAAGTCTGAAAAATAAAAATTCACCCGAAAAAACGATTATATATTTAAGAAAGAGGTAATTACAATGAGCAAAGTAAGTAAGAAAATAGCAGCAGTTGCTGCATCAATGTGCCTTATGGCAACAGCAGCAGTTTCAAATATCAGCGTTATGACAGCAGGTGCAGCCTCAGACTACATTTCTGACGGCTGGTACTACATAAAGAACATCAACAGCCAGAAATACATCGACGTTGCAGGCGGTAAGGGCGTTAACGGTTCAAACGTTATTCAGTATCAGGGCAACGGCGGAAGCAATCAGAAATGGTATGTCAAGAACCTCGGCAACAACGTTATTACAATTCAGTCCGGTGTTGGCAGTAACCTTATGCTTGATATCGAAAACGGCTCTAACGAAGACGGTGCTAACGTTCAGATATGGGAGGCTAACGGTGCAACTGCACAGCAGTTCAAAGTTGTAAAAAATTCCGATAATGTATACTGTCTCCTTACTGAAAACTCCGGCGAAAGCAAGGCAGTTGACGTTTACGGTTGGTCAGCAGAAAACAACGGTAATATAAATCAGTGGTCTTATAATGGTCTTGCTTGCCAGCAGTTCAAGTTTGAGGCTACTTCAAATGGTTCTGCACCGGCAACAAGTACAGGCTCATCAAGTTCTTCAAATAGTTCTTCAAGTTCGTCATCTTCTTCAAGCAGTTCAGGAAATACCATTGAAGTAAAGAACGGCGGTACTTCTCTTGAATCAGCTATAAAGAAAGCTAAATCAGGTACAACAATTGTAATCAATGGTACTGTCAAGTCAGGTGCTGTGAAAGTTCCGGCTGGTGTTAATATCTCCGGTAAGAACAACGCTACAATTGACTTCTCTTCAACATCAGGCAGTAACGGAAGAGGTCTCTCGTTCTATGGCAATGGTTCAAGAGTAGAAAACGTTACAATCATAAACGCTTCTGATAATGGCGTTTATGTTGAGGGTTCTAACAATACATTTGACCACGTAACAACAGCTTACAATGAAGATGCAGGCTTCCAGGTATGTAATGGCGGTTCAGATAATAAGTTCCTCAACTGCTACTCACACCATAACGCCGACGCTAAGGGTGAAAATGCTGACGGTTTCGCTAATAAACTTCACTCAGGTACAGGCAACTACTATGAAAATTGCATAGCTGAATACAACAGTGATGACGGTTGGGACTGCTATGCTGCACATGGTGCTGTAACACTTGTTAACTGTCAGGCTAACTATAATGGTTATTGCGATGGCATCTATGGTGACGGCAACGGTTTCAAAATGGGTGGCGTTGACAATAAGACAGATGGCGTAAAGGCTCACCTTGACCCTCTTGACCATGTTCTCAAGGGCTGTACAGCTAAGGGAAATCTTGCTTCAGGTTTCGACAGAAACAATCAGAGTGGTGTCGTAACTATGGAAAACTGTTACGCTGACGGCAACAAGAAAAATAACTACAACTGGCCTGCAAGTGGCAAGCCGTCTGCACTTGGATATAAGGTGACTTTCGGCAAGGCTAAGATTATAAACTCCACTTCAAAGAACGGCTCTAATAATATCACTGGTGCAACTCTTTCAGGAAATTGCAGTGGTTTCTGATTAATATGCTTTTTACAAGACTGTACGGAATATATATTCTGTACAGTCTTTGTATTTCTGTGTAAAAAAATAATGACATACTTTTTGTACATCATTATTTTTCAGATAAATTCACTGAGACGAAGCGGGTCGGTGAAATTTTCATTTTCTTCTATATAAAATATAATGCTTTTCCATTGACCGTTTATATCGGATTTGCCACCCTTGTATGTATAGCATATATCAGTATTTTCAGCTAAGGCTTTCTGACAGGAAACAAGAACTCTGATTCTGAAACTTTCAAAACGTCTGTATTCTTCCGGACGTAAGCCAAGTAATTTTTTAAGTTCGTCAATATCAATTTCAAGTACGCCGATATTAAAATAACATCGCATTAATTTATACATACGTATCTGATTTTCTGATTTAAGAAAAAAATAATTCCAGATATGATTTTTAAAATAATATTCACTGAAATCAATTAAAAGCGATAATATATTATTATATGAAGTAAATTCAAGAAATAATTTATCATTATGGTCATTATATATTCCGCAATTACATAACAGATGAACAATTTTATTATAATTATTTTCTTCCGGTATTTCAATAGTTTTATTAAGGACGTTGTTTATTGATTTCCGGAAATAATTAATATCTTCAGTTTCTTTTTTCAAGTCCATTATTTTACGGAACTCCGCAAGGGAAAATTTTACAGTTCCCGTTGAATTATCAGTGTTTATTTTAGCAAGATATATAGTAAAAAAACGTTTTTCCGGAAGGGTCATATTTTTTAACAGGTTTTCAAGAGCTTTTAATTTTTCCGGTAATTTTTTATCTTTTTTGGATTTGCTTTTCTTCACGGGAACACCTCCGGAATAATTATAGCATTTAAAGCTGTATCTGTCAATGAATTGATTTTGTGAGGTATTTTCTGTAATTATCAGTTGCCTTTTCTGTAAGCCTGTATCCGCTTTCAATTCTTTTGGAGGCAATTTCCGTTTTTATTCTTGGCGGAATATCCTGCTCCAGAATATGACTGTCATAAAAATTCAAATCAAGGAATTTTCCGTCGTCAGCATTTACAAGGCATTTTTCATAAAATTCAAGAAGTCCTGATTTCAGAATATATTCCCAGCGTCCTTTAAAATAAGGCACAAACGGAATCCATAACAATACTTCTGCATATACGTCATTAAAATCAAAAATCAGCTCAAAACGTCTGCTTATATTTACTGCATCACACATAAATCTATTAAATAAGTTTTCAGACTTTCCTATTTTAAAAGTATCATTTTTGAAAACGTTTACTTTTGCATCTACAAGTATACCGGTATATTTAAGATACTCCAGTCTTTCGGGGAAAATCTGCCGTTCACGAAGTCTTAACGGATTCCACATAAATACACGGTCTACGATAATACAGCTTACATTCTCGTATATAAGAATATCATCATCAGAACGGACAGCGAGTTGTGTATCGTTTATTATGTAATTTTTTTCATTTAAATCAAAAATACAGCTCCATTTTTTCCGTCTGCAAAAGTCTTCCGGAAATCTTATTTTTTCAAGATGATAACAATACGATAAAGAACTTCCGTGAAATTCAGTTACACTATCGGGGATATAAATTTCATTTATACTTGAGCCACAAAATGCAAGACTTTCAATTTTTTCAAGATTTTCAGGGAGAATTATTTTTTTAGCCTCTGAATGTCTGAAAGCACAATAACCGATTTTTTTAATATAATCCGGTACGTGTATAATGTCTGATTTTTCACGACACCATAATAATTTATCGCCTATAATAAGTGTTTCAGTATTTTCATAAAATGGTGTTCCGTTGAAACTTGTATCGTCACAACTGATAAGGTATTCAATGCCATCAATTTCTTCAATTGCCGAATACCTGAAAGCGAAACTGCAATAATCTATTCTGCCATGCAAAATTATTTTTTTCAGTTTTTTACATTCATAAAAAGCAGAGTCACATATAATTCTTATGCCGTCGGGTATAATAACTTCTGTTATTTCTGAATATGCAAAAGCTGAACGTGCTATTTTTGTTACCGGAAATTCGTCTATAAACTGTGGTATTTCTACTTTTCCGCCGTTTCCGATATATTTTTTTATATGTATTTTTCCGTGTTTCCGCCTGAATGTATATTCCTTTAAAGCGTTTTCATATGTAATTTTCATTTTTTACCCCTTGACTTTTTAATATTTTTATGGTACAATATAAATGTGAAGCCGAGTCCGTGAGACCGAGGTTTTCACGAGAAGAACTTATATAGTTCAGTGGCAGAACGTAAGCTCACCTGTGGTAGCATTACCACTAACAGAGCCGTGCAATTACATCGGTTCGATTCCGTTTATAAGTTTTTCGTATGCTTTCGCCCTCCGGTGAAAGCATATTTTTTTATAATTTTAACATATGTTGAATAATATGTCAAGAGTTTTCACGGAAAGATTATTATATAAAACTTGACAAAATAAGTAAAATAGGATAAAATAATTATATATTTGAATAAAAACGGAGGTTATTATGAAATTAAAAAAACGTCTTATAGCCGGTGCTATGTGTGCGGCTACGGCTTTATGTCAGCTTACAACCGCTATGCCGGTGACAAATGCCGCTGAAGAACTTGCCGAATCAATCGCAAACGATTCCGGTCTTGATTATGATTTTGCACGTGCTTTGCAATATTCGATATATTTTTATGATGCCAATATGTGTGGTACGGAGGTTGAGGAAAATAACCGCTATTCATGGCGTGGAAACTGTCATACATATGATGCGGAAATCCCACTTAAACCAATGCCGGATAATAAAAGTTCCGGTACTAATCTTTCACAGGAATTTATTGATAAATATAAGGATATTCTTGACCCTGACGGCGACGGTCTTATTGATGTTGCCGGTGGTTTCCATGATGCCGGCGACCATGTAAAATTCGGTATGCCTGAAAATTATGCGGCGTCTACAGTCGGGTGGGGATATTATGAATTCCGTGATTCGTATATAAAAACAGGTCAGCAGGAACATATTGAAACAATTCTCCGATGTTTCAATGACTATCTTATGAAGTGTACGTTTCGTGACAAAGACGGTACAGTTATAGCACATTGCTATCAGGTCGGTGACGGTGATATTGACCATGCTTACTGGAACTCCCCCGAAGTCGACAGTATGGTGCGTCCGGCATTTTTCCTTACAGCCGATAAGCCACAGACTGATTATGTCGCATCTGCTGCTGCCTCACTTGCGATAAATTATCTGAATTTCAAGGATACTGACCCTGAATATGCCGAAAAATCCCTTGATTACGCCAAGGCTTTATTTAAATTTGCTATGGATAATCCTAAAGAACTCAGCGACAATGAAGACGGTCCAAAAGTTTATTACCGTTCAAGCAAGTGGGAAGATGACTACTGTTGGGCAGCGGCATGGCTTTACAAGATAACCGGCGAACACAAATACCTTGAAGAAATATATCCGAATTATGATTATTATGCTGCACCCTGTTACGTCCATTGCTGGAACGATGTATGGGGTGGCGTTCAATGCGTACTCGGTGAAATCTGCATGGAAAAGCCACTTAAAAATGGTGAACACGTCTACCCGAATTTCATTAACGAATTTAAGGAAGCTGCCGGAAAAAGTCCATATGAAGAAATGAACTGCTGGGAATCCGTCGCAAAAGCCATTGAAACTTATATGTCCGGTGGATTGGGAACGGTCACACCGGCTGGTTACTGGTGGCTTGATACGTGGGGTTCTGCACGCTACAATACGGCGGCACAACTTATGGCACTGGTTCATGACAAGTACGTAAACGGCGGAAAAGCCGGAAAGTACAGCGAATGGGCTAAAAGTCAGATGGAGTATATAATGGGTAATAATCCGCTGAAACGTTCATATATAGTAGGCTATAATGAAAATTCCGTAAAATATCCGCATCACAGAGCGTGTTCCGGACTTACCAAATGTGAAGACCCCGACGAACACAGATATGTGCTTTATGGTGCGCTTGCCGGTGGTCCAGATGATGAAGACGGTCACAACGATACTACAAAAGACTGGGTTTACAATGAAGTGACCATTGACTATAATGCGGCATTTGTCGGAGCGTGTGCCGGTCTTTATGAATTTTTCGGTACAGACGATATGCAACCTACTAAAGATTTTCCGCCCGCTCCGAAGTTCAGCGGTGGTGAAAATGGTGGTAATAATTACTGGGTCAATGCCTGTGGCATAGATGACCCTAAAGAAAACGGCTGTGGTGTTACTAAAATTTCGCTTATGGTAATGACCGATTCGACGAAAGTAAACAATGATATTTCAGTGAGATATTATTTCAACAGTTCGGAAATATCCGACGTGAACACAGTCACGGCAAGCAAGTTGTATGACCAGTCAGAAGTTGAAGCAGGTGCGACAAGTTCAATCAGTGGTGTGCAGAAGTACGACAAATTACCCGATACTTATTATATTGAGATAAAATGGGACGACTACAACATAGCAAATTCCGGCAAGAAGTATCAGTTTACAATCGGAATGTATTACGGTGACAAATGGAATCCGGAAAACGACTGGAGTTATCAGGAACTTGAAATATTCAAAGACGATACGGCATTTTTCGGCACGGGAAATGAAGTCCGCAATGATAATATATGTGTTTATTCGGACGGAGTACTTGTAGGCGGTACTGAACCCGACGGAAGCAAACCGGTCATGGAAGAACCTACAACTGAAACTGATACCGGAAATGATAAAATTCTTTACGGTGACGCAAACTGTGATAAAAAAGTTAATGTCGCTGACGCTGTACTTATAATGCAGGCTCTTTCAAATCCGAATGAATTTGAACTTTCGGAGCAGGGTGCAAAAAATGCCGATGTTGTCGGTAATGACGGCGTTACAAGCAATGACGCACTTGCAGTACAGATGCTTGACATAAATCTCTTAAAACAGAGCGATTTTCCGCTTGATGAACTTCCGGTTATAAATTAAAACAAAATTTTTATTTTTTAACCGCACATTTTGCCTCTCTGAAACGTCAATAAATATAGGAATATATTTACAGGAGGTACACCCATGAATAAAAAATTAATCACTATGATGTCGGTACTGGTGATGAGCTTTTCCGCCGTGCCGTATACCGCAAATGCAGAGGACGCTCCGCCGGAAATTCCGGACTGGATTCCGCAGAATTTCACTGAAGCACTGAATTTTGACAACAAATACGGTCAGACCCATATTGAAAACGGTCTTATATGCTGTGTTCGTAAGAAAGATGTTGATGAACGCTATGAATATACTACCGAATATTCCGACGGCAGTCAGTTTGAAGTGCTTTCAAGTCAGACATATAATTTCGTCATGCCCGAAAAGCCCGACGAATCCGACAAAGAAGCCTATCAGGAATATCTTGACTTTATATATGAAAATTATTTAAATGAATATATTGAATATGCAGAACATTATGGTCATGAAATAAATGTAAAAGCTGATTTTGAGTATGAAGTAACAGTTTATGGCATGAACCCTGACAGCAGTGTTGAAATCAACTGGGTAGAAAAATCCGCCGAAAGCGGTAAGATATGGGATAGTACAACATTTTCTTTTGAGTCTTCAGCGGACGGCGAAATTACACAAACCGATATATACGGCTGGTTTCCGGACTGTTTAGGTGAGTGTAATTTTAAACAAGTTTCAATAGTCAACGGGTATATTGTTTTCTGTGACGATATATGTTATGACGGCGGGTATAGCCTGATATTTGAACAAACCGGTACAGCAGAGCTTGAATGCGTTGCAAGTGGCAGTTTTTCGGGAACAACTATTAAACCTGGACCTGTCGGGTCAAGTCCTATAGTAGTAAGGGCATATAAACCACTTGACGACGGCACAGTGAAAGTGACTTTTAAAGAGGCAAGAGAATGGGAACAGGACGGTAAAGAAATAAATAAAACTGTAAAATATTATGACGTCGACGAAGACGGCAATATAACCGAAATCGACGGAATAAGTGCCGGTGACTGCAACAATGACGGAAAGTTTACTATATCGGACGTCGTAATGTTTCAGAAGTGGCTTTTAGGAACCGGTGAGCTTACAAACTGGAAAAATGCAGACTTTACATGGGATAATAATCTTGATATTTTCGATTTGGTTCTTATGAAACAGGAACTTATTAAAACACTCCCTGAAATAAACGCCGAAAATGACAGTGTTTCCGCTGACGATATAACCATACTAAAAATGGAAATCCTGTCAAGATACCCCGATACAAACATGAATGACTTTACTTTTAAATACAATCCTGACCACTATCTGTCAAATTCGTTTAACAAAGTATTTTCCGTTTATTACAATGGCATTTTGTTGCATGGTTACGGGAATATAAATTCCGACGGAAGTGTATACGCCGACATTAAAAAACGCACGGACGGTTTAAGGGAAGTAGAAATAAATCTTATAAAAACTCCGGAAGAAATCATGGAAGTTGATACCAGAGCGGAACATCTTTCACAATATGAAATGAAAAAACTTATTGACAGTGAAGAATATCCGGAACTTATAATATATATTAAGGATTATAAGAGTAAACCCATACTTGCCTACAGACTGGAAGACAATTACGGCGAGACCATCTATGATGCGGTAACAGGTGAAAAAATAGAATATATCCCATATCTTGTATGTGTTCTGCCTGTGGAGGAATTTTAATGATTAGCGACGAAATACTTGAAAATCTGTCACATGAAGAATTAATACAGCTTATACAGATTTACTCTAAAAACTGGCTCGCTATGGACGGTGCATGGTTTCAGGCGGTAGAAAGAAATCGGGGCATGGAAGAAGCTATGTTCATGGACGCTGAGGCGTGGAAAGTCTTTACTGTTGCGGAGGCTCGGAGAATAAAAAAATTCCTGAAACTTCCGGAGCAGGCAGGGCTTGACGGTCTTGCAAAAGCACTCAAAATACGTTTCTATGCGAACATAAATACCGGTGAAATAATTATTGAAAACAATACTCTTATATATAAAAATACTGAATGTTTCGTACAGACCGCAAGAAAACGTAAAAATATGGAGTATCACCCGTGCAAGTCCGTCGGAATTATAGAGTATTCCGAATTTGCAAAGGTAATCGATGACCGTATTTCATGTGAATGTATAAGCTGTTATCCCGATATAACGGATAATTCATGTTGCTGTTCATGGAAATTCACCCTTGAATAAAAAATAACAGACTGTAATTTTTACAGTCTGTTTTTATGTTATTGACTTTTTCGGAAATGTATGTTAAAATCATGGTAACAAAATTTGAAAGGATTGGTTTTATATGTCTGAAAACAGGGGAAGGGCTTACACACGCTATCAGCGTAACAGCCATATAAACCGTAAAAAACGCATCATTCATAATATAAGTGATTACTGGTACTATCGTTATGAAGGTAAACTTTCTAAAGGGAAAATACATTGTTCGTGTCCTATGTGCCGTCTGAAATCATGGGAATATACCTCTAAGCGTGACAAAAGCCGTCTGATTGCAATGAATTACTCACTTGATACAGCATTAAAAAAACTTCCGGTTGAATAGAATACTTGCACTTGAATTAAAAAAAAGATTGTAATTTTTTTACAGTTTGTTTTTTATATATTTTCTGTCATTTTCGGTTATGGATTCATTGTCAGGTGAAAAGCGTTCAACTTTCATTGTGAGGTTGTATTTTTCCCTGAGTTCTGCTATCCGTGACATCATAGGCGTTGCATGGTGTATGTCAAGGGCTTTCTGATTTTCCCATACATCAATTAAAAGAAGTGTTTCGTCATCATTCATAGGGAAAAAATATTCATAGCGGATATTTCCATTTTCAGCACGTATAGCCTCAACAATACCGGTTGACATCATTTCTTCTGCAAATTTTCGGGCATTGCCGTTTTTTCCAGTATAGTAAATATTTATATAGATAGGCATAAATTTCCTCCATTTCAGATTTTTAATTATTATATCATATAATATGTATAATGTCAAGAAAAACACTTGCAATTTTCTGTGGAATATGGTATAATATTACAGAGGTGATATCATGTGGTCCAAAACTAAAAAAAGTCCTTGAGAGCAGACTTGCTGACGGTCTTAAAAACAGGGTATATTATTGAAGAGTGCATAAATCATGATAATTATTTCTACAGAATACTTGCAGTTCTTGACAGACGAACCGGAATGGTTCAGGAAATACATAAATTTACGTGCTATCACTGAAAACATTCATATAAATTCTAAATAGATTATGGAGGAAATCAATGAAAGTATTGATGATTAACGGAAGTCCGCACCCACAGGGAAATACATACGTTGCCCTTGCGGAAATGCAGAAAATATTTACAGAAAACGAAATTGAAACGGAAATAATTCATGTCGGAAACAAGAACATCAGGGGTTGTATCGCCTGTGGTTCGTGTAAAGAAAACGGAAAATGTGTATTTGATGACGTTGTAAACGAAACATCACAGAAATTTCAGGAGTGTGATGGTCTTGTTGTCGGTACACCGGTATATTATGCCTCCGCAAATTCGACGCTTATTTCTTTTCTTACTCGTCTTTTCTATAGCACGCCTTTTGACAAGACTATGAAAGTCGGAGCAGGTGTAGCAGTCGCAAGACGTGGCGGACTTTCGGCTACATTCGACGAACTTAATAAATTTTTTACAATCTGTGGTATGCCCATTGCGTCAAGTCAGTACTGGAACAGCGTTCACGGAGGAACTCAAGGGGACGCATCACAGGACGCTGAGGGTTTACAGACTATGCGCACTCTTGCAAGAAATATGTCTTTCCTTATTAAAAGCATCGCACTCGGAAAAGAAACTTATGGTCTGCCGGAAAAAGAACCTTTCCAGCGTACCAATTTTATAAGATAACAGGAGGAATTTTAAAATGAAAATACTTGTAATTACAGGAAGTCCGCACAAACACGGCACAACAGCAGTTCTCACCGAAAACTTTATAAACGGTGCAGAAGAAGCCGGTCACGAAGTCTGTCGTTTTGACTCCGCATTCATGAACGTTCATTCATGTATTGCCTGTGAAAAATGTCATAATACAGATACAGGCTGTGCATTCAAGGACGATATGGAAAAAATAAATTCCGAACTCGTTTCAGCAGATATGATTGTTTTCGTAACACCGATTTATTACTATGGAATGACTTCACAGATACGTGCGGTTATTGACAGATTCTATGCCAATGACGCTTTACTTCATGGCAACAAGAAAACTGCTCTTATGGTCACAATGGCTGACGATGTTAAAAAAACTGCCGCCGGAGCGGTGGCATCTTTTGAGGGAATGGCTGACTATCTCGGCTGGGAAATCGTCGGTACAATTATAGGTGTTGATTGCGGTGACGTTTCCGCACTGGAAAAAACAGACTATCCGGAAAAAGCCTATCAGTTCGGAAAAAATATATAAAATAAAAATCCTGTAGTGCATACTGCATTACAGGATTTTTTATTTTTAATTGTGTATCAATGTTCTGTCGGAGGTCTGTATTTTTCTGCCGTTCTGGATAAAATCATTTCTTACGTCTGTAATCTGCTTTTCATATGACAGCATCTGTGACTGTAGTTCGTCACGTTTTTCTTTATCCGGTTTTGACTTTACAAATCCAAAGAACACAGCAGCTGATACCAATGGTATTGAAATAAACCACAATCCGAATATCAGCAGAATTACTGCCAGAATTATGCCGACTATACCAAGATTTCCGGATTTTGATACTTTGCTGTCAGCCTCGTTGAAAGCGTTTCTGATGTCGTTATATTCCTGTAAACGCTGAGAATCTGTGGGAGGAGTACCGTTTATAGTGGATTTTTCACCGTTGCCACTTACATACATTGAATAATCATTTATGCCGTCTGAAAATATGACATTATACAGTGAAATAAGCTGACGTCTTATATTGTTTTCATTTATATTTGAATTTCCTAAACTGAGCTCACGATATTTTCTGTTGCCAATCTGTCTGATTACGCTTGCTTTAAGTTCCTCGTTTATGTCTGGACGGACATATTTATCAAGGAGTGCAGTTTCAGCAATATCAAACGGTATAACCTCGGCGTCAGGTGGAATTTCAAGGCTTTCTATGTCAACAAGGGCATTGTTTACAGATGACATATTATCTTTATACAATTCACTGATAACGGAATCATATTTATTGTTTCCTGATACTGTTCTCTGAACGTCTGCCCTGATATTACCGCTTATAGTAGACCATGTTGTTTCTGTTACTGTCTTTACTCCTCCTTTTCCGTCTCCGACGTGCTTTTGATTATCTGTGCCGACGTCACACATATAATCAGAACTGCCGTTACAGTGATAATAATAAGCAGGCACGCATATTGCCTTTTTTGATTTGATAAAGGCATTTTCAAGAACATCAAGAGGTGCGGCAGGGTCTGATGTAAGAAATTCTATGATATGCTGGTTGATTGAATTGTCACATGGTTGAAAATTCATTCCGCTGTTTATTCTTTCCTTTTGTAAAACCTGATTGAAATTTTCCAGATTTTCAAAAAAATAAGTGTTGTCGCAAAACGGACATATTCCTCTTGAACTGGTAACTTTTTCTATTGTTCCTCCGCACGACGGGCAGGAACATTCTTTGATTACAGGCATAATAACCCCCTCTTAAAATATAATATGAATAAATATTATTACAAAAATAACCTCTGTTTTTCCTGTCATTGATAACAATTTTCAACATTATATCATATTATTTCTGTTTTGTCAAGTATTATTGACAAAATCATTTTGACCTGTGCTGTTTATAATTTTCAGCAAATTTTTGAGATTTTCTAACAGGTCTAATATAAAAAAATCCTGTAGTGCATACCGAATTACAGGATTTTTTATTTTTATAAGAAATGACTGATGTTGCCGGAAACTGTTTTTATAAAAAAACTATTGTAATTATCCGTTTTATGTGTTATAATAAACTGAAAATAAATATTCTGAAAGGACTGTTAAAATGTACGAACTGACAGATGATATTTTTTATGAATACATAAAAAAATATGATGAACTTTCACTTGATTACGTTATATTGTCAGACGACGGGGAATATTATGGTGAAACTTCCCACAAAAAAGCCGTTATAAATGCAATATCTGTAATTAATTCAAGAAAACGGATTGGTAATCAATATTATAAAAAAAGTCCGGAATTTTATGTTGATGAAAATAAAATGATTTGCCGAAAATGCAGTAATGAAAATTTTTTTGAAATAACACCTAAAAAAATAGGTTATACTGAAATCAGTTATTGTGATGCATTTTTATATTGTACTCCGTACAGAATTTATTCCGGAAAAGAATTTGAAAAAATAAATCATGTTCTTTTTCCGGAATACTTCCGGAAAAACCTTGAAATATATCAATGGAATGATGATTTTTCGGACTATTTCAACGACGGAAAAGAATGTTTCGGGGCGGCAATGTGGAGTATTTACGATAAAAATATGTGCAGATTTATCATTATCGGTACATCTGTTACAGATTGAAAAAGGAGTTTTTTATGAAAATTATCGAAAACATGAATTTTGAAGAAGAAAGAGCTTTATACAACAGTGACGGAATTATTCTGAAAAACTGTTCTTTTGATGGTCATGCAGACGGTGAAAGCGCATTGAAAGAAAGTCAGAATATAGAGATTTACGGCGGATATTTCAATTTACGCTATCCGTTATGGCATGATACCAGAGTTAAAATTTTCAATTCTGAAATGACTGAATTATGTCGGGCGGCTTTATGGTATTCTTCGGGAATAGAAATTGAAAATTCTGAACTTCACGGAATAAAAGCACTCAGAGAATGTAGCGATATATCAATAAAAAATTGCGATATTATTTCACCTGAATTTGGCTGGTTCGTGAAAAATATAAAAATGTATGACTGTACCGCAAAAAGTGAATATTTTATGATGCGTTCCGGTGAACTTGATTTCAAAAAAGTTGATTTTTACGGAAAGTATTCATTTCAGTACATAAAAAATTCTGTTTTTGAAAACTGCACATTCAATACTAAAGATGCATTCTGGCACGCCGAAAATGTGACAGTCCGGAACAGTACAGTAAATGGTGAATATCTTGCGTGGTATTCTGAAAATGTGACTTTTGAAAACTGCATAATTACCGGCACACAGCCTTTATGTTACTGCAAAAATCTGAAACTTATAAATTGTGAAATGCATGATACGGATTTATGCTTTGAAAAATCCGACGTCTATGCAGAAATAATCACACCGGTTATAAGTATAAAAAATGTTCGCTCCGGAAAAATTTACGTGCCGGAAGTCAGTGAAATAATCAATGATGATAAAAATGCAGTTGGTCAGATTATAATCAGAGGAATAAATAATGTCTGAAATAATAGAAATTGAAAATCTTTCAATACCCGAAATTTTACCGTATACAATTACTTCCGAAATACAGTTAAAACGCTGGTTTGAACCCGATTCGTGCGGAATTTTTATAGCAGAAAGTCCGAAAGTTATAAGACTTGCTCTTGATTCAGGCTATCAGCCGATTTCAATTCTTGCCGAAAAAAAATATATTTCCGGACAGGCAAGCGATATTATAAAACGTTGCGGAAATATAAAAATTTATACGGCAGAAAGCGAAATTCTGACAAAAATTACAGGATTTAAATTAACTCAGGGTATACTTTGCGCAATGCATAGAAAAGAACTTCCGGCAGTTGAGGAAATACTGAAAAAATACCATAAAATAGCTGTTTTAGAAGACGTCATGAATCAGACTAATATAGGCGCTGTAATTCGTTCAGCGGCAGCTATGAATTTTGAGGCGGTAATTCTGACTCCGGCAAGCAGTGACCCTCTTTACAGACGTTCCGTGCGTGTCAGCATGGGAAATGTTTTCCGTATTCCGTGGACTTATTTTGAAAACGAAAATTACATTGAAATTCTTAAAGAATACAATTTCAGTACGCTTGCGATGGCACTTCATGACAATACAATTAACATTGATAATCCGGTTTTAAAGTCGCTTGAAAAAGTAGCGGTCATACTCGGTACTGAAGGGGAGGGGCTGAAACAGTCGACTATTGAAAAATGCGATTTTACTGTAAAAATTCCCATGGCGGACGGCGTGGATTCACTTAACGTCGCCGCCGCAAGTGCTGTCGCTTTCTGGGAATTAAACAGAAAGTTATAATTAATTTGTTTCGCTGAGATACAAAGATATACGATTATTTAAATTGTCGGCACATTGTTGTGAGGAAATTTCACCGGAATAACATTTGTGATACTCTTCTGAAACAATTCTTTCCACTTCATATGAAGTATATGGTTCAAATTCAACATTTCTTACATACTCAACGGCTTGTTTAAGTGCCTTTTCTGAAATCTGTACCTGTTCGATACCGTCGGGCAGATACTGAGGGCAGTTTACAGATGACTGATTATATTTACTTTCATTCAGCTGGTCAGTGAGATTTTTTTCAGTAATCGGCATACTGTACATCAAGTCTTTATTTATTGAGTTATCATTTAACATTAGTTCTATAAATTCGTAACCCTCCTGCTTTGCGGAACTTGTTTCAAGTATTCCAAGCATTGAAAAAACATCGGTGACATAGCCTTTTCCTGTTTCCGAAGGATAGCCGACAAAAGTTATATCTGCACCACCAAACCCTGCATAAATCTGTTGCGTCAATGTACTGTTTATACCAAAAAGATATATATCGCTGACAAGAGAACGATTCTTTATAAGATTATCATTCCCCAGAAATTCATACGGCTGAAAAGCAGGAAGATTATTAATACCATCAAGCGTTTCCATGAAAGCACCGCCGAAATCACAGGTATTATTTCTGTAGTCGACGGAATCAAATGCAACACGTTTTATAAAATAGTTCAGACGGTCATATTCTTTCCACTCATTGTCAAGGAAAGTCATATCTTCCGGCATATTATTGAACGCCTCAAAGGCTTGTTCCGGAGTCCAGTTTTCCATATTTTCGCCGACGTTTTCAGTTTTTGCGACGGCAGTAAATAGTATCCATTCATCGCATATAGCCGGAAGTTTACTGTCAATTTCAAGACCGGCTAAGACGTTAGGTAAAAAATCTTCCTTTTTCAGTGTTTCGGATTGCTCCATAAGCGGATAAATGTCAGTCATATAGTCGTTTTTTATAAGCTGTATCATATCGTCTGTTGAGGAGTATACAACGTCGATATCTTCTCCGGAAATCATATCAAGGTGAAGCATTTCAAAAGGGTCTGTTTCGTCGCTGCCAGGATAAAATTTTATATTTACGTCACAACTCATCTTGTTGATAATCTGACCTTTTACCTGTGATAAATCTATGGTGGTTGCGATATTAAGTGTTGTTTTTTCGTCTGTCTCGGACGGTTCTTCAACAGTCGGAGCAGGAATATTTATTTCCTTGGTTTTTTCACTGCACGAATAAGTGTTCAGCATTGCAAGTACTGCAACGATAATTAATATTTTTTTCATATGTTTTTGTCCTTTCGTTGTGGATTTCTGAAAAGTTTCCGGAAATTCTTTTCATATATAAGTGATTTTTAAGGACAAAAAAGACGAAAAAATATATATTTTTTTTATTTAATTAAAATTTCCTTTTGTTCACAGATGTCGCCTTCAAGTTTGTATGTGACTATGTATTCAAGCGAATTTTCTTTTTTTTGGGTTTTTATATTTCTTTCAAGTATTTTAATATCATCATCAAGGAAATTTTTTTCATAAAGATAAATCTTTTCCATAATTCGTTGTGAAAGTTCCTCGTCAGTGAAAGTTGTTTCAGAAAGTTCAGTTTCCGTGAATTTATTTCCGGCAATTCCGACCGGAAGAGTTTTCCCGAAAATTTTAAAATATTTCTGGTTTTTTTCGGTTATAAAATTTTCAAATTTATTTTTTCCGAAAGAAACGGGTATTTCAAAGCTGAAAAGTTTCAGAAATTTCTGATTGAAAGTTTCACCGGTAGGGTTGTACTGCTTAATTGTATAATTCCCCTCAAAAGTGACAGTTTCTTCATAAGTTCCGGTAATTTTTCCCATAGCATGATGCAGATTTACATGACCGGTTTCATCTTTGGTGACGCCGTTTATCAGCATTGTTCCACGTGGAACATAGTCGCCGACTTTATGCATTAACTGACCATCATAAATTGAAGTATAAGTTATATATGCGTCCTTGGCGGAAACAACATTACACGGTATCCGCTTGTTAATCATTTCTGGTTTTTCGACGATTTCTGTTACCTCAACGACAACACGGTTTCCGGTGATATGCATTCCAGCCCATGCGACATCGTCAATCATCAAGCGTAATTCATTTTCACAGTACGGAAAATTAATCTCTTTAATCGGTGTACCCTGTTTGATATTCAGTTCCTCAAGGGCGGAAATTATTGTTGTATCGCTTACTTTTGAGTTTCCCTGAATTTCTATTGTCATTATTATTCCTGAAAAATAAAAGGAAATTGCAGAAACAAAAATTATTCCGGCGATTATTCCGAAACGTTTTTTATGCCGGATAACTGCTGAAGAAATTGTATCATATTCAAAACAGCTTAATTCTATATTCAAATCTTCTGCTATTGACTGTACTTCTTTAAGGTCATGACGGTAAATTTCAGCGTAAAAAATATCGTTCCGGCAGTATTGCGCAAAGCAGTCAACATCACTTTCATGGAGGGCATTTATAAATTTATACAGATTTTTTCCGCTGGCATTAATCCTGACACAGCCTTTTAACTGGTTTTTCATTGTTTCCGGAGTTCCTTTCTGTAAATTCAATATGTGAAATTTTTCCGCTTATCATAAGACCGCTTTTATTGAAATCATACGCCCTTAAATTGTCCCCCCAGATATTTATGCACAATTTTCCAGAAATGACACACATGAAAATTTCACTGTATTCCTCAATTCTTTTGCAGTTTTCTATTAAAATTTCTTTGTTGCCGTCCATATGAATCAGCGGTGTGAGATAGAAAGTTTCAAGTGTTTTGTCTGTGATTTTTCTGAACATAAATTATCACTCCTTTTTAAAGGGTCTTATTTTTTCGTATTCGGATAACAGAAAAAATGTCATTATGATAAGCATTACCGAAGGTACGGGCGATTGTGCCTGATGCGTCCGGATATTCACTGACGATGTGAAAATAGTTTCGCCGGAAAGAAAAACCGGTGACAAAATCCGGCATATTATAAAACTCATCACTGATATTATAATTCTTTCAATTATCAATGGTTTCAACGATAATCCGCCGGAAATTGCCGAAATCTGAAATATAACGCATATTCCGCCGAAAGATATTAATGCACTTAAATATGGCAGTAATTCATAATTTCCGTGCGAAAATTCGTTTACTGCTGTAACGTCCGTTACAGCCCTTATAATCTGCTTTGAATCTTCAACAGAAAGATTTGTAATTTCTGAAATAATTTTTCCGGCTGCTGAAATTATTCCGGTATAGTCAAGAACCGCTGTGATTACTGCAAAAATCATTACCATAAAGCATATGTTTATTATTGAATTTCCGCCGTTTGTCACGCATTCCGTCAGCATATCGGAAGTTATTTTTATGTTGTTTTTCTGCTTTTTTAAAATACATTTTTTCCGCATAAAAAATGAAATTATAAAAGCAAAAATAATATCTGCAATTATTGTTGAGATTAATATTAAATTTCCGGCGGATTTATTCCCGTAAAGCTGACCGGTCACACAGCCCGATATAAAAGCAGTTCCAGCCCCGAAACATACTCCGCAGAATATTTCCGCACGGTGTTTGTCTATCAATCCTTTTTCATATGCCGAACTTAACATTTTTACACCCGTCGGATAGCCCGCAATCATACTGAACATGAAAACCGGAAAAACTATATTATCCATTCCAAAAAGAAATTTTCCGGCTTTCCCCGTAAAACGTGATATGCTGTCAATTATTCCGCTCCGTATCAGCAACGGTGCAATGACCATCATTGCATACAACGACGGTATTATTATATTAATGCATCTTTCAACAGCGTTATATATTGAAATATTTGTTATATCTGTCTTTACAAGACAAAATACTGAAATAAACATTAATATTAAAATTTTTGTATAAAAAAATATTCGTTTTTCCATAACATCACCTTATTAATTTTATTACCACTCCGCCGGAATTATGTTGAAATAAAAAAATTGTAAAATTTCGGGAAATACCTTGACAAATTTAAATATATATTATATAATTATTATAACAACAGATTGCCATGTTGTAATGCTCTTCTTGAAACGGGGGAATTTTAATGGATATATTCAGCAGATTAAGCGATTTACTGCAATCTAACCTTAATGACCTTATTGACAGGGCTGAAGACCCTGAAAAAATGGTCAGGCAGATTATCGCCGATATGCAGACCGAATTAAATAAGGCTGTGCAGAATTACGGAAAAATAAAGTCTGGTCGCATTCTTACAGAAAAAAAGTATCAGGACGCTTTGAAAGCCTCTCTCCAATGGGAAGACAAAGCTAAAACTGCTCTTTCACATGGGGACAATCCTCTTGCGGAACAGCTTGTTTTAAAAAAAGTACAGGCTGATGAAGAAGCGGCTGTTTATAAGGAAATGTATGATACCGTTAAACTTCAGGAAGAAACCATGAAAGCTCAGGTGGAAACTCTCCGCCTGAAAATAGACGAGGCTAAAAGCCGTCAGGAAATACTTATAGTCCGTAAAAAAATGGCTGACACACAAAAAAGACTTTCTGAAATATCAGGAAATCTTGATAACACACAGGAAAACAACGGGTCAGGCACGGAAGAAGAAAACACTTTGAAAAAAGAATTGTCTTCAAAGGTCAGCTCCGAACTTGCAAGGCTTATGGCAGAAATGAATATTGATAATTCCATTGAGGAATAATAATCTGAAAAAAAAGGAAATTGTTTGTATGAGTAAAAAGAATAAAGAAAATTATCCACGCACAGTTTTTACAACCAGTCTGGCAGTGCTTAGCGCATTGTTTGTAGCTATAGCTTCAATTCTTTACATTCTTTACAAGGGCTGGAGTTCAAAACTCTACCTTGAAAAATGGAAAGATTACGATGAATGTGGAATATAATCAAATAAATTAAAATAATAATCAAAAATAGGACGGATTTTTTCCGTCCTGTTTTATATGATATAATTTTTGAAAAGGGAGATTTTTTATGCTTGTTTCGTTAAATAATATAAATAAATTCTATAACGGAAATCAATTACTGAATAATATTTCACTCACGATTGATGAAAATGATAAAATAGGTCTTGTCGGGAATAACGGTTGTGGAAAGTCAACACTTCTGAAAATAATAACCGGTTCTGTAGAGCCTGACAGGTTCACCGAAAAGGACGGTATTATTTCTTTTGCCGGAAAAACTACTATAGGCTATCTTGAACAGATGGGTGGGCTTGATTCTGAAAAAACGGTCATGGCGGAAATGCAAAGCGTTTTTGAGAATATGCACAAGGCTATTGAACGTCTCCGTGAAATTGAAATAGAAATTGAAACGGGTGATAACTCTTCTGCTGACGAATATCAACGGTTGTCGTCGTGGGTTGAGGCAAATGACGGTTATAATACTGACGTGAAAATAAGAACTATTCTGAATGGTATGGGCTTTTCTGAAAATGAACTCAATCGCACTGTTTCCGGATTCAGCGGAGGTGAAAAAACACGTCTGTGTATAGCAAAACTTCTGCTTGAAGAACCTAATTTACTTATTCTTGACGAACCGACAAACCACCTTGATTTCAAGACTATCATGTGGCTTGAAGATTATCTCCGCACGTATCGTGGAGCGGTGCTTATAGTCTCGCATGACCGCTATTTTCTTGATAAACTCTGTACTTCAATATGTGAGATAGAACGTGGAACACTCACACGTTATAAGGGAAATTATTCAGCGTTTGTCCGTCAGCGTGAAGAAAACGACGTCCGCCGTGAAAAAGAGTACGAAATGCAACAAAAACAGATAGCTAAACTTGAAGATTACGTTTCTAAAAATCTTGTCCGTGCGTCTACCACAAAAATGGCACAGAGCCGTCGGCGTCAGCTTGAAAAGATAGAACGCATTGAAAAGCCTTTCCATGAAACAAAAACAGCTAAAATCCATTTTACATATGCCGTTGAACCTCCTATAGATGTACTTAAAGTCAAGGGCGTTGATATTTCGGTAGGTGAGGGAAGCTCACGGAAGGTGCTTGTCGACGAAATAAATTTTGAAGTCCGTCGTGGTGAAAAAATCGGCATTATCGGTGATAACGGTATAGGAAAATCAACGCTTCTGAAAATTATTCAGGAAAAACTTTCACATAAGGGCATTGTCCGCTGGAACAGTAATATAAAAATATCCTATTTTGAACAGGAAAGCACTAATCTTAACCGTGAACTTTCTGTCATGGAGGAAATACACAGCCGATACCCGTCAATGTCAGATTTGGAAGTCCGTAATCTGCTTGCACAGGTGAGACTTATCGGTGAAAATGTTTTCAAGGAAACCGGAGTTATAAGCGGTGGTGAACGTGCTAAATTATGTTTTGCAATCATGATGCAGGAACACGGTAACGTTCTTATACTCGATGAACCGACAAACCACCTTGATTTATCGTCGAAAGAGGCGATTGAAGAGGCACTGGAAGAATATACCGGAACTGTTATTTTTGTTTCACATGACAGGTATCTTTTAAGCAAGATTGCTGACAGATTAATTGAACTTACTGACGGTAAATATCGTCTGCACGACTATGGATTTGAAAAATATCTTGATGTCCTCCGTGACGAACAGGCGGAGCAGAAAAGAATTTCTGACGCCGAAAAGTTCGCTAAAAATGCTGAAATCGCTAAGGAAAAAGCCGTCAGGACTTACCGGAACAAACAACAGAGAAGTGCGGACGCCGCCCGAAAAAATGAAATGAAACGTCTTGAAAAGGAAATAGATGTACTTCAGGCGGAAATTGATTCACTGACAGAAGAAATCTCACTTGAAGAAGTCTACAGCAATTATGAACTTATGAACAAAAAATGTAAGGAAATTGAAAATCTTAAACAGAAAATAGAAGAAAATTTTGATAAACTGATTGAACTTGAAGAACAATGATAATTTTTCACATATTTTAAGTCTCCGGATTGTCGAAAATCAACAAATTTTAAAAAATATATTGAAAAATCAGCCGGAATATGTTATAATAAAAGCCAACACGCACGATGTATGTCGTGTAAAAAATAATGGAGGTTTACATATGAAACACATTCAGACAATCAACAAGGCTAATCTTAAGGAGTCTGCTAAAAAAGGCGGTTGTGGCAAGTGTCAGGCTTCATGCCAGTCTGCTTGCAAGACTTCATGTACAGTCGCTAACCAGAAGTGCGAAAGATAAGATTTGCATTTCATTTGAGGCAGTATTTATAAAAAAATACTGCCTCTGTTTTTAGTTATGAGGTGATATTATGGTATTTAACTGCAAAATGTGCGGAGCTAATCTCAATGTAAAATCCGGTATGCGTATATGCAAATGTGATTACTGTGATTCCGTGCAGACTATTCCCGACCTTAGCAGTGAAAAGAAGTTACAGCTTTTCAATAAGGCTAATGCTTTGCGTTTTGCGTGTGACTTCGACAGGGCAGGAGACGTTTACAGGGATATTGTTACGGATTTTCCGGAAGAAGCTGAAGCATACTGGGGACTTTGTCTTTGCAAGTATGGCATAGAGTACGTTGTTGACCCCGAAACACAGAACAGAGTGCCGACTTGTCACCGTACATCTTTTGAAAAGATTCAGGATATACCGGAGTTCCGGAAAGTACTTGAATATTCTGATGTGAATTTAAGAAATATATATATACAGCTTGCAGAAGTAATTGACGGTATTCAGCAGGGTATACTTGAAATAGCGGTCAATGAAAAGCCGTTTGATGTTTTCATATGTTACAAGGAAACCGACGAAAACGGTGGACGTTCAGCGGACGCATTGCTTGCCGAAAAACTTTATTCTGAACTCACAGCACAGAATATAAAAACATTTTTCGCACCGGTAACGCTTAAAGGCAAGTTAGGTACGGAATTTGAACCCTACATATATTCTGCGATAAATTCCGCACAGGTTATGGTATGTGTCGGAACTTCTCCGGAACATTTCGACTCCGTATGGGTACGGAACGAATGGAGCAGGTTTATTGAAATCATGAAAAAAGACAAGTCAAAAATACTTATTCCATGCTATTCGGATATGTCAGTAGGTCAGTTGCCGGTTGAGTTCAGGGGATTTCAGGCACAGGACTTGACGGAAACAAATGCTTTTGAAAACGTCGTGAAAAACGTTCAGGACATTATGACGGCAAGTGAGGGTGCAAAATCTCAACTTAATGTGCTTATGGAGAAGTTCGAGGGGCAGTTAAGAAATGAACGTTCTAAACTCCGTATGCTTGAAAGCGTCCACCATCAGCAGATGGTCTATGAAAAGAAAAACGCTAAAAAGATGTTTAAAAAAGAATATATTCCGCTTTTACCGCTTGTTTTTCTGGAAATTATGATTGTTTCTATAGTTTCATTTATACTTGTTCAGCTTTATACTACATTTGATTTTGACATATCACTTGTACTTATAGGTGTTTTTGTTTTTTCGATACTCCCTGTTGTTATAGCCGTGCCACGCATAAATAAACGCAATAAAAAAGCCCGTGAAGACCTTGCCCGACGGCTTGCATACGACGAAAACGCACCGGATTTTGACTATGGCAGTCAGAAAAGTGAAGTGGTTCAGCTAAGGGAAATAGCTATGAAAAATTACGAAAAACAACATTTTTCAGTGGGTAAAATAATAGGGCTGTATATTGGATGGAATTGGTTTTCATTTCTTCCGAAAAGTTTCATTGCTGGAATATTAGGTTATAGTTATTATAAAATTTCCCCTGTTTTTACAGTGATTTTTAGTGTGATAATACCTGTTATTGCTCTTGCTTTCATAATAAGGCGTAACATAAAGTTAAAAAAAGAACTCAACAAAAAATTAGAGGAGATAAACAAGAAAAATAAAATCTGAAAGGAAATTTTTAAAATGATACATAAATATAAATTAAACGGTTTTAATATTGTTCTGGACGTGAACAGCGGTGGTGTTCATATTGTCGACGAACTAACATACGATTTACTTGAAAATATCAAACCGCCGTTTGAGCCGGAATGTCGTCCGGATATTATCGAAAAACTTAAGAAAGTTTATCCTGAAGAGGAAATAAAAACCTGTTATGCTGAAATTGTCGAATTATACAACGATAAAATTCTTTTTTCGGAAGATGATTATGAAAAATATGCACAATATTCTGTAGCCTCACCGGTAAAGGCTATGTGCCTCAATATCGCACATGACTGTAATCTTCGCTGTAAATATTGTTTCGCATCAACCGGAGATTTCGGCAAGGGCAGAAAATTAATGTCATTTGAAACCGGAAAACACGCTATTGATTTTCTGCTTGAAAAATCCGGTGACCGTCAGAATCTTGAACTTGACTTTTTCGGCGGTGAACCGTTAATGAATTTTGAAGTCGTAAAGCAGATTGTGAAATACGCAAGAAGTCGTGAAAAGGAGTTCAATAAAAAATTCCGCTTTACAATAACTACAAATGGCATACTCCTTGACGACGATAAAATAGATTTTATCAATAGGGAGATGTCAAATGTCGTTTTGTCAATCGACGGCAGAAAAGAAGTAAATGACTTCATGCGACCAAGAGTTGACGGCACAGGCAGTTATGACAAGATACTTCCGGCATTTAAAAAACTTGTCGACGGAAGAGGCGACAAGGAATACTATGTCAGAGGAACTTTTACTAATCATAATCTTGATTTTTCAGATGATGTTTTTGCACTGTATAATGCCGGTTTTGACCAGATTTCTATTGAACCGGTTGTCGGCGATTCAGACGAGTATGCACTTACTGAAAAAGATTTACCGGAAGTTTTCAGTGAATATGAAAGACTTGGAAAAAGAATTATCGAAAATGAAAAATCCGGAAAAAAATTTAATTTTTTCCATTTCATGATTGACCTTGACCAAGGACCTTGTGCAATAAAGAGACTCCGTGGCTGTGGTTGCGGAAATGATTATGTTGCAATCACTCCGGACGGTGATATTTTCCCGTGTCACCAGTTTGTCGGAATTGATGAGTACAAAATGGGCAATATCGACGAGGGAACTTTCAATCAGGATATGAAAGATGATTTTGCAAAAGCACACGTCTACACCAAACCGGAATGTACTAAATGCTGGGCAAAATTCTATTGTAGTGGTGGGTGTAATGCTAACAATTATCAGTACATGGGCGACATCAGAACGGCACATAAATTATCATGTCAGCTAGAAAAGAAACGTCTTGAATGTGCAATCATGCTTAAGGCTATACGCATTTTCGGCGAACAGGAACAATAATGGATATATGGGAAAAGCTTTATTTGTCGGCAAAATCCGTACAGAATGAACGCCGAATATCAGATTATGTGTCGGGAGGGGAAGTGTCGGCGGCGATACTTTCCTCTTCCGGCAACATATATACAGGCGTATGCATAGATACGTGTTCAACGCTTGGCATATGTGCGGAACGTAATGCGATATTCAACATGGTTACCAACGGCTAACATGAAATAGACAAGGTACTTGCGATTATGTCGGACGGTAAAACCGGTACTCCTTGCGGTGCATGTCGTGAACTTATGGTACAGCTTATGCCGGATAGTTATAAAAATATAGAAATCATGCTTGACTATGAAACCCGAAAAATTGTAAAATTAGGCGATATTACGCCGGAATGGTGGATATAATGAAACGCAAAACACGTACAATAACAGTCAACGGTAAAAAATATGTATGGTGGTGGGGAATCAGCAACTATACAACTTCGTTGTTTCTTTCACCGGACGGCGATAAAACTTCTGTCATAAGAGTGGACTTTACAGACAAGTGTATTAATGGTCAGTTCAATATGGGCGTAACGGTCAGGAAAGACGGCACGGAAAAAACTGTAATAATAATAGAACCGGCTATGTCCGGACTGATTTTACCATACATACAGGAGCAGGCAATGTTTATTCCACGCAAGAATATATTTATAGATGGTTGTGACCTGCTCAGAAAAATGGGCTATGAAGTTATCGGCATAAAGAAAGGTCTGTGTTGGTGATAAGCATGAAAAAACAAGTACTACGTTTTTTTGCTGTAATATCTGCAATCGTCCTGACGGCAGTATTTTACGGCTGTTATAAAGATAAACGCTTGCACAAAGAAGAAATCGAAAACAGCAAAAGAAACGCTCGTATATATATGAAACAAAAGTACGGAATAGATGTTGAAGTAGTTGATGTCTCTGATTACGGCATAGTGACCGTAAATGACGGTGAAAATGATTTCCATGTCGATGGGCGTAGCGACGACTATCAGGCGGAAGAAATAGAAAACGCACTTCTTGATATGATAAAAACTGATATTCCGACGGCTTTTAAATGTGAATTTGATTACAGAAGAAGGCGTGGTATGTACTACAACGGTGACAATCTTGATGCAGTTCTTGACGAAAACGACACACTGTATGTCTATTGCGTGAATACGGATTTTAAGGAAGTACCTGTTTTTGACTTTCTGCGTGATAATATCAGCCAATGTAGACTTTATTCTTTTTCGTCGGAAGAAATGCTGAATGATTTCATTGAATACGGCGGGGCAATTGGTCATTATGCACCGTTTATAGACAGTTATTGTGTAGTTTACAGTTCAGACAGCGACTTTAAAACAGGAACTTATAATATTCAGAAATACAATGATTTTATGTATTATCTGCCTTATGCAAAAAATGATGTAGAACCGGAATTGATTTTTGAAGAAATTCACGAATCATATTTTGACTGGACAGACAGCGAATATGAATTTATATCGGCGTATGGTCTTAAAAAAGACTGTGATTCGTTGATATGGTTTCCGATTCCCGAAGACAAAAAAAACAAAGATTTTTATTGGACTATTGAGTATTATTATTATGATGAAAAAGTTCAGAAAACGGAAAAATGTCATATAATCGACGGCTATGCGGTTAATAGTTTTCTTAGTCTTATTGAAAATGATGTGAAATTTGCACTTGTATGTAAATAAAATAACACTCGAAACGCAAAAAAATCCCCTCCGACTTTAAACCGGAGGGATTATTTTTTTATACTATCGGATTAATTGGTGTAGTGTTGTGTTCAACATATGAATCATTTTTAACAACTTTAACGTGACCATAACAATCCATACCAGTACCGGCAGGAATAAGTTTACCGATAATAACATTTTCTTTAAGTCCTAAGAGCTTGTCGCTCTTGCCTCTAATAGCGGCATCAGTGAGAGCCTTCGTGGTCTCCTGGAATGATGCAGCCGACATAAAGCTATCTGAATTTGAAGAGGCTTTTGTGATACCCTGAAGTACGGGACTTGTTTGTACAAGCTGTAAATCATATTCACCGGAATCAATACGAGCCTGAATTTCGTCATTGATAACGTCGATTTCTTTTCTGTCAACGAGAGTACCAGGGAGCAGGTAACTGCTACCGGTTTCCTCAACCTTGATTTTGCGGAGCATCTGACGTACAATGACTTCAATGTGTTTGTCGTTGATGTCAACACCTTGCAGACGGTAAACTTTCTGCACTTCATTTATGATATAGTTCTGTACGTCAAGTGTGCCGAGTATATTAAGAATGTCAGCCGGATAAATGTTACCCTCAGTAAGACGTGTACCCTTTTCGATTCTGTCACCCTCAGCCACTCTGACTTTAAGATTATATGGTATCATATAATTTTCAGATTCACCTGTTTCGTCATTAGTCACGATAATATTCTGTGTTGTTTTTACTTCCTCAATGTGAATAGTACCGGAAATTCTCGAAAGAATAGCCGCACCCTTAGGACGTCTGCTTTCAAAGAGTTCTTCAACACGTGGGAGACCTTGTGTAATGTCTTCTGCATCGGCGGAGGCAACACCACCAGTATGGAAAGTTCGCATAGTAAGCTGTGTACCTGGTTCACCGATTGACTGTGCGGCGATTACTCCGACCGCCTCACCGACTGCAACAATATTATTATTTGCAAGGTTTGCACCGTAACATTTAGCACAAACACCTGTACGTGCTTTACACTGAAGTACAGAACGTATTTTTATTTTTTCAATGCCGGCGTCAATAATCTTTTTGGCGTCTGCATCAGTGATAAGTTTATTGCGTGAGATGATAAGTTCACCGGATTCGTCCTTTAAATCTTCGGCAAGATATCTGCCGACAAGACGTTCTATAAACGGTTCAACGACTTCATTTCCGTTTCTGATTTCGTAAACTTCGATACCTTCAGTAGTGCCGCAATCTTCCTCACGTATGATGACGTCTTGTGAAACGTCAACAAGACGTCGTGTAAGGTAACCGGAGTCAGCGGTACGGAGTGCGGTATCTGCTAGACCTTTTCTTGCACCTCGTGAAGCTATGAAGTATTCAAGGATATTAAGACCCTCACGATAGTTAGCACGGATAGGAATTTCAATAACAGTACCAGAAGTATTGGCAATAAGTCCACGCATTCCGGCAAGCTGACGAATCTGTGAAATTGAACCTCTCGCACCGGAGTCTGCCATCATCCATATAGGATTGTACGGGTCGAAATTTTCTTTAAGTTTCTTTGTTACTTCGTCGGTGGTATTCGTCCAGAGGGAAATGATTTTCTTAGTCTTTTCCTGTGCGGAAATATAACCAAATTCATATTCATTTGTAATCTGTTCAACTTCTGCATCGGCATTTGCAAGTATCTGTTTCTTTTCCGGTGGAATAGATGCGTCACATACAGCAACCGTAAGGGCGGCTCTTGTGGAATACTTATAGCCGAGTGCCTTTATTCTGTCGAGAACTTCGGAGGTAGTAGTTGTGCCATGAATTTTTATACAGCGTTCAATGATATTTGAGAGCTGTTTTTTACCGACAAGGAAAGCAATTTCAAGGTCAAACTGCTTGTCTGAATTGGTTCTATCGACATAGCCGAGATTTTGAGGGATATTTTCATTGAAAATAAGTCTTCCTACAGTAGCGTCAATAATTTTTGATACTTTCTTGTCGCCGATGTCCTTGGTAATTTTAACCTTGATATTGGCGTGAAGTGATACATCATGTTCCTGATAAGCCATAAGCGCTTCATTGACATCACGGAAAACTTTTCCCTCACCGACTTCACCAGGTTTAGCCATAGTAAGATAGTATGAACCCAGTACCATATCCTGTGACGGAACTGCAACCGGTTTACCGTCCGAGGGCTTCAGGAGGTTGTTGGCGGCAAGCATAAGGAAACGTGCTTCTGCCTGTGCCTCTGCTGAAAGCGGAAGATGTACAGCCATCTGGTCGCCGTCGAAGTCTGCATTAAATGCCGAACATACAAGCGGGTGGAGCTTTATTGCACGTCCCTCAACGAGAATCGGTTCAAATGCCTGAATACCAAGTCTGTGGAGCGTGGGCGCACGGTTCAGCATAACAGGGTGGTCTTTTATGACGTCTTCGAGTGCGTCCCATACCTTGTTGTCTGCACGGTCAATAAGTTTACGGGCGCTTTTTATGTTTGCGATTGCTTTTTTATCAACAAGTCTTTTCAGTACAAAAGGCTTGAAAAGTTCAAGTGCCATTTCCTTAGGAAGTCCGCACTGATACATTTTTAGTTCAGGACCTACAACAATAACAGAACGTCCGGAGTAGTCAACACGCTTACCAAGAAGATTCTGACGGAAACGTCCCTGTTTACCTTTCAGCATATCGGAAAGCGACTTCAATGCACGGTTATTAGGTCCGGTGACTGGTCTGCCGTGTCTGCCGTTATCTATAAGAGCGTCAACAGCTTCCTGTAACATTCTTTTTTCATTTCTTACGATAATATCGGGGGCGTCGAGTTCAAGCATTCTTTTGAGACGGTTATTTCTGTTAATAACACGTCTGTAGAGGTCGTTGAGGTCAGATGTTGCATAACGTCCGCCGTCAAGCATAATCATAGGGCGGAGGTCAGGCGGAATAACCGGAACAGCTTCAAGTATCATCCATTCGGGCTTGTTGCCGGAAAGTCTGAAAGCCTCAATAATCTGTAATCTTTTAAGGAGCTTGACTTTTTTCTGTCCTGAGGGTAAGCCGACTAATTCAGCTTTAAGGTCATCTGCAACGAGTTCAATATTATTTCTCCATTCAACATCAATAAGGCTTGCGAATTTCAGACATTCATCACAGGTACATTCAACGGGCTTATTTGTACAGTGAACTTTTTTAGTTCCTATATAAATTTTGCCCATATCCACGAGGCGTTTTTTATGTGCGTCGTATCTTTCGGGGTCGTATTCATTGAGGAGCTTTTTTATAGCCTCTGCACCCATTTCGGCTTTAAAGTCATCGCCGTATTTTTCAAGATACGAGAGATACTCTTTTTCTGAGAGCATCTGTTTTTTTATCAGGTCCGTGCTACCGGGGTCAGTAACAATATATTTTGTGAAATAAAGGACTTCTTCAAGACGTTTCTGTGAAACTTCAAGTACCTGTCCGATTCTTGACGGCGTACCCTTGAAATACCAGATATGTGAAACGGGGGCGGCAAGTTCAATATGACCCATTCTTTCACGGCGAACCCTTGCCCTTGTTACTTCAACACCACAGCGGTCACAGATTTTGCCTTTAAAGCGTATTTTCTTGAACTTACCACAATGACATTCCCAGTCCTTAGTAGGTCCGAAAATTCTTTCACAGAAAAGACCGTCTCTTTCGGGCTTTTGTGTTCTGTAGTTTATGGTTTCAGGTCTTTCAACAATGCCATAAGACCAGCTTCTGATTTGTTCAGGTGAAGCGAGACCGATTTTTATTGATTCAAAAGTATTAAATTCCAAACTGCTACCTCCTGCAAAATAAAGGTAATCCGCAGTACAGAACCGTCAGAATGGCGGTTCTGTATACGGCATTATGATACGTATGAATATTAGTCCTCACTGGAGGGGTCGTCAAGGTCAAAACTGTCAAAGAGTTCACTGTCGTCGTCGATAACAAGTTCATCATCATCAAAAGAAAATTCATCGTCAGTATAGTCTTCTGAGTCTTCGGAGTCGCTGCTTTCATCATCATCAAAAGTAAAGCCTTCGTCTCTTATATCATCGTCGGAATATTCTGTATTATCTTCTGTTTTTTCGTCGGCAAATGAAGAGTTTTCACGTGCAGGTATCGGGTCATCGTCATCGAAATTCTGTTTAAGGTCAATTTCTTCCTGATTGATGTCAAGTACCTTAACATCAAGACAGAGAGACTGCATTTCCTTGATAAGAACCTTGAATGATTCCGGAATACCAGGGGTTGGGACGTTCTGACCCTTTACAATAGCTTCATACGTGTTGACACGTCCTAAAGTATCATCTGATTTGACCGTAAGGATTTCCTGAAGTGTATAAGCTGCACCATAAGCCTCCAATGCCCATACTTCCATTTCACCGAAACGCTGACCACCGAACTGTGCTTTACCACCGAGCGGCTGTTGTGTTACGAGTGCGTAAGGACCTACAGAACGTGCATGAATTTTATCGTCAACGAGGTGGTGAAGTTTGAGATAGTACATATAACCGACTGTTACACGGTTATCGAACTTTTCACCTGTACGTCCGTCATAAAGAGTGAATTTACAGTCTTCATTAAATTCAAGAGCTTTCGGATTGATAACTTTATCCATAGATTTGAGTGAAAAATCATCTTTATGATGTTCGCTGTTGTATTCAGCGGCTTTCTTGAAACATTCTCTGATGTCGTCTTCATGTGCGCCATCGAAAACAGGGGTCATTATGTGCCAGCCGAGAGCCTTGCAAGCCATACCCAGATGGACTTCAAGAACCTGACCTATATTCATACGGGACGGAACGCCGAGAGGATTAAGAACAATGTCAAGTGGTGTGCCGTCGGGGAGGAATGGCATATCTTCCTCCGGAAGTATACGTGAAACAACACCCTTGTTTCCGTGACGTCCTGCCATTTTATCACCGACCGTAATTTTACGTTTTTGTGCGATATAGCAGATAACACGCATATTTACGCCGGCACTGAGTTCGTCACAGTTTTCACGTGTGAATACTTTTACATCAACGATAACACCTGACGCACCATGCGGAACTTTAAGTGAATTATCACGTACTTCACGGGCTTTTTCACCGAAAATAGCACGGAGCAGGCGTTCTTCTGCTGTAAGTTCAGTTTCGCCCTTAGGTGTAACCTTACCGACAAGAATATCACCGGAATTTACTTCAGAACCTATGCGGATAATACCGTTTTCATCGAGGTTTGCAAGTGCGTCGTCTCCGACGTTTGGAATATCTCTTGTGATTTCTTCCGGTCCTAATTTTGTATCACGGCATTCAATTTCGTATTCCTCAATATGAACAGAAGTGAATACATCTTCACGTACAAGTCTTTCATTGAGAAGTACAGCGTCTTCATAGTTATAGCCCTCCCATGTCATAAAGCCGATAAGGGCATTTTTACCAAGTGAAATTTCACCGTCAGCGGTAGCAGGACCATCAGCGAGTACCTGACCTTTCTTGACAATTTCACCGGCTGAAACGATAGGTTTCTGATTTACGCAAGTACCCTGATTTGAACGCTTGAATTTAGTGAGTTCGTATTTGTGTTCAATGCCGGTATCGTCAATCATGTGGATTCTGTCAGCATCAACATAGGAAATTTTACCGTCATGTTCTGAAACGATACATACACCGGAGTCAACAGCGGCTTTATATTCCATACCAGTACCGACAAATGGTCTTTCAGTCCTGAGGAGCGGTACAGCCTGTTTCTGCATGTTTGAACCCATAAGCGCACGGTTAGCATCGTCGTTTTCAAGGAATGGAATCATTGAAGTTGCAACAGATACAACCATTTTAGGTGAAACGTCCATGAAGTCAACTTTTTCACGTTCACATTCAAGAATCTGGTCACGATAACGAGCATTTACACGAGGTCTTTTAAGTTTTCCGTCTTCTGTAAGAGGTTCGTTTGCCTGTGCGACAACGTAATTATCTTCAACGTCGGCTGTCATGTAGATAACTTCATTTGTAACAATGCCTGTTACCTTGTCAACACGTCTGTATGGTGCTTCAATAAAGCCGTATTCGTTAATTCTTGCGAAAGTTGCAAGATAGGAAATAAGTCCGATGTTAGGACCTTCAGGGGTTTCAATAGGACACATTCTGCCGTAATGGCTGTAATGAACGTCACGGACTTCAAAACCGGCACGGTCTCTTGAAAGACCACCAGGACCGAGAGCCGACAAACGTCTTTTATGTGTGAGTTCTGAAAGCGGATTGTTCTGGTCCATGAACTGTGAAAGCGGTGAGGAGCAGAAAAATTCTTTCATAGCAGAAGAAATAGGTCTTATATTTATAAGCGACTGTGGTGTAAGTGCGCTTACGTCCTGTGTCTGAATGTTCATTCTTTCACGGATACTGCGTTCCATTCTTGCGTAACCTATTCTGAACTGATTTTGTAAAAGTTCGCCTACTGAACGGATACGTCTGTTGCCGAGATGGTCTATATCGTCTACAGTTCCCACGCCCTCACAGAGATTAAGGAAATAACTGATAGTTGCAAAAATATCATCAAGAATTATGTGTTTTGGTACAAGTTCGTCAGCACGTTTTTTCACGTTTTCTTCTATTTCGTCGCTGTCGGCGGAAGTTTCAAGTATTTCACGGAGAACTTTAAATGAAACTTTTTCATTGATTCCGTATTTTTCGGCGTCAAAATCAATATAACCTTTGATGTCGACCATGCCGTTACCAATAATCTTTGCGACTTTTTCAACCATACGGATTTCAGTTTCATCTCTGTCGTTCTTGAAATATTCCTTTACTTCAACGTTCACGAATGCACAGTAAACGCCAGCCTGTTCAATTTCGCAAGCCTTATCATAGAGTATAATTTCCCCTGCATCTGCCATGATTTCGCCCGTCATAGGATTGATTACCGGCTGTGCGAGTGTGTGTCCGGCAAGACGTGAGGCAATACCTAACTTTTTGTTATATTTGTAACGTCCGAAACGGCATAAATCGTATCTTTTGGCATCGAAGAAGAGATTATTTAAGTGTGTCAATGCGCTTTCAACCGTCGGTGGTTCACCTGGGCGGAGTTTTTTATAGACATCAATAAGAGCGTCTGAATTATTTTTAGTGCCGTCTTTCTGAAGAATGGTCTGTTTAAGTCTGTCATCTTCGCCGAACATTTCATAGATTTCTTCATCAGAGCCGACGCCTAAAGCCCTTATAAAAGTAGTTATCGGAATTTTTCTGTTTTTGTCGATACGTACATAAACGACGTCATTTGAATCCATTTCATATTCCAGCCATGCGCCACGGTTTGGAATAACTGTAGTACTGAAAAGGTCTTTACCGGTCTTGTCTTTTTCAAATGCATAGTAAACGCCGGGGGAACGCACGAGCTGAGAAACTATAACACGTTCTGCACCGTTTATAACAAAAGTTCCGCTGTCGGTCATCAACGGGAAATCACCCATATAGATTTCACTTTCACTGATAGCATTCGTTTCCTTGTTGGAAAGAGTAGCAGTAGCCCGCATAGCCACCTGATAAGTAGCGCCTCTTGACTTACATTCTGCAAGTGTGTATTTTGGTTCTGTATCAAACCTGTAGTCCTTGAAACTTAGAACGAGATTTCCGTTATAGTCTGTAATGGCGGTCATATCACGGAAAACCTCACGCAGACCCTCTTCCCTGAACCATCTATAAGAGTTTTTCTGCACTTCTATAAGGTTAGGCATTTCAAGAGGTTCAGTAATTTTACCGAAACTCATTCTGACATTCTTTCCCAGCTTTTTAGGTGTAACATTCACCATAGGCGGAACCTCCTTATTTTTGGATATTCAGACCTGCCCGTTATTCCGGAAAGGCAGAAGCGGACAGGTCATTGGCTGACGTATGTTATACCGCACCGGACAAAATGAAAAATTTTTCATAAAACTATTGACAAGTCTTTTCCAGTGTGATATAATAACAGATAATAGGGTATCATTCCATACCGATACATTATAATATTATAATACATTATAACATAAAAGTCAATAGGGTATGGCAAATTTTGTAAAAAATGCCGGTTTGTTAAAAAAATCCGGCGTTATTTTTATATGATTATACAAAAAATATAAAAAGTTTTTCATGTAATATAAATATTTTTGTAGTGAGTATATAAAAGGACGGTGATTTTTCAGGTGAAAAAGTTTATAATATTGGTTCTTATGATGGCATTTTCACTTTTTTCATGCGAAAAAAAAGAAGTCTATCCGGATTTCACTGTTGATTTTCTTGACGTTGGCAAGGCTGACAGCATGGTATTAAGGACTGAAAACAGCACCGTTGTAATTGATTGCGGCGAAAAAGGCGACGGAAAACAGATTCTTGAACTTCTTGCCGAAAATGAAATTGAATCCGTTGATTATCTTATAATCACCCATTACGATAAAGACCATGTCGGTGGTGCGGCAAAACTTATCAACAACATTGAAGTGAAAAACGTTCTTGCACCCGACTACACCGAAGAAAGCGGAGAAATGGAAAAGTACCATAAAGCCCTTGACGGAAAAAATATAACTCCTGTACTTATGCACGAAAATATTTCTTTTACGCTTGACGGCGTGGAATATACAGTCTATGCACCGGAAAAGGATTTTTACGGTGAAGATGATGACAATGACTTTTCACTTGTTACAAAAGCAGTCTATCATGATACAACACTGCTTTTTACCGGCGACGCTATGGAACAGCGTCTGGAAGAAATAATGGATATAGGAAAGTGTACACTGCTTAAAGTTCCGTATCATGCAAGAAAAATTAAAAATTTAGAGGATTTTATAAGCCGTGTGAGACCTAAATATGCTGTTTCGTGTACGTCAGAAAGTGAATTTTCCTCAGATACTGAAGAGATTTTAAACAAATATAAAATCAAAAGTTATGCAACGTGCTATAACGGCAGAATTACAGCCGTAAGCAACGGCAACGACATAAAATTTTCTACACAATATTAAATCAGAAAAAAGGCGTATGTTATATTTTACATACGCCTGAAAAATAATTTTATTGATTAAAATATATAATTATTTCTTTTTCTTGAAATAAAGTCCTACAGCCTCACTTGCGGAAAGCATCACGATAACGGCAATAGTACAGCCTATCGAAACGCCGTATAATATTCCGGCAAGTGCAAGACTGCCGTTATGTTGTGGTATCATGGCAAGCCCCGGGAAAACCTGTACTATTCCCATGACTATGAAAATAAACGACACCAGCGACTTGAATCCGCCCATACCTGTTATAAGCGTAAGCGAACCTATAGCCGTTACAAGCGATATGTAAAGTGCGGAATCCTTTATTATATTTCCTGCTCCGCTAAGCGTATCCTTGTAACTGAGACCGAGACTTCCGCTGTAAAGCAGATAGAAAGCTACTGCTCCGATTACTCCGATTATCGCTATAACGATAGTGATTATAAAGCCTTTTTCAGCAAGTTCAGCGTTTCTCTGTTCTTTAAGTTCGAGCATCATGCGGAGACTTTCTTTAGAGTCTTTCTGATTTGAGGTAAGCTGTGATGTAACCGCCTTTTTTGCTGCCTCACGCTTGGCAAGTTCAACGTCTTCATCAACGTATTTAGGAACATATTTCGGGAGTTCCGGTTCTTCGTCAAGTATCGGTTTTTCGACGGGTTCAGGCGGTGGAGTATTTTTCTTTTCTTCCTGTGGCGGAGGTGTATAATTATCTTCGTCAAGGACAGGTGCAGTGACTTCCGGTTTCGGAGCGATACCGCCCATCTGTTCACGGCGCATATCAAGTACCTGTTGTCGCTGTAAGTCTGAAAGATTATCAAATATTGCTTTAAGTTCCGGATTGAATGTAGCTATTATTTCTTCGTCAGTGATGACGGGTTTTTCAGGTTCACGGTTTATTGTCGGTGCAGAAGCTCCAAGTTTTCCGGCTATATCGTCAAGAACCGGTGCAGATACGCCGGTAGGTGCGCCTTTACGCTGGTCTGCAAAAGCATTGTAGTTAGTTTCCATGCTGTCAAGAGAAACAGCCTCAACGCCGGTAGGTGCGCCTTTTCGCCGGTCAAAAGCCGGATTGTAGTTAGTTTCCATGCTGTCAAGGGAAATAGCCTCAACACCGGTAGGAGCGCCTTTTTTCTGTGAAGACGCCGTAAATTCTATATCCTCCAGAACGGGAGTATAATTGTTATCATCGGGCATTAAATCACCTCCTGTTTAAAAAAATTTTCCGGTTTAATGTGTTCTTCTGCCTGAGCAGTTGAAATATATGCATAATATTGGAGTATCATAGATGCGTCAACTGAATTTATTTCCTTGTCATTGTTGACATCTGCCGTCAGTTCCTGAACGGTTGAAAAATTACTTTTGCCGTTGGTGGATAATTCTGCATATGCCGAAAGAATCATTGAAGCGTCAATAGCATCTGTGTGACCGTCAGCATTTGCATCTCCGTTGTTTCGGAAAGTAAATTTTTCACTGGAAATAGGATAATCCGCTTTGAAACTTTCAGATTCATAATCAAAGTCAAGGTTTGAAAGTTCCATTTCAGACGATGCGGCAATGTGTGTTATTTTTTTGTTGTAGTCGTCAAAATCATCTGCACCACACAGAAAATATTTACAGTCTGAAACTTTATTGAAATATAAATCAAAAGTCGGGTCAAGCAGATAATAAACGCCGTCAATTGATGTGATATTCCATGCGTGAGGTTCACTGGCATAACCGACAATCATTCTGCATGAAACGCCGGCTTCCTTTGCCATACGATAAAACAGCGATGCGATTCCCTGACAGACCGCCTCGCCGTTATATAAAGCACCATAGGCGGTATATTTAAGGTCGTCTGTTGAATATGTAGCATACCTGACATTGTTTATTATATAATTATATATTTCCGATATTTTATAATAATCGTTCTTTTTTTCGATATTAAGTTCATTAAGTATTTCAATAATTTTTTCTTCAACAAATTTTTCCTGCTGAGCGGTAGTATTATAATTCACATTCAGGATAATTGTTATATCATCATCTGTAGGAATAATACTGTATTCAACATAATTTATTGATTTTCTGAGATAATCGCCCTGATTTGATTTTTTAGTTTCTGTCGTGGAATTTCTTAATACAAAACCGACAGTTTCCCTGCCGTCGAAATCCGGCGGAACGGAAAACTCTATATTTTCGTTTCGGATTGTCATGTTTTCCCTCACGTAATCTGAAACAGAATTAATATCATCAAAGTAATTTTTATGTGCGGAACGTACATATTTTGCCGGTACTTCTGAAATACGTATACTTGTATTTATAGCTACAGAGGTATCCGGTGAAACTACATTGACAGTCAAAGCAACAGTCGCTATAAATGACAGCAGATTTTTAAATAACTTCATTCAGGATACCTCCGGTTGTATTTTTTATAAATTATCTTTCGATAACCTGACTTCTGTCAGGACCTACACCGACCATACTTACGTGACAGCCGACAAGTTCTTCAAGACGTGCGATATATTTTTTACAGTTTTCGGGGAGTTCGTCAAAAGTTCTGCACTTTGAAATATCTTCTGTAAAGCCTTCAAATTCTTCATATACAGGTGTACAGCCTTCAAGTTCCTCTAAAGCAGGTGGGAAATGTTCAGTCACTGTGCCGTCGGGTTTCTGATATGCTGTGCAGATTTTGAGAGTATCAAGACCGGCGAGCGTATCGAGCTTGTTTATTGCAAGACTGTCAAGACCGTTCACCCTTACAGAATGACGAACTATTACAGCGTCAAACCAGCCTGTGCGTCGAGGTCTGCCGGTAGTAGTTCCGAACTCACCGCCGACGTTTCTAATCTGGTCGCCTGTTTCGTCGTCAAGTTCAGTCGGGAATGGACCTTTTCCGACACGGGTAGTATAAGCCTTTGCGACGCCTATTATATTAGTGATTTCCTTAGGACCTATGCCCGTTCCGACGCATACACCGGCAGAAAGCGGGTGCGAAGATGTTACATATGGATATGTTCCGAAATCAATATCAAGGAGTGTAGCCTGTGCGCCTTCAAACATGATAGTTTTTCCGGATTTGGAAGCCTCAAAAGTAAGTACTGAAACGTCGTCCATATATGGAAGAAGTCTCTTTCCGTATTCTGTATATTCAGCGGTTACGGCGTCGAGGTCAAAAGGTTCACCACCGTAAACTTCTGTGATTATTTTGTTTTTAAGTTTTCCTGTAGTCTGAATTTTTTCGGCAAGAATTTCAGGGTGAACGAGGTCAAACATTCTTATACCGCATCTTTCGTACTTGTCCATATATGTAGGACCTATACCACGTTTTGTAGTGCCGATGTCCTTACCACCACGGAAAGCCTCCGAAAGACCATCAAGGGTGATATGCCACGGCATAACGATATGCGCACGGGGGTCAACCTTGAGATGACCGAGAGTTTCAAGACCTCTTTCGGCGAGGCTGTCGAGTTCACCTATAAAGTCCTTAGGGTCAAGAACTACACCAGCACCGATAAGACAAAGAGTATTCGGGTAGAGAATACCGGACGGAATAAGGTGGAGTTTATATACCTCACCGTTGTTTACAACAGTATGACCGGCGTTGTTACCACCCTGTGAACGTACAACTACATCAGCACGGGAGGCGAGAATATCAATAACTTTACCTTTTCCCTCGTCGCCCCACTGAGTTCCTACAACAATATTAGCAGGCATTTTATTTCCTCTTTTCGTAAAATATTAGTGTATTCAGGCACACTTACAATTTATTATATCATATTGTTACAGATATTTCAATAGTTTTTTAAATTTTTCAAAAATAAAAATTTTTAATTTTGGGGGTCAAGCCCTATATAGCTACCAGGGGTGTAACCATCGCCCTCCGGACATAATAACCACCCGTCGCCTCTGACCTCAACAACATAAATCCAGTATTTGTTTATGTCATAGTCTTCACTACCCTCAATCTGAAATTCTACTTTTATTTTGTATGCGGACTTGACAGCCCTTGCCTTGAAATCCTCTTCATAGAGTTTTTTTATGTCATCAGTTTCTGACTGGTTAAGCGATTTTCTGTCAAGTATTTCAGCGGAAAGACGTATATTTTTTCCGTAATCAAGTTCAAGAGTATCTTTTTCCTTTTCGATTTTGTCGTTTAAAGTTCTTATGTATTCGTCCCATTCGTCCGGATTTTCCATATCATGTTTAAAATCTTCTATGTAATCGCTGGGAAGCATGATTTTCATCATTTTTTCAGAATTATTCCTGTTATATGCACTGACAAAATCCGTAACCGGCTTTTCATAGTCCGGACGTGTACTTCTTACAACAGGTTCTTCATTTCCACCGCTGAACATGAATACAATTATTTTCACGAATGCTGTTATTATAATGGTCAGACATACAATGCCTATAATAAGTTGTCTTCTGTTGGCGACGGCGACAGCTTTTATTTCTTCTGCCGCCTGTCTGTTACGATTTGAAAGACTTTCAGGGCAATTGCATTGTTCACCGTCCGGAATTTTTTTGCCACAATATCCGCAGAAATGCATATACTAACCCCCCGAAAAATCAATTTATCTGTATTTTATCACAAAAGGAAAATTATGTCAAGTAAAATAAAAAACGGACATATAAATTATACGTCCGTTCATGTGATATTATTTCAGTGCTGACATAGGGTCTGTGAAAGTTCCGTTATGGATAAGTTCAAGATGAAGATGCGGTTCAAGTGCGCTTTCGATATCGGCGGTTTGTCCCACAAGACCTATCATATCACCGCTTACAAGGTTGTCACCCTCCTGTACGGATAAATCTTCCGCAAGATTGCAGTATTTTGATACAAATCCGTTGTGATGGTCAACAGTTACTGTTATTCCCCACAGGGCGTCTTTTTTTACGGACGTAACTTCACCGGTTGAGATGACATATACTTCCGAACCGTTTTCCGCCGCAAAGTCAGTACCGTTGTGTGTCTGCCAAGAACCTGTTGTTTCATTTCTGACAAGTTCCGTACCACTGAAAGCAGTCATAATATCTGAAATGTCAGCTAATGGTGATTTTACGTTGTCGAGTTTAGGGGTTGCAGTTTCAACGATTTCAGGTTCTTCAGGAGCTATTACTTCTTCTGCCGGCGGGTCAATTTCGGCGATAACTTCATTAAATTCTTCTACCGGAGTTTCAATGATGACTTCTTCAACCGGCATTGTCTCCATAATTACTGGTATGGCGGTTGTAACTGTTGCGGTAGTCGTTGTAGGAATCATAGCAACAACATACGCTGTAGAAGTCTGTTTCGGGACGTTATTGTATTTTTTGTCAACGGCGGTATCCGGTGAATTTATTCCGGCATTAAGCTGACTGTCTGTTATTTTTTCGCCCTCACTGTAAGCAAAAAGACAAGCGGCACCAATCATGACGGCACTTATTCCGAGTGCCGCATAAAAGCCCTTTGAACCCTTGATTTTGTTTTCTGTTAATACATTTTTTTTCACGTATAACACCTCCGTTAATATTCTGTACAGATTAACGGCAGATTATACATGAATAATTATTATTCGTGATGTTTCAGTGCAGATTTTATACCGCTGATTATGATTTTCCGTGCGTGTACAGCCCTTTCTTTAGTGAGTGCCGGTGTATCGCCGAGTGGGTATTCTATGCCGAGTTCCTTATATTTCGACTTTGCCATGTCGTGATAGGGGAGGACATCAAGAGCCTTTAAATTCGTAAGCGTGGAGAGGTATTCACCCAGCCGGAAAAGTTCGTCGTCATTGTCGGTTATTCCTGGTACAACAACGTGCCTTATCCATACGGGAATATTCAGGTCTCTGAGATGTTCAGCGAATGCAAGTATATTTTTATTGTCCATGCCGGTAAGTTTTTTGTGTTCTTTGGGGTCTATGTGCTTTATGTCAAGCATTACGAGGTCAGTATATTTTAGCACTTCGTCAATTTTGGAGTGTTCCGCCGGATTGTAAACCCCTGCCGACGTATCAAGGCAGGTATGGACGCCTCTTGACTTTGCAAGCGAAAATAATTCCGCTAAAAATTCCGGTTGTGCAAGAGGTTCACCACCGGTAGCCGTAATGCCTCCGGATTTTAAAAATTCCTTGTATGAATCGTATTCCTTCATAAGTTCTTCAGCGGTCATTTCGTGACCTTTTCCGAATGCCCACGTATCAGGGTTATGACAGTATTTACACCTCAGCGGACATCCCTGAAAAAATACTACAAATCTTATTCCCGGACCGTCTACCGTTCCGAAACTTTCAGTTGAATGAATGTGACCAATCATTTTAAACACCTCTGTTTTATATAGTTTATTAATACATCATGTTCATTGAGAAGTTTTTCCTCCATGACAAGATTAAGTAATTCCTGTAAAGCCTCACCAATTTCAGCACCATGCAGACCATTTTTTATAAGGTCATTGCCGTTGACGTCAAGATTTTTCAGATTCCGGCATTCATTGTTTTCAATGATTCTGTGTCCCACCTGAATTATTTCATCAATAAGCTGATTTTCTTCAAGTACGAAATCATTTTTAGCGGAGTTGTCACACTTTTTCATTTCCATAAGTTCAAGGAATAAATTATCTCCGATAACTGACATCATTTTTTTAACATCTGTTTTAGTAATGATTTTGTCGCTGTGATGTGCAATAAGCGTTACAGCATAAGTGATTGAATTTCCGTCATAGCGAAGATTTTTCATTATGGATTGTGTCATTTCCGCACCGGTTTCAGCGTGTTTCCTGAAATGACCTCTTCCGGTTTCGTCGAATCTGGCACATACCGGTTTAGCTATATCGTGGAAAAGCAACGCCCTCCGCATTTTCACGTTATCCGGTGGGGCAAGATTTACCGCACGGACGATATGTTCCCATACAGTATATTTATGATATGGCGAATGCTGTTCAAAACCTATGCATTTTTCAAACTCCGGAATTACAGTTGTTAACACGTCGCTGTACTCCATAAGGACTTCAACGCAATTTTTACCGCAAATCAGCTTATCAAGTTCTTCCCGTATACGTTCTCTTGAAATATTTTTCAGACGGTCTTTCATTTTATGGACAGCCTTAGCGGTTTCGGGTTCTATTTTAAAGCCTAACTGTGACGCAAACCGGATAGCCCGCATAATTCTTAAAGCGTCCTCACTGAAACGCTTTTCCGGACTGCCGACACATCTTATTATGCCATTTTTTATATCTTCCGAACCGCCGAAATAGTCTGAAATTTCACCGGCGGAGTTCATAGCTATAGCATTTACAGTGAAATCACGTCTTGCAAGGTCTTCACGGAGATTTGATGTAAATTCCACGCTGTCCGGACGGCGTGAATCGGAGTATGTACCGTCAATGCGGTAAGTAGTTATTTCATAGGGTACACCACCGGAGATTATAGTTACAGTACCGTGTTTCATACCGGTGAGAATTGTTTTATAGTCACGGAAAACCTCTGTAATCTGTTCAGGGAGTGCATTTGTGGTTATGTCGGTATCATGAAAAGGACGTCCCATTATGGTATCACGTACACAACCACCGACAAGGTATGCCTCAAAGCCAGCTCCGGTCAGAATATCAAGTATTTCAGATGATTTTTTATCCATAGTCGATATATTCATCTCCTTTTAAAGAATATTATACAACTTTTTTCAATTCAAATCAATAGCTATTTTTGAAAATCAGAAAATATAATTATATAATTTAAATTATACGAATATAACTTGTTTAATTTAAATTTTTCAATAAAACTAAGATATATGCTTTCAGATTACTTTAAATTAAAAATTTATCTTTAGATATTTTAACGGCTATTGACTATTAGTAAAAATTGTGATAAAATAAATCCGTAATATTTATATCGGAGGGATTTATATTGGCTCAGACTATTTTAAATCAGACTGTTATAATGCTTATACTTATAATAGTCGGTGTACTTTGTGCGAAACTCAAATTGATAAGCAGTTCCACGAATAAGGAACTATCACAGTTTGTGTTGCAGATGGTTAATCCTGTTGTAATATTCATGTCATATCAGAAAGACTATGAAGCAAGACTTGTAAAGAATCTTCTTTTGACGTTTGCGTTTTCGGTGATTGCCTTTGCGGTGACTATTTTAATTTCGTATCTTATTATATGGAAAAAAGAGGGCAGACATACGGAAGTAGAACGTTTTTCGGCGATTTATTCAAATTGTGCATTTATGGGAATACCCCTTGTCAATGCGCTTTTCGGTTCTGAGGGTGTATTTTATCTGACAGCTTTTCTGACTGTTTTCAACATTGTAATATGGACGCATGGTGTTATAACTATTTCCGGTGAAAAGAACTTCAGACAGGTTTTAAAGGTTTTCTATTCACCTACAATAATAGCTATTTTACTAGGAATAATAACATTTTTCCTGAAAATAAAGTTACCATCAGTTCCGACAAGCGCCTTACAGTTCATAGCAAATATTAATACTCCCATGGCTATGATAGTATCGGGCGTTACAATATCTTCAACTAAAATAATAGAGCTTCTTAAAAATGCACGTATATATTACGTATGTCTTGTGAAACTTTTAATTATACCACTTGTTGTGGCGCTTGCAATGATGCCTTTTAATATTGACGAAATGGTAAGAATGACAATCGTTGTGACAGCAGCAGCACCACCGGCGGCAATGTGTACGCTTTTCTGTCTTAAATATAATAAAAATTCAGTTTATGCCTCTGAAATATTCGCCGCTGGTACTATACTTTCTGTAATAAGTCTGCCTATAGTTGTAAATCTTACGGAAAAATTAACAAATTTATTTCATTAAGTTTGTTAAAATTGCTGATTTTCTTATTTTTTCAGAAAAAATGTTTGAATTTTGGTTAATATGTGTTATAATTAATATTAATCTCACTACAAATTTATTATAAATTACTCTTGTATTAACTAAATCAAGTGTGATTTTATAAAATATTTTATTATGAAAGGAATGGAATTTATCACTATGGAAAAAAGAGGTATAAGCAAACTTGATTTGAAAAGACGAAACAGAATGCAGATTCTGCGTGTAATCCGTGAATTTGGTCCGATTTCAAGGGTTGATGTTGCCAGCACGCTTGAAATCACACGTGCAGCAGTTACAATTATTACTAATGAAATGATTGAAGAGGGCGTACTTGTTGAAATCGGTGAAGCACCTGTGAATACTGAAAAACTTCAGAAAGGCAGAAGAAAAATTCTTATTGATATTAACGTCAACAGCCGTTTTGCTCTTGGTGCTACCGTTGACGAAAAAGAAGTTACTGTAGGTCTCACAAACCTTAACTCTGAAATCCTTGACAAGTCAAGCATGGTTATTGACGAGAGAACAACAAGCAAGGATATTATAAATTACATAATCAGAACAAGCAACAAAATGATTGAAAATAGTTGTCTTACTAAAGATAAAGTGCTTGGTCTTGGTGTGGGTATTGTTCCGACTATGTGGGGCAAGCTGAAAATCTTCTATAAAGATGGCGTTCTTGATTTCACTAACTTTATAAGCAAGCTGAAAACCGGTCTTGATGTTGATATACATTGTGGTAATGCTATAGGTCTTATGGCTCTTGCTAACAATGATTTCAGGACATCTAACGGCTATCAGACAAATCAGGCTTTTATCTGCAACGGCAATCAGATTAATCTTGCTGTTGTAAACAAGAACGAGCTTTCAAGTGATTATATTTCATATACTTCAACTATAGAAAAATATATAGTAGCTCCCGATGGCAAGTCATATGAAGGATACCCTAACGGTTCTGTAAAGGCTGAACTTTCAAGAATAGCTATGCTTAATTCTTTCTATGAAATCTATTCAAAGGAAAAAACCCCCGTTCTCTATGAACTCACGGAGGGCGACAAGAACAAAATCAATACAGACAGCATTTTCATGGCAATTATGCGGAATGAAGAAAGTGTAAAGAAAGTTGTCAATACACTTATTGCAAAATATACAATACTTATAAATAACCTTTCTGTAAGCCATTTTGCCAAGAAGATAGTGCTTCATAACTTTAAGTTCAGTGAAAAGCAGTTTGATTATATCAAGCGTGAAATGATACATCTTGTAAGTGAAGAAGTAGCTGACAGGGTAGTACTTAGCAGACTTACCGGAAAAAATAATTTCCTTGGAGGCTGTGCGCTTATCATTCAGGATAACTTCTATACCAAGGGCGGTATGCAATAAGATAATTTCACTGCTGTACATTAGCGTACAGCAGTTTTTTTATGTCATTTTTTATATAAGTTATGCATATGTATTGAAAAAGGAGTGATAATATGGAGAATGAAAATATTCAACAGGATATTGAAGAAATTTCCGTACCGTGTGAAGATGATACGAAAGAACTTCTTGAAAAATACGACAGACGGTCACGGCGTAAAGCTGATGACGTACCGGCTATGCAGGCTGTTGTATGTATTATAGCAGCTGTCTTTATGTTCGGACTGAATATATTATATCCGGAAACAGCAGAAGAAGTTTTCAGCAGACTTAATCAGGCAGTATTTTCCGGAAAAAATATTTTTCCTAATCCCATTGACCTTATATCTGAACTGCTTTGAACGGTATCACTATAAAAAATACTACATACAGACTTGATTTTTCTTTTCTTGTTTTCAATGCCCTTATTTTTCTTATGCGTGAAAACAATACAGTGATGACTTTCTATGCAGTGTGCATGATACATGAACTGGGGCATTTGTTTGCGATAGCAGTAACCGGCGGAAAAGTTAAATCTGTAGTTTTCAGCGGAACGGGTGTTATTATCACGCCGGAAAGAAATTCACGCCATGAACTTTTTATCATGCTTGCGGGAGCAGGTGCTAATATAATAACATTTGCGCTGATGATTATTTCAGGTATAGGGGGAATGTTCTGTCTGCTTAATCTCTGCACGGCAATATATAATCTGTTGCCATACAGACAGCTTGACGGTGGTGCGGCTTTATGTCTTCTCACGGACGGCACACCATATGAACGCACTGTAAATACAGTTCTTACCGTGCTTAAGCTGATTTTTTCGGTGATACTTTTTGCCGCTGTACTTCTTTACGGACGGGATTTCATACCGGTTTTTATCGTGTCTGTAATGTTATTCATATCTGAAAGAGGAAATTAAATGAAAAAAATAATTATTTTTGCTTTAATATTTGCTTGTACATCATGCGGAGTGTCGGAAAATAAACCCGTTCCATACGTTCAGGAGCGTGAACACCTCCGTATTGACGAGAATTACAGTCCGGTCAATTATGATAATCAGGTAGGTATGTGGTTTCCATATATGCATTTTGAAGAGTATATGTATAACAAAAATGCTGATTCATTCCGTGAGGCTGTCAGGGAAAAGTTTACATCTGCAAAAAATCAAGGCATAAATACTGTTTATCTTCATGTACACCCTTGCGGTGATGCTTATTATATTTCTGATATTTTCCCGTCCGGAGTGTATCTCAACGGCGATTATGACCCTTTGCAGATTATGCTTGAAGAGGCACACAGTATGGGACTTTCGGTTCATGCATGGCTTAACCCGCTCCGCTGTCAGACAGTCGGACAAATGGAGACTCTGCCGGAAAATTTCATAATCAAACAATGGGCGGATAATCCGGAGTATCATTTTGTCGAAATAGTCAACGACAGATATTATCTTAATCCCGCATATGAAGAAGTCATAAACCTTATATGCGATGGTGCAGAAGAAATCATTGAAAAATACGATATTGATGGTGTCCATATTGATGATTATTTCTATCCGACAACAGAAGAATCTTTTGATAATATAGCTTTTGCGTCAAGCGGAAGCGACAGTCTTTCAGAGTGGCGTACAGAAAATTGTACACGACTTGTAAAATCGCTTTATGATACGGTAAATAAACACGGTCTTGTTTTCGGGATAAGTCCACAAGGGAATATATCCGCAAACTATTCAACACAATATGCAGACGTGAATTTATGGGGTTCGGAAGATGGGTACTGTGATTATATAGTACCACAGATATATTTCGGGTTCAATAATGAAACTTGTCCATTTGTGCCGGTTCTTGAGGAATGGGAAGAAATAGTTTCCGGAAGTGATGTCAGACTTATAATAGGTTTAGGTGCGTACAAACTCGGACAGGCTGACCAATGGGCAGGAGTTTCCGGCGAAAATGAATGGCTTGAGAATCCGGATATAATAAATCAGCAAATTGAAGTTGTAAAAAATTCAACTGCTGATGGTTATGCGCTTTATTATTGAAAAAACGTCCGGAAATTTTCCGGACGCAATGTGTATTATTAAGATTATACAAGCAGGTCAAGTGAAAGTTTTCTTGAATCAACATCGTAATAATCACCGATTTCTGCAACATAGAAACGGAAACATACTTTTCCGTTAAATATCATAATATCGCCCTCGTCAGATACGCCGAGTTCAGCAAGCTGACTGTCATCAAGTTCATTAAGATAGATAGTATGACTTTTTTCAACACCAAACTTTTTCATTTCTTTTTCAGAAAGTTCACTGAAATAGATGTGGTCAACTGAATCTTCATGGTTTGCAAAAATTTCAGCGTCAGGGTCAAGAACATAATATCTGTTATCCTGTTTGCCTATTCCGAAATATTCAAGCTGTGTTTCGGTGAGGTCATCAAGTGGTAACGGGTCAACATCATGTGCGGTTTTTCCGATAGCAAACTTGTCCTCTGTTTCAATATCCGTCATTGATATATTCAGCTTTGAATCAAAAGTATAACCGAACTTTTCAAGTTCCTCGTCTGTGAGGGTAAACGCTATTGAATCAGAAATCTTGTTTAATTCGTCTGTAATATCTGCACGGGATTGTGTTTCCCATTCGATTTCAATTTTTTCTGCTATCGGTCTTTCGACGTGTACGGCACGTTCCATATTTTTGAGTGTGAATTTGACAAGTGGTTTATCCTGTTCAAAATAGAAGACGTCAGCATAGTTCGGCTCAACGTAAACTGTTGTACTTCCGTTTGAACTGTCTTCGGTGTTCACGATTGAATAACGATACTTTCCGGACGGTGAGAAACCTTGTTTAACAATGGTTTCCTGTGCCGTTGCCATGAAGAATGATGTAAACAGGAAATATCCAAGTGAACCGAATATATAAAACAGTATTGTGAGTGTACCCAGTGCCGTTTTAGTACCTTCGCCAGCGCCGGAAAACAGCAGTATCGCCACGCCGGTAATCATAATCGGTATTATAAGACCCCATTCACCGAAATACAATATTACAACCGGTAACATCGCCGGTAGTATCAGGAAACTTGCCAGACGGGTTAGGAGTTGTTTTCTGGTATAAAGCATTTCAACAAGTGCTATGATTGATACACCTGTAACGAGCAGGCACAGCGATACACGGGAAGTTATATGTATATCGTAGAATATAGAATAATAGCACAGATAGCATACAAAGTAAGTATATACTAAACTAAGAACAGAAACTACTCTTTTTGTCCATACATTTGATAAAAAATTTTTCATTGAAGCCTCCAAAGTAAGTAATATTCAGAAACCATATAGCCACCAGTACATTATATCATTTTTCACGGGAAATTACAAGGTATTTTTTATAATTTCCGGAAAATAATTATATTTTTTTCAGATTATCCTTTACAATCACATTAAAAAGCTGTATAATAATTTATATATATTTTTATGAAAATTAAAAGGTGAAAACATGAAAAGAAAAATATTTATAATTCTATCACTGGCGGTAATGGTCATGATATTCTGTTTTTCTATGCAAAATTCGTCCGAATCTTCCGGAGTGAGCAGTAAGGTAACGGAGTTCATATTAAAAAAGCTCACCCATGATTACAGAGAAATGACCGCCGACGAAAAGAAAAATCTTTTAAAAACTACTGAACATATTATCCGTAAATTAGCACATTTTTCTATTTATACAGTGCTTGGATTTTTTATGTCATTGTCAGTCGGAAAACGTCAGTTTTTAAGTACCAGAAGTCTTATAACTGTCGTTATCGGTTTTGCTTATGCATGTTCGGACGAATTACATCAATATTTTGTGTCAGGTCGTTCATGTCGTTTCACAGATGTTATTATAGATACCAGCGGAGTTATTATGGGAATAATAATCTCAATTGCATTATTCCGCATTTACGGCTGGTTTAAACAAAGGTTTCTGCATTCTCCCTTGTGAAGAGGGGGAATTTTTTACTGTCGTGATGTTCCTGTGGTAGTAACTGTGCCGGAAATTGTCGTCGTACCATATGAAGATGTTGTACGTGTACCTGTTCCGGTTGAAGTACCTGTAGCCGTTCCGGTTGCAGTGCCTGTGCCTGTACCTGTAGCAGTCGTGGGAATTTCACCGTCTTCATTCGGAAGTACTGCTGTAGGTTCAACGCCGTTGAGACCATAGCACTTCTGATATTCAAGAATTATATCACGTATCATATATTTTGAGTATTCACCACCCTCGATTACTCCAGCAAAAGCTATTTCAGGGTCATCGGCGGGTGCAAATCCTATAAAGAAAGAGTTTTGTTTACTTAAGTCGTTCTGGTCTGTCTGTGGCGTACCGGTCTTTATAGCGACATCAAAACCAAGATTGGAAAGCGAATATCTGTAAACCGGCACATTATGTGATGCATCAATCATGCCATTTATAATCGGGTCATAGATATATTCGCTTGAAAGTTCTATCTTTTCGGCAACAACGGGTTGAGTTTCATAAATAAGCTCTTCCGTACCGTATTTATAGAGACCGTCCACAATGTAAGGTCTGTAGCGCACACCTCTGTTGGCTATTGTATTGGCAACCACAGCCATCTGAAGTGGTGTCATACCACAGTCATAGTTACCAATACCAGCCTGAATTACAAATCCGACATACCACGGCTGACCACGTTCAGCGAAAGTTTCCGGATTACATAAATAACCGGCAGCGTCACCGGTTTCAATGCCCGTATGTGAACCCAGTCCGTAAAACTGTGCATATTTTGTTATGTTGTCGATACCTAAACGGCTTGAAAGTTCATAAAAATAGCAGTTGCATGAAACCTGAACAGCTTGTCTTGCGGCAATATAGCCATGTGTTCCGGTACATGAAAATGTAGAACCATGAAAATTATACCAGTGATTACACAAAAGAGTAGTACCGGAATTGACAATACCTTCATTGAGACCGGCTGTAGCTGTTACCGTCTTGAAAGTAGAACCCGGACGATATAAGCCATACGTACAGCGGTTAAGCAATGGTGAATCTTCATCATTCAGTAAGTCTTCATAATCTATGGCATAGTCTTTAAGATTGTATGTCGGAGCTGTTGCCATACCTCTTACCGCACCGGTTTTGGCGTCGAGTACGACTATTGCGCCTTTGTGTACGTTCTGTAAGTGCCAGTTAGTATTGATATTCTGGAAATTGGCAAGAAAGTTATCAAGTATTCCCTGTAGTTTAAGCTGATATGCGCCGTCAACAGTAAGTCTTATAGTACTTCCGGAATTAGTTTCGCTTATAGTCTTTATGTCAGTGATAGAGCCATCTTTTACAGTAATTTCTTCAACGCCGTTCTGTCCTCTGAGTTCGGTTTCCATAGCACTTTCAATACCGCTTTTGCCGAGTGTGTCATTTAGTTTATAGCCTTTTGTGCGGAGTTCGTCATATTCTTCGGCGTATATAGGTCCAACCGTACCGAGTTCATGCGGCAGAATATCGCCTCTTTCAATTCGTCTTTCAGAAACTTCAACCGCCTCTATCCCTTTATATATATTGCCGAGTTCTTTCATGGCGGTTATAGTTTGCTGATTGACATCTTCAGCAAGTACAAGGTCATTGCTGTATGAAAATTCCCTGTCAATCATAGCATAGCGCATACCGGCTATGATACGTTTTTCATGCTTATTGTATTTGTCAGAAATATCATAGTCATCAATCAGCTTGTCAATGCAGTTTTCGGCGGAGGCGTAAACGTTCAGGTGGAGTTTTTCGCATACGTCGGAAACATCTTCTTCTGTAAATTCATATGGTTCATTCATCGTTACGGGAAGACTTTCACGGAATATATAGCTATGTCCAAGCAATGCCATATAGATATTTATAAGTGTTTCGTTTCCTTCTGCATTATCTTCCGGAAAAAAAGCCTTTTGCAAAACTATATCACAACGGGAATCGTTTGTAACAAGAAGATTTCCGTTATAATCGACTATCTCACCACGTGTAGCCCGTACTTCTTTCTGATATGTCAGTGAATTATTATCTGAAAATATTTCGCTGATAGTATCACTACCCACAATCTGCAACTCCATAAGCCGCATTGAACTCCATACAACAGCTACCACAACCAGTGCCACTATTATAACAGCCTTTATTGTTTCGGATAAAGTTTTTATACAGAATCACTCCTTTCAGCGTTCTACTGGTGTTCACCGGAACGTATAGTCTCTTCAATGGTAAAATGATTTTTCGGCATAAGAAAATGATTTATTATTCTTATGATAATACATACAAAAAATGAAGATATTACTGTATATGCCCATATTTTCAAGGTATATTCACGGAAAATTATTTCTGAATCTTCATATTTCCATATTTCATAGTAAAATTTATAGTCAAGCAGACACTGTATGTACGAAACAACGGCAGAAACCAGCAGAAAACTTACGAATTTATCACGGAGATAAAATTCATATATCAGCGAAACTATAACACAGAATACAACCAGCAGTACGGCATTATATCCGAACAGCTTATTACAGCTTACATCTATAAGAAGTCCACATATAGCACCGGTCACGGCAGAGGCGTATATATTATTATTTACGGCTATATATAAAGCTGTCGGAACTAATATAACCGGTTTGAGAAGTGTTCCGGAGGTCATGAATATAAATCCCGAATATATCACCACATAATATAGCAGCCACCTGAAAAACGTCTTTAAGAAAAGTATGCGTTTTTCACGGGTAGGTTTAATTCTCATCAGCAGACCCCCTTTTTCCTGTAAAATCGGTTATGACAAAGACAGATTCAAGATTTGTCACATCAACACATGGTTTTATTACAGCTCGTGCAGAAATTCCGTTTGAATCCATTCCGACGCTTTTTACTGTACCGACTGAATAGTCTTTCGGAAACAGTCCGCTTGAACCGTCTGTAATAAGCAGGTCATTTTTTTCAAGTGTGTTGTCTGTCCGGAGATGTATAAGGTTTGTGAGTTCGTCTCCGGCGGATTTTATAGAACCCTCAATAATTCCGGCATCGTCTTCATTTTCAGAAGATTTGACAGCTATTGACAAATCCGGTGAAAGAATCGACCGTACTGTTGTGACGTGTTCAGAGACTTCAAGAGTAATTCCCACAATTCCCTCAGCGGTTGCAACGGGACAATCCGGTTCTATACCGTCAGCCTTGCCGACGTTTATTGTGAAAGATTTAAACGGGTCATTTGTTACATAGCCGAGTACTTTACAGAATCTTGATGTCGTCAAATCAGGATGGGCTTTTTTTATGCCTATCAACATACGGAGTTCCTCGTTTTCGATTTTCAGAGATTCATATTCTGTAAGTTGTTCCTGTAATCTGTTTACTTCCTCTTTCAGTGACTGATTTTCGTCATATATTTCATCAGCCCGTGAGACTTTATCCGCTGTATTTTCTATTTTCATACTTATGCTGTTTGAGACTGTCCGGAAAGGTTTTGAAACAGTATTTATTATTGACTTTCCGGAAACTGAATAGCCACCCTTTGTGACGGCATATATCATTATTCCCACAAGAAAGGCAATAAATGCAAGCAGAAATTTAAAACCCTTGCTTTTGAAAAATTCACGCATAGACGCCCTCCTTAATAGTACCGGATATTTTCGGTAAGTGCGTCCTGATAATCGTTGATTTTTTCAAGGATTTTTCCCATACCTTCTGCAACACAGTCAAGGGGATATTCGGCAATGTATACCGGCATACCGGTCTCACGGTTAATAAGGCGGTCAAGACCACGTAACAAGGCACTTCCGCCGGAAAGTGTTATACCGTTTTCGATTATGTCCGCTGAAAGTTCCGGTGGTGTTTCCTCAAGGGTAGCCCTTATAGAATCAACAACACGTGAGAGCGGTTCAACGAGTGCGTCACGGATTTCAGCGGAATTTATTATTATGTTTTCCGGAAGACCGTTCAGCAGATTACGACCTTTTATTTCCATAGATGATTCTTTTTCATGCGGAAACGCCGAACCTATTTCAAGTTTCATTTTTTCGGCTGTAGGTTCGCCGATAAGAAGATTATATTTTTTCTTGATATAATTTATAATAGCGTTGTCGAACTCGTCGCCGGCACACCGTATAGAACGTGATGCAACTATACCGCCCATAGATATTACGGCTACTTCACTTGTGCCGCCGCCTATGTCAACAATCATGCTTCCGGACGGTGAATTAGTCGGCAGTCCTGCTCCGATAGCTGCCGCCATTGGTTCTTCTATTATAAGTACATTATTTTTATTTGCGCCTGCTTTCTGACAAGCCTCACGGACGGCACGTCTTTCAACGGCGGTCACGCCCGAAGGTACACATATTATGACATTTGCTTTTGTGAAAATAGTTCCTTTAAGAGATTTTTTTATAAATTCCTGAAGCATGGTTGTAGCTATATCGAAATCAGCTATTACGCCATCTTTAAGAGGCTTTACAGCCACTATAGAACCGGGGGTTCTTCCTATGATTTCCTTAGCCTCCTTGCCGACATACCTGCACTTGTCGGTATGCGTATTTACTGCAACGACAGAGGGTTCACGGATAATTATTCCTTTTCCCCTCAGGTAAACAAGTGTATTTGCAGTTCCTAAATCTATTCCAATATCCTTTGTAAACATTCTGCACTTCCTAACTTCTGTATATTTAGTATTTTTTATATTTTTAAACTCAACAATATTATTATATCACCAAAAGCCAATACAAACAAGAACTTTAAAGCAGAAATCCGGATTTACATAAAATTTGTTGAAACATGAAAACAAAATAAACCGAATGAACAGAAAAACTGTAAAATTTTCTGAAAAAATCCGGTTTTTAGTATGTATTATGGAATAAGTTTCGGAGCTGTTTTGTAGTATATGAAAATTGCCAGCAGAATCATAAGAAGTTGTGCTATATTAATATTGAAACTGAAACCGATTGTTATGGTGAATATTGTGAAATTAAGAAGTGGTTTATCGGCAGGAAATTCAAAGCCACCGGAAAATGAAAGCCATTCCAGTGAAGTATTTACGGTTCTTTCGGCAATCAGTGAACCCAGTATTATTCCACCTATTATCAATAGTGCTAAATATAAAATTTTTTTCATTTTATTCTCCAGTCTGCCTGAAGGCTTTTATTTTATACCGGAAGAACCGAATCCGTTTGTACCCCGTCCGGTTTCGGAAAGGCAGTCACTGACTTCAATTTCCGGAATTAATATTCTTGTTGGTATAAGCTGTGCTATTCTCATACCGTTTTCAACGGTAAATGGTAATTTTCCGTTATTTATAAGCGGTATAAACCATGCACCCCGATAGTCGCTGTCAACAACGCCCACACAGTTTGCAAGTGTAACGCCGTATTTTGTGGAAAGTCCGGAGCGTGGATATATAAGAAGTGCGACATCTGTTTCATCGGGTTCGGCGGTAAGTCCTGTAGGAATCATTTTTATTTCATCTGGTTCAAGAGTCACCGGATTGTCAAGACAGGCACATATATCAAGCCCCGCACTTCCGGCGGTTGCTCTTGACGGGATAACAGCTTTTTCATCAAGTTTTTTAAAAGTAATTTTCATAATCATATACCTCTGTAATAAAGACCTCTGGTGATGTTTCCGGACGGTTTTTCCCCTGAAATTATTGCTTTAGTCTGTTCAGGAGTTTCACCGTTCAGCATGACAACTGCAAAAGATATATTTCTGAAACTTTCCAGTCTGTCAAGCATATACAGACAGTCCGGATTAAAAATTTCTGTATAGTACGGCGAACATATAACCGGAAATTCACGTCCTGTACGGTCTATGATGTGTCCGGAACATTTCTTACAGTCGGATTCGTTTTTTATGGGGCAGTTTCTTGTAAGCATAAGCGGAATTTTTCCGTATGCCAGTACACCCACGGGCAAATCTGTACGGATATTGTTTATCTGTTGTAATTTTGCCTCCGGTGAGATAATAAAATCCTCAAGACCAAGAGTTTTCATATATTCAGCACTGAACGAATTGAAAATATTCAGTGTGAAATTTCCGTGCAGTTTAAAGCCGAGTTTTTTTCCTATAGCTATGCAGTCGGGTGTATGACACATGAGACGTTCAATGCCGAATTTTTCCTTTACTGCTTTGAGAGCGGAAATAGTTCTTTCCTCATCCGCTATGAAACGTGGCGGAGACAGTATTATTTTTTCCCTGTATTCTGCAAGTTCCGATAGAAACGGCATGGAAAGACTTAAATTAGGGGCAAGTATTATATACTCAGAATTATTGACGGCAACTTTTGCATGTTCAGTGTTTACACAGAAAGTCCGGATATGAATTTTTTCAGCCGGAGCAGGTTTTTCAGGAAATACCGGAGTATAGTCTGTTATAGTCCGGCGTACAGTGTTTGCGGAAATTATTTCCTCTGTAAGTTTTTCAGTGAGTTCACGGCGGAGTGCGTTTATTTTTCCGGCAGAAACTATAAGACCGTTTTCAATATCAGCGGTGAGAGTTCCAATGCTGAAAACAGTGTCTCCTAACTTTGAGAGCTGTTTTTTAAGTAATTCCGTATCGGTGGGACGGTTTACAGCTTTTTCCGGAATATCGCCGTTAGCTTCAGCCGTAATATTATTACATTCAGCAATTATTTTAACGGGGATATTTTGTTTTATCGTTACATTGAAATTGACAGTATAAACTTTACGTTCATGCCGGTAAATTTCATGTACTTCCGGTATAAGTGCCTGTGCGGAAATAACATCTTCCTTTTCACGCACTCCGAACATATCTTCACATTTTCCGGTGAAATATCCGTCTGTAAAGCCACTCCGTGAAAAAATTCCTTTCAGGAAATTCATGTCAGGGGTCTGACCGTCAAGAGCCTTGCGGAGTTCGTTTACAGCTGAGGCGACGTATTCCGGACGTTTCATTCTGCCTTCTATTTTCAGGGAGTCAACGCCGGAAAGTTCGTTCACACACGGAATAAGTGACAAATCTTTCAGCGATAATGCGGAAAAATTTTTGTTTTCCACAGACGAGAACGGCAGACGGCAGGCTTGTCCGCAACAACCACGGTTGGCGGAACGTGAACCCATTATCGCCGACATATAACACTGTCCTGATACCGACATACACAAAGCACCATGTACAAAAATTTCCGTTTCAATGCCTGTATGGGTTATTTTTTCTATAGTCTGCCTGTTGAGTTCACGTGCCGGTACAACTCTTGTCCAGCCGAGTTTTTTAAGCATTTCCGCACCAGCTGCCGTATGCACTGACATCTGTGTGGAGGCGTGAAGTACAGCCTCCGGAACGCATTTTCTTATTAGTTCCGCACAGCCCCAGTCCTGTACTATGTATGCGTCAACGCCTGACTGTACGGAAAATTTTATGTATTCACAGAAATCTTCTGTTTCTTCGTCAGAAATAATAGTATTTACAGCAAGATATAATTTAGCACCATATCTGTGGCACTCACGGACAGCGTCTATTAATTCGTCATTATCGAAATTCACCGCATTATTACGGGCAGAAAATCGCTGTCCGCCGACGTATACCGCACCTGCTCCGGAACGCAAAGCCGCCTGTAAAGTTTCCATACTTCCGGCAGGTGCGAGGATTTCAATATTTTTCATCAGAGTTTGTCACCAAGTTTTTTAAGTTTCATGGCGTTTTCAAGCTGTGCATTTTTTGACTTGAGTAATTCTATTTCCTTTAGTGCTGCATCAAGTTCAATGCGTGATTTTCCTGCTTCATCTACATATTCTTTAGTCTGGTTGCGTATATTGTCAAGATGCTGATTAGCTTTGTTGAGGTCGTCAGCGAGACTTAAAGCTACCATTATTGCGGCATCATACGGTGAAGAACCGCTTTTTGAGTTGAGAGTTCCGTTTATTTTGGATTCCAGCGCCCTTGCAAGTGCAAAGACATAGTTAGGTGATTCGGAGGTTTTCAACTTGTACTCCTTGCCACAGATAATTACTTTTACATCATTAAGCATTTTAAGGGGATTTTCCTTTCTGTTAAAATTTACATACTACATTATACAACATTTTCCGACAATTTGGAATGCTTTTCCGAAAAAATATTATTAATAGTGGCGCTTGAGACCGATAACCTTTCCGAGTATTTCTACTTCATCAAGAACAATCGGTTTTAATGAATCGTTTTCTGGCTGGAGACGGAATTTATTTTTTTCCTTAAAGAAGCGTTTAACAGTTGCTTCTTCATGATTGACAAGTGCAACGACTATATCACCGTTTTCCGCATAGGCTGTCTTATGGACAATGACAATGTCGCCATCAAAAATTCCCGCATTAATCATGCTTTCGCCACGTATTTTCAGGGCAAAGAGTTCACTTGGATTTATTTCAGGAGCTTCAAAGCCTATATAGCCCGTTATATCCTCTATGGCTGTGATGGGTGCACCGGCTGTAACAGTACCGATAACCGGTACTGAAGTTATAGCACTGTTCGGAAGTCTGAGTGAACGGTTTATATTGCCTGTTTTTTCAATAAAACCCTTTGCAACAAGTCGGTTTATATAGTTCTGTGCGGTTGAAGTGGATTTAAAACCCATAGTCGCTGCGATTTCACGCACTGACGGTGAAATACCATCGCTGAGACGGCTTTTTATATAGTTGAATACAGCAATTTCTTTATCTTTTGACATAATTATTTCTCCTCTACAGAAAGTTTTTTCAGAATCATTTTAGCGATTTTATAGGCATCGCCACAGCCAAGAGTTATAACAAGGTCACCGGATTGTACATTTTCGCATACATAATCACAGATTTGTTGAAAATTGAAATATTTTCTTTCGTCCGTCCATTCGGTGCTTTCGTCCTGCGGAAACCATATACATTCCGGAATTTTTTCAGCAAGATGACGTGTGAAAATTCCGAAAGTATTTTTTTCACGGCTTCCGAAAATATCGGTTAATACGGTTCTGTCGGGAATCTGCAAAACTCTTGCGAAATCATCAAGCAGAATTTTTGTCCTTGAGAACGTGAATGGCTGGAAAACTGCCCATACATGATTGAAGCCCATACCCATAGCAGCGGTAAGGGTTACCTCAAGTTCGGCGGGGTGGTGTGCATAGTCATCAACGACTGTAATACCCTTTTCATAGCCGAGCTTTTCAAAACGTCTTTTAGCACCTCTGAAATCCTCAAGACCTTTACGGCAGTCTTCCGGAGATATGCCGAGTTCATTTACAGCGGCTACGGACGCTACAGCATTTAGTACATTATGATTTCCGGCAACATGAAGATTTATTGTAGTGAAAAGTTCGCCCTTGTTGAAAACATCAAACTGTGTTTCAAGACCGGAAATTTTCTTTATGTTTCCGGCATACCAGTCGTTTTTGTCTGAAAGTCCGAAAGTTATTATTTTTTTGTCGATTCCCTCAACGGCTTTAAGAGTGTTTACGTCATCACCGTTTACTATCAGGACTTTTGAAGTCATTCCGGCAAATTTCCTGAAAGATGTTATGACGTTTTCCAGTGTGCCGAAATAGTCAAGATGGTCTGCATCTATGTTGAGTATAACGGAAATATCCGGAGAGAGTTTCAGAAAATGGTCTTCAAATTCGCACGATTCGCAAACCATGACGTCACTTTTTCCTGCTATTCCGCTACCGTTTATACACGGGAGCTTTCCGCCGATATATGCCGATAAATCAGTGCCGGCAGTCCATAGAATCTGTGTTATCATTGATGTTGCAGTAGTCTTGCCGTGAGTACCTGAAACACATACAGCGTTATCGTACCAGCCGGTAACGATGCCAAGCAGTTCGGCTCTTTCAAGAACCGGTACACCACTTTGCCTTGCCGCCATAAGTTCAGGATTATCCTCCATGATAGCGGCAGTGTGTACTATCAGGTCAGCACCCTTTATGTTTTCTGCACGCTGTCCGATAAATACTTCAATGCCCATTCGGCGCACTGCGTCAAGAGTTTCTGTTTCGTTGTTGTCCGAACCTGTAAGAAAATATCCCTGTGAATGCAGTATCTGTGCAAGTGGGTACATTCCCGAACCACCTATACCTATAAAGTGGATATGCTTTTTGCCTGTTAAAATATTTTCGTTCAAAATTTATCACCTTTCAAATTTTTTTAATTAAATGCAAAAATCACTTGATTTTTATGAAATAATAAGTTATAATAATTATAGGGGGATTTCCCCAATGCCCTATTAACATAAGGAGGTAAAACCATAATGGAAATCACAGATGTAAAGTTAAGGAAAATTATGTCTGAAGGCAGACTTAAAGCAGTCGTTTCCGTGACTATCGACGATATGCTTGCCGTACACGACATAAAGGTTGTGCAGGGCGATGAACGTCTGTTTGTTGCAATGCCAAGCCGTAAGGACGAAAACGGTGTATTCCGTGATATTGTTCACCCGATTTCTTCAGCATCAAGAAGAGTCTTTGAAGACGTTATTCTTGACGCTTACAGCAAACAGCTTGCTATGCTGGAAGCTGAAAAAGAAGCTACACCGGAAGAACCCACAGAAGAATAATAATTCCCCGACAAGCCTGCCCTTACCGGCAGGCTTTTTTTATATGCCTAATATCCTTGCGGTTTTGAGAATGGCAATCTGTGTTTTAGCGTCCTTTATTTTTCCCTCCATGACAAGTGAGAGCGCTTCTGTGAGTGGTATTTTTTCAACGTCAAGAAATTCATCGGGGTCAAGATTCTGCTCCTTGAGGCTGAGACCTCTTGCAAGATAAACGTGTATTATCTCAGTATTATATGCCGGTGTGGGATAAATTTCCCCAAGGTATATATACTCCGTACATGAAAAGCCTGTTTCCTCCATAAGTTCACGCCGACCGCATTCGTAATGACTTTCACCCTTTTCAAGTTTTCCGGCAGGGATTTCCGTTGTTATCTCACGGAACGGATAGCGGAACTGTTTAACCATGAAGATTTCATTGTTTTCAGTAACAGGAATTATGCATACACCACCGGTATGCAGAAGAACATCACGGAAAGCAGTATCACCGTTTTCAAGTTCAGCAGTATCATGTATTATCGTGAATATTCTTCCTTCATAGACTATATTGCTTGTAAGTGTTTTTTCCTGTAAGTGCATATTTTTCACCTCCTTAAAATGTAAGTGTTTTAATTTTTTCTGTCATTAATAAGACTGTTGCAGTAATCGTCATGTGCCTTTATCGTGTGACATGAATTGTAGTCATAATTATGATTGATAGTATAATTTCCGTCGGATTTCTTACGGCATATAATCATATATACAGCAAGTATGAAAATTCCGGAAATACTTATTATAATACCGGCAGTGAGAGCTGGCGTCCTGTAACGGAATACTATTTTATTATGTCCGCCGTCAGCCCTTACAGCCATGAAGCCATATGAAACATTTTCGACATCAACGGGCTTTCCGTTGACTTCTGCCGACCAGCCGGAGCTATACGGCACACTGTAGAATACAAGTCCGGATTTTTCAAGGGTTATTTCTGAAACAAATCCTTTTGAATCATAGCTGAAATAATCTCCGGAATTTATCTGACGTTTCATGCATAAATCGTCATAATCGGACTTTCCAAGTGAAGAAACTTCTGAAATACCTGTCTTTTCAAGAATACCGGAATATTTTTCAGCCTGTTCATTGTCAAGTACAATAGAGTGGAGCAGGGTTTTTTCACGGGTAGAGGCGGATTCGTCTTTGAGTTCATCTTTAGTTATGAAACTGTCAAAAGCCATACCCATGGGAATATATAATTTATTTTCGTATATATCAAAGTATTCATTTTCGCCGACGAGTTCAAAGCCGGTGAGTTCATCCGGAATATTTGTGTCTTTGTCTATGCTGTTTTTGTACTGATAGTAGTATTTTACAGAAAATAGTCCTCTTAAAGTATAGTGTTTCCTGTCCGGACGTGAGGCAACATCACGCTGTACATCTACTTCCGAATAAAAATTCATTATCGAACTTTCAACAACACTTTGAAAAGCCCTTATTGACGGAAGCCCCCATAACATAGGGTAGTTGTCACGGTCTTCAGAAATATCAATCCGGAAGAAATTATCTTCTGAAACGTTTTCATATACATTGTCACCGCCTTTTATTGCGGAGTTTATATAATCCTTTGCGGCACTTGGTGTGTTTGCACCATATATAATAGCCGTAAGCAAGCATATGACAGAAGCTCCGGCGGTACACCATACGGCAAGCCTCCTGTAATGGAAATTTTTCTTTTTTCTATAGAAAATATATCCCGTCAGAATAAGAAATACTATAGCTATTGCAAGAGTAAGAACGAAATATAATATATCTCTTGGCATGGTGAAAAATGAAAGTTTATCGTCTTTCTTTTCCGGAATGCACGCTATAAGTCCGTATGCCGTAAGCATTAAAGCACATATCTTTATGGCAAGTGAGGGGTCAGCGTCCTTGTCGTCGAGTTCCTGTGCGGTCATCATTGCAAAAATCAATATCGGCATATAATACCATCTTGCATAGTATGACGCATTGAACATATAGAATGCACTGTTAAGGATTGGTATAAATGCACAGACTATACATAATGCTGAAATCTTTACAGACCAGTGTTTTTTGTGCGTCCGCATGAAAGTTATCACGCCGACCATGGAGAATAACGGCAGATAACCACCCATTGATGACCATTTTGCATTGTCCGAATTAAAAAGATTAGGTCTTGCGGGGACGTCTACCGGCATGAAGAATGTCTGTATGATTCTTGCTATACGGGTCTTGTCGCTGTATAGTACCACTGACTGTCCGTAAAGATGTTCATTTATACGATAGTTTCCGAAAAGAGCCATAGCAGTCGGAAGAAGTATTACACAAGCTGTCATAGTTCCGGCGACTGCCTCAAGAAGCAGCAACCAGAATTTTTTCCATGATGTGTGAAAATCCGGACACTTCATTCTGAAAAGATAGTATACTATTAAAAAGACAGCCTGTCCAGTAAAGAAATAGTAATTTATAAACGCCATAAGTGATACGGACAGTGCAAAAATTCCCTTGCGGTTGTTGTTTATGTTTTCTTCCATAGCAATAAGCATTAACGGGAAAAAAGCCGTGACATCCTGAAAATGATTGAAGAAAATATTATATACTTGAAATCCTGAAAAAGCATACAGCATAGCTCCGACCAGTGCGGAATTTTTACTCCGGACAAACCGGCGTATGTATGCATATGCCGTCAGTGAGGCAACGCCGTGTTTAAGAGCAAGCAGAAAAGGCATTGACAGTGTTACAAGTGACCGTGGAAGAAGCGTCGACAGCCAGAAAAACGGACTCCCTATTAAATAGAATGAATAAGAAGTCATGAAGTCTGAACCTAAATCGGTATACCAGTTCCAGCCGAACTGTCCGTTACGGACTGCATCATTGGCAAGGTTATAAAATGGTATCTGCTGTGCATTGAAGTCACCATAGTATATAAAGTAACCACCGTCTGCAATCATTACCGGAATGACCGATATAAGCAAGCATAAAAAACCCATAAGAAAAGCCGTCAGGTATTTTTCGTCTGTATAACGTGAAAAAACGTCTTTTTTTGTTGACATTTTAATATTTCCTCCGATGCTGGAAAGTTTAACATAAACTAATTATAACATATTTGAAGTAAAAATAAAAGTACTTTTTTCAAAAAAATTAATACAGAATAAATAAATTAAGGAAAATATAAAAATTATGTGGCAATCTTTCCGGATTTGTGGTATAATTAATATTACGCATAAAATATTACATATGAAAGGACTGAAAAAATGTCAGTTTATCTTGATAATGCTGCAACTACTAAACCATGTCCGGAATCTGTATCGGCGGTGATGGAGGCGTTGACGCAAAATTTCGGTAATCCGTCATCACTGCACCGTGTCGGACTTAATGCACAGCTTACGGTTGACAGGGCAAGAAAAATAATAGCCGGTTCTATAGGTGCGGACACCGGAGAGATATATTTTACGTCTGGAGCAACGGAAAGTAATAACCTTGCAATCCGTGGAGCTATGGGAGCTTACGGAAAACGAAAAAATAAAATAATTATTTCCGCTGTGGAACACCCCTCCGTTGAAGAGACGGTCAAGGCACTTGAAAAACAAGGCTTTGAGGCTGTCCGGATAAGTCCACGTACCGACGGAAATTTTTACGTTGAAGATTTCGTCAACGCCTGTGACAAAAAAACCTGTATTATAAGTATTATGTTTGTCAATAATGAAACCGGTCATATATTGCCTGTCTGGGATATTTTCAAGGCAGTGAAAAAACGCTATCCGGAAATAATTACGCATTGTGACTGCGTACAGGCTTATATGAAAATTCCGGTGCGTGTAAAGTTACTCAATGCGGATATGATTTCTTTAAGCGGACACAAAATTCATGCCGTAAAGGGTGTCGGTGCTTTATACATAAAAAAAGGCGTCCGTGTAGTACCCATTGTCACTGGCGGTCATCAGGAAAAGGGAATCCGTTCTGGTACTGAAAGTGTACCGTTGATTTCTGCATTCGGTTCAGCTGTCGAAAAGTACTCACCGACCATAAATGAACGCTATGAAAAAGTTACCGGACTTAAAAGACATCTGCTTGAAAAACTGTCAGAAATCGACGGAATATCAATAAATTCTCCGGAAGATGCGTCACCATACGTCGTGAATATTTCCGCCGGAAAACGTTCAGAAATAATGTTACATTTCATGGAACAACGGGAAATATATATTTCCAGTGGTTCGGCGTGTTCAAAAGGACAACAAAGCGGTGTATTGGAACAGTTCGGAATAACCGGAAAAAATGCCGACAGTGCTTTACGTATCAGCATGACAGCCGATACAACCACAGAAGAACTTGATTTTTTTGCGGAAACTCTCCGTGAGGGAATGGAAAAAATAAGAGGTTGATTTTATGAAACGGAGTGTTTATTTTCATGAAGACGATTATCGTCAGATAGAAATTCTTCCGCTTAGTGCAGAAAAATTCTTTCTGAAACAAATTGGTGAAATATTCGGGCTTACAGAAAAACATAATGAAGAATATGGCTTTTCAGATATGTATATAAGAAATGAAAGTCCGCATTTGATACATGAAGCGAAAATCAGTCATGAAAAAATTTCAGAAGTTCTTGATTTTCTGCCCGAATTTGATGAAGTTACATCTGAATACCTGTGCTGGATAGAGAACAGCCCTCCTGTTTTTTCAAGGGGAATTGATAATGATACGGCTGTATTTTGGGAGAAAGACGAAAGCGACGTAATAAGTGCTATGTGGCTTGGAATGTATATCGTTCCTGAAAATTGTCATACGTGGCAGAAGATACTTACTGTTCTCGGTAATACTGCTCCGCTTATGCTTGCGGACTGGAATGCAGGAATATGCATTGATTTGACAAATGCAAGAGAAATTGAAAATTATATTAGGAGAGATTGAAATGAAAGAAATTGTACTTGTAAAATATGGTGAAATGGTTCTCAAGGGACTGAATAAAAAGTCTTTTGAGGATATGCTTACAAAAAACATAAAACGCCGTCTTAAGAGCCTCGGACGCTTTAAAATTACGTCCGCACAGTCTACTACATATATAGCACCGCTTGATGAAACTATAGATTTGGACGAGGTAACAAGCCGTATAGGAAAAATTTTCGGTATAGCCGCCCTGTGTCGTGCTTGTGTATGTGAAAAGGATTTCAGCGATATAACATCAAAAAGCCTTGAATACCTGAATGACATTCTCAGCAGTGCGAAAACTTTCAAGGTAAACGCAAAGCGTTCAGACAAGGCATTTTATATGAAATCCCCTGAAATCTGTGCGGAGCTTGGTGGAATACTCCTTGAAAAATTTCCAAATTTAACAGTTGACGTGAAAAATCCGGAAGTGACAGTCACTGTTGAAATCCGTGACACAAATGCTTACGTTCACGCCGAAAACATAAAGGGAGCAGGTGGTCTGCCCGTGGGTAGTAGCGGAAAGGCTATGTTGTTACTTTCAGGCGGTATAGACAGTCCGGTTGCCGGCTACATGATGGCAAAAAGAGGTGTACATATTTCGGCTATACATTATGTAAGTCCGCCGTATACTTCCGACAGGGCTTTAATGAAAGTAGAGCAGCTATGCGAAAAGCTCACCGACTATTGCGGCGGAATAGCATTTTTCTGTGTGCCGTTCACGGAAATTCAGGAGGCTATTAAAGACAACTGTCCGGAGGAATATTTTACTGTTATAATGCGTCGTATCATGATGGAAATCGCACAGAGAATATGCGAAAAGGAAAAATGTTTAGCACTTATTACCGGTGAGAGCGTCGGACAAGTTGCCAGTCAAACCATGTCTGCTATAGCCTGTACAGATGCGGTGTGCAGAATACCGGTATTCCGTCCGCTTGTTGGCATGGATAAGACAGAAATTATTGATATAGCACGTAAAATTGATACTTTTGAAACATCTGTACTCCCGTATGAAGATTGCTGTACAGTATTCACGCCACGACACCCGAAAGTAAGACCTTTACTTTCCGACGTCGAAAAGGCACAGAACAATTTTGATTTTGAACCGCTTATACAGAAAGCTGTTGAAAATACTGAACTGAAAACTTTCAATTATACTGAATAAGTGTTCATAATGTGTGAAATATGTGATAATAAATCGGTTTGCGTACAATGCTTTTGTTTAAAATAAACAAAAAACGCATATCCGGTTATGCATGAATGGTTATTGTACTGAATGTTATTTCAATAATCTTGACAAGATGGGTTAATTTGCAGTAAAATATATATTAACAATAAGAATACATTTATTGCCGGTGGAGGATTATGGCTGATGAAAGATAATTTTAACGATATTATACCTGAAGAGATTCAGGACAGAGAGAATAAACTGAATGAAATTCTTAATTCGGTAGACAGTAAGCTGAAACCGGAAAACAAGTCTTTAGGCTGGGAAGACGAAATTAATTCAGTTCTTGAAAAACGTTCACATAATGATGATATTGAAAAAATTCTGAACAGTATTTCAGCAGAACCGAAAAAGGCAGAACCAGTTATAAAAAAAACTACGAAAAAAATAGTTCCGCCGGAAAATGACCCCGAAGAACTTGTTGAACAGATTACAGTAGGAAAAAAAGTCACTGAACTGAATCAGCAGAAAAAAGCCGTCACTGAAGAAATAAATACAACTTCCGGAGGTGCAAAAAGCAATACTATTGTATATAATACGCCGGAAAGAAAGGTTTCAGCAAGTGTAGTACGTCAGGCAGTGGCGGAAAATCCGGTGGCAGAGGTCAGAAAACCTGTTAAAAAAATAGTCCGTGTTGAAAATCATACTGAACACGAATCACCGAAGCATACGGAAAATATTAAAAAAAATTCTCCGGAGCGTAAGCCTGTTAAAAAACAACCGGAAAAAAGGCTTCCGGAGGTTAAAAAGAAAAAGTCATTTAAGGAAAAGTTTCTTGACCTTTTCCCGAAAAAACAAGACCCGATACCTGAAAAAATCCGGAAAGTTGTTTTTATGTGTTCGATAATCGCAATAGTTGTATGTGGTTATATGGTGGGAGATTATTATATTGACCTTGGAAAAAGTAAAAATCTTCATCAGGAAATAGCAAATATATATGAACCATATCACCCGCCGAAACCCGCACAGAACGTCGCCACAATCTATGAACCGGATTATGAACGGGAATACAGTCTACTTGATGGTGCTAAAAAACTTCTTGACATGAATCCCGATGTGGTCGGTTATATTACTATTCCCGATACTCCGGTAGCTAATCCGGTCATGCAGTCCGGCGACAATGAAAAATATCTTAACCAGAACATTAACGGTGATACCTCAAGAGCCGGAGAACTTTTCCTTGATTATAGAAACAATTTCGACAGAGTAGTTGACAACAAGCTTTCTGTGGAAAATTCAGATAATCTTGTTATATACGGTCATAATATGGGTAATGATACAATGTTCGGCAGTCTTAAATACTATCAGCATAACTATAATTATTATACTCAGCATCCTGTTATATATCTCAACTCCAATTATGAATGTTACACCTATAAGATATTTGCTTATTTTATTCTTGACGCTATGGACGAATCGGAAACGGCTTATGACTGCTGGAACAAATTCGATTTTGACAATGAAGAAGATTTCTATAATTTCGTGAACGAGGCAAAGAAAAGAAGCCTCACGCTCAATGATGTTGACGTAAAATATGGTGATAAAATTCTTACACTCTCAACGTGTAATCCCATTCTTGGCGACCGTGGAAGACTTATTGTAATGGGAAGACTTCTCCGTGATAGTGAGGACGCCCTTCAGGGTACGGAAAAAAGCATACAGAATACCAATATAAAATGGCCGTCAATATATTATCAGCAGAAACCTAATGAAAGATATAATCCGGACGCAGAGTTTATCCCGTACGGTTGATAAGGAGTGAAACGTTTATGAAAGCATCAAAAATTATTTCAATAGCGTCGGCTTGTGTGGCAGTGGTGTCAATATCCGCCTCTGTACTTATGTTGAGGCAGAAAGAAGAAGAAATTTTCAATCCGGAAAGCTCCCTTGAAGATGAAAACAAACCGGAGCAGGAAGAAGAACAGCCGGAACAGGACGACGGTGAATACTATTATGACGATGTATACGGCTATATCAACGCAAACAAGAAATATTCCCCGAAAGGACAAACCAAACCGAAAACTATTTATGACAAGCTGAGTCTTCCTGTATATGAATATGTTCCGAATAATGAAGGCATGGACAGAAGTTATGAAAATCTCGTGAAACGTAATGACGATGTAGTAGGCTGGCTAAGAATAAACAATACACAAGTAAATTATCCGCTTCTTATTGACCCTGGTGATATAACTCCCGGCACAGGTTACGGCGACCAATATATAGAATATAATGAATTTTATCTCCATCATGATATTGACAGAAAATATCTTTTTGAGGGCAATATATACATGGATTGCCGTGATAATTTCGGTGCTGTTGAGGGTCTCCAGTCAGAAAACATAGTTATTTACGGTCATAATATGCTTAACGGTTCACAGTTCGGAAATTTACGTCTCTATAAAGATACAAGTTATTATTGGAGCAATCCTTTTGTATATCTTGATTCTATCTATAAGAGTTATGAATATGTTATAGTTTCTTTCTGCATAACAAGCGGAAATGCTGATACTGATTTTCGTTACTGGGATATGGAGGAACTTGACACACAAGAAGACTTCGATTATTACGTAAACAGAATAAAGCGTGACCAGTTACTTGATACCGGCGTTGATATAAAATATGGTGATAAACTTCTGACACTTTCCACGTGTCACGCCGACGAGGACAATACAAGATTTATCATTCTTGCAAGAAGATTAAGAGACGGTGAATCAACAAGCAGTTTTTCAACTATTCAGAAGTCTACATAATCAATGATATAAGGAGAATATTATGAAGAAAAATAAATCAGGAAGTATAACGGCTTTTCTGTCTGCTTTGGTGATGTGTTCCGTTACGGTATGCGGACAGTCTGCATGGGCAGTAGGTGAAGAAGATTTACAGGCTGTACCGTATGCAAATGAACAGATTCCGGCAGAAATTACTTCGGAAACACCATATGAAAACGTTATGGATAATCCGGTTGAAATGCCGTCCGGAAATTCCGTTGATGTTCCGGCTGATAATAACGCCGGTGATTTAGAGCCAGCCCCTGTTATTGTAACTCCTGCCGACCCATACAGTTCAAAATCACAGGCAAGAAAAAAAGCCTCTATAAGTTCATATGATGCAAGTCTTTCAACTGTAAGCTATGAATTTTCATATCCGGAATATACGTATGAAGAAGATTTTTCAAATTATAATGCGGTTGAACAGTACGCACAGGCTAAACAGGATATGATAGCTTCTTTCCGTACCGGAAACCCTGTTACTTCTGTAAAGCGTGAAAAAAGCGATGATATTATGAAATTCGGACATGTCGGAGAAGTACCGGTATCAAGTTCAAAGAAAACAACTTCTAATATGTCCGGTGAATTTACTTTTGTTACGTATGGCTGGGGGCATGGCGTCGGTATGAGCCAGAACGGTGCGGACTTCTATGCGACATATGCCGGTTGGTCTTATCAGGATATTTTAGCGCATTACTACCCGAACACTTATTTAATGAATACCGGTCTGACTGATTACGAAGAACTCACCATAGACGGCGAACCTGCCGGAGATACCGTTTCCGTCGTGGCACAGATTGTCAACAGGGAAATCGGCGGTACTATGAATTATGAAGCAATAAAGGCACAGGCTGTAGCGGTATATACCTACCTTAAATATCACGGCGACGACTCCGCCGACCTGCTCGGCAAGCCTGACCCACCACAAGTTGTCATTGACGCCTGCACGGACGTTCTCGGTGAGGCACTCTATTATAACGGCAGTTACGCCCTGACTATGTTTTCAGCGTCAACGGGTGGCTGTACCGCAAATTGTGGTGAAATATTCTATGGAGATATTCCATATCTTATAAGTGTTCCAAGCGATTACGACGCACAATATGACCCGCATTACGGCACTGTAATGTATTATCCGGCAACGGAAGTAAAAAGACTTATCGAAAATGAATATAATATAGTTCTTTCGGAAGACCCGTCAAACTGGATTGAACCTCTTTACTCCTCACAGACAGGTTACGTTACTGAAGTAAACATAGATGACCAGTTATCCGTAAAAGGCTATGAACTTAAACTACTTCTTGATTTGAAATCAGCTAAATTTAATGTTACATATAATTAATCAATAAGAATATTAAGTCTTTGAGTATACTGACCGCCTGTCATATACTCGGAGACTTATTCGCATTTTTCCGGAACGGATAAAATAATCATTATGCAGTAAAATAAATTAATAAAAATCAGGCGCATAAATTTTTTATATGTACAGCTTTAAATAATTTTCGTAAATTTTAACAAATAAATCTATTAATGAATGGTTGACAATTGTGCAGTATTACATCTTGCTAAATTGTTATTTAAGTTGTATAATTAGAGTAGGTGAAAATATTTTTTTCACTATGCATCATGGAGCGTACAGAAACATGACTTTTTATAATGTTTCCGGCGTTCAGTACTTATTATGAAAGCCGGAGGATTATATTATGAAATTCAATCACGTTCCAGTCATGCTTGAAAAATGTATTGACGGTCTGGCTATACGTCCGGACGGTATCTATGTTGACGGAACAGCCGGCGGAGCAGGTCATTCTTCTGCAATTGCCGGACGCCTCGGCGAAAACGGAAGACTTATATCTATTGACCGTGACCCCGATGCCATCGCCGTTGCCACTGAACGACTTTCGGTTTATTCTATGGCACAGGTTGTGCAGAATAACTATTCCAATATAAGAGAAGTTCTTGACAGTTTAGGCATTGAAAAGGTTGACGGAATACTTCTTGATTTAGGGGTATCATCATATCAGCTTGACGAGGAAAGCCGTGGTTTTTCGTATCATGCCGATGCTCCTCTTGATATGCGTATGGAAAAATCAGGTATAAGTGCCGCTGATATTGTCAATACATATTCACAACAGGAACTTGCTAAAATTATCTTTGAATACGGTGAGGAAAAATTTTCACGTCGTATAGCTGAAAATATCGTAAAGGCACGGAACGTATCTCCGGTTGAAACTACCTTACAGCTTGCCGATATAATCAGAAACAGTGTTCCGCAAAAGGCAAGGCGTGATAAAAATCCCTGTAAAAAAACTTTTCAGGCTATAAGAATAGCCGTAAACGGAGAGTTTGAACATCTTTCCAAGGGTCTTGACAAGGCATTCTATAGCCTTAAATCCGGCGGAAGACTTGCCGTTATAACTTTCCATTCACTTGAGGACAGGCTCGTTAAACAACGTTTCGCCGGCTGGTGCAGAGGCTGTATATGTCCGTCGGATTTTCCGCAATGTGTATGCGGTCATAAGCCGGAGGGCAGACTTGTAAACCGCAAGCCTCTTGAAGCCGACCAATCAGAACTTGAAATCAATAACCGCAGCAGAAGTGCAAAATTACGTATCATTGAAAGGAGTGCAGAAAATGACTGAAGGTAATACAGCTTATTCCTATCCGGAGTATGACAGCGATTATAATTATAATGACTATGATTATAATGATTATGATTACGGCAATGATTATAACCATGATTACAACGGTAACTATGAAGAGGAAAAAATAACTGAACCGGAAAACGAAACTGAAATTATAATGGCTGAAAAGGCAAGGAGCAATATTCAGGTAAGCAGACCGGTTGCCAGCGAATCTAAAGGAGGTTCTGTATTTAATATAATTCTTGTTTCAGTTATAGCCACTTCGTTGCTTGGTTCAGTAATCTACACTCTTGACAGGCGCAACACCGTATATAATACAGTAACATCAATGAATAAACAATTAAGTCTTGCAGAAGCTGAAAACGTCCGGTTACAATCGGAGCTTGAAAGCAAGATGTCTGCAAAAAATGTTGAGGATTACGCCGAAAATGTACTTGGTATGAAAAAAATGGATTCCTCACAGATTAAGTATATAAAAATTCAGACAAATGATGTGGTTAATATTCCGGAGCAGGAAAAGGGCTTTACAGCTAAGTTAAAAGGCTTTTTTGATGCCTGTGTGGAATATTTCAGAGGGTAGACCAAATATACATATATAAAAAGGACTGCCTTTTTACTTTCCGGTGACAGAAAAATATATACCGGAATAATCATGTAGAACAACGGAGATACAGCGAGTGATCGGAATATTGAGAATATCTTTCCGGTGCTTTTTGCGGAACTCCGGAACGGCGTTCCAGCGCTTTAAAAGCGATAATCCTTCGTCGTATCGAAAGAAACGGACATCATTATAAAAAAGAAAAGATGTTCACGGGCGGGGTTCTGGTTTACCCTGCCTTATTCTGTTTATATAAACTTACAGCAGAAAGGACTGAAAGGTATGGTAGTAAAGCATACTCCAACGAAAAAAATGAAATTCCGTATAAGAGTCGTTATGATAGTTATTTTCTTTTTGCTGTTTCTTCTGGTTGCGATAAATTTTTTTCATATTTCTGTAGGTCAGAATGAAAAGTATCAGGCAATGGCAAATGACCAGCATTTTGGCTCTATACTTATATCAGCACACAGAGGGTCAATATATGATTCAAAGGGTTCTACTCTTGCAAAGAGCGCATCTGTTTATAAAGTATTCCTTGACCCACGGCAATTCCAGAAAGAATTGAAATCCTTACAGGAATCAATTGACGCACGCAACAAGAAAAAACTTGACGGCGACTATAAGCCGAAATTTGATGAAGACGGAAATGAAATCAACCAGTTGCCTGAATCAGCGGAGGCTTTCCGGACGGACGCTATAAATTTTCTGTCGGAAAAACTGGGCATAACTCCGGAAAAAGTTACCGACGCTATGGAGGCAAATAATCAGTACAGTATTTTGCAAGACCAGGTGGAAAAACCTATAGCCGATGAAGTACTTGAATTTTTCAGCCAGTATGAACTTATTTCACTTAACGTTGAAGAAGATACAAAAAGATACTATCCCCATAATGAACTTGCAGCGTCAGTTATCGGCTTTACTTCTTCAGGTGGCGACGGTATGTATGGCGTTGAAGCATATTATGATGATTATCTGTCGGGCGTTAACGGAAAAACTATATCTGCAAAGGATTCCAACGGAAACGAACTCCCATACAGGTACTCAAAGACCTATTCCGCAAAAAACGGCGATGATGTATATCTTACAATTGATGCCGATATACAATACTGTCTTGAAGAAAAACTTGAAGAACTTGTCACACAGTTTGAAGTTAAAAACCGTGCGTGTGCGATACTGATGAACGCCAAGACTGGCGCAATTTACGGTATGGCTACCAATCCGAGTTTTGACCTCAATGAACCGTATGCAGTCGCCGACCCGCTTGCACAGCAAAGAATAGCCGCCCTTACCGGTGATGCCGCTGCAAAAGCTACTGCAAATGCCCGTGAAGCTCAGTGGAAAAACAAGTGTATAACTGAAATCTATGAACCGGGTTCGGTTTTCAAGGTAATCACCAGTGCGGCGGCTATAGAGGAAAATTTAATAAATCTTGAAAATGATACTTTTTACTGTTCTGGTTCTGTACCTGTTCCGGGCGCTCAACCTATTCACTGTCATGACTGGAACGGTCACGGTGCGCAGACTTTCCAGAAAGCCTTGACAAATTCCTGTAATCCTGCATTCATGGAGATTGGCGAACGTCTCGGAATAGAAAAATTCTGTTATTATTATGACGCTTTCGGACTTAAAGAACGTACCGGAATAGACTTGCCGGCTGAGGGTGTGGGCATAGGTTTTGAACCGGAAGATATGAAACCGGTTGATTTGCTTGTAAGTGCATTCGGACAGGGCGACACACTCACGCCTATAGAAATGATTACTTCATATTGTGCCGCTATAAACGGTGGCTATCTGCTTGAACCATATGTCGTTGACAAGATAATTGACGAAGACGGAAATATAGTTCTGAAAAATGAAAGAACTGTACGCCGTCAGGTTGTTTCGGAAGATACATCAAAGAAAGTCCGCACGGCACTCGGAAGAGTAGTCAGCGACAACAACGGCGGAAACGTTACAATAAAGGGCTATTCCATAGGCGGAAAATCCGGTACTTCGGAACGTCTCAGCCTTGATAAAGACGAATACGGCGCATCATATGTATGCTTCACGCCGGTTGATGACCCTGAAATAATTCTGCTTGTTCTCGCCGATATGCCTAATGTTGACATAGGATATTATGGAAGTACTGTAGCAGTCCCGACGGCTCGGCACATTCTTGAAGACGTTCTCCCATATTTAGGCTATTATCCGGAGTATACCGCAGAGGAAGTTGCAGACCTTGATGTAAAAATCCCGCTTTTAGAGGGTTCAATAAGCGATGCAAAAGCTACACTTGAGGGTCTTGGAATAAATTGTAAGGTAATCGGAAACGGAATTGAAGTTGTTGCACAGTCACCACAGACCGGCTCTTCTGTAGCAAAGGGAGGTTGTGTATATCTGTATACCGAAAAGGGAAATACTGTCAAATATACAGTAGTTCCGGACGTACAGTACGTTTCACCGGAAGTTGCTAACGAGTCAATAACATACTGTAAACTTAATTATGTTGCAAAGGGTGCGTCTGTAAGGAACAGTAATGCAGTAGTCAATAGCCAGTCACCACCAGCAGGAACAAGAGTTCCGGTAGGTACAACTGTGGAACTTGAATTTATAGTCAATGCAAATCAGGATTAGCATGGAGGCGGTTTTATTAATGAAGTTAAACGAATTAATAGAAAATCACGGCATAAGTGACCGTGAAATAACGTCCATAACGGACGATACACGAAAAGTAGAAAAGGGAAGTTTATTTTTCTGTGTGAAAGGTGCAAAATTTGATGGTCACACATCAGCGACAGAAATGCTTGAAAAAGGTGCGGCTGCTGTAGTCTGTGAACACGATTTAGGCTTAGGTGACAATCAGATTATCACGGAAAATTCCCGTAAATTATACGGGGAAGTCTGTTCCGCATGGTTCGGACACCCCGAAAAGAAACTTAAAATGATAGGCGTTACCGGTACTAACGGCAAAACCACAACAACCAATATCATAAAACATATTCTTATGCAGAGCGGTCATAAAACCGGACTTGTCGGAACTATTCAGAATGAAATCGGTGACGAAATTCTTCATACCGACAATACAACGCCGTTTGCATATGATTTCATGGCACTGCTTGACAGAATGGTCAAAGCAGGCTGTGAGTACGTCGTTATGGAAGTATCATCTTTCGGACTTGTACAAAATCGTATAGGCTCATCACATTTTGATGTTGCATTGTTTACGAACCTCACGCAAGACCATTTAGACTATCACAAGGATATGGAAGACTACTATCAGGCTAAAAAACTTCTTTTTGATATGTGCGATACAGCTATATGCAATATTGACGATGCTTATGGAGACAGATTATATGATGAAATTTCCTGTTATAAACTTTCGTTAAGCGTAAAGGAAAGAGCGGATTTCTGTGCGGAAGATATATCGATAAAGGCTAATGGTTCAGAATTTTATATGAACTGTTACGACGGAAAAGAATATCATGTAAAAACCAATATGACCGGAATGTTTAATATTTCAAACATTATCGGAGCTATAGCCGTATGTATTCAGGAAGGAATACCCATAGATGATATTATATCAGCGGTAGGCGTTTACGGTGGTGTAAAGGGACGTTGTGAAATCATTCCCACCGGACGTGACTTCACAGTTATATGCGACTATGCACATACTCCCGACGCTGTGGAAAACGTTCTTAAAAGTCTTAAACCTTATGCGGAAAACAGGCTTATATGCCTTTTCGGGTGTGGTGGTAACAGGGATTCGGCAAAACGTCCGAAAATGGCAAGGTCTGCTGAAAAATATGCCGATAAACTTATAATTACATCGGATAACCCACGTGACGAAAAACCAGAGGAAATTATAAATGAAATTCTTTCCGGACTTGTTGGTGGTGTTCCGTATGATGTTGTGACCGACAGGCGAGAAGCTATATATCATGCCTTGAAAACCGCTGAAAAAGGTGATATAATAGTACTTGCCGGAAAAGGTCATGAAGATTATCAGATACTTGAAAATAACAGACACATTCACTTTGATGAACGTGAAGTGGTTGCAGACGGTCTAAAGCTGATTTAAAAAGCCGTCGGAAATAATCAACAATGGAGTGTTAGAAAATGTCATTTTGGATAATAAATTTACTGACAGCAGTGCTGTCATTCCTTATTGCAGCCATATCGGGATTTAAAATAGTCCCGTTTCTGCATGAACTCAAATTCGGTCAGCCGATAAAAACACAGGATGGTCCTCAGTGGCACGCCAAAAAACAAGGTACACCCACTATGGGCGGATTTATGTTTATACTTTCAACTATAGTATCTGCAATCGCTGGTTACTGGATTTACAGGGCAAGAGGCGGTATAGATATGACCAATCCGGAAAATCACAATTCTTTTTATCGACTTCTTGCGTGTATAGTATTTTCATTGCTTTTCGGACTTATCGGCTTTATTGACGACTTTATAAAAGTAAAGCGCAAGAATAATGATGGTCTTACACCGATACAGAAAATAATATTACAAGTAATATTTGCGGTTGGCTTTCTGTTTGTACTTAATTTATCAGGTGATAAATCAACAGTTATCAATTTAGGATTCTGGCAGAGTCCGGAACTTAATATCTTCTATTATATTTTAATGATACCGGTTATAATTTATCTCACAAATGCGGTCAACCTCACCGACGGCGTGGACGGTCTGTGTGGTTCGGTAACATTTGTTTCAATGCTTATATTCACTGTAGCGTGTTCAATACTCGGACAGAGTGAAATATCATATTATACAATGGCACTTGCCGGTGGCTGTCTCGGATTTCTTTTATGGAATTTAAATCCTGCCAAGTGCTTTATGGGCGATACCGGTTCTATGTTTCTTGGTGCGTCCGTAACAGCGATAGGGCTTATACTTCATAATCATCTTTTAATGCTACTTGTGGCTATGGTATACATACTTGAGGCACTTTCCGTTGTAATACAGGTCAGCTATTTCAAGTACACTAAGAAAAAAAGTCCCGACCATCAGGGAAAAAGAATTTTCAAGATGACTCCCATTCACCATCACTTTGAGATGAGTGGTTTTGGTGAATATGATATAGTAATTACTTTTTCGCTTGCCGGCATTATTTTCGGAATACTGGGGATAATTACATTGTTTGTATTTAAATAGACCATACTTCATAACACATAAGGGAGGATTAAATGGCAAAACACAAAACATACAGAAAGAAAAACAAAAAATCCGGAAAATTTTTATCGGCTTTTATAGGCGATGCAAAGCAGAGTGATATAAGCCTTTCGTTTTTCGCTTATGTGATGATACTTCTTGTTGTGGGACTTGTTATGATGTCTTCTGCAAGTTATGCATGGGCTTACAGTGAACACGACGGCGACGGGCTTTTCTATGCAAAAAATCAACTTAAAAATGCAATTATAGGTTTTGTGGCAATGATATTTTTCATGAAAATGGATTATCATAATTTCAAGAAAGTAGAATGTTCAGTTCTTGAAAAGCTGAATATGGCGAGTCTGCTTTATTTCATAGGAATTATACTTCTTGTACTTGTACTTGCTATCGGTAACGACGAGGGAGGTTCTATGGGTGCTAAACGTTGGCTTGATATAGGACCTATTAACCTACAGCCGTCGGAAGTCGCTAAACTTGCAATTATAATATTCTTTGCATACAGTATGGAAAAAGACGGCGAAAAAATGGATACTTTCAAGACCGGTATTTTAAAATATGCAGTTTTCATGGGAATATATGCCGGACTTCTCTACTTTGAACCACATCTTTCCGGTATAATACTTATTGGCTGTATATCAATTGCAATGATTCTATGCGGTGGTGCAAACAGAAAACAGTTTCTTCTGCTTGGCACAGGTGCTATTATTGCGGCAGTAAGCGTGATAGGCTATCAGGCATCACAGCCGGAGAGTTATGTTGCAACACGTATAAAGTCATGGCGTGACCCGTTTGCAGACGTCCTCAATGATACGTGGCAGACAGCCAATTCACTTATTGCCATAGGTTCAGGCGGAATGTTCGGTCTTGGTCTTGGAAACTCCAGACAGAAATATTTATATCTTCCGGAAACCAAAAATGACTTTGTTTTCCCGATAGTCTGTGAGGAGTTAGGTTTTGTGGGAGCGTTGGCTATAATAATAGTATTCTTTCTGCTTGTAGTTGAGGGATTTTCAATAGCTGTCCGCTGTAAAGACCGTTTCGGAATGCTTATAGCCGTCGGAATAACAACACAGATAGGCATTCAGACAGTAGTTAATTTAGGTGTTGTAAGCAATCTTTTTCCGAATACCGGTATCAGTTTACCGTTTTTCAGTTATGGTGGTACGGCACTTATTATGCAGCTTGCGGAAATGGGTATCATGCTTAATATATCACAGCAGCGGAATAATCCGAAAGAAAATCCCGATTAACATAAAAGGAGCAATTATATGAAAGTTTTAATATCATGTGGCGGTACAGGCGGACACATAAACCCTGCTCTTGCGATTGCAGACATAATAAAATCAAAATATCCTGATTCGGAGTTCCTGTTTGCAGGAACTCCTAACGGCATGGAGGCAAAACTTGTACCGAAAGCAGGCTATAAGCTGGAGACGATAAAAGCCGCCGGATTTCAGCGGAAAATTTCTCTTGAAAACGTAAAACGCAATATACAGGCAGCTACATATCTTGCCATGTCCGGAAAGCGTTCAAAGGAGATTATAACGGCATTCAATCCGGATATCGCCATAGGTACGGGTGGTTATGCCTCCGGAGCTGTAATCAGAAAAGCTGCCCGTATGGGTATACCTTCGGCGATACATGAACAGAACGCCTACCCCGGAGTAACTAATAAACTGCTTGCAAAAGAAGTTGATTACGTCATGCTGACCGTAATTGAAGCGCTTGACTATATGGACAAAAGCAAATTTGAATACAGCGTTACGGGTTTACCGGTACGGAGCAATATAGATAATCACATAAGCCGTGAAGATGCAAGAAAAAAACTCGGTATCAACAACGATTTTACTATTTTGTCATTCGGCGGAAGTCTCGGAGCAGGCTGTATAAATGACACCATGACGGAAATTATAAAGTGGCATACAAAAAATAAACTTCGGATAAATCATATTCACGGTTACGGCGGTATGGGTAAAGATACTTTCCCACAGGCTATGAAAAAATCCGGAATACCGCTGAAAAGTAACCGTCTGAGAATTACGGAATACATAAATGATATGGACGTTTGCCTTGCGGCTGCTGATTTGGTGATATGTCGTTCAGGAGCGTCAACACTTGCGGAACTTGAGGCGGCTGGTAAAGCCTCGATATTAATTCCGTCGCCGATAGTTGCCGGAAATCATCAGTATCATAATGCTATGGTACTCGGCAAAGCCGGTGCGGCTGTCGTAATCGAACAGAAAGACGTTACAAATGAAAAGATAATTTCCGAAATCGAACAGCTTTATAATAATCCGGCAAAAGTCCTGAAGATGTCACGGAGCGCTGCTGAAATGCATCTTAAAGACACAAATCAGCGTATTCTTGAAGTCATTGACAAGCTTTACGAAAAATCAAAAAACAAAGAGTAACAAAAAAACGCTTTACAGCATAATATACAGAAAAGTGCTGTGAGGTGGTATAATGCAGAAACTGATAATAAACGGCGGAAAACGTCTCAGAGGGGAAATAAAATTACAGGGCAGCAAGAATAGCAGTTTACCTATTATGGCGGCGACTGTTCTATGCGGTGGTGAATGTGTACTTAATAATTGTCCGGAACTTACAGACATATATGCGGCGGCAAGAATACTTAATAATCTTGGTTGTCGGTGCAGATTTTCGCAAAATACAGCAGTGATAAACTCTGCTGACATAAATATGACTGAAATTCCTGAAAAACTTATGCGGGAAATGCGTTCTTCAATAATTTTCATGGGTGCTGTACTCGGCAGAGCAGGTGAATGTACTGTCAGTATGCCCGGTGGTTGTGAACTCGGTTCACGTCCGATAGATATGCACATTTCGGCAATGCAGAAAATGGGCGTTGATGTAAAAGAAAGTTACGGAAAAATAATCTGTCGTGCGCCGTCAGGAAAGGCACATGGTGCTAAAATTTCCTTGCCGTTTCCGTCTGTGGGAGCAACTGAAAATATTATACTTTGTGCCGTCACCGCCGACGGTGAGACAATCATAAACAATGCCGCCCGTGAACCTGAAATCTGTGATTTATGCGGATTCCTGAGGGCTTGCGGTGCGGAAATTGCCGGCGACGGTGAAAGCCGTATTGTCATAAAGGGAAAAAATAAACTTCATGGCTGTGAATATCAGATAATGCCCGACAGAATAGCCGGCGCTACTTATCTTGCCATGACAGCCGCAACAGGTGGCGAAATAATACTTACAAATGCGTGTGTTTCTGAAACAGAGCCTTTTATTTCAGTCCTTGAGCAAACCGGCTGTAATATAACTACACATGAAAACAGAATTTATCTGAGGAGTGGTTCACGTCTTAAAGCCTTAAGGGGTAGAATACGTACAATGCCACACCCTGGATTTCCGACGGACGCACAGGCAGTGCTTATGTCGGCGCTTGTTACCGCTGACGGAACAAGCGTTTTTGAAGAAAATATTTTTGACTGCCGGTACAGGCATACGGGTGCACTCGTCAAGATGGGTGCTGATATTCAGGTACTTGGCAAGGTAGCAGTTATAAAGGGCGTTTCCGGACTGCACGGCGCTGAAATTCAGGCAACTGACTTGCGGGGCGGAGCAGCTATGGTTAATGCCGCACTGTCGGCGGAGGGTACTTCCGAAATATCCGGAATACACCATATAGACAGAGGTTATGAAAAAATAGAAGATGTTGTCAGACTTCTCGGCGGCGATATCCGCAGGGTCTGAAACTATGGAGATAATATGAAAGATGTTGAGAAAACTAACATTGACCGTGCAAACAGCGGAAAACGTATGAGGCGCAGGCGGCGGAGTATGAATATATATGCCGCCGCTGTACTTGCAATTGCTCTTGTGGCATTTATGGCGATGAGTTATACGTTTTTGTTTAATATAGAAGATATGGTTGTTGTTGTCCTTTCTGGTGAAGACAGCGAATCTGAAGAGGAGGCAAACAGCAAGGGAAACAGGGTCGCTGACGCCTCCGGCATAAGCATAGGGGATAATCTTTTGCGTGTGAATACTGAAAAAAGTGCGGAAAAAATACTTGAAGATGTACTTTTTGTTGAAACCGCTGAGGTACACAGAGATTTCCCGTCAACTCTTGAAATAAAAGTGGCTTACTGTGTGCCGTCTTTCAATGTGGAGTATAACGGCGGTGTCCTTGTTGTCAGCAAGTTGGGTAAAATCCTTGAAAGAAATAATTTTATAACAGACGGTCTGCCGACTATATCGGGTATACAGCCGGTTACTGTTGAAGCAGGTCAACAGCTTTCCGCCGCTACCGAACACAAAAACGAAGCTCTTACGGAACTTATGGCAAGCGTTTCCGAAAATAGCGGAATATCCGGAATTGATATAACTGACGAATTTTCAATAGTGATAAGTTACAGCAACGGAACTGTCTTTAAAATGGGTAACTGGAACGAGGCTGAATATAAATTGAAGCTGGCTGATACCGTCATGCGTGATGGTACTATAAACGGAAAAAAAGGTTATCTTACTATGGTTGGTTCAAATCAGTGTACTTTCCGGACAAGCAGCGAACCGGCTGGACTTGCGGGCAGTGAACAGCAATTACCTACCGATTCACAGGGAAACACTATAACTCCGGAAATAAAAGATGAAGTCAATCCGGAGCAGGAAGCTATTTTCAGCGAGTTCAATTCAAGGGCAAACGAAAACAACGCCGTGGCATCTGGCAATAATACATATGACTATACCGGCGATGATTATAATTATGATTACTATGATGATGGATTCAACTGGGGCAATGACGGCTGGTGATGTGAAAATATACAAATTAATTTGATAAAATAACTGTTTTATTGTCGTATTTGCTGAAAATAAAAAATCTTTTTAGGGGACTTGCAAAAAAGATGATATTATGGTAAAATAATAATTGTATTAGTGTGTAATCTGTCTTGATGTAAAATTCAGGATAATGCAATAGGAGGAGTTTAAATGTCAGATTTCAATTACGAGGAAACACTTGAACCCGATGTTAACATCAAAGTAATTGGTGTAGGCGGCGGCGGTGGAAATGCTGTCAATTGTATGGTTGATTCAGGTGTTAATAATATAGAATATATTGCAATCAATACCGACGCAAAGGCACTTAATAAGTCAAAGGCTACCACCAGAATACCTATAGGCGCAAAACTTACTAAGGGCAGAGGTGCAGGAAATAAACCCGAAATTGGTCAGCGCAGTGCTGAAGAAAACCGTGACGAAATAGAAACTCATCTTAAGGGCGCAGATATGATTTTCATTACTGCCGGTATGGGCGGCGGTACTGGTACGGGTGCAGCTCCTGTTGTTGCTAAAATCGCTAAGGAAATGGATATACTTACAGTCGCTGTAGTTACAAAACCGTTCCTCTTTGAAAGAGAACAGAAAATGGCACAGGCTGAAAGAGGTATAGCAGAACTTAAAAAGTACGTCGATTCGCTTATAGTTATCCCTAATGAAAAACTTCTTGTCGGTCTTGATAAACCGCTTACTATGTTGCAGTCATTTGCACTTTCAGATGACGTTTTAAAGACAGGTGTTAAAAGTATTTCTGACCTTATTGTTGAGGAAGGTTACATAAACCTTGACTTTGCAGACGTTTCAACTATAATGAAGGGTGCAGGCTATGCCCATATGGCTATCGGACATGGTTCGGGAAAGGATAAGGCACGGGACGCCGCTATGGCAGTTATTTCCAGCCCTCTTCTTGAAACTTCCATTTCCGGAGCTAAAAGACTTCTTATAAATATAGCAATGTCTGAAGATATTCTTTCTTCTGACGTTGATGCAGCTACAAAAATGATTACTGATACTGCCGCTGAGGGCGTTGAATTTATTTTTGGTACGGCTTTTAAGGAAGATATGCAGGACGAAATGTCAATAACTGTTATTGCCGCAGGTTTTGACGGCATAGACGGTTATGACGTTCCGGAGGAAGAACCGATTAAGGAAGAACCGGTACAGCCTGTTCAGCCAGCACCACAGCCGGTACAGACAGCACCAGTTCCGCCACCGCCAGTTCCGAAAGAGAACGTAATGCAGTATAATAACCCCCTTATTGACGGTCTCGGTATGGGTGGCAATACTCCGAAGTCAAACGGCGGCGATGATGTAGATATAGGCGAAATTTTAAAAATGCTCGGAAGCTGAGTTATTAAAAGCAGTCTCCTTTTTACAGGAGACTGCAATTTTTTTAATTTTATGGGTAAATTGCACTAAAATCAACATAAATTTTGTACATTTAAATAATTGAATTATTTTTAAAGATGTGATATAATTTATACAATGGTATTATGTTGCAGATTATAAAGAATAATCTGTGATGTTTAAAGGGAGTTTTTATAAATTAATTAACTGTTTTTACAGGTAAAATATTATTTACCGTCGTTAACGGCGGAGAACGGAGTTAATTGTTATGAGCGATACCACTGTGTTGAGAACTACCAAAATCGGTAACGGATTCGTTAAAGAAGACGTTATGCAGTATCTTGATGAGCTTAACTCAAAAATAATTGCAATTCAGGAAGAAAACGAAACACTTAAAAAAGGTGCGTCTAATTCAAACGAGGACGAAGTAAGAAGATATAAAAATCAGATTGAAAATTTACAGGAAAAACTTAACAAGTCAAATGCTGACCTCAGAAATACCAGAAAGGAACTCGAAAACGCCAAGGAGACTATTTCCAAGTTACAGGCTGGTAAACCCGTTCCGGTCGGCGCTGTTGCTCCAGTAAATAATGCTGAACTTGATAACGCAAAAAAAGAAATCGAAAACCTTAAAAATCAGCTTAAAACGGCTCAGGCAGCCGCAAAGAATGCCCCGACATCTCAGCCAGCTGCAAACAATAACAATGCTGAACTTGCCAAGGTTAAACAGGATTTGGCTAAAATGTCAAATGAACTTGCCGCACGCACAAAGGCAGTTGAAGAAAAAACCAAAGAATCAGCTATGAAAGACGCTAAAATGTCACAGCTTATCAAGGCAAACGCTGAAACAATCGCTAAGAAAGACGCTGAAATTTCCGGTATGAAAAGCGAACTCGCCAAGAAAGACAAGGAAATTGAAGAACTCAATAATAAGACTATGGCAAGCACTCCGTCAGGAATACTCGCACAAGCACAGATGCTCGCTGACAGCATTACTAAAGCCGCACAGGACGAAGCCGATAAACTCACCGGCGGTATAAAAGGCGAAGTCGAAAGACTTACAAAAGACGCCAGAGAAGAAGCAGAAAAACTTACAAGTGATGCTAAGGCAGAGGCAGATAAACTCATCAGCGAAGCTAAGGCAGAGGCTGAAAAAACTGTTTCCGCCGCAAACGCTACTGCTGAATCCTGTATAAATGACGCCAACAAAAAGGCTAAGACTACTATTGAAGAGGCTAACGCACACGCCGATACAGTAAATAAGATGTCCGCTGATATACGTAAATCACTTCTTAGCGAAATTGACAGCCTTTCCGTTAAATTCGGCGAAATAAGCAAGCGTTTTGATGAGGCAAAGTCTACTGTAAGCGACGCTCGCAAATCAGTTGACGTGAACGCCTCTCAGGACATAAAGAAAATGGAAGCTCCAGCAGTAAATATGGATGACGTAAAGAAAAACGCTGAAAAAATAAAAACTCCTGCTCCCGCTTCAATCCCTGCACCTGCTCCGGCTTTTGCAAAAGCTCCTGCAAAACCTGAACCGGTAAAATTGAATAATTCCGCAAAACCTGCAAATAATATAAAACCAGCTCCTGCACCCGTTCCGGTACAGCCTAAGGCTCAACCACAACCACAGTCGAAAAAACCAACTCTTGCAAGTATGGACGGCATGGATGATATTATGAAGTCTTTCAGCGTAAAGCCTGAAACTCCAGCTCCGGCGCCGACTGTCGCACAGCCTAAGTCACAGCCGAAAAAGCCTGTTATGAATCTTGGAAACGATATGGCAGACCTTCTCGCCGCTATCGAGGCAGACCCCAACAACATAGGCGAATGATATATTATGCCGATGCCACCGGCAAAGGCTTATATATGATATACGGTGGGTTTCCGCCGTAAAAAAGGATTTAAGTCAGGTTATCCTCATCTATACTGTTTGTAGTTCTCGGACGTTCAGCATGAAATTAAACCTGAAACACCGCCGGACAACCGGAGTTAAGCCCGCATATGTGGGAAGTGTGTCAAAAAAATTTTTAAGTGAGGTACTAAACCATGTACGAAGACAAGACATTAGTCTGCAAGGAATGTGGAAAAGAATTTACATTCTCAGCAGGCGAACAGGAATTTTTCGCTGAAAAAGGTTTCGTGAACGAACCCCAGAGATGCAAGCCATGTCGTGACGCAAGAAAGAACGCTGGAAGACCTGAAAGAGTTACGTACTCTGCCGTTTGCGCATCATGCGGCAAGGAGGCAAGAGTTCCTTTTGAACCCAAGGAGGGTAGAGCTGTTTATTGCAGCGAATGTTACGCTAAAATGAACGAGGCTTGATTTAATCAGAAGTCCGTGGTACAGTCATAACTGTACTGCGGATTTACCATGAATTTCTTTTTATGATAACTATAAAATCAATAACTGATGTTGTAAGTATAAGTGAAACGGGTATTTTGCTTTCCGGAGATATTGATATATCTTTTCAGGAATGTGCCGGAAATTTTCACGAGGAATATAAAAACAGCAGTATTAATTGTATCGGTGAACGGAATATATCCTTAAATCCGCCGTACTTTGAATTTTATACCAGCAGTAATCATATAAGACTGATTTTTGATTATAAGGGAATTTTTTCCGAATCAAAAAACAGAAAATCATTTCATGCTATGCAGAAATATATATCTGTTTATGGATATACAACTTATGATTTAAGCTGATTTGTTATAAAATTTAAAAATAAATGAAAGGAAGTTTTTTCATGCAGATTACTAAAGATACCATTATAGGTGATATTCTTGATGCAGATTTTGAAGTTGCTCCTTATTTCCTTGAAATCGGTATGCATTGTCTTGGCTGTCCGGCATCAAGGGGAGAATCAATCGAGGAGGCGTGTGCGGTTCACGGAACTGACGCAGACGCACTTGTGGAAAAGCTCAACGCTCATTTTTCTGCAAAACAGTAAAGTATATTCAGGCGTGTCACCGGCACGCCTGTATTTTTGTATTTATAAATTTAAAAGAGGTGTAAAAATGCTTGATAACAGATTGCAGACTTGTGCGGATATGGTCAGCGGAAAGGGTATTGTATGCGATGTCGGAACTGACCACGCCTATCTTGCCACTGAACTTATTCTCAGCGGAAAATGTGAAAAAGTAATAGCTTCCGATATAAACGTAAGCCCTTTAGGTGCGGCACAGCGTACTGTTGAAAAAAATAATCTGACCGATAAAATTGACCTTATCCGTTCAGATGGTCTTGAAAATATTCCGCTTGATAACGTTTCCGATATAGTCATTGCTGGCATGGGTGGTGAGACTATTGTTGAAATTCTCCATAAATGTACGGCACTTGCAGAAAGTAAAATCAGACTTATTCTCCAGCCTATGACAAAATCGGAAGTTCTCAGAAAATGGCTATATGACAGCAATTTTGCCATTACTTCCGAAAAAATAGCAGAAGACGGTGATAAACTTTATGTTATAATGTGCGCCGAATGGAGCGGGCAATTTCAGCGACTTACGGAAACAGAAGCACTTGCAGGATTTTTCAGCGAAGATGACCCGCTTGCTAAACGATATATAAGCAACGAGGCATCACGTTTACGGAAAGTAGGTTCAGCACTTGAAAACGGTGGTATGCGTTCAGAATCGGTGCATTTTTCAGCACTTGCATATAAACTTGAAAACGGCATTGATAAAGTCAGCATAAATGACGTTTATAATTATCTTAATGAAGTATATCCGGTGGATATTCAGGAGGAATGGGATAATTCGGGTCTGTTAGTTGAAAATTATGATATGGAATGCAGTAAGATAATGCTTACACTTGATATAACTATACCATCAATATATGAAGCCGAATGCAAAGGGGCGGAATTAATGATTTCGCATCACCCTGTTATTTTCAGACCGCTGAAGAAAATAAACCGGAAAAATCCGGTTTTCAGACTTATTTACAGTGATATTGCGGCAATCTGTATGCATACAAATCTTGATATTTCCAAGGGCGGAACTAACGGCGTTATATTGCGGAAACTTTCTGAACACCTTGAATTTGAGAATGAACCTGAAATTTTCGAGGATTGTGGCAACGGAAATAATTTAGGCTGGATTTGTGAACTGAAGGAACGTACACCGGTTGACAAGTTCGGACAGATTTTAAAGGGTATTTTCGGCTGTCCGTATGTCCGTATGAACCGTTATGGCTCACATAAGGTAAAGCGATTTGCATTCTGTTCAGGTTCGGGAGGCTCTATGCTTGACCTTGCAATTTCAAAAAAGTGCGATGCGTTCATTACCGGAGACGTCAAGCACGATGTTTGGATTGACGCCAATAATCGACATATTACGCTTTTTGATTGCGGACACTTCCATACTGAAAATATCGTCCTTGAGGAAATCAGATGTACTATTGAGGAAAAATTTCCACAACTTGAGGTCATATTAGGTGAAACTTCTATTGACCCGACAGTTTATATGTGAGGTGCGGAATGGGTATTCTTGTATGTCCTGTATGCCGTGAAAAACTTGTCATATCGGGAAAAAATTACGTTTGTCCGTCAAGACATAGTTTTGATATAGCAAAAAGTGGTTATGTCAATCTTTTGCTTTCAAAACACGTCGGGAAGTCTGTTCACGGGGATAATAAATTAATGGTTCATGCAAGGCGTGATTTTTTGGATAAGGGCTTTTATGCTCCGTTGCGTGACGCCATTTGTGAAAAAATCACTACAGGAGTTATTTTAGATGCCGGCTGTGGTGAGGGATATTATACATCAGGTATAAAAAATATCTCTCCGGATTCTGAAATTTACGGCATAGATATATCTAAAACCGCCGTTGATTTTGCAGTAAAACGTAATAAAAATATAACGTTTGCGGTGGCAAGTGTTTTTAACATTCCGGTGGCGGACAGTTCTTGTGATAGTCTTGTTACAGTTTTTTCGCCGTATTGCAGTGAGGAGTTTAGGCGTGTTCTGAAAAACGGCGGAAATATGTTCATGGCTATACCGTCGGAAAATCACCTGTGGGAGCTGAAAAAAGCTGTCTATGATACGCCGTACAAAAATAAAGTAAAGCCCTATGAACTGGAGGGATTCGGGCTTGCCGACAAAAAGCGTATAACATATAAATTTCAGCTTGAAAATCAGAATGATATACAGTCGCTTTTTTCAATGACACCCTACTATTACCGGACGGGAAAAATTCAGCATGAAAGGCTTTCAGCTCTTGAAAGCCTCGAAATAACGGCAGATTTTGAATTGCTTACATACAAAAAATAGTAAAGGACTGATTTTTTATGGCTTTAGACGGAGCGTTTTTATTTGCAATAAAAAACGAACTGACACAGCTTATCGGCGGACGGATTGAAAAAATCCACCAGCCGTCCCGTGAGGAAATCATTATTTCCATACGAACACGGCAAGGCTCTAAAAAACTCTATATATCGGCAAATGCCGGTAGTGCAAGAGTTCATATAACTGAAAAGAATGTTGATAATCCACAAACACCGCCTATGTTCTGTATGCTTTTAAGAAAGCGTCTCGGCAATGGAAAGTTAATTGATATTCGTCAGGACGGACTCGAAAGAATACTTTTTCTTGATTTTGAGTGTGTAAACGAACTCGGCGACGTGGTTATTATTACTCTTGCGTGTGAGATTATGGGCAGATGTTCAAATCTTATAATCATCAGCGACGGAAAAATTATCGACAGCATAAAGCGTGTTGATAGTGAAATGTCCCGTGAAAGAATGGTACTTCCGGCTATGACCTACACTTTACCGCCAAAAAGTGACCGTCTTAATTTTCTTACCCCCGACGGTGAAGAAATTATTGACAGATTACGTGAAAATTCACAGGCAGAACTTTCAAAAGCTCTTATACGGGTTTTTGAGGGAATTTCACCGGTTCTTGCTCGTGAATGGGCTTTTTATGCCGGAAACGGTGAGCATCTTGACGGAAATGTTTCCGGAATGGCTCTTGTCAGGCTTCTTTTTATTATAAAGCGTACACAGATACAGCTTTTAAACGGTGAATGCTGTTTCAATGTCGTAAGCACAAAAGACGGTATTTTAAAAGATTTTTCGTTCATTCAGCTTACACAGTACAGGGACTTCATGGATAACAAGGAACTTCCGACGGCATCGCAACTGCTTGACTATTTTTATTCTGAACGTGATAACGCTATCCGTACAAAACAGCGTGCTAATGACCTTTTCAGACTGCTTGTCAACCTCACTGACCGCATAACAAGAAGAATTTCCGTACAGCGTGAGGAACTTTCAGCGTGTGCCGACAGGGAATATTATAAATTGTGTGGTGATTTGATTTCCGCTAATATTTACCGTATAAAAAAAGGCGATAATTTGGCAGTTGTTGAGAATTTCTATGACGAAAATTCTCCGAATATTGAAATTAAACTTGACGTCAGAAAAACTCCATCACAGAACGCACAATATTATTACAACGAGTATAAAAAATCTGTCACGGCGGAAAAGAAACTAACTGAACAGATTGAACGGGGTGAAGAAGAATTACAATATCTTGACAGCGTTTTTGATTCGCTGACCCGTGCGACGTCGGAAAATGATATTATACAGCTCCGGCTTGAATTACGGGAGCAGGGTTATATAAAATCCACGAATAATAAGGCAAAACCACCTAAAGCCTTACCGCCGATTGAGTATAAATCTTCCGACGGTTACACCATACTTGTGGGTCGGAATAATTATCAAAATGACAAATTATCGCTTAAATTCGCCGAAAAAACGGATATATGGCTACACACACAAACTATAACGGGTTCGCACGTGATAATAGTCACGGAGGGCGAAACTCCACCCGACAGAACCATTGAACAGGCGGCAGTTATTGCGGCGGTCAACAGTAAGGGACGTGATTCAAATCTTGTGCCGGTGGATTATTGTCTTGCAAGATATGTTAAAAAGCCGTCCGGTGCTAAACCAGGGAAAGTTATATTTACTAATTATAAAACGGCGTTTGTCAAGCCGGACGCTGAAATTGAAAAAAGTCTGAGGGTATCGAAATGAATAAAAAGATTACAGAAGATTTTTTCCGGCGTGACTGTCTTACTGTAGCGCCGGAACTTATCGGAAAAATACTTGTCCGGAAACTTCCGGACGGTACGCTTATAAAAGAGAGAATTTCCGAAACGGAGGCATACAGAGGTGGGGAGGACAAGGCTTGTCACGCCTCTAAGGGAAAAACCAAGCGGACGGAAATTCTTTACGGAGAAAGTGGAAAAATTTATGTTTATCTCTGTTATGGCATTCACTGGCTTATGAATATCACCACCGGTGATGTCGGAAACCCGCAATGTGTTCTTATACGTGCCGGAGAAGCCCATAACGGACCTGCAAAAATAACAAAATATCTGCAAATTGATGGCAATTTTAATAAACAGGAAATATGCGGAAATTCTGAAATATGGATTGAAGATGACGGATTCCGTCCGGAGATAAAAACGGCCTCAAGAGTGGGTATTGATTACGCCGGTGAGTACTGGAAAAATATTGAATGGCGTTTTATTGCCGTCAGGGAGTGATTGAGTGAATATATTATCTATCGGATATAATTCAGTGTATGGCAATGAATACACATTCCGGCACGAACCGGAAAAAAATTCTTTTATGCTTATTCTCACGAAAAGCAGTACAATATTTCATATGAACGGAATGAATTACCATACACCGCCGTTTACTTTCGTGCTGTATGATGATACGGTCATATGGGAGTATTCCGCCGATAATGATTTTTTTATATGTGACTGGTTATGTTTCAAAAAAAAAGGCGATAATGAATTTTTTGAATCGATTGAACTTCCGTTTAATCGACCTGTTCAGTTTGCGGACGTTGACTTTATAAGCAATATTATGCGGAATATAACTTGTGAATATTATTCACTTGCTTCAAGACGTCTGAAAATGACTGATACTCTTATGAAGACATTATTATTGAAGATTAGTGATTCTTCCGGACGGCATGAAGAGTCACAACAGACTGTTGACCCACATTACAGTGCGCTTATGGAGTTAAGGGAAAAGGTTTATAGAAATCCGCAGATGAAATGGAACGTTGATTCTATGGCGGCAGATGTCAGTATGTCACGTTCATATTTTCAGCATATCTATAAAGAGATGTTCGGGGTATCATGTATTTCAGATGTCATAAGCGGAAAAATTGAAAAGGCTAAGGAAATTTTAAGTGAAACTTCATGTACAGTTTCACAGGTTGCGACAATGTGCGGTTACGACAATGAAGAGCATTTTATGCGACAGTTTAAAAAAATAGTTGGTGTAACTCCTACAAAATACCGTCGGAAAATATAGTCAAATAATCTTATCAATTGATAATTCTATTTTTTCAAGTAAAGCTATATCAACATTTCCTAAAGTATATTCTATACTTTCAATAAGCTTGAATTGAAATTGTTCAAAGCCTGAGTAGTTCGTATTGTATTTTTTATAATACGCATTTATAAATAATGTTATCCAGTAATATTCACTGTAAAGAATAATTTCCGGACTTATTGTTTTTTTCATAGTATCATAGAATCTGTCCAGAAACACCCAGTTATTATAAATACTGTTTATATATTTGTCATCATATTCCGGAATTTCTTTGAATCCGGGCATGGATTTTATTTCAATGTCAGTAAGTATTTTAATAAAATAACCTCCTTAATAAAAACTACCGTTTCCGGTAGTTTTTTGATTTATTTAATTTTGTCCGTGTAAAGAATATTCATATCAACATAGCCCTCTATACCGTCAATAAGTCCGGTAGAGCTTGCCTGCCATATGAAATAGTCGCCGGTATAGTCTGTTTCGTCCACAAAATGTGCAAGCCAGACGGGTTCATTATAGTTATTTGTCCACGAATTGAGCAGAAAATTCTTACTGCTGTAAAGCATTGCCGAATAGCCATAACTTTCCATCTCCGCACAGAAGAGGTTGAAAAGTTCGTTGAGTTCGTGGAGACTTATATTAAACTCCTGAAAGTTTGTAAATTCTTCCCAGTCAAAAGCAACAGGAAAATCAAGTTCCTGACCGTCAAGCGTTTCATTTATGTATTCTGCAAGTTCCTTTACGCTTTCGGAGGAATGCAATGTAGTATAGAAATATATACCCACTTCAAGACCTGCTTCACGGGCTTTACGGATATTTTCAGCATACCAGTCATCTTGTTTTATTTCGTCATAGAAATGCCCCATACGTATTATGACAAAATCACAACCGGCGTTTTTCACTGCATTGAAGTCTATATCACCTTGCCACGTTGAGACATCTATTCCGAACTTTCTGTTTTCACCGGAATAAGTTTCAATAAATTCAGTGAAAGGCGTGCCGTCGCTGTAATCAGGTGTCCATTCGCCGTTAAATTCATATGATGGTGTTTCACTTAATACAACGACAGTCATGCTCCATGAAGTTTCATTACCTGAACTGTCCGTGACGTGTACATCTATGGGATAGTTTCCGATTTCTTCAGTATTTACTTCACCGTCGTAAGTCAGGGTGGGGACGGGGTCATAGTTATCAGCATAGCCGACAAGGGTCTTTAAATCAAATTCAGTTCCCTGTGTGACATACGGTGAAACACCCATATTAAGAAGTGTAGGTGGTGTAGTATCGGCGACTGTATACGTCACTTTCTGCTGAAACTCTCCGTAACTACAACGACAGTTTATATAGATTTCGTGTTCACCCATTTCAGAGGTATCAAGCATTCTGTCACCATTGAGAATTTCCACATTTGATTTTTCTACAAATTCAGAAATAGTAATATAATCGTAAATTTCGACATTTTCCGGTGTTTCAAGAATAAGGTCATCAGGAGGTTTTACGTTTGTTTTCTGTGAAATTACAGGTATGCTGTCCGGAACTGTAGTTCCCGTCACAGAGGGTGTGGTTACATTTGCGGGTAGCGTCTGCACTTCCTGTGAACAGCCTGTCACAAGACTGAGCGCCATAATTGGAATAAAAAATTTTTTCATGCTGTCTCCTTAAAATATTTTTATAAAAGAATTATAACATATATTAAATAGTTTGTAAAGTATATTTCAATATATTTAAAACGGGAGGTTTTAATACCTCCCGTTTATTTTCACTGATATTTTTTAGCATTGAGAATTTTTACAGAGTTGAGGATAAGCAGCATAGCAGTTCCGGAATCCGCAAAGACCGCAAGCCACATGTTAGGGTGTCCGATAAGTCCGAGAACCATAACAACAGCTTTTATAGCAAGAGCAAAAACTATATTCTGATATGCGACTTTTAAAGTCCTGTCGGCTATTTTTTTAGCTCTGAGAACTGAATCCGGTTCGGAGTTCATGAATACAGCATCTGCCGCCTCTAATGCAAGGTCAGAACCGTTCTGCATAGCACCGCTTACGTCAGCACCAGCAAGTACGGGCGCATCATTTATGCCGTCGCCTATGAACATTACTGAACCGTTTTCCTTACGGATTTTTTCTATTTCACGAAGTTTTCCGTCGGGAAGTAAATCGCCCTTTGCATAGTCAATGCCGAGTTTTTCACCGACGGCGACGGCATTTTCTGACTTGTCACCGGTAAGCATTGCGGTACGTATTCCCATAGACTTAAGTGTGGAAACAGTTTCAGCAGAAGTTTTTTTCACGGTATCGGAGACAGTTATTATGCCCTTTACAGCGTCACCGACGGCAACATATATGATACTTCCGGTGTTGTTGTATTCCGGAACAGTGATATTATTTTCCGTCAAAAGTCTTTTGTTACCACATAAAACTTTTTCACCGTCAATTACTGCTGATATGCCACGTCCGGCGATTTCGGCGACTTTTTCCGGCATGACCGCTTTTATTGAATTTTTTTCACAGTATTCAACAATGCTTTCGGCAACGGGGTGCGTGGAAGATTTTTCACACGAAACACAAAATTCAAGTAATTTTTCTTCTGAGATATTACCGAAAGTCTTTACATCTGTAACTGTAAAATCTCCGTTGGTGAGAGTACCTGTTTTGTCGAATGCTATATTTTTTACACCGGCAAGAGCTTCAATAGCTGAACCACCCTTAAAAAGTATACCAAGTTTTGAGGCGACGCCGATTCCGGAAAAATACGCAAGCGGAACGCTTAAAACCAATGCACACGGACAGCTTATTACAAGGAAAGTAAGGGCGGAATATATCCATTTATGCCACTCACCCGTCACAACTGACGGGATAACCGCTGTAAGAAGCGCTATTGTAAGTACTATAGGTGTGTACACTCTTGAAAATTTTGTTATGAATCTGTCAATTTTCGGCTTTGAGGAAGTAGCCTCTTCAACAGCCTGTGCAATTTTTGAAATCATTGATTCATTAGCGGTAGCGTTAGCACGGAGTGTGAAATTTTCAGAAAGATTTATACAGCCCGAAAGTATTTCATCACCTTTGCGGACGGTCAGCGGAACAGGTTCACCATTTACGGCAGATGTATCTATTCTTGATTCACCATTTTCAACAACTCCGTCAACAGCTATACGCTCACCGGCTTTTATACGGAGAATATCGCCGATTTGTATATTTTCGGCTGGTGTACGGATAAATTCGCCGTTTTTCAGGACGTCCGCAAAATCTGCTTTAAGACTTGCAATATCCGTTATAGCCTTACGGCTTTTTGATACGGCGTAATCTTCAAAAAGTTCACCTATGCGGAAAAACAGTACAACTCCAACAGCCTCCGAATATTCACCAAGCGCAAACGCTCCTATTGTGGCGACCGTCATTAAGAAATTTTCGTCAAACAGGTTTCCGGAACGGATATTTTTAAATGCTGACTTTATAACATTGAATCCAAGTATAATATATGCAAATATGAAAAGCATCAGGGAAAGTATTTTGATTCCGGTGAAATTTTCAGTGATAATCGCCGCCGCAAAAAGAATAATTCCAATAATAAGCGGTACAAATTCAGGGATTTTTTTATCTTTTTCGGTTGTGGTTTCCGGAGATGATGTAGCTTCCGGAGCTGGTTTGTTTTCCGTGAATGGTACGATTTCAGCGCCGGCTTCAACAGCTTGTGCAAGGTCGTTCATAAGTTCGAGTGTGTCTTCATCAATGTTTCCGGTGATGGTCAGTTTTTTCATCGGAAAGTTGAGTACAGCGCTTTCGATTCCTTGCATATCGGCAATAAGTGCCTCAATTTTACCACCACAGTGAGCGCAGTCGAGATTTTTTACAGTGTAAGTTTTAGTTATCGTGGAAGTTTTTTCAGCCGGTATAATCTCAACTTCTGATTCTATTGTCCGTGCAAGTTTATTCATAAGTGTGAGAGTATCAGACGTTATATTTCCGGTGACAGTCAGCTTTTTCAGCGGAAAGTTGAGTACAGCGCTTTCAATGCCCTGCATATCGGCAATAAGTGCCTCAATCTTACCGCCACAGTGGGCGCAGTCAAGATTATTTACAATGTAGCTTTGTTTCATGAAAATCATTCCTTTCAAATATGAATACTTGTTCATATGTTTAATATATCATATTTAAAATCATTTGTCAATAGTTTTCTGAAAATTTTTCTTTATTTTTGAAAAAAATTATGTTATAATAATAATGTACCGGATATTGTTAACCGTGGTTAACATAAAAAATCCCTGAAAACAGGCAAAAATCAGATTTTGAAAATTTTCGGAAAAATTTCGTCTTTATTCACTCCTCAAATCACTTATATATGAAAGGCTTTTCACAACATAAACCCCTACCGAAAGGAGTGACGGACTTTGACTGTCGATTCTAAATTCTATGCCGGAGGTGACGGTAAAATTTCAGCGCTATTAAATCCACACGAACAGACTGTAAATTATGACATATCAGGAGAAAACATAAATGAACTGATTTCCGGCTGTTCGGAGTCCAAAGAAAAACTGGAAAAACTCTATAATATGTTCAAGGACAGTGTATTTGCCATAGCATTCGGCATAACCTCAGACTATCATCTTTCAGAAGACTGTGTCGCTGAAACTTTTGTCCGGCTTACACAGGTCAAGCGTTTTTCCGTAAAAAAAGGAGACGGAAGAGGGTTTATTCTTACTATCGCCCGCAACGTTGCACTTGAGTATCGTCGTAAATATAAAAGAGAGAATGAAAGTTCTGATATTTACATCAGAAGTTACGGCGACGCTGACAAGACTGTTGAAGACAGTATTTATATAAATCATTTACTTGAATATCTGAACGACAAACAGCGTCAGGTTATTGTGCTGAAATGCTGTTCAGAACTTACATTCAAGGAAATAGCAAAAATAATGAAATGCCCTGAATCAACGGTAAAATCAAGGTATAAAAAAGCTATTGCTATCTTACAGGAAAAGGCAGGTGCTGACAAGTGAATAAAAATAATCCTGAAATAAATCAGGAATTTGAAAAAATGTTCAGAGACAAAATGAATGAACTTTCTTCATCTGTGGATTGCTTTGACAGGATTTCTTCAAAGGCTTTTCCTGAAAAAAATCCGGATTTTTCCGAAAGCGGATTCACCGTATGCGACCTTGAAAACATAACGGGAAAATCAAAAAAACCTAAAATTCTTAAATGGACTGCCATTGTGGTTGCCTGTGCGGTATGTGCCTTTGTTATTCCACAGACAAGGTTTGTCGATAACCTGATAGCAAGCCTTGGTAGCAGTTCAAAAAAAATATACTCAAAAATCATTGACGAAATAAACGCAGAAATTTCACAGAATACCTACAGAATATACGATTTACCACTTGACGACTATATAAAATACGACAGACTGGTGACGCCGTTGTATTCATGTCCGTTCAAAGAATGCGGAAAAGATAATATAAACGTCCGCATATTCGTAAGAACGTATGATAATATTCCGACAAATCAGATTTACGCTGTGGAGTATACAGGGGAGTATAAAAATTCCAATTTCATAGCGGTTGCTGATACAAAAGCGAAATTTACCGATGACGACTTGAAATATATTGATGAAATATATCAGGAAATGGACGATACAGCGGTAAGCATTGCGATTATGGCGAATTTTACACCGGCAAGTACGGCGGAATCGTTCATGACAGACAGATATAAAAATAAAGTTTCGCTGGCGTCTTTCGATTACGGAAATATCTTCAAATCCGATGACGAAAAAATATATTATAATGTATCACAATTTATTTACTATGGCGACAAGATGGACGAAAACCCCGAAACTTACTACTATGATATAAACAAGACGTTTAATACAGATGATACATGGAAAAATGCAGTCTGCTTTGATGGTTTTTCGTCCTTGCCGGAAGAAAGTGAGTCGCTTTTTGTGAAAACGTCCTTATTTGACAGGGAAAAATCTTCAGATAATGCAATAGCATATGGTTACGTTACGACGGAAACATTTATGGATTATTCCAGAGATGAAAACAAAAACAATCAAATAGATTTTTATTCTCTTTCACTGAAAAGTTATGATGAACGGTCTGTAAGTACACTTGCAGTGCCTTATGATAATGAAATCCTGAAAAACCTGAAAATGTATTTTTCACAGTCGGGTATAATGTTTTCAAGTGATTCAAATGCATCTGTAATTTTAAAATCTGCCAATACAGAAACTACAACCATAATAAGTCCTGACAGTGATGGTTACTATGATTTGCTTTCAGAAGAAGAACAGGCGAAAATTTACAAGGCACAGGAGGAGCAGGCAAAATTACAGGAAGAAATGGAACAGCTACAGGAAGAAGCCGTACCCGCCGTGGAAGCAGAAGAAGAACAGATACAACAGGCTATTTTGTCAAGTGATGACGAAAGATTTATATTAGGTGAATCCGCATTTTACAGATAAACAAAAGAAAGTATAAATAAAAAAATTCCCTCCGGACTGTAACGGTTCGGAGGGTTTTTATTAACTGCTTTTTCTGAAATTCTTGTCTGTAAAGATACGGGCAAATATAAGACCTAACGGAAGTGATACTACTATAAGCAAGGCTTTTGTGAGCCATAAAGCACCCGTCTGAATTTCGTTCAGGGCTATGTAATATACACCCTTGTACATGAACATTCCGGGAATCATTATTACTATTGATGGCACTGTGAGGGTTATTCTCGGATAGCCTACTTTTTTATTCAGTGCCGACGCAATAAGTCCGGCACATAAAGCCCCTATAAATGCCGCCGCACTTACAGGAATTGAAGTAAAGTCTATCAGTGCAAGACGGAGTGTATTTACAATCATGCCCATAATTCCGGCAGTGAGTGCCATTTTACGTGGACTGTTGAACATAAGCGAAAAGCCATATACACCACAGAAACTTGTTACAAGTCTTAGCACCAGCTTTAATAACGGGGTAAGTTCCATTTCGACAAACTCAGACGGGTGAAATTTAAATATAGTCGCTGTGATCCAGCCGGTAAGGGTTGCCATGCCGATTATTAAAACAGCGTATGTTATTCTTTCCAGACCCGACCGCAAATCAAGTTTAGCAAGGTCAATACCACCGGTTATAAGCGGAAACCCTGGAATGACAAACAACATTGAACATATATAACCGGCTTGATGTACGCTTGAAACACCCATTATTATTTCAGCGAGTTCAAGGCATATCATGTACACGGAGCAGGCAACTGCCACACCAGCGGTGACGTTTGCAAGTAGCGTTATATGCCTTTCAAGTAATTTTTTCCGGACAAAATTTCCCACACCTGCTCCGAAAAATGCACATATCATCTCTACTGCTCCTCCGCCTAACAGGAACGTGAACGCACAACAGGCTATTGCAGAGGCAAGCCCTAAATTCCATGCCTTGTAATTTGCCGGCATTTGCTGAAATTTGTCAAGTATATGGTGGAACTGTTCCACTGAATATTTATTGGCTCTTTCGTGAAAACCGTCCGCAAACTCTTCCAAATAGTTTAGACGGTCGGTATTAACTCCGGTAGTGTTTATTGACAGGGCGTTTGTATAGGTTTCACCGTTTTCAATACACGTGTAGGCTATTGCAAGCAGTCCTATATCAGCGGTGCAGGTTATTCCTAATGCACGGGCGATTTTATTCATGCAGGCACGTACTCTCCATGCACCCGTACCACTTGATAACATCATAAGTCCTAAACGTCCCACAAGTGTAGCCTTTTCTTTCAGGGAGGCGTTGACCGCTGGTACGGGATTTTCATTTTCTACAATTTCATGCCATGCTATCGGCATATGTTGTTTTCTGAACTGACTCATTTAATTATACCACCTCAATAAAAAAATTCCATATAGATTATATCATTTCCGGAATAAAAAATCAATTGACGGCATAAAAAATATCCCTTGTCAAGTAAGGGATATTATTGTATATTATGACAAAATTTATTTTTTGTATTCAGCGTGTGAGTTTTTTTAATAGTTCCGAACAGCCGGAATAAATATCATCATAGGCTGTCCGGAAATCACCTGTATACCATGGGTCATCGACGTCGTCGGAACGTCCGGCAAATGTAAGGAGCTTATATATTTTTTTATCGTCGCCGAGAATTTTTTTCATGTTGCGGATATTGGCAGTGTCCATGCCTATGAAGTAGTCATAGTTTTCATAGTCGGATTTTTTCAGCTGTACGGAAAGTTTTCCGTCACAACCTATGCCGTGTTTCCTGAGTTCAGATTTTGCCGGTGGATATACCGGACTGCCAATGCCGTTATAGTGGATAGTTTCCGAACTTGTAGCACCCGACGTAATATAGAATTTATTATGTAATCCGGCGTCAGAAACAAGTTTTTTCATGATAAATTCCGCCATAGGTGAACGGCATATATTGCCGTGACATACAAACATTATGCGTATTATAAAAATTCCCCCTTAAAAGTAATCAGCAATTTTTATCATAAGTGAGGTGGCGGAGTCTTCAGAAGTCGCCTTGTCATAAAGAACGTCATTGCACGCCGAAAAGAAATCATCTATAAGCCCGTTGTTTTCAAGAACCGGTGAAAGTTCAGCAAGCTGACAGCTTTCAAGTTTCTGTGATGCCTCGTACTGAATACCATACAGCATATAATTTTTTTCAATAGTTTTTTTGGCGGCGGTACTAAGCGGTATGCCTTTTTCAACGCCCTGAAGTTCCGCCATTTCGGGACTGTTCATAAGGAAATCAAGTAATAATCCGGCTTCTTCAGGGTGCTGAGTGTTTCTGCTTACGGCGTACATGGTAGCGGGTTTAGCGTACCAGCCCTCGCCGACATTGTTTCCGTCAAGAGTTGTATAGTCGGCTGTGATTATATTCATTCCGTCCTCAATCATAGTACCAAAATAGTTTGTTGCGTCGCTTACCCACGCTATAGAGCCGGCATAAGTTCCTTTAACTATTTCCTTGCTGTCATAGTGTTCAAGCTGAGGAATAACATTCCTGTCAACAAGTTCCTTGTAGAAGTCAATCATATTCTGAAAGTCCTGTGATTTGAAATTCAGCTTATTGTTTTCAATAATTTTCTTGCCTGTAACCTGTTCAGTATGGGCGATAAGATAAAGCCATATTGATTTGGAAGCTCCGCTCATAGCATATATACCGTCTTTTTTCATAACGTCGGCGGCATGGAATAAATCGTCCCATGTTTTCGGGATATCAAGACCATACCGGTCATAAATATCCTGATTTATATAAACGGTTTCGGCGTTCATGGCAATAGGTACAGCGTTGAGATGGTCATTTTTTATGCCGTATTCAAGAACATCATCAGAAAAATTAGAAATCTTAAAATTTTTCAGGTCATTTATATCATAGTAGCCTTCACCGTCCTCTGAATACTGTGAAAGCCAGCTAAAATTTATCTGCATGACGTCCGCTTCCGTATTGGAACGCATCTGAATTTTACTTCTTTCTTCATAGCCTGACCATTCGGAATAGCTGCAATTTACTTTTATATTCGGATATTTTTCTTCAAAAAGTTCAACAGCCTTTATGGTATATTTGTTTCTTGCGTCTGTACCCCACCATGAAAGATTTATTTCCGTTTGTTTTTCCTGTTGTGTGACGACTGGTTCACGGGAGGAGCAGGCAGCGGAGGAGATTAAAGCAAGACTGCCTGTAAGTGCAAGTATTCTGCGGAAAATTTTCATTTTACGCACCTCCTTAATCATAGATTACAAAACTGTCCTTACCGTTTTTCTTTGCAGTAAAGAGCGCTATATTTGCACAGTCAAAAATTTTGTCTGCGGTAAGTCCGTTATCGGGAGCAACAGCCGCACCGATACTTACAGTTATAGGGAATACCCCTCTGTCAGTCTGTGCGGCGCTGCGGAAATCAGCACAGACTTCTGCACATTTTCTTGAAAGTTCCTTGTGACTTAACATACTGTCTTTTTCGGTTATGCTCGTAAGGACTGCAAAAGTATCGGTATTTATTCTGCCTATGCACTCAGCTTTAGGAAAGAGCCGTTGAATTTCGTTTACAAGTCTTCCGATATTTCCCTCAGCGTAACTGCGTCCGAAATTATAAATCATTTCATTGTAGTTGTCCATATCGATAAGCAGCATGGCATAAGAATTTTTTGTGTCGGAAAGTATTCCGTCAACCTTTTCGACAAATGCCCCACGTGTAAGAAGTGAACTGTATTCCTCATCACGAGTACCCTCACTCAGATTAGCGGCAACAATACGTGCAGGGTCGGCAAGTTTTGAAGTAAAGAAGATTCCGATAAGAACGGCAACAATTGCAGCCAGTGCAGCGACAAGATAAATATATATCTGCATCTGGTTTTTTTCTTTCATGATAATATCTGTAGGTATTGAGCAGACAATATACCAGCCGACGTTACATGAATTTACAGTAGTAAGATATTTTTCGCCAAGAATTGTAGAAGCGTCCTTACCCTCAACCTGCTGACCTATTTCAAACGGGATATTTTTTCCGGGTTCGTCCTTTTCGGTTGAGTTCATAATTATGTACTTCTGGTCAGTAAGTCGTATAGTCATGCCGTTGTCGGTTTCAGAATTTCTTATAACGTCCGAAAGTTCAGAAGTGTATATAGATATAACAAGAAGTGCATTATCATGTATGTACTTTACATAGTAGATGCGTTCATAGTCGTCCTGATAACCGGTATACCAGCCATCACGGGTGCGGTTATTGGTAATCATTTTTTCAAATTCTTCAAACATATTGTCTGTGAAAAGACTTTTAGTGCCTTTTGATATATTGCCGATAGTATCATTATTGCGGTAAACAATGCCATAATCAAGGAAATTTTCCATCAGACATATTCTTGAAAGCTGGTCAGAGATAGTTTTTTCCGTATTTATGCCCTCGTATTCGTCTTTTTCCTTATCAGTAGTATCATAGGTGTATGCCTCGTCGATTGAAAAGGCAAGCGTTGCGGCATTTTCAAGGCGTGAAAGATAGTTGTTGAGATTGATATTAAGCTGTGTGTTAAGTGAAGTAGTCATGGAACTGACTTTATTTTTTAGGACTTTTTCACTTGTATGGACGGCAAAAAGCGTAACGCCGATTATTGCCGCCACGATTATAACCGCATAGCCGATAATCATTGAAAATCTCATGTTGCGTATCTTTATAAGACCGTATGCCCTTTTTTCGTTTCTGGTCATAATATTCCCCCTTATTTGAATTATAATAATATTATATCATATTATTCTTGTCATTGTATGAATTTTCTGTAAATATAAAAGCTGCCGGAAGAGTATTCCGGCAGTTGATATTTAAAAATCTTTGCTTATAAACTCCTCAGCCGGAATTGGCTTTGAATAATAATAGCCCTGAAAACTTTTTATTCCGTATCGTTTTAGGAAGTCACGCATATTAGCTGTTTCCACACCCTCAACACATACTTCCGCCTTGAATGCGTCTGCAAGCGTTGAAATAAATTGTACAGTACTTTGGTCTGAATGGCTTTTTTCAATATCCTTGACAAATTCACGGTCAATCTTGACTGTATCAATAGGAAGTGTGCGGAGAATACCAAGAGAAGAAAAACCAGTACCGAAATCGTCAAGAGCTATTTTTATACCGTGTTCCTTGAAAATTCTGAACATATTGTTAAGGGTTTCCATATCAAGCAGACGGCATCTTTCAGTGATTTCAAGACAGAGATTTTCCGGCGGAAAATTTGTTTCTTTAAGTATGCTGAAAACATCAGATACAAAATCGCTTTTTTCAAGCTGTGCATATGATATATTGACATTCATTATAAAATCGGGATATTTTTCAAGAAAATTTTTTCCGTCAGTCATAGCCTGTCTTAAAATCCATCTGCCAAGTTCCGGAAAAAGTACGTCCTGTTCAAGAACCGGTACGAACTGCACAGGTGGTACAACGCCGTACTTATCATTTTTCCAGCGGATAAGAGCTTCCATGCCCTTTAGTTTTTCAGTATCGGCAAACATTATCGGCTGATAACACAGGAAAAAACCTTTACAGTTTTCGATAACGCTGTTACGGATAACGTTTATAGTTTCGATAGAGTTTCTGTTTTTTCCGTTTTCGACGTTCTCAAAAATGACCATATCGCCAAGCCGTCTGTTTTTGGATTCGTAATATATATATTTGAGGCATGAATATATAGTTTCACTTTCAATGTTGAAATCTTTCAGCACCATAAGACCCGCATTGAGTGAGAGGCTTACTTTTTCGGTGTCAACCTGAAAATTATGCGATACTTCTTCACGGAGTCTGTTATATAATTCTGTAAGATATTTTTCGTCAAGGGAACTGCTTATTATGGCAAATTTAGTACCGTCCATGCGGTAGACTGAGCCGTAATTTGCAAAAATTTTCTGTATGGAGTTAGCAAAATTTCTGAGAACTTTATTTCCGAATTTATAGCCGTACATATCGTTTATAACGGAAAAACCTGTTATTCCGGTAATAATTACTGAACCTTTTTTCTTTTTCCAGAGAACAGTTTTAATATCGTCAAAGAAACCGTAAAGACTGCGTAAACCGGTTATTGCGTCTATGTAGCTTAAGGAGCCATGATTTTTTATAGCGCCGGCGAAGTATTCCGGTTCGCCGTTTTCGTCACGGATAACTGCACCACGACAAGTGCATACAACATAGCTTCCGTCCGATGCTTTAGCACGGTACTGCATATCATGCCCGTTATCTTTTCCGGAGAATATATTTTCTATACTTTGCCGGTAAGATTCACGGTCATCAGGGTGAATATATTGCTCCCATATAGTGCCGGCGTTATACATATAGCGGTCAGGCAGGTTGAAATAATCAACAGCACTTCTTGACCAGCGGGAATAATTTGTTTTCATATCGCACAGATAGATATAACTTCCCTCCGATATAATAGAAAAAGTTTCAAACATACTGTCAAGTTTTTTAAGACAATTTTTATCCATTTTCAGTCCTCCCCGACATTTTTCCGATAAAATATTCCTTATAGTTCCTTATATTATAACATACTCACGATAGGTTTTCAAGTGTTTTCACCAAATCAGCTTTATTTTTATGCATAATAGCTAAAAAATACAGTATTTTTTTGACATTCATTTAAGTAAAACGGTTGCTTTACAAAAAGTAATTATTGTGTTATAATTAGGGATATGTTGTTGAAAAGGAAGTGAATAATATAATTAAAAGATTTATCCGGATAATTTCCGCCGGAATAATTGCCGGTGTATTTTTTTGTATTCAGATACCGCCAGAAGTGCATTCAGCAAGCGGCGGAATAAGCATAAACGAAGTATGTTCAGAGAATACATTTTATAAAGCGCCGGACGGAGAGTTATATAGCTGGGTGGAAATATGCAACAGTTCAACAGATAAAGTTGATTTAAGCGGCTGGGGACTTTCGGACGACCCGAATGACCCTTTAAAATGTACGCTTGCGGCTGGTACTGTCCTTAAAGCAGGACAGAAGACGGTTATTTTCTGTTCGCCACAGCACGCCGATATTGACATAGACAATGAAGAAAATATATTGATTCTTTCGGACCGAAAAGGCAACGAAAAAGACAGGATTACTTTTAAAAAGACAGAACCGGATACATCATATGGACAGTTTCCGGACGGTAGCGGAAATTATGCCATCATGGAGTGTACGCCCTATCAATCGAACATTTCACCTAATGAAAAAATTCAGGTAGAAGCGCCGGAACTTTCCCACGAAAGTGGGTTTTATGAAAAAGATTTCATGCTTACTATAAATGTTCCACGTGGAACAACGGTATATTATACTCTTGACGGCAGTAATCCGAATATTAATTCACAGAAATACAATGCACATATACGGGTGTATGATAAATCAGATTCGCCTAACGTATTGAGCGCACGCACCGATATAAGTGCATATGGTGCGTCAGCACCCGTTAAAAAGGTAGATAAGGCTTTTGTTATACGTGCAGTAGCTGTTGACGAAATCGGCAGACGGAGCAGGACTGTTACAGCAAGTTATTTTTTAGGAAAGACTTACGGTTCATACTATAAGGATATGAAAGTTATTTCCATAGTCACAGACCCTGACAATCTGTTTGACTATAAAACCGGAATATATGTCAAGGGTGCATATTATGATATGTATAACTCAGAAAGTATTGAGGCATGGAACAAAAAAGCAAATTACACTCAGAAAGGCAGAGAATGGGAACGTGAGGCAGTTTTTGAGGTATTCGACAAGGGGAAAAAAGTTCTTTCGGAAAATGTAGGTATACGAGTAAAGGGCGCTACATCACGTGCAACGCCACAGAAGAGCTTTAATATATACGCCCGTGAGGAATACGGCTGTAAGGAATTTGATTATGATTTTTTCGACGGTCAGGCAGTAAATGCCATCACGGGTGAACCAGTTAAAACTTATGACAGACTTTCTATACGAAATGCCGGAAATGATACATCTTATTCATATTTAAGAGATAATATAAATCAGAAGTTAATAAATGACAGAAATCTTACCATGCAGCCCATGAATGAATGTATAGTTTTCATAGACGGTGAGTTCTGGGGGTTTTATACTCTCACCGAAAAGACCGACGACAGCTTTATAAAAAATCACTATGATATAAAAAAGAAAAACGTCGCTATAATAAAAAATAATGAAGTTGAAGAGGGTACGGAAGAGGATTACAAAGACTGGAATAAACTTCTTTCAAAATACGTGTATGTAGACATGACATCTGACGAAAATTACAAGGATTTTTGCAGTGAAGTTGATATAGAAAGTTTTATTGAATATTTTGCGGTACAGATTTACTGGTGCAACGGTGACTGGCCATGGAATAATTTTGCGGTATGGCGTTCTGATAAGATTGATAAATCAAATCCCTATGCGGATGGCAGATGGCGTATGTTGCTTTTTGATACAGATTTCACGACGGGTTTATTTAAAAATAATGATACATCATATAAAGCCGATACTTTCGCACGTATAGCCGGTTATGATTATAACATCAGCCGGATGTTTACCCGTCTTTTAAGAAATCCGGATTTTAAAGAAAAATTCTGCAATACGTTTATGGATTTAGTTAATTATGATTTCAGTCCGGAGAAGACAGATTCCGTAATTGAGGAGTACAGGGAAAAATACCGTCAGCAGATTCTTGATACGTGTGAGAGATTTTATGCCAGCAGATTTAAAATATCTGATAATGTATACAGATTTGACAGCGAAATGAATACTATAAAAGAATTTTATCAGAATCGCTTTACATATGCCACAGACAGCCTTAAAAGAGCCGCCGGACTTAACGGCTCTCTTAAAAGCGTAACTCTTAAACAGAGCAGGCAGGGAAGTATAAAGATAAATACAATTACTCCGGATATTTCCGGCAAGGACTGGAAAGGTCAGTATTTTTCCGACTGTAAAATAACTATAACAGCCGTTCCGGAAGAAAATTATGAATTTGAAAAATGGATTGTAACCGGTGCGAAACTTTCAGCGACGGAAATAAAATCTCCTGTTATAAAAATTCTCCCTGAAAACGATATGACTATAAAAGCCGTCTGGAAGAAATCATAGTTTCCATTTTTCATAGAGTCTGTTTATAGCCTCAGCGAGTTTACGCATATCGGCATTAGTGCGCCCTTGTGAGTTCTGAATAAGCCTGTATAGGCGTTCCGATGCTGTGAGCAGGTTATTGTAATGCACGTTTTCGTTGGCATGGGATTTTTTCGGCACGGGACGTGGTTCGGCGTCGACTGTAACAACACCATTTGTTATATCAAATTCTGCACTGCTGTATGGTACGTATACATCAACACTGAGTTCATCACGTAACTTCTGTGCGAATGTTTCCGATGATGTTGAATCACCATGATTTATAAAGAATTTCCGCACACCCGAAATGGATTCAGCCCATTTCATAAGACCGTCGGAATCTGCATGACCGCTTACACCTGGGAGCTGTTGTATTTTTGCGGTAACTGTAACGGTTTCACCGAATAGCTTTACTTTTTTTGCGCCGTCGACAAGACTTCTGCCGAGTGTATTTATAGCCTGATAGCCGACAAAAAGTATAGTATTTTCGGGCTTCCATAGATTATGTTTAAGATGATGTTTTATGCGTCCGGCTTCACACATACCGCTTGCGGAAATAATGACTTTCGGACGTGTATCGTCGTTTATAGCTCGTGAGTCGTCACTTGTTACGGTACGGATAAGCCCATCAAAAGTTATCGGATTTATGCCACGCCGTACAAATGAAAGCGCCTCTTCATCATAACAGCTTTCACGGTTATTAATGAAAATATCTGTAGCTTCATTAGCAAGCGGACTGTCGACGTATACCGGAAAATCTTCATGACCGGTAATTAAATTATCGGCTTTTATCTGACGTATGAAATATAACATTTCCTGAGTTCTTCCGACTGCAAACGATGGTATAATAACACTTCCGCCATTATCGAAAGTTTTTTGGAGAATATCCGCAAGTGCCGTGACGTAATCCGTGGGTCTGTTATGGATACGGCTTCCGTATGTCGATTCCATAATTACATAGTCGGCATTTTCGATATACTGAGGGTCACGGATAAGTGGTTGATTTGTATTTCCTATATCGCCGGAAAAAACTATCCGCCTTGAAACGTCATCTTCCATAAGGTCAATTATGACGCTTGCCGAACCTAACAGATGACCGGCATCACGGAATGTAACAGTTATTCCTTCACAGATTTCAACGGGTATTTCATAGGTGTGCGGGACAAATAATTCCGATGCCCCTATAGCCTCGTCCATAGTGTAGAGCGGTTCATATTCCTCGTCACCACGCCGACGGGCTTTACGGTTTTTCCATTCTGCCTCAAATTCCTGAATATGTGCGGAATCACGGAGCATTACAGAGCATAGATTTGCTGTAGCTTTTGTGGAATGTATCTCACCGCTGAAACCTCCGGCATATAAAAGCGGAAGCATTCCGGAGTGGTCAATGTGGGCGTGGGTGAGAAGTACAAAATCTATCTCCGAAGGTGCAACAGGTATTTGTGCATTCTCAAAAGAATCCTCACCCTGTTCCATGCCGAAATCCACAAGGAATTTTTTTCCGCAAGCCTCAAGATATGTACAGCTGCCGGTTACTTCATGATTAGCGCCGATAAAAATCATTTTCATAGAAAAACCTCCTTTTATTATGTTACAATAATTATAACATATTTTATGCAGAATGTCCAGCAAAATATATGAATTTTTCATAAAAAATATAATTTGTTAAAATAAATATTTTTTATGAAAACACTTGATTTTTATTTCCGTATGTGATATAATATTAAAGTACCATATGGAGATGTATCGAAGTGGTCATAACGAGAACGACTCGAAATCGTTTGAACGGTAAAACGTTCCGTGGGTTCGAATCCCACCATCTCCGCCAGTATCATATTAAAGTAGTCCGGATATTTGTTTTTTCCGGACTTCTTTTTTTGTAATTCAGAATAATAAACGTATAATAAAAAATAAGTATGAATTATAGTATTCATAGAAATTATATAAATAAGTTTTATTAAAATTATTTGTGTGTTTTTTATCCTGAAAATGCTTGCAATAGCTGTAAAAATATGATATAATTTATTAAAATAATTCATGAAAGGAGCATTTTATATGCGTTCAAAAGGTACTAAGACTATAGCCGAAAACAGAAAGGCACGTCATGAATATTTCGTACTTGAAACTTACGAGGCAGGTATAGAGCTTGTCGGTACGGAAGTGAAATCTATCCGCAACGGCAGTGTGAATTTAAAAGATAGCTGGTGTTCGGTGGACAGAGGAGAGCTTTTCATAAGAGGTATGCACGTTTCACCGTATGAAAAGGGAAATATTTTCAATAAAGACCCACTCCGTGTACGTCGTCTGCTTATGCACAAAAAGGAAATAAATAAACTTTATGGAACACTCAAACAGGACGGACTTTCACTTATTCCGTTGAGTATATATTTCAAGGACTCAAAAGTTAAGGTACAGTTAGGACTTTGCAAGGGTAAGAAACTTTATGACAAGCGTGCAGACTCCGCAAAGCGTGATGCTAAACGTGAAATAGACAGAAATCTTAAAACCCGTAACCAGTAAAGGACGGTGTATTGTGTCCACATATCAGGTATATTTATATGATGAACAGAAACAATTTTTGTTGAAATATATCCGTGAAAGACGTTCCGAAAGCATTAAAATTCTTTTGTTAAGTGCCGTAATTTTTATATATAAGTTTCTGCTTCTGAATAGTGATGTAGCACTGAAAAATTCATTTGAAATAAAATGTGCAGTTGTATATCACAGTATAATTATGGTGATGAGTGGTTTTGTTTTTATCACAGCTTTAATAGACGGTTTCGGCAAGACTTTTGGTTTCAAGTGTGATAAAAAGTGCATAGAAAATGACTGGTATACGATTACTTCCGGAAATTTCGTGTATCGTGATAAAAACCGCCACAACAGGCCACCTTATTATATAAGCGATAAATCATATAATCAGTATATATGCCCACGGTTTGTTGACTGGCGTTATGCAACGGAAGATACTACATTCATTTATATAAAACTTGAAAATGGTCGTAACTATGCCATAGTCGATAAATGAATAAATCCAGAGGTGATTTTATAGCTTTTTTATACAGGGAACTTACTGAAAATGAAAGTGAAGATTTGGTAAATAAGTATAATCTTAAAAATATCTATCAGCCCGACAAAAAACTGTTTATCTATTTTGAATCCGTTGATACAGAACAAAATGCAAGATTGTTTTTAACAAGTGCATATAAAAGCAAATCGGCAGTATTTAAATTCTTATGGAATAAGGAAATATTTGATATATATGTTGATTTTGTTGTTGATAAGCAAATAAAAATAATTAAATGGAATTTAAAAATATATCTTTCTGAAAAAAACGTCAAAGAAACAGATTTTTTAATATCTTTAATTAAAAATGCATTTACAGCACATAGTATTTATCAATCATTATTTAATGAAATAAATATTATCTATAACTGAATAAATCCGGAGGTGATTTTATGTCAAAATATCAGGTTTATTTATATGAAGAACAGAAACAGTTTTTATTGAAATATATCCGTGAGAGGCGTTCCAATGATATTATAATACTTTGGACAAGTGCCATAATTTTTATATTTATGTTTATGCTTATAAAAATGAATACCTTAATGACAGGTTCATTTGCAAGTGAATCAAATGTAGACTGTCTTTTTTATATGTTTGTGAGTGGTTTGGCTTTTATTAAGACTTTTATAAAGAATTTCGGCAAGACTTTTGGTTTCGGCTGTGACAAAAAGTGCATAGAAAATGACTGGTATACGATTACTTCCGGAAAGTTTGTCTACCGTGATAAAAACCCCCACAACAAACACCCTTATTATATAAGTGACAGGTCATATAATCAGTATATATGCCCACGTTTTCTTGACTGGCGTAATGCAACTGAAGATACCGATTTCATTTATATAAAGCTTGAAAACGGTCGGAATTACGCCATAACTGACGATACACACATTATTAAGAGATTAATATAAGGGGAATTGCATGGGATTTTTTTCAAGATTTTTCAAAAAGAAAATAGGCACGGAGACTAAAGAAATCATCATGATTCTGAAAGAATGGGAGAAGCGTCATTTTCCCAATTTGAATAACAATAATAAAAGTATACGCTATAATATATATCGTACTGACAGCGGTGAAAAAATTCAGCTTTCAGATATCCGAATCTCTGAACTTAATAAGTCAGAAGAAAAAAACATCATAGATATTTGCAGGGATATTATGGGATTTTTTGGTCTTTCCGACAAGAATCGCCTGACTGGATTTATTTCAAGCTATCGTGAAAAATTCCGTACGGAAATTGTAACATTTATGGATAATATCTCAAAAATGAAACATTTGAGCAAAGACTTCCGGAAAGACCCTATATTCAATAAAATAGACTATATATTCAATTTGAAACTGAAAATACTTCACAATGAACTTGTTTTCTGTAAGTTTCACAGAATGAACGATATTAAATATTTTACAGATATAAATGAACGTCTTGCCGTTATTTACAGGGATTTGCAGAATCTTAACAATGATTTTTCAGAGTGTATGTATGTTATGTCAAGTCTTGAATACGCTAATGTTACATATCATCTTGAAAGCATTAATATGCGTGTTGATATTCTGATTCAGACGGCAAAGGAAATACTCAACAATTAGTTTACATAAAGGAGTGGCGATTAGTATGAATTTTTTACTTGAATATCTCAGACACCCACGTAAAATAGGAGCAGTTGTACCAAGTGGAAACAGTCTTGCAAGAAAAATGATGAAACCGATTGACTTCAAATCTGCAAAAGTTATTGTAGAATACGGTTCGGGAACAGGTTCATTTACACGTGAACTGGTTATACATCGTAAGCCCGAAACTGTTCTTATTCTCATTGAACAGAATGAACTTTTTTGCAGAGAACTTGAAAAGATTTTCTGCAATCAGCCGAATATCTACATAATAAACGGAAGTGCGGAAAATGTCAACACATACCTTGCACAACATGGATTTGAAAACGCCAACTATATTGTATCGGGACTTCCTTTTACAAGTCTTCCGGCAAGAATTTCTGAAAATATCCTGAAAGCAACAAAAAAAGCCATCGGAAATAACGGAAGATTTATTACATTTCAGTACAGTTTAGTGAAAAAGAAATTTTTTGAAAAATATTTCCGGATAACCGACCATCTGAAAGAAATCAAAAATATTCCTCCGGCATACGTCTTTGTCATGTGCAACGGAAAAAATAAATTCATAAGATAAAGATAAAAAATTACTTTTTCAATTGATTTATAGTAAACCTACTTTACAAAAGAACGCAAATGTGATATAATAAAAATATG